>CAVSSU010000014.1:0-24617 GCA_963730565.1 uncultured Gammaproteobacteria bacterium
GCCTGCTGGCCGACAAGCTGGTGCTTCCCGCTTACGAGCAGATGGTGAAGGCCTCGCACTCGTTCAACCTCCTGGATGCGAGACGCGCCGTGTCGGTCACGGAGCGCCAGCGTTACATCTTGAGAGTGCGGACCTTGGCGCGCGGCGTCGCCGAAGCCTACTTGGGCAGCCGGGAGGCGCTCGGCTTCCCCTCATCAAACAATCGGGCCCGCGAGCAGCGTGATGGAAAAGCGCGACCTGCTGTTCGAATTGCGCACCGAGGAGCTCCCGCCGCGAACGCTACAGCCGCTGTCCGCCTCCCTCACCGAGAGCGTCGTCAAGGGCCTGGATGCGGCCGGCATCGCCCACGGCAAGGCGCGCGGGTTCGCCACGCCGCGCCGTCTCGCCGTGCTCGTCTCCTCCTGCGCCGATTCCGCGCCGGACCGGCAGGTCGAGAAGCGCGGGCCGCCCATCGCCAATGCCTTCGATGCCGGGGGCGCACCCACCCAGGCGGCCAATGCCTTCGCACGCAATTGCGGCGTGTCGTTAAGCGAACTCGAGCGGCTGGTGACCGACAAGGGCGCATGGCTGGTTTTTCGCGGCACCGAGCACGGCGCCGCGATACGCACGCTCCTCGCGGGAATCATCCATGCCGCCATCGCCGCGTTGCCCATTGCCCGGCGGATGCGCTGGGGAGCGCACACCGTGGAGTTCGTGCGCCCCGTGCACGGCGCCGTTCTTCTATACGGCGAGGAGGTGGTCGAGATCGAGGTCCTCGGCCTCACGACCGGCCGGATGACCATCGGGCACCGATTCCACGCGCCTCACCCCATATCGCTCAAATCGGCGAAGTCTTACGAATCCCGACTGAAAGGCGCGAAGGTGGTGGCGGATTTCGCGCTGCGGCGTGAGCGGGTTCGCGCGGGGGTCGCTGCGGCGGCTCAGGCGGCCGGAGGCTGCGCGTTGATCGAAAACGATCTGCTCGATGAAGTCACCGCCTTGGTGGAGTGGCCGGTCCCCATTACGGGCCGGTTCGAGGAGCGCTTTCTGGCGCTGCCTCGGGAGGTGGTCATCGCGACCATCCAGGACCACCAGCGCTATTTCGCCATCGAGGAAGCGGATGGCACGCTCACCGGCGGCTTCGTGACGGTGTGCAACATCCAAAGCCGCGATCCCGACAAGGTGCGGGAGGGCAATGAGCGCGTGGTGCGCCCGCGTTTGCGGGATGCGGCCTTTTTCTGGGATCAAGACCGCAAGGTGCCGCTCGAGCAGCGTGCCGCGGAACTCCAGGGAGTGACGTTCCAAGCAAAGCTCGGCAGTTATGCGGACAAGACCGCACGCGTGAAATCCCTGGCGATGACCATCGGAGAGAAGATCGGCGCGGGCGCGGAGATCGGAACCGCGGCCGAGCTCGCGAAGGCCGATCTGTTGACGGCCATGGTCGGAGAATTCCCCGAGCTGCAGGGCATCATGGGGCGCTACTACGCGCAGGCCGAAGGGTATCCGGAAGACCTGTCGCGGGCGATAGAGGAGCACTACCGGCCGAGGTTTGCCGGCGATTCTCTGCCTTCCACCAAGATCGGTCAGGCGCTCGCCCTCGCCGACAAGCTCGACACGCTGGCCGGCATATTCGCGATCGAACAGCGGCCGACCGGCGCCAAGGATCCTTTCGGGCTGCGCAGAGCCGCGCTCGGGGTGCTGAGAATCCTGCTCGAGTGCCATCTCGATCTCGATCTCGATGCGCTGATCGAAGCCTCGGCGGCGGCGCAACCGGTGCAGCGCACCGCAACGTCACGGGAGGTCCGCGATTTCATGGAGGATCGGCTGCGCGGCGTGTTGGCCGAGCGCGTGCCCGGCGTCAGCGCCGAGATGGTCGATGCCGTGTTGGCGAATCGACCGCCGTCTCCCGTCGATGCCGAATTACGCCTTCACGCACTCAAGCAATTCCTGCTCCTGCCGGAGTCCGCCGTGCTGACGGCGATCAACAAGCGCATCGGCAACATCTTGAGGAAGGCCTCGCCGGACGAGCGCGCCCTGGCAGGCTGCAGCCTGCTAGTAGATGCCGCGCTGTTCAGCGACGCGCAAGGCGCCGAAGCGGTGCTGTACCGGGTCGTCGGGAGCCTCTCGGAAAGGATCGCGCAAGCGGGGCATCGCTACGCCGAGAGCTTGCAGGCGCTGATCGATCTGCGTGCGCCGGTCGATGAATTCTTCGAGCGCATCATGGTGATGGACGAGAATCTGGAGCGCCGAGCCAATCGATTGGCGCTGCTTCGCGAAGTTCAGCGCTTGCTCGGAAGCATCGTCGATTTGTCCCGCCTGCCCGGCTAAGACTCCATGCAGCTTCTCGCCTCGTTCCTGTTCACCGGGTATTTGATGGTGTCCGCCTGCCTGTGGGGCGGCGCCATGGCGCTTTGCTTCTTCCTCCCCTATCGGACGCATTTCGCCATGGCCCGCGGGTGGGCACGGTTGAGCCTTTGGATGCTGGATCGCCTCTGCGGCCTCAATTTCACGGTCGAGGGGCGCGAACGAATTCCGGCCGGGAACCATATCGTCATGAGCAAGCACACGTCGGCGTGGGAGACCGTTGCGCTGTTCGTCATCTTTCCCCCGCAAGTATGGGTGCTGAAGCGCGAGCTCTTGTGGATTCCGTTGATGGGTTGGGGCCTCAAATTACTGCGGCCCATTGCGATCGATCGCCGCGCGGGCCACCGGGCCGTCAATCAGGTCATCGAGCAGGGCAAGGAGCGGCTTGCCGAGGGTCTTTGGGTCATCATTTTTCCGGAAGGTACGCGGGTGGCCCGGGGCGAGACGCGCAAGTACGGGGTCAGCGGCGCACTGCTCGCCGCGGCGGCGGGGAGTTTGGTGGTACCCGTATCCCACAACGCCGGCGATTTCTGGCCGCGGCGCGGCATATTAAAGAAGCCCGGCACCATCCGAGTCGTCATCGGCGAGCCCATCGAGCCTCGCGGCAAGGACCCCCGGGAGCTCAATGCCGCGATCCGCAGCGCCATCGAGGCAGGGGTAATGCCGCCGGCGTCCTTCATCTAAACCCTCAAGGAAGTTGAAGGCGTGCCGCTAAGGGGAGTGGTGAGCCCATAACAGGACAACCGCCGTGCTCGAGCCCATGCAAAAGAAGCTTTCCCTGGCCTCCAACTTTCCGACCCCTCCCGCCATTGCCCTGCAAATCGTCGCGCTGGCCGCCGATCCGGAAATCGATGTGGGCAAAGTGGCCACGACGATAGCCAAGGATCCGGGGCTTACCGCGAAGGTCCTGCGGGTGGCGAATTCACCCCTGTATTCGAAGCGGCGCAAGAGCGAAAACCTTCGGCAGGCGTTGGTTGCGCTCGGGCTCAACGCCGCGACCACGCTGGCACTCAGCTTTTCCCTGGTGTCGACCTACAAGAGCGGCACGGGCGCGGGGATCAATTATGCGCGCTACTGGCGACGCGCCATTCTCGGGGCCTCCGCCGCGCGCACGTTTGGCGCGCTCATGGGCGTGCGGTCGCCGGAAGATCTTTTTCTTGCGGCGCTGCTGCAGGACATCGCCGTGCTCGGCATGGATCGGGTGCAACCCGATTTCTACCGCCCGCTCCCGGCGGAAGCGACCCATGACGAGATCGCTGCCCACGAAAGATCGCTCCTCGGAACCGATCACGCGGCGATCGGAGGCTGGCTTCTGCGCCAATGGAAGCTTCCGGAAGCGCTCTGCGCGACCATCGAAGCGAGCCACCATCCCGACACCGGCGCGGAGTCCATCGCTATCGCCGCCCGCTGCGTGGCACTCGGCAGCGAATGCGTCGAGACGCTGCTGGCCCACCCGCAGAGCCTCAACCTGCAGCCGCTCGCCGCCCACGCGCAGGCATGGTTGGGCATCGATGGAGAAGCGCTGACACAGGCGATCAGCAACCTGGTCGCCGAGATTCCGGAGATCGAGCGGCTGTTCGATACGTCCATTCTGGAGATCGACATGGCGAATGCCATCCTCGATCAGGCACGCGAGATCCTGACCATCCGGAACCTGCAGGCCATCGATCAGATGAGTTCGCTTCGCGAGACGGCGCAGAGACTGGAAGCGCGCACCACGGCGCTCGAGGACAAGCAGCGCCGCGACCCGTTGACCGGCGTCCTCAACCGCGGATTTCTCGATGAGACGCTGAGCCGCGAATTCTGCAATGCCGTCGACGGAGGCTGGGCCCTCAGCATCGTGTTCGCGGATCTCGACCGCTTCAAGCAAGTGAACGATACGCACGGCCATCCGGCCGGCGACTCGGTATTGATCGAGACGGCGCGCATGTTCATGAGTGCCGTGCGCGACACCGACACCGTGGGGCGCTACGGAGGCAAGGAGTTCGTCATCGTGTTGCCGGGCCTCAGGGCGGACGATGCGATGGTCGTCGCGGACCGGATCTTGCTGAAACTCCGCAGTGCCCGGCACCAGGTCGCCGGCGGCAGCATCCGCGTGACCGCCTCGCTCGGGCTCGCGACGCTGGATCGCGCCTCCGGGTTCCAGCGGGTCAGCGATTTGCTCGAGGCCGCGGACCGGTGCGTCTACGCGGCCAAGCGGGCCGGGCGCGATCGGTTGGTGTGCTTCAATCCGACGGAAGCGGCCAGCTCGAAGGCGGGATGACGAGTCACGCGCCGCCGGTTTCCACCGCGGCGGCTGCGCTTATGTCCACTAGGTCCGCAGGCGACCGTGGCTGGCAAGAAGCGCGAGCAGCGCGTTGCGATCGATCGCCTTCAGCTGCAATCCGGGCGGCTTGAAGGTCGGGATCGTCTGCGCAGCCAGCAAGGCGTTCAAGATCGATTCCTCGACCGCATCGACCGCCTGGGGGTACATCTCGTCGCACTGCGCGTCATTCAACGACTCGTACTGAAACGAGTGCGGCTGGAACTCGCCGATCGCGGGCAGGTAGACCGGATTGGCTACCGAAAACGCCAGCATGAGATCGCCGGAATAATGGCCGCCGCTGGTGCCGGTACGGCCGATGCCGAGCGCCCCACGCTTGGCGAGCCGCTGCAGTTGAACGGCGGTCAACGGCAAGTCCGTCGCCATGATCACGATGATGGAGCCCTGTTCGGGCATGCGGTTATCCGAAAAAATGGCATCCTCGGTCAGATGCCGTCCCACCGGCACTCCGAGCACCGACAGTTCGCTGCGCTTGCCGAAATTCGATTGCACGAGAACACCGACAGTATAGGCGTTGCCACCCAAGGAAAAGCGCCGCGAACTGGTGCCGGTGCCGCCCTTGAACTCGTAGGTCGCCATGCCGGTGCCTCCGCCCACGTTGCCTTCCGCGACGGCACCCGGTCGCGCGCCGTGGAGCGCCTCGAGGGCGTGATCTTCGGTGATGTGCAGCCCGCAGATGTCACTGCATACCCCGTCATAGGTTTCCGCGACTACCGGCATTGCCCAGCCGTGAAACTCGCGAAAATGCGCAGCATGGCTTTCGATCATGTAGCGCACCGCTGCGTGGTGCACGATGCCGAGCGAGTGCGTGTTGGTGAGGCACACGGGTCCGACGAAGCCGCCCGCATCGCGAATCCAGTGCGAACCGGTCATCTCTCCGTTGCCATTGAAATCGAATTGTCCGGCGAGCACCGGTATCGGCCGGGGCTGCCGGCCGCGCGGCAGGATCGCCGTCACGCCGCTGAAGACCTGCAGGTCGCCCGGCTTCTGCGCGGGTCGGGCAATCGTCGTGAATCCCACTTCGACACCGGGGACATCAGTGATGGCGTTGTTCGGACCGGGCGTCCCCGTCAAGAGGAGGCCGAGATCTCGGGCGCGGGGACGATGTGCTGGCATGGCGCGGATCCTCGTCAGCGTGCAGACAGTCGACCCGACCGGTGAAATCGAGTCGCGTCAGATGTCCAGGTTGGAGACGTGCAGCGCGTTTTTTTCGATGAATTCGCGGCGCGGTTCCACGGCATCGCCCATCAAGGTGGTGAAGATGTCGTCCGCGGCGACCGCATCCTCGATGCGCACCTGCATCAGGCGGCGCGTCTCGGGGTTGATGGTCGTATCCCACAGCTGCTCGGGATTCATTTCACCCAGGCCCTTGTAGCGTTGAATGGTCTGGCCCTTCTTGGCCTCCTCGAACAGCCAACCTATCGCCGCCTTGAAGCTGCCCACTTCCAGACGCGCTTCGTTGCGCTGGACGAAGGCACCCGCACCGATCAGGTCGCTCAAGGTGGCGGCGAGCTCGGCGATGCGAAGATACTCGGCCGAACCGAAGAACTCGCGCGGGATGTGTTTCTCCGAGGAGAGCCCATGCTCGAAGCGCGAAAGATCAATGCGATGACCGCCCGTGGAGAGCGTTTGAACGGCCACCTTGTAGCGGCGCGAGACGTCATCGAGCGCATTCAACTTGAGCTCGAGACCGCGGCACCAGTCCCTGAGAGCGTCGAGGCGATCGAACGTCTCGGTGGTGAGCGTCGGAACGTACAGGAGCTGCTCGAGGAAGCGCTCATCGTAGCGGCGCGCCCAACGCTTGATGATGGCTTGCACTTCGACGTACTTGCGCGACAGCGACTCGAGTCCAGTCCCCGACAATGGCGGCGCCTCGGCATTGACGTGCAGCGCCGCGCCGTCGATCGCGGTACCGAGCAGCAGCGCGTTCAATTCGAGATCATCCTTGACGTAGTGCTCCTGCTTGCCTTTCTTGACCTTGTAGAGCGGCGGCTGGGCGATGTAGATGTGGCCGCGCTCGATGAGCACTGGCATCTGTCGGTAGAAGAAGGTCAGCAGGAGCGTGCGGATGTGCGAGCCGTCGACATCCGCATCCGTGTTGTGGCAGCACAGTCCACCCATGCCAGCGATGAAGTTCTCGTCCCCTTCCACGGAAAAGTCGTAGACGTTTCCACTGCTCGAAGGTACCTCTTCGATCTCGAGAATCGGCAGCGCCATGAGGTCGCCGTCGAGCAACTGAAAGTCCCGCTTGCCCGCTCGCCCTGACGAGTTCAAGAACTCCGATAATTCCTCGGCGCCCGCGTGGTCCTGCCAAACGCCGCGCAAGGCCCTCAAGTCTTCCTTTGCCGTGACGCTTACTATCCAATGGCGGTGCTTGGTCTCGCACGGTTGGCCGTTGACCTGCCGAATCACGCCGTCCGGCGCATGCTCAGACATGGACGGTACCACGCCGAACGAACTCAAGACATAGACGATGCCGCTTGCGATGTCGTACGAGGAAGTGGCAAACGCGATTCTATTCTTACAGACGGTGCCGTCGCCCAGCAGGTAGCCGCGTAGAAATGCGCTCCGCAACTCCTCGGAAACGTTGAATACGAGATCCGGGATTTGCTTCGTGGTCGAATCGCAACCCGCGAAACCGAACACGTGCTGCCAGACGAGAGCGGCAGCCCGATTGACGACCTTGAGCTCCATGCAACGGCCGGGATAGCTATAGGTCATCGCGGGCAACCCGAACACACCGGTGAGCCTTTTTGCCATCTCTTCGGCGAAACGTTGATTGCCCTTGCCGATCGACAGGCGGACCCCGTTGCGATCCGAGCAAGATCCCTCGGCCAGATAGAAGCCGAGCAATCCCAAGAGTTCCTCGTCGATGGCGATGAATCGGGGAATCCCGCTGCGGCCATAGTGTTGGGGGGTGAGCGACAAATCCTCCCGATCGGCAAACCATTCCAGGTCTTCGTCGTCAAGATCGGATAGGCGCACATAATCGCGCACGACGTTCCGGCCCGAGCCGTTGTATTGATCTCTCCAAATCCGTTCCAGGCGGCTCGGCGCGACGGTCGTCTTGCTCAAGACCTCGCGCGCATCCGCACCAATGGCGTCCAGATATGCCTCGAAGCGCGGCAACGTGGGACGCGAGAGTCCCCTTTCCCAGGAATAAAAGGTCACCGGCTGACGAATGCCGACGGTCGCGCAAAGCGCGAGATTGGATATGCCGCTCCCTCGCCGCCGCTCCGCCAATTGGGCCCTCACGTCGGCCGGAATCTCGACACGCGGATCGGTCAAATCCGGCTGTTGTGCGTGCTTGTCGAGGATCGCTACCTTGAACCATTGCTCAACAGCAGGTCCACGGACCCAGATCTGCTTCGCGGCCTTCGGAACGGCATGGAGCTTGCGCAACAGATCGATGCGCCGGGGAGCCGTTACAGGAAAGCGGATTCGGAGAGGAGCCACCACGCGATCATTCAATCGCAGCTCGTCACCGCGCTTGAGCTTGAGTTGTCCGTCCTCGTGTATGAAGACGCTATGACTTGAGGTGACCCGCACCCGGCGACCATACGAAGTGCGCACTTGAAAGAGCTTCTCATCCAGCGGATGACGAATGACGCTCTTGATGCGGCGAAAGCGCACTGCGTGATCCTGAAGTCCGAAGCAGAGAACGTCGCCCAGCGTGTCGCTCGTCAATTTGTCCACTGCGCCGGTGGTCGCCTGCGAGCACAGAGCGCCATCGATGAAAGCACCGATCCGGACCATGCGCACTCCGCGCCGATCGTCGCGGACGAACACATGCTCGTCGCCGTCCACGCTCATGATAATTATGCGGTGATATCGCAGCTTGTCGACGTTGAAATCGTCGCGGCCGATGCCGCAACCGAGTGCGGTGATCAGCGTGCCCACCTCGACCGAGGCGAGCATCTTATCGAAGCGCGCCTTCTCGACGTTCAAGATCTTGCCCTTGAGAGGAAGGATGGCCTGCGTGCGGCGATCACGTCCCTGTTTCGCGGAGCCACCCGCGGAGTCGCCCTCGACCAGGAACATCTCGGAGAGCGCGGGATCTTTTTCCTGACAGTCGGCGAGCTTGCCGGGCAGGCCGGCGATATCGAGCGCGCCTTTTCGGCGCGTCATCTCGCGCGCCTTGCGCGCGGCCTCGCGCGCGTAAGCGGCTTCGAGGATCTTGTTGACGATGGCACGCGCTTCCTGGGGATGTTCCATCAGGAATTCCTCCAAGCGCTGGGCGACCGCCGATTCGACCACGCCCTTCACCTCCGAGGACACGAGCTTGTCCTTGGTCTGCGACGAGAATTTCGGATCGGGCAGCTTCACCGACAGGATCGCCGTCAAACCTTCGCGTGCGTCGTCACCAGTGGTCGCGATCTTTTCCTTTTTTGCCGCGAGCTCCTTCTCGATGTATTTGTTGAGCGTGCGCGTGAGCGCCGCCCGATAGCCGGCGAGGTGCGTGCCGCCGTCCTTCTGCGGAATGTTGTTCGTGTAGCAGTACATGCTCTCCTGATAGGAGTCGTTCCACTGCATCGCCACTTCGACCTGCGTGTTGCCCTCGCGGGTCTGGAACCACATCACCGTGGGATGCACCGCAGTCTTGCTGCGGTTCAGATAGCCGACGAAGGCGGAGAGCCCGCCCTCGTGCTGGAATACTTCGCTCTTTTCATCGCGCTCGTCGATGAGCTCGATGCGCACACCGGAGTTCAGGAACGACAGTTCGCGCAGGCGTTTGGCCAGCGTGTCGTAGTTGAACGAGATGTTGGTGAAAATCTGCGAGCTCGGTTTGAATCGAAGCGTCGTGCCGCGCTCCGTGGTATCACCGATTGCCGCGAGCGGCGCCTGTGGCTCGCCCAATCGATATTCCTGCCGGTGAAGCTTGCCGTCGCGGCGGATGTTGAGCTCGAGGAAATCCGACAGCGCATTCACGACGGAGACGCCCACGCCATGCAGACCGCCGGAGACCTTGTACGAACTGTCATCGAATTTTCCGCCGGAATGGAGCACGGTCATGATGACCTCGGCGGCGGAGACGCCTTCCTCGCTGTGGATGTCCACCGGGATCCCGCGCCCGTTGTCGGTCACAGTGACCGATTCGTCGGCGTGTATCGTGACCACCACGCGGTCACAATGACCAGCCAAGGCTTCATCGATGGCGTTGTCCACGACCTCGAAGACCATATGATGCAGACCGCTGCCGTCATCGGTATCACCGATGTACATTCCGGGTCGCTTTCGGACGGCGTCGAGACCTTTTAAGACTTTGATTTTACTGGAGTCGTAGACGTCGTTATCTGCCATTATGGGGTCCTGCTGATTGACCGCCCATTCTAACAGCAACGAAGCCAAAACACGAGTCGGATTGGCTTAAAAATCACTATAAATTCAATGGGTTATGCGAGCGGCGTTGACACTGGGCAGCCAGGCGGCGCCGGCTAGGCCGAGTATTCAGCTGTCAGTTGGACTTCGGGGGCCGATAAATGCAAATACGGAGCGGTTCCAACCCCGTCCCGCCCTAAGTTATCGAGCCAAGGATCCTGATCGGCTCTAGCGCTAAAATTGTTCCACGTGGAACGTATCGCAGAGATGTTCCATGGAACGCCTCTACACTATCTTGCGATGACAGCGCCCTGCTGCACCTGATAACGGCGACCTGGCTGACCAAAAGCCCCAAAGGTGGCCAGCTCCGGATTCAGTGTGGTAACCACCAATTGCAAGGACTGGGAATCCACTTCCTCGATAAACGCCCTCAATCGCTCGGAATCCAGTTCCGCCGCCGGGTCGTCGAGCAACAGGATCGGCTGTGCGGCGGCATCCGGCTCAAATAGCTTTATCTGTGCGATGAGCAGCACCGCGGCGAGCAGCTTCTGCTGGCCGCGTGATATTCGGTCTCGGGCAAGCACGCCGTCGAGCTTGACGGCAAGCTCGGCTCGCTGTGGGCCGACCTGCGTGGATCCCTGTTCTTGGTCCTGCCGCCAACTGCGATCCAGCGCTTGCGAGAACTCCAAATCGCGAAGCCACCCTGCGCGATAGCCCAGGTTGAGCTCGAGACCCAGCAACCTCGACGCCACTTGCGCGGCCACGGGCGCGAGCAGCGTGACGTAGCGCTGACGCGCCTCGGTTACGAGCGTGGCATATCGGATCAACTCGGCATCCCACGCGGACACGACGGATCGGGACATGTTAGCGCGCAAGGCCGCATTTCGCTGCCGCAGGGCCTGGCCATATCTTTGCCAATCGCGCACGAAAGTTGGTTCCACGTGGAACACACCCCAATCGAGAAACCGTCGACGATGACTCGGCCCCTCCTCGATCAATCGATGAACTTCCGGATCGATGATTTGAACGGGTAGGAACGTAGCAAGATCCGCCAAAGAATCCACTCGCTCGCCCGTGATTCGAGCACGGATGCCCTCCACCGAAGCCTCGACCCCAAGTATGACTCGGCGGCTGCCCACTTCGCTTTCGCCGACCACGCGAAATACCTCGCTGCCCGTGCGAATGAGATGCTCGAGCCGCCGTGTGCGAAACGATCTTCCGCGACCGAGGACGTAGATCGCCTCCAGCAGGCTGGTTTTGCCAGCGGCATTTGGCCCGCTGAACAGCGTGAAATGCCGGTCGAACTCGATGTCCCCGTGATGCAAGCAGCGGAAATCCGTCACCTGCATCCGGCGTAAGGTCATCCGATCAGAGCCTCATCGGCATGACGACGTAACGAGTACCGGCAGCGCCTGGAGAACGGATGAGGCAGCTGCTGTTGCTGTCGGTAAGGCCCAATTCGACTTCCTGGCCATCAATGGCGGCCAAGGCATCGAGAAGGTAATTGACGTTGAATCCCACCTCGAGATCGGCGCCGTCATAGCTGACCTCGATCTCCTCCTCCGCCTCTTCCTGCTCAGGGTTGTGGGCTTGGACGGTCAGGGTATTGGTCTTGACGGTTATTCGGATGCCGCGATACTTCTCGTTCGACAAAATGGCGGTTCTTTGCAACGCCTGCCTCAACGCGTCTCGATCCGCGCGAATAGCCGAGGCGGGCGCCGCTGGGATAACCCTGGAATATTCGGGGAACCTGCCATCAATGAGCTTCGAAGTAAACCGAATATCGCCGATCTGCGCCCGAACATGATTGGTACCAATCGCCACCGCTGCGCTCCCTTCCGCCGTCAGCACGCGCTGCAGCTCCAGCACGCCCTTGCGCGGGATGATCACTTGTTGCGCCGACTTGGCCTTTTGCTCCAAGGTCGACTCGCACAGAGCCAGCCGATGACCATCGGTCGCCACCGCGCGCAGTGTTTGACCATCGATCTCGAGCAGCATCCCGTTGAGGTAATAGCGGACATCCTGCTGCGCCATCGAAAAGTGAGTTTTCTCGAGCAGCCGACCGAGTTCCTTGCGCGGAATTTCCACCGTCTGCTGCGCGTTGATGTCATCGATCACTGGAAATTCCGCTGCCGGCAGGGTGGACAGGCTGAAGCGGCTGCGCGCAGCCTTGATCACAACCTTCTCGCCCTCGACGCTCAACGATACCGAGGACTTCTCGGGCAACGCGCGCAAAATATCGAGAAATTTCCTGCCGGGAACTGTGATGTCACCGGCCTGTTGGATACTCACGTCCGTGGCGGCAACCAGTTCGACTTCTAGGTCCGTCGCCGTGATCGACAATCGGCCGTCGGATACGGCGAGCAGTACGTTGGCCAATACCGGCATGGTCTGCCGCCGCTCCACCACGCCGATGACCGCCTGCAAAGGCGCCAGTAATCTCTCCCGTTCGACCGTCAATTTCATGCGCTCACCCATCTCTAATTCTTAAAGATCTTTCTTAAAGACATTAATTACTATGATTATGAAGGGCGCCCGCCTCTGGGGATAACCCAATATAATACTTAATAATCAGTTAGTTAATTCCAGTGATTACCTCTGTAGGAATCATCTGACAAGTCGAGATATCCTGTAGTCGACCTGTGGATATCTTTGACCCCTATTTCATCCACAGCTTTATCACTCTATCCAGCCAGAGTTCTCAACAGGTTCATATAATCCTCGCCAATGCGCCGCTCGGTCTCCCGAAGCTCCTTTACGCGACGGCATGCATGCAGCACGGTCGTATGATCCCGACCGCCGAATGCATCGCCAATTTCCGGCAAGCTGTAATTGGTCAGTTCCTTCGCCAAGGCCATCGCCACTTGGCGCGGCCGTGCAATGGAACGACTGCGCCGTTTCGACAACAAATCGGCGATCCTGATTTTGTAGTACTCGGCGACGGTCTTCTGGATATTCTCCACCGTAACCAACTTCTCTTGAAGCGCCAGAAGGTCGCGCAGCGCCTCCTTGGCGAACTCGAGCGTGATCGGACGCCCGGTGAACTCGCAAGTCGCCATGATCCGGCGCAGCGCCCCTTCCAATTCACGCACGTTCGAGCGGATGCGCTTGGCCACGAAAAAAGCGACTTCTTCGGGCAGATCCACTTTGGACATGGCCGCCTTGCTCATCAAGATGGCGACGCAGGTCTCGAGCTCCGGCGGCTCTATCGCCACGGTCAAACCCCAGCCGAAGCGTGACTTGAGCCGCTCCTCGAGGCCGTCGACTTCCTTCGGATAACGGTCGCAGGTGAGGATCACCTGCTGCTGGCTCTCCAGCAGCGCGTTGAAGGTGTGGAAAAACTCCTCCTGGGAGCGATCTTTGCCGGCAAAAAATTGAATGTCGTCGATCAACAGCGCATCGAGGGATCGATACGCGGTCTTGAAATCATTGATTGTATTGTGCTGCAGGGCTTTGACCATTTCACTCACGAAGCCCTCGCTGTGCACGTAGGCCACGCGCGCGTCGGAGTTGCGCTCCTTGAGCTTGTTCGCCACGGCATGCATCAGATGCGTCTTGCCGAGACCGACTCCGCCATAGATGAACAGGGGGTTGTAGGCCTTACCGGGGTGCCCCGCCACCTGGATCGCGGCGGCCTTCGCGAGCTGATTGCTTTTGCCCTCGACGAAGCTGTTGAACGTGAAATTTTCGTTGATCGGGCTGCCGAGCACCGTGGGCCCGCTGCGCCGTGGCTTGCCCGAGCCCGGCGCGCGTGGATCACCCGGCCCGTTGAACACTCCCGCAGGGTTGACGGGCGCGGGACCGTTCGACAGAGGCGAGGCCTTCAGGGGGCTGTCCATCGGCCGGGTTCCGACATCGAGAACCACATCGAGCGCGGCATCGTCGGCGAACTGACGAACCAATTCCTTGATGCGCGGCAACGAGTTGTCCCCCACCCACTTGATGACGTAAGGGTTCGGCGCCAGAAGCCTCACCTGGCCGTCGCGCTCGATGGCCTGCAAGGGACGCAGCCAGGTATTGAACTGCTCTATGGGCAGCTCGCTCTCGAGCACGCGCAGACAGCGGTTCCATAGCGTCTCTGGCAAGAGCGCTCTCCTACGGGTGGCGGTTGGGGCAACTAAACGAAAGGGGGAGCGAGTCTAGCTCCAACCGAGCGAGGCGTCTATTGACACTTCCACCTCCGCTCAGTACCCTTGCCGCCTCCCGCAACTAGCGCATTTTCGCAGCTCAGTTGCTTGATTTGCCCCGTAGTTTTTCCCTGAAAGTGCCTTATGAAACGTACCTTCAATCCGAGTAACTTGCATCGTGCCCGCACCCACGGTTTTCGGGCGCGAATGGCGACCAAGAGCGGTCGGCAGCTGCTTGCTCGGCGCCGTGCGAAGGGCCGCAAGCGCCTCTGTCCCTGACGTTTAAATCCACTCGTCCGACCAAACTAACGTTCGAGCCGCGCAAGCGATTGCACCAGCCGGCCGAGTTTCGCGTAGTGCGACAGCGAGGCAGGCGTTTTTCCGATGCTTACTTTACCGTGTCCGTACTCGCCAACCACGAAACTCATCCGCGCCTAGGGCTCGCGATCGCAACCAAGAGCTGCGGCAACGCGGTCGCGCGGAACCTGATCAAGCGCTTGGCAAGAGAATCCTTTCGCTTGAACCAGTACGAGCTGCCCGCGGTCGATGTCACGATCGCGGCGCGCGACGCCGCGCGGCTGGCTAGCCCAAGCGCTCTGCGCGCGAGCCTCGCCAAGCTCTGGAAAAGCATCGCGCGACAGGAGTAGCCATGCGCCGGATCCTGATGGGCATCATTCGCGTTTATCAGTGGACCTTGAGTCCGATGCTCGGGCCCCGCTGCCGCTTTTATCCGAGCTGCTCGTGCTATACCCATGCGGCGATCGAACGCCATGGCGCGATTCGGGGCCTGTGGCTCGGCGCCAGACGCCTGCTTCGCTGCCACCCCTTTGTCGAGGGCGGCTACGATCCCGTGCCTTAAGACGAGACCGACCAATGGCCAATACCCGCATCATGCTTTGGTTCGCGTTCGTCGCGATCCTCTATCTCAACTACGAAGCGTGGATGCGCGATTATCAGCAGCCGGCTACCGCCGCGGCCGTGACCATGCCCGCGGGCGGCGCGAGCGCATCGAAGTCTCTGGCCGACACCTTACCGACGGCGCCGACGCCGAGCACCGCAACCCCGGCCGCGAGCACCGGCTCGGCGCCCGCTGCGCCAACCGCCGCTCGCCCGCCGGCCGAGCCGGGCGCGTCCGAATCCGCCGCCGCGGGCGCCCCGCTGCCCGGCGCATCGATTCACGTCCTCACGGACGTGCTCGATGTCGACATCAATCTCAAGGGCGGAGAAATTGACCGCGCCGACTTGATCGAGTACCCGTTGCACAAGAACACACCCAATGTGCCGGTGCGTCTCGAGAGCCGGGACTCGGGCACGCTGTATCTAATGCAGACGGGCCTGATCGGTGTGGCCGGCGAGGCCGCGCCGACGCATCTGGCGGCCTGGACCTCCACGCAGGAGTCCTACACGCTGCCGGCCGGCGCCGACGAGCTCAAAGTGCCGATGACATGGACCGACGGACAGGGCCTCACCGTCACCAAGACTTTCGTGTTCAAGCGCGGATGGTATGCCATCGATCTCGACTACCAGGTCCGCAACGACGGCTCGTCGGCCCGCTCGCTGGCCTCCTACGGCCAGATCCTGCGGCACTGGGAGCACGCATCGCGCTCCTACTTCGATGTCGAAACCTATTCGTTCAAGGGCCCGGACGTGTTCGACGGCACCAAACCCCGCGACCTCGGGGTCGAGAACGAGGCCGACAGCAAATTCAGCGAGACCATCACCAACGGCTGGCTCGCCTCGCTGCAGCACCATTTCGTGTCGGCGATCGTGCCCCCCCCGAACCAGGCCTACGACTACCAGTTGAAGGTGCTGGGCCACGAATATCTGCTGAGCGCGACCGGCCCCTTCAAGCAAATACCCGCCGGCGCGGACGCCGAGTTTCGCGAGAAGCTGTTCATCGGGCCCAAACTGCAATCCCAGCTCGCCGTGACCGGCCCGCGCCTGGAGCGCACGGCCGATTACGGGCGTTTGACGCTGATCGCCCAGCCGCTGTTCGCTGCGTTGAAGTGGGTGCACTCGGTCATCGGCAATTGGGGCTGGGCCATCATCATCGTGACGGCCCTCATCAAGCTGATCTTCTTTCCCTTGAGCCAGGCGAGTGGACGCTCCATGGCCAAGATGCGCGCGGTTGCGCCGCGCATGAAGCAGATCCAGGAATCCTACAAGGACGATCGGGAGAAGCTCGGGCGCGCCATGATGGAGCTCTACAAGCGGGAGAAGATCAATCCGCTGGCGGGCTGCCTGCCGATGGTCGTGCAGATTCCGGTCTTCATCTCGTTCTACTGGGTGCTGCTCGAGAGCGTAGAGATGCGCCAGGCGCCGTTCATGCTGTGGATCAACGACCTGTCATCGCGCGATCCTTATTTCGTGCTGCCGCTGCTGATGGGCGGAGCGATGTTCGCACAGTTCAAGCTGAATCCACCGCCGCCCGATCCCATGCAGGCAAAGCTCATGCAGTTCATGCCGTTGGTCATGACCGGCATGATGGCGTGGTTCCCGTCGGGCTTGGTGCTCTACTGGCTGACCAATACCGTGCTGTCGATCGTGCAGCAATGGCGCATCAACCAGGTGGTCCAGATCGAAGCGGCCAAACAGCGATCCTAGACCGATCTCTAGTCTCGTACACTGATGCCGTGATTTTTCACGACACCATCGCGGCCATCGCGAGCGCGCCGGGGCGCGGCGCGGTCGGTATCGTGCGACTGTCCGGCGCCGACGTGCCCAGGATCGCCGGCATTCTTCTTGGCCGGCTACCCGCCGCCCGGCGGGCCTCTCTCGCGAGCTTTCTCGACGGGCACGGCGGTACCATCGATCGCGGAATCGCCGTTTATTATCCGCCGCCCGGCTCGTTCACCGGCGAGCCCGTATTGGAGCTCTTCGCCCACGGCGGCGTGCTCATTCTCGATCTGATCATGCGGCGGGTGCTCGAGCTCGGGTGCCGCGCGGCGCGGCCGGGCGAGTTCAGCGAGCGCGCCTTTCTCAACGGCAAGATGGACATCGCGCAGGCGGAGGCGGTTGCCGACCTGATCGACGCCGGCACCGAAGCGGCCGCGCGCGCCGCGGTGCGCTCCATGCAGGGAGAATTCTCGGCTCGCATCCGCGAACTGCAGGCGCTGCTCACGGACCTTCGAGTCCACGTCGAGGCGGCGATCGACTTTCCGGACGAGGAGATCGATTTTTTATCCGCCCCGGCCATCACCGATCGGCTGACCCGGGTGCTCGAGTGCTTCGGGGCCATCGAGTCCGCGGCCCGGCAAGGCGCGCTGCTGCGCGAGGGCTTGACGGTGGTGATCACCGGCAAACCGAATGCCGGTAAGTCGAGTTTGCTGAACCGGCTCGTCGGCGATGAGGTCGCGATCGTCACCGACGCGCCGGGCACGACACGCGATGTGTTACGCCAGCAGTTGCACCTGGATGGCCTGCCTCTCAACTTGATCGATACCGCGGGACTTCGCGGGGCGCAGGATGCCGCGGAAGCGGAGGGCATCCGCCGCGCCCGGCATGAGATGCGGCGCGCCGACCGGATCCTCTACGTGATCGATGCGAGCACCGAGGGAACCCCGGACCTCGACTCCTTGCCGACGGACGTGCCGGTGACGCTGGTGCTGAACAAGATCGATCTCACCGGCCTGGCGGCGGGAATCGGCGAGGGGGCGCCCGCGCGGATCTACGTGAGCGCGCGCACCGGCGCGGGCATCGATTCGTTGCGGGAACATCTCAAGTCGACCGCGGGCTATCGCGGCGGTGAATCGGGGGCCTTGGCGGCACGCAGGCGGCATCTCGATGCGCTCGGCCGAGCGCACACCCTGGTGGAGGGCGCCTGGCAGGCCTTGAGGGATTCGCAGGCGTTCGAGCTTTTCGCGGAAGAACTGCGCCTCGCTCAGCGTGCGCTGGGCGAGATCACGGGGGAGGTGAGCAGTGAGGATCTGCTCGGGCAGATCTTCGGAAGCTTTTGCATCGGCAAGTGAGGGGGGAGGGGGCGGCAGGCGAAGGGCGATTCGACCGGCGGGCCCATCTAGCAAGTCGCTAGGCCCATCGAAAAATCACATCGCGCGTCCCTCGCCGCGATTAGATGCCCGAGTTGCCGTGCTCCAACGTCGACACGGGATCCGCCTCGATCGACCTCGCGAGGCGCGCCGAAATACCGAGCACAGCGAGTACTGCGATCGTGGCAATCAATGTCTTGATCGGGTAATGCCAAAACAGCCAAACCATCGTGAGCGCGGACAGCGCCAGAATCGCTAAAAAAGCGACGATGTTTCTCCGCGCATTCGGCGAACGAGTCATGCCAGCCTTCCCTTGGGAGTCCCCAATCCGTTTTCCCCACCCGCTTTATACATCTTCGGTGGGAAAACGCCTAGACGAGAACTCCCTAATCGATGCCCATCCCGGGGCGGCCCGCCTGCGCTAGCCGAGCATCGACTCCCGCCGCCAATGGCGGGCGGTGAGCACGATCAAGAGGAGGGCCAGCAGCAACGCGCAACCCGAGGAGACGATCACGTCCGCGGGCGCGATCCGCTCGTCCTTGAGAACGCTGGTCATGAGCAGGTGCTGGCTCAGCGAGGGGATGAACATCAACGAGCTCTTGGTCTTGAGCGAGTAGATGCTCGCGAAGGCGATCGGCAAGGTCGGTACCAGGAGCACGCTGGTGAGATAGGTCTGCGCCTCCCGGTAGCTTCTCGTGAACGAGGCGACGAAGGTCATGAGGGCCGCGCCGAGCGGCACGAACGGCAGGCAGATCGCAAAGAACTCGAGGGCCGTGCCGACACCGAGATTCGCGCTCATTCCGAGCCGCTCGAGCGGGACGAATCGGAACACGAACACGAAGGCGGTCAGATTGATGGCGAGCGACAGGCACATGTAGGCGCAGGTCGCGAGAATCTTGCCGCCGACGAGCGCTCCGCGGGCCACCGGCAGGCTCAGCAAGGACTCGAGCGATCCGCGTTCGCGCTCGCCCGCGGTGCAGTCGATGGCGAGGTACAGGCCCCCCATCAACACCGAAAACAGCACGAAATAGGTCATGAATCCCAGCACCACGACCGCGCGGCCGGACGGCGTGGTCACATCGATGTCGTTGACCGCGATCGGCACCGCGAGCTTAGGATCGACGCCGCGCATCTGCATCCGCAGCTGAGCGAGGCCGCTCGAATAACCCGCGAGCAACGCGTGCAGGCGCTCGGCGCTGCGGCGAGTCTCCGAATCCGAGCTGTCCGCCACCACGAAGACCGGCGCGGGCAGCGCCTGCTTGAATCTAGACGCAAAATCCGGGGGCACCAGCAGCACGAGCGCTCCTTCCTTTCTCACGCGCTCGCGGGCGGCGCTCTCGGGCAACGCCTCGGCGTGCAGGCGTACGCCTTGCGATTCGAGATAGCGCACGAGATTCGGCGCCCGCTCGCCTCCGCTGATCGTGATGGACAGCGGCTCGTCCGACTCGATCACGCTCTGGTTGAGCATTCGAGACACCATCGCGCCGAACAGGATCGGGCCGAATAGAGGTCCGAACAAGAGCGCCGACACGAGCGTGCGGCGATCCCGCAGGTTCTCCAGAAATTCCTTGGCGAACACCGTGAAGAGCGCGCGCATCACGCGATACCCTCCGTTTCGCCCAGGATCTCGAGGAAGGACTCCTCAAGCGTCGCGGTACCGCTGCGCTCGCCGTTGCGCTCGCGAATTTCCTGCAGCGTGCCTTGCGCGAGCACGTTTCCCCGGCCGATGATCACCACCTGGTCGCAGAGCGCCGCGACCTCCTGCATGACGTGCGATGAGAACACGATGCATCGGCCCTGCGCTCTCAAGTTTCTCAGTATCTCGCGCAGGTTCCGGATCGCCATCACGTCCAGGCCGTTGGTGGGCTCATCGAGGATGAGATTCGCCGGGTCGTGCACCAGTGCGCGAGCGAGCGCCACCTTGATGCGCTGGCCTTGCGAGAACCCCTTGGCCCGCCGATCGATGAAGCTTTGCATGTCGAGGGCACGGGAAAGCTCGGTGACGCGCTCGGCGAGACGGCGCCGCGCGATGCCGTGCAGCGAGCCGAAGTAGGCGATGTTTTCCCGGCCGGTCAAGTTGCCGTACAGACCCGCCGCGTGCGGCAGGACGCCCAAGTGGGCCCGTGCGGCCAACGTCTCGCCGCGGATGTCGAGTCCGTCGATGCGGGCGCTTCCGCCGTCGGGCGTGAGCACTCCATAAAGCATGCGCAGCGTGGTGGATTTGCCGGCGCCATTGGGTCCCAGGAGGCCGGTGATCGAGCCGTCGCTGGCGCAAAACGAAACATCGCGCACCGCCTCGATGGGACCGAACCGTTTGCGCAACGCCGCCGCCTCGATCATGGCGCAGGTCCGGTCAGCCCGACGAAAAACGGCGCGGGATGATGCCGATCCAGACAGGACGCATCGAGCTTCCTGGGGTCGGCGGTGTCGAGGAAATCGGCCATCAGCTTCGGCATGCAGCCCGTGATGATTTGACCGTGTCCCTCGCCCGGGACGACCAGATGGCGATAGTGCGCGAGCCCCCGCGCGAGGCGTTCGGCATCGGCCGGCGGCGTCACCGGATCCGCCTCGCCGGACAAAAGAAGGGCGGGCACCGCGCTCTGCAAGGGCGCATGTAAATCGGCATCGACCGGGCCTCGGGGCCAGAGCTTGCAAATCTCGCCCAAGGCATCCAGCTGATCCGTTCCTTGATAGGTCTGCCCGATCCGTTGCCGTTCGCCGTCGCTCAGGTGGAAGAACGGCACGTCCTCGCTGCAGACCACGCTGTTCTGCATGCCGCTCGCCAGCTGATCGCGAATCTGCCGTGCCATCATGAACGTCTCGGCGGCCATGGGCCCCGCGCGCCCGATGGCGGCCTGATGAATCAAGGTCGGCAGGAGCGACGCCTCGGTCGCGCTGTACGACAAAAAGCGCAGCGATGCGGAGAACACGGCGCGATTGAATTCCAGAGGGAAAGGCTCCCCGCTCGTCGGATCGGCGATCACGAGGGCCAGCTTCTCCCGGCCGAAGCGGCGGCGCAGCTCGCCGAGCTCGGCCGCCAGGTTCGGGTACGCGGCCGAGCAGTCGGGGGCCGATCGGCAGCGGGAGACGATGAGCTCGAGCGCGTGCTCGCCATCGAGCGGCGTATCGGGGCCGATCGCCTCTTCCGGGAAGGTGACGCCGTCCAGCACGACGGCATGCGTCTCCCGCGAGTGGCGGCGCATGTAGAGCTCCGCAACCCGGGTGCCATAGGAAGAACCGAAAAGATCGATTGCGGAGTATCCGAGCGCGACGCGGACCCGATCCAGATCCCGGACCGCAACGCTCGTAGTATAAAAGCGTACGCGATCGCCGTATCTCGCGAGGCATTCGGCGGTGGCGCGCCGCAGCTCCGGCATCGATTCGGCGGTGTCGCCCCAGTCATCCGGATAGCTGCAGACCAGGGGTTCGGATCTGCCGGTGCCGCGCTGGTCAACGAGCACGATGTCGTGGTTGCGATTGGCGCGTGCGAAGGCGCCAGCATAGCTCGCGTAAAGATCCGCGGCCGCCTGGCCCGGGCCCCCCGCGAGCAGGAACAAGGGTTCGGCCTTGGCCCGCCGATTGAGCGCGGGAACCACGGCGACGAACAGATCGATTTTGCGCCCGGCCGTATCCTCGGGATTCTCCGGCACTGCGAGAACGCCGCACCGCGCCGCGACCGAGCTCAACTCGAGCGCATGCTCCAGCCGGCAATCATGCAACGGGAGCGTCGCCGCCGGGGCGGAAAGTCCCTTGCAAAATACCAAGACGCAGGCCGAGAGGGCCGTCCACGCGAGCCGCAACGTCGTACTCCGATTCATCGCTTTCTGCCGGTCAGGTGGTCAAGTGTAGCGAGTCGCTATCCCCGCCCGGCCCCGACTTGGTAGATTTGCGGCCCAGTTCGTCAATTGGGCCGATACCCCAATCCGGCCGATACCAAGGAAGCCAATGACCGTCATTCGCGAAGATGATCTCATCGACAGCGTCGCCGACGCCCTGCAATACATCTCGTATTACCACGCACCGGATTTCATCCGGGCGATGGGCCGGGCCTACGTCGTGGAGCAAAGCCCCGCGGCGCGCGATGCCATCGCGCAGATACTCACCAACTCGCGCTTGTGCGCCGAAGGCCATCGCCCGATCTGCCAGGACACGGGGATCGTGGTCGTGTTCGTCAAGGTAGGAATGGGGGTTCGCTTCGAGGCCACCCGCGATCTCGAGGCCATGATCAACGAGGGCGTCCGACGCGCCTATCTCAACCCCGAGAACAAGCTCCGGGCTTCCATCGTGGCGGACCCGGCCGGCAAGCGCACCGGCACGAAGGACAACACCCCGGCGGTGATACACACCGAGTTCGGCCCCGGGGACAAGCTTGAGATCACGGTGGCCGCCAAGGGCGGCGGATCCGAGAACAAGTCGATGTTCGCCATGCTGAACCCGTCGGATTCAGTGGCGGATTGGGTGGTCGAGATGGTGCCGGAGATGGGCGCCGGCTGGTGCCCGCCCGGCATGCTGGGCGTGGGAATCGGCGGCAGCGCGGAGAAAGCCATGCTGCTCGCGAAGAAATCACTCATGGACCCGATCGACATCGGCGATCTGATCGCCCGGGGACCTGCCAACAAGCTCGAGGAGTTGCGTCTTGAGATCTACAGGCGCGTGAACGAATTGGGCATCGGCGCGCAGGGCTTGGGCGGCCTCACCACCGTGCTCGACGTGAAGGTGGCGGATTATCCGACCCACGCAGCCTCGCTGCCGGTGGCGGTGATCCCGAATTGCGCCGCCACCCGGCACCTGCATTTCACGCTCGACGGCTCGGGACCGGCGGTGCTCCAGCCGCCGGATCTGTCCCAATGGCCGAAGGTGCACTGGAGCGCCGATGCGAGCGCGCGCCGCGTCTCGCTCGATGGGCTCACGCGCGAGGAATTGGCCACCTGGAAGGCCGGGGAGCGGCTGCTCTTGTCCGGAAAGCTCCTGACCGGGCGCGACGCCGCGCACAAGCGCATCTGCGCATTGCTCGACGCCGGCAAGCCGTTGCCGGATGGCCTCGACTTTCGAAACCGCGTCATTTACTACGTGGGGCCGGTCGATCCCGTCGGCAGCGAAGTGGTCGGTCCGGCCGGTCCCACCACCGCGAATCGGATGGACCGCTTCACCGAGACCATGCTCGGCAAGGCGGGCCTTCTCGCCATGGTGGGCAAGGCGGAGCGCGGCCCCGAGGCGATCGAGGTCATACGCGCGCACCGCTCGGCGTATTTGATCGCGGTGGGCGGGGCGGCGTTCCTGGTCTCCCAGGCGATCCGCTCGAGCCGGGTGGTCGGCTTCGCGGAGCTCGGCATGGAGGCGG
Source organism: uncultured Gammaproteobacteria bacterium (assembly GCA_963730565.1). GTDB lineage: Bacteria > Pseudomonadota > Gammaproteobacteria > Steroidobacterales > Steroidobacteraceae > Bog-1198. The sequence continues at coordinate 23,440 of CAVSSU010000014.1, forward strand.
TGTACGAATTCGAGGTCCGCGACATGCCGGTGACGGTGGCGGTGAGCTCGGACGGAGAGTCGGTGCACGACACCGGGCCCAAGGCTTGGCGCGGAAAATTCGCGGGTATTCCCGTCGCGGTCGAGTGAGTCCGATTCCGCGCATTGGTGGATCGCGCCAACCGGTTTAAACTGCCGGTCTGTTCAAGGGGTTTGACACCCCGGGAGCCCCGGCTCGGGACCATGCGCTTCGCAACGGAATATGACGTGATCGTGATCGGCGGCGGCCATGCCGGGACCGAGGCTGCGCTCGCGGCTGCCCGAATGGGGCGTCGGACGCTGCTGCTTACGCACAACATCGAGACGCTCGGGCAAATGAGCTGCAACCCCGCCATCGGCGGTATCGGCAAGGGGCATCTCGTCAAGGAGATCGATGCGCTGGGGGGCGCGATGGCGCTCGCGGCCGACCAAGCCGGCATCCAGTTTCGCACCTTGAACGCGAGCAAGGGTCCGGCGGTCCGCGCCACCCGGGCACAGGCGGACCGCCAGCTCTACAAGCGGGCTATCCGACGGATGCTCGAGACCCAGCCGCACCTGGAGATTTTTCAGCAGGAGGTCGCGGACCTCAAGATGCAGGGGGAGCGCGCGGCCGGCTGCGTCACCGCGAGCGGCGTCGAGTTTCGGTCAGCTTGCGTCGTGCTCACGGTCGGGACGTTCCTGGGCGGACGCATTCACATCGGCCTCGAGAGCCATGCGGGGGGGCGGGCCGGCGATCAGCCCTCCAATCTGCTCGCCGCGCGGCTGCGCGAGCTTCCCCTCCAGGTCGGTCGATTGAAGACCGGCACGCCGCCGCGGATCGACGGGCGCAGCATCGATTTTGTGGGATTGCGGGAACAGCACAGCGACGATCCGCGCCCCGTGTTCTCCTACCTCGGGACTCGCGACGGGCACCCGCGGCAAATTCCCTGCCACATCACCGCGACGAACGAGCGTACGCACGACATCATTCGCGGCGCCAGCGCCCGCTCACCGATGTTCACCGGTCTGATCGAGGGCACCGGACCCCGCTACTGTCCGTCGGTCGAGGACAAGGTGATGCGTTTCGCGGATCGGACCTCGCATCAGATCTTCATCGAGCCCGAAGGGCTCGACACGCACGAGATCTACCCCAACGGCATTTCCACGAGCCTGCCGTTCGAT
>CAVSSU010000015.1:0-58146 GCA_963730565.1 uncultured Gammaproteobacteria bacterium
CTTCGACCGCGTCGACGCGGCGCTCGACGGGCCGCTCGAGCCCGAGATCGGCTTCATCGTGCGCACCTTGTTGATTCACGAGTACCGGCGCCTGCACCTTCGCGACCCTGAGTTGCCTGCGAGGCTCCTGCCGGTGGATTGGCCCGGGCTCAAGGCGGCCGAGCTTTGCCGCTCCATCTACGCACGCGTGTTTGCGCTCTCCGAAGCACACCTCTCGGCGGTGGCCACGAGACTCGACGGCAGGTTGCCGCCCGCCGAACCATCGACCTTGCGGCGCTTCGGAGGCTTCGCCGGGCCCGCGCGCTCGAAATCGCGCAAGTCCGGCTAATCCTCGCCCCACTGCTCGAGCGAGGCCACCACCTGGGAGAGAAATGCGTTCGCCTGGAAGGCATCGAGCGCGCGATGGTCGATGGTGAGCGTGAGATAGCACATGGTGCGGATCCCGATGGACTCGGCGCCCCCGGACTCGATGACGCATACTCGACGCTCGACTTTGCCGACGCCGAGAATGGCCACTTGCGGCTGATTGATGACGATGGGCGCCGCCAGCAGACTCCCGCTCACCCCATGGTTCGAGATGGTGAACGTGCCGCCTCGCACGTCCTGCGGCGTGAGCTGGCCGGCTCGGGCGGCCGCGACGGCGCGGCCGAGTTCCCGGGCGATCGACGGCAGGTCGAGGTTCTGGGCCGCATGGATCACGGGCACGATGAGCCCCTCGTTGCCGAGCGCCGTGCCGACACCGATATTGGCGTCGGGATGCAGCTCGAGGCCGTCCTCATGATAGGTGGCGTTCACCGGCGGGTTCGCTGCCAGCGCCCGTGCGCACGCGGCGACGAAATAAGCGGTGAGCGTGAGCCGCGCACCGCCGCGCTCGTACTGCGCGGCGTGCCGCGAGCGATGCGCCTGAACCCGCGTCAGATCCGCCTCGAAAAGCGTCGTCACGTGCGGCGAGGCGCCGAGACTTCGCACCATGTGTTCCGCCACTCGACGGCGAATCGGTGTATGCAGCACGCGCGTCGAGGCCGGCCGCGCGGTGAGACGCCGTGCAACGTCCTGCGCGGTGATGCGCCCGTCCCGACCGCTGCCGGGGATGTCGTCGGCGCGCAGCGCATTCTCGCGCAGCATCCTGCGCACCGCCGGACTCAACTTCCCGCGCCCGTCGTCCGCTGACGGTGCGGCGGAGGCGCCGGGCGCGGTTCCCTCCGCGCCCGGCGCGCCTTCCGGACCGCCCGCGGCTTCGGAGCTCGATCCCGACTCCGCGTAGATCCTGACCCGCGCGAGAAGTTGGCCCGGCAGCACTTCCTCGTTCGGCTGCTTGAGAATCTCCGCCAGCTCACCGGTCGCGGGGGAGGGAATCTCGACCGTCACCTTGTCGGTCTCGAGCTCGAGCAGCGGCTCGTCCTTGAGGATCCCGTCGCCGACCGACTTGCACCACTTGAGAATCGTGGCTTTGGTGCCCTCCTCGTTCTTCGGCGCGAGGACATCTGTGAGGCTTGCCGTGAGGCTCGCGTTGAGGCCCGCCGTCCCGCGCGCCGTCCCGCCCGCCATGATCAGACCGCCACCAGATCGGAAAGCGCCGCGGCGATTCGATCCACGTTCGGCAACACCGCCTCGAGCAGCACCGGGCTGTGAGGACTCGGCACATCGGGCATGGCGAGCCGCTCGATCGGCGCGTCGAGATCGAAAAAAGCCTCCTTCGCGAGCACAGCCGCGATCTCCGCACCGAAGCCGGCGGTGATGGTGTCCTCATGCACGATCAGGCAGCGGCGGGTCTTGCGCACCGACTCGAGCGTCGCTTCGCGGTCCCACGGAGAGAGCGTTCGCAAATCGATGAGATCGGCGGAGACCTTGGTGCGCTCAATCGCGAGCTCGCAGCGCTCGACCATCGCGCCCCAGGTGACCACCGTCACGGCGTCGCCGCGTTGAAGCAGCGTGGCCTTGCCGAACTTGACCACGAAATCGTCGCCGGGATACGCGCGTCGGGCCCAACTGCCGTCGAGGAGCGATCGGTGCTCGAAGAAAATGGTCGGATCGTTGCCGCGCAATGCCTCGCGCAACAGGCCGACCGCATCCTCGGCATTCGACGGCATGGCGACGCGCCAGCCGAGCCCGTGGATCCATTGCACTTCGTTCGATTGACTGTGCCACGGATCGCCGCATTTGAAAAACCCGCCGGGAATGCGCACCACCATGGGCGCCGCGAATCGATTGGCGGTGCGCCAGCGCATCGAGCCGCAGTCATTCAGCTGCTCCGCCGCGGGATCCGCGTACTTGCGGAATTGGATCTCGGGTACGGGCATCAAGCCGGCTGCGGCCATGCCGACGGCGCGGCCGATGATGCCCTCCTCCGACAGGCTGGTGTCGAACACCCGTGCGACGCCAAATTTCTCCTGCAAGCCGAGGGTGGCGGCATGCACGCCTCCCTTTCGGCCCACATCCTCGCCGAACACCACCACCCGGGGGTTCACCTCGAGCTCGTGCTCCAAGGTCCGCCGTACCGCGGTGACGAGGTTGATCCGCGGGCCCTCCCTCGCCGGATGCTCCGACCCGCCGGGGGGCACCGCTCCCTGCGGCCGGATCCCGCCCTGAAGCTGCAGCTCGACGGAGCCGTCGCCGGCGAGTTCGGAGAACAGGTAGCGCTTCACGTTCTTGGGGTCGGGCGGCAGGCGCTGCTCCACCCTCGCTCGCGCCTCGGCGACCCACGCACCGGCGTGCGTCATCTCTGCCTCCCACTCCTCGGCCGCGAGATGCTGGGGGACGAGTTGAGCGCGCAGACGGCGCAAAGGGTCGCGCTCCTGCTCGGCGGCGATGGCCGTCGCGCCCTTGTAGGCCTGCGTATCCTGCCCGGAGTGCCCGGACAATCGCGGCACGGTCAGGCGCAGGAGCGCCGGCCCGTCTCCGGCGCGCACCCCCTCGACCGCATCGCGGATCAGGCGGGCCGCCGACTTGGGGTCGGAGCCGTCACCGTCGAGCACGCGCAGTCCGCGGAACGCCGCCAGATTGCGTGCGATGTTGCCGCCCGGCGTTTGCCGATGAGTGGGCACCGAGATCCCATAGCCATTGTCCTCGATGAAGAACAGCAAGGGCAGATGTTCGGTTGTCGCGATATTGAGCGCCGCCCAGAAGCCATTCGTCGCGGTCGAGGCATCGCCTCCATGCGCCACCGCGATGCTGCCCTCGCAGCGCGGATCGGCCAGGGTGTCCTGCCGGTAGCGCAGCGCCTGCGCCCAGCCGACAGCCGGCGTGTACTGAGTGCCTACGCCGCCGCAGACCGGCAGCACGCAGGGCCCATGGCGACGCGGCAGGTTGAACACGACGCCGATGTCCCGGCCTTCGCTCATGCCGCCACGGCGCATCATGCTCGACGCCAACGCATCTTCCACGGACAGCCCGAGTGTCAGGAGCAGCGGCCGGGACCGGTAATACCCCCCCACGCCATCCTGGGCTCCAACCAGCTCCCGCCCAAGCAGCACCTGGGTCACCTCGTGCCCGCGCGCGGAAAACTGGTACAGCACCTTGCGCTCCGGCAGGAGGGTGGCCTCCTCCAGATCATCGAGAGCCCGCGAGATCGCCGCCAGCCGCACCACGGCGCGCCAATCCCAGGTTTCCGCGGTCGCCCGCGGCATCAGGTTCGCTGAACTTACCGCCATGCGCGTGCCACCTCGGTTACTCTGAGCGTCGGGTCGATGGTCCTTAGACTAATCCTAAGTTTTCATGGACAATCGCCAATTGAGCATTGTGGCCGGCGCGACTATTGGTGTTATTCACTAAATTTTTCACATTTCTTAGCAATTATCACCAAACCTCATTAACGACCATGGATCTCGATCGCTTCGATGGGCGCATTCTTTTGGAACTGCAGCGCGAGGGACGCCTACCGGTGGTCGAGCTCGCCGAGCTGATCGGACTGTCCGCCACTCCTTGCGCGCGGCGCATCAAGGCGCTGGAAGCGGGCGGTGTCATCGAGGGGTATGCCGCCATCTTGAACCCGGCGCGCGTCGGTCTGGAGGTCCAGGCGCTCGTGCACGTCAAGTTGACCGAACATACGGACGAGACCGTGGCGCGTTTCGAGCGCGAGATTGCGTTGCTCGATGAGGTCACCAACTGCTTCGCGACCACGGGTGCCTACGATTTCATCCTTCAGGTGTTCGGCAAAGACCTGGAGTCGCTGAGCTCGGTCATTCTCAAGAAACTCCTGCGCATCCCCCACGTGCGGGATGTGCAATCGAGCGTCGTTCTCGCCACGCTCAAGCGATCGACGCGCATCCCCCTCGGCCACTTGCAAACCTGAGCTTGCCTTCGATGCAACACACTCACGCCGACATCCTGGTCATCGGCGCCGGAATCGCCGGTGCGTCCGTCGCGGCTCACCTCGCCGAGACGCGCAGCGTCATCCTGGTCGAGCGCGAGGAGCGACCGGGCTATCACTCGACGGGCCGCTCCGCCGCGCTGTTCACGGAGATCTACGGCAACGCCACGATTCGTGCGCTCACGCGCGCGAGCCGCCGGTTCCTGTTCGAGCCACCGGCGGGATTCACCGAGAGCCCCCTGACCCGGCCGCGCGGCTGCCTGTACATCGCGACCACCGAGCAACTCGCCGCCCTGAGCGAATTCCGTGCGCTTCCCGACATTGCGCCGGCGACGCGGACTCTCGATCTGCGCGAGGCGCATGAGCTTTGCCCGATCCTGCGGCCGGAATACGTCGCGGGCGCGCTGCTCGAGCCGGATTGCGCGGACATCGACGTTCACGGGCTGCATCAGGGCTACCTGCGACTGTTCAAGAAGCGCGCCGGCCGCCTCATCACCGACGCGCCCGTCCGCTCGCTCGCGTACGCGAACGCCGTTTGGTCGGTGCAGGCGGGTGCGGAGAATCTGGCGGCGGGGTTGATCGTCAACGCCGCCGGTGCCTGGGCGGACGAAACCGCCGCGCTCGCCGGCATCGCGCGGGTCGGCCTCACACCCTGCCGACGCACGGCGATGCTCGTCGAGGCCCCGCCCGGCATAGACGTGGGTGACTGGCCGTTCGTGAACGACATCGATGAGCAGTTCTATTTCAAGCCCGATGCCGGCTCGCTGTTTCTCTCGCCGGCCGATGAAACACCCTGCGAGCCGACCGATGCGCAGCCCGAGGAGTGGGACCTCGCGGCAGCCGTCGACCGGATCGAGCGGGCCACGACACTCGAGGTCCGGCGCCTCAAGGCCCGGTGGGCGGGTCTTCGGACTTTCGCGCCCGACCGGACCCCCGTGGTGGGCTATTCGGCGCAAGCCCCGGCCTTTTTCTGGCTGGCAGGCCAGGGGGGCTATGGGATCCAGACGGCGCCGGCGCTGTCGCGCACCGCAGCGGCCCTGGTTCTCGGGTCGGCGCTGCCGGACGAGGTGACGGCCGAGGGGCTGGAGCCCTCGGCGATGTCCCCGCAACGCCTCGGCGCCTGAATCACGGGTCCCGTCATCGGCGCCGTGGGTTATATCCTACGATAGTCGGGTAGGCGCACCGACTGTTCGCCGCCTGCGGCGCATCGCAGACTCCTTGCGCATCGGGTTGTGTGGTTCTCAAAGGAAGGGTGCGCTCATGCTTCATTATGCAGTGGTGTTTTTCGTCATCGCCCTGATCGCGGCGTTTTTCGGATTTGGCGGCATCGCCGTCGGCGCCGCAGGCATTGCCAAGGTGTTGTTCGTCGTGTTCCTGATCGGTGCCATCGTCAGCTTCCTGATGAGCTTGGGCCGTCGGGTCTGATCGGTTTCAGTTACAAGTTTGGAGGAGCAAGCTATGGAGGCTCAGTTGGACACTTCCAGCGTTCGTAAGGTCAAGAGGATGGCGAATGCAAGCATCAATGACTTTCTCGACAACGTCGACGATCTGACCAAGGCCATCAAGGATGTGGATTCCCCCGAGATCGCCAGGGTGCGCGCCAAGGTGAAGATGGCGCTGGCCGCCGCCAAGAGCGCACTGAGCGACGGCGCCGCCCAGGTTCGCGGTCAGGCGAAACAGGTGGGCCGAACCACCGACAGTTATGTCCGCGACAATCCGTGGCAGGTGGTCGGTATCGCCGCCGTGGTGGGCATCGCCCTCGGCATCCTGATGACGCGACGCTCCGACTGATCAGGCATCAAGCTCTGCGCCACTCGGTGACGCCGCCGGGTTTGTCCTCCAGGAGGATCCCGGCGGCGGTCAGAGCGTCTCGAATCCGGTCGGATTCGGCGAAATTCCTGGCTGCCCGGGCAAGCCGGCGCGCCGCGAGCTGATTCTCGACTTCCACGTCGCTCATTCCGTTTTCCGTCGAACCCAAGCCTCGCTTCAAATAGGCCTCGGGATCCTGTTGAAGAAGGCCGAGGACCCTCCCCATCGATAGCATCGCCCGCGCCGCATCCCGCGCCCGCGCGTCATCGCCGGCCGCCTTGGCGCTGTTCAAGTCGCGCGCCACGCCCTGCACCACCGCCATGGCGTCCGGCGTGTTGAAGTCGTCGTCCATCGCCGCCTCGAACCGCCCGCGCACCTCCTGCTCGTATGCGCTCACCTCTGCCGCCGCGTTCGCGCAAGCCCCTGCGGGCGCCCCCTTCAGCGCGCGATACAGTCCGGCCAGAGTCTCGTCCGCCTGGGCAAGCTGCGCCGACGAATAATTGATCGGTCCGCGATAATGGCTGCTCAGCAGGAAAAAGCGCAGCACCTCCGGGTCACGCAACGTCTTGAGCACGTCTCGCACCGTGAAGAAATTGCCCAGCGACTTCGACATCTTTTCGTCGTCGATGTTGACGAAGCCGTTGTGCATCCAGACGTTCACGAACGGCGTGCCGCAGGCGGCGCAGGATTGCGCGATTTCGTTCTCGTGATGCGGAAACTTCAAATCCATCCCGCCGCCGTGCAGATCGAAGTAATCGCCGAGCAGCGCCGTGGACATGGCGGAGCACTCGATATGCCAGCCCGGGCGGCCGGGCCCCCACGGCGACGGCCAGGACGGCTCGCCGGGCTTGGCATGCTTCCACACCACGAAATCGAGCGGATCGTTCTTGAACTCATCCACCTGCACTCGGGCGCCCGCCCGGGACTCGTCGATGTTTCTGCCGGAGAGCGCGCCATAGTTCGGGAACTTGCGCACCGAATACATGACATCGCCATTGGCGGCGCGGTACGCGTAGCCCTTGTCGATCAGAGTGCGCGTCATGGCGATGATCTCGGGGATGTACTCGGTGGCGCGCGGCTCGATGTCCGGCGGCTCGAGTCCGAGCAATGCGCAATCCTCGTGCATCGCGACCGTGAACCGGCGGGCAAGGTCGCCCCACTCCTCGTGCCCCTCCGCCGCGCGCTGAATGATCTTGTCGTCGATGTCCGTGATGTTGCGGACATAGGTGAGCTTCAGGCCGCGCGAACGCAAATAGCGCTGCACCAGATCGAAGACCGTGAGCATGCGCGCATGCCCGATATGGATGTAGTCGTATACGGTGATCCCGCACACGTACATCCGCACCTCCCCGGGCTTGAGCGGCCTGAACTCGGCCTTGCGGCCGGTGAGCGAATTATGGATCGCGAGCATGAATTTGCAGCCGGCGTCGCGCCGTCTCCCTCGGCATGATCTTCAGTAACGGGGCAAGTTCCGGGCCGTGCGTCTGCCCGGTGAGCGCGACCCGCAGGGGCATGAAAAGCTCGGCCCCCTTGCGTCCCGTGCGCTCCTTCAGAACTTTGACGAGCGGCCCGAAGTCGGCGTTCGACTCATCGAGCGCCTGAACCGCCGCGGCAAAGAACTCGGGGCCCGCCGCGGCGATGATGCGGGCCTCCTCGGGACCCAACGGCCCAAGCTCCCCGCGCACCACCTCGATCCATGGCGCTGCGTCCGCGGGCAGCACCACGTTGTGCCGGACGAATTCCACGAACTCCGCCGCTCCCTCGAGGCCGAGCCAGGCGCCCACGTCCTCGGCCGACATGTGCTGCAGGGTCTCTTTCTGCCAATGCAGGAGCTGCGCTTCCTCGAATCTGGCCGGGGCCCTGCCGAGATGCTCGGGCCGGAAATGCGCCGGCATGTCGGCGGGCGGCAGCCATCCCTCGACATCGCCCGTATGGCCCAGGTGAAACAGATGATTGAGGAGCGCGGCCGGAAGGAACCCGCGTTCGCGGAATTCCTGGACGCTCGTGCTTCCATGTCGCTTGGACAGGGGTGCTCCGTCGCTGCCCACCAGCAGGCCGACGTGGCCGTAGTCCGGCCTCCTCAGCCCCAGGGCATCGAGCAGCATCAGCTGGCGCGGCGTGTTGGTCAGATGGTCGTCCCCGCGCAGCACGTGCGTGACGCCCATCGCGGCGTCGTCGACGGCGTTGCAGAAAAAAAATGCGGACGTCCCGTCCTCGCGACGGATGATGAAATCGCCGATGTCGCTCGAGGCGAACTTCTGCGGCCCGTGCACGAGATCGACGAACTCGATGGTCTCATCGGGCGGCACCGCGAAGCGAAGCGTCGGCTTGGAGCCGCGCGCAATCCGCTCCGCGCGCTCCGATGCGGAGAGGATTCTGCACGTCCCTGCATAGCGCGGGGGCTTGCCCGCCATCCGTTGGAGCTTGCGCGACAGCTCCAATTCCTGCGGCGTGCAGAAGCAGGGATAAGCCTGTTGATCGGCCTCGAGTCTCCGGAAGAGCCCGTCGTACCAGGCGCCGCGCTCCGACTGGGCGTATGGAGCGGAAGGTCCACCCACGTCCGGCCCCTCGTCCCAATCGAGGCCCAGCCACTTCAGATCCTGCATCAATCCATCGCGAAAACGCGGCTCGCTGCGCTCCACGTCCGTATCCTCGATGCGCAGGATGAATCGGCCTGCGCTCTTGCGCGCCCAGAGATGGCTGAAAAAGGCGGTGCGCGCGTTGCCGAGATGCAGCGATCCCGTGGGCGACGGTGCGAAACGAGTGACGAGAAGCGAGCTCATGTCTTAAGATTGTACCCATTCGAGTACACTATCGGCATGAAACAGCTAGTCCTCTGGTTTGCGGCATGAAACAGCTACTTCTTGTCATCGGATTCCTCGCCGTCGCCCTGGTTTCACCCGGATACTGCGCCGACCCGCCGGCCGCCTCCGCGGCCCCCGCATCGAAGCCGGCCCCCGCCACGCAAGTACAGGTGTTCACCTCGATGGGGAACTTCACCATCGAGCTGAATGCCGAACGCGCGCCCTTGACGGTCGCCCAATTCCTGAAGTTCGTCGATCAGGGCTTCTATGCCGGCACGATCTTTCATCGCGCGATTCCCAATTTCGTCATCCAGGGCGGCGGGTACGACATCGACTACAAGCTCAAAGGCAGCCCGCCGAAGGTGGTCAACGAATCGGGCAATGGATTGACCAATTCACGCGGCACGGTGGGGCTCGCCCGGCCACCCGAGCCTCATGCGGGGGATGTTCAGTTCTATGTGAATCTGGCCGACAATGCGGCGCTCGACCCGAGCGCGACCCGCTGGGGTTACGCGGTGTTCGGCAAGGTCGTGCAGGGGATGGACGTGGTCGACGAGATCGCGACCGTGTCGACCGGCGCCAAGGGGCCGTTCAAGGAGAATGCGCCGCTGAAGCCGGTCGTGATCCTGAAAATCGAGCGTGTCGCAACGCCGGCGTCCTGAGGCCGCCGCTCGCGTCATGACGGGGGTGCGGGATTGGCCATCCTCTTCATTTCGGATTTGCACATCGATGCCGCCCGGCCGGACATCACCGCGCAATTCGCCGAATTCCTGAGCACCGAGGCGGCCGGCGCGGAGGCATTGTACATCCTCGGCGATCTGTTCGAGTCGTGGGTGGGCGACGATGCGCCCGATCCCGGCCAGGCGCAGGCGCTCGATGCCATTCGAGCGCTGACGACGCGGGGGGTCCCGTGCTTCGTCATGCATGGCAACCGGGACTTTCTCCTCGGACAGACGTTTTGCGCCAGGACGGGCGCTCAGCTCTTGCCGGACCCCGTCATCTTGACCCTTTACGGCGAACCCGTACTGGTCATGCACGGAGATGCGCTGTGCACCGACGACCGCGCCTATCAGCGACTGCGGGGCACGGTGCGCGATGCGGATTGGCAGCGTCGATTTCTCCGGCTGTCCGTCGCGCAGCGCCGCGCGCTGGCGGGGGCGGCACGCAGCGGCAGCCAGGCCCATACAGCGTCCATTGCCTACACCATCGGAGACGTGAACGCCGAGAGCGTCGCGGCCGCCATGCGGGCCGCCGGCGCGACGATGCTGCTGCATGGACACACCCATCGCCCCGGGATCCATCCGTTCAGCGTCGACGGGCGCGCCTGCACCCGCATCGTGCTCGGCGACTGGTACACCCAGGGAAGCGTGCTCAGCTGGGACTCGAGCGGTCCCGAGCTCCGATCGCTTCCGCGGGCGCACCCGAATGAAAGCGAAACAGCTCATCGGGGCCATTGATGAGCTCCGCCTCCAGCTGCGCGAACGCATCGATGCGCGGCTGGAGTTCCATCCCGGCGCGGTCCGCCGCGCGGCGCGCCAGCTCGAGATACAGCTTGAAGTGCCGCGATTCCGCGGCGTGCAGCCCGGCAAAGAGGTCGCCCGCGGGACCGCCGATCGCGGGCCCGAGCGCCTCGAAACGCTCGCACGAGCGGGCCTCGATGAAGGCGCCGCAAATCATGAGATCGACTTCGCGCTGGGGCTCGCTGTTGGCCACCAAGCGCCGCAACCGCTCGGCATAGCGCCCGGGCGCGAGCCTCTGCGGCTCGATCCCGAGGCTCTTGATGAGCTTCGCCACCTGTTCGTAGTGGCGCAGCTCCTCGCGCGCCAGGCGCGACATCTTGTCGGTGAGAAAGAAATCCTCGGCATACGCGAACATCAGGGCAAGCGCGGTCGAGGCGGCCTTTTTTTCGCAGTTCGCGTGATCGATGAGCAACACCGCGGGGCTCTCGCAGGCCCGGGCGATCCAGCTCGCAGGGGTCGACGCGCGCAGCAGCGGGTGGCGCCCGATGGCTCCGGCCTGGATCACGCCGGAATCTTCAATTCTGCGGCCGCCTCCAGGAGTTCGCGCGCGGACTGAAACCGGTCCTGCGGGGACTTCGCCAGCAAGCGCCGCAAAATGGGCTCGTGCCTCGAATACTTCGCGTCGATCGGCGGCAGCTCCGCGCGTTTGTGCTTGTAGATGACCTCCATCGCGGAGGCGCCCGTGTACGGTTTGCGCCCGATGAGCATCTCGTAGAACACCACGCCGAGGCTGTACAAGTCGCTGCGCGCGTCGATCAGTTCCGCGTGTCCCTGTTCCGGGCTCATGTAATAGGGCGTGCCGAAAATCTCCCGCGTGCCGGTGAGTTCCGCGTCGAGCTCGTTGGCCTTCGCCAGGCCGAAGTCGATCAGGCACAGCGAGCCGTCCGAGCGCAACATGACATTCGCGGGCTTCAAATCCCGGTGCAGCACCCCGACCGCATGGATGGCCTCGAGCGCGCTCGCCATTTGCGTGAGATACGACAGCGCCGTCTCGGGCGGCACCGGCGCCTTCATCCGCTGGCGCAGATCCCCGTCCGGAAAATGCTCCATCGCGATGTACGCGTGGTCGTCCGCGATGCCGAGGTCGTAGATGCGCACGATGTTCGGGTGATTGAGACCGGCGACGATCTCGTACTCCTGGAGAAAGCGATCGAACCCCACGATACGCTCGGACACGTCCGGCACCTGGCTGAACACTTTCAGGACGACCAGCGTCGCGGCGCGCTCGCTCTCGGCCAGATAGATCTTGCACATGCCGCCGGAGCCGACCTGCCGAATGAAACGGTGACCGCGGATGGTCATGGCGCCGAATTTATGGAGCTGCTCGAAGTCCGGCCGGGCGCGGCGGGCGGTCAAGGACTTCTTGTGCTCGCGCGATGCCGATGTGATGGCCTGGACGAGTCCGTGACGGTCGATCTTGCGCCCGTACAGCCGTTGAATTCTCGGCGTATCGGCCGGGCGCACGGGCGGCGCATCCTGGAGCGCCACGAGAATCACCGGCGCGAACTCCGCCTTGGTCGAGAGCTCCGCCGCCAGCGTCTCCGCCGGCGTCGTGACCGAAGTCCCCGCGGCCGCGGGCGCATCGAGGATGATGGCCGCATCGAAACCGGCGGCGGTGAACTTGGCGTCCAGCGGCTGGTCCTCGCCGAGACGGTGCTCGTGCACCTCCGCATCCGGCCACTCGATCTCGATGTGCTTTCTCGCCAGCAGCCGATACTCCGATCGGTCGGCGATGACCAACAAGCGCAGGCTCAAGATGGCGGGATCCGAGCCCGCCGCGCACGCCGCTGCGCGCGCGGTTGTGGCGCGGCTCTACAGTATATGAACGGTCTTGAGGCCACGATTGACGCCATCGCGACGCTGCTGCTTAGCCTCGTCCGACCGCTCTCCCTGCAGGCGCTTCAAATATTCGGGCGTCACGTCCCCGGTCACGTATTCCCCCGAGAAGCACGAGGTGTCGAAATCGGTGATTTTCGCGTGGTCGTGACGGACCGCATGCACCAAGTCGTCCAGATCCTGATAAATGAGCCAATCGGCGCCGATGATCTCCTGCACTTCGGCATCCGTGTGGCCGGCCGCGACCAGTTCGGAAGCGTTCGGCATGTCGATGCCATAAACATTCGGATAGCGTACCGGCGGCGCGGCGGAGGCGAAGTACACCTTCTTGGCGCCCGCCTCTCGCGCCATGTCGATGATTTGCGCGGACGTGGTGCCGCGCACGATGGAGTCGTCGACGAGCAGCACCGTCTTGCCCCTGAACTCCAGATCGATGGCGTTCAGCTTGCTGCGCACCGACTTCGAGCGCTGCTCCTGGCCCGGCATGATGAACGTGCGTCCGATGTAGCGGTTCTTGATGAAGCCTTCGCGATACTTGACGCCGAGGAGCTGCGCCACCTGCACCGCGGCCGTGCGGCTCGTATCCGGAATCGGAATCACCACGTCGATGTCGTGATCCGGCCGCGCCCGCTTGATCTTTTCCGCGAGACGCTCGCCCATGCGCAGCCGCGCCTTGTATACCGAGATGTTGTCGATGATCGAGTCCGGCCGTGCGAAATAGACGTACTCGAAGATGCACGGGGTGTGGCGGGCCATGGCGACGCATTGCTGCGCGTAAAAGCGGCCCTGCTCGTCGATGAATACCGCTTCTCCGGGCGCCACGTCGCGCACCATCTCGAAGCCGGACATGTCCAGCGCGACGCTCTCCGAGGCCAGCATCCACTCGGTGCCCTTCTTGGTATCGCGCTTGCCGATGACGAGCGGACGGATGCCGTTCGGATCGCGAAATCCCAGGATCCCGTGACCGATGACCATGGCGACCACGGCATAGCCTCCGCGGCAGCGCCGGTAGACCGCATTCGCAGCCGCGAAAACGTCGGCGGGCGTCACGCGCGGCGTGCCCACGCGCTGCAGCTCGGAGGCCAGCACGTTCAACAGCACTTCGGAATCGGACGTGGTATTCAGATGGCGCCGATCCTCACGGACCAGCACTTCGGTCAGCTCGCGGGCATTGGTCAGGTTGCCGTTGTGGCCGAGGCAGATCCCGTAGGGAGAGTTCACGTAGAACGGCTGCGCATCGTGGGCGTTGTCCGCACCGGCCGTCGGGTAACGCACGTGTCCGATGCCGACGTTGCCCTTGAGCTTGACCATGTGCTTTTGCTGGAAGACATCGCGCACCAGGCCCGAGTCCTTGCGCATGTAGAGCTCGCCCGCCTCGCAGGTCATGATGCCGGCCGCATCCTGACCGCGGTGCTGCAAGACGGTCAGCGCATCGTAGATCCGCTGATTCACGGCACTGACCCCGATCATTCCGACGATACCGCACATGATAGGAACCTCCGGGCTGCTTACTTGTGGGCCCTTACTTTGACCCCGGTGAGGCGCTCGAGCTTGGACCAGGGCTCGCCGTGCTCGCCGACCATGGCCCGCAACCAATCACCCACCGCCTCGCCATACGGAATCAGCTTCGAGCGTCCCCACCAATCCTCTTGGTTGAGGTGCAGGAGCTCTCCGCCGATGACCATCAATCCGACCAGCACCGTGCCGCGCACGATACCGAAAAACAGGCCGATCACGCGATCCAGAGGCCCGAGGCCCATGCTGCGCGTGAAGTAGCCGAGCAGCATTCCGATCACCCAGCCGACCAGCAGCACCAGCACCAGAATCACCAGGCGGCCTACCCAGGGCGCGACCTTCGGATCGGCCATGAGGCCGCCCAGGTGAGGCTCGACCGCCGGCCCGAATCTCCAGGCGCCCCAGATGGCTACGATCCAAAACGTCAGCGACACCGCCTCACGGACGAACCCGCGCAGCAGGCCAATGAAGATCGAGCCCAGCAGGACCACCAGAATCAGGACATCAGCTCCAGTCAAAAATGCACCTTTGGCGCCTTCTCAATGGATAAATCCTGCGGCGTCCTTCGACAGGACCGGCATTCTACCCAACCCGCGGCGATACTGCCGTGAAAGTCCCACACTCGAGCGCCCGTGAGTCAGGAGTTCGGTGCAACCACGGTCGACGGATGCCCTCCCGCCCGGAGCCTGCCTGCGGCGCGCTCCGCGGCCCCTCGATCGGCCAGAGGCCCCATGCGCACCCGGTACCGGAGCGAGGATCCCGAGCCGCTCGCACTGACATAGAGCGAGGACCCGCCGCGTGCCTGCAATTGGTGAATCAACCTCTCGGCGTTTGCCCGGCTTGCAAAGCTGCCGAGTTGCACGGCCCATCCTCGATGTCCCTGCGTTCCGGCAGATCCGCTCGCACTTGATCTGGGGCCCGCAGGTGGTGTTTCAAGCGTCGATCCGGAGGGGGCCGCGGAGGGAGTCCCGGAGGGCGCCCCGGGAGTCCCGCCGGCGGGACTCCCGGCGGGTTCCTGCGCTTGCAATGTCATCACGGTGGGCGAGCTCGTCGACGCACCGTGTTCGGGCGGCGCACTCTCGGGTGCACCGTCGCCCGTCGCTGCGCCGCTCGCCGCCGCCGGTCCATCCGACGCAGCGCCCGATGCACTCCCACCCGCAGGTGGCGGCGCGGCCGCCGATGCACCCTGTGCGGCATCGGGCTCCGCCGTCGCTGTGCTGGTCGTCAAATCGACGGAGACGGTGCGGTTGGACGCGGGCAATCCGACGGTGAGCGGCGCCGCCGACGGCGGCTGTCTCGGGCCGGAAAGCATTTCCGGAACGATCAGCACGATCAGCGCCACCAGCACACTGGCGCCGATCAGGCGTTCCTTGACACGTCGTTCCATCATGGGCGCAGAGTATATTCGCGCGGGCTCTCGTGAGGCAGCACACCGCGCGCTTCGAGCCAATCCATCGCGGGTCCGACCGTGTGGAAGGAGCCGAAGATCACGACGCGATCGCCGGGGAGAGCGGCCGCGGCCGCGGCGGCGCATGCCGCAGCGATGTCGTCGAGCGCATGGATGCGTGCGGTGCCGAGCGCGGCCGAGATTCGCGCGCCCAGTTGCGCACCACTCGTACCGCGCGCCCCGTCGGTCGAGGCGAGCCACCATTCGTCGATGCAATCGGCGAGCGCCGACGCGACGCCGGCGGCGTCCTTGTCGCCCAAAATGCCGCATACCGCCAGCGTTCGTCCAGCGGACGGCATGGCGCGTAAATTCTCGGCGAGCACCGCCGCCGCGGCCGGATTGTGTGCCACATCCAGGATGAAGGTCGGGCCCGCGGTCTCGATGACCTGAAAGCGCGCCACCAGCCGGACTTCCGTGAGCCCTCGCGAAATGGCTTCGGGGGATACCTCGATGGCTGGATAGAGCTCCTCGAGGGCCGCCAGAGCGGCGGCGGCATTGCGGTATTGCGCCTCGCCGCGCAGCGCGGGCGGCGGCAGCTCCGATAAATCCCAGCGCGCGCCTCGATATCTCCAACGGCCTGCGTTCTCGGTGAACTCGTACTCGCGTCCCAATCGCTTGAGCGGTGCGCCGAGAAGCGAGGCGGTGCGCTCGAGCACGCCCGGCATGTCGCGGCTGCCGAGGACCGCCGGCACGCCGCGCCTGAATATTCCCGCCTTTTCGCGCGCGATGTCCTCGAGTGTCGAGCCGAGAAACTCCTGATGATCGAGACCGATGCTCACCACCACGGCGACCGTCGGATCGACGATGTTGACCGCATCGAGCCGGCCTCCCATGCCGATCTCGAGCACCCAGGCATCGAGCCTCGCGGCCTCGAAAATCAGCATCGCGGCGAGCGCGTTGTACTCGAAGAAAGTCAGCGAGACCTTATCCTCTTGCGCACCGGCGCCCATGCACGCGCTTTCGATCCTGTCGAAAGCCCACGCCAGGGTCTCCGCGCTCGCCCAGCGCTCCCGCACCCGGATGCGCTCGCGGTAGTCCTTGAGATGCGGCGAGGTGAACGTGCCGACCTTGAGGCCGGCGGCGGCGAGAATGGAGGTGCAATATGCGGCCACCGACCCTTTGCCGTTGGTGCCCGCGATGTTGATGACCGGAACCCGGGGTTGGGTCCAACGGAGCCGCTCGAGAACCCGGGCGAGGCGTCCCAGTCCCAGATCGATCGACTGCGGATGCACCCGTTCTTGGTGGGCAAGCCACTCGGAAAGCGTCCGCAAGTGGGGCCCGGCGAGCTTAAGCCGCTTGGGGCTCTTTGCCCATCATCAACCGCAGCATCGAGCCGATGCGGTCGCGCATTTCGCGCCGGTCGACGATCATGTCGAGCGCGCCGTGCTCGAGCAGGAACTCGCTGCGTTGAAACCCTTCCGGCAAGGTCTCGCGCACGGTCTGTTGGATCACCCGCGGCCCCGCGAAACCGATCAGCGCCTTCGGCTCGCCGATGTTGATGTCCCCGAGCATCGCAAGGCTCGCCGACACACCGCCCGTGGTCGGATCGGTCATGACCGATATGAAGGGCAGCCGCGCCTCCGACAATCGCTTGAGGGCCGCGCTCGTCTTGGCCATCTGCAACAGCGAATACAAGGCCTCCTGCATCCGGGCCCCGCCGCTCGCCGCGAAGCACACCAAAGGCGAGCGGTGCTCCAGGCAATACTCGACGGCGCGCACGAATTTTTCGCCCACCACCGAACCCATGGAGCCTCCGAGGAACCGGAATTCGAACGCGCAGGCGACGATTTCCAGGCCCGCCAGGGTTCCGGACATGACGATCAGCGCGTCGCGCTCCCCGGTCTGCTTCTGCGCCTGGGTGATGCGATCCTTGTAGCGCTTGGAATCCTTGAACTTGAGCGGATCCTCGGGCCCGACCTTGACGGCAAGCTCCTTGGTGGATCCGGTGTCGAGAAATTTCAGCAGCCGTTCGCGCCCATTGATGCGCATGTGATGGCTGCACTTGGGACAGACGTGAAGATTGCGCTCGATCTCGGCCTTGTAGAGCACCGCGTCGCAGGCCGGACACTTGGTCCAGAGCCCTTCGGGAACCGAACGGGTGCGCCGCTCTGTCTTGATGCGCGACGGGACGATTCGCTCGAACCAGGTCATGCGCTAGCCCGGCCTTTAGGATTGTTCATGAGTGATCGGTGTTAGTTTAGCAAAAAGGGCGCAGGCGGTGCAGGTATCCCGAACTGCGGCGGATACTCCACCCGCCACAGGTACAGCCCGGAAGCGGGTGCGGTCGGGCCGGCCAGCCGCCGGTCGCGGCTCTCCAGGATGCGGCGCATCGACCCTTCGGGGTCAGCGTCGCGCTGAGCGTCCACCAGCGTTCCGACGATGTTGCGCACCATGTGGTGCAGGTAGGCGTTCGCCGTGATCTGCATCCAGACCCAATCGCCGTCGCGGCGCACCTCGATCCGCTCGACGCGGCGCTTGGCGGACTTCGATTGGCACTCGACCGAGCGGAAGGCCGAGAAGTCGAGCTCGCCGATGAGCGCCTGAGCGGCGCGCTGCATGGCGTCCGCGTCGAGCGCCCGCGGGATCCAGGCGCTGCGCAGCCGTTGCAAAGCGGAGCGGGCGCTGGAGTTCAGGATGTAATAGCGATACGTGCGGCGCACGGCACTGTGCCGGGCGTGAAAGTCGGCTGCGACTTCGCCCGCCCACTGCAGCGCTATGGTCGACGGTAATCGGGTATTCGCCCCGAGGATCCAAGCGCGCGCCGTTCGTGCAGCCTCGGTGTCGAAGTGGATGACCTGGCCGACGGCGTGGACGCCCGCATCGGTGCGCCCGGCGCAGATTGCGGTGACGGGTGCGCCCGCCACAAAAGCCAGCGCTTGCTCGACCGCATCTTGCAAGCCCGTCGCGTGCGCCTGGGATTGCCAGCCGGCAAACTCCGTTCCGTCGTATTCCACCAGCGCCGCGACGCGGCGCATTGCCGAGGCGGCGGTACCACCGGCACCGGAGGTTCCCGCCGCCTGGGGGTCGATAATGCTCAACCCGGCAGCGATTCGATCAGGCGCGAGGCTTCCTGTTTCTGGCTGGCTGAGCCTTCCTGCACGACTTCTTCGAGAATGCTTCGTGCACCTTCCGGATCACCCATGTCCATATAGGCGCGAGCCAGATCGAGCTTGGTGCCGACCTCGCTCATGGTGACGGGCTCGAGCTCGGAGAGCGGCACGTCGACCGCTTTCAGCCTGTTGGTCTGAGCCTGGAACTTATTCGTGGGATGTTCGGACCCATTCATCGCCTCGCCCACGTCGAGATCGACCCGACGATTGCGCTGACTGGCCTCGAATACCTCGGTTGAAAAGACTTCTTCGGCCGCTCGCGGCTGCGACACGGTATCGCCGGTACCCAGCGCGGTCGCCAGACGATCCAGATCCAGGTCGATGCTGTCGGAATTGAGCCCGCGGAGCTTCGAGGTCGAGTCGACATCGACCTTGTCGGCATCATGGATATCGGAGAACTCCGGCCCGGCCTTCGCCGCCGGCTCGCGCGGCATCAACACCGTGGGCGCCGATTCCGGCCCGAGCACCGCGGTCTTGATCTCCTCCGGCGGCGAATCGAGATCCGCGATGAACGAAGCCTCGAGCTCGCGCTCCAGCTCGGTCAGATCGCGGTCCCTCGCGTTGTTGGCGGCTTCTTCCATCATCCGCCGCGAGCGCTCGTCGAGGCCGGCCACCATGGTCGGTGCGTCCGCCGGATGATCGGTCTCCTCGAGAGGCGAAACATTCTCGCTCGAGGGCGAGCCCGTTTCCTCCAGATGATCGAGGTTCAGCCCGAGATCATCGATCGACACCTCCGCCGTTTGATCGGCTCGAAGCGACGGCGCGCGCGGAGCGCGCATCTCGGTGGTCTTGAGGGCCGGCGATTCCTGAGTGGGCGCGTCGGCATAGTTCATCAGCTCGGCTTCGACGGTCGGCTCGTCGCGCGGCGGCATCTCGCGGGTCGGCGACTCGTCCGCACCGCGGTCCGGCGTATCGAGGGTGAAGTCCAGATCCGAACTGCCGTGCAGTCCCGGCGATTCGCCGGTGGCGGCCGTATCGTCGTTCTCGTCCGCGACGCCATGGCCCAGGGTGCTCCGCTCGCCCTCCGGCTCGCCGAACAGATCGATGTCGACGCGGTTCTCGCCGCCCTCGAGGTTGAGATCCACCAGCGCGCCGGCCCCGCGGCCGCTGCCGGCGGCGCTCCCGGCGAACATCGGCTCATCGGGGCAGATTTGCTTGCCCATGATGACGATCTTGTCCCACTCCCCGGCAGGCGCCCGGTCGCGGGTCGCCTCGAGCTGCTTGGCGGTTTGCAGGAAGGCATCCTTGTTGCCCCAGACGAAATAGATCTCCAGGAGCTTCATCCTGAGATCGCGCCGCTCGGGTTCGCGCTCGAGCGCGATGCGCACCAGATCGGCCGCCTGATCATAAAGGCCGTACGCCATGTGGAAATCGGCTTCCGCCAGCGGGTCGCCCTGATCCAGGTTTACCGCGCTCTCGCTCGAGAACGTGTCCTCGTGCGACTTCAATTCTCCGGTGTCGCCGAACCGGCCGGTCTCGGCCGTGAAATCGGGCACGGGATGCGGGCCGGACTCCTCGACGACGATGGAGTCGCTCCCGCGGCGCATCGACGAGAGCTTGGCAGCCGATTCCTCGAGATCCGACACATGGGTCTCGTCGAATCCGGCGCCGAAATGGCCGGGCGAACCGATGGAGCTCTGCTTGCGGCGCCGCCAGGCGGCGAAGCCGAGGAGCGCGAGTATCGCGGCGAGCACGGCGCCCACCAGCCACACGTTGTCCTGCAGCCAATCGAGCCACGAGCCCGAGGAGACCACCGGCGCCGGCTTCTTGATCACCGGCTTCGGTGCAGGCGGCACCGGTGCGGCCGTATTGGATTCGGGCGGCGGCAGCGCCGAGGGCTGCGCAGCGCTGGGCGGCGGCGTCGCGGCCACCGGGGGTGTCTGAACCTGAGCCGGCGGCGGCGTGGGCGCCACCGCGCTCGCGGGCGGCGCTGCCCGTGGCGCGGGCGGAGCCGCGGCGGGGGGCGTCGCCGGCGTGCCCAGCTTCTTCTGCAGGGCCGCGAGTTCTTGGTTGCGGATGTCGATGAGTCGCTTGGAATCCGCCAGCTGGCCTTCGAGATCCTTTACGCGAGCCTTGAGCGCCTGCTCATCGGAATTGCCGGCGCTCGACCCATTGCCGGGCGCGGCACCGCTGCCGCCGGCTGTCGGAGTGACGAGCCGCAAATGTCCGCTGGGCGCTGCGCTGCCGCCGGCGGTGCGCCAGGCATCCATCTGGCGATGAACCTCGCCCATGGCCTCTCGCTGGTTGAGAGCGGCAATGTCGTCCGCTCCCGGAACGCGCAGCACGGCTCCGCGGCGCAGGATATTGATGTTGCCGCCGAACGCATCGGGGTTCGCGCGATACAGGGCAATCATGGTCTGATCGACGTTCGCGGGTGTGTCGGCGTGCAGGCTTCGGGCGATCTTGGTGAGCGTGTCGCCTTTGGCCACCTCAACGGTGCCCGGAGCGGCGCCGGCGGATGGCGCGGAAGATTCGGGCAACGCGGCCGCGCTGGCGGCCGATGCCGCGCCGGATTGACGCCTCGATCGGCGGCCCGCACTCGGGGCCGGAGTCGGCGCAGACCCGTTCGCCACCGACTCCGATGGCGTCGAGGCCGTGGACGGCGTGGCGGCCGGGGATGGCGTCGCGGTCGAGGGCGTTGCTCTCGTGGGCGGCGACGCGGCCGCAGTGGGGGCGGTAACCGGTGCCGAGGTGCTGGCGTTCTCGCCGGGCGTGTACACCGGCGGGTCGAGCAACACGGTGTATTCGCGCATCAGGCGGCCGCGCGCCCAATTGACCTCCACCAGGAAGGTCACGAAGGGTTCCGGGATGGCGTCCGTCGAACGTACCAACAGAACGTCGCGGCCATCCTTGCCCTTGCCGACCTTGAAGGTCAGGGACGACAGGAACGGCGGACGGTCGATGCCGTAGCGGGTAAAGGCGTCTCGCCCCGCCAGCGACGCGCGAAGTGCGGTCAATTCCTCGGGCGTGGCCGCGATCAAGTCGATCTCGGCGTTCAGCGGCTCGTTCAATGCCGAGTTCAAGTGGATCTCACCGAGCCCTAACGCCCACGACGAGGTCGACCACAAAAAGGACAGAGATAAGAAGCCCGCCAACAGCTTTATGCGCGGCATCGTCACTGACATTTTTTCTCCCAGAATTCTGCTAGGCGAGAGAGGCTAAACTTCATTGTCCGTTAGGAGCTTGGAAGCGAAATCTCATTTGCCTTCAACTGCCTTTAACATAAGCCAAACTATATCTTACCGCGCACTATTTACCAAAATCTGGGCGACTGAAACTGCGTTATGTGCCGCACATTTCCTAACATTATCGGCAACGACCCAAAAATTTAGAGCCCGATCACGAGTCGGATCGGCGCGCATTCGGCCTACGTATACCCTATCCGGGGCGGTTGACAGTGTGGCCGGCGTCGGGAATTGCGCAGTTGAGTCGCGCTCGATCACCTCGATTCCGCTGCCGCGGCGCAACACCTCGAGCGCCTCGAAGGCGCTGACCGGCCGGCCAAACGCTGCGTGAACCGCCAGGCTGTGGCCGAAAAAGACCGGCACACGCACCGCTGTGGCGTTCACTGCAAGCGACGGCGAAGCCAACAGGCTTCGGGTTTCCTCCCACAGACGCCGCTCCTCCCGGCTCGTGCCGTCGTCCTCGATGACATCGACCTGGGGGATCACATTGAAGGCGATCTGGCGGCCGAACGCCCTGCCGCGGGCTTTCTTGCCGCTGAGCATGGCGACCGTCTCGCCGGCGAGCTCGTCCATCGCCGGTCGGCCGCTTCCCGAAACCGCCTGATAGGTGGCCACCTCCACCCGCTCGAGCGGCGCCATCGCCGCCAGCGGCGCGAGCGCCGTGGCGAGCGCAACGCTCGCGCTGCCCGGCAACGCCACGAGCCCCCGCCGTCCCGCCGGGCGCAACGCCGCCGCATTCACGTCGGCTGCGATCATGGGCACGCCCGGCCGCAGCCGAAAGGCCGGTGAATTGTCGATCACCCAGGCGTGCGCAGCCGCGGCTTCCGCGTAGCGCTCGGCGAGCGCCGCCCGCCCGCAGAAGAACACGAGATCCGCCCGCGAAAAATCGAATGCCGCCACGTCCGATGTCCTCAGCTCCTCGGCTCGATCGCCGCCCTCATCGGAGATCGGCCGGCCGACGTTGCGCTGATCTTCGAGCACGTGCAGCTCGGCCAGTGGAAACTCTCGCGCCCGCAGCTGGGCGATCAGCGCCTCACCGATCAGGCTCGACGCGCCGACGACGGCGACGCGCAGCTTGGGGCTTGAATCGCTCATGGGGCGGCCCGCGTGATGATCGGCGTCGCGCTGGTGACATCCGCGCATTGCGCGCGGTGCCTCAAGTAATGATCCATCAGCACGAGCGCCATCATCGCCTCGGCGATGGGCGTGGCGCGAAATCCAACACAAGGGTCGTGGCGGCCGGTGGTCTCGATCTCGCACGCGTTGCCTGCCAAATCGATGGTGGCGCCGGGAAGCGTGATGCTGGAGGTCGGCTTGAGCGCAATACTCGCGACGATGTCCTGTCCCGAGGAGATGCCGCCGAGCACGCCCCCCGCGTGATTGCTCTTGAACCCGGTCGGCGTGAGCTCGTCGCGGTGCTCGGAGCCGCGCTGTTCTACAGCCTTGAAGCCTGCTCCGATTTCCACGCCTTTCACGGCATTGATGCCCATCAAGGCGCCGGCGAGATCGGCGTCGAGACGGGCGAATACCGGCTCTCCGAGGCCGGGCGGCACGCCCCGAGCGACGACGGTGACGCGTGCACCGATGGAATCGCCTGCCTCGCGGGTCCGCCAGATGAGGTCCTCGATCTCCTGCAGACGGCCCGGATCGGGGCAGAAGAACGGATTCGAATAGGCGCTCGACGGGTCCTTGGGCTCGAGCCACAAGGCTCCGATCTGCGCGAGATAACCTTGAATGCTCACGCCCAAGCGTTCGCGCAGGAATTTCCGTGCGATGGCGCCCGCGGCGACTCTCATCACCGTCTCGCGCGCCGAGGAGCGGCCGCCGCCTCGATAGTCGCGAACTCCGTATTTTTGCTGATAGGTGTAATCGGCGTGGCCCGGCCGAAACCGGTCCTTGATCTTCTCGTAATCGCGCGACCGCTGATCCTCGTTTTCCACGAGCAGCCCGATCGGCGTGCCGGTCGTCCTGCCTTCGAAAACCCCCGACAGGATGCGGACGGTGTCGGACTCGCGCCGCTGAGTGGTGAATTTCGACGTACCCGGCCGGCGCCGGTCCACGTCCGCTTGCAGATCCGCCTCGCGCAACTCGAGCCCCGGCGGGCATCCGTCGACCACGCAGCCGAGCGCCGCTCCATGGCTTTCGCCGAAGCTCGTGACCGTGAACATCTTCCCGAACGTATTTCCAGCCACGTCTCAGTTCCTCTTAAGGGCGGCCGCCTGCAGGACGAATACCCCCCCGCCGCCCATGGCGATGTCGGGCCAGACGAACGGCAGGCGTGGAAACGCGCGCATCAGCGCGTCCTCGGTGTTGCCGACTTCGACGGCCAAAATTCCGTCGTCGGCCAGATATCGTGGCGCCGCGGACAAGATGGCACGCACCGAGTCCAGCCCGTCGACACCCGAAGCGAGGCCGATCCTGGGTTCGTGACGATACTCGCGAGGCAGGGCGCGCATCTCTTCTCGCCCCACATAGGGCGGATTGCTGACGATGATATCGTACCGACGGCCGGCGAGCGCGGCGAAGTGATCGGATCGCAAGACACGCACCCGATCGGTCAGCGCCAGGCGGCGCACATTGCGCCTGCACACGTGCAGCGCTGCCGTGGAGATGTCGACCGCGTCCACGGCGGCCCGCGGGAATGCCACCGCGCTCGCCAGCGCGATCGCGCCCGAGCCGGTGCCGATGTCGAGAATGCTGCGCACGCGGCGCGGATCGACCCAGGGCTCGAACCGGTTCTGGATCAGCTCCGCAATCGGGGATCGCGGCACCAGCACGCGCTCGTCCACGTAGAGCTCGAGTCCCGCGAAAAAAGCCCGGTGCGTGAGATACGCGAGCGGGAGCCTCCGCTCGATCCGCCGCTCGAGCAGCGAGTCGATCCGCGCGCGCCGTCGCGCCGTCAGGGCTTTGCCGTAAACGGCGCTGCCTTCCTCGTGAGACAGACCCGCTGCGAAGAACACGAGTTCGGCGGCTTCGTCGCGCGCATTGTCCGTGCCATGGCCGAAGTGAAGGCGGGCGCGGCGCATTGCCCGTGCGCAACGCTCGATGGCGGCGCCCACTGTCTCGGGTGCCGTATGGGATAATCGGCGCATGACTCCTCAATTCAGGTTGGCAAGTGTGGCGGTGACGGGCGTCGCCGTGCTGCTGGGCATCGGGGCGGCGCTCCTCTGGCGGCATTCCTCCGCCCCGGGCGATCTCGCAACGGGATCTTATCTGTCGCCCCGACGTGCGCTGCCGGATTTTAGCCTGATCGACCAAAGCGGCCACGCCTTTGGGCCGCAAAATCTGCGCGGCCGGTGGTCGTTCCTGTATTTTGGCTACACCAACTGCCCGGATGCTTGCCCGACCACCCTGACCACCTTGGCGGCCCTCGAAAAGCGCCTGCGAGCGAGCGGCGCGGCGGTGCGGCCCCGCGTGGTCTTCGTGTCGGTGGATGCCAAGCGCGATACGCCCGCACAGCTCGCCAAATACGTGCCTTATTTCGATCCCGAATTCGTGGGCGTGACCGCCGCGAGCCAGCCCGAGATCGAGGATCTGGCGCGAAAGCTCGGGGTTGCGGTGTACCTGTCGACGCCGAATGCCGACGGAAGCTATCTCGTGGAACATTCGGGCGCAATATTCGTCGTGGATCCCGCAGGCAAGCTCGCCGCGATCCTCACCGGGCCGTTCACCGCGGCTGCCCTGCAATCGGATTTTGGGCGCCTCGTGGCCATGCGCGGATGAGCGGCGGCGACGCGCGCCGCCCGGCGGCCAGCAGCGATGGCTTGCGCGCCCGGATGTTCGTCGGGATGCAGTACCTGCTGCCCCAGCATGGATTGTCGCGCTCGGTCCTTTGGGCCACGCGAGTGCGGTCTGCCTTGGTTCAAGAACTCGCTGATCCGGGGCTTTCTGAAGCTGTTCTCGGTCGAGATGGGCGAGGCGGTGGAGACCGACCCGTACCGCTACGCCACTTTCAACGAATTCTTCACTCGGGCGCTGCGAGCCGATGCCCGTCCC
Organism: uncultured Gammaproteobacteria bacterium; assembly: GCA_963730565.1. Lineage (GTDB taxonomy): Bacteria > Pseudomonadota > Gammaproteobacteria > Steroidobacterales > Steroidobacteraceae > Bog-1198. The sequence continues at coordinate 25,532 of CAVSSU010000015.1, forward strand.
ATCGCCGCGGCGGCGGACGATATTGCCTGTCCCGTGGATGGGAGGGTGAGCGAATGCGGCGCCATCGAGGGCAATTCGCTGCTGCAGGCGAAGGGCCGGCGGTACACGCTCGCGGAGCTGCTGGCCGACCAACCCTGGGCCGCACGCTTCGCCGGCGGCTCCTTCGCGACCATCTATCTCGCGCCCTTCAATTATCACCGCATCCACATGCCCGTCGGCGGACGGCTGCTCGAGACGGTGTACGTGCCGGGACGGCTGTTCAGCGTGAACGACGCCACTGCGCAGCGAGTGCCGCGGCTGTTCGCGCGCAATGAGCGCGTGTTGACGCTGTTCGAAGGCGGGTTCGGCGCATTCGCGGTGGTGCTCGTGGGGGCGCTCAACGTCGGCAGCATCGCCACCGTCTGGGCGGGCGACGTGACGCCGGCCGCGCGGCGCATCATCACCCGCCTGCCCTCGCCCGACATCACCCTGGCGAAGGGGGCCGAGCTCGGCCGCTTCAACATGGGATCGACCGTGATCCTGCTGTTCGAGCCCCGGCGGGCCGCGTGGGATCCGGCACTGCGCGCGGGATCGGTGGTGCGGCTGGGCCAGTCCCTGGGCCGTCTCGCATGAGCGCCCAGTCGCTTTCCTGGCGTCCCAGCGCCACCCACGCGGCACTGCGGCGGCGCGCCGCGCTCGTCGATCGCCTGCGGAATTTCTTCGCCTCCCGCGGCGTGCTGGAAGTCGAGACGCCGATCTTGAGCGCTGCAGGCGTGAGCGACCCTCAGATCCAGAGCCTGAGCACGCGGGTGTCGGGGCTGCCGGGAGCGTCTTATCTCTCGACCTCCCCGGAATTTCCGATGAAACGGCTGTTGGCTGCCGGAGTCGGCGATATCTACCAGCTCTGCAGGGTGTTTCGCGACGGGGAAATCGGCCGCTGGCACAACCCGGAGTTCACGATGCTCGAATGGTATCGGCTGGGTTTCGACGACGCCGCGCTGATGTCCGAAGTCGATGAGTTGGTGCGGGAACTTCTCTCGCCCGAACGAGCGCTCGCGCCCGCGGAACGGCTGACTTACGCCGAATCGCTCCGGCGGCACGCCGGCGTCGATGCGCACCTGAGCACCGATATCGAGCTCGATCGAGCCGCCGAGGCCCACGGCATCGCGTGCGAAGCGAGCTTGGATCGCGATGCCAAGCTCGACCTGTTGATGGGATTCGTGGTGGGGCCGAAGCTCGGCGCCGAGCGCCCCTGCTTCATCTGCGACTATCCCGCCTCGCAGGCCTCGTTGGCGCGCCTGAAGCCGGGATCGCCGCGCGTCGCCGCGCGCTTCGAGCTCTACCTGGGTGGCATCGAGATCGCCAACGGCTTCCATGAGCTCGCCGACCCGAACGAACAGCGCCGCCGGTTTCTGCACGATCTCGCCATCCGACGCGAACGCGGCCAGCCCGAGCCTCCGATCGACGAGCATCTCCTGTCCGCCCTAGCCGCCGGCATGCCCGATTGCGCGGGCGTCGCCCTGGGCTTCGACCGCCTGGTCGCCATCGCCCTGAAAGCCGAGCGCCTCTCCGACGCCATGGCCTTCACCATCGACAACGCCTGACAGATTGCAGGCGCTCGCCCGAAACCCTCAGCCCTTCCCGCGCGAAAGGTACTCCCCGGTCCGCGTGTCGATCCGCACCGTCTCCCCTTCATTGATGAATAACGGCACCCGCACCGTAGCCCCCGTCTCGAGCTTGGCCGGCTTCGATCCGCCGGTCGCCGTGTCGCCGCGCAGACCCGGGTCGGTCTCCACCACTTTGAGCTCCATGTGCGCGGGCGGCGTGACCTGCAACGGCACACCGTTCCAGAGCGTGATGACGCACATCGTGCCGTCTTTCAGCCATTGGGCGCCCTCGCCCACCGCCGTCTTCGAGGCAGTCACCTGCTCGAAGTTCTCGGGCACCATGAAGTGGAAGAAGTCCCCGTCGCTGTACAAGTACTGCATGTCCGTATCGACAACGTCCGCAGCCTCGACCGTATCGCCCGATTTCCAGGTCCGCTCGATGGTGCGCCCGGTCTTCAAGTTCCGGACCCGGACCCGGTTGAAAGCCTGTCCCTTGCCCGGCTTGACCATCTCGTTCTCGACGATGGTGTACGGGTCGCCGTCGATCAGTATCTTGAGTCCGGATTTGAATTCGTTCGTGCTGTAGTTAGCCATGAAGGCCTCGGAATCAAAGGGCGCGTATCATAGCGGGAACACCCGCGCGACGCCAATTCCGTCACAAATCATGGCCTTGGCAAGACGCCGTTCCCAGAATCACGGAAAAGCTGGTGCTACACTGCTAATGTTTCGCTTAAGGATCTGACCCTCAAGGAAAAAGCCAGTGACCGAACAGGGCGCCGTCCCCATGATCGTCATGACGCGGTCCCAAGACCACGTCGAGGCGATCAATTCAACGCTGCGTAAGGCCGGTCACCCGGTTCATTGCACCTGGCTGCCGGACGCCCGCGATTTGTCGGACGCGCTCACCCAGCTGAACCCGGAAATGCTGGTCGCGTTCATCGAGGAGCTCGGCACCGATCTCTCCTCGATCATGAAGATCAAGCAGCAGTCGGCCCCTGAAATGCCGGTGCTGATCGTGCGCACCCAGGTCGACGAGAACGCGATCGCCGAGGCCATGCGCCTGGGCGCTCAGGACGTGGTGACGCTCGACAACCGCAGCCGCCTGCAGTCGGTCGTGACCCGCGAGCTGCGTGCGCACCGGCTCGAACGGGCGCTGTCGACGACGCTCTCCTCCGCCCGCGAGTACCGCGAGCAGCTGCAGAAATTCCTGGAGGGGTCGGCAGATGCCATCACCCATGTGCAGGAGGGCATCATCGTCGATGCCAATCGGGCGTGGCTCGAGCTCTTCGGCTACTCCGGCGAAGATGCGCTCACCGGCACGCCGCTCATGGACTTGTTCGAACACGACACCCATCCCGCCCTGAAAGGAGCGCTCGTGGCATGCCTGCAGGGCAAGTGGGCGGACCACGGCCTCAAGGTTCAGGCGTTGCTCTCGGACGGCTCCACGCTTCCGTTGGTTCTTTCGCTCACCCGGGCGGACTACGAGAACGAGCCCGCCACGCGCATCAGCATTCCCGCGAACAACAGAAAGGATCACGATCTCGAGGTCCAGCTCGCGGACGCGGTCAAGAACGATGTGACGACGGGCTTCCTGCAGCAGCGCTATCTCGTGGCCGCCATCCGCGAGCGCTGCACGCAACCGATGAAGGGCGGCGTGCGCCAGTTCGCCTACTTGAAACCCGACCGGTTCTCGGAGATTCAAGCCGCCATCGGCGTGCTTTCGAGCGAGGATTTCATGGCGCAACTCGCCGAGCTCGTGCGCAGGCAGCTCACCGCGACGGATCTGTGCGGCCGATTCGGCGGCAACGGATTTTTGATCATGCTCGACCGGGGCACGGCGCGCGACGTTGAGACCTGGGCCGAGAACGTGGTCCAGCGCATCGGCGACCACACGTTTCAATTCGACGAAAAGAACCTCTCGGCAACGGTCACGGTGGGATTGGGGCTCCTGCCCCCGGCCAATCCCGACGCGTCGGCCGCCATCGCCGACGCGGTGAACGCCGCACGGCGCGGCCGCGAGCTCGGCGGCAATCAGATGTACGCGGTCGACAAGTCGGACACGGACACCCGCGTGCAGGCCTACGACAGGATCTGGGTCAAGCACATCAAGAGCGCGCTGATGGAGAATCGCTTCCGGCTGGTCCAACAGCCCGTCGCGAGTCTTTTGGGCGAGGACAAGGGCATGTTCGACGTGCTGGTTCGCATGCTCGACGAACAGGGCAACGAGGTGCTGCCGGCGGAGTTCATCGCGGCCGCCGAGCGCAACGATCTGATGAAGAACATCGACCGCTGGGTCATCGGCGCCTCCATGTCCTTCGCCGCCAACCGCAAGGCCGCCTGCATCTTCGTACGCGTCTCCAAGGACACGATCCTCGACAAGAGCCTGATCGGCTGGCTCGAGACCCAGTTGAAATCGCTCAAGATCGAGCCGAAGCGCCTCTGCATCCAGGTGACCGAAGAGCTCGCGATGCAATACGTCCGCCAGACCACCGAGCTGTCGGAAAACCTGCGCAAGCTCGGGTTTCGCTTCGCACTCGAGCATTTCGGAACGGGGCGCGACCCCTTGAAGCTCCTGGCCAGCATCGGCATGAATTTCATCAAGGTGGACGGCTCGCTCATGCAGGGTCTTTCGACCAACCAGCTGCAACAGCAGCGCGTCAAGGGCCTGGTCGAATCCGCCAAGCGCAAAGGCGTCGAGACCATCGCCGAACGCGTCGAGGACGCCAACACTATGGCGGTCCTCTGGCAGCTCGGCATCGAGTTCATCCAGGGCTATTTCATCAATGCCCCCGAGGACGTGACGATGTCGGGGGAGCGCTAGGCCGCCGAGACTTCGAGGCGGTCGATCTGCTTGTACGCCCGCGAGAATCGCTGGCGCCGTTGACCCTTCTTGTCCTGGAACTGCTTGAGCTCCTCGTATTTGAGCTTCATCGGGGCGCTGTTGCCGCTGTATACCGTCAAGATCTCCCCCGGACCGACCACGGCCATGGCGGTCAGATACTCGTCCCGCTCGGCGGATTTCTTGCCTGGGATCCCATAGAGGTTCTGTCCCTTGCCGGCGGACATCTCCTCGATCTCTCCGGCCGGCAACGCGAGCACTTCGCCTTCATTGTTGACCAGCACTGCGAGAGCGCCAGGATCGCCGATGGGCTGTGCCGGCAGCACTCGCGCGTTTTCCGGCACCTTGAGCACCGATTTGCCCTTCTTGTTGCGGGCATAGAGCTCGGCGAGCTTGACCTTGAATCCGTAGCCCGCGTCGCTCGCAACCAGCCAAAGGTCGCCCGGTTCCCCGATCAGCACGGCGGCGAACGTCGCCCCGTCCGGAGGATCGACGGTTCCCGACAGCGGCTCGCCATAGCCGCGCGCGGCGGGCAGCTGATGCGCATCGAGACTGTACGCGCGGCCGGTGGAATCGATGAACACCGCCTGCTGCAGGTTCTTCCCCTTGGCCGCGGCCTGGAACTCGTCCCCGGTCTTGTAGGAAAGCCCGCGCGCGTCGATGTCATGACCCTTCGCCGCGCGCACCCATCCGAGGCGCGACAGCACCACCGTGGTCGGCTCGCTCGCGATCAGATCCACCTCGGCGATCGCCTGGGCGGCCTCGCGCTCCACGAGCTTGGTGCGGCGCGCGTCGCCGTAGTCTTCGGCATCCTGCAACAGCTCCTCGCGCACGAGCTTGGTGAGACGCGCCTTGCTCTTGAGAATCCGGTCGATCTCGTCGCGTTCCTCGGCGAGCTTTTTCTGCTCCTCGCGGATCTTCATCTCCTCGAGGCGCGCGAGATGCCGCAGCTTCGTCTCGAGAATGGCCTCGGCCTGTTCGTCGGAGAGCTTGAAGCGCTTGATCAGCACCGGTTTCGGCTGATCTTCGGTGCGCACGATGCGGATCACCTCGTCGAGGTTCAGATACGCGATCAGCAATCCATCGAGGATGTGCAGCCGCGCGCTGACCTTCTCGTGACGGTGCTTGAGTCGCCGAGTGACGGTGGACTTGCGGAACTCGAGCCACTCCAGGAGCAGTTGCTTGAGCCCCATCACCCGCGGCCGGCCGTCGAGCCCGATGACGTTCAGGTTCACGCGGTAATTGCGTTCGAGGTCGGTGCTCGCGAACAAGTGGTCCATGAGCGCGGGAACGTCGACGCGATTGGACTTCGGCACGATCACGAGACGTGTCGGATTCTCATGATCCGATTCGTCGCGCGTGAAATCGACCATGGGAAGCTTTTTCTGCTGCTTGAGCGCTTCGATCTGCTCCAGGATCTTGCTGCCCGACACCTGGAAGGGCAGCGCGTCGATGACGATCTCGCCGTCCTCGACCGAGTAGGTGGCGCGGGCCTTGAAGCTCCCCCCGCCCGTCTCGTACATCTGCACGAGGTCGGCCCGCGGCGAGACGATCTCTCCCGCCGTGGGAAGGTCGGGTCCCTTGACATACGTCATGATCTTGCGCGTGCTGAGCTCCGGATCGTCCAGGAGCGCGACGCACGCATTGACCACCTCGCGCAGATTGTGTGGCGGAATGTCCGTGGCCATGCCGACGGCGATGCCCGAGCCGCCATTGAGCAGCAGGTTCGGCACGCGCGCCGGAAGCAGCACGGGCTCGTCCATCGAGCCGTCGAAATTCGGCACCCAATCGACCGTGCTCGATCCCAGCTCCTGCAGGAGCAGGTCCGCGTATCGGGTGAGGCGCGACTCGGTGTACCGCATCGCCGCGAAGGACTTCGGGTCGTCGGTCGATCCCCAGTTGCCCTGCCCGTCGACGATGGGGTAGCGGTACGAGAAGTCCTGCGCCATGTGCACCATGGCCTCGTAGCACGCCGAATCGCCGTGCGGATGGAACTTGCCGATCACATCGCCCACGGTGCGCGCGGACTTCTTGTGCTTGGCACCCGCGGCGAGCCCGAGCTCGCTCATCGCGTAGATGATGCGCCGCTGCACCGGCTTCAAGCCATCCCCGAGGTGCGGCAGCGCCCGGTCGAGGATCACGTACATCGAATAATCGAGATACGCGCGCTCGGCGAAGGACTTCAGGGATTCCTTCTCGACGCCTTCGAAATTGAGTTGCTGATCTTTCATGAAAAACCTAAGCGGGCGCGCCTAGATGCGCGCCAGATTGCCCTTGCTTTCCAGCCACTCGCGCCGGTCGCCCGCGCGCTTCTTCGCGAGCAGCATGTCGAGCAGCTGATCCGGATTGTCCTTGGCATCGATGGTGAGCTGCACCAGCCGGCGCGTCTGCGGCGCCATGGTGGTTTCCCTGAGCTGTGTGGCGCTCATCTCTCCCAGGCCCTTGAAGCGGGTGACCACGACCTTGGTGCGCGGACTCGATTCGGCGATGCGCTTCAGTTCCCGCTCGCGCTCCGCCTCGTCGAGCGCGTATACCACTTCCTTGCCGGCGTCGATGCGAAACAGCGGCGGCATGCATACGTACACGTGCCCCGCCGCGACCAGCGGGCGGTAATGGCGCAGGAACAGCGCACAGAGGAGCGTTGCGATGTGCTGTCCGTCGCTGTCCGCGTCCGCCAGGATGCAGATCTTGTGGTAGCGCAGGCCCGACAGATCGGTGCTCGACGGATCCACGCCGATGGCGATGGTGATGTTGTGCACTTCCTGCGACTGCAGCACTTCCCGGGTATCCGATTCCCAGGTGTTCAGGATCTTGCCGCGCAGCGGCATGATGGCCTGGGTCACCCGATCTCGCGCCTGCTTCGCCGACCCGCCGGCCGAGTCGCCCTCGACCAGGAAAAGCTCGCCGCGCTCGGGATCCTGGGCCACGCAATCGGCGAGTTTTCCGGGAAGGGCCGCGCCGGCGCCGGTGCGCTTGCGCTCGATTTTCTGGCTGTCCCGCACCCGCTGTTGCGCCTTCGCGATCGCCAGCATGGCGATCTTCTCGCCCTGGTCCGGATGCTGATTGAGCCATAGCGCGAAAGCGTCCTTGATCACGCCCTGCACAATGCCGGCGGACTCCCGCGAAGAAAGCTTTTCCTTGGTTTGTCCGGCGAACTGCGGCTCGCGCATTTTCATGGACAGCACGAAATTGACGCCGTCCCAGACATCTTCCGGGGTGAGCTTGAGCCCTCGCGGAACCAGGTTTCGGAACTCGCAGAACTCGCGCACCGCATCCGAGGTGCCGACGCGCAGCCCATTGACGTGCGTGCCGCCTTCAGTGGTCGGGATCAGGTTGACATAGCTCTCGGTGACGCGCCGCTCGGACTCCGACACCCACGCGAACGCCCACTCGAGGGCTCCCCCGTCGATGTCGCGCTTGCCGTAAAAGGTCTCCGCCGGCAGCCATTGACCCTTGCCGAGCTCCTCGGCGAGATATTGGTGCAGGCCTCCGGTGTAGAACCACTCGTCACGCTCTCCCGTGAGCTCATTGGTGAGCGAGACGTGCAGATTGGGACATAGCACCGCTTTCGCGCGCAGAACCTGTTTCAGGCTCGGCACGGAGATCTTGTCAGTGTCGAAATACTTCGGGTCCGGCCAGAATCTCAACGTGGTGCCGGTTTTCGATTTGCGGGCATCGCCCACCACTTCGAGCTTGGACGTGGGCTTGCCGCCGGCGAAGCTCAGGTTGTACTCCTTGCCGCCGCGGCGCACCCACACCTCGAGATGCTTGCTCAGCGCATTCACGACCGACACGCCGACGCCGTGCAGACCGCCCGAGTGCTGGTACGTCTTGTCGTTGAATTTGCCGCCGGCATGCAGGCGCGTCAGGATGAGCTCGACGCCCGAGATCTTCTCCTTCGGATGGATGTCCACCGGCATGCCCCGGCCGTCGTCCTCGACCTGGCACGAGCCGTCCTTGAAGAGCGTCACGTCGATGCGGTCGCAATGACCCGCAAGCGCCTCATCGACGCTGTTGTCTATGACCTCGTGCGCCAGATGATTGGGGCGCGTGGTGTCCGTATACATGCCGGGACGCCGGCGCACGGGGTCCAGGCCGCTCAGCACCTCGATGTCGGAAGCGGTATAGGATGATGCCATCGATTACCTCGTCGGAAGGCGGCGGAGTCTAGCACGCGATTTGCGGCGGATCAGCCGCCGGGCCACGGGTAGGCGCTCCCCGGGGTGACGGGCCATGCCGCAACCTGGCGAGCGCGCGCCGATTCCGCTATGGTGAGCGCATCATGGGAATCGCCAACGCTCAGAACATGGTCCGCACCATCCCGGTGCTCCCGCAGCCCTACGGCATTCGAGTGAGGCTCAAGCCCGGGGATCCCTTCGCCAAGCTCCTCGGCACCGACTGGCAGAAAACGCACTGGTTTTTCACCGCGGCCGAACGCGACCGCGTGATGGAGGACATGGCCCGAAAGCACGAGTACTCGCGGATCGGCGACCAACCGGCATTGGTGTTCGAGAAGGTCGAAAAACTCGCGAGAGCCGCGGGTTCTAGCGCCGCGGGTTCTAGAAAGTGCGGCCGAGGAACAGGTAGTACCCGGCATTGCCCGATTGGTCGTAGCCTGATCCGACGTACACCGGCCCGAGAAAGGTGTCGAAGGCCACGAATACCGACCCATCCTTGCGCGCCGAACCGAAGCTCATCTGGCCGCGGCGCTCCCAGGTGTTGCCGATTTCAAAGGACGCGCCGATGTACACCGGAACATCGAAGAAGCTCTCCCCGCCCCGCCCGACCTTTCGAAAATAAATGGCTCGGGCGATGGCGTAGTTCGGCCCCAGCAGCGACAGGGGGGCGAGGCCGGACAGGTTGAAGAACCCGCCGAGCGAGTAGAAATCCTGCACGTCCCGGGTGGTGAGATGACCGTCCAGCGTGGATCCGGCCGAAGCCCAGAGAACCAGCGTGTTGCGCCCGCGCGAGCTCGCCGTCAGCCAATCGGCCGATACCTTGTCGAACGCGGTGTCGGCGCCGAGATTGGTGCGGTTCGCATCCCATTGCACGTCGAACGTCGTGCCGTCGCGCGGAAAGTGCACGTTGTCGAGCTGGTCGTAGCTGAACTTGAAGAAATATTCGCCGTTGTTGTATTGCGGCTGGACGAAGTCCGGCTTTCCGAACCGGTCGTAGGTCAGCCCGTTCGTGCGGTGGAAGCCGAAACGGAGTTCGCCCCAGTTGCCGAGATTGCGGCCGAAGTCGATATCCCCCTCCACCTCGCGGTCACGGAAATCGGCGACTTCGAGGTTGTTCACGAAGATCGGCAGATCGCGCGCCTCGATGCGCGCACTCGGGGCGACGAACCAGATCCGCAACGCATCGAGGGGCTGATAGAACTCGCTCGTGATCCTCGGGTCGCTGCCGATCTGCAGGTTCGTCTGCAGCTCCGCGCCGAGATCGTCGATCTCGGTCATCAAGAACTCCGCTCCGACGTTGTACTGGCTGTCTCCCTGGAAATTGATCCTCGAGATTCAAGCCGAAGCGAACATAGTTCGGGCCCCAGGATTTGCGGCGGGCACGCACCTCGAGGCCGTATTGCTGATCCTCGCCCTCGCCCTTGCGCCACCAGCGTGTAGTCGAGGGTTTCGAAATAGCCCAGACCATAGAGCTCGGTGATGCGCGCGCCGACTGCATCGAGATCGAGCGGCTTGCCGACCAGCGGCTCCATCTCGGCCAGGATCGTCTTTTCGTAACGCTTGGACTCCGGATCGACGCGCACGAACTGGATCAGCGGAAGTCCGGGCTCGCGCACCTCGCGACGCGCCACATAGGCGCGATACGCGTTGTCTCCCTCACGAAGCGCCGCCAACTTGGGCTCGATGGCGCGCGCCGCCGCCTCGCCCTGGGTGATCATCGACGCAGCAGCGGTGAAATCGGTGGCGGTGGTCGAGCCGAGCGCGGGCTCGATGAGAATATCCTGCGATTTGAGCGTCGCCTTTTGCCGGTCCGAATCCTTGCGCACCAGGATGGCCAGCATCTGATTGGAGATCGACAGCGCCGAATCGAGTCGACCACGCGGCTGCAGCGGGTAGCTGACATCGGAGACGATCAGAATGTCCGCGCCCATGGCGCGCGCCACGTCGATGGGCAGGTTCTCCGCCAGGCCGCCGTCGACCAGCAAACGTCCCTGATACTCAACGGGGGCAAAAACCCCCGGAGCGGAAATGCTGGCGCGCATCGCGATCGACAGATCCCCGCGGTCGAGCAGCACCGCCTCGCCGGTCTCCAGATCGGTCGCCACGGCGTTGAACGGTGTCGGTAGCCGGTCGAAATTGGTGGTGTTGCTGAACGGCAGCGTCAGCTGGCGCAAAGTCTCCTGGAGCTTTTGCCCCTGAATGAATCCCTTGGGAAGGAGGATGTGGTGGTGCTGGACGCCCAGCGGCAGACGCACCAGATAATTGCGGTCGTCCTGCTTGCGCCTGAAGGCCAGATCGCGCCGTGGGGGCGCGTCGCGGAACGCCTCCTGCCAGTCGACCGAGCGCATCGTGGACTCGATGTGGGCGGCGGTCATGCCGCTCGCATACAGGCCGCCGACCACGGCGCCCATGCTGGTGCCCGCGATGCAGTCGATCGGGACTTTCAGTTCTTCCAGGATCTTGAGGACGCCGATGTGCGCCATTCCGCGAGCGCCGCCGCCGGATAGCACCAGGCAGATGCGCGGGCGGGTCAAGCCCGCGGCCTTGGGGACATCAGGGGCCGCCGGCGGGCCCGGCGATAAGGCGGGCGGCGAGCCTGTCGGCTGACCTTGTGCCGGTTTTGACAGGCGCGGAGGCGGCCCCACGCTCTGCGGCGACGGCGTTTGCGCCCCGGCGATGCTCCAACTTGCGATCAGCGCACCGGCCAATCCAAGTCGCAAACGGCGAGTCCCCATGATGGGGTGCTAGTTTAGAGCACGAAGTCGATGCTGGTCGCAGTAAAGGTGTTGGTGGCGCGGTCGTAGATGCCCCTAGCCGTCAGCTGCAGGCCGGGTGCAGTGCTGGTGAGCGTCGAATTCACTTGCGATACCCAGCTCGAAAACGAGCTGTACGATGCGAGCGAACTCGTGTTCAAGGTAAGGGTCGGCGTGATGGTCGCCGTAGCAGGATTGCCGACCGAATAACGCGGCGCGAAGGTACTCGTGACGGTCAAGGTGGTTGGAACCACCGTGACTGCGGGCACACCGGCCAGACTGATGACTTCGGGCCCAACCCTGATCTGTGCCGTCGACGCAAGATCGAGGTTCAATGAAAAACCGGCGTCGGACAGCGTCGTGAACGGTTTCGGGTTGCTAGTCCACGTGACCTGCAAGCTTGCCGGATCGCATACTTGACTGCCAATGCCGCAACCTCCGTTTCCAGGGGCCGTCGCAGCGCCGCCGCCGACCTGACCCCCCGCGATCTGCACGGAGGTTTCGTTGTTCACGGCGACGGCATCGAAATCCGGCGGAGCGCTGCCGAAGGGCGTCGTGTAGCCGCTGACCCATACGGGATCGCCCGCCGCGGTGCCCGCGGGAACAGGGATCGACCCGGAATCCACCAGGAACGCCGCAGGATTTTCCGCCGCAGCCCCATTCCCGGTGAAATTGAAGTCCGCGACAGGCCAGTTGTTGATGGTCTGGGCATCGAGGGTCAGACTTCCGCTCGCCGAGCTCACCAACGTTCCGAACAGTTCCGTATTTTGCAGGCGCACCGAGCCCGTATTCTCCGACGAGGTCCCGGTCGCATCGAGCTGCACCGTCGGGCCGGTGCAATTATTGACGCAGACACCCCGCACCGTAATGTGCTGACCGACGGACACCGAATTGTAATTCAAAGTCGCACTGGTGAGCGTCGAATTGTCGTCCGCGGTGACGATCGTTCCCGGTCCCAGTATCACCTGGGCACCCGACGCGCAGTATGGGTTGTTGGCGTCGCTGACCCCGCAATAGTAAAACGTATCCGCGGTGTTCAAGATCAAGGTCGCACCCAGCAAGGTCACCGTATTGCCGTCGCGGGCGATCACGTCGCCGCTGATGCCCTCGGTGTAGACATCTTCGAGCGTGCTTCCGGCCACCACGTAGACCACATTGAACCTGCCAGCAGTCGCCCCGTTCGCCGCGTTGTAGTCGGTCTGGAAAGTCGTATATCCAGCGGTAACGGTGGTTCCGGCGGATAACCCCGACAACGCAGGCAGACCCCCGTTTACGCCGTTTCCGACGTAGGTCTTGCCGTTCAAGGTGTAGACGGTGTTTGGCTGACTGAACAGCGTGAGAGTCCCCAGATTATTGGCCTCGTCGTAGAAAGGCCGGATGTAGACGGTGTAGGTGTTCACGTCGACGCTGGAATTGATCAAGGGACCGCGCACCCGGATGAGTCTGTTGTTGGCAGCTTGCATTCCGACGGTCGCATACGGTCTCACGTTGTAGGTCGCCGGGCTCGTAGCAAGGTCAACCACACCCGATGCGGCCAGGTCGAAGTCGATGGAAAGCAGCACGGCGCTCGTCGATGCGTACGTGGGAGTGATGGTGGGCAGATTGTCGGGGTCGAAGTTCGTGACGATCGAATACGTGGTCGGCGCTTTCCCGGTTACCCCATCCACCACGCTCGCCGCCTGCGGCTTGCCGTTGACCATGACGGAAATCACCGACGATCCACCCGAGGCTACAGGGGTGTAATCCAAGGTGATGGTCGCCGAGGTGTATGTGCCATCGGGAATCGAACCGGAACTCCACAACTCGGCGATGTTGTGCACTTGCGTGAGATCCACGACTTCGGGCGTTCCGACCGCCGTGACGACCACGCCGTCGCTGCGGGTCAGCGTCACAGAGTCGATGGTGATGATGTAGCTCGTAAACTCGCCGGGCTGGGCGCTCACGTCGACCCAGGCGATGCCGTAGTAGCTGATATTGCCCTGGCCATGGCAGCCGGCGGCGGCGATGGCGGCGGCGCAGACCAGTGCGCTGAAGATCCTAGACGCGTATTTGCTCAAGAAGAGGTGCACTGCGGCTTCCAGTTATGGCTGAGGGGTGGTTTTGTAAGGGGTGCGTAGAATAAAGACTTTCGAGGCACCGTGCGCGGCAAAGTTCCATTCCGGGCGGCGGAGCTCAACGGCCTGCCGCTCGGGGCACCTGCTGGGTGATGCAATGGATGTTGCCGCCGCCGAGCAGCACCTCCCGAGTCTCGACACCCACCACCTTGCGGGTCGGAAACAGCCGCTCGAGTGTTCGCATCGCGGCCCGGTCCCGGCGCTTGTCGTAGAGAGGCATCACGACGTGCCGGTTGGCGACGTAGAAATTGATATATGACGCCGGCAAGCGGTCGCCGGCCCGACGCGGGCGTGACCCCTCACGCTGATCGACCCCGGAAGCCTCCTCGGCTGTCATGAACAATGGCCCGGGCTGATGGATCTTGTGGATGGTGAGCGCTCGTCCGCGCGCGTCGCGCGCGGTCTTCAGGCGCTGGTAGGCATCCGTCGAGATCTCATATTGGGGATCCCCGCGGTCATCGGTCCAGGTCAGCACGACGTGGCCGGGGCTCGTGAAGCACGCCAGTTCGTCGATGTGGCCGCCGGTCTCGTCCTGATAGACGCCCGCACCGAGCCAGATCACCGTGCGCACACCCAGATAGCGGCGCAGCACCTCCTCGATGTCCGCCCGCCCCAGCACCGGATTGCGATTCGGATTGAGGAGGCACTCCTCGGTGGTGAGACAGGTGCCCTGCCCGTCGACGTGAATCGCGCCGCCCTCGAGGACGAACGAGGTGCGGTATCGATCGGATCCTTCGATCTCGAGCACCTTTCGCGCGACCTCGTCGTCCCGATCCCAGGGAAAGTAGAGTCCTCCGGAGAGTCCGCCCCAGGCATTGAAGGTCCAGTCGACACCGCGCCGCCTGCCCTTCGCGTCGATCACGAAGATCGGCCCGCAATCGCGGATCCACGCATCGTTGCTCGTGATCTCGACCAGGCGCACTTTGGGCGACAGCCGCGCCCGCGCGTTCTGAAACTGTCCGGCGGACACGCCGATGGTGACCGGCTCGCTCGCGGCAATGGCCTCCGCCACGGCCGCGAACACGGCCTGGGCCGGCTTGGCTCCGGCGCGCCAGTTGTCGGTGCGCTCGGGCCAGAGCATCCAGCATCCGGCGTGCCGCTCGAATTCAGCCGGCATTCGAAAGCCGTCGCGGGTGGGTGTGGATGCTAGTGTGCGCAATGCGGTTCTCCGGCCGCGCATGCTAGCATTGCCGCGGTCAAAGGAGAGCAGGAATGTCCGACCCCAAGCCGATCAGCATGCAGGTCCCCGCAGGGGGCGAAAAAATCACCGTCGCCGGCGGCAAGCTCACGGTGCCCGATCAACCCATCATCCCCTTCATCGAGGGCGACGGGACGGGCCCGGACATCTGGCGCGCGAGCGTGCGGGTATTCGATGCGGCCGTGCAGAAGGCCTACGGACCCAAGCGCAAGATCCGCTGGATGGAAGTGTTCGCGGGCGAAAAGGCCAACAAGCACTACAACACCTGGCTGCCCGACGAGACCGTCGCCGCCTGCCGCGAATACCTGGTCTCGATCAAGGGGCCCCTCACCACGCCCGTCGGCGGGGGCATCCGCTCGCTCAACGTGGCTCTCCGGCAGCTGCTGGATCTGTATGTCTGTCTGCGTCCGGTGCGCTGGTTCAAGGGCGTGCCCTCCCCGGTGATCGCACCCGAGAAGGTCGACATGGTGATTTTTCGCGAGAACACCGAGGACATCTACGCCGGCATCGAGTTCGAGGCGGGATCGGCGGACGTCAAGAAGTTCCTCGACCTGTTCAAGCAGACCTTCCCGAAGCAGTTCGCGAAGATCCGCTTCCCCGAGTCATCCGGCATCGGCCTGAAGCCGGCGTCCAAGGAGGGAACCGAGCGCCTGTTCCGGGCGGCCCTGCAGTACGCCATCGTCAACAAGCGCAAGAGCGTGACGATCGTGCACAAGGGCAACATCATGAAATTCACCGAGGGCGCCTTCCGCAACTGGTCCTATCAGTTGGCCGAGCGTGAGTTCGCCGATCAAGTATTTACGTGGGAACAATGGGAGCGGCTCAAGAGCGCGCGCGGCGAGCAGGAGGCCAATGCGCAAATGAGCGCAGCGAAACAGGCGGGCAAGGTCATCATCAAGGACGCCATCGCCGACATCACCCTGCAGCAGGTGCTCACGCGTCCCGACGAGTTCGACGTGGTCACCACCATGAACTTGAACGGCGACTATCTGTCGGACGCGCTCGCGGCGCAGGTCGGCGGCATCGGCATCGCTCCGGGCGGGAACATCAACTACATGACCGGGCATGCGGTGTTCGAGGCAACGCACGGCACGGCCCCGAAGTATGCGAACCTCGACAAGGTGAATCCCGGCTCCGTGATACTTTCCGGCGAAATGATGCTGCGCTACCTGGGTTGGTCGGAAGCTGCCGATGCCATCATCGGCGCGATGGACAAGACCATCGCTCAAAAGACCGTGACTTACGACTTCGCACGGCTCATGAAGGGAGCGATCGAGGTCAAGTGCAGCGAATTCGCCGACAATCTGATCAAGAATCTCTGACCGTCAACCCGCCGCCGCGCGCGCAAGCGCCGGCGGCGCCGCATTCCTTGCCGAGCGCTGCTTGATCACGTCGAACGCGGCCACCCGATACGCCTCGGTCATGGTCGGAAAGTTGAAGATCTGCTCGACGAAGAATTCCGCGGTCTCGCCGGTCGCGATCGCGGCCTGGCCCAGATGCACGAGGTCGGTGGCGCCCTCGCCGAGCACCTGAACGCCGAGCACGCGCCCCGAGCCGCGCTCGCACAGGATGTGCAGGAACCCCGACGCCTCGCCCGCGATGTGCGCCCGTGCGACCTCGCTGAAATCGGCCCGCCCCACCACCACATCGATTTTTTGGGCGGCCGCCTCGGCCGGCGACAGGCCGACGCAGGCGATCTCCGGAATGGTGTACACGCCGGTGGGCACCAGGCTGGTCGTGGCGGGCGGCTCGAGCCCGAACGCGGCAAGAGCGGCGCGCCTGCCCTGATCGGCGGCCGCGCACGCAAGCGCCGGCGGTCCGATCGCATCGCCGGCGGCATAGACGCCCGCAACGCTGGTCTCGAAGTGCTCGTTCACCTCCACGTGGCCACGCGAGCTCACCTTGAGCTTCAGGCGCTCCAGGCCGATGCCGTCGAGGTTCGCGACGCGCCCGAAGGCCGCAAACACGATGTCCGCGGTCAACTTGTCCCCGCCGGCGAGCGACACCTCGACTTGCGAGAAGCCGTCGAAGCGTGCAGCCTCGACCTGCGCCCCGGCACGGTAGCTGCCGCCCATCGCCTTGAACCCGGCGAGAAACCCCGCGCGCAATGCCGTGTCGAGAAAACCCAGCGGCTCCGCCGCCTTGTCCACCAGGGTCACGGCGCAGCCGAGCGCCGCGAAAATCGATGCGTATTCGCAGGCGATGACGCCGCTTCCGAGGACAATCAGGGATCGCGGCAGATACGGCAGGCTGAGGATCGAATCGCTGTCGACGATGTGTTCGTGGTCGACCTGGATCGCCGCGACGTGACGCGGCCGGGACCCCGTGGCGAGCACGATGCGGTGTGCATGCAGCACCGTGCGGCTTCCGTCCAAACGCTGCACTTCGACGCGATGGGCATCGAGCAGAGCGCCACGGCCGCGGATCAGATCCACCTGGTTTCGCGCGAGCTGGGCCTGCAGATATCGATCCTGGGCGCCGATCACCGCATCGACGCCGTCGAGCAACGCGGACAGCGGAGCATCTCCCGCCAGCACGACCGCGAGCGACGAGGCGTGCCCGTGCATCCGTCGATACCGCAGCGCCTGCTCGCGCAGCGCCTTGCTCGGGATGGTCCCCGACAACAGGCAGGAACCCCCGACTTGGGGCTCGGGCTCGATCACCGCCGCGTGAAATCCCGACTTGGAGGCCTGGATCGCGGCCTTCTGCCCGGCGGGCCCGGACCCGAGGCAGATCAAGTCGAATCGGTCGCGCGCCACGGAATCAAAGCCCTGCGAGGCCGCGCACGTGATCGCGCTTCTCGAGCAGCGCGCGCCGATCGTCGGGGAACACGCCGAGATGCTCGAAGACCGGGCTGTCGATCACCAGATCTTCGCTGAGCAATTGCGGGTGCAGCGTATGCGCGGCGAGAAGATTCGCCGCGTTCACGGTGCCGGCGAGGTCGGAGTTCGGGGAATTGCGGTAGTTGCGCCAACCGCTCGCCCCGCTTTGCACATCCTCGGGCAGCCGCCAGTTGTCCATCAACAGTCGTCCGAAAGCAGGCTCGAATTCCGCCACCAGGTCGGCAAAGGTGCGCGCATCCATGACCGTGCGTTGAGCCGCTTCGAACTGGGAGAGAATCTTCAACGCCAGTGCGGCGCCGGTGCGATGCATCAGCGCGGCGAGAAAGGCGCTTTCCACGTGCTTGCGGCGCTTGCGGGCGATCTCCTTGGCCCAGAGACCCGCGAGCCACGCCTCGCGCCAGAGATCCTCGGACTCGGGCTCATGACCCGGGGCGTTGAATACTTCGCCGCGCAACATCACCGCGGTCGCAATGTTGCGGACCTCGGCGACTCCGAGCCACGAGACCGCCTGCTGCAACGATACGACGGCGGCGCGCGGGCGCAGCGCCGGGGAATTCGCCACCCGCATGATCTCCCCGGCCAGCGCCGGGTCGGACTGGATCAGCCTGGCGAGTTGGGCGGCATCGGTGACCTGCTGGGCGGTGAGCTGGGCGAGCTCGGCGCAGACGCGGGGCAACGGTGCTATCGATTGCGGTGAGGCCAGCGAATCCGTGAGATGGGTTCGCGCGCTCTGACTATGCAGCGACGACAACGCGACGACCGGATCGACACTCACTGACATACCTCATGCACGACAGTCCAACACTAGACATCGGCCGCGACCGGCGATGCTTGAGCCCTCCGGCGGGGCAACCGTGTTCGGATTATGTCAACCGGGCGAGAAGGCCCGATCCAGCGCCTGCGACAAATCCGCGATCAGATCCGCCGCATCCTCGATCCCGATCGACAGGCGCACGGTGCCCCGGTCGATCAGGGACACGGCCCGTTGCGCGGGGGTGTATTCCTGACCGCCCAGCAGTGCCGGGGGCACCACCAGCGATTCGGTCGATCCCAGACTCGCAGCGATCGAAAAGAACTCGAGCGCCTCCGCGAAACGGCTACCTTCCTTGCTGCCTTCCTTGCTGCCTTCCTTGCCGCCGTCCTCGAGCTCGAAACTCACCACCGTTCCGAAGTCCTTCATCTGGCGTTGGGCCAGCGCATGCTGCGGGTGGGATTCGAGGCCGGGATAGAACACCCGCTTGACGCGCGGGTGGCTCGCGAGAAAGCGGCTCACCGCCATCGCATTGGCGCACTGCCGCTCGTAACGCAGGAAATAGGTGCGCATCCCGCGCTGGATCAAGAACGCGGCATGCGGGTCGAGCGTCGGGCCGAGGGAGACGATGTCCTTGCGCATGCTCTTGATCAGTTTCCGGCTGGCGATGATCGCTCCGCCCATCACGTCGCCGTGTCCGGAGGCGTACTTGGTCAGGCTGTGGAGGAAGATATCGATGTCGAAGCTGCCGTGGTTGTGAAAGCCCGCGAACGTATTGTCCATGACGGTGAGGCAACCCGAGCGGCGCGCATGCAGCGTCAGATGCTCGATGTCCGCGATCTTGGTCACCGGATTCGTGGGGCTCTCGAACAAGACCAGCCGGGTTTGAGTCTCGCCGAGCACACGCTCGATGCCCGAACGATCCTCGATCGACAAAAGATCGTGGGTGACGCCATACCTCGCGAGGACATGCTGCACGAGATAGCGGGTCGGTCCGTAGGACTCGATGAAGGCGAGAATATGGTCGCCCTGTTTGCAAAGCGCCAGCGCTGCCGAGGCGATGGTCGCGACGCCCGACCCGACCAGCAGACAGTCCTCCCGGCCCTGCAGCTCTGCGAGGGTCAATTCGAGCTGCCTCAAGGTCGGATTCGAGGTGCGCGAATAATAAAACCCCGCGCGGTCTCCCCTGAGATAGCGCAGGGTTTCCTCGGTGTCGTCGAACGAAAACTTGACCGACTGGTAGATCGGCGCCACCAGCGGCCGGTTGTCCGGCGGCAGCTCGGCCTGCGGCGGGTGGTTGACGAAGGTGTTGTTTTTCATGCGGCAACGATAGTCCAGGGACCCGCGCTTTGAAAGCGCCGCCCCGACGCATCCCGCGGGAGCCCGCGCGAGCAGCGGCCATTGCGGTTAACATCAGCGGCTGATGTTAACCGCCGCCACCGAAAGTCTCGAGCCCGCACCGCGACTGGATCTCCCCGTCACGCGCCTGCGGGAGATCCCGTACAACTACACCTCGCTGTCGGACCGCGAAATCGTCATCCGCCTGCTCGGCGAGAAGGCTTGGGTCCTGCTCGACGAGCTGCGCGGCGAACGGCGCACCGGCCGTTCGGCGCGCATGCTCTACGAGGTACTGGGAGACATCTGGGTCGTCGACCGCAATCCCTTCCTCGAGGACGACCTGATTCAGAACCCCAAACGCCGCGGCCAGCTGATCGAGGCCTTGCACCATCGCCTGCGCGAGGTCGAGAAGCGCAGCGACCCGGCCGATGGTCCGCGCGGCGACAAGGTATTGCAGCTGCTCGCGGCCGCCCGGGAAGCCGTCGGGCGCTTCGAGCGGCGCTTCCCGGAGATTTCCGCGCTGCGCAGACGGACCCGGCGCTCGTTGGCGAGGCACACGCGGGCGGACAACGTCCACTTCGACGCCTATGCCCGGGTGGCGCACGTCACGGATGCCACCGATTGGCGGGTCGATCTGCCGTTCGTGGTGCTCACGCCGGACACCGAGAGCGAGATCCCGTGGCTGGTGCGCGATTGCATCGAGCTCGGCCTCAGCGTGATTCCGCGCGGCGGCGGCACCGGCTACACCGGCGGCGCCGTGCCGCTCACGCCGTGGTCCGCGGTCATCAATACCGAGAAACTCGACCGCCTGGGCGCCGTCGAGCAAACGCCACTGCCCGGCACGGATCTCTCGAGCGCGACGATTCTCGCCGGAGCGGGCGTCGTCACGCGGCGCGTCAGCGAGGCGGCCGAACGCAATGATCTGGTGTTCGCGGTCGACCCGACCTCGGCCGACGCCTCCTGCATCGGCGGAAACATTGCGATGAATGCCGGGGGCAAGAAAGCCGTGTTGTGGGGAACGGCGGTCGACAATCTGGCCTGGTGGCGCATGGTCGACCCGCAAGGCAACTGGCTCGAGGTGACGCCGCTTGAATCACAACCTCGGCAGGATTCATGAAACGCCGAGTCGCGATCTTCGAGCTGGCCTGGAAGGACGGGCGGTCGCCTCCCGATACCGCCGCGACGTTGCGCACCGAGCGCCTCGCCATCGAAGGGGCGCGGTTTCGCAAGATCGGGCTCGGCAAGGACGTGACGGACAAATTTCTCGGAGGACTGCCGGGCGTCCAGAAGGAGGGATGCGACGGCGTGATCACCTCGGCGCGGTGGGTGTTGCACCGCATGCCCCGCCACGTCAGGACCGTTTGCCTGGAGTTTTTTGGCCAGGCTCGCGAAGCCATCCCGGCGATCGTGGAGATCAAGCGCTACCTCGACACGCACGGCAAGGCGGCCGGGGCGATCCTCGCGGGGCTCGAGCACATGGACGAACGCTATCTGAAGGCGGTCGGCTACAGCACGAAGTCGAAGCGCGACTCGCTGCCGAAAATGATTCTGCTCGCCGACATCGTCGGAGACTCGGATGCCGCGGTCGCGGGCGCCGCATCGGATGTCGTCCGTCTCGCCAACGCGCGCTCCGGAGAGGGCTTCATCGCCGTCAGCGCCGCCGCCCGCCTCAAATTCTGGCTCGATCGGGCGAAGACCGCCGCCATCGCGAAGCATACCAACGCGTTCAAGATCAACGAGGACGTGGTCATTCCCCTGGAACGTCTGGGCGAGTACACCGACGCCATCGAGCGCATCAACATCGAGCTTTCCATCCTCAACAAGCTCGAGCTCGTCGATGGCCTCGAGCGCCATTTTTCGGACGCCGCCGCCGTGAACGGGGTCGCGGATCGGCGCAACGAGGCCCTCGAGCTCCTGGGAAGAGTGCGCTCGCGGTGGCGGTACCTGCTCGACTCCATGGATGTCCCGATCGGCGCCGCTCTTGGCGACCCTGGAGGCCCTCGGCATCCGCGCGACCGCGGAGGGAGCGGCACCGCAAGTCCCTCGGGCTCGGTGTTCGAGCGCCTGCAGGACCGGAGCATCCGCGTGAGCTGGAAAACGGAGCTGCGCGCCGAACTCGAGCAGCTGTTCGTGGGGCGAATCGCGCGCACCCATGCTCGCCGAATGCGACGCGCTGCACCGGCAGGTACTGCAAGGGACGCGTGTTCGTCGCCCTGCACATGCACGCCGGCGACGGCAACGTACATACCAACATCCCGGTGAACTCGGACAATTACGCGATGCTGCAGGCCGCCAACCAGGCGGTTGCGCGCATCATGCTGATCGCGCGCGCCTTGAACGGCGTGATCTCCGGGGAGCACGGCATCGGAATCACCAAGCTCGAGCATTCTGACGGACGCCGAGACTCGCCGATTTTCGCAGCTACAAGGCACGCATCGATCCCGAGGGCCGATTCAACCGCACAAGCTCCTGCCCGGCGGCGATCTGCGGCGCGCCTACACGCCGAGCTTCAGGCTGCTGGGCCACGAATCGCTGATCATGCAGCAGTCGGACATCGGTTCGATCTCCGACGCCATCAAGGACTGCCTGCGCTGCGGCAAGTGCAAGCCGGTATGCGCGACTCACGTGCCGCGCGCCAATCTGCTCTACTCTCCGCGCGACAAGATTCTGGCCACCTCGCTGCTGATCGAGGCGTTTCTCTACGAGGAGCAGACCCGCCGCGGCGTCTCGATCGAGCACTGGGACGAGTTCGCCGACGTGGCCGATCATTGCACCGTCTGCCACAGTGCGCAGTCACCCTGCCCCGTGGACATCGATTTCGGCGACGTGTCGATGGTGCTGCGCGACTGCTGCGGCGCATGGGGAAGAAGCGGTTCAATCCGGGCACGGCGGCGGCGCATGTTCTTCCTGAACGCCACCAACCCGCAGACCATCAAGCTGCGCGCAAGGTGATGATCGACTGGGGCTACAAGGCGCAGCGGCTGGCGAACCGCGCGCTCGCGCCGCTGGCCGCGCGCGCAAACCAAGCATCCGCCCGTCGACCACCGGCAAGCCGCAAGTGCGGGAGCAGGTCGATCCACTTCGTCAACAAGCGGATGCCGGGCGGCTTGCCGAAGAGGACCGCGCGCGCGCTGCTCGACATCGAGGACACGCAATTACGTGCCCATCATCCGCGACCCGGCAGCGCACGAGCAGCGACTCCGAGGCGGTGTTCTACTTTCCGGGCTGCGGCTCGGAGCGGCTGTTCTCCCAGGTCGGGCTCGCCACCCAGGCCATGCTGTGGCACGTCGGCGTGCAGACCGTGCTGCCGCCGGGCTATCTGTGCTGCGGCTACCCGCAGCGCGGCGCCGGCGAGTTCGACAAGGCGCGAGAAGATCATCACCGACAACCGCGTGCTGTTTCATCGCGTCGCAAACACGCTCAATTATCTCGACATCAAGACGGTGATGGTGAGCTGCGGAACCTGCTTCGACCAGCTGCAGGGCTACGAGTTCGACCAGATCTTTCCGGGCTGCAGGATCATCGACATCCACGAGTACCTGATGGACAAGGGCGTGCGGCTGGCGAACGTCACGGGCGTCCGCTACATGTATCACGATCCCTGCCATTCGCCGATGAAGAAGCACGATCCGCTGACGGTCGTGAACACCCTCATGAACGCCGCGCAGAACGGGCTCATCGAAAAGAACGAGCGGTGCTGCGGGGAGTCGGGGACCCTGGCGATCAGCCGGCCGGACGTGTCGACGCAGGTTCGCTTCCGCAAGGAAGAAGAAGTGCGGGCAGGCGCCGAGCAGATCCGCGGCGCAGGGCCATCGGGGCGAGGTCAAAATTCTCACCTCATGCCCGTCCTGCCTGCAAGGGCTCAAGCGCTTCAACGACGATGCCGATCTCGATGCGGACTACATCGTGGTGGAGATCGCCAAGCACCTACTGGGTCCTGACTGGCTGCCTACCTACGTGAACCGCGCGAACCACGGCGGCATCGAGCGCGTACTCGTCTGAGTGCCCCGCCCGCCGCAGCCGGCAAGCGGGGCGGATCAACTAGCCGCCGAGCGCAGCCGCTCTTCTCCCGGCCAGCGCCCGCCAGAATCCCAGTAGTGCCAGCCCCGCGAGCGTGACGCCATCGATCTCGCCGCCTCCGCCGGTGTCCTTCGATGCGACCACCGTCAGCGTGACCGTAGTGGTCGGCGAGTTCCCGGCGGCATTCGTGCAATTCAGAGAATAGGTGAAAGTGCCCAGGGTAACGGGAGTCACGGAATTCTGGCCCGAAGCCGCCAGCACCCCGTTCCAGCCCGAGGCAATCGCATTTGCGCTGCCGCTGGCGGTGCATGACGTCGCGTTGCTGGAGGTCCAGCTGATGGTCGTCGTCGTGTCCGCAGGAATTGACGAGGCGCCCAGCGTCAGCGTCGGCGCGACGGGCACCACAGTCGCCGGCGTGGCGGTCAAGGTGACGCTGGCCGCGGTCGACACGCCGCCAAGATTGCTGCAGGTGAGCGTGTACGTTTGAGCGCCAACGGCCGTCGGCGTGATCGTCTCGCTGCCGCTCGCGGCCAAAGTCCCGCTCCACGCGCCGGAGGCCGTGCAGCTCGTCGCGTTCGCCGACGACCACGCCAGCGTCGTCGAGCTCCCGACCGCGACGGAAGAGGAACCCAGCGTCAAGGTGGGAACCGCCGGAGGCGTGCCCGAGGTCACCGGAAGACTTGCCGTTCCGGCCGCCGACGTGCCGAACGCGTTCGTGCAGGTCAACGTGTAGGTCTGCGTGCCCGCCGCGGTCGGCGTGAGAACCACGCTGCCGCTGGTGGCCAGCGCCCCGCTCCAATTGGCCGAAAGTCCGCTGCCGCTTCCGGAGGCCGTGCAGCCCGTGGCGTAGATCGAGGTCCATGACAGCGTCACGGTCGAACCCAGTGCAACCGACGGCGCGGACAACGACAACGTCGGTATGACCAGCGCGGTGTCGGCCTGGATGAAACCGTAACCGGAGCTGAAATTCGGGGTCGTGGTGCTCATCGGCAGAGCGCTCGAGCGCAGCGACTGGTAGATCGCAGTCGGGGTCGACGCGCCGTTCGCTTGAAGCATGAGCGCCGCGATGCCGGCCGCATGCGGCGTGGCGGCCGAGGTGCCGAAGAAATTCGGGTATGACCCGTCGTTCTGGCACTGGCTGATCGAGGTGGTCAGCAATCCGCCGGCGGAGACGGCCACGCCCGTGGGCGGGAGAGCATTGGGCGTGAGCTGATATCCCAGGAACGTGGTATTGACCCCGTCGGGCCCGACGAAGTCTGGTTTCTGGCGCACGACCGGCGTCGCGAGCCGGGTCCCGGTCGTGCTGAAGAGGATGGGCGCACCGCCTTGCGACGAGTAGGGTTCCAAGACCGCCGGCGTGGTTCCACAGGCGGGCGTTTGAAAGTAGAACGCGGCTCCGACTGCCGCGGCGCCGGCGGCGCCTGGATGCCCCTGTAGGGTGGCGCTGTTGGTGGCGAAGGCATTGATGGTGCTGCCGAGACCGTCGTCTTCGACGGATACGATGATGCGGCCCGGGACGATCGAGCCGAGAGAGTTGACGGCGAGACCGACCACGATATTCAAATTCTGCGCCGAGGTGCTGGCGGAGGCGGTCGCCGGGTTACCAATGATCATGATTTGGTAAGGATCAGACGCCACCGCGTTCGGCCCGGTGCAGCTCACGGAATTGCCGTCGTAATCGGTAATGGTGGCACCGGTCCCGCCGGTGACGCAGAGATCGATGCTGCTGGTCGCGCCGCCGCTCGAGGGAGCGCCGGTCACGTAGGGTTGATCCCACTCCACCACCACGGCGACGAAGTCGCCCGGTGGGATCGACGGAATGGTGATTGGAAGAGCGGTGGTATTGGTCGCGCCGGTCCGGTCGAAATTGAGCAGATGCTCGCCCGAGTTCGAGCCGCTGGTCGATGTCGATTGGAAGCTCGGCGCGGTGTTCTGGTAGGTAGCGGTCTGAGTACCCGGGGCGGCGGAATTCCCATCGTTGCCCGCAGCAGAGAAATAGGCCACGCCTTGCGCTTCGACAGCATCGACCGCCTGCGCGACGATACCATCCTGGAAAAACGGCTCGTCGAAATAACCCACGTCATCGGCGATGACCTTCGCGCCGGCGGTGGCCAGCTTCCCGATACCGCTGGCGAAATCCGCCTCGCTGGTCTCCGCGGTATAGAACGCCAAAGCTGCACCCGGCGCCACGGCGTGCACGATTTGCAGCATCGCCCGGCCTTCATCCGAGAACGGCGGATAAGTCGAATCCTGCGGCGCCGGCGCCGGCGCGTAATAGCTCAGGCACGACGCTTCCTCGAGCACATCGACACCCGACGGCAGAGCGCCGGTCGATACGTCCGTGGCGTAATCTGCCGTGAATGTATTGTAGGCATAGCCCTCATTGCCCGTGACCGGGACACCGCTTCCCGGTTCGGCATACACCGCATAACAATCGAAACTGTCCGAAAGCACCCCGACCGTCACGCCGGTGCCTAGCAGCGTCGGGTAGTTCGTGCGCACCACCGAGCTGCGCTGCGCGAAATCGCCCTGCACGGCCACCGAACCGGCTCTCCTGCGCGACATCGCGGCACGGATGGAGGCAACCTCGCCGCGCGCGACCGCGGCCCCGAGTTGACTGACCGGCAGCAAGCCGCCGACATCGTTCGAATACACCGCCGGCTTTTCCAGGCCGAGCGCCACCAACGACGCCTCCAATGCCTGCGGATCCCCGCGCGTAGTCGCATCGATCGCGACGTACGCGGCACCACCGGCCGATAGCTGCGCAAAGTGAGCGGCAGGGCTCAGCGAACGCAGATCGGCCAGCAAATGATCGGGCCGGGCAAGCGCGGCATGCCGCGACAGATCGGCGAGCACGGAGTCCATCTTGGCCGTGCTCCCATTTTGGCGTTGCGCGGCGCTGCGGGTTCCGACGGCATAGAGTCGCGCGTTGCCGGAAGCCGCGACACCGTGCAGATTGATCAGTCGCGCCGGCGCGACAGACGAGGATACCGCCACGGCCGCGAGTAGCGCCGAAGCGCCAATTGCAAAGAAACGTAAACTCATCCCGGATCTCCCAGTTGCGCGATTTTGCGCCCGTGCCAGCCATCAGACTGGCGCGCACCAAAAAAGTTTGGCGCCCGCCGACTATGATCCCAGATCGGAACGATTCCCGCCTCGCTAATCGGCGGCCGCGACGCGGGGCGGGCGTGGCGGTTGCGTCCGTCTCAACCGTTATGAGACGGCCTTCTCAATTTTCTCGGCGCGGGCCATCCACACGCTCACCCCCACGATCATCATCGTGACCACGACGATGGTGATGGTCGCGAGCACGTTGATCTCCGGGCTCACGCCCAGGCGAACCTTCGAGAACACCACCATCGGCAGCGTGCTCGAGCCGGGCCCGGAGGTGAAGCTCGAAATCACCAGGTCATCCCAGGACAGCGTGAAGGCCAGCAGCCAGCCCGACAGAATGGCCGGAAAAATGATCGGCAGCGTGATCAGGAAGAACACTTTGACGGGGCGGCAGCCGAGATCCATCGCCGCCTCCTCGAGCGCCGTGTCGAAGGTCGCCATGCGCGACTGCACCACGACGGTGACGTACGCCATCGAAAAGGTCATGTGCCCGATGGTCATGGTCGTGATGCCGCGGCCGGCCGGCCATCCGATTCCCTGCTCCAGCGCGACGAACAGCAGAAGAAGCGACAGGCCGGTGATCACCTCCGGCATCACCAGCGGCGCCGTGGTCATGGCGTTGAGCGTGAAACGCCCGCGAAACTGCGAGAACCGTGCGAGGCCGAATCCCGCCAGAGTTCCCAGGATCACGGCGCCCGACGCGTTCATCACCGCGACTTTCAGCGAGATCCAGGCGGCGTCCAGGATCTCCTCGTTGTGCAGGAGCGCCGCGTACCACTTCAACGTGGGTGAATTCGCCGAGTCCCACACCGTGACCAGTTTCGAGGCGTTGAAGGAGAACACCACCATCGACAGGATCGGGACGTACAGGAACGCGAATCCGAACGCGAGGCACGTGAGGATGAAAAACGAGCGTCGGTGATTCATCGGGTGCCCGCCGACTCGCGGGCCTGGACGCTCTGATACCACATCATGAAGGGCACCAGCAGTATGAGCAGCAGGATCGCGACGGCGCTCGCCACCGGCCAGGCACGGTTCGAGAAGAACTCATCCCAGAGCACGCGTCCGATCATCAACGCATTCGGTCCGCCGAGGAGCGCCGGAATCACGAACTCGCCCACCGCCGGAATGAACACCAGCATCGACCCCGCGAGCACACCGTTTCGCGACAGGGGCAGCGTGATCTTGTAGAACGCCTGCCACGGGCGGCATCCCAGATCCTCCGCCGCCTCGAGCAGCTGCCAGTCCATCTTTTCCAGATTCGCGTACAGCGGCAGGATCAGGAAAGGCAGGTACGAGTAGACGATGCCCACGTACATGGCGAACGGCGTGTACAACATGGTGATGGGCTCGTGAATGAGCCCAAGCCAGATGAGCAGGTTGTTGATGACCCCGTTGGCTTTGAGCAATCCGATCCAGGCGTACACGCGCAACAGGAGCGAGGTCCAGAACGGCAGCACCACCAGCAGCAAGAGGATGTTGCGGGTGGTGGCGGTGGAGCGCGCGATGCCATAAGCGATGGGATAGCCGATGAGCAGGCACAGGAGCGTCGAGATGAACGCGACCTTGATCGAGTTCAGGAAGGCGCTGATGTAAAGCGAATCCGTGAACAGAAACGCATAGTTGTTGAAGTTGATCCTGATCGCGAGCGCGTTCTGGCCGACCCAATCGATCAGCGGCTTATAGGGGGGGATCGCGAGATCGACGTCGGAGAAGGAAATCTTCAGCACGATGACGAACGGCACGACGAAGAACAGCACGAGCCACAGATACGGCAGCGCCACCACCAGGCCGCGGCCCGAAATCCCCATCCTGCCGTATGGGTTCTTGCGTCTCATCGAATCATCGGGTCACGACCACCGGGCTCGAGGAATCCCACGTCAAGTAAACCTGCTGATCCCAGGTGATCGACTCCGCGTGGCGCGAGGTGTTCGGCTGCGTCACCCGCACCACCTTGCCGGTGGGGAGCTTGACCAGGTAAATCGACAGATCGCCGAGGTATGCGATGTCCTGCACGATGCCGCGGATCAGGTTGTCCGTGGCCTGGCCGCTGCCGCCCGTGTCGACCTCCGGCTGCGAGGTGGACATGAAGATTTTCTCGGGGCGCACCGCGGCCCACACCGTTGCTTCGGGCGCGGCGCTGATGCCGTGGCTCACGTAGATGGTGCCGCCGAGCTCCTCCGAGCCGATGCGCACGTATTCCGGCTCGTCCTCGAGGAGCTTTCCTTCGAAAATGTTCACCGAGCCCACGAAATCGGCGACGAATTTCGACGACGGGAACTCGTAGATCTCCGAGGGCGTGCCGGCCTGGACGATCTCCCCATGATCCATGACGCCGATCCGGCTCGCGAGCGTCATCGCCTCTTCCTGATCGTGGGTGACGACCAGGAAGGTCACCCCGAGCTTGTCCTGCAGACCGATCAGCTCGAACTGCGTGTGCTCGCGCAGTTTCTTGTCCAGGGCGCCCAATGGCTCGTCGAGCAGCAGGAGCTTCGGGCGTTTCACCAGCGAGCGGGCCAGCGCGACCCGTTGCTTCTGTCCGCCGGACAGCTGATGCGGCTTGCGCTTGCCGAAACCGCCGAGCTTGACGAGCTCGAGCATCGTGGCGACGCGCTCGGCGATCTCGGCCTTGGGAACGCCGTCCTGTTTCAGGCCGAAGGCGACGTTTTGTTCGACGTTCATGTGCGGAAACAGCGCATACGACTGAAACATCATGTTCACGGGCCGCTCGTAAGGGGGCACGCCGGTCATGTCCTCGCCGTCGATGAGAATGCGCCCGGAGGTCGGCGTCTCGAATCCGCCGAGCATCCGCAAGAGCGTCGTCTTGCCGCATCCGGATGCGCCGAGAAGGCAGAAGATCTCACCCTTGTAGATCTTCAGGCTCACATCGTCGACGGCCTTGAAGTCGCCGAAGGACTTCGTGACGTGCTCGATCTCCACGTAAGGACGGGCCGAGGGATCCCGCCACGGGGCGGCCTTGACAGCTTCGCCGGAATTGGCCATCGATTATTGTCCCGTCTTGAACTTCTGCCAGAGACGTGTGATGGCGCGCGTCTGATCGGGGAGTCCGCGAGCTGCACGGCCAGCTTTTGGCGCAGCTCCGGCGGCGGATAGATGGCCGGATCGCTCTTCACGGAATCGAGCACATAGGGAGCGGAGGCGGCATTCGCGTTCGCGAAACGCTTGAAGTTGGTGATGTCGGCCGTGACCTTGGGCTCCATGATGTAGTTGAGATAGGCATAGGCCGCGTCGGGATGCGGCGCATCCTTCGGGATCGCCAGCATGTCGAACCAGAGGATGGAGCCTTCTTTCGGCACGATGTACTTCACATCGACGCCTTTGTTGGCGTCCCGGGCGCGGTCGCGCGCCTGCAGGATGTCGCCGTTGTAGCCGACGGCGACGCAGAGGTCGCCGTTCGCCAGCGCCTCGATGTACTCCGAGGAATTGATGTTGCGGATGTAGGGACGGATCTTGAGGAGCGTCTCCTCGGCGGCGGCGGCATCCTCCGGCTTCTGCGAGTTCGGGTCGCGTCCGAGGTAGCTCAGCACCACGCGCAGCATCTCCGCCGGCGAATCCAGCACGCTGATCCCGCATTTCGCGATTTTCGACGCCACGGCCGGATCGAACACCAGCCGCCAGCTGTCGAGCGGGGCATCCGGCAGGAGTTGCCTCACCATTTTCTCGTTGTAGCCGATGCCGTTGGTGCCCCACATGTAGATGACGCCGTGCGCGTTGCCGGGATCGTGCTGGGCCACGCGCTCCATCAACTGGGGATCCATGTTCTTGAGATTGGGGAGCTTCGATTTGTCGAGCGTGAGGTAGACACCCGCCTTGATCTGCCGCTCGAAGTAAGAGGCGGTGGGCACGACCACGTCGAAGCCGCTCGAGCCGGCCAGGAGCTTCGTCTCGAGGGTTTCGTTGGCGTCGAAATAGGAGACGTTGACCTTGATGCCCGTCTCCTTTTCGAAGTCCGACAGCGTGTTCGGCGCGAGGTAATCGGACCAGATGTAGAGATTGAGGACCTTGCCCGAATTCGCGGCGCCGCGGGGGGCCTGATCGGCCGACCCGCCGCTCTGTGCGCCGCTTCCCGGGCTCTTGGACCCTCCGCATGCCGTCAATAAAGAGAAAAAACCGAGCGCCAGTATTGCAGCTGCACGCCTAGACACCGCCGCTCTCCTCATTAACCGCATCCCCACGAGTTTGTTGCGAGGCGCTAGTTATATCTCAGCCGGGGGCCGGGGGACAGAGCCGGAACGCCGATTGTCATCGCGATCCGCGCGGATGCGCCCGCGGGCTAGACGTTCAACAACAAATGTTCGCGTTCCCAGGAGCTGATCACCTGAGCGAACGTCTCGTATTCCGCCTCCTTGACCGCGGTGTAGGCGAGCACGAAGCGGTCGCCGAACATGTCCACCAGCGGCTTCGACTCGCGCAGCAGCCGCAAGGCCTCCGCCAGGGTGCGTGGCAAGGCGATGGCGAGATCGTACGCGCTGCCGGCAATCGGCTCGGAGGGCTTCAACGCCTCCACCATGCCGAGGTATCCGCAGGCGAGCGATGCGGCAATCGCCAGATAGGGGTTGGCGTCGGCGCCGCCGACCCGGTTCTCCACACGCCGCGCGTCGGGTCCGGACATCGGCACGCGCAGGCCGGCGGTCCGGTTGTCGTATCCCCAGTGCACGTTGATGGGTGCCGAGGAGTAACGGCTGATGCGCCGGTAGCTGTTCACGTTCGGCGCGAACAGCGACATGGCGCCGGGGAGATACTTCTGAAGCCCCGCGATATGCCCGAAGAACAGCGGCGACGGCGTGCCATCGGCGTTGCTGAAGATGTTGCGCCGGGTCCGCGTGTCGACGATGCTCTGATGCAGATGCATGGCGCTGCCCGGCTCCTTGGCCATGGGTTTCGCCATGAAGGTCGCGTACATCTTGTGCCTCAGGGCCGCCTCGCGCGCGGTGCGTTTGAACAGAAACGCCTGATCGGCCAGGCTCATCGGGTAGCCGTGCAGAAGATTGATTTCCATCTGCGCGGCGCCCGCCTCGTGGATCAGGGTGTCGATCTCGATATCCTGCGCCTCGCAGAACGAGTACATGTCGTCGAACAGCGGATCGAACTCGTTGACCGCGGCGATGCTGTACGCCTGGCGGCCGATTTCCGGCCGGCCGGAGCGGCCCACCGGGGGTTTCAAGGGATAGTCGGAGTCGACGTTCGGCTCGACCAGGAAGAACTCCAGCTCGGGTGCGACCACGGGCTCCCAGCCGTGCGCCTCGTACAGCTCGAGCACCCGCCGCAGCACGTAGCGCGGGGACATGGTGACGGGGCGTCCGTCGCCATAGAAGCAATCGTGAATCACCTGCGCGGTGGGCTCCGCCGCCCAAGGCACCACCCGCACCGTCTTGGGGTCCGCCTTCAGCACGATGTCGATGTCGGACGGGTTCATCGCGCTCTGATCGTCCGGGTAGTCGCCGGTGACCGTCTGCAAAAATATCGCCTCGGGGAGCCGCATGCCCTCCTCTTCCGCGAATTTCTCGGCGGGCATGAGTTTGCCGCGCGCGACGCCCGCCATGTCCGGGATGATCGCCTCGACTTCCGAAATGCCGTGTTCCTTCAAGAATTGCTGAATCGTGCTAGCCATAACTCACCTTCTGCCTGCAGCGCGCCGCCGAGCGGCTTCGCCGAAGGCCTCGAACAACGCGCTGGAAAACGGGTTCCCCTCGAATTGCCATTCAGGATGCCATTGCAGGCCCAGCGCGAAACTCTTCGAACCGGCCGCCCGGAAGGCCTCGATGACGCCATCCGGAGCGCGAGCTTCCACGGCAAGTCCGCGGCCCAAAGTCTCGATTCTGAGCAATACGAGAACTGAACGAGTAGACGACATAACAGG
>CAVSSU010000016.1:0-28904 GCA_963730565.1 uncultured Gammaproteobacteria bacterium
GAAGTGCCAAACTGATCAAACCAGTTTGCCAGCTTATGCGTCAACCATTGCCGATAGCGCGAGCGGGTGGTGGAGCGCACGCTGCCGCCATGGAGGTGGGAGAAGTCCAGCGTAAAGCAGGAGTCCCACTGGCGGACGCGCTGCGCGGAAGTGCCTGTCAGGTCGCTGTGATCCTCCACCGTCGTACAGAAACAAGTCGGGCACACCATGGTGCAATTGCCGCAGGTCAGGCAGCGCTGGGCAACCTCATCCCATCGGGGGTGATCGAGGTTGTCTTGCAGCAGTTCCTTAATGCCCACGGTCTCGAGGCTCCGGCCCATCTGGCTTGCGGTACGGGTAACCACGGCCTCGGCGGCGGCCAGGTTGGCGTCTGTCGCCTGAGAGTGGGGCACCTGCTCGAGTAACTCCGCGCCAGCCTGGCTCCCGACTTCGACCAGGAATTGGTGGCTGTCACCCTCGAGCAGCTCGGTCAGCGCCAGATCAAAGCCCGAGCTCGCCTTCGGTCCGGTCTGCATCGAGACGCAGAAGCACGTGCCTCCCGCCTGCCCGCAGTTGACTGCAATGATAAAGGCATCCTGCCGTCGCATCGCGTACGCCGCATCCGGGTAGGGGCCGTCGACGAACACCCGATCCTGGATCGCAATGGCATGAAGCTCGCACGCTCGTACGCCCAGAAAGGCAAATTTCGGAGCATTCGCAACGCGGTTCGACAGCGTGACGCCCCCATCGTCCCGGTTCACGGTCCACAGCTTTTCAACCGGTGGATGCAGGAAACGCTTCCAGGATTGGGGGCCGACCGCGAAGCCGAATAGGGCGTCGTCGGCACGCCGCTCCAGCCGATAACGTCCCGCCTCCTGGTGATCCTTCCAACCGGCGGGCAAATCGGCAACGTGGGCGATCGTGTCATACACTATCGCCCCGTCCCGCACGGTGGGGCCGAGCATCTCGTAGCCATGCTCCGCAAGAGCATTCATGAGCGCCTGGAGGCCCTCGCGGTTGATAAGTGCTCTGGCCTGGTTGATCGGGTCAGGTTGCACGATGCGCAAGAGGTTATGGGTTCGGTCCGTGGCCGTCGTGTTCATGCGGCCCCCGATTGGCTCTGCGGTCAACCAGTTGTGCCCGCTGTTCGGCAGTCAGGATCGAATAGATCTCGTGCTCGGCGCGAATGCGTAACAGCGCAAGCTCGCTCTCCGCCTTTCCTGCCGCATCGGTCAACGCCTTCGCCCGCGCATCGTCATACTGGGCAGACGTGCCGAGTTCACGAAGTCCCTCCTGGGCCTTACGGGCAGCCTTTGCTTGCTCCCGCAACGCCGGTGCGGCCGCGTGAAGGATCGCAAATACTTTGTCCTCCTGCTCATCTGTCAGCTTGAGTCCCTCAAGGAATGCCGGGTGCGGACTCCAGCTCCACCCGTGCTCATGAAAATCGAAATCCCCGAATTCGCGATCCGGTCCGGAACGGCCATCAAGCGCCCTCTCGCGGGAACCGTCACCGCCCTGTTCCGACCCCATCGGTGCCCCTGCGAAAGCAAGGAACGGAACGATTCCCAACAGGCTTCCAACAAGCAGCCGGTACCGATGGATTGTGGAGTGAGCATTCATCATAGACTCCTTAAGTAGGACAATATCAAACGCCGGTCGGGGGACTTCGTCTAGGCCACCAGGCCCTAACAATAGTCTATACAGCTGCCACACTTGTATGTGATCAACGCAAAAACCGCGGCGCTTTGGTAAGTGCCATTTAGAGTAAGTTTCTGCCGGCAGACTCGACTCCGGTATTAGGGATTGTCCTTACTCTGCCGCTCTGGATAGTCACCTAATAGGGGATATCGAAGGCGCCTTTAGCGCTGCTCGAGGAAGCGGTCACCAATCTCCATGACCGCCGGTTCGGTTACGCTGAACGCTCGCCAGCGTGGCAAGCCTGCACCATTGGGATTACCGGTTTTGACGAAATTCACCCAGTATGCAGCGAGCTCGCGCGAAATCTCGCGATCCTGGGCGGTGAAAGGCCGCTCTCGAGCGGTATTCAGAGTCTCAAAAACATAGGGAAGCTCGGACGCATGAAAGGCCCCCCAGCGCGTGGATTCGGGCCCCGGCGCGATGTGGTCGTACAGATAGAGATAGAGAGGTGTGTCGGTTTTCGCGGCTCGATCGAGCGCCCACTTGGTGAGGCTGGCGCGCGCAGCGCTACTTCCCTCGAGCCGCGCCGATGCCCTCATCGAGGGGTTATATGGGTGAGTTTCGTCCGCGGTCAGGCCCGTGAGCGTCGATACGTCGTCGAAAGGAGCAACGGAGAGGACGCTTGCATCGCTGCGGATCGTGACGCCGTCCGCGATGGGTGGAAAGTGCTGATCAAGGGCGGGGCCGGCATAGAGTCGCTCCGCCGGTACCGCCCGCAACGCATCGATCGAGGAGTAACGCCGTAGCTTAAGATAGTGGACACCCCGCTCTTCTGCCTCGCTCAAGCTCGGCCAGTGCACAGCGCGGCCCATGGATCCACTCTGGATGATCGCTTGGCGAAAAAGGCCCTGAGCCGCGGGCGCGCTCTCGAGCAACTGAGTGGCCAAGGCGCCCGCCGATTGGCCGCCCAATGTGATGCGCTCTGGGTCACCGCCGAAGGCGGGCAGATTTTTCTTGAGCCATTGGAGCGCTGCGATGATGTCGAGGAGCCCATAGTTCCCGGAGGTCTTGAGCGGCGATTCGTTCGTGAGTTCGGGATGCGCGAGAAATCCCAAGACACCGAGTCGGTAGTTCAGGGTCACCACGAGAATCCCGTGCGTCGCGAGGGCGCGGCCATTGAAAATCGGCACCGAGGATGAACCCGTTCTGAAAGAGCCTCCATGGATCCAGAGGAGAACGGGAAGGCGCTCGCTATCAGTCGAGGCAGGGGTCCAAATATTGAGCGTGAGGCAGTCCTCACTTGTCGGGCCTGGAATGTAATATTCGCCCGTATAAGGCAGCCGAGAGTGCGAACGCTGCGGGCAGGCGGGGGAGAACTCGCGGGCAAGGCGGGTACCGGACCAAGGCGCGGGCGGCAGCGGCGCCCGCCAGCGCAAAGGACCCAGCGGCGGAGCCGCGTACGGAATTCCCAGGTAAGCCCGAACGCTTCCCGCTTCACGCCCCAAAAGCATGCCACTTTCGACTCGCACCTCGGGCGAAGTCGGATTTGCGACCGCAATTGCCGCCAACAAGGCAAGGCAAGCACCGGCAAGAATTGGCCGAAATCCACCGCGGCAGCGGGGTTTGCGTCGGGAGATTGCCGTCCGCCGAAACCGATTGATCGAAAATGTCACCTCACGGCTTTGGTCGCGGCGTGGCGTCAGTCCTGGGCGGCAGGTTCGGCAGGTCGACCTTTGGTTTCTCGCCAGTCAGCGTTTTAAGAAAGGCGACGATGGTGTCCTCTTCCTCGTCGGTGAGCATTTGCCCGAGCTGCACTTGGCCCATGATGCCAACAGCCTGCTTGAGGCTCCAAACCTGACCAGAATGGAAATAGGGGGCCCGCAACGCGACGTTACGAAGCGGCCCGGCGCGAAAGACATACTCGTCGCCGGCCGTCTTGGTAACTGCGAAGCGGCCCTTGTCGTTGGGCGGCAGAATGTCCGCGCCAGGCTTCTCGACCACTCCAAAGGGGAAATACGCCTCCCCACCGATGTTGATGCCGTTGTGGCAGGCGGAACAGCCCTTGTCCATGAACAAGCCGAGGCCCTTCTTCTCCTGGGCCGTCAATGCATTGGCATTACCCTCGAGGAATTGATCGAAACGCGAACCCGGGGTTATTAACGTAACCTCAAACGCTTCAATGGCCTTGGTGATGTTGTCGAAAGTTATCGGCGAGGCGCTTTCCGGGAACGCCGCCTTGAAGCGCTCGACATAGGCCGGCATGGAAGCAAGCGTCTGCTCCACGAGCGCCGGCGTCGCGTTCATTTCGACATTGGCCTGGACCGGCCCTTTGGCCTGCGCCTTCAGGTCCTCGGCCCGCCCGTCCCAGAACTGAGCGACGTTAAAGACCGCATTGAACACGGTTGGAGCCCGGCGCGGCCCTTTCTGCCAGGCATGGCCAATTGAAGTCGGCCCCGCGTCGACGCCGCCATCGGAAAGGTCGTGACAACTGTAGCAGCTGATGATCTGACTGGCCGAAAGCCGGGTATCAAAGAAGAGCATCTTGCCCAACTCAATCTTATCGCGTGTGATTGGGTTGCCCTTGACAACGGCAGCGGGCACGACGGACGGGATCGGCTTGAAATATTGTTGTGCCTGCTTAATCAACTCGTCTGCCGAGACCGGCGAGGTGATAAAGGCCAAAAGAGCGACGGCAGAAATTACACCAAGTTCGCGCATAATTTCGCTCCCCGATGCCAAACTCATGAGCATGCGCTTCACCTCAGTTGCTACGATTCCTATGACTGCTCTAGTTGTAACTCAGAGTAGCTAAATAGCAACTTACGCGCAGTACCGGGTAATGCAATTACGGCTTTTGCGTAGGTCTGCAGGTTAGGGCGAATCCCTCGCGGAATCAGCTTCCGCAGAAAGCCCCGCGCAGCGTCGCTACGAGCGAGGGATGGTAATTTGACTGGCCAGAGATCAGTCAGTCCTGCATGACGTTCATTGCAGTTCCGCGTCTACGCTCTGCGTCATTCCCGTATGGCGCACCACGAAATAGCAGGTACGGTGGGAAGGAACTAAGGAGCTGTGGGCGCCGAGTCGAGTGGAGCAGGATGTGACAACGCAGAATGCCGCACGAGCGATCAGCGCTCCGCCGAGCCAATGGGATGAGGAGACTGACATCGTCGTGGTGGGCTATGGCGGTGGCGGGGCCATAACGGCCATTGAGGCCGCGGATGCCGGGGCCGACGTTGTCATCCTGGAGAAGAATCCCGCCGATCGCCATTTCTGCAATACCAACCTATCCGGTGGCATATTCATTTGTCCTACGGACGTGGGGAAGGCTTTCCAGTACATCAAGGCCTGCGTCGGCGACACCGTCGATGACACCCTCTGCCGAGCCTGGGCGAGGCAGACGTCCACCAACAAGGAGTACCTGAAGAGGCTCGCGGAGAGTGTCGGGGAGCCCTCGGACATGATAAGACACGGAGGCGCGGAGTTTCCCGATCTGCCCGGTGCCGACGGCATCAGCAGTTGGATTTTGAAGTCAGGTCTGGGCGCCAAGATGTTTGAGATCCTGGACAAGTGTGTGAGGGCTCGCAAGAACATCCACGTTGCCTACTCGAGCCCCGGCAAGAGGCTTGTTCAGGCTGAGAGCCGGGAAATTGTCGGGGCCGTAGCGCAACGTGATTCCAAAGAGATCAGCATCCGGGCGCGTCGGGCCACGATCCTC
The DNA here is from genome assembly GCA_963730565.1 of uncultured Gammaproteobacteria bacterium. Taxonomy (GTDB): domain Bacteria; phylum Pseudomonadota; class Gammaproteobacteria; order Steroidobacterales; family Steroidobacteraceae; genus Bog-1198. The sequence goes on from CAVSSU010000016.1 coordinate 5,333, forward strand.
GCGTCGGGCGGCTTCGAGTTCAATGAGCAGATCAAGCTGAACGCATTTTACGGTAATCCGCGCTACTTCTACGGCACGGACAGCAACACCGGCGATGGGCTTCTGATGGCGATGGCAGCCGGTGCCGACCTCTGGCACATGAACTGGTCATCGCAACATTACGGCTTTCACTACAAGAATTTCCCGGTTGGCATGATCCTCGGCGGCATCGCCAAACCAAGCTATCTGGTGGTGGACCAATACGGAAAGCGCTACTTCAACGAGAATTACAATGGACATTCCGCCTATGCCTCTTTCATTTTCTTTGATCCGCTCAAGGGTGTGTATCCTCGGATTCCCTCCTACCTCGTGTTCGACGAGCAGGTGCGCACGATGGGTGCACCGCTTTCACCCAATACGGGGCCCGGCGGCGGCCTTATCGGTGCGAAAACGGCGAAGTACGGCTATTACTGGAGCACGGACCAGAGCAAGGAAATCGAGAATGGATGGATCCTGAAGGCCGATTCGATCGAAAAGCTGGCGCTGTTGATCCGTGCCCGACAGGGCCCGAACGAATTCGTCGATTACGCGAGCAGCATCCAGATGGAGCCGGCGGTCCTGGCCAAGTCCGTTGCGACGTTCAATGAGAATGCTCATCAGCCCGAGGATCCCGAATTTGGCCGCCGCGTCCTCGCGCCTCTCGAAAAGGGACCCTTCTATGCCACCGAGGTGTGGCCGTGTGGTCCCAACACCCAGGGGGGACCCAAGTTCGACTCTCAGGGCAGGGTGCTCGATGTCTGCGGAAATCCCATTCCCCGCCTTTACAAAGCGGGGGAATTGGGCTCTATCTACGGCCAGCGCTATCCCTCCGGGGGAGGCAATCTCGCAGAGATTCTGGCCTTTGGTCGCATCGCCGGGCAAAACGCCGCCAAAGAGTTGGCCCGCCTCCCTGAATAGCCTGCCAGGCCGACCATTGAGGTAACCTATGTCGAAAGGACACTAAGCGTATCTTTAGCGATGCTAGATCGACAAAGTGAGACGCGCTGGTCGACGCATGCGAGAAAGAGAAGTCTCGGGTATTCAAACAACCAGCGAATCTGATCCTCGGTCTTGGAAATACTGGAACTAAATAATGGGGATGATGATGAAATCATCGAGTCGGGGGCGTATCGCTTTATTTGCCTTCGTTACGCTGGCCTCCGGTGCCTGGGCGGATACGCCTTCGACGGGGCGTCTCCCCGATACCGCGATCCCGCTGTCCTATGGGCTTCACCTCACCATCGATCCCCGCGCCGATCGCTTCACCGGGCAGGTACGCATTCGCGTCAAGTTGATGGCCCCCACCGACCATCTCTGGATGCATGCCAGCGAGCTTAATGTCACCCAGGCCACGGTGCGGGATGCCGCAGGCAAGCGACACCCGGCGACCCTCGCCGTGCGCGACCCGTCGGGCCTCGCGGAGGTCTCGTTCGGCGACCGACTGTCGGCGCAGGAAATCGAGCTCGTCATCGAGTACAGCGCCGCGTTCAACGCCAAACTGCAGGGACTGTACAAGGTGCGGGTCGGCGATGACGCGTACGCCATGACGCAGATGGAGCCGACCAGCGCACGCTACGCGTTCCCGTCCTTCGACGAGCCGAGGTACAAGTCGCCGTTCCGCGTGACCCTGACGGTGCCCAAGGATGCGGTGGCCGTCGCCAATACTCGGCAAATCCAAGAACGGGTGTCGGCGGATGCGAAGTGGAAGATCCTGACCTTCGCCCCGACGAAGCCGCTGCCGACCTATCTGATCGCGGTGGCCGTCGGGCCTTGGGATGTGCTGCAAGGCCCGATCATTCCCGCCAATTCCGTGCGCAAAAATCCGATCCCATTGCGCGGCATCGGACCCCGGGGCACCGGACCCCAGCTTAAGTGGATCCTCGATCAGACCCCGATGATCGTGAAGTACTACGAAGACTATACGGCACAGCCCTACCCGTTCGATAAGCTCGACCTGCTGGGCGCGCCGGACTTTGGCGCCGGGGCCATGGAAAATGCCGGGCTCATCATTTTTCGCGATGCGTTACTGCGAATCGATGCCACCTCCTCCTCGAGCACGTACCGCAACGCCTTCAACGTCACGGCGCACGAGATCGCCCACCAGTGGTTTGGTGATCTGGTCACCGTGCCGTGGTGGAATGACATTTGGCTGAACGAAGCGTTCGCCACCTGGGCGCAGGGCAAGGCGACCGTCGACCTGCATCCGGACTTCACGGGCGATCTCGCCCGGCTCGAGGGCACTCTCGGCGCGATGCGCAGCGACAGCCTGCTGTCGGCGCGCAAGATTCGCCAGCCGATCACGAACTTTGGCGACATCCAGACGGCTTTCGATGGGATCACCTATCAAAAAGGCGCGGCCGTGCTGCGCATGTTCGAGGAGTGGCTCGGTGAACCAACGTACCGGACCGCGATGCGCGAGTATCTCGCCCAGCATGCCTACGGCAGCGGCAGCGCCGATGACTTGATCGCCACCCTCGCCAAGGTCAGCGGCAAGGGGGACGCACTCTCCCAGGCCATGCACAGTCTGTTGGACCAAGCCGGTATCCCCTTGGTCCACACGTCGCTCAGCTGCGCCAACGGCACGGCGAACCTGACTCTGGAGCAGTCGCGCTACCTGCCCTACGGCGTCACCCCCAAGGACAGTGTCGGCTGGTCGCTGCCGGTCTGCGTGCGCTTCGATCGGGGTGACCAAGTCGCGCGGCAATGCTTCCTCTTGGATCGGCCACGGCGCGACTTTGCGGTCACGGGCGGCTGCGCCACCTCGTACCTGCCGAACGCGGATGCCGCGGGATACTACCGATTCACCATGCCCGCTGCCGATCTCGCGGCGCTGGGCGGCGCGGTCACCGCGCTGACGCCGGTCGAGCAGCTCATCTATGCGGATGCCGTATCTAGTTCCTTCCTCGAAGGGAGCACCTCTCCCGGGGAAGTGCTCGATGCCATGCGCGCGCTGTCGGCGTCTCCGGCCCCGCAGGTGGCGACGGCCCTGTTCGAGCAGTTTGCCTGGATCCGCGAATACCTCACCATCGAGGCTACTCGCCCCGCCTTGGACGCCTACGCGGTTAGCCTGTACGGGCCGCGCGCCGCGGCGCTGGGCCTGCATCGGCTGCCGTCGGACACCGATGCGACCACGCAGTTACGCGTCCGCCTCACGGAATTCCTGGCGCTGACCGCGCATGATGCGACTCTGCGCCGGGCGCTGGACCAGCAAGGCCGTATGGCCTTGGGCCTCGACGGAACCGGCACGGTGGATCTGTCGCGGGTGGATCCGGACATTCGCGGGACCGTGCTCAAGGTTGCCGTACAGGAATCCGGCGCGCCCGCCTTCAACGCCGTTCTCGGCGAGTTGGCGGTGAATCACCAGACCCAGCAGCGCTACGAATTGCTCGCAGCGCTCGGCGCAACGCATGATCCGACCCTCGGCGAACAGGCGCGCGACTACGGCGCCACGCCCGCCGTGGCGGTGGGCGAACTGCGTTATCTCTACCGGTCGATGGTCGCCGAACCCGAGAATGTGGACGCCTTCTGGAACTGGTTGAAGACTCACGAAGAGGCGTTGGAGCGCCGCTTGCCGGATCAATACCAAGCCCAGATCATCGTATTCGCGGCGGCCAACCGCTGCACCCAGCCCCAAGCCGACGCGCTGCGGACGTGGTTCGAGCCGCGCATCGCCGGCATCCTCGGGGGCGATCGTATCTTGCGGCAGCGGCTCGAGGCCATCGATCAGTGCATCGCGTTACGTGACCACATCGGAGCCGCATCGCTCGCCGCCTGGGCGACGGCCCGCGAAGCTCATTGACACGGAGCGCGAGCCTTCCCGGGCAAATGCCGCGGCCGGCATCTTCGAATCGCGCGACGGCATGCAGTCTTTTGCATGCCAAGCGTGGCCCGACTCACGGTCGCACGACCATCGGGCGAAATTTGGCGCTGCTGGTCCCGGATGGCACCATGCTCAGCGGTGAAGATCAAAACCGGCGCTCTGTGCGACGAGGGAAATGGCTCGTGTTCAATTTGTTAAATCTTCCGCTTTTCATCACTTTGCTCGTGCTTTCATCGTCGGTTCTCGCCGATAACGAGTTGCCCAAGTCGCGCGCCGAAGCACTTGCCATGGAAGCGAGGGATTCGTTACCACTTGCCCGATTCTACGATCCTCCGCGGCCGCTTGTCGCCGCGGCGCCCGGGACTTTAATCCGCTCCGAGCCCTTCGCCGGTTACAGTCTTCCGAAGGGCGCGAGCGCGATCCGCATCCTTTATCACTCGCGCGCGTTGAGCGGCGAGGACATCGCCGCCTCAGGCGTGGTTCTGATTCCCGCCGGCACACCGCCGGCGGGCGGATGGCCGATCATTGCCTGGGCGCACGGCACCAGCGGCGTTGCGCGAATGTGCGCACCCTCCTTGATGAAAGACGTGGAATACGGCGACGAGGGATTGATGCCCATGGTCGCGGCCGGATTTGCCGTGGTCGCGACCGACTATGCCGGACTGGGCACGCCCGGCCCGCATCAGTATGACAACAAGATTGCGCAGGCGAACGATGTCGTCTATTCGGTTCCGGCCGCGCATGCGGCGGTACCCGCCCTTGGCAAGAGATGGGTCGCCATCGGCCACTCCCAGGGCGGCGTCGCCGTGTGGGGCGTCGCCGAACTCGAGGTCGGCCGTAACGACCCTGACTATGCCGGTGCGATCTCCGTCGCGGGCGACATGAGCTACGAGGCTTACGAGTCCCACGATGCCGAGACCTTCGATCCCGTCACCGACCTGTACTGGCCGTTCACGGCGTTTGGCATCAAGGCCAGCTATCCGACCTTCGATATCAAGCGGATGCTCACGCCGCCCGTGCTTGCGCGCTACAAAGACGTCACCACCAAGGGCTGCTGGTACTACGCCTACGCTGCGCTGAAGGAAATCGGTGGGCGGCGAGCCGTGAAGCCGGGCTGGGATCGAGCGCCCGAAGTGCACCGCTACAATCAAGACAGCAGAAGCGCGAACAAGCCCATCCGAGGCCCGCTGTTGATACTCGCTGGGGACGATGACAAGTCGGTGGCAATTGCCAATATCGCTGCCGGCGTCAATGAAGCCTGCAGGATCGGTCTGGCGATTGAATACATCCATCATCCGGGCCTCGACCACGACCCGCTCATGCAGAAAACGACCCCTGAACAGCTCACTTGGGTGAGGGACCGGCTCGCCGGCAAACCATGGAACAGTAACTGCGATGCGCCTTGATGCTGTTATGTCCGCTCTCGCTCATTCGGGGACTTTTCACCATTTGATCCGGTACGCGAGCGTCGAGAATTGACGAGGCCAGGCGGGCATATGATGATCGAGCACGAGAGACAACCAATCGGCGTCCGTCGCCGCACTTCGGGCCTTGGCACGCCGATCAGAGAAATCGAGCGCATCGACCGTGGCGCCGTAGAACTCTTGATCGACCGCAACGAACTCAGGTCGGATCCTGGCGCCCGCCCGATACCAGATGGCATCGGCGGTCTCGGCAGATACCCACGAGCACTGTGCATAGGTATCCCAAAAAGAGTGCTGTTCGGTTCACTCGTAACCCTCCTTACGTACGCCTCACGAGACTTTCTCAAGGCAAACGCACATCCGGCTTCGCCACCATCAGATAGAAAATGACCATGACGCCGATGAATGCCGGACACCCGAGTGTGAACCAACAACGATAGTAGCGCTGGTACGCACTACGGCGGTCGACGTGAGGACCATATCGGCCAACACAACCTCGCGACCCACCGCTGCCACGATCTTAGGCTCCCTCGTGCGCTGCGCCCGAAGGAAGAAGAATGCAATCCCCGCTCCGGTACCAAATAGGACGGTCGACGATAGAATGTGCAGCCACTTCGTCAGCAGCAACCAAGTCATGGGTCATCCATCACTCGGGTCGAGATATTCCACCGGGCGAATTCCGGTTCGAAGTCCGAGAGCCCGAGCATACCCATGCAGACCTTCGCGCCCGCTGGGAATCGATCGCCGCGGGCAAGCTTGGTGGCGAGAATGACCGCCGCCATGCAGGGGATTTCCGGCCCGTGATTGCATTTGGCAACTAGCTCCCACGTGCGGCTCAGCCCGCGGCCCTCCTGAGTTCTTCCAATGACGCGGACCGTCATCCCGCCCGTCTGGCTTCCCAGCCAATTGAGCCAGGTCCCGATGCGGTCCAATGACGCTCCCCAGTGAGAAATATGCATTGGAAGTCCCATCCGCCGGCAAGCTCCGAACACCCACAAACCATAATGCTGCAGAGATACCTCGAGCGCAGCTCGGAAGGTGACTGATTGGACACCGGCATAACGTGCGGGAAATAACTCGAGATCCGGTACATCGCAAGCGGCCGACAGCCGGTTACCGAAGGAGAACCGCTGAGGCTTGATCTCTTGCCATCCGTACACGGTGCGCCATTCACCGCCATCCCACCATGCAAACGATTTGCCGGCATATCCCAATACGGCCGCGACTGTGGCGGCACCACGTCGAGCATGTTGAGCCGGCGCAATGACCACATCGATCGAGCTCAGCTCGTCGAAGGAACCTTTGAGAAAATCCACGACCGCCGAGGAAAGCGCCGGCAAACTGCTCGACCCCGTGATCGCGACGCGCTCAGCAGCCACTGCCGCCGGCCCGATCTTCGCTCTGAAACCCGCCACAAATTCTCTGCCATCCGCGAGGTCTACATAGTGGGCGCCGCTTGCGAGACTGGCGAGTGCAACCCGGTAATCCTGACCTTGGAATGGCCCCGCGCAATGAATGACGAGATCCGGGCCCAGAGAGCGCATCTCAGAAGACAGATCGTGCGCGTTGATATCGAGCATGGCAGTCTGACCGGATGCCGGATCTCCCGCGCGGCTCGCATGGCGGCTCGTGGCCACTATCTCGATTTCGGGCTCGAGCGCTAGCCGCCTGCAGATCCGTGCACCGAAGTTACCTAGACCGCCAACGACCACGATACGCATAATCTAGTGCGGCAAATAGCATGTGGTGCGGCGGCCGAACCACCGGTAGCGATTCCGAGCGATCAACCGATACAGGGCATTGCGCCAAGGCCGCGGCACAATACGGGCCGCATGGACGAGCCGCCAGAAGCCGCCTAACGCCGAAACAACATGAATCCATGCGTCCGATTCGGTGAAGCGACGGCCGCCGTCCAGCACCAAAAAGGTGGCGGGATCGTCCGGATCAAGGCCGTGGTCGACCAGAGTCGCCATTCCTTCGACGGTTTGCATGGGGATCAGAGCGAACGGCGGAATCGCTTGATGGCGCTCCAAGAATCCTGCCGCTCCGGAGCAAAGATTGCAGATGCCGTCAAAAATGATGATCCGCGCATTCGACTCCGGCTGCGACATGGCGCCCCCTCCCTACCGAGCTCTGGGCCTCGCACGGGCAATCTCCAAAGCTGATAGTGGATTCACGTTAATCTCCATAATCATCAGGACGGGTCTCGATTCCTCTTTCCGCCGCGGTCCAATAATCGTGCGATTCCGCCGCCCATTTTCATGAGCGCCACGATCGTCGATCGCTTCAGGGTGATCATCTGCTCGTACCAACGGCCAAGCCGTTCGACGAAATCCAGCATCTCTCTCAATCGAAGCTGCACGACCGGGTCCACGCGCTCGTCATCCCGTGACATTTCGACGCACTCGCGTAGCGCTGCCGTTGCGGGGTCTAGTTCGCGGGCTTTGCGCCCCGCGGCGATTCGAGTGACCAGATTCCAAAGATCCGTTTCCGCGGTGTAGAAGGTGCGTCGGTCACCGAGAATGGGGACCGAGCGGATGATGTTCCATGACTGCAGTTCGCGCAGAGAGTTGGATACGTTCGAACGCGCAATTCCCAATACCTCCGCGATCTCCTCGGCGACCAGCGGTTGCTTCGACGCGTACAGCAGAGCATGAATCTGGCTTACCGAGCGGTTTACGCCCCAGCGCTCTCCCAAGCTGCCCCACTCCAAGACGAAGCGCCGGACCGCTGGCGGCAAGGTATCGTATCTATCAGATATTTCTGTCATGACAGAAATTACAGACTAAACAGAGTCTATTGTCAAGATTTCCAAGATAGACCGCGGGGCCGCTCGCATGAGACCCCGGGCTCGCCCGATTAGGCGAGCGCGCCTGCGAGCGAAACCGTCCAAGTGGGTACGGCAGCTTGGAGCCGGGTGTCTTCAGTGATCAGTTTGACTCGCATTTGTCTGGCCAATGCGATGAATCGAGCGTCGTACGCGGATATGCCGAATTGCATCGCGGTCTCGAGTGCCTGCGCATGCGTCACATTGGTCAGCACCGGTACCAGGACCAGTGCATCTTCCAGGAGCTTCATGGCTTGCTCACCAGTGAGCGCTTTGGCCCGCACGCAGGTCGCGAGCACGTTCGAGCATTCCACCATAACGAACCCCTCGCTGCGCCAGTCGGAATCGCGTTCGTACAACTGCTGCGCGGCAGGCGTTCGATCACCCTCTATCATCAAATAGATCAGGATATTGGTATCTACGAGCAGCACGCTACTCGCGGCCGGCAGCAATTGCCGCTTCGATGCTTGCGATGTCCAAACGGCGACCCTTCAGACGCACAGGTTTGGGCGCGCGCGGCGGCTTATCGGCTTCCGGCGATGCGGCCATACCGAGTTCCAGCAGCTGCGCAATGGCATCCTTGAGTTTTTGGTTTCGATGAACGGCTCGCAGTTTCACGCGCCGCATCAGACCGTCAGGCAGATCCAGGGTCGTTTTCATTGGCCCATATTCCCATAAACCCAGATTTATTTCCAGACGCAGGCGGATCGCACGCACACCGACATCGCAGCCACCGCTTACTAGGCGTTGGAAGAGAATCCGCTCATCCCGACCACGAGAAAGTGGTCTGAACGTCGTCCTGGGTTTTCCGGTCATCCTCATGTTCGCTGCCGATTGGCACTGACCGCATCGGTAGGCGATATATTTCCTTCAAGATTCCGCAGCTCCGGCCGATTACTGGGAGTCATGCAGTTTCAACTGTGGCGGCAGGTTAGATGGCGGCAATGAAATCCCCCTTGTTCACGACTCCGCCAGCCGCTTTCGTCACCCCGCAGGACGATGCGCGCCTGCAGGAATTGGAAGCACTGTACTCGGCGATCAACCAGTCCCAGGCAGTCCTCGAGATGGACATCGACGGTACGGTCCTCATGGCCAACACCTCCTATCTGAAGATGTTCGGCTACACGCTGGCCGAGATTCAGGGCAAGTCGTACTCCTTGTTCGTCGAGCCGGCGGCGCGCGAAAGTGCTGAGTATCGCGACCTGTGGGAACACCTGCGTGGGGGGCAACACGAACAAGGGCGATTCGCGCGAATCGGCAAGAATGCGCGGGAGGTCTGGGTCCGGGCGAGCTTCAATCCGCTCCTGGGCCGCGACGGGAAAGTATTCAAGGTGGTCAAGTTCGCTAGCGAGATCACTTCGATCATCGAAGAGGCTCGACGGCTCGATCGCGCGGTTCACGAATCCCAAAACGTCATTCGCGCGGTATTGGCGGGCGCCACCGATCGTCGCATCGTCATGACGGGAAAGACCGGCAATCTTGCGCTGCTTGCGGCGAGCATCAACGAACTGATCGATGGCGTGTCCGCAACGGTCACGGAGACCGAGCAAGTCTTGCAGCGGGCCATCGAAGGCGATTTGACCTCGCGGATCCAGCTCAACGACAAGTCGGGCCACTTGAGAACACTTGCCGAGTCGGTCAATTCGATGATCAAGGCGATGATGGACATCGTCGCGAGCTTGAAGAGGACCTCGCGCGAGGTGCACGAAGGCGCCGAGGAAATATCCCGCGGCAACCTGAATCTGAGCCGGCGCATCGAGAAGCAGGCCTTGAGTTTGGAGGAAACCGCCTCCTCCATGGACGAGATCACGGCTATCGTCAAGAATAACGCCGACAACGCGGCGCAGGCGAGGGACCTTGCGGCTACGGCCGGCGAGCAGGCCGAGCGGGGCAGCCGCGTCGTCGGCGCCGTGGTTGTGGCGATGAGCGACATCAACGCTGCAAGCAAGAAGATCGCCGACATCATCGGTGTAATCAATGAGATTGCGTTTCAGACGAATATTTTGGCGCTGAACGCTGCTGTGGAAGCGGCGCGGGCCGGCGAGCACGGGCGCGGCTTCGCGGTGGTGGCGTCCGAAGTTCGCAACCTAGCCTCGAGGAGCGCCGGTGCGGCGAAGCAGATCAAAGCGCTAATTCAGGATTCGGTCGACAAGGTCGACGAGGGCGCGAAACTGGTGGACGAATCCGGCAAGGTGCTTGGCGAAATCGTCACGCGCGTGAAGAAGGTGACGGGCGTGATGGCGGAGATCGCCAACGCGAGCCGCGAGCAGGCTACCGGAATCGAGCACGTGAACAAGGCGGTGGCCTCGATGGAGGCTGTGACCCAGCAGAACGCAGCGTTGGTCGAGGAGGCGTCGGCCGCCGCGCAGGCCATGACCGAGCAGGCGAAGAGCCTGACGAATCTCATCTCGCACTACCGGGAGCCGCCTCAAACGGCGCAGGCGCCAGCCGACTCGGGTACGCGAAGAAAATCCGCATAGCCGTGCCGTCGGCACGATGCCGTCGCACGTCCGGGCCCAGCGCTGCCCACCCAGGCAATACCACTCGAAGGTATCCGCGGCCCCGGCGGTGGCCACAGAGGACCACCGCCACCCAAACGATGGCAACCGCCGGCAGGCCTGATTAGAATCTGCATCCCCGATAGGTTTAGCATTTTGGCCTGGGAAAGTGCGAGCATAAGAGGCATACGGGCCACGCGGCGCGTCAGATGCACACCGGCAAGACTTTTGCTGCATCCGGCGAACGCAAGGCGCCGTATACCAGGTCGCCACCCTCGCAATAAGCGGATACCAGTGTCGAACTTTGAATTTATTGCTCGACTCGCCGCCCGCCCCTCCCGGCGGATTCTATTCTCGGGTGTCGAATGGTCCCGCCTCGCCTTGCTTTACGGCTTCATAGGGCTCCTGCACGTGGTGGGCTGGGGAACGTACATGCATTACGCGGTACGCCATCCCCCACTCGTCGGGCTGGGCTTCGTCGCCTACATGTTTGGATTGCGCCATGCCTTCGATGCGGACCACATCGCAGCGGTCGACGACACCGTACGGTACATGCTGCAGAAGGGGCAAAAGCCATTGGCGGTCGGATTCTTCTTTTCATTGGGCCATTCAACGGTGGTATTCGCCCTGGCGATCGGCGTCGCATTCGCCGCGACCGCTGTCAAAGCCGCTCTGCCAGAGCTCCAGACCCTGGGAGCGATCATCGGCGCCGGCGTCTCGGGAACCTTCCTTTGGATCATCGGAATCCTCAATCTGCTGGTGCTGCTCGATATCTTGAAGGTGTGGAGGAAGGCCAAGGCGGGAACTCACAGCCACTCCCATCTCGAGGCGCTGCTGAATAAGCGAGGCTTGCTTAGTCGGCTATTCGGGGGGCGTCTTCAAGGCCTCGTGAACCACAGCTGGCAGATGTATCCCTTGGGACTTCTTTTCGGCTTGGGATTCGATACGGCGTCCGAGGTCGGTCTGCTCGCCATGACCGCGGGCGCCTCCGCCGGCGATCTGCCCCTCCCCGCCGTGCTGTGCCTGCCGGTGTTGTTTGCTGCGGGCATGACCGTCATGGATACGACCGACGGGGTCCTGATGTGCAAGGCCTACGACTGGGCCTTCTTGAATCCTTTGCGCAAGATCTTCTACAACATGACGACCACAGGATTGTCGGTCACCGTGGCGTTGGTCATCGGCACCATCGAACTCATCCAGGTATTTATCCGGATACTGGAGATTCGCGGCCCGTTTTTCGACGCGATTGCAAGACTCGACTTCGGCGTGCTGGGCTATGTCATCGTCGGCATGTTCCTGCTCGCGTGGGCGCTATCGGTGGCCTATTGGAAACTCGGCCACATGGAGCAGCGCGCTTTCGCGCAACTGGGTCCGCACGCGCATATCCACACCCATGCGGACGGTTCTCGGCACTCACATGATCATCTGCATTCGCAGGACGCATGACGCCGTGGCCTCGAACAAACGCTGAGACGTGCCTTTATCGCACTCTTCCTGGCAGCCGCCGTCGCCGGCCTCGCCTACCGCTATCTCGGGAATTACCCGCCGATGTCCACGAGCATCCGCTCGAGCCCCTCATGGCGAGGTTCACGATCACCAAACGTTTCGGCTCATGACTTCGCGGATCAGGCCGAGGCCGGGCGATGGACGCATTGATCCGTCACGATCAGGTTCATGGCAATGTCGTGCGCCTGAGGGTAGATCGTCTGCAGGAGGGAGTCCTCGCAACCGAGGCCGATCGCAAACGGCGGCTGGGCCGCCGCGGCAAGCGTCCGGTCGAAGTAGCCTCCGCCATAGCCCAGGCGAAATCCGCATTCGTCGAAGCCAACCAACGGGACGAGGACCGCATCGGGCGTCAACACCTGGCGCTCCTTGGGCGTTGGGATATCCCATATTCCTTTCTGCATCGGCATCCCCGGATGCCAGCTCCAGAATTCGACGGGAGCTGATTTTTGCACTATGACGGGGAGCGCCACCTGGCCGCCCGAAGCGAGATGTTGCCCCGCGATACCTCGCACATCGAATTCGCCGCGAATCGGCCAGCAAAATCCGAGCACGTGATAGGCATCGAGGTCCACTGCCCGGAGCAATCGGGCACAGGCGCGCTCGCTGAGCGCTCGAAGCGCATCGACCGGCAAGGCCGCCCTGCGTTGCAGCAAGTCGTTTCTCACGAGCTTGCGCCAGCGTCGAACCTCATCCCAACCGGCGTAAGGTGAAAGCAGTTCGATACCAGTGGGCATCAGCCGGCGTCTTCGTTGCTGCCGAGGACACGCGCGCCTCTGATCGCAAGAATTTGCATGATATCCAGCACCCGCAGCCAAAGAATATCACAAGATGATACGACTATCCGGTTGCGGTTGCCGCACCGGGCAATCGGGCGGCGTGGCGCTATGCAAATCACGCGGAGCAAGGCTCCAACGATGCAGGCATCTACCGCATCGTCGTGGAATCCTGCCAATCCCGCCAGGCCCCGCCCAGGGCATCGAACAACTGGGCCGTATCGAGGTAGCGTTGAGCCTTTGCCTGCACATACCCGAGCCGCGCCTGCCCGTAAAGGCGCTGAGCTTGCAGCACCTGGATGAAGCTCGCTTGACCCTCCTTGTAGCTCTCCTGTGACAATTCCAGTGATGCCTGCGCCGCGTCGAGGGCCTCGCGCTGCGCCCCGATGGCCTGCGCATCGTGCTCCAGCGCGTGCAAGGTGTCCGCCACCTGGCCGAAGGCCTGCAGAATCGTCTGACGATAGATGCCCAATTGCGCGCGGAACGCCTCGACCGCCTCGCGCCGCTGCGCGAGCAGCGTACCGCCATGGAAGATCGGAGTCGTCAGGCCGGCACCCACGCTCCAGAGGCTGTTGGCGCTGTCGAACACCGTACCGGCGGCCGCAGCCGCTTGAGTCCGGGACGCAGTGAGCGTGATGCTGGGGTAGAGCTGCGCCGTGGCCACCCCGATGGCTGCACTGGCCGCGTGCAACTGCGCCTCGCTGGCGAGTATGTCCGGCCGATCGTGGACCAACGTCGACGGAAGACTGACCGGTAGCTCGGTGGGCAGCTGCAGCATGGTGAAGTCGAAAGCGGGCGGCGACCATTCCGCGGGAGTCTTGCCGACGAGGATGGACAGCGCATCGCCGGCGACACTTAGCTGCTGCATCAGGGGCGGCAGCAGCGCACGATCCGCCGCAAGCTGGCTTCGGGCGGCGAGCACATCGGTCATTGCCGCCTTACCGGCTTCCTGCTCCATCACGGTGAGGTCCAGGTTTTGTTGATCGACCGCAATGATGTCGCCGACCGCATCGACCTGCTCGCGCGCAGAGGCGATGTCGATCGCTTGAATGACCGCGTTTCCGGTGAGCGAGAGATAGGCGGCGGCCAGTTCGTCGCGCTGAACCTCCGCGAGCGCGGCTTGCTGCTCGATCTTGCGACGGACCCCGCCAAATACATCCGGACCGAAGCTCACGGTGGGCCCGATGCTGAAGACATTTCCGAGGAAGTGTTCCTGCCCAGTCGAGATCTCGCTGCTCACCCGCTCGCGTGCCCCGCTCACGCCGAGATCCGCCTGCGGGTAGAGGGCGCCCGATGCCGCGGCGACGGCCTGCCGGGCCTCTTCGAGCGTCGCTCGCGCCGTATCGAGCGTCGGGCTTTCCGTGAGGGCGAGCGCCAGCGTATCGTTGAGCAGGGGCGCTCTAAACAGTACCCACCAGCGATCGATGATCGCCTCGCCCGGAACGAGATGCTGCTCGGCATCTGCCGCCCCCGCGTGGGGGAGGCGCGCCGGAAGCTCGCCGTAACCTTGCGTCGCCGCGGGTTCGGGTCGCGAGAAGTCAGGTCCGACGGCGCAACCGCAAAGCACGCCGAGCACGCTGCCGAGGATCGAGATCTTCATCACCGCCGATCGCTGCGTGATCATCGCCTACTCGTAATGAAGCGCTTCGATGGGATCGAGGTGTGAAGCCTTGCGCGCAGGGTAATAACCAAAGAAGATTCCCACCGCGGCCGAAAACAAGAAGCCGCCCACGATCGCCACAAGGGACTGAACCGTCGGCCAATGCGCGATCATCGTGATGAGTTCCGAAGCAACGAGGCCGAAGAGGATGCCGGCGATCCCGCCGGTGACGCTGAGAAATACGGCTTCGACCAGGAACTGCAACAGCACGTGCAACCGGCGGGCGCCTATCGCCATGCGCAGACCGATCTCGCGAGTGCGCTCGGTGACCGACACCAGTAGAATGTTCATGATGCCGATTCCTCCGACGATGAGTGAAATGGACGCGACCGTCGCCAGCAACAGCGCCATGATCCGGCTGCTGCCTTCCGCGGCCTCGGCGATTTGGCTCAAGTTTCGAATGGCGAAGTCCGGAGTGTCGCCCGGCCGAATGCGGTGCCGGCGCAGAAGTGTCGCCGTCACCTGGTCGATCGCGGCATGCACTCGATCCGGACTGACCGCTTGCACATAGATCTGGTTCACGTAGCCGGTCAGGCGTGGCGTGATCCCGTATGGGTTCACCGGCGGGGGGAAATACGGGTCCGTCGCGGTCTGCGCTTGACTCGGAACGGCAACGCCGAGCACTTTGCGCTCCGCGGCGCTGAACGGGATCATGACGATGTCGTCTTGATCTTGTCCATAGGTACTCTGTCCCTTGGCGGCGAGAAGCCCGATCACTCGCATCGGTGTTCCCTTGACGAGGATCATCGAACCGGTCGGGTTCTCATTGGGCGAAAAGAGCTGCTGATAGACCGTCTGGCCGATGAGCGCGACCATGGCGGCTTCCTCATCGTCCTGGGCGTTGATGCTGCGTCCGGCCACGAGGTGCCATCCCGCCGTATCGAGATAACTGGGTGTTACGCCTTGAATGTTGGTCGTCCAGTTGAGGCTGCCATTCATGACCTGACCGAGCTGGCGAATGAGATAGCTCACCATGCCTACGGCCGGATCGTCGCGGCGCAGCGCCAACGCGTCACTGACCGTGAGCGTGGAGGCGCTGCCGCTGCCCGCACGCACGCCGGTCGTTGTGGTCGCCCCGGGCAGCACCACGAGCAGGTTCGTGCCGAGGCTCTCGATCTGCTTCTTGACCGCCTCGTTCGCCCCTTGCCCCACCGCGACCATCGCGATCAGCGCCGCGACCCCGATGAATACGCCGAGCATGGTGAGCGCTGAGCGCATCTTGTTGCGGCCGAGCGCCTGAGCAGCGGCCAGCAGGATCATCGCGAAAAAGGCGAGGAATGAACCCCGCTGCGACGCTGCGGAGCCCGACATCGCGCGAGGCGCGGCGAACGCCGGGCCAGCGCGCGGGCGCGGCGTGGCCGGCGCCGCGGACCGCTGTACCTGATCGGCGACGATCCGGCCATCCCGCATGGTCACGATCCGATCGGCGTAGGCCGCGATGTCCGACTCATGTGTGACCACGACGATGGTGACGCCTTGATCGCGGTTGAGCGAGCGCAGCATGTCCATGATCTCGTGCGAGGTGCGACTGTCCAGATTACCGGTGGGCTCATCCGCGAGCAGCAGGCTCGGGCCGCTGATCAGCGCACGGGCGACGGCCACCCGCTGCTGCTGGCCGCCCGAGAGCTGGCTCGGCGTGTTGCGCTCGCGCTCGGCCAGCCCGACGAAACGCAGTGCGTCTCGTGCCCGCGCAAAGCGCTCCGCGCGCCGAGCCGGTCCTGAAACACCGTAGAACAGCGGCAGGGCGACGTTTTCGAGAGCGCTCGTACGTGGGAGCAGATTGAAGCTTTGAAACACGAAGCCGATCCGCTCGCTGCGGATCCTCGCGAGCGACGGCTCGGGCACCTCGGCGACGTTCAATCCTTCCAGAAGATAACGGCCGCTGGAGGGTCGGTCCAGGCAGCCCAAGATGTTCATCAGGGTCGACTTGCCCGAGCCGGACGATCCCATGATGGCGACGAACTCACCGCGCTCGATCGTGAGGCTCACGCCGTCGAGCGCGCGCACTTCGACATCGCCGAGACGATAGATCCTGGAGACATCTTGCACCTGGATGACAGGTTCCGACATGAAGGCACGGTCTCGATCAAAAGCCGACGAGGCGCGGCTGGGCGGCGCCTCGAGCGGATCCCTGCGCGCGCTGCTCGCTCACGATCACCTCGTCGCCTGTACGGATATCACCCGACAGGACCTCGGTGTAGGTGTCATCATCGAGGCCGGTCTTGATGGGAACCTTTCGCGGCTTCCCGGCGCGCAGCAGCCAGACCTCGACGCCGCCCGTCGCCTTGGTGCTCGGCGCCTGGGCGGTAGCAAGACCCCCCGGGGAGAAGCGAAGCGCTTGGTCCGGCACGCGCAGCACCTCGTCGCGCTCATCGACGATTATGCGCGCCGTCGCGGTCATGCCGGGATCGAGCAGATGCGCATCATTCGGCACGCCGATGACGACGTCGTAGGTCACGACGTTCTGCACGGTCTGCGGGGCCTGACGAAACTGCAGCACCGTGCCGTTGAATATGCGATTGGGATAAGCTTCGACCACGAAGGTGGCCTTGTCTCCCTCGTGCAGGCCACCGACATCGCTTTCGCTCACATTGGTGTCCACTTCCATCTGGTTGAGGTCGGTGGCGATCAGGAAAAGCGTGGGCGTCTGGAAGCTCGCCGCCACGGTCTGGCCGATCGTGATATTGCGCGATACGACGGTTCCATCCACGGGCGAGACGATGTTGGTGTAGCCTAGGTTCACCAGCGCCGCTTCGAGCGCCGCTTCATCCTGCTGAATGACCGCTTTATCCACCTCGATCTGAGCAAGCGCTTGATCGAGCGCGCTCTTGGCGCTGTCGACCGTATCCTGCGAGACAATTCCGCGTATTACGAGTCCGGAGTCGCGCTGATAAGCGATTCGGTCGTAGGCGAGATTGGCCCCATCCTTGCGCAGCTGCGCCTTCGCGTTGGCGAGGTTTGCCCTGTCCTGATTCACCACTGCCTGATACGGACGGGGATCGATCCTGGCGCACAGCTGGCCGACGCGAACACGGGTGTTGAAATCGCAGTACTGGTCTTGGATCACCCCCGACACGTAGCTGCCGACGGTGACGGTGAGCACCGGGTTCACCGTGCCGGTCGCGGTCACCGCGCGCGCCACGGCGCCCCGCGTGACCGGTGCCGTGACGTATACGTAGTGCGCCTGAGCCGCCTTGATCCACAGGACGATACCCGCAATCAACGCCAGGACCAGGATCATTGCTGAAACCCACCAGCGGCGCGGCACCTGCGCGGCCCGCGAGCATGCCCAGTCAGTCCATGAACGCATGGGCGAAGTGGACACGGCAGGCTCGGCATGAGCCGGGCCTTCCTTATGGTCGGCAGCTTGGAGCACGGGTATCACCGGGCAAGTGCGCAAACCCCATATTCGGTGCGCACGGAGGATTTCCCATATGTTTGCACCACCACCCTCCAAGACGAGCGGGAAACCCCCACCGTCATGTCGGCCACTCCGCCGCTCATCGAGGTCATGCTGATCGAGACATTGGTCAGATCTCGCGAGCGGCCGGCTTCCTCGAACGCCATGGTCGATCGGTCCGCATCGAAGACGATGGCGATCGAGCGATGCTCGACGGCGCTCGCGGCATCGGTGTCCGTCAACACGCAGGCGAGCCGCTGCGACGCGGCGCCGGCGCGGGCACTTGCGATGACTGCGAACAATACCATCAGAGCGCGCACATCGGTCGGAATTCGAAGGCACATATCAAGCTCCGCAAACAGTGCTGCTCGACCAAGAATATGGCGGTTGCGCTGCGACCGGGCAACCCGTAGATTCGGCTGCTACCTAGGTATTAACCGAGCGACCCGCGGTAGCGCCACGGTCAGCGCTCCCGCGCCCTTCGACGCATGCGCGGCACTAGCGCATTTTCGATTTCACGCTGATTACTTTTCCGTCCACCACGAATGTGCCGTACCCTGGTGATGGATCGTCTTGGGCGCCTTACAGGACGGCGTGCTCCATGCTTTAACCACTTCAAGGATGAACAAGTCGTAGCGCTTCGTCAGGCGCGTGTCGATCACCCGGCATTCGAGATTGGCGAAGCACTCGGCGATCAATGGCGCCGCCACGCGCCCGGCCGGCAGGCGGTGCAGGCGGATGCTCGAATTTATCGCTGTCGCGACCGGAGCAATTTCCGACCTGACCACGATAGGGCGCCAGTTCCACGCGGGAATGGCGATGACGCATTCGCGGTCGCCCGTAATGCCACAAAGCTGAAATCGGCCTCGCTGACGACGCTGGCCACCAACGGCGGCTCGAAATCCACCATCATGTGCCACGACATGGTCATGACGTTTGGCGCGCCTTTATGCGCCGTGGTGAGGAGGACGACGGGGCCGGGCTCGAGCAACTGATAAACCTTCGATAGCGGAAAGCTCCTCACCGGCAGATCCTAAGTCGACGCCGTGTGGATGGCCCTCGCAATTAGCAGCAGCAGAATAGCCACGATCAGAGTCAGCCAAATATGTCTCGCCTTTATCTTCACCGCCCCTCCTGGCTGCTCCTGAGTCAGGGCAGCGTGTACCCCACGGTCTGCGCGAAAGTCACGAACTGCTGCTCCGGCAGTTTCATGATCTGCCCGAGTTTCGCGTAATCGACCGCGCCCCGAAAAACCGTGCCAAGCCCCTCCGATGCGCAGTACAGATAGACATTCTGGCCGATGAAACCGCTGTCGACGGAACTATAGAGCCGGCGGTCCTCCTTTTTTAGCTCCGGCATTCGCTCGCCGTGGGCGACATAGATGAGATCGAGGGGCGCGACGCCGACAAAATCCTGTGTTCCGGTATGAGCGCGGATATCGTCCGGCATGTAAGGCTGCAACTCGTGCGCCTTGGGCTCGTAGAGCCAGACCCCGTCCGCCATCGCGGCGAAGATATCGATGACCATGACATGACGCCAATACGGCGCGGTGCGATCGCCGCTCGGTCGATTGACCCCGTAGGCGGCCCACAGCAATTCCGAGATGGTCTCCAGTGGCAGCGGCCGGCTCGAATACGCGCGGGTCGAGCGGCGCGAATTGAGCACCGAGAGCAAAGGTTGCCCGCCCTCGCGCCGCGGCGGCGGAAGTGGCCTCGTCTGCGCAGCAGAAACCTGCGAGCTGCCGGCCGTCGCCGCACTGGCCAGTATCCCTGCAACGGTTGCGCGTCGTGTGACCATCGGATCTGAAGTTCGCACGGATCGGGACGATCCGCCATGCGCGATTCCACCGATTCGGATGCGTGATCTACTCATAGGCGAGGTATCGGTCGTCAGCGGCGGCAAATCGCGAAGCACGAGCCTGAATCCACGCAGTGGCCTTCGCACGCGAATAAGTACTTTCTCTGATCGTATGTGTCTGCGATCGGGGCCAGCATCATTGCCACGCCAATCCGGCGTGCAATACAAGGGGAAATGCGATGAACCTGGTACGTTGGTCGCCGTTCAGCGAGATAGAAGGTTTATTCGACCCGATGTTGCCGAGTACGTTCGCGAATTGGCAACGTCTTGCAGTCGGTAACGGCAAAAAACTGGATTGGGCACCGTCGGCCGACATCAGTGAGACCGACAAGGAGTATTTGATCCGGGCCGAATTGCCGGCCGTCAAGAAGGAGGATATTCAGGTAAGCCTCGAGCAGGGCATGATTACGATAAGGGGTGAGCGAAAACAGCAAAAAGAGGACAAAAATGAGAAATTTCACCGCACGGAGAGCTTCTACGGCAGCTTCGAGCGACGCTTCTCGCTTCCTGACAACGTGAATGCCGATGCGGTTCATTGTGAGAGCAAGGACGGCATTTTGACGGTTCATATCCCGAAGGTGACCGAATCACCGAAACAGAAGGCAAAGCAAATTACCGTGCAGTGACGGGGACGCCATTGAGCTGCCTCCTTAGCGGGGCGACGGGGATGCACCGTCGCCTCTTTTCAAATGCCAAGCTGACCTATGGTATTCGCCCTTCAGCCCGCCGTTCACCCCTTTTATTCACGTAGCAGATAGCCTGGAAAGTGCGAGCTGCAAGCCATGACGTGAGTGATCGCTTCGCGATCGTATTCGTCCCCGGAACGGTAAGCCTCAAAGTATGTATTCAGGCTCGATACCCGCTGGGCCATCGCGCCGACTGCCTGCAGGCCCACCGAAACGCCATAGTTGGTGAAGGCGAACCTCGTGCGGCGCGCGTCGGGTTCCCTGCAGAAGTAGCCCTGGTCGACCCACATCCCGTCAAGGGTGGCAAGGCAGCGGGCCTGTTGCGTCACCGCCCAACGCTCTCTCGGAAAAAATTGCGTCATCCAGAGCATCATCCCGAGCCCCAAATCCTGAGTGATGTGCAGGTGGGGCGCCGACTGCTCGATGAGGAGCCGCATATCCGCGATCTGCGCGTCGAGCGCGGTCTCATCCAGCAATCGATACGACACGTACCCGTCGAACGCATCGAGAGCGCCCAAGCCGTATCCGGGGTACGGCCCGCTCAAGTCCTCCTTCATCTTCCAGATCACGCCCCGTCCCGGCAGAACGAAGGCGGGATGAATCTCGCGCGCGAGGTCAATCCCCATGCGCCGGTAATCGGCGATGTGCCTGCCAAGAACGGCGAGCGCATAGAGCCACATCGCCAGGTAATGAAAGTACTGGCCGTCGCGATCCGCTGCTTCCCCGATGCGAATGCCCCGGGGCCGTCCAAGCACACGCAGGACGTCGGCGACCAGCGATTCCGCCTGGTCCAAGTATTTGCGCTCATCCGACTCCGCGTACAGCGAAACGAGCAGGACCACCCCGAATGCATCGGTCCACAAGTAGCGCAGCCCGTTCGGCCAGATGTGCTGTGAGCGCATCCACGCCAGCTTGTCGATGACGTAGCGAGTGTCCCTGAGGGCTGTCACGGCGTTGTCAAAGCCCGAAGGGATAGGTGTCGGGCAGGCCCTTCGAGCTCCTCGCTTCGCAGCGGAGTCACCGCCTGGGTCTGATCGAACCATATATACTCGTCGAATTGGCGCGGCAGTATCGCCTCGAAATAATGACTCTGCAGCTCGGTCTCCGGCCGGTAGATCACGCCAATCGCCCGCTCGAGCTTCGGCCGCATCAATCCTGCGATCGGCGATGACGGCGACAATCCCCGCAGCGGCAGCAAGAAGTGCGGATCGCCGGTCTCGTGGCACAGTCGCTCATAGCTGCCGGCGAGCGAGGCACGCACGTCTTTTATTTCCATGGGCTCGTCCCAGTTGGAAGCAGCCGCGACCGTGCCGCTGTGCGTTCCAAAGCCGATCGAATAGCAGCCGTTGCCGAACTCCTCGCGACATAGGTGGCCGATATTGTATTCGTCGCGCGCGGACATTTCGGTCGCAGCCGAGTCGCCAACGTGCGAATTATGCGCCCAGACGATTGCTTTGCTGCGCGGGCCGTGATGGCTCATCAGATTCTTCAGGGTCTCGAACATGTGGGTATCGCGCAAGTTCCAGGAGGCGCGCGAGCCGTAGTACATGATGCGGTAGTAGCGTTCGGCGTTTGCGACCAGCCGCGCGTTCTGCACGGCGTCCAGGAATCGCTCCCCGTCGTGCTCCGAATAGGCGCCGCGTTTTCGCAACAAATCGGTCAGCATCGAGGTGACTTGCCTTTCGCACGTATGGTACTGGCCGGTGAGAGTCGCTTGGCCGTAGACCGCGGGATCGGCCTGCCACGGCGTGAGGCAGCCGTAGCGTTCTCGGGCTAGCTCGGCGGTCTTCGGGTCGACGCTCTCCAGATAGTCCAGGATCACCTGTATCGAATTGTACAGGCTGTAGAGATCGAGGCCGTGAAAGGCCACGCGTGCCCCGGGCTTGGCATGCGCGTTGTGCTCGCGTAGCCAATCGACGAACTCGCGCACTTCGCGATTTCGCCACATCCACATCGGGAACCGCGCAAACGCCGTCCACTCGGACGCGGGCACCTTGCGGTGCCTGACATAGTTGTCGATGCGCGCCGCATCCGGCCAATCGCCCTCAATGGCGACGAAGGAGAAGCCCTTCTTTTCGATCAGCGCGCGAGTGATCCGGGCACGCATGCGATAGAATTCCGAGGTGCCGTGTGAAGCCTCGCCGAGCAGCACCACCCGCGCGTCACCGATCCTCTCGAGCAGCGGCTGGAGATGAGCCGCCTCAATCGAGGTAAATTTTTCGCTCGACTTGGAGATCGCGGCCGCCAGCGGCCCGTCCATCGGCTTGGCGGCGCGCTGCGCGGCGGCGTCCCAGCCTTCGGCGCCCACCAGCGGCACGAAGCGCACGTCCGCGAGCTCCTCCGTCTTGAATTCCCGTTGGCTCACGCGCGTGACGCGCACGAGCTCCTGCAGGCGGCGATCCGCACCGACGGGTATCACCAGCCGACCACCGATCTTGAGCTGCGCCTTGAGCGATTCGGGAACCTCCGGCCCGCCGGCGGCAACCACGATCGCATCGTAGGGTGCATGGTCGGGCCACCCCAGCGTTCCATCCGCGTGGCGAACATGCACATTCCGGTATCCGAGCGTACTCAAGGTCGCCGCCGCTTTCTCCGCAAGCTGACCGATGCGCTCGACGGTGTAGACATCCTTCGCGATTCGCGACAGTATCGCCGCGGCGTAGCCCGACCCGGTGCCGATCTCGAGCACCTTCTCACCGCCGTCGAGCTCCAAAGCATCGGTCATCATCGCAACGATGTAGGGCTGCGAGATCGTTTGACCCTCGGCGATGGGGAGCGGCGTGTCCTCGTACGCGAATTCCCTCAGCTCCGGCGGCAGGAACTCTTCCCGTGGCACGCTGCGCATGGCCTCAAGCACGGGTTTTGAGCGTATGCCGCGGTGCAAGATATGGTGCTCGACCATCTGGGAGCGCTGATCGGCAAATTTGACGTTGTTCATGTGGGCCAGCCTCATTCAATCCATGCCTAGGCATTCCCTGGAAAAGGTGCCGGCACCTGTCTAGCAGTAAGTATTCGGCGATATTTGCGTGAATGCCAAGGAGGAGGGAGGGAGGAGGAGGGGGAGGGAGGGAGGAGGGAGGGAGGAGAGAGAGAGAGGAGGGAG
>CAVSSU010000017.1:0-36491 GCA_963730565.1 uncultured Gammaproteobacteria bacterium
GCTCGCCACCTTGGAAGATGTGATTGACGACGATGGTGCGCTGCTGCAGCTGCATCCAGGCCATCAGATGCTGTTGTGCGCGGAGCAGCGATTCGGGGGACATCGGGTTTCCGCTGCGGGTCATCGACAGGCCGATGTTCTTGTCGGGGACCCAGAGCGCGACCAGCGCGCAGTCCATGTGCTCCATGGCCGTCTTGAGGATCAGGTCGAACTCGTCCGCCTCACCCGTCGCGGATTGGGTCGACGACATCTCGAGCATGAGCGACAAATCGCGCTCGCGCACATCGAGATCGCGCTCGCGCGATCCGAGCTTGGAACGCAGCGCCAATTCGCGGCGCAGGCATTCGAGGGCCGGCTGCACGAGCTGGCGTATGTAAGAGAGCGGACGCGCTTCCGTGCGCCGCGCGCCCGAGAGGCGCACGAGCAGGCTGACGACTCCCAGAGAATCCACGTGCTCGCCGCGCAGGGCAAACGAATACACGGCGCTGTCCGCATCGTGGCGGACGACGCCCGGGAATTCGTGCGGGTCGGTGATCGCATTGGCGATCGCCTCCTTCACGACATCGGGCTCATCGCCAAGATCCCAGTCCTCCGAGGCCCATGCGACGTTGCCGAAAGCGTCGTGGACCAACACCCCCTTGAGGCTCGGCATGAGCATCCGCAGCAGTCGGCCGTATGGTTCGAATGAAGCCGCGGCGCATCCGGTTCGGACGACGAATGGTTTGATGTCCAGCACTGATAGCGCCGCTCTTTAGGGGAATGGATGAATAGTGATGAATTCCCTGCGCGAATGTGCGGGAATTGGCGCCGTCCCAGCCGCGACCCGCGTCGCAGTTCCCGGCGTTACTTAATGCGTAATTGCAGGGTCGGCGCTCGGCGTTAACAAAATGCGCCGGGGCCTGTGATGCAGTTCGCCGTCGCGGAGCTACGTCGCGCCGCCGGATCGTCGCGCCATCCAGACCGAGGAGCCGCCGGCCGCCCGGAATGCGCACCGACCAGAACACCCGGCGCCAGAATCGTCGGGCCGCGTCGTCCAGCCGGACCAGAGGGAGCCCATCGTAGAGCAGCGCCCTGGACTCGTGCAGGATGACCGTGCGCGCGCGGAGTTGGCGGGTGCCGCCGGCCGTGGTCAGCGTCACGGTGGCGCCGTCGCGGTTCCCGTTCCGGTGCCATGCGACCAGCGCCTTGCTCGCGCGAAGGCCGGTCGGTCGGCGCGCGCCTGCGGGTCCGTTCCGCGCAGGATGATGTCGACCCCTCCCTGCCCGCCGCTCGACAGTTGCCAGGTCCCGCCCGGCAGCTCTCGCGCCGTCAGGGTTGCGTTGATGGTGCGTTCTACATTCTTGCTCATGCCTGGTAACCTCGCCGGCTCGCCGCAGGGAATACATTCAGTGGACTCGATCGACGCGCCGTCGCCTCCGCCATCGACAGAACTCGCGCCGGGTCAGCGGCTGAGCTCGAGCGGACGCGTGCGCCTGGACTACGTGGCGGTCGCCGGACTCGCGCTCCCCTTCATGCTCAACAGTGCCGTGCAAGCGGTGCTGAATGCAACCGATACCTGGTTCGTCGGGCGCCTGTCCCCGGCGGCGACCTCGGCGATGGGGGCGGTCTACTGGCCGGTCCTCGTCTTGATCCTGCTCTTCGGGGGCGTGGGTTTGTCCGTGCAGACTCTCGTCGCCCAGTCCTACGGCGCTCAGCGCCTGGCGCGCGCCTCGCAAGCCACGTGGACCGCTCTTTGGGCCGCGCTGTTCACCGTGCCCGTGTTTGCCGTGCTGGCGTGGAGCGGCAGGGCCATCTTCTCGCCCTTCGGGATTGCGCCGGCCACGCTGGATCTGGCGCTCCGATACTGGTTCCCGAGAATGCTCTGCGCCCCCCTGGGGATCGCGCTCTACTCGGTTCTCGGCTTTTTCAACGGGATCGGGCGGCCGACCATCACGCTGCGCGTCACGTTGGCCGTTGCGATGATCAATGCCGCTTTCAATCAGCTGTTCATCTTCGGGATCGGACTCGGCGTCGCCGGTTCCGCGTGGGCAACCGGCGCAGCGCAGCTCGTGGGCCTGATCGCCGCGCTCGCCGGCTTTCTCGGCGGCCGGACCCGCCGGCGCTACCGCTCGAATCGGACCTACCCGCTCGAGTTGCGGGCGCTCGTGACGCAGTTCCAGCTCGGATTCCCCATGGGGCTCCTGTATGCAGCCGATATCTTGGGATTCGCTCTGTTTCAGCTCATGCAGGTGCGTTTGGGCAACGTCGACGGCGCCTCGACCCAGATCGTGCTCGTGCTTACGTCCTTTTGCTACATGCCGGCCGTGGGAATCGCGATGGCCGGCACGACCCTCGTGGGTCAGGCCATCGGCGCCGGTAGATTGGATTGGGCGTACAAAGTCGGCAATGGCATCATCGCGCTCGCCGTCGCCTACATGGGCTTGATCGGCGTGATCGTGGCGGCGGCGGGAAGGTGGCTGATGCCCTGGTTCACCAACGCGGCGGATCCGCAGGCTGCGGAAGTGGCCGGGAAGGGATATGTGCTGCTCTGGATCGCCGCCGGGTATCAGTTGTTCGACGGCTTCAACATCGCGAGCGGCGCGTGTCTGCGCGGGGCGGGCGACGTCCGCGTGCCGTCGATCATGGTGCTCGCGCTGTCCTGGGCGCTGTTCGTGCCGCTGGCCCACGCGCTGTCGTTTCAATCCGGCGACGGGTGGGTGCATTGGCTGCCGCAGTACGGGCTGGGAGCGGTCGGCGGATGGATCGCCGCGCTGGTTTATGTATGTTGCTTGGGAATGATGTTGTTTCTGCGCTGGAGATCGGGCGCGTGGCGAAGCGTGGTGTTGCGATGATGGAGCATGGGGTTCATCGGGTATTGGCCTGTTGCGCGGCGGGGCTGCTGGCGCCATCCGCCGCCTTCGCCTCGACGGGGGTCATACCCGCCCCGGTAGCCCACACGCTCGCCGCCGGTCGGCTTGCGCCGAGCTCGGTGAGTTTCGCCGTGCTCGACATGGATTCGGGGCGCATGATCGCGAGCTTGAATGCGGAGACCCTCCGCAGTCCCGCATCCACGATGAAGCTCGTGACGACTTTCGCGGGCTTGGATCTTCTGGGACCCGCTTACACCTGGCATACGGACGGGCTGATGCGCGGCACCCTGGAGGAGGGCGTGTTGCGGGGGGATCTCATCCTCAAGGGCGGCGGGGACCCGTACATGACCCTGGAGCGCTGGTGGAGTTTCGTGCATGCGTTGCGCGCGAAGGGGATCCGCACCATCGGCGGCGATATCGTCGTCGACGACACGGCGTTCGCGCTGCCGCCCGAGGATCCGGGGGCGTTCGACGGCCGCCCCAACCGCTCGTATAACGTCGAGCCGGACGCGCTCATGGTGAATTTCCAGTCCGTGGAGTTCCGCATGGCTCCGAATGCCGCCACGCGCAGCGTCGACATCGTCGCGACGCCGGCGCCGATCAATCTCGCCATCGATAACCGAATCGCTTTCGTGGCGGGACGCTGCAGCGGAGCGGCGGCCCGGGTGGACTTCGAGGTGTCCTCGGCGGAATCGGATCGCGCCGTATTCTCGGGTGACCTGTCGGGGGAGTGTCTCGATCGCACCATCACGCGGGTGATGCTCAAGGCTCCGAGCTACGCCTTCGGCACCTTCGTCGAGCTGTGGCGCGAATCCGGCGGCGAGTTCTCAGGCGCGATGCGCATCGCGGCGGCGCCGCCGGACGCGCAATCCCTGTTGAGCTTCGAATCGCTGACCCTCGGCGAGGTGATACGCCTGACGAACAAGTACAGCAACAATCTCATGGCGCGTCATGTCTTCCTGACCATCGGCGCGGATCGCTACGGTGCCCCGGCCACGCTCGACAAGGGCGCGCGGGCCATCGCGGATTGGTCGCACGACCGCGGCCTGCCGCTCGCCGATGTGGTGGTCGACAACGGCTCCGGCCTTTCCCGCAGCGCCCGGATCTCGGCGCTCCAGATGGCGACGCTGCTGCGTTTTGCGTATCGCAGCCGCTGGGCCCCCGAGTTCCTCGCCTCGCTACCGCTCGCCGGGGTCGACGGCACCCTGCGAAATCGCATGCAGAAGACCACCCCGGGCTCGGTGCGCCTGAAAACCGGTCATCTGGATGGCGTCACCGCCGTGGCCGGCTACGTGACCGGCGCATCGGGAAAGACGTACGTCCTGGTTTCGTTCATCAACGACGCCCGCAGCGACTTGGGTGCGGGCGAGCCGGTCCACGCCGCGCTCGTCGATTGGATCCAGGCAACGCTTTGACCGGCTAACGCCTCTCCATATCCCACAGGATCGCGGTCACGTCCTTGCGAAGCCAGACGCCGAAACCGAGATAGCGGAAGTCTCTGGCGAGCCGCCGCCGGTACCAATCACCAGCGCGCAGGTGCACCGCGCGATCCGTCAGTGTGCGATCGCAATGCTCGCGCCAATCCTCGCGGGTCAGGGCGGAGACATAGAGCGCCGCGCGGGTGAGGCGCTTGAAATTGGCGATCGCGCGCGCGGCCTCGCGGTCGTCGAGGTATTGCAGGACATCGTAGCAGACGAGCAGGTCGCTCGGCCGCAGGGGCGCATAGTCAGCGACCGAGCCCCGCACCCAACCATAGCGCCCGCAGAGATATTCGCTCGCGTCGAGCCCGATATACCGGGCTCGCGGCAACTCTTGGGCGAAGGGCGCGCGCAGGAGCCCGATGCCGCAACCGGCGTCGAGAATGCTGCGCACCGGGATCGCAGCCTGGGCCAGCACGGCGGCGATCAGACGGGCCCGGGTGCGCATCTCGCCCGCATCGGTGACGCGGGTGGCCGGGCTCAAGTAGAACCTCTCGAAATAAGCGGCGCCAAACGCGGCAGGGGTGGCTCGCCGGTTCGGCCGCTTCGCGCGCTTGCGCGCCGGCCGTTTCGAGCGGGCGGTCGGCACAGTGATCTCCTTGGCTTGAGTCTGGCGCATTCGTTCTCGATCCCGATGGGCACAACATGGAAGCCGTCTGCCACGAGCCACCCTAGCTTAGGCTATAGCCAAGCTAGCCGCCCGGGTGGGTCACCATGCCGCGGGCCGGAGTCGCGGGCGCCTACGGCGGCGCAGTTGCCTCCCCGCAAGTGACTTTCACCGTGCCGACCTCTTCGCTGACCGTGCCGGTGCCGGCGGTGATCTGGCAACTCCCGCCGCTTGGCTGAGCTTGAATGGTCACCGTGTAACTACTGCCGTAGGCGAGAGCGTTTGGCATCGAGAACTGCCTGGCGTTGGCCGAGACCGACAGGGTTTCCGCTCCATCGGACAGCACGAGTCCGGATGTCGTCAATCCGGAAATTGAGCCGCTTAACGTGTAGCTAATCGAAGAGCATGTCACCGCCACGTCGGTAACCGTGCTGGCGGGCATGGTGCCTGTGCCGCCGCTGACCGTGCAGGTCAGTCCGGCCGGCTGAGCTTTCACGCTCACCGTGTAGGCGCTGCCGCGGGCGAGAGCCTCGGGCATCGTGAAGTTGAGCGCGTTGGCCGGCACAGCGTAGGTGTCATTGCCGTCGCTCAACACGAGGCCGGCGGCGGTCAACCCAACGACTGTTCCACCGAGGCCGTAGGCCTCGTAAGAACAGATGATCGAGACATCGGTGACATCATGAGATGGCATCGTTCCGGAACCGTTGCTGGCAGAGCAGGTCTTGCCCGCCGGTTGATCCTGCACGTGCACCGCATAAATGCGGCCGGAGGACTGCGGGGCGTCCAGCGTGAACGTGGTGGCACTTGCCGATATGGTATACGTGTCGGCACCATTGACGAGCACCAGACCCGGTGCGCTCCCGAGGCCGCTGATGGTTCCCCCCACTGTGAGAGGCTTATCGGTGCAATTCACGGCTATATCCGTGACGGCGCCCGCCCCCACCGTCCCCGCACCGTTGGTCACGTCACAGGTGAGGCCGGTCGGTTGCGTCGCCACGGTGACCGCGTACCCACTGCCATACGCCACCCCCGCGGGCAACGTGAAGGAGGACGCGCCGGCGGGAACGCTCAGCGTATCGCTGCCGTTGGCCAGCAGCAGCCCTGAAGCGGTAAGGCCGGTGATGGTGCCTCCAACATTGAAGGTCCGATCCGCACAGGTGACCACCACATTCGAGATATTTGCCGTAGTCGCCGTCCCGGTGCCGTTCATCACGGTGCAGATCTGGCCGGAGGGCTGGATGGGCACGGTGACGTTGTAAACCACCCCATCAGATAGTATCGGGCCGAAATCGAAGGTCGTTGCTCCGGCGCTGATGTTGAGGTTGGTCCCATTGCTGGTCAGCGCCAAGCCGGCGGTTGTCAACCCGCTCACAGTGCCTGACAACGCCAGCGGCGCATTGCTCGAGCCGCCACCGCACGCCACCAGCGAAAGCAGGATTGCTGCAATCGCATTTCGCGCTGCTGAGACTCGCAAAAAGGACAAAACGTGTACGGATCGACGCACTTGAACACTTCCTACCTTGCAAAATTAGCAGTTACAGGGAGACCGGAGGGTCCGAGATCATTTGGCGATGGTGTCACAAAAACGGGACAGGATACCGGCCATGGCCAACATAATGGATTGGAAGGGCCACCTGTCGCAAGATGTTCCCAGGGGCACGGTGGCCGGCAAGCGCAGCGACGCATCTATCGATCCGCCATCGAAGCGGCGTATGTCGCACGCGATGTCGTTGGGTGCGGTAACGAACAGACGCTCCATCGGCGGCCGGGTGTAGGCTGGTGCAACGTCAGCCTGCACGGAGGGACCCATGGCAGTTCACGTAT
The DNA here is from genome assembly GCA_963730565.1 of uncultured Gammaproteobacteria bacterium. Lineage (GTDB taxonomy): Bacteria > Pseudomonadota > Gammaproteobacteria > Steroidobacterales > Steroidobacteraceae > Bog-1198. The sequence goes on from CAVSSU010000017.1 coordinate 6,759, forward strand.
TGTTGATCCAAGCCGATGTTCAAGGCGCCGCCATGGTCCGCGATGCGCTGTCGCAGCACAAACGTTACGAAATCGAATGGGTGCAAACCTGCGCTCTCGGGCTGGACCGATTGCGTTCGGGAGACCGGCAATCGAGTCCTGCTTCGGACGGTATCGCCGTCATTCTCGTTGACCTCTGCATGCCTGATGGGGCCGGCATGGAAATCGTCGAGCGGCTTTATCTGGCCTCCCCCGTCATCCCCATCGTCATTCTGAGCGCTGCTCGCGACCAAGCGGTGGCAAAGGCAGCCCTGCTGAAGGGCGCCCAGGATTTCATATTGAAGGAGCGTGTGGACGATTACGTGTTGCCGAAGACACTGGCCGCGGTCCTCGATCGAGCCAATGTCGCCGATGCGCTGTTCAACGAAAAAGAGCGCGCGCAGATAACCCTCAATTCAATCGGCGATGCGGTGGTCTGCACGGATGTCGCCGGAAACGTATCGTATCTCAATATCGTCGCGGAGCGGCTGACCGGCTGGCCCCGTGCCGAGGCGATTGGCCAACCCTTCGAGATGGTGCTCAGGATCATTGATTCCGCAACGGGGGCGAGGATCTTGAATCCGATGAAGGCGGCCGCTCTTCATGACACCACCATTGCGCTGCCAAGCTCGTGCATATTGGTACGGCGCGACGGCGAAGAGCTCCCCATCGAGGATTCCTCAGCACCGATTCATGATCGAGGCGGCGCCATCGTGGGTGCCGTGATGGTCTTCCACGATGTCAGCACGACCCGGGCGCTCACCAATCAGCTGGCCCATTTCGCTCAGCACGACAGCTTGACTGATCTGCCGAACCGGCTTCTCCTGAACGACTTGTTCAAGAAGGCGTTGCTGTCGGCGAAGCGGCACGACACCGTGCTCTCGGTCCTGTACCTGGACCTCGACCGGTTCAAACATATCAATGATTCGCTGGGCCACGCGGTGGGCGATCGGCTGTTGCAGCTGGTCGCCGAGCAATTGGTCGAATGCGTGCGGGCGTCTGACACCGTATGTCGTCTCGGCGGGGACGAATTCGTAATTGTATTGTCGGAAGTAGCGCATGCCGAGGATGCGGCAACGTGCGCTGAAAAAATCCTGAAACGCCTGCGGGTCCCGAAAGTCATCGACGGCCAGGAAATTCACATATCGTCAAGCATCGGTATCGCCATCTTCCCCGGTGACGGCGCGGAGGTGGAGGATCTGTTGAAGAATGCGGATTCCGCAATGTACGAAGCCAAGGGCCTGGGTAGAGACAATTATCAATTCTACCGGCTGGAATTGAATTCGGGAGCGAACGAGCGCCAATATCTCGAGACGGGGCTGCGGCACGCCATCACGCGTCGCGAGCTCGAATTGCACTATCAACCGATAGTCAATCTGGCGACCGGTGGCTGTTCGGGTGTGGAGGCGCTGCTTCGATGGAACCACGCCGCTCGCGGGCTGCTCCTGCCATCCGAGTTCATGGGCATCGCCGAGGAATCCAGATTGATCGTCCCGATCGGACGGTGGGTGCTGCGGGAGGCCTGCCGGCAGTCCAACGTGTGGCGGCAAGCGCGGAAAACGCCGCTGCGGCTCTGCGTCAATGTGTCGGCGGTTGAATTGCGGTCGAAGGAATTCGTCGCCGGTGTGGCCGACATCTTGGAGGAGACAGGCGTCGATCCGAGATTTCTCGAGTTGGAGCTCACCGAAACATTCCTCATGCAGGAATCGAAGTCGACCGATGTCGTTCTGCAGGCTTTGAAGCAGCTCGGCGTGAAGCTCGCGTTGGACGATTTCGGGACCGGGTATTCCAGCTTGAGCTACATACGGCGCTTCCCGGTCGATGCCTTGAAAGTGGATAGGTCGTTCGTGCGAGATCTGATCACGGACGCCTCGGACGCCGGCATCGTCAGCGCGGTCATCCAAATGGCCAAGAGCTTGAATATGCGGGTCGTTGCCGAGGGTGTCGAATCGGGGGACCAAGTGTCGGCTCTGCGGGAAATGGCATGTTCCGAAGCGCAGGGCTATTACTTCGGTCGCCCCATGAAGCCCGCTGATTTTTCCGACTTGATGCATTGCAAGAGCTGCGAAGCGACGGCGTGACCGCTTGATGGTCCAGGTCGGGCTTAAGTGGGATACCGAACGGTCGGCTTGCGCCCAGTGCGGCAGACTTTGGCGTGTTCCCGGAAACTGGACGGGCCTTGGCTCTCGTGCCAGCCGTCACCCGCGTCCGTAAGCGAATCTAGGAGCGTCATGAGAAATATGATGGTGCATTTGCCGCTCGGATCCGAGCATCGATGGGGCGAGAGGATCCGCGTCGACCTCCCTGTGGACGTGCTGGAGGAGGGGCGCGCCAAGGTGGGCGGTCAACTCAAAAATCTCAGCTTGAGCGGCGCACTCCTGCAATCCGGCGTTGACCTGCACCTTCACGCGTTGATCGGAGTTCGCATCGCGGGCACCTCGTCATCGGCGGACTCGTATGTGGTGAAGGCGCGGGTATCGCGCAAGCCGACACACGGTGTCGGTATCGAATGGTGTGAATTCGCGCCGCCCGTCGTGAAGGATTTGCTGCGGCTGCCCTCGGGAAGATATCCGCTCTGATTCAGGGAGCGCGGCTGACGATCCACGTTCGATCGCCGAGAGGAGGCTGCGCGAGATCAGCCACCGCGAGCGCCGCGCCAATTTAAGCGAAGTACCTGCATTTCTCTAAGATTTTCCCGTCTTCTGCCTCCATCCGACGCGACACGCCCTCCACACGGAAACCCCACTATTTTCCGTAGACCTTAGGAAATCCTTGCTGAAGCACAAATCGCGTTGCAATTGCCATGTTCTTTAGCGCCAAATCACGCCAATAAGGCTCGCTGGACATTGATTTGAATGATGCATAGTCCGATATCGATCTGACAACTATGCCATCAGTGTTGTAGATGGGCCCCACTCTTTCAACGGCACGGAGGAACCCGTAAGACTCCATTTCCACCGAAGTCCATGCCGCTCCAAGCAACTCTTTCAGGAATTCTACGTATTCTTTATTACTGAGCACGCTATTCCATGAGAACGCCTCCTCCTCCAAAATCATCTTTGTTCTCCGATTCTGCAGTCCATGCTCATTTATCCAAGCCTCCGGAATGTCTATGCTTTCCATCGCCAATTCAACTTCGCTTTTTTTTAAATGCGATAGTACGTTTTTCGCCTTTAGGGAAATTGACGCCTCACCTGTGTACATATGAAGGCGCGCCCTTATTTCTGCAAGCGCCTCGATTTTTTCGCGTGGCTGAAGCTTGTCAAAGTCCTTATCGGTCTTAAGCTTCTGAAAATCCCGCGTTTTAATCTTTCTGGGAAAAATTACGTCTCCAATTCTGAGCTTCGCCGGATCCAGTGAACCAGCGATACCGCTAAAAATTACAAGGTAGGGCTTGTACCGACATATTGCGTAGCATGCGTTTATCGCCGCAGAGACATTGCCCATTTCAGAGCACTCTATAACTCCGACATTCACGTATCTCGGCGTTTCTCGAGTCGATTCGTCTGTCTTTAGCGCGTGAACCGGAATGCCACGAAGCTGCTTATCCAGCTGCTCCCTAATCTTCTTCGCTTCGTTCGGATCACTGTGTTGTCTGAACTCGTCGTTCAAAGCCCGCTCTTCATCCACTCGAGCACCAAGAACCACCGCATCCAGAACTGGCGCTTCTAAATCTGTTTTGAGCGCCGTTTCTTTTCGAGGTTGTGGGCCTAGTGTGTTAGGCGGATTCAACGGCCGAAGTGGAGTATTCACGTTTACCAAAAATCTTATACTTGCTTATATGGAACGAGCGCTTCAAATCATGTTCGTCCATCAACTTCATTATTTGCCGACGAACCAGATTTTTTTCTGTTTCTTTGAAATTCTGCGCAACAAATGTAACGTGAATGCAGCCACTGCGAATCGAATAAATCTTAAAATCGAATTGAGTGTAACTATTGAGGATGCGATTGAATTCCGCAATATAACGTGAATAGCGAGTGCTCGGTTCAAAATCAAAATGGCATACTAGTGTACGATCAGAGGAAATGGCGTGAATATGATCACTCGCAAAGGACACGCTAGCGCCCTTTTGCACTTCCGAGATCATGCGTTCAATTTCTTCCAAGTTCGTCATTGCAAAAAATCACAGTGCCGCAGACGAATAGTACCCATCCGGCGATGCAGTCCTTTCATTGGATTTTACTGAGCATAGGTAATCCGAAGCTCGTCGTCAGTCGATGCTCGGATTCCCGATTTTTGGGTAGGACTGTTTCTACAACACTTTGGGAAGGGCGCTTCGATAGGCGAATTACGATCGCCGTCGTTCGTCGGTTTTGATGGCCGATCAGCATATCAATGCCATCCGCAAGAAGTGCATCAGCCGCAGGCGGGGCGCCCGAGGCGCAGAAGGCGGCGACAAATCAGCAACCTCTTCCGCTTTAACAGAAGATTGGAACGTCCCTCTACCAACTATTGGCGGCCTCAAGCGTAACGCCAACATGCATCCCACCCTGTCCCTAGGCAATTGGGGAAGGATCCTACCTCGAACCCGGAACCCAGTCATCATTTTTTTCCGTCGAGACGATGGCCTCCGACCAGACCCCACTTAAATACGCCAGTGCGACCACAGAATTGGCCCATCGATTGTCGCCCGGGCGATTACCACCGAAAAAGTCCGGGCTGGCGGAGTCGGTGGGGATAAACATTAGGTGACGAACGGGGTCGCCGGATAGGTGCCGAGCCCAATCCTGCGAAGGGCTAACCGTGAACCTAATCGTTGCTGCCCTATTCGGCATTGTCATGTCGATTGTCCTCGCCCTCGCGAACGCACTCATTTGCTCGCTGCCAGTGATGTGGCTCCGGAACGCCGTCGCTCCGGACGTCCTCGGCATCAAGCCTCTATCGTGGGCACAAGCACTTTGGCTCAGTCTTCTATGCGGGCTGCTATTTAGGACAGCCACCTATAGCGGCAGTAGTGAGCGTTGAAATGGAATGAGATAAAGAAATTCTTACACCCATACGTGACCGAATCCCCCACCCGGGGCCTCAGCAAATGGGTTTATTCCCGCTTCTGCCGGGCGGAACAAGACTATTTGTCATTCCGGCTCTTGGTAAAGACTATTTGTCGGAATCACGACTTTATTGTTGTTCTCTAATGAATCTTCTCACTCGACCGTCACGCTCTTCGCCAGATTCCGCGGCTGATCGACATCGGTCCCCTTGAGCACCGCCACGTGATAGGCAAGCAGCTGCATCGGCACCGCGAACACGACGGGTGCTTGCAGAAGGCTCGCCGGCGCCGGCATCTGGATGACATTCACGCCCTCCGCACTTTGCATGTGCGCCTGCGGGTCGGCGAACACGTAGAGCTGGCCGCCGCGGGCGCGCACCTCGTGGAGATTCGACTTGAGCTTCTCCAGAAGCTCGTTGTTCGGCGCCACCGTGATCACCGGCATGTGTTCGTCGACCAGCGCGAGCGGTCCGTGCTTGAGCTCGGCGGCCGCGTAAGCCTCGGCGTGGATATAGGAGATCTCCTTGAGCTTCAGCGCCCCTTCCATCGCGATGGCGTGCAGCGGCCCGCGCCCGAGGAACAGCGCGTGGTGTTTGTCGGCGAAGACCTCGGCCAGGGCGCGGATTTGTTCGTCCAGCGCAAGTGTCTTCTCGACCAATCCTGGCAATTGCAGCAATTGCACCATCAGCTCGCGCTCGAGCTCTGCTCCGTCGGCCCGGTTTTTCGCAAGGGCCACCACCAACATGCCGAGCGCCGTCAGCTGCGTGGTGAACGCCTTGGTGGAGGCGACGCCGATCTCCGGCCCGGCCCGCGTCAGGAGAACCAGCTCGGAGTCGCGCACCATGGAGCTCTCGGCGACGTTGCAGATGGTAAGCGTCGATAGATAATCCGCACGCTTCGCATTGCGTAAGGCCGCGAGGGTATCGGCGGTTTCGCCGGACTGGGAGAGGGTGACGAACAGGGTGTCCGGCAGGACGACGGGATTCCGATAGCGGTATTCGCTCGCGATCTCCACGCGGGCGGGGATGCGACACACCTGCTCCAGGAAATAGGCGGCCACGAGTCCGGCGTGATAGCTCGTGCCGCAGGCGGCAATGTGCACGGCCTTCACCCGCTTGAACACGGCCGCTGCGGTCGGCCCGAATGCGGCCTCGAGCAATCGCGCCCCGGATACGCGCTCTTCCAGCGTCTGGGCGATGGCGCGCGGCTGCTCGTGGATCTCCTTGAGCATGAAATGCCGGTACTGACCTCGTTCCACCGCGTCGGCCGGCAATTCGCTTTCCAGCACCGAACGCGTCACCGGGTTTCCTGCCGGGTCGACGATGGTGACGGATTTGCGCCGGATCTCCGCAACGTCGCCCTCTTCCAGGAACATGAAGCGCCGGGTGACGGGCAGAAGCGCGGCCACGTCGGAAGCCATGAAGTTCTCGTCGATGCCGAGGCCGATGACCACGGGACAACCCTCGCGTGCGAGCACGATGGCGTCCGGATCGGTCTCCGAGATGACGGCCAGTGCATAGGCGCCGTCCAGTTCCGCGACCGTCTTGCGCACCGCTTCGAACAGGCTCGAGGAACCCGCCGAGTGATGGTGAATGCGATGGGCGATGACTTCGGTATCTGTCTCGGAGGTGAATTCGTAACCGAGATCGATGAGCCCGGCGCGCAGTGCCTCGTGATTTTCGATGATTCCGTTGTGCACGATGGCGATGCCATCGCGTGATACGTGCGGATGAGCGTTGCGGGTGGTCGGCAGGCCGTGGGTCGCCCACCGTGTGTGCGCAATGCCGACATGTCCCGCGATCGGCTCGGCGTCCAGGCTGTCCTGCAGCACCTTCACCTTCCCGAGCGCGCGACGGCGCTCCAATCGATGGTCGGCGCTGAGAACCGCGACGCCCGCGGAGTCGTAACCCCGATATTCGAGGCGCCGCAAACCCTCCATGAGAATGGGCACGGCATTTCGCTCCGCCACCACACCGACGATTCCGCACATACGGGTTTGGGCTCCGCCCAGGACTAACGAGGGTGCCTAGTGTGCCCGAGCGGGTTTGAAAATTCAGTTCCGTCGGTGGGTGCCTGAGGACGGTAGCCGTCACTCACTAATAATAGTTGATTAGTAGTATTGTAAAGTTCATAGTATAGGTAAATGAATAGTAGCGCCGCGAAGAAGTTCCAGAAGGATCTCAACGGAGGCCTGGTGAGCTTGGTGTTGCTCGCCATGCTCGAGCGCAGCTCCGATGATCTCTACGGATACGAAATCACGAAGCGATTGGCTGCGGCCCATGGCGGCGCACCGGTTTTCAAGGAAGGCACCATTTACCCGGTACTGCGCGCCCTATCCGCAGGCGGCCTTCTCACCAGTCGCATCGTTCCCTCTTATTCGGGACCCCCTCGCCGGTATTACCGGATCACCGAACAGGGTCGCGCCGTCCTTGCCCGATGGAAGGTCATTTGGCAGAGCACCCGGGGCTTCGTCGACCACTTTCTCGCCTGAGGGCGACAGCTGTATCGACCGCAGCCGTCGCTGGACATCGTGTGGGGAATGCCGCAGCGCTCGTCCTGGAGTGGCCGCGCCTTCGTAGCTCTACCGCTCTTTCGGATACGCGGCGGCGTGCGCCTCCGTGACCGCCTCCTCGAGCGGGCGCCCGGCTCGATAGCCGTCGAGATTGTGCGGCCGCTCGACGCCGGGTTGAAGTCGCGGGCAAGCTTCGGGCGCCCCAATCACAGTCCGCACGGGCAAGCGCTCGGCATAGATGGGCAAGGCGTAATCCTCATCGTCGTCCGCGACACCCTTGGCGCGGATCTTCGCCGATGCCCGCTCGATGTCCATCATGACGACGGTGGTCGCATTGATTTCCTTCTGCGTACTCGCGCGCAACTGCGCGGTGCGGCCGGAGAAGAAGCGGTCCACCATCATGACGAGCGCGCGCCGCTTCTCCGCCGGCTCCTCGACGATGCGGGCGTGTCCGAAAGCCATCACCGACCGATAGTCGGCGGAGTGATTGAAACCACAGCGTGCCAGGACGAGAGAATCGAGGTGTGTAACCGTGAGGCACGTGGGCTGGCCTTCCGAAAGATTTCGCAACATCCGGCTCGAATTGCTGCCGTGCCAGTACAGGCGGCTCCCCTCCCGCCAGAACAGCGTGGGCGTGCAGTACGGATTCCCATCCACGACGTAGGAGACGTGGCACATGGCCGCAGCGTCCAGCACCGCGTACACGGTCGCGTGGTCGTAGAAGCCGCGGTCAGGCCGCCGCTTCACCCGGTTCACGCCATCGACGGGGTAGCTGTTCGCCTTCTGTTCCGACATTGCCACGCTCCTGATTTGAATCAACGCTTCGCAAAGAACTGCTCCACCCGCTTCGCCGCATCCGGCGCCAGCCCCTCGTTCTTGAACAGCTCCAGCCCATGCGCGTTCCGCAGGCTCAACCCATCGATGGCGATGAGCGAGCGCTTGTTCACCTGGTTGGCGTACCAGGAGTTGGCGAGTATGTCGTCCGCGAGCCGCGACAGTTCCGCATCGAAGCGCTCGTCGGGGAAGCAGAAATTCGCGAGATGCATGGCCATCGCCTCCGCTCCCGTGTAGCTCCTGCAGGTGAGCATCATCTCGCTCGCCTTTGCTCTGCCGATGCGATGCGGGAGCCTCAGGGAAAGCCCCCACACCGGCGTGAGTCCCCATCGCGCATACACGTCCGAGAAACGCGCGGAGTCCGAGGCGACGATCAGGTCCGCGGCCAGCGCGAGCTCCAGCGCTCCCGTGGAGCAATGCCCCTGCACCGCGGAGATCACCGGCTGCGGCAGATCGGAGAGCTTCTGGATGACTTCCGAATGAAAGTGGGGCTTGGCATGCGCGCGGACGTGCGCGAGCACTTCATGCATGTCGTAGCCCGCGGAGAATGTCGCACCGGCGCCGCGCAGGATCACGAGTCCGATGGTGCGAGTCTCCCGCGCGATGGCGTCGACGTGCTCCTCGAGATCCTCGAACAGGTCCTTGGAGAGGGCGTTGAACTTCTCCGGACGGTTCAACGTCAGGATCGCGGTGCCGCTCTTATTTTCCCGCAGGACCAGGTTGTTCATAATGGGGTTCCTCCCGTCGATTCCACCATCCGCCACCGAGCGACTGAAACAGTCCGACGGTGTCTGAAAAACGGTTGGCTTGCGCTTGACTCACCGCCAGTTCCGCCTGATCGAGCGTAAGCTCCGCGTTGAATACGGCCACCGGACTGATGGTGCCGAGCTGGCGCTGACGCTGCGCCAGCTCCCAGGTGCGCCGCGCCGCGCGCTCCGCGTCGACACTCGCGCGCAGCGCGTCTGCATCCGCCGCCAGCGCCCGCAACGTATCGGCGACATTCTGACATGCGAGGATGACGGCGGCGCGATACTGCGCGCCGGCCTGATCGAGCGCCGCGTCGGCCGCTCGCTTTTTGTGCAGCAACGCACCGGCGTCGAACAAGGTCTGGGTTAACGAGGCGCCGGCGTCCCAGAATCCGGTGTACGGCGAGAACAATCGGCCCACCGTCAATGCGCTCGAGCCCACGTCGGCGTTGATCGCGAACTGCGGCAGCATGTCGGCGATCGCGACGCCCACGGCGGCGGACGCGGCATGCAAGTTCTCCTCCGCCTGCCGCACGTCGGGGCGCTGCTCGATGAGCTTGGAGGGGATGCTCACCGGCAGATCCGCGGGAAGGGTCAGCCGGTCGAGGGTGAACGTCTCGGAAGGTTCCTCCGCCGGGAGCCTTCCGAGCAGTGCCGTCAGCGCATCGCGGGTCTGTCCCAGCTGCTTCTGCAGCGGCGGCAGCGTCTGCGCGATCAGCGCTTCCGCGGATTGTTGCGCCAGCACGTCCAGGTCGCTCGCGGTGCCGAGCGCACGCTGCTTTTGCGCTACGTCGGTGAGGTGATGCTGCAATTCGAGCAGCCGCTCGGTGCTCTTGATCTGGCCCCGGAGCGAGGCCTCGGTGATGGCGGTCACCGCGACATTGCTGGTCAAGGTCAGGTATGTGGCTTCGAGCTGAAAGCGGGTGCTCTGTTCCTGCGCCTTGGCCATTTCCACCGCGCGCCGCACGCCGCCGAACACGTCGGGCATGTAGGTCAGGGTGAGCTGCGCGGTATACAGGCTATAGGTCGAGTTGGCCGTATTCGCGGGCGCGGTCAATGTGCCCACCGGATACTCGGAGCGGTCCCCGCCGAAGCTTCCCTGTACATTGGGAAAGAAACTGGTCTTCTGCGCGAGATAGAGCTCGTGCGCCTGTTTGAGCGCCGCTTGCGCAGCCCCCACGTCCGGATTGCCCTTGAGCGCCCGCTCGATGAGCAGATCGAGCTGCGGCGACTTGAACAGCGTCCACCACTCGGCGGGAATATCCATGCCGGCGACGAGTTGCTGGGCGTTGCCCGCGGGCCCCTCGGCCGCATGGGTCGCGCCCGCGGACGGGGCCGTTCCATAGCCGGAATCCGCCGGCGGCGTGGGCCGCTTGTAGTTCGGCCCGACGGCACAGGCGGTGAGCCCTAAGGCAACCGCGGCGCCGATCCATGCTGCGCGGGAAAAGCTCATTGGCCCCACCGCGCCTGTCCGTGGCGCCGCTCCGCCCAGTGCTCGATGACGTGATACATCGAGGGCAGTACGAACAGCGTGAGTATCGTGGAAATGGCGAGGCCGCCGACCACCACGGTCGCAATGCCGCGCTGAACATCGCTCCCCACGCCGGTATGGATGGCGGCGGGCAACATGCCGAGCGTCGCCACCGTGGCCGTCATCAGCACCGGGCGCAGCCTTTCGGTCGCGCCCTGCATGATGGCTTCGTGCAGGTCCAGGCCGGATTTGCGCATGCGGTTCAGATTCGACACCATGATGATGCCGTTCTGCACCGCGACGCCGAACAGGGCGATGAATCCGACGCCGCTCGCGACGTTGAGATTCTGGCCGGTAAGGTGCAGCGAGATGAGCCCGCCCAAGGTCGCGAGCGGCACCACGCCGAGAATCAGCAGCGCCTGCCTGAACGATTTGAGGCCCACGGTCAGGAAGATCAGCATCATGCCCATGACCAATCCGAGGATCACCAGCAGCCGCGCCTCCGCCCGGCGCTGATTCTCGAACTGGCCGCCCCATTCCAGGCGGATCTTGTTCCGGTCGAAGTGCACGCGTGCGTCGATTTTGTTCCGCGCATCCTCGAGATAAGACGTGAGATCCCGATCGCGGTTGTCGATCCGGATGGTGAGGTTGCGCTGGCCGTTCTCGCGAGTGACCGTGCTTTCTCCCGAGCGCTCGCGAACGTCGGCGAGTTGCGATAGGGGTACCTGAACGCCACTCGAGGTATTCACCAGTAGATTCCCGAGCGCTTCCGGCGAATTTCGCGTGTCCTCGGTATACCGGACCGTCAGAGGATAGGTGCGCTCGCCCACGTACACCGTGGAAACGGGCGCCTGGCCAACTCCGGTCTGGATGACGTTCTGCACGTCCGTCATGTTCACACCGTAGCGCGCCGCCTTCTCATGATCCAGCTTGACCTCAATCTGAGGAATCGGAGGCTCTTGGAAGATCGATGCGCTCGAGGTTCCCTGTACCGTATAAAGCACGTCCACGATCTCGCCGCCGACGCGGCGGAGCTCGTTCAGGTCGTCGCCATAGATCTTGATGACCAGCGGGCTGTGCGCGCCCCCGATCATGTCGTTCACGTTGTCGATGATGGGCTGGCTGATGCCGATGGAAAAGCCGGGCAAATCCTTGGCAAGACCGGCGGCAAACTTGTCCAGAAACTTCCTCTTGGACTCCCCGGCGGGCCAGGTATCGTATGGCTTCAATCCCACCGGCGCTTCGATGTGCGACATGGTCCAGGGATCGGTGCCATCGTCGTTGCGCCCCGTCTGAGTCACCACGTAGGACACTTCCGGATACTTCAAGATGGCGCGCCTGAGCTCGCTCGCCATGTCGCTCGCCTTGTTCAAGGCCAATCCCGTGGGCATCTGTACCTGCAGCCAGAGCGCACCTTCGTCGAGGTCGGGCAGGAAGTCGCGGCCCACGGTCGCCCCCAGGCCGACCACTGCGAGCAGCGCGAAGATCACCACCCCGTAAACGATCTGCGGTTGTTCGAGACATTTGACCAGAATCCGGTCGTAACGCACCGTCAACCATTCCAGCCAGCGGTTGTGATACACGCTGCCCGGCTTGCGAAACGCGATGTAGGCGAGGCCCGGCACCAGTGCGAGCGCGGTCAGCAAAGCGCCGAACAGCGCATAGCCCATGGTATAGGCCATCGGCGTGAACAGCTTGGCCTCGGCACGCTCGAAGGAAAAGAGCGGCAGGTATGCGGTGATGATGATGAGGCTCGCGAAGAAGATCGGGCGCGTCACCTGCAAGGTGGCGGCCTTGGCCTCGCTCTCACTCAACTCTTCGTTGGGCAGCGCCTCGCGCCGCCGCAGCACCGCTTCGGTGACGACGATGGCGCCGTCCACCAGGATGCCGAAGTCGATGGCGCCCAGCGACAAGAGGTTGGCGGACACATGAGTCAGATTCAACAGCGAAAACACCGACACCAGCGCCAGCGGTATGCTCACCGCCACCACCATCGCGCTCTTCGGGCTTCCGAGGAACACGATCAAGATCAGGAACACGAGGGTGATGCCTTCGAGGATGGTCCGCCCGACCTTGTGGATGGTGGCGTGCACCAGATCGTCGCGGTCGATGTACGGCACGATCCGCACGTCGCTCGCCTTGAGCTTGGCGTTCAGAGCCTCCACCTTCTCGTGAATCCCGCGCAAGGTCTGCGAGGGATTCTGGTACTTGAGCATCAGCACGATGCCTTCGATCGTATCGGGATTCGAATCCTTGCCGAGGATGCCTTCGCGTTCCTGGTGGCTCAGCGTGGTGCGCCCGAGATCGCGCACCAGCACCGGCGCGCCGTTCACCTGCGTGACGACGATGGAGCCGATCTCCTCGAGATCGTGGATCAGACCGACACCGCGGATCACGTAACTCTGATCGCCGCGCGACACGCGGCCGCCCCCCGCGTTCGTGTTGTTGTTGTCGATGGCGTTGATGACGTCGGTGATGCCGAGGGAGTAGTGCGTCAGCTGTTTCGGATCGAGGTCGAGCTGATACTCCGTGGTGAAGCCGCCGAAGTTGGTGTCATCGACCACTCCCGGAACCGACTTGAGCGCCGGAATCACGACCCAGCGCTGGATCTCGGAAAGTTCCTGGAGATTCTTGGTGGTGGATTCGAGCGTGTAGCGATAGATCTCGCCGCCCGCGCCGGCCACGGGATCGAGCGAAGGGCTCGCGCCGGCGGGCAGCACCGCCTGATTGATGCGTTCCGTCAATCGCTGCCGTGCCCAGTAGTCTTCGTAGCCGTCGCGAAACAGCACCGTGATCAGCGACAGGCCGAAGGTGCTGGAGGAGCGCATCAGCAGGAGGCCGGGCGTGCCGTTGATTTCGCGCTCCAGAGGCACGGTGATGAGCTGTTCCACTTCTTCGGCCGCGAGCCCCGGAATTTGCGTCGTCACCTGCGCCGCCACATCGCCGAGTTCGGGATAGGCCTCGACCGAGAGGGTCTCCCAGGCATAAACGCCGAACGCCGAGAGCAGCACCGCGATGATGATGATCGCGACGCGCCGATGCAGGCAGAAGCCGACGAACTGATCAATCATTGAGAAGGATTCCACCCTTGACGACGACTTGATCGCCGGCGGCGAGGCCGGAGCGGATCGCGACGGTCGCCCCGTCGCCGAGATCGGGATCGACGGTGCGGCGCTCGAAGGTCCATGGGGCGGTCGCGACGAACACGCTGGTACGGTCGTTGTTCATGAGGAGCGCGGAGCTCGGCACCACGATCTCGGTGCGGTCCGGGCCTGTCACGGTGACCGTCGCGAACATGTTCGGCTTCAGCAGGGTGTCGCCGTTCGCGAAGGCGATGCGCAGCTTGTTGCGCCTGGAGTCGGCCTCGATCACGTCCGAGACGAAGAGCACCTTGCCGCGAAGCACCTTGTCCGGGTAGGCGGACAGGGTCACTTCGGCGCTCTGGTCCTTGTGGACGGCCCTCACGTCCTTTTCCGGGACCAGGGCCGTGACCCATACCGTGCTCAAGTCGGCTATGGTCATGAGTGCCTGAGTCGGGTCGTTGATCATGTCGCCCGGCGCAACCGACAGCGCGGTGATGCTGCCGCTCATGGTGGCGGCCACGACCAGAAGATGTGATCTGTCGGCGGAAGCGCCCAACATCTTCAACCGCGCCTGCGTGCGGGTGTATTCGGCCAGCGCCTGGGCGCGGTCGCTTTTCGCCTGGTCCAGGTCCTTGTCGGAGGCCGCGCCGATCCCATGCTGCCCCACCTGGCGCTGCAGGTTCTTGTCGGCCAGCTTCAAGGTATCCGCTGCCTTGGCGTCATCGTCGTAGGCCTGCCCGAGATCGGGGGAATCGATGATGGCCAGCACCTGGCCCTTCTTGACCCGATCGCCCAAAGCGATCTTGAGGGAGACCAACCGCCCGGAAAGCGGCGTCAGCACCGCCGTGGTGCGCGCGGGGTCGGACTCGACGACCGCCGGCAGCGCAAGCTGGGCGTTCACCGGCCGCGCCGTTGCCGGCTCCACCGTGAGCGCGTTGCGCAGGGCGGATCCTTCCGGGACGACGATCCGGTCGCCCTGGCGCACCATCAGCGCGGGTGGCTCTTCGCTCTTGCCGGGGCCGCGGAGCAATCCAAAGCCATGGGTAAGCAGCGCGGCCAGGAACAGGACGCCCAGCCCAATGCCGCCCCAGAGGAAGGCCTTGCCTTGGAACGACGGCTCGTGATCGTGAATCGGCATGAAATCTCCCCTCGACGGCGCTCGCGATCCTAAGTCGTCTGAGTTATCCTGTCTAGGGGGATAGGATATATGACGGAGTTGTTACAAATGCACAAGTTTCCCGAGATCGCGACCCGGTTGAAGCGGGCCCAGGGACACCTGGCCGGTGTGATCGAAATGATGGAAGCGGGCCGGCCTTGCATGGAGCTGACGCAGCAGCTGCACGCGGTCGAGAAGGCGATCGCGAACGCCAAGAAGGAGCTGATCAAGGATCACATCCACCATTGCGTGGAGGAAACCTCGGAGTCGATGCCGCGGGAAATCAGGGCCCTGATCAAGGAATTTCAGGGGGTCACGAAATACCTGTAGGCCGCCCGGGCGAGGCGATCAGCTGGTGATTTCGCCTGTAACTTATCGTGGGTTGCGGTGTTCTACCGACGAACGAAGAGGAGTGCGCACCATGACCCTGAGTGATGAACTGGCCAAGCTCGCGGAACTGCGCTCGTCCGGAAGTCTCACGGAAGAAGAGTTCATGAGGGCCAAGGAGCGCCTTCTGCAGGCCGGGCCAACTCATCCCAACGACCCGCTGGTGTCTGCCGTCAATTCCTTCCGGCGCAGCCGCAGCGACCGATGGTTCGGCGGAGTGTGCGGCGGAATGGCGCGGTCGAGCGGGATGGCTGCTTGGGTTTGGCGGCTGATATTTGCGGCGCTTTTCATCTGCGCCGGCGCGGGTCTCCTCTTATACGTGTTGCTGTGGATCTTCGTGCCCAGCGAGTGATGTGCCGGCGCATTGGGATCCGTCGCGCTATTTCTTGTCGATTCCGAGTCCCCGCGCGACCGCCGCCGCGTGCTCTTCGGCCGACTTCTTGGCGGGCCGCGTCCAGCTGTCGGAGGTGATCTGAGCGGCGCGGGTCACCGTGAGTTTGCCCTCCGGCGCCGGGGCGGTGATGGTGGATCCCGCGCCGATGGTGGCGCCGGCGCCGATGCGGACCGGCGCGACGAGCATGCTGCCCGAGCCGATGAAGGCGCCGTCCTCGATGACCGTGGGCCATTTGTTGGCGCCGTCGTAGTTGCAGGTGATCGTGCCGGCGCCGATGTTCACGTCGCGTCCGACGCGCGAGTCGCCGACGTAGGTAAGGTGATTGGCCTTGCTGCCCGGGCCCAGCTCGCTCTTCTTGATCTCGACGAAATTTCCGATGTGCACGCCGCGATGCAGGACGGCCTCCGGGCGCAGGCGCGCGAAGGGCCCGATGCGGCAGTGCTCGCCGATCACCGCGTTCTCGATCACCGTGTTCGCGAGCACCTCGGTGTCGGCGCCGATGCGGGCGTTCTGGATGACGCAATTCGGGCCGATCCGCACGCGCGTGCCGAGATGCACCTTGCCGATCAACACTGCGTTCACGTCGATGTACACGTCGCGCTCGATCTCGACATCTCCGCGGATGTCGATGCGTGCGGGGTCCGCGAGCGTCGCTCCCGCGAGCATCAGATTGCGCGCGCAGGCCTTGCGGTAGTGCGCCTCCACCAGGGCGAGCTGCACCTTGTCGTTGACGCCCAGGACCTCATCGGGGTCCGTGCCGGGCAGGGCCTCGACGCGATGCTTGTCGCGCACCGCCAAGGCGACCACATCGGTGAGATAGTACTCGCGCTGCGAGTTGTCGCTGCCGAGGCCAAGCAGCCACTCGCGCAACAGTCCGGCCGGGGCGGCCATGAGGCCCGTATTCACCTCGCGGACGGCGAGCTCCTCGGCGCTAGCGTCCTTGTGCTCGACGATGGCGCTGACCTGGCCGCGGGCATCGCGCACGATACGCCCGTAGCCCGTGGCGTCGTCGAGATTGACCGAGAGCACCGCCAGAGCGCCACCGGCCGCGAGATCGATGAGCTTCTTGAGGGACGCGGCACCAATGAGGGGCACGTCGCCGTACAGCACGAGCACCGTGTGCTCGTCGGGAATCAGGGACATGGCCTGCATCACCGCATGACCGGTGCCGAGTTGATCGGCCTGCAGCACCCAGTCCACGTCCTCGTGCTTGAGCGCATCCTGGACCTGGGCGCCGCCATAGCCGTACACGACGCAGATATTGGCGGGCGTGAGCAATCGCGCGGTGCGAATCACGTGCTGAAGCAGCGGCTGGCCAGCCAGGGGCTGCAGGACCTTGGGCAGATCGGAATTCATGCGCTTGCCCTGTCCCGCTGCGAGTATGACGACGGTAAGCGGCATGAAAGCTCCTTCGACGAGGGCTGCTAGCGTTTCTTGCGCAGTCGCTCGATCGCCCGCAATTGTGCCACGGCGCGGGCCAGCTCGGCCTGAGCCTGGGCCAAGTCCAGATCCTCCCCGCGAGACCTCAATGCCTCCTCGGCCCGCTGCTTGGCCGCCTGCGCCTCGGCCTCGTCCAGATCCTTGGCGCGAGCCGCCGTGTCGGCGAGCACGGTGACCGCATGCGGCTGCACCTCGAGAGCGCCGCCGCCGACGTAGAACACCTGCTCGTCCGCGCCCTCGGCATGGACCCGCACCTCGCCCGGCTTGAGCGTGGTCAGCAGCGGAGCGTGCCGCGGGGCAATGCCGAGCTCGCCCAAGGTGCCCGGCGCGAACACCATGCTGGCCTCGCCGGAGAACATTTCTCCCTCGGCGCTGACGATGTCGACGTGGATGGTTTGGGCCATGGTGCGTCTACGACAAGCGTCTTGGCTTTCTCGACCGCTTCTTCGATGCGCGCCGACCATGTAGAACGCCTGCTCGGGCAGATGGTCGTACTCGCCGGCGATGATGGCCTTGAAGCCGCGGATGGTGTCCTTGAGCGGAACGATCTTGCCGTCCTGGCCGGTGAACACCTTGGCGACGTTGAACGGCTGCGACAGGAAGCGCTGGATCTTGCGCGCGCGGTACACGGTGAGCTTGTCCTCTTCGGAGAGCTCGTCCATGCCGAGGATCGCGATGATGTCCTGCAGCTCCTTGTAGCGCTGCAGAACGGCCTGCACGCCGCGCGCGGTGTCGTAGTGCTCCTCGCCGACCACCAGCGGGTCGAGCTGGCGGCTGGTGGAGTCGAGCGGATCGACCGCCGGATAGATGCCGAGCGAGGCGATCTGGCGCGACAGCACCACGGTGGCGTCCAGGTGCGCGAAGGTCGTGGCGGGCGACGGGTCGGTCAGGTCGTCCGCGGGCACGTACACCGCCTGGATCGAGGTGATCGAGCCGGTCTTGGTGGAGGTGATGCGCTCCTGCAGCACGCCCATCTCCTCGGCCAGGGTCGGCTGGTAGCCCACCGCCGAAGGCATGCGGCCGAGCAGCGCCGAGACTTCGGTGCCCGCCAGCGTGTAGCGGTAGATGTTGTCGACGAAGAACAGCACGTCGCGGCCCTTGCCCGAGGCCTGCTTCTCGTCGCGGAAATACTCCGCCATGGTCAGTCCGGTGAGCGCCACGCGCAGGCGGTTGCCGGGCGGCTCGTTCATCTGGCCGTACACCATCGCCACCTTGGAATTCGCCAGGTTGTCCTTGTCGATGACGCCCGACTCGATCATCTCGTGATAGAAGTCGTTGCCCTCGCGGGTGCGCTCGCCGACGCCTGCGAACACCGAGAGGCCGCTGTACTGCTTGGCGATGTTGTTGATCAGCTCGAGCATGTTGACGGTCTTGCCGACGCCGGCGCCGCCGAACAGGCCGACCTTGCCGCCCTTGGCGAACGGCACCAGCAGGTCGATGACCTTGATGCCCGTCACCAGCAGCTCCTGGCCGCCCGCCTGCTCGTCGTAAGCGGGCGCCGGACGGTGGATCGGCAGTGTCTCGCGTGCTCTGGACCGGGCCGCTGTCTCGTCCTGCGGCTTGCCGAGCACGTCCATGATGCGCCCGAGCGTGCCGGCGCCCACCGGGACGCTGATCGGCCCTTGCCGGTTCGCCGTGACGGCGAGGCCGCGCTGCAGCCCCTCCGAGGGGCCCATCGCGATGGTGCGCACGACGCCGTCGCCGAGCTGCTGCTGC
This sequence comes from uncultured Gammaproteobacteria bacterium, assembly GCA_963730565.1. Lineage (GTDB taxonomy): Bacteria > Pseudomonadota > Gammaproteobacteria > Steroidobacterales > Steroidobacteraceae > Bog-1198. The sequence goes on from CAVSSU010000017.1 coordinate 25,509, forward strand.
ACCTCGAGCGTCAGGTCGACATCGTCGAGCTTGAGCGCATCGTAGATCTTGGGGATCTGATCGCGCGGAAATTCCACGTCGATGACCGCACCGATGATCTGCACGATTTTGCCGCGTGGCCATGATGCTTGCTATTCCTCTTGTCCTAAACCGCTGCCGCGCCGCCGACGATCTCCGAAAGCTCCTTCGTGATCGCGGCCTGGCGGGCCTTGTTGTAGATGAGCTGCAGCTCGTCGATCAGCTCCCGGCGTTGTCGGAGGCGCTCTTCATCGCGACCATGCGCGCCGCCATCTCGCAGGCGACGTTCTCGACCGCGCCCTGGTACACCTGCGACTCGATGTAGCGCATCAGCAGTCCATCCAGGATTTCGGCGGCGTCCGGCTCGTAGATGTAATCCCAATGCTCCTGCAGCTCGTCCTTGTCGACGGTCTGCAGCGGCAGCAGCTGCAGCACGGTGCCCTTCTGCGTCATGGTGTTGACGAAGACGTTGTGCACCAGCAGCAGCCGATCGATCTTGCCCTCGCGGTACAGCATCCAGCATGACCTTGACGGGCCGATCAGATCCTTGACGTGCGGACGATCGCCCAAGTGCGTCGCGGACGCCGACAGCATCGGCACGCCGGCAGGCGGCGGAAGAACTGCAGCGCCTTGATGCCGATCCGCGCAGACGTGACCTTCGCGCCCTTGCCCTGCCATTCGCGCATCAGGTCAGCGCCGCCTTGAACAGATTGGCGTTGAGCGCCCCGGCGAGTCCGCGGTCGGTGCGAGATCACGATGATGCCGACGGCACGCGCCGCGCCGCTCCAGCGGAAGGGATGCTTGATAGTCCGGGTTCGCCTGGCGCAGGTGGCCGACGATCGTTGCGCGATCTTCTCGGCGTACGGGCGCGCCGGCCGCATGCGCTCCTGCGCGCGGCGCATCTTGCTCGCCGCGACCATCTCCATGGCCTTGGTGATCTTCTGCGTGTTCTTGACGCTCGCGATCTTGCCGCGGATTTCCTTGGTGCCTGGCATAGCCTCTGCTCACTTGATGGTGCTCGTACGCCATGCGCGTCTCCGGTGTCGAGAAGAACTCCTCGCAGCACTTCTTGAGCGCCGCTTCGTTTTCCTTGGTCAGCATCGGCTTCGCATTGATGCTCTTCAGCAGCTCGGCTGTAGCTCGTCGCGCGCGAAGCCTGCAGCGCCGCCTCGAACTCCACGATCTTGCGTCGGCTCCACCTTGTCCATGTAGCCGTTGTTCGACCGCGTACATGCGACAGCGCCATCTCGGCCACCGACATCGGCGCGTACTGCTTCTGCTTCATGACCTCGGTGACGCGCTGCGCCGCGCTCGAGCTGCCTGCGGGTGGCCTCGTCGAGGTCGGAGGCGAACTGCGAGAACGCCGCCAGCTCGCGGTACTGCGCCAGCGCCAGGCGGATGCCGCCGCCGAGCTTCTTGATGATGTCGGTCTGCGCGGCGCCGCCGACGCGCGATACCGAGATGCCGGCGTTGATCGCCGGGACGGATGCCGGCGTTGAACAGGTCGGTCTCGAGGAAGATCTGCCCGTCGGTGATCGAGATCACGTTGGTGGGCACGAATGCGGTCACGTCGCCGGCCTGGGTCTCGATGATCGGCAGCCCGGTGAGCGAGCCGGTCGGCCCTTGACGCGCCCTTGGTCACCTTCTCGACGTATTCCTCGTTGACGCGCGCGGAGCGCTCGAGCAGGCGCGAGTGCAGGTAGAACACGTCGCCGGGGATAGGCCTCGCGTCCGGGCGGGCGGCGCAGCAGCAGCGAGATCTGCCGGTAGGCGACCGCTTGCTTGGACAGATCGTCATAGATGATCAGCGCATCCTCGCCGTTGTCCATGAAGTACTCGCCCATGGCGCAGCCGGCGTAGGCGCGCGAGGTACTGCAGCGCGGCGGGCGTCGACGGCGGAGGCGGCGACGACGATGGTGTGCGCCATCGCGCCGTGTTCCTCGAGCTTGCGCACCACGTTGGCGATCGAGACTTTGCTTCTGCCCGATGGCCACGTAGACGCATTTGATGCCCGATGCCCTTCTGATTGATGATGGTGTCGATCGCGAGCGCGGTCTTGCCGGTCTGGCGGTCGCCGATGATGAGCTCGCGCTGGCCGCGGCCGATCGGCACCATCGAGTCGATGGCCTTGTAGCCGGTCTGCACCGGCTGGCTGACCGACTTGCGGTAGATCACGCCCGGCGCGACGCGCTCGATCGGGGCGGTGCAGCTTGGCGTTGAAGCGGGCCCTTGCCGTCGATCGGCGCGCCGAGCGCGTCGACCACGCGGCCGAGCAGCTCCGGGCCCACCGGCACTTCGAGGATGCGGCCGGTGGTCTTGACCGTGTCGCCTTCCGAGATGTGCTTGTAATCGCCGAGCACCACCGCGCCGACCGAGTCCTGCTCGAGGTTGAGCGCGAGACCAAACAGTGTTCCCCGGGAACTCGAGCATCTCGCCGTAGCGCACATCGGCCAGACCGTGGATGCGGCAGATGCCGTCGGTGACCGACACACGGTGCCGACGTTGCGCGCCTCGGCGGCCGACTGGAAGTTCTCGATGCGCTGCCTTGATCAGCTCGCTGATTTCGGATGCCTTGATGGACATATCCGATCCTCTTGCTGCGGCCTTTCGGGCGCCGCGACTAAACTTCAGTGCTAATCAGTCAATTCAGTTCTGAGGCGCTCGAGGCGTCCCTTGAGCGAGCCGTCGATCACGAGATCGCCCGCGCGAATCACCGCGCCGCCCAGGAGCCCTGCGTCCACGGTGTTCCTCATGTGTACCCGGGCTTTCAATCGTTTACTCGAGCGCCTGCTTGAGCTTCTCGGATTGCGCGGCATCGAGCGGCACCGCCGACACGACTTCGACGTCGACGGTATTCTCGGCCTGGGACCGCAGGACATTCGAAATGAGCCGCGATCTCCGGCAAGAGCAGCAGCCGGTCATTCTCCGCGAGCACGCGCACGAAGTTCTTGATGCCCGGATTGAGCCGCTCGCCGCCGACGTTGTTGACCAGCGAGGCGTGATCCGCCGCGGTTAATTCCGGATTCTTGATCAGTTCCGCGATGCGCGGATCCGCGACCACCTGGGTGGCGAGAGCGAGGCCCTGCGACCAGTCGGCGAACGCCTCGGCGGACGCCTTTGCATCGCGAGCGTACTCGAACGCCGCCTTGGCGTAAGGCCGGGCGATGGTGGCTCGCTCAGCCACGCGCGACCTCGGCGGCCAGCTTGTCGAGCAGCTCCGCGTGCGCCTTCGCGTCGATCTCGCGCCCGAGCAGGCGCGACGCGCCCTCGACCGCCAACAGGCCGACTTCCCGCCGCAAGCCCTCGCGGGCTCGCGTGCTCTCGAGCGCTGCATCCTCGTGCGCCTGTGCCACCAGGCGCTGGGCTTCTGCCGCCGCAGTACCCTTGGCCTCATCGACCATCTCGTTCGAGCGCTTGCCGGCCTGATCGAGAATCTGGGCGGCGCTTGGTGCGCGCTTCCTTTACGATGGCCTCGGCGCGCTGGTCCGCCTGGACCAAGTCGGCCTTGCCCTTCTCGGCGGCGGCCAGGCCCTGGGCGATCTTGTTCTCGCGCTCCTTCATCGGCCCCAGAATCATCGGCCACACGAATTTCATCGTGAACCAAATGAGGGCGATGAACACGAGCACCTGCACGATCAACGTGAGATTGATGTTCACGATCGACTCCTCGAAAGCTCGCTTGCCGGCCTATGACCCTAGCCGGAGGCTAGTGCGTAAGTCCGGAGGTGAACGGATTCGCGAAAGTGAAGAACAGCGCGAAACCGATACCGATCATGGCGACCGCGTCGACCAGCGCCGCGACGATGAACATCTTCACCTGGAGCATCGGCGCAAGCTCGGGTTGGCGAGCGGAGCCCTCGAGAAAGCGGCCCCCCAGGATTCCGAAGCCGATGGCGGTGCCGAGCGCGCCCATGCCGAAGATGATGCCGACCGCTAGCACGGTCATGGCTTGGACGTGTGCGAAGTTCTCCATTCAATCCTCCTAAACGAAACAGACACTAAGTAACGGGTAACCGAACTCGAGACATCAATGGTGTTCTTGCGCCATCGCCAGGTAGACGATCGTCAACACCATGAATATGAAGGCTTGCAGGGTGATCACAAGGAGATGAAACACCGCCCACGCAAACGCCAGCACGAACTGCGCGACCAGCAGCGCCCAGCCGCCGGCACTCGATAATTGCTGCACGCCGTGGAGCGTGAGAGCCGCGAGCAGCAGGAATATCATTTCGCCGGCGAACAGGTTGCCGTACAAACGCAGCGAGAGCGATATGGGCCTCGCCAGGAACGGCACGATCTCCAGAAGCAGGTTGGGAAGAACCAATAGCGCCTTCACAACGGGGTTCTTTGCTGTGAAGGGTTGCAGCGTCAGCTCGCCGATGAACCCGCCGAGGCCTTTCATCTTGATGCTGTAGAAAATGATGAGAACGAATACCGTCAAGGACATCGCGAAAGTGACATTGAGATCGGTGCTGGGAACGACCTTCAGATGCTCGATGCCCACACCGTGCGCGAGATAGGGCAGCAAATCCACCGGCAGCACGTCCATGGCGTTGAACAGGAACACCCAGCAGAAAATGGTCAATGCGAGGGGCGCGAGCAGCTTGCTCGTGCCGTGGAAAGCTGTCTTTCACCTGGCTGTCTACGAATTCGACCACCAGCTCGACGAAGCTCTGAAATCCGCGCGGGACGCCGGCCTTGGCTCCGCGCGCCGCGAAATAGAACGCGCCGGCGAACAGGATGGCGAGCAACACCGAGAAGAATACGGTGTCGAGATGGATGACGGAGAAATCCACGATCCCCTTCGGTTCCTTGTTGGACAGGAACGTCAGGTGATGAAGGATGTACTCGTTTGCGGTGGTGGGCTGTTCTGCTGCCATTTACTGTCTGTGCACTCGCTTAACGTCTCGCCTCGAACTCAACTCTGTCCTTGGGGTCGGATCGGCCCGACCCAAGGTCATTCCCGGCTTTCGCGTTTGCGCATCCGTCCCGTCTCCCCGCCCAGCGGGGGCAGGAGGTTCGCCAACGCGACCCAGAACACCAGAAAGGTCGCCGCATACGTGCCGAGCATCGCGAGCGGGACCACCTTCATCGTCTTCAGCACCACGATGAACAGCACGATCATCACGAAAACCTTCGCCGTCTCGCCGACGAAGAAAGTCCGTAGCGCCCGCTGCGGGTCCACGGCGGAACGGCCACCGACTCCGAGAAACGCCATCGCGAGGCTCGCCACGGTGCTGATTCCGCCTCCCAACGCCGCCGACAGCGCGGCATGCGCGTCGGCGATCAGCCAGGCCGCGAGTGCGCAAATCGCGGTCACGGCGGCCTGGCCCAGTACGACGCTGAGGGCCAGCCGCCGCGCCAGGGCCAAGTCGATCGCGATCACATTAGATCCCGCACATGGAGCGACGCCTGCATTTCCGGGTCCGTCATCCGGAACGCGAGCCATTCGCTTTTAATTTGCCAAATCGCCTTGGACACCCGAGGAAGCCTTCGAAAGTCCGATGCGAGGCCCGGCGGCCTTGGCCCAAATAAGCCGGCGCATTATAGGGGCCCTTTTGCAGTGCTTCAAGTTATTGGACGCGCGCGGTTTAGGTGCGCGTCATTGGATATGCGCGAGGATCCCTTCGAGCTCGTCGAGGCTGTTGTAACTCACGACCAATTTGCCTTTTCCCGTCGCGTTGTGCTGGAAAGCGACCTTGGCGCCGAGTTTGTCGGCGAGCTCGAGCTCCAGCCGGCGGATATCGGGATCCGGCGAGGTCTCGGGGGCGCTGCCCGCTCTCTGCGGCGAAAGGAGCCGCCGCACCAGCGATTCGGTGTCCCGAACCGACAGTGACTTCCTGGCGACCAGGCCGGCGACCTCGATTTGCTGCCGGCGCGCGGTCAGGGACAGCAGTGCGCGGGCATGTCCCATCTCGATTCGCCGCTGCTCCAGGAGTTCCTTGACCTCGTCCGCGAGTTCCATGAGCCGCAGTAAATTGCTAACCGCGGCCCGGGAGCGGCCCACTGCCTCGGCCGCGGCCTGATGCGTGAGGCCGAATTCCTCGATGAGTCGCGACAGCGCCCGCGCCTCCTCCAGCGGATTCAAATCCTCGCGCTGGATGTTTTCGATGAGCGCCATGGCGAGGGTGGCCTCGTCCGGCACGTCGCGAATGATCACCGAGATTTCGGCGAGGCCCGCCATCTGGGCCGCGCGCCAGCGCCGTTCACCGGCGATGATCTCGTAGCGCTGCGATTCGCCCGGATTACGCCCCGGAAGCGGACGCACCAGAATGGGCTGCACCAACCCTTGTGCTTTGATGGAATCCGCGAGTTCCTGCAGCGATTCGGGCCGCATGTCGGTGCGTGGCTGGTATTTGCCCCGCTGCAACAGGTCAACCGGCAGGTTCGCGATGCGGTCGCCCGCGGGTCGGGGCGCTGCGCCGGCGGCTTCGGCAGCTTCCGGGGATGCGCTGCGGCGCGCGAACAACGGAGAAAGCTCCGCGAGTCCTCGACCCAAGGCCGGTTTTTTGACCGTCATACTGGAAATCCTCGAAGGCCGCCAACCGAATCCGCGTGAACGCGCACCGATTATACGGGCGTCACGGGCCCTTCAGGGGGCCTCGGGCGAATCCGCGGCGGAAGACGACGGCGGCGCGGCTTCGGCGTCCAGCGACACCTCGGCAGTCACCGGCACCTCGGGTGTCGCTGGTACCTCAGGCATGACGGGCATCTCGGGCGTGACGGGCATCTCAGGCATCTCAGGCGTGACGGGCATCCCCGGTATCTCGGGCATCTCAGGCATCCCCGGTATCTCAGGCATCCCCGGTATCTCAGGCATCTCGGGCATCTCGGGCATCTCAGGCATCTCGGGCATCTCAGGCATCTCGGGCATCTCAGGCATCTCGGGTATCTCGGGCATCTCGGGTATCTCGGGTATCTCGGGCATCTCGGGCATCTCGGGCGTTACGGGCATCTCGGGTACCTCCGAGATCGCCGGCACCTGCGCCCTCATCGCCGTCTCGGGTGTCTCAGGTCCCTCAGGCATCCCCTGCCCCTCCGCCGCATCCTTTGTCACCGGCCCATCGAGCACATCCGGCGACTCGTCGCGCCGGATCATCTCCCCGGCGAGCGCCAGGTAGGCGAGCGCACCGCGCGACTCCTTATCATGGAACAGCGCCGGCTTGCCGAAACTCGGCGCCTCGGCGAGCCGGATGTTGCGCGGGATCAGGGTGCGGAACACCTTGTTCGCCGAAATGCTCGATCAGCTGGGCAGACACGTCGTTCGCCAGATTGTTGCGCGGATCGAACATGGTGCGCAGCAATCCTTCGATCTCCAGGTCCGGATTGATGCTGGTCTTGATCTGCTCGATGGTCTGCACCAAGGCGCTCAAGCCCTCGAGCGCGTAGTACTCGCACTGCATGGGCACCATCACCGAATCGGCGGCCACCAGCGCGTTCACGTCAGCATGTTGAGCGCGGGCGGGCAATCGATCAGGATCACATCGAATTCATCGCGCAGCGGTTTCAACGCATTGCGCAGTTTGAATTCCCGGCCGGCGATCATGGTGAGCAGCCGCACTTCCGCCGCGGTCAGCTCCTGATTCGCCGGCATGAGCATGAAGCCGCCGTATTCCACGAGCACCAGCGCCTCCGCGGCGGTGCAGTCGCCGAGCAGCACGTCGCAGCTGGTCCAGGCCTGGGAGTTCTTGTCGATGCCGCAGCCCATGGTGGCATTGCCCTGCGGATCCAGATCGATCAGCAGCACGCGCCGCTTGGTCGCGGTGAGCGACGCGGCGAGATTCACGGCGGTGGTGGTCTTGCCGACACCGCCCTTCTGGTTTGCGACTGCGATGACCCGTTTCATGTGGCTTTCGGCTTGGCCGGCGATCGAGGACCGGCAGCGGAGAGTTCCACAAGATGGCGTTCGTCGTCCAGCCCCGGCAGCGCGATCCGATGCACGGCCGTCATCCGGAAGGACTTCGGCAGTGCGGCGATTTCCTCATCGGGGCGCTTGCCTTTCATCGCCAGAAGCCGCCCGTCCCGCGCGCACAAATGTCCCGCGTGCGCGACGAAGTCGGCCAACGACGACAGTGCGCGTGCGATCACGACATCGAACGGTGTAGCCGGCCGATAGAGCTCCGCGCGCGTGTTCGCGACCTCGACATTGGCGAGCTTCAGCCGCTCCGCGGTCTGCTGCACATAACGTGCCTTCTTGCCGGTTGCCTCGATCAACGTAAAGCGCCGTGCGGGATTCACGATGGCGAGCGGCAGTCCGGGAAATCCGGCGCCGGTGCCCACGTCCGCGATGCGCGCGCCCGAAAGGTAGCGGCTGCACGCTCAAACTGTCGAGTACGTGCTTGGTGAGCATGCCGGGCCGATCGCGGATCGCGGTGAGGTTGAATTCGGCATTGGCGCGCTCGAGCTCGTCGATGAGCTGCAGCAACGCATCGGCCTGCGCCGTCTCGAGAGTCAAATCGAAACTGCGCGCGCCGTCGCGCAACCAGGCGAGCTCTTGAATTCTATTCACGGCCGCCGTCGGAGACCGCAGTTTGGTCGATGAGGGCGATCGACACCGCGGGCCGCGCGGAGGCCTCCGACACCGTCAGCCGGGCGTCGAGCTCCGTGGCGCCGTCGCGATTTTCGCATCGATCGGAGGCGCTGATGCCGGGAGTTCCCGAACGCTGCCATTTGGCGCAGGCCGCCGCGAATTGCGCGGACGCGGACTCCGCCGGCAGGCTCACCGAGGCCTCGATGCGATTCAGCCGATCGGCCGAGAAGCACAGCGAATATTCCTCGACCGGGTGTCCGAACAATCGCGGCGGCGCGGTTCCTCGAGGCGTGTAGCATTCGTGTTCTTCCCGTCCCGCGGCCGCGCTCGCCGAGTCGTGGAACACCACCACCTCGTCGAGCGGGTACGGCACATCCCGGAGCAGCGTGCCGAAGGGCAGCACCATCAATGCGTGCCAATCGTCGGTGGGCGCCGCCGGCGGCCCGGCGGCCGAGCCCCGCGAGGGGAGTTTTTCGCCCGAATTCGGCGACGCGCACGCGGCGAGCAGGGCCGCCGCGCAAGCCGCCGCCGCGGCGGCGAGTGTCGGCGCGAAAACGCGATGAACGCCGGCCATGCGCCTTAAGCCGGAGCCAGGCGATGCTCGAGCTCGGCCAGTTCGGGTGCGGCGTCGGCCGGAACCACCGGCATCTCTCCCGCGCGATGCAGCGCCTCCAGGGCGAGGGTGCGCATCTGCGAGCAGGTGTGGGAGAAATGCAGGCGCCAATCGGAAACCAATTCGGGTTCCAGCCCCTCGTACTCGCGGGCGTTCACGATCGAGTCGAGCACCATGGCGCAAAGCGCGATCTCCTGGATGCGCGACCAGGACAGGGTGGCGGACGAGCACCCTTCTGCGAAGCAACGGCGCAGGTACGCCGGCGGATCCGCGCTCGCGATCTCGTCGAGCATGTCGTCCACGTCGCAGGATTGCAATAGGTGCTCGAAGCTGGTCATCGTATCCATTATCCTCGCGGGCCATTATCCTCGGGCTTTGGGAACATAGGAATAATGAGCCGCATATTTCTTCCGCCGCTGATCGCGGCATCGCTCCTGCTCGCTTTCGCCGCCGGGGCGGCGGCGCCCACGACCCGGGGCAATCTGATCTACGACGGAATTCCGGATCGGCCGCTCGAGGCCGACGACATGCTGGACGCCTATCTGAGCGCGCGCCAGGCGACTCCATTGGGGTTCACGCCCAAAGCGCAGCTCCTGATCGTCACGCGCTTCGGCGAGACCGATCAGCTGCATCTCGTCGATCACCCGATGGGCGAGAGACGCCAGATCACCTTCCTGCGCGAGCCTATCACGCACGCCGCGTTCTCGCCCGATCCGAATCGCAGCGCCTTCTTCTACCAGCGCGACACCGCGGGCGACGGTAACACTCAAATCTATTATCAGCACACAGGCGACGCCGCGGCGCGGCGCCTCACCGATGGGAGGTCGGTGAACGGAGGCGCGATCTGGTCCAATGCCGGCCGGGAAATCGCCTTGTTCACGACCGCGCGCACCGGCATCTCGTACGACATCGACATCGTCGACCCGGAGTCGGGCGCACTGCCGCATCTCGCGGTCTCCGGCGACGGCTCAACCTGGTATCCGCTCGATTGGTCGGCCGATGACCGGAAGCTTCTGGTCGAGAAACACGTGTCCGCTCAGGAGGACTATCTGTACATCGTCGATCTGGGAAGCGGCCAAAAACGCGAGGTCGACCCCTCGCCGACCAAGGTGGCCATCTCGGGCGCCAAATTCTCGCGCGACGGCACCGGGGTCTACATCCTGTCGGACCGGGACGGCGACACGGCCAAGGTCCGCTTCGTCAATATATTCACGGGCGAGAAGAACGACATCTCGGCGCGCAGCCCCTGGGATGTCGAGCGCTTTGCGCTCTCCAATGACGGGCACTATCTGGCGTACGTGACCAATGAGGGAGGCCTCGGCAAGCTCGATCTGGTCGACCTCCGAACGCACCAGGACCTGACGCCGCCGCGGCTTCCGTTCACCGGCGTCATCGACTCGCTCAATTTCGACCGCGACGGCAAGCGTCTGGCATTCGGCCTGTCCTCGTCCAATCAGCCGCGCGATGCCTATGTGCTCGACCTCGAGGCCAACCGACTCGAGGCATGGACCGCGAGCGAAGCGGGGCCGTTGGACAGGAACAAATTCGTCGTGCCGCACCTGTCGCAATTTCCGACCTTCGACCGGACCGACGGCAAATCGCGAGAAATACCGCTGTATCTTTACGAACCGGCCGCCCCCGGTCCGCACCCGGTGCTGCTCGTGCTGCACGACGGGCCGGATTCGCAGTTTCGCCCGAGGTTCGATCCCTGGATCCAGTACGTCGTCAACGAGCTCGGCTACGCAGTGGTCGCACCCAACGTCCGCGGCTCGAGAGGTTATGGGAAAAGCTACTAGCAATACGATGGTTGAAGCACCACAAC
>CAVSSU010000018.1:0-62011 GCA_963730565.1 uncultured Gammaproteobacteria bacterium
GGCTTAGTAAGAAGCGCACGCGATTCAGCCGGCTCTGTAAGGTAAAATTCCCCGGCCTCGCGGCGATGAGGTTTCTGGCTGATGACCTTACTTCAGTCTTTGGGTATCGAGCTGCCCATCATTCAGGCTCCGATGGCTGGGGTGTCTTCCCCCGCACTGGCGGCGGCGGTGTCCAAAGCCGGTGCGCTCGGATCCATCGGAGTGGGATCGACCGATGCGCAGGGCGCGCGCAGAATGATCGCAGCGGTTCGCGAGCGAGCGCGGCGCCCTCTCAACGTGAATGTTTTTTGCCATCAGCCGGCAAAAGCCGACCCCTCGGTCGAGTCAGCGTGGCTTGAGTATTTGCGTCCCTATTTCGCGAGGTTCGACGCCAAGCCTCCGCCCGCACTCAAGGAAATCTATCGGAGTTTCTTGGAGGACGACGCGATGCTCGCCGCGCTGCTCGCTGACAAGCCGCATGTCGTGAGCTTTCATTTCGGGCTTCCATCGTCTGAGCGCATTCGCGCCCTGCGTGAGGCGGGAATAGTGCTTCTCGCCACTGCGACGAATATCGTGGAAGGTCGTGCGGCCGCGAAGGCGGGGGTTCACGCAGTCGTGGCCCAGGGCTATGAGGCGGGCGGCCATCGCGGAGTATTCGATCCGGATGCTGTGGACGACCGGCTTGGAACACTGGCTTTGACGCGTATCCTGGTGCGCGGACTAGACGTACCCATCATCGCCTCGGGCGGCATCATGGATGGCGCTGGAATTGCCGCAGTGCTGCGCTTGGGGGCGGGCGCCGCACAACTCGGCACGGCGTTCGTCGCCTGCCCTGAGTCCGATGCAGATGCGGGCTACCGTGAAGCGCTGGCCAGCGATGCTGCAAATCACACCCTCATGACACGCGCCATTTCCGGGCGTCCCGCACGGTGTTTGCGCAATGGGCCGGGCAGGGCGCGCCGCTTTCCCGGCAGCTGCCGGCGGCGGAACTCATCGCCGTACTGGCGCGCGAACTAGCGCAGAACCCGACCGCGCAGTTGGCGGGCGCCGAAGTGCACCAACGCTCCGGGATTGCTCCCTCCTGAAGCGCCACCTCATGTGGTTCGGCGAGTCGCGGGCGGGCCGGGCGCCGGGTTCCCGGACACGGCTGACTTCTATCCATCCCTCTCGCTTCGTTTGGAAGAAGAGGGGCTGTCCACCGTGCAAGTCTGCGTCGATCCCAAAGGTAAACTGCTGGCCGATCCAACCGTGGTGACGAGCAGTGGAAAGGCGCGACTCGACGAGGCAGCCCTCAAGCTGGCGAGAGCCGGATCAGGGCACTATCGCTCGACGACCGAGGACGGTCGGCCGGTGAGCTCCTGCTATCCGTTGGGCGTTCGGTTTCAGCTCAAGAAATGACGCGCCAAACGCCGGTTCGGAGCGTGACCGGTGAGTATTCCGAGAAGGACCACCGTAGCGGCACGGCAGCGTTGCGCCGCCACCCCTTGGTGATGTGAAAGCGCCAAAGCCGCTCGGCGCCGCGAAACTCCTCGGTCTGGCCGCTCCAATCGACTTGCGCCACGCCCTGCAGTTGAATCAAGCTCCCCGTATCGAATTCCACGAACAACAGGGACGCTCGCGGCTCGGCAATCAGATTGCCCAGCGTGTTGAAATAGCGGTTCCCGCGAAAATCGGGGATCGTCAGCACGTTGCCGTCGATGCGGACGAAACCGGGGCGTCCACCGCGATGTGAGATGTCCGCACCGAATGCCGCGCCGTCACCGGTCCGAGAGCGGCTTGCCACAAAAAACGTGTCGGCGCCCGCAATGGCACTCTGCGCCTTACCATCGAGTTGCTCGAAGGCCTCGACGGCGGCAGAAGCTTCGGTCTCAGCTCGAGGATCTTTTTCGAGGGTCCGCAGCTGAATGTATTGCGGACAGTTGCCGAAGCTTTGGTCGACGGCAACTCGGATGCCATGCGCATGGCGGCTCAGGATGCGACCATTCGCCCGGTTGCGCCGCCGAGTGGAGAAATCGATCCCCAGGATGCCGACGCTGCGGTCCGGGAGGAGCGCGTCCGCCGCAGGATCGCCAACATCCGGAAGAGCCTCTATATACAACGTCTCAGGATCCGGTGACTGGACGAACCCGGGCTTCCCGGTCAGCAGGGTCGCGAGCGGCCACCCGGCGGTATCGATCGCGGCAACGAAAACATAGGGCAGTTGCGCGAAGAAGAGTTGATGCTGCGCCGGCATGGAGTGACGAATGCCGCTGCCGCCGCGTGGTCCGCCACCCGCGAGCGTCTGGGCGGTCAATTCTTCCGGATTGAACGGCGATTCTTCCATTCGGTTCTCAAGTTGCCGATGGTATCGGCGACGGCGGAATCGGCTTGAAATGAGGCAGCGCCTCGACGCGGCGAAGCCAAGCGAGCACCGACGCATAGCCGTCGAGCGCAACACCGCCCTCGGGCGCATGAGCGACGTAGGAATAACAGGCAAGATCGGCGATGGTGGCATGATCGGCTGCCAGGAACGTGCGGCCACTCAAGTGCTCATCCATGTAACACAGGAGCACGCCGGCTATCTGCTTCGAATCAGCGAGTGTGCCCGGGAAATTCCATTGGGTGATCATGCGTGCCATTGCCGGCCCATACCGAACCTCCCCGGCCGCGATGGACAGCCAGCGCTGTACGCGCGCGGCGGCCTCGGGCTCGTCCGGCAACCAGTGGGTTCCGGGCCCGTAGCGTTTGGCCAGGTAAACGAGGATGGCGTTGCTGTCGGCCAACGTGACATCGCCATTCTGCAACACGGGGATTTGGCCGAGCGGGTTCAACCGACGAAACTCCGGTGTACGCCGCACGTCGGCAGACGCCGACTCAAATCGAAAAGGCAGGCCGAGCATCCGGAGCAAGAGCTCGACCCGGTGGGTGTGCCCGGACAATTCCACTCCATAAAGAATGATTTCAGAAGTCGTCACGGTGATTCCCTAGGGTTTTGGTTGGCGAGCCCATTCTACTGTTGCAATTTTCTGCGAGAATCAGGTCATCTGGAAACTGAGAATTCCATAAATAGGAATAATCAAATGGACCGCCTCGACGAACTAACCATCTTCCTTGCAATCTTCGAAACCGGCAGTCTGATCAGTGCGGCACGGCGTCTGCGCCGGTCGCCGCCCGCGGTGACCCGGGCGCTGGGCGCCCTCGAAGATCGGGTTGGATCGCGCTTATTCGAGCGAACGACTCGAAGATCGGCGCCGACCGAGGCAGGTCGCTTGCTGGCCGAGCCCGCGCGTGCCTTGTTGGCAGCGTACGAGGAGGCGCTGGCGGGTGCCTCGCACGCGCTGATTCGAGGCGTGCTGCGAATCACCGCGCCGGTGCAGTTTGGACGCCGCCATGTCGCGCCCATCGTTTCAGCCTTCCTCAACGACTACCCCGATGTACGAGTCGAACTGACCCTCAACGATCGAAAGCTCGATCTGATCGAGGAAGGACTCGACATTGCCGTGCGTATCGGTGGCCTCCCGGATTCGACCCTGATCGCACGGCAGGTCGGCAGCGTTCGGCGCGTGGTCGTTGCGAGCCCGCGCTATCTCGCGGACCGAGGCATGCCCCGACTGCCGGCGGACCTGGCGAAGCACGACACGATATTTGGCATGGCGCGATCATCGGCGCGCGAATGGCGTTTTCGGAAGAAGAAGGGGCGTGCTTCCGTCGTTCGACTTTCGCCGCGCCTTCTCGTCGACGACGTTGAGGCGCAAGTGCAGGCGGCGAAAGCCGGTCGCGGCGTAGCACGGGTGTTGTCCTATCAGGTGACCGAGGAGTTGGCCGCCGGGAGCTTGGTGCGGTTGCTTGGGGACTTCTAACCCGAGACCTTGCCGGTGCAGCTCGTCACCTTGAGCCGCGTCCATACGACCCCGAAGGTTCGCGCCTTTATCGACACCGCCGTGAAGGTTCTGCGGGAGGTGAAGGTTATTCAGTGATCGATAAAGGGCGCGGCATCCGTGCCGCGCCCGCATTGCAATGAATTCGTGGAATGCATGAGGGCCGATGAAACGAGCGCATGCTGTCAGGACAAGTCTCATCGAAGGTGCTCCCACCTTCTGGATGCGTGAGAAAGAGCCCGCTCATGAGCCTGATGCCGCGGGTTATTCGGCGATGCAACCGGGGCTGAGCTGCTCGGCAAGGAGCTCGTTGGCGGAATTCCGAATGCTGACCGCGCCACTCTCCGCCAGCGCTTGGACCACACCAGCGGCGTTCCGAGTTGGGAGTTCGACCCGGAGTGGATTCGTCATGGCAGGGGATCCGCCATGGATCCCTCGCACCTTTGGGGCAAGACCGAGGCCCTCGACTATCTGAAAAGCGGACGGGACCACGCGACCAATGAACCCGGATCGGGATACGGCTATTCCAACTACACGCTGCTCGGCCTCATCATCGAGAAAGTCACCGGTCACGAGGCGGTGCGCGAGATCCACGAGCGGTTGCTTGCGCCGCGCGGGTTGATGGATATTCGATTTGAGGGATTCGAGCCGGTCGATGCGGCGCGGGTGCCGTCCCGTTACCATTTTGGTACGGCCGATTTCGTGCGCGATGCCGGCCTGCACCCGTCCTTTCGCCGAGTGCGCGGCCCCATCATCGACGTGTCGCGCTCGAATCTATCGACCGAGTGGACTGCCGGCGCGGTTCTCGCGACGGCTCACGACCTCGCGCTGTTCGTGCGGGATCTGCGTGACGGGCATGTGGTGAGTGCGGCGGCCCTCAAACGCATGTCGACGTTCAGCGCAACGGACGACCGGGATGAGGATATGGGCCAAGGCCTGGCTCTCGACAGGTACGGACACGAGCAACTCATTGGGTACACCGGCAACGTGCTCGGGTTCGGCGCAGCCGTTGGTTGGGTTCCGGGCGAGGATGTCGTCATTGCGTTGCTGACCAATGTGGGCGCCATGCATGCCGGCGACACGGCGTACTATCCTGAAAAGCTGCTCAAAGACTCTCGCCTCATTGCTGCAGCGCGAGCCGTGGCGCGCGAGCGCGCCCCGAAAACCCGCCCGCAAACCCCGTAATTGCGTGACTGTCGAATCTCGAGTCGCTGTTTCGTCGTTCCGCAGAGGGGTCGCTTCGAACGAGCGAAGGAGATCAACGATGGCGAAAAACGTGATTTGCCTTTGGTATGACGGCACCGCAGAGGATGCCGCGCGATTCTACGCCGAGACTTTTCCGGACAGCGCGGTGGCCAAGGTCCACCATGCGCCAGGCGACTACCCGGACGGCAAACAGGGTCAGGTGCTCACCGTCGAGTTTACGGTACTGGGAGTGCCCTGCCTCGGCCTCAATGGCGGCCCGGCGTTCAAGCACTCCGAAGCCTTTTCCTTTCTCATCGTCACCGATAACCAGTCCGAGACCGACCGGTATTGGAACGCGATCATCAATAACGGCGGCACCGAGAGCGCGTGCGGATGGTGCAAGGACAAATGGGGTTTGTCCTGGCAGATCACGCCGCGGGCGCTGCTGGACGCAACGACCGATCCCGACCGTGCGGCGGCCAAGCGCGCGTTCGAGGCGATGATGAAGATGAAAAAGATCGATATTGCCGCTATCGAGGCGGCACGGCGCGGAGCTTAGTGTTCTTCATGACGGGCGTGATCGGCGCATTCGCGGCACGCACAAATCGCGGTCCCCCGGGTCCGAAGACCGCCCGCGGCTCCGGAAACACCCCGAGGCACAGCGGGTACAAAATGGCGGGCAACACCAGCGCGGCAAGCAGCGACAGATCCAGATCCGCGCCGCTCGCGCGCGCCAGCGGGCCGACATAGTGACCGGGGATGTCGACCATCAGCAGCGCGAGCAGCGCCGAGACGATCCAAGCCGACATGCCGGCCACGTTCCATCCGTGCTTGAACCAGTAGATGCCCCCAATTTCCCCGCGATTGAAGACTTGCAGGGCCTCCGGGAGGTAATACCCGCGGCGAATGACGTATCCGATCATCATGATCACCATCCAGGGTGTCGTGGTGACCACGATCAGGGACACGAAGGTCGTGATGGAGGAGATCAGGGTGAAGTAGAAGCGGCCGATGAATATGAGCGCGCAGGAGATGAGCCCGATCAACAGGGTGGCCCGCGGGCGACTCAGGCGGGGGAACACACTCGAAAAATCCAGGCCGGTACCGTAGAGCGAGGTCGTGCCCGTCGACATGCCGCTCAGGACTGCGAGCAGGAACAGCGGCGCAAAGAACCAGCCGGGCGAGACGGCGAGCAGTCCGCCGGCATAGTCGACCCGCGCCAGATAGGCCGGGGCCCGCTGCGCCATGATGGAGGCGGTGAGCGTGCCAAATGTGAACGGCAACAGGGTCAGCACTTGCGCAAGCACCGTCGCGCCGATGAGACGCCCCTTGGGGGTTCGGCGGGGAAGGTAGCGCGACCAGTCGCCGAGGAAGGCGCCGAAGGAGATTGGATTCGATAGCGCGATCAAGCTCGCGCTCACGAACATCGGCCAGAATGTCGCGGACCCCCAGGCGAGATGCGACCCGGCGAAGTGTGAGTCGAATGCCGGCCAGAAGGCGATGAGGCCGACTGCGAAGAGGGCCGAGCTCGCGACGACCGCCACCTTGTTGACGAACAGCATCACGCCGTAACCGTAGATGCATACGATCAGGACGCTCGTCGCGAATACCCCGTAGGCGACTGCAAACAGCTTTTCCGATTCGTGCGTCCCGAACAATGCATGGGCGGCGCCGACCACGGCGTCGCCGCTCGACCAGACGCTGATCGAGAAGAACGCAATCGCGGTCAGCAGGCTCAGGAACGACCCCACGATGCGGCCGACGACGCCGAAGTGGGCGCCCGAGGAGACGGCATTATTGGTGCCGTTCATCGGGCCGAACACGGCCATGGGTCCAAGTATCAAGGCGCCCACGCCCACTCCGGCGGCGTTGGCCGCCATCGATTGCCAGAATGACAGGCCCAGCATGACCGGAAAGGCGCCGAGCACGGCGGTCGCGAGAGAATTGCCCCCGCCCCAGCACACCCGTAGAAAATCGAGGATCGAGGACGTGCGGTCCGCATCGGGAATCGACTCGATGCCGTGGCGCTCGAACCCCGGAGGCAGGTGGGCGTCGGCCTCCTCCGAGAGGGTATCGCCGTGCTGAATGACCGGGTCGCCGGAGCTCACGAGATGCCTGGGGGGGTGTGTGACAATGGGCGGCCCACCGCCCGCCTATTTGAGATGATAGCTGAGCGTGAGGCCGACGGTCCTCGGCCGCATCACGTATTGCTCGCGATAATTGGGGTAGAAATCGGCGTTTCGCAGCACGGCACCCGCGGCTGAGACGCCGACCTGGTTGGTCAGATTGGTGCAGTACAGCCGTGCGTGCCAATGCTCGCCCACTCCCACACCGGCCGAGGCGCCGACGGTGGTGAAGCCGCCGAGCACCTGGAATCCCGCGGCGGTGGAATTGATCTGGGTGGTCACGTTGCTGCGATAGGAGGCGTCCGCATGGGCGTCCAGCGTGATCTCGCTGGAGAGGTTTTTGGCGTAGCCGAGTCCCGCGGTCAGGGTTTGCTCGGGGACATACGGCAATCGGTCGCCGTTCTGAGCGCTCAACAGCGTCTCGCCACGATCGGTGATGGCGAAGTCGCTGGTGACCTTCGCGTCCGTATAGCCGTATCCCAGGCTGGCCGACCAGCCGTGGCCCAGTTGACCCTCGAGCTCGAGCTCGAGTCCCTGGCTCACCGCCGTTCCGCCGTTGGCAACGTAAGCGCTGTCGGTCGCATCGAACAGCTGGATCTGGATGTCGTTCCAATGCATGCGGTAAACCGCGGCGCTGAACCGCAACCAATTGTCGGCCGTTCCCTTGACCCCCACTTCGTAATTTTTCACCGTATCCGGCTGAAAGTAAGAGGTATTCGGGGAATCGCAGAAGGCACAGGTTCCAATCGCATTGGCATTCGCGCCGCCGTGTCGAAAGCCCTCCGAATAGGTCGCATAAAGTCGCAGCGTCGGGGTCAGCGCATAGCCGGAGTTGAGCTTGAACAGATGATTGTGGAAGACCTGGTTGCCGCCGGCAATGGTGCTGCCGAGCGCATCCGTGAGATTTGCGGGGGGCGGAAGCGTGGAGAAATAAGGGCCGCCATACGGGATGGTCTGATACAAGTCCTCCGAGACGTCCTGCCAGAACACGCGAACGCCGCCCGTGATCTGCCATTGCGAGGTCACGTGCCACGTCAGCTCTCCGTAGAGGGCCCGGTCCTTGAATCCCGACTCGCGTTGATAGGTGTAATTGGTATCCAGCGGCGACAGCGCGCTCGGGCGCGTGCCGCCGTTATAGTCCACGATGTAGTCGCCGAAATTGGCGTAATTCGTGCCGAGGATCTGATTCACGGCATTCGCGGATCCGGGCAATTGCGACCAAGCGGCGAATCCGGGAATGGTCTCGTACTGAAACAGGTCATTGTTCTCGTGCCGGAAGAATCCGCCCACCACATAGTCCAAGGCGTGCCCCTCCTTGGAAACCAGCCGCAGCTCCTCGACCAACGAATGATCGGTGGAGTTCGTGAAAAATTCGGTCGTCGAACGCGGATAACTGCCGTAATAGAGCGGGCTCAGGGAATTGTAGTTGAGCAGAAACGGTGACTCATCATAATCGCTCTGATCGTGATTTTTGGCATAAGACGTCGACGACGTCACCGTGGCGAAACCCACATCCGCCGACAGCGTGAGAGAGCTCAGGTCGACGATTCGATGATCCGGAGCGAGGGGGATGTACGCCCCGTCGGTATATGATTGCCCTTCGCTTTGCCGGGAGAACGCGTTCGAGTGGTCGTCCTGGCGTTGATAGGCGAAAGTGGCGTCGATTCCCGGTGTCACGTGCCACAGCAGGGTGGCGCGAAAATAGGTCGAGAGCGCCGAATCGATGTCCCGCAGCGATTGCGTGCGGAAGCCGCTGGTGAGGGGGTTGGCCGGGTCCGTCAGGGCGGGCTGCTGCTGCGCGTTGAAGACCACGGCGTTGGATGCGTTGATGAAGCCGGCCACATCTTTGTAGCTGGCATTCATGCGCAATGCCGCGGTGTCGGAAATCGGTATGTTCAGCAATCCGTCCGCCGTGTACGACGCATTCGCAGCATGGCTGGTGTCGGCCGCATCGATGGACACCTCCGCATCGAACTTCGTCGGATCCGGAAGATTGTGGATGATGCGGATCGTGCCGGCGACTGCGCCTGAACCGTAGAGCGTGCCTTGGGGGCCCCGTAGAACCTCGACCCGTTGGATGTCGGTGAGGTTGAGATTCACGAACATCGGCACTTCGTCGACGTAGGTGGATACGAGCGGAACGCTCTCCCAGGGAAGGTAGGCCGACGAGACGGGATCGTTCGCGTTCAAGCCGCGGATGATGATGTTGCTGTTGCTGCCGTTCGCCCGTGGGCCGAGATCCGGTACGTTGATGCCGGGCACGAGCCGGGCGATGTCGGTCAGGCTCGTGATATTGGCGGCCTGCAGCGCCTGGCCCGAGACGGCGGAGATGTTGTAGGGGACGTCGAGCACGTTCTGCTCGCGTCGATTGGCGGTCACCACGACCTCCTCCAGCGTGTCGGAAGGGTCGGCGGCATGGGTGCATGGCACTCCGCCCAACGCCACGGCGATTGCCGCCGCAAGCGCCAGGTTGGGACGAGCCGTACGGTCTATCTCTTGTCCCTCGATGTTCCGCTCCCATTTTTTGTGCGATGTTAATCTCGCTCAGCGGACGCTAGACTAACGATAAGTTCGCGCGCTTGCCAACACTTGGGCGCGTTGCAGGTCGAGTGCACGAGGTTGGAGCGCCGCGGCCTGAACTGGAGCTGAGTTTGCACCAAATTGATTCATCGCAGCTCGATTTCTTCGAGCAATCTCCCTCGTCCTGCCGCCGCTGGTGGGTTTTGCTGCTGGCCATGGCCATGGCCATGGCCGCGGCCCTGGCGCACGCCGATCCGCAACCGACGCCGGCCATGATGGCGCCGGCTCGCGCTCTTGCGACCTTCATGAGCACGCTGCCTCCCGGCAAGCACCCGTCCGTTTTCGCGCGCCAGGGGCTGTGCATCGTGGAGAATTTCGCGCCCTTCCTGTTCTGCGGCCGAGGCGCCGCGCTCGCATGGGAGAGGGGATTTCGCGCCCACGCGGCGGACGAGGGGTTGAGCGAGCTCTCGGCTCAATTCGCCGATGCCCACGATTTCAACCTGTCGGGAAACCGGGGCTATTTTTCGCTGCCCACCACCTGGACCGGCCTCACCCATGGACGCAGATTCGAGGAGCACGGCGCCTGGGCGTTCGTGATCGAGCGTCACGGGCCGGACTGGCGAATCCTCGGGTACGGCTATGGCGTGACGACCTATACCGAAGCCGCGCAATAGCTCATCAAGAACGGCGCCGCCTATCCCATAACGCGGCGTCCGTTTTTTCTATGCCGTTGCGGCGCTTCGACCAACAAGCCTTTCTGCGACGGTACCCATTCGAAAATGGGATTCAAAGCCGCTGAAGCGGCGGTGCTTGGGAGCGCGGACAAGCCTGCCCGATGAGAGGCGCCGTGATCGCGCCCTTCCCATTCACAGGTTCCAAATGGAAGTCGTATTGACACAGACAGGCGCGCAGGAAACTCCGCGCGCCGTGGCCGCCCCGACGCAAGACCGAACAATGGGTGAGCCAAACGATGGTGGCCGCGCCCGTGAAGAATGCCCGATGAGCCAGGCGCATGAGAGCCTGCACAGCAGCGGACCGGCCCGCTCGCATCGTCAGTAATAGCTGCGATTCGAAGCCCACGTGGGCGAGCTCATCGGACACCAGCACCCGGCAGAGCACGCGCAGGCGTTGGCATCCCGTGGCCGCTTCGAGTGCCCGGTAGTACACGATTCCTATCAGCTCGGCGCTGATGAGCACATGAAGGGAGAGTTCAAAACCCGCGAGCCGTCTTACGAGACGAAACAGCCGATCGGTCCAGTCGCTCATCTTGAGCGCTATGTGATGGTCCTCCATGAACGCCCGGAGCAGAGCGGCGTGACGCTGCTCCTCGCGAATGAAGAGCTCGGTGATCCGCACGAGCACGGGGCTGCTGCGCCGATCGGCGAAGCGTCGCGCGGCTTGCAAGAGTCTACGTCCCTCGGACTGTTCCCCCAGCTGAAACGTCGCCATTGAGCTCGCAATGAGGCGCGACTCATGAGGCTCAAGAAGATCGGATAGGCCGTCTGGAACACAACGCGGATGCTGAGCGTGGTATTCGAAGTGATTCAGCCAAATCTCGAATTCAACCGGACTCATACCGCACCCTGATGATCCTCCTACAGGAAGCAGTGTGCGGGCTGGATCGGGCAACTCCGTGGCGGGATTCGGGCAAATTCTGGCGGTTGGCTGCGGCGAAAACTAGATCAGGTCCACCCCGGCCCTGACGGGCGCTTTTGCCGCGCCGGCGGATTCGGCAAGCACAGCCGCTCTGATGAATTCTCGGTGGGCCGCGCAGTGCCGGCGACCGGCGAGCGAGAAGCCGATGCTCGGATCACAAATACTGGCGATGAATACCTGACTGCCGCGAAACTGAATGGCGACACGCTCTCCGATGTCGAGTAGCGCGCCGGCCGTCTGAGCGTCGAGCTCGCGCCCCGGTTCTTCGGACAGAATGCGCCAACCCGCACGCAGCACCGCCGAGCGGACCGTTTCGAAATTGGATTGCGGGTCGGACGATGTCGCAACTTGTAGAAACTCCAAATCTCGTCTCTGCGCTCGCCAGAAAAGCAGGCCAAGGCTGCACGATAGCAGGAGGCCGAACAGGCCCGCGGCGGTCACGGCGACGGCATTTTGCAGGCTGACGAGGAACGCGGATGTGATGATGAGCACCGCGCAAAGTGCCGCAAGATAAATACAGATCGCGGTCGGCACGAAATACCGCAAGCGGTCCATGCCCGAAAGCCTCATGTGTTCCGCGCTCATGAAAGAAATCTACTCTCCAATCCCGGGGCCGCACAGCCGTGGGCGTCGATATCCGCCCATATGAGGGGTATTGCGTCACACAATTGTCACGTAGTGAACCTAGTGTCAGACAGCTATGGGTTGAGAACAAGATGGAGATCGCCCGTGTCCAGCCTTGGTATTGATTTGCCTACCGCGGTGCTGTTGTGCCTGGCCATTTTGCTCGCACTCAGTTTCGAATTCGTCAACGGCTTTCATGACACGGCAAACGCCGTGGCGACCGTCATCTACACCTACACATTGAAGCCCAGCCAGGCAGTCGTCTGGTCGGGCATGTGGAATCTGATCGGCGTGTTGACCTCCAGCGGTGCGGTGGCCTTCGGCATCGTCGCACTCCTGCCCGTTGAATTGGTGATCAATGTGGGGTCGGGCGCCGGCTTCGCCATGGTGTTCGCGCTTCTCCTTTCATCGATCATCTGGAACCTGGGCACGTGGTATCTGGGACTTCCCGCCTCGAGCTCACACACCTTGATTGGCTCGATCGTCGGGGTTGGGTTGATGAATTCGCTCATGAGCCCCGGCAGCGCGTTCGGCGAGGGAGTCAATTGGGCCAAGGTGGAGGACACGGTCAAGGCGTTGGTCTTTTCGCCCTTGCTCGGCTTCGTCGCGGCGGCGCTCCTGCTGTTGGCGGCCAAGGCGCTGCTGCGCAATCCCGCCCTGTTCAAGGCGCCCGAGGGGGATAAGCCACCACCCCCCTGGATTCGTGGTTTGCTGGTGCTCACCTGCACGGGCGTCAGCTTCGCGCACGGTTCGAACGACGGTCAGAAGGGCATGGGGTTGATCGTACTGATCCTGGTGGGCATCGTGCCGACCACGTTCGCATTGAATCTCGCGACTTCACGCGCGGATTTGCACCAATTGGCGGCGACCTCAGCGCAGTTCTCCCAATCCCTCGAGCAAGTTCCCGGTGCTCGAGCGCGGTCCACCGACCCTGCGGCGGCACACAAAACACTGACGCACTATCTGCGGTCGGGGCGAATCGAACCGGACACTCTGCCTGCGCTCAGCGTCGCGAACGCCGGAGCGGCGGCCCGGCTGGCGCACGTCGACGATCTGGCTGCGCTGTCTTCTGCCGACCGGATCGCGCTGCGTTTAGATGTCTATCTCGTGGCGGAAACGTTGAATCGGATGCAGAAAGCGCATCAACTGCCCCCGGGGTCGAGCCGGCGTCGGCCGCAAGCTATCAGCAATCACTGAAACGGCTGACCAATTTCATTCCCCTCTGGGTGAAGGTCGCGGTCTCGCTCGCGCTCGGACTGGGGACCATGATCGGATGGAAGCGGATCGTGGTGACCGTCGGTGAGAAAATCGGAAAGGCACATTTGACCTACGCGCAGGGAGCATCGGCTGAACTGGTCGCCTTCGGCACCATCGAGGCGGCGGATTTGCTCGGCTTACCCGTGAGTACGACTCACATCCTTTCCTCGGGTATCGCCGGCACCATGGTGGCCAACGGTTCAGGTATCCAGAAGGACACCGTACGGAACATCATTCTTGCCTGGGTGCTGACACTGCCCGTGTGCGTGCTGCTCGGGGCGGCGCTGTTCGGCGCGGCTTTATTCTTCGTGCTGCGCGTGCTCGGCGTGCATTGATCCGGGTGCTCAGCGCGCGTCACGGCCCTCGGTAACTCAGCCCGGACGTGGTCGCCTCGATCTCGCACGCAATCGGTTCGAAGGCCGTCACCACCGGTGCGGGGCTGGATAGCTGAAGCATGATCGACTCATCGCACGAGGTTCCGGGAAGCGAGGTTGAATAAGCGCGGGTCCCATCCAGGAATACGTTCGACGCGTCATGGACGGCCACCGGGAATTGTCGAGGTCCGTGATCGTTCCGTCCGATGAGATCGATCGAGTCGTGGAAGAACAGCACGTTGTTGGCGGATGAGACATTGATCACTGCTTGCGGCGAGCTCGTCTCGAACCGGTTGTTCGCTGCAATGATGTTCTGATTGATCGGCGGCGCGGGCACCGTGCCGGCCACCTCGTCCTGGGAGTTGGGAAAATTGGCGGCCTCGGCCATGATGTCGAGCGCGAAAAAACCCGAAAGGTAGCTGTGGCCCGTCGCATCGAAGTGATTGCGGGTGAGCAGCAGCTCCTGCGCCCCTGCGCCTTCGCCCCAGTACTGGCTCGCGAGCACGTAGACCTGCTTGAGCGTTTGCCCGACGAAGCGGTTCTCATTCACCCAGCCGTACGGTGTCTGCAGCAACAGCGCGCGCGCACGATTGTAGGCGAACACATTGTTGTCGATCAGGTAGCGGGCGCCCGCGGAACCCGTCAAATCGCCCGCGATGAAACCCGCGGCGCCGAGTTTCACGCTCACGGCGCGATCCAACGTCAAGACCGGGTTGGCGCCATTCGTGGGCGTGGAAACGGATTCGACCACGGCGACGCCCTGAAAGCGCAGCGCGTTGTCGAACAGCCCGATGACGTCGCCCGCTTGCGCGACATTGGCGGCAGGCCACGGTATTTGCCTGGGGGTGGAGGAATCGAAAGGGAGCGTGTACATCGGCGTGCTGTTGGACACCGGGGCCGGCGTGAAGCGAACGAGGGTGGTGTTCATGTCGAACGCATCGTCCGATTGGTATCCGAACCAGCTGTTGTCGATCACGATGTCGCCGCCCACGTTCGTGATGAGAGATCCGCCGCCTCCGGCCGATACCGGTTGACCGGCGATGCGAGTCAGCAGAGCGTGCGTGACATGCAGCCCCCGGCCGCCACTGTAGCTGTAATCCGACCCGATCAGATTCTTGAAGGTGATGTGATCGAGCGTGATGTCGTTGCCTGACATGGAAATCGCAGTCGCGAAGCTGTAATACCGCAACAGCAGCGACTCGCCGAGCTTGAATTGCACGCCGTAGCTCGGTACGGTTTTGACCACGCAGCTGGTTGGTGTCTTCGAGCCGCAGACCAGCGGAGTGCCGCTGTCGACGCCGTCTCCATAGGAGACGTCGTCGTTCGGATTGGACAAGTCCCAGTGATCCGCCACCTTATTCCACGCGGTGGCGGCCGCGATCATCTTGGGCAGCCGGGCCCCCGGTGCCAGGGCGATCTTTACGTCGTACGTGTATCCGGTGTCTCCATTGCCGCCGACCGCGACGACCGTCCCAACGGAGGCGATCTGAATGTTCGGCCACGAGAACACAAAGTTCCTGAGCGTGACGCGATTGACATTCGCGAGACTCAGGCCGAGGCAGAAATCCGAGAAGTTGACCGTCGACCCGTGTCCGTCGATCACCAGATCGGACGCGTTGGCGACTTGCCAATGGACGTACTGCGGTGAATGAGTCGAGGACGAGGTGCAGTTCGAGAACAGGGGGAAATCGAAGTTGTAGGTAGCTTTCGGAAAATTGATGAGGGTGCGCTGACGTGGCGTGTTCGGAGCGATGTAGAGGGCGTTGTTCAGATAGTCGTCGACCGTTTCATGAGCCTCGATCCTCGGTACGTCATAGGTTTCGTGGGTGATGGGCGACTTGATGACGATCCGCACGGTTTTGCCGCTCGGGCTGTAGAACTGAGCAAGATAATCGCCGTTCGCGGCTTCGTATTGCGCGGGGCTGAGGGAGAACTCGTGGCGCGAGTAGGCGGTGGCGGCCTGGGTACGCAGGAATTCGGGGTGCAGGCACTCGAATGTCATTTCGTCGCAGGTAGAGGCATGCGCCGAGCACTCGAGCAGGCCGGCGAGGGCGATGATCACGGGTCCCGTGAGGTTTGCGCACGTCGTCATTGTTGATTGCCTCGTGGCGGCGCCAGGGACGGTCCGCGTAACGATCAGGACAACGTCAGTGTACAGGCAGGGTTGACGGGTGAGTCCCAATGCAACATAACAGGATTTCTAAGCGGCCATCATCATAGGGCGGCCTCACGAGCTCATAGAGCCTCGATCAGGAATCTTTGCGCAAGCCCCCTGGTACCACGGGGTGTCGGGACATCTGCGGGGACACTCTTACCGCGGTCGGTACGCGGCCAGCTTGCTGTGCGTCCGCTGGGCTTCGGCCTCGGTGAATTCGGGGTCGTCTTCGCTCGCGGCACGCACCAGCGCCTCGAACTGTGCCGCCGGCAACGCCGGACTGAAGTGAAAGCCCTGATATTGATCGCAGCCGAGCGCTTTCAGAAACTCCAGTTGCTCGAGGGACTCTACGCCCTCCGCCACGACCTTCAATTTCAAGCTGTGGGCAAGCGAGACGATCGCGCGCACGATGGACGCATCGTCCGGCCGTGACATGACTTCTCCGATGAAGCCCCGGTCGATCTTGATCTTGTCGATCGGGAGCCGCCGCAAATAGCTCATGCTCGAATAGCCCGTGCCGAAATCATCCACCGAGACGAGCACGCCCATGGCGCTCAGTTGCTCCAGGATCGCGATCGACTCCTCCGGGTCGCTCATCACCACACTCTCGGTCAACTCGACCTCGAGGAATCGTGCCTCCAATCCTGCGGTATTCAGCGCATCGCGAATGATCGAGAGGAGGTCGCCCTGACGAAACTGCGAGGCCGAGAGGTTCACGGCAACCCGCAACGGCGGCAGGCCATTGTCTTGCCAGACACGCGCCTGGCGGCAGGCCTCGCGGACCACCCACGCCCCAATCGCACCGATCAAGCCGCATTCTTCGGCGATGGGAATGAATTTGGACGGCGGAACCTCCCCGAGCTCCGGGTGTGTCCACCGCAGCAAGGCTTCCGCGCCATGCATCGCGCCCGTGGCGGTATTGATCTTGGGCTGATAGTGCAGCTGGAACTGTCCCCGTTCCAGCGCCACATGCATGTCGGTCTCCAGTCTCACCTTTTCCTGTGTGGCGGTGTCCATCCGGGGCATGAAACATTGGAAATTGTTGCGGCCCTTCTGCTTGGCGAAATACATGGCCGCATCGGCGTGCGCCAGCAGAGCCTCGATCGTGGACGCATCCCGCGGGTAGAACGCGATGCCCATGCTGGACGTGGTGTGAACGTCGATGCCCGCGATGCGGACGGGAGTTTGCATGACCTCGATGATCCGTGCCGCCACGTTCTGGGCGGCATCAGCCTCCGGGCTCTGCGTGATGATGAGCACGAACTCGTCTCCCCCCAGGCGGGCGACCGTATCGACGTCGCGGACGACCCCCTTGAGACGCAGCGCAACTTCCTTCAGGAGCTCGTCGCCGACCCGGTGGCCGAATGAGTCGTTCACCATCTTGAAGCGGTCCACGTCCAACACGATGACGGCAAACGTCTGGCTCTGCCGGTCGGCCAGCGCGATGCATTGACCGATGCGATCGTCCATCAAGACCCGGTTCGGAAGACCGGTGAGCACATCGTGCGTCGCCAGGTGGCGCAGCTGCTTG
Source organism: uncultured Gammaproteobacteria bacterium (assembly GCA_963730565.1). Lineage (GTDB taxonomy): Bacteria > Pseudomonadota > Gammaproteobacteria > Steroidobacterales > Steroidobacteraceae > Bog-1198. The sequence goes on from CAVSSU010000018.1 coordinate 17,265, forward strand.
TTTGCGGTTTCGAGCCCGTGAGTTCTCGCGGTGACCTCTTCCTCCAGGGTTTCCACCTGATGGCGCACCATGCGCTCGTTCTGCCATTTGCGCGTCAACGCGTTGGCCGATTGGATGACCTCGACGGCCTCGAACGGCTTCTTGATCACGAGCAGTTGATCGGAATTGTTCAGCCGGGACACCACGTCGGCCCAGTCGCGGTCGGAGTGGGCGGAGCAAATGACGACCTGCATGTCCGGGTCGATGGCCCAGAGGCGTTCGATCGTCTCCAACCCGTCCCAGCCCGGCGGCATGCGCATGTCCACGAATGCCATTGCGTAGGGCCTTGCCTCTTCCACCGCCTTCTGGATTTTTGCGACCCCTTCCTGGCCCTGGTAGGCGCTGTCGACCTCGAAGCCGCGATTCGAAGCCGTCGGTGGCGCCTCGCCGAGGATCGCCAGCTCGGCTGCGGCCAGGGCGCTCGCGTCGTCGCGGTCCGCGCCCAGCACCTTGCGGAAATCGTTGTGGATTGCCGGGTTGTCGTCGATGACGAGGATCCGTCGATTTATCGGCGCGGCGACTTTAGGCACAAACAGTCTCCGGAGATGTCAACGGTAGGTCCAGCGTGAACGACGCCCCAGACCCCAGCCCGTCGCTGGCGACGCGTAACGCGCCGCCCAGGTCTCTGGCCGCCAGAGCGCCGCTATGAAGGCCGAACCCATGCCCGTCCTTCTTCGTTGTGAAGCCATGATTGAAAATGCGCGTCATATGCTCGGGCAGGATGCCGACGCCGTTGTCGGTGACGCCGATGCGGACGCCGTCCGGCAGCTTCTTGATGCTGATGACGACCAGTTTGTCCAACCTCGGCGATGCCTCGCAGGCATATTTCGCATTGCGCAGCAGGTTTATCAAGATCTGAAGAACCTTGTGCTTCTCGACGACGATGTCCGGCACGTCCTCGAAGTCGCACCGCACGCCGACGCCGTGACGCGTGAATGCCCCGGCGTTCATGCGCAGGGCGTCGTCCACGAGGCTCACGACAGTGAGCTTTTCCGGAACCCCGGCCAGTTTGGAATAGGCCTGCTGCATGACGACGATCTCTTTGATGTGGTCGATATTCTTGCGCAGCAGGTCGAGTTCGCTCAGCGTCGCGCGCTGATCGACGATGAGCTGTTCGGACAGCTGGGTGAGGTAAGTCGGCAAGTGCTTGCCGCGGGCATCGTTGGACATGAATGCCCCGAGGTCGGCCGCATGCTCCTGCACCAGCGCAGCTATCTTGCCGAGACTCGCGGCCTTTGGCGCCTTGATCCTGTCGGTCACCACGGTCGCGGATATGTTGATGCTGTTCAGCACGTTGCCGATGTTGTGCAGTACGTTGGTGGCGATTTCGGCCATTCCCGCCAGCCTGGAGGAGTCGCGGAGCTGTTGTTGCAGCTTGCGCTCGCGTTCGTCGGCCTCGATGCGCTCGCTGATGTCGAGGTCGATTCCGACCAGCCGTGAGCTGCCGTCGACGGTATCGGTGACGACCGCTGCGAGCGAGGCGATGTGGCGCTGCGAGCCATCGGGGCGCACCACTCGATATTGAGATCTCAGCTGACTCTGATCGAGCATCGCCGCGGTGATCGCGTTCTTCGCCGAGAGCCGGTCGGCGGGATGGATCAGCTCGAGCCATGTGGCGATCGCGGGCTTGAACCCTTCGGGCGATTGGCCGTAGAGCTCATACATGCTGTCGCTCCACCACAGATCCAGTCCGTCCTCCTTCAATTCGTAGACGCCGGCGCGAGCGGCGCGGGTGGCGATGCCGAAGCGCACCGACATGGTCTCGAGCTCCGTCCGGCGCCGCCGTTCCATCTCGATTTCCGCGTCCATCCGAGCCTTCAACCGCTTCCGGGCATGCCGCACGAACAGGACCGAAAGGATCGCGCTGATGATCAGGGCGCCGATGACGGCTTGTCGCTGGCGCACTGCAGATGCGATGGCGCCCTTCACCACGAGCTCATCCCGCCGCTCGTAATCATCGTTGACCGCCGTCGTGAGCGCGTCACCGCGCGCAATGCTCTCCCGAAGCGGAGCTATGGCGTTGAGGGTGGGCTCCTTGGAGACAGCCGCCACGACGCTTCCGACCACTTGCGCCGCCTCGCTGACAGAATCCGATTCGCCCAGGACGGCAAGCGCATTGAGCTGGGCCTCGCCCTGTTGCAGGGCCTCCACCGACCGGGTGCCCAGGACGCCCGAAGTGGCCGCGTCGGACACGCCGTTCGTGAAGATCTTGTAGTTGGCGCGCGCTTCCGCCGCGAGCAATCTGAACGGACGGGAATATTCCAGCACCTCGGCGCGGCGCGCGTCGACTACCAGCTGCACGATCAATACCACCGCGATCGGCAGCACGACGGCTAGAAACTGCAGTGCTATCAATTTGTCTGTGACGCGTTTCATATATGCCGAGGTCGATATCGGGTGATTATTGTGGAATTCGGCGCAGAATTATATTACCCAGTCCGCAAATCTCACCGCCGCTTCCGGCTTTTGCCGGGCAAATGAGGAGGTGCTCCAAGAATAAAGGGCCGCTACGTACGGTAACCACCTGGCCGGCAGGATTCCGCGTGCCAACCCGCCCGGCTACCTCGGTGCGGACACCGCCCATTGTGTGTCAGTATTGCGCGCACGCATGAAGATCGTCGCGGTCACCAACATCAAGGGCGGAGTCGGCAAGACGACGACTGCCGTGAATCTGGCTTTTCTGTGCGCGGCGAGCGGACGGCGGACTTTGCTGTGGGACCTGGACCCGCAGGGCGCCGCCACCTATGTCCTGCGGTGCGGACCACAGGCGAACGCGTCGGCCAAGAAGCTGGTCGCCGGCAAACGCGAACTCACGGAGCTCGTCGTCGCCAGCGCGCACGACGGGCTGGACGTGTTACCGGCGGATTTTTCCTACCGCCACTTCGATGTGCATCTCAGTTCCCGTAAGAATCCGACGGAACGGCTGCTGCGCATGAGCCGCAACCTGCGGGAGGTCTACGAGGTGCTGTTCCTGGATTGCCCGTCCGGCATCTCGCTGCTCTCCGAGAATGTGCTGCGTGCAGCTGACGCCGTCGTCGTCCCGCTGATTCCGAGCCCCCTGTCGGTCCGCATGCTGGTGCAGCTGCGGGATTTTCTCGTCGCCAACGCCTGGGTCGACATGACCCTGCTGCCGTTCTTCTCCATGGTCGATCGGCGCAAGGCACTACACCATGAGGTCATTGCCGGCACGCGGCTGCAGTTCCCGGGGATGCTGAAAACAGAGGTTCCCTACTGGAGCGAGATCGAGCGAATGACCTTGCGGCGCGCTCCGCTTCCCGCGTATGCGCCGCGCAGCGACGGGGCAAATGTGTACGCGGCGCTCTGGTCCGAGGTCGAGGTCAAGCTGCAACAGGCCGCTTTCACGCGGGCCGTGCCGATATCGTTCGCGCCGCCGCCCACGCCGGCGCGCCCGCCGGTGCAAGGTCAGGACAGGACGAACACGTAGTACTTGCGCACCCGCTCGACGACTTCCCAAGTGCCCTTGAAGCCCGGCTCGATCACGAACACGTCGCCGGCCTTGAGTTCGATCGGCTTGCCGCCTTCCGGTGTGAGAATGCAACGACCTTCGAGAAAATGGCAGTATTCCCAGTCCTTGTAATCGACCTTCCATACTCCCGGGGACGACTCCCAGATGCCCATCAAGCGCTTGCCATCCTCGGATTCATAGCCGTTGAGCGTTACCGTATGCGGATCACCCGAAATCGGTGTGCCGGGCCACGGTGCGTCGAGCGCGATTTCCGCCCGGGCGTTGCGATGAAGGAAGATGTGGTGAGGCGTTGCCATGGTCGGATTCCGTTGAATGAAGGTCGATGATCGAGAGTATGGCGAGGTTTGGCGCCGCAATCCATCACAGGCCCTCGGCGGCATGTGCGATCGCATTGATGCCGCTCGTCATCGAGATGTCGACGGGCAGGCTCAAATATCCAGCTTGAAAAGCTCGACGGCATTGGTTCGCCCAATCTTCATGCGATCAGCTTCGCTGATCGAGGCGGCGTCGAACCACTGCGCCGCGTGATCGACGTTTTCGAACGGCCAGTCGGTGGAAAACAGGATCCGATCGGAGCCGACTTCCAGCAAGGCGTCAATCAAGGTTTGGGTTCGAAAATTGCCCAACGTCGTGAGATAGAAATTATCTTGAAAGTACTCGCCGAAGGTCCTTCTGGCGGGGTACGTTTTTGGCGCCTTGACCCAAGCGTTGCGGTTGTCGATCCGCCACATGCTGTAGGGGAGACCTTCTCCCATATGCCCCAATACGATCTTGAGCTTGGGATGCCGATCGAAAAGACCGCTTGCCATGAGACGAAGCGCGTGTACCGCCGTTTCCTGGCCAAAGGCCCAGGTGGGGCCCATCAGCCACGGGTGTCCGGCGTAGATCTGCGCCCAGGAGGGTATCGGGTTGCGAGGATGCAGGTAGAAGGGTGCATCCAGCTTTTCGACCTCCGCCCAGAAATCCGAGTATTGGGGCGCATCGTAATAGACGCAGTTTTCGGATGAGCCGATCTGCGAGAAGCCGTTGACCAACGCTCCTTTGAAGCCGAGGTGCTTCACACAGCGCTCGAGTTCCGCGGCGGCCATATCGGGGTCCTGCAGCGGCAAAGCGGCAAACGCCTGAAATCGATCCGGCCGCTTGGCCACTTGCTGCGCCAGAAAATCGTTGGCCCGCACCGCGATTGCTTGGGCCTGGCTGGGTGACGCAATCGCCTGCACGGCGGGTGCATTCAACGACAACACCATCATTTCCATACCGTTGTCGTCCATTTGACGCAATCGGTCGTCTTGGATATCCAACAGCCGGCGGCTCAGTTCTACCCAGTAGTCCCCCGGCACAAAGCCCGCTGAATCCTGGAGCGTCTCGGGGATGGCGAAATGCTCCTCCAACCCGATTTTGCCAATCATAAAAGCCTTCCTCGCGACCGGATGACCGGCGCAGGGCGTTGGAACGCACTCGCCGAGGGCCAAACGATAAAGCGGGTACCGGCCAAGCTCCAATCATCTGTTGAAATGCATTGCATATCCCGAGGGCATATCCTCGGGATCCCGGGCCGGCGGGGCCGGCGGAGGCTCGCCCCCTCGCACGTGCGAAGAGGCGAGCGGTCTCCTCAGGCGGCGGCCATCAGGATTTGCATGATGAGCTGAACGATCTGCCCGCCTTCCTCGCTGGCCCAGCTGCCGACCAATTCGGCCACCATCTGATTGGAACTGGTGATCGTGGCGCCGGCCTTCTCCATCCGGTTCAACGACACGCGGTCGGCAATTTCGGTCGGTGAGCCGCCCGCATCAGCGACGACCTGCACATCGAATCCTTCCTTGAGCATGGTCAGAACCGGGAAAACGGTGCAGACATCGTTGGTCACACCGGCGACAACGAGCTTCTTGCGGCCGGTCGCGCGCACCGCGGCGGCGAAAGCCGGGTCGTCCATGGCGTTGACGATGCCCATGCGCTTGATGCGCTTGGCATAGGCGTCCGGGACGATGGTCGCCAGCTCGGCGAGCAGCGGGCCCTGCACGAATTCCTCCATGCTCGAAGTAAGAACGACCGGCATCCGGAGAATTTTGGCCGACTTCGCGAGCATGATCGTGTTCTGCTTCATCACCTCGAATGGGATGGATCTTGCCCAGCCCATCGTGCCGGTTTGGTGGTCGATCAGGATAAGTGCGGCATTGCTGCCGTCGAAACGTTCTTGGCTCATTGCTTTCTCCAAAAATAAATGACGAAAAACCCTTGACTCAGCACTTCGAACCTGGCGCAAAGATGGCCGAGACCTTGCTGGAATTGAAAACGTAGGTTTCGACCATCTGCGCCCAGACACACCGGTTTCCAAGCTCAGCCATGGCGCCGGCCAGCGCGCACCAATTGAGCATTTCGTGGTTTCCAGTGGCTTCAAGCGTCGACAGGTCGAGATTGCGGAACGCGGTCAGGTTTCCCGAGCGAAGTTCGGCAAACATCTTCCTGTCGAACTCGATATTGGGCTGCATGCGGTATGTCTCTTCATTGAGGAAGGCGTGCGACCAGCTCGACGAGGCGATCAGCGCAACCCGCCAGGGGCTCTCCTGGCAGATCCGCGCGACGGCGGCGCCCAGCTGATAAACGCGTCTGGGGGAGGGCGCGGGAGGATCAAGCGGGCGGCCCGCCTCGCCCATTCGGCTCACGAAGCCGCGATAGCTGATGACGCCCCGCCCATAGCAGTTGATCTGGAAGGGGATCACGGGCCACGGGAAGCCGCGGCGATCGTAGTCCAGGTACAAAACTGAATTCAGAAAGGCATGGGCCAGGCCGGGATGGTTCAGCGGCTCGTAGGCGTACGAAACGTCAAATTCGCGCTCCAGCAGCCGTGAAATGATCTCCTTCGCGGTATCGCGATGACCCTTGATCTTGATCGAAAAATCCCGCCCTTCGCCCCATATGTTGGGGCGCCCTCCGCCCCACTGATCCACCTTGGCCGAGAACATCGCCGATTCCGTGGCGTCTCGCCATGGATAGACTTCGAGGTCGTCATAGGCGAGCACGCAAAATGGCGGGATGATGTTTTCCTTGAAGTTTTCGTACTGGTCGTCACCCCAGACGAGGACAAAGTCCGGATTGAACTCGTCGAGCGCCTTGCGCACCTCTCGAATGCCGCGAAGCACGGAGTCGCGATGCCGCATGGCTCCCGCGACACCGTCGTCGTCGCCCCATTCCTGCCGCATGGCCGGCGGCCAGTTGCTCGGATTCTTTGCATGTGAGGGGACGCCAGGATCGGCGAGGCGGCCCTTGAGGATATTGGCCATGTCCTCATCCCTGCCGCTCAGCGGCGGGTAGTGCGTAATTCCAAGGCCCAGGACGTCTCCCATATTCCCCTCCCCCCGGCTCCATTAAGGACGTATACGTCTCTTATACGCACTTGAGGCGGGGTGTCAATTGCGGGTTTCCGAAACGGCAGGCGGGGTGTTGCGGAGGCGCCATGAAAGCAGCCCCTTGGAAGAATGAGTCGCTGATAGAATGGACGTGTACATCGCAAATGGGCTCGCCATGGGGGAAGCAATGAAACTCTACGGATCGGAAGGCGTCCTGTTGATGGAAGTGGAGTCCATCAAATCCTGCGATCGCAATATCCACATCAAGGGCAAGATGATGGGCCAGGTCCCCATGACTGTGGTGATGCGTCCATCGGATTTGCGCGAAGCCGTGAAAATGCTGCGACTTTCGGTGATCTGGCAGGCGATCCGAATGTTCTTCATGCGTGGCGGCAACGCGCCGCAATAGCGCGCCGCATCATTCGGCTTTTGCGGCCTTCAGCCGCCCTGCGTCGCCAGCCCCGCCAGTTTGCGCAGGTACCGCATGAAGATGACCCGGTCGCGTGCGGTCAGCGGGGATAGTATTTCGCGTTGAGCGGCTTCGACCTTGTCGATGCGCTCGATCAGCAAATCGAGACCTCGGGGCGTCAGTTGCATCGTCCAAGCGCGGCTGTCATTCGCGTCGCGTTCGCGTCTCACCCAGCCCCGTTCCACCAGCCGCCCCAGCATCTCCTTGAGCGTGCTCTTGTCGATGCCCGTCGCATCGACGAGATCGCGCTGCGATGCGCCGGGCTTCCGGTGCAACGCAAACAGCGTCCCGATTTGTTGGCGCGTGACATCATCACCGACTAGACGCGTGAAAATATCGACGGATCGTTGATGATTGCGGCGGAGCAGGTGGCCAGGGGCGGAGAGCAGGTCAAACTGCTGGAGTTTTTTCAACGCGTCCTTTTCCTTCATTCACACCCTCTGTCGCCGCCCCGGCCGCCCGGTTACGGCCTTCAACGCTGCCAGCCTAGATATTTGGTGGCGGCTTCCACCGGCGCTGCGGAGTGGTGTTCTCGTACGATTGCGCGGACGGGTAGCTAATCAGCTCGAGCAAGCCGCCGCATGGCATGCTCAGAAAGCCAAAAGCACTGCCGGCTGTCGAAGTCACGCGCCCTCCATATATCCATCGGCGATGCTCATGTTGCTGCATTTGAGCGCATTTTCCGTTGGCGGTAAAGCAGGGGGCGTGCTGGGCGCATGGAGCCATTCCGGGTGAGCATTACGGACATTTCCTGAGGTAATTGGTTTTATGGCGGCCAGCGATCTACTGTTGCCTCTCGCAAACCAAGAGCATGCATCCCTTGAGAAAGCCAATTCACGCCGACGCTCTTGATGAGCGTCCACGCGATGGTGGCCGCGTGATCGGCCACCAAGTACGAAGATCTGCGGCTGACGATGAACAGCATTGTCACCATTCTCGGCGTCCCACGTGAGCACGATTCCATAAGGAATAGGCAATGTTGAAATTCTACTTCAACGCCTCCCCCAACCCCGCCAAGGTGGCCTTGTTCCTGGAGGAGTCGGGATTGCCGTACGAAGCGATTCCAGTCGATACCCGTAAGGGCGAACAATTCAGTGCGGAGATTGTCGCTCTCAATCCCAACGCCAAGGTGCCCATCATCGTCGATGGTGGCGTTCGGGTTTTCGACAGCACGGCCATCTTGTTGTACTTGTCCGAGAAGACCGGGCGGTTCCCATCCGGCAATGACCCCCGTGCGCGCGGTGAGCTCTTGTCCTGGCTCATGTTCGTCGCGAGCGGTATCGGGCCTTATTCCGGTCAGGCGGTACATTTCAGGCACTTCGCGCCGCCGGGGCAGCAATACGCTAGCGACCGATATGCGTACGAAGCGCGCAGGCATTACTCCATCTTGGACGCCCAACTGGCCGGCCGACCATTCCTGCTGGGAGAGGCATACACAATCGTCGACATGGCTGCGTGGGGCTGGGCGCGGGCGGTCCCATTCGTCATGGGAGAATCGGCATGGAGCACCCTGCCGCACTTGAAGCGCTGGCTCGACACGATCAGTGCGCGGCCGGCTGCCGTGCGAGCCGAGGCGCTGAAAGATCGGTTCGAATTCAAGGCGGAAATGGATGAAGAGGCCCGTCGATTCATGTTTCCGCATATCGTCAAGACATGAACCTGCCGGGTGGTTTTTGCAGCGCAGCAATTGCGTTCGCTCGCCGATGCGCCTTATGTCGGTAGTGGATTAAACGTATGTCGAGTTTTCATTCGACGATCGCTTTTGCGCGCCGTAATGTCGCAAATCTACCTGATGTATCAGATATTGGGCTCTGCCGAGGTGGGGACGGGGCGCCAAGGAGCGAGGACGATGATTTCCCTTAAAGATATCCGCTATGTGCGGCTGGGCACTTCCAACCTTGACGACGCGGTTCGTTACGCCACCAAGGTCTTGGGCCTCGAATTGGTACGCCGCGACCGCAGCAGCGCCTACCTGCGTTCCGATAGCCGCGACCACACCCTGGTTTATACCCATGGCGACGCGCGCGACCATGCCGTGGCATTTGAAGTCGGTTCGCTGGCGGAGCTCGATTCGGCCGCCACCGAGCTCGACAATTCCGGCCACGTCGTCAGATCGGCGACGCGAGGCGAATGCGAGCAGCGCTGGGTGGATGCGGCCGTCGTGTTCGCCGATCCCAGCGGCAATACCATCGAGCTGGTCGCACGGCCGGCCCACAGCGGCCGCCGCTATTTTGCCAGCCGCGATGCCGGCATCACCGGCTTTTCCCATATCGGATTGCATTCCGTGTCGCCGCGCAAGGACGAGGCCTTCTGGACCACCCTCTGTAACGCCCGCGTCAGCGATTGGATCGGCGAAGCGCCGCTGCTTCGGATAGATCCGGTGCATCACAGGATGGCGTTGTTTCCTTCCAAGCTCACAGGCATACAGCACATCAATCATCAGGTCGAGAGCATCGACGACATCATGCGTTCTTACTACTTCCTGCGAGAGCAAAACGTCAAGGTCCGCTTTGGGCCCGGCCGACATCCCACCTCCGGTGCGATGTTTCTTTATTTCGACGGGCCGGACGGGATGATCTACGAATACTCTTCCGGCGTCAGCCTGATCACGGATGAAGCGGGGCATCGTCCGCGCCAGTTCCCGGCAGCCAACGCGTCTTTCTGTGCGTGGGGCTCCAAGCCGGATATCCCGGAATTCGAGGGCGCCAAAAGCTTTGCCGAAACAGTCGATGCCTGATGAGGCCGGGACCAATCCGACCCGCGCCGCGGCCCGCATCCGGGTGGCGGCGCGGACACTTGCCAAGGCAGGGCTGGTGCATGCCTACGGCCATTGCAGCGCGCGTCTGGGAGAGCACCAGTTTTTGGTGAGCCCGCCCAAGCCTCTGGGGCTGGTCGGGACCGACGATGCTGCGGTTGTCGTCGCGACCACCGGCAAGCTGCCCTTGGGGGCGCTGCCCGAGGTGATTGCGCATCAGCACATTTACAGGCAGCGGCCGGAACGTTGGGGGCGTCGTGAGATTTCAGTCTCCCCATGTGATGGCACTTTCTGCGCTCGGAAGAACGCCGCGTGCGTTGCATGGATTCGGTGCCTACTTCGCTCCCTGCCCGCCGCTGCACCCGGACCCGCGTCTGGTACGCGACGATGCAAGTGCGGCAGCACTGACCGAACGCATGGGCGGGGCTCGTGCAGTAGTCATGCGTGGCAACGGTGCCATCACCGCGGGCGCGTCGATCGAGGAGGCCGTGGCGCTGGCCTGGTATCTAGAGGATGCGGCAAGGGTCGAATTGGCGGTGCTCAACACCGGGCTGGAGCCGCAAGTGTTCACCGCGCAGGAAGTGCGCGATCGGGCCATAGACGTGGGATCGATGCTGATGCGCATGTGGAATTGGATGTCCGCGCACGATCCGGAACTATGAACAATTCACGGGGGTTTTTATGAACGATACTACGACGGAAACCGGCAAGCTCGAGCATCCCAAGCCGGCGAAAAAGCAATCGACACTGGATCTCAAGTTTCTGTCGCACGGCACGCTCGAGAGCAAGGATCTGGACTTCACGCGCAAATTCTACGAAGAGTTCATGGGGTTCGAGGTCATACGCCCCGCCAAGATCTCGCTGTGGATCCGACTGGGCGGGAACAATATCTACGCCGTCGTGCAGGCTCTGGAAGGCCGCAAAACCGAAATGAATTTCCTCAACCATAACGGAGTGGACGTCGAGACCGAGGATGATGTGGACGAGGCCCATCGACTCGTGGTGCGCGATGCCGAAAAATGGAAGCTGCACAAGATCAGCAAGCCCGCGGTGCAGCATGGTACCTACAGTTTCTACTTCTGGGATTGCGACGATAACGCCTGGGAGATTCTCGCCAATCCGCCGGGTGGCTACAGTTGGATGTTCGAGCGCGGCGATCAGGAGGGGATCGGCCACATGAGCCGCAAGTTCGATCGACCGGAGTCGACCAAGCGTCGCAAGAAGGCCGAGGGATAGTCGTATGTTGACTGAAAATCAGCGCCAGCAGGCCATCGCGAGCCTGGTTGAGGCAGATCGCACCAAGAAGCCCTGCGTGCAGCTGTCAACCACGTTCCCGTCCATCGAGATCGCCGACTCCTATGCGATTTCCTCCGCCATGGCGGAACTGCGGATCGCGCGCGGTAAAAGACTCATCGGCCACAAGATTGGGCTGACCTCCAAGGCGATGCAGGCCTCCTCGCAAATCGATGAGCCGGATTACGGGCATTTGTTCGACGACATGCTGATACAGGATGGCGCCAAGGTGAGGCATGCGGATTTCTGCGTGCCGCGGGTGGAGCCGGAGCTGACCTTTGTCTTGAAGGAGCCTTTGAAGGGGCCGAATGTCGGCCTGATCGATGTGCTGCGTGCGACCGATTATGTCGTGCCTTCCATCGAGATCATCGACGCTCGCGTGCAGAATCCGAGGAAGATCTTCGACACCGTGGCCGATAACGGTGCGGCGGCCGGTCTGGTGCTCGGTGGGAGACCGGTGCGGCCGCAGGACGTCGACCTCCGGTGGGTGGGAGTGTTGTTCTACAGGAACGCGGAGATCGAGGAGACCGGGCTCGCAGCAGGCGTGCTCGGCCACCCGGCGATGGCGATCGCGTGGCTGGCCAACAAGCTCGCGCCCTTCGACGTGACGCTCGAGCCCGGTCACATGATGCTGTCGGGCTCATTCACCCGACCCGTGTGGGCTCAAAAGGGCGATACGCTGCATGCGGACTTCGGGCCGCTCGGCAGCGTCGCCGTGCAGTTCGTGTGACGCCGTGGCGCTACCGCACAATGCGTTCAAGCGCGCGCTGAGCCAGGACCAGCGGCAACTGGGCATCTGGAGCACCTTCTGCAGTCCACTCGCAGCGGAGATCCTGGGCAAATCCGGCTTTGATTGGATTTTGTTCGATTCCGAGCACTCTCCGGTGGAAATCGCCGGGTTGCTGCCGCTCTTGCAGGCTGCGAGCAGCGGGCCCGCCTCCTGCGTCGTGCGACCCGCGTGGAACGATCCCGTGCTCATCAAACGCGTGTTGGATATCGGGGCGCAAACGGTGTTGTTGCCCTTCGTGCAAAGTTCGGCGGAGGCGCACCGAGCCGTGCGAAGTTGCCGCTATCCACCGGACGGATGGCGGGGGGTTTCTGGCACGACGCGCGCCAACGATTTCGGTCGGACGAGCGATTACCTGAGAACCGCCGCGGAAGAGATCTGCGTGTTGGTGCAGGTGGAAACCGGCGAGGCACTCGGACAGCTTGCCGAGATCGCGGCGGTGCCCGGCGTCGATGGCGTCTTTATCGGACCTGCGGACCTCTCGGCGTCCATGGGGTATCTCGGCAACCCCGGGCATGCCGAGGTGCAGACGGCCATCAAGGCTGCGGTCGGACCGATACGCGCCGCCGGCAAGGCCGCCGGCATTCTCGCCACATCGGTTCCCGACGCCAGGCGTTATCTCGACTGGGGCTATCAGTTCGTCGCCTGCAACGTGGATGTGCGCATCTTCGTGCAGGGGCTCGACGCCCTGCGAACCGAGATGAGCCAATAGCTAGTACTGCTAGGCTGTTCGCGCGAGTTGATTCCGGTCGGAGGCATGCGGATCGGTGGGTGAGCTCATCCGGCTCATGCCGATTTGTGCGGAGTCTTGGCAAGGTCCCACAACGAACCCATTTCCCCCATGTGCAGGAGCAGGGGCATCGCCGATGTCTTCGAATGACTCTCGACACGTCCCAGGAGAATGGTGTGGTCCCCCTCCTGGTACCGCGAATAGGTCGTGCATTCGAAGGTGGCGACGCTCTCCCGCAGACGAGGACAGCCGCCGATACCCTCCTCGAATTCATTCGCCCAGTCGGCGAACTTGTCGGGCGCCGAGCGGGCGAAATGCAGGGCCATGGCGCGCTGCGTATGCGCCAAGACACTCAAAATGAAATGCGGGCCTCCGATGAAGGCGTCCGCGCTGCGCGCATCATCGCGGATGCTCCACAGTATCAGCGGCGGCGCGAGCGAGACCGAGGCGAACGAATTGATGGTCATGCCCTCACGCTTACCGCTCGCAGACACGGTGGTGACCAGGCAGACGCCCGTGGGAAACGATGCCAGGGATTGGCGAAACGATCGCGCGTCGGAGGTTTGCGGTATGTCGCCGGTGATCAGCGTCCAGGAATACATCCAACCTCCTTGCCCGCGCTCAGTACTGGCCCTTCGGCGTGAGGCCCAGCATGTGCTGCCCCACCATGGCTGACACTGCGTCCCAGTTCAAGGTGATGTGGCGTACGATGGCGTTCGAGTCGCGCCACATGCGTTGTATGGGTTGATCGAGTCCCAAACCGGCGCCGCCGACCGCAGAGAACAAGGTGTCGACCGCGTCCCGGGCGAGGCGCGCAGCGAATGCGTGGTCGCGGCGGTTCCGGATGCGCTGATCGACGCTGAGGGGCTGGCCTTGCATGGTCATCCGCTCGACTTCCGCCGTATCGCGAGTGATCAGCAGCCGAGCCGCGTCGGCCAGGCCCGATGCCTCCGCCAGCTTGGATTGAACCGGAAAAAACTCACTCAACCGGTTGCCGCCGCCGCCCACGGCGCCCCGGGTCACGCGGACGCTGCACAGATTGATGAACTCCTCGACGGCGCCGAGCGCCGTGCCGAGGAGTGGCGATACCAGGCATACCGGCAGCGCTGACAGCATCGGGACGCGATAGATTCGGTTCGTGTTGACCGATGAGCCCGGCGATGTGCCGGCGGCCGCCTGCGAAATCATCAGTTTTCGGTGCCCGGGAACGAATGTCGGCTTGTCTATCGAAATGGTTTTTGAGCCCGTTCCGGATTGCCCGGCCACATGCCAATTGTCCTCAATGGTCCATTCGGATCGCGGTACCAGCAAGAAACCGGGTTCGGGAGCTGTGGAACCGTCGGTGGCGGGAAGTTGCGCGCCGATGATGATCCAGTCCGAATTGTCCGCATTGGACACGAATTGCCAGCGGCCATTGACGAGGTAGCCGCCGTCGACCGCTTGTGTGGTGCCGGTGGGAGCATAGGACACGCAGGCGAATGCATCGGGATTCGATTTCCAGACATCGTCCTGCGCCCGTTCTGGGAAGCCGGCAATCATCCACTGATGGATCGAGCCGATCGCACAACACCATGCCGAAGAGGTGCAGCCCCGGCCCAATTCGCTGATGACATCGATGAAGGCGGTAAAGCCATATTCGTAGCCGCCGTATCGCGCGGGCTGCATCAGCCGGAATATGCCGGCCTCCCGAAAAGCCTGGATGGTCTCGACGGGCACCCTACGGGCCGCTTCCGTCGCCTGCGCCCGCTCGCGCAATACCGGCACGAGATCGTTCGCTGCCGCCACGATGGCTCTCAAAGAGGGGGCGCCCCCAACGGGCGAGGAGCGCCCGGGCGCAGACTCATCGACCGGACTCACGTTGATGAATTGAGTAGCTGATGACATTGAAGGCCCTTGATTTTGTTACAGTTCGAAATCGTCGATGACACCGACCGGCCATCGAAGCCCGGGCGCGGCGCGGGAGCTATCACCCCAATCGACTCAACTGCGGGAACGAGAGCGTCATCGATGCCGACGAGTCGGCAAATCGTTTCCGCGGGCACCGGTTCCGCCAAGCCGGCGACGATGTCGCAGGCACCGTCTTCAATGAAGGCATCGATGTGGGCATTGATGTCCGAGCGCACGAACGGTTCCATTTCCTGGGGCGTCCTCGGGATGTTTCTGTGGCAACGGCAATCCAGCACTTGTTGTGCAAAAGCATAGCCAGCGGCACGCGACTTTAACAACGCACTGCCGGGAATAGGCCGTATTCCCCCGGAGCAACGCCACGCCGCCGGCAAAGACATGGGTCGCGCATATACTGCACGGCACTGCAGCAGCTGCGAGGGGATACGATGCTTTTCGATGCTTTCACGGCCCGTTCACTGAGGCTCAAGAACCGCGCCGTGATGGCGCCTTTGACGCGCAGTCGGGCGGTCGACGCCAATACGCCCAATGCGTTGATGGCGCAGTATTATGGCCAGCGCGCCTCTGCGGGGCTGATCATCACGGAGGGCACATCGCCATCCCCCAACGGGCTCGGATATCCACGCATCCCGGCGCTGTACAACCGCACCCACGTCGAGGGATGGAAATTGGTGACCTCGGAGGTTCACGCGCGCGGGGGAAAGATCTTCGTGCAACTGATGCACTCGGGACGGGTGGGGCATGCGGCGAATCTGCCGGCCGGCGGGGTGCTGATGGGCCCGACTGCGGAACCCTGTCCCGGCGAGATGTATACCGACTCGAAGGGCTTGCAGCCGAACGGTGTCCCCCGCGCCATGACGCAGGCGGATATCGATCACGCCATCGCGGAGTTCACCACCTCGGCGCGGCTGGCCATGGAGGCCGGGTTCGACGGGATCGAGTTGCACGGGGCCAACGGATATCTGATCGAGCAGTTCCTCAATCCCATCGTCAATCAGCGCACCGATGCCTATGGTCAGGGCATCGACGGCCGTAACCGAGTCGCAATCGACGTGGCGCGCGCGGCGGCGGATGCCATCGGTTCGGACCGGGTGGGCATTCGGCTGTCGCCTTACGGGGTGTTCAACGGCACGGGCGCTTTTCCGCAAGTCGAGGCGCAGTACTTTGCGCTGGCGCGCGAACTGTCCGCTCTCAACTTGCTGTATGTGCATCTCATCGATCATTCCTCCTTGGGGGCGCCCCCCGTCCCGGCCGACTTCAAGGTTCGGCTGCGACAGGTGTTTTCCGGCTGTTTCATCCTTTCCGGCGGCTTTGACAAGACCCTTGCGGAAGCCGCTCTGCAGGCAAATCGTGGCGACTTGATCGCCTTTGGGCGGGCATTTCTCGCCAATCCGGACCTGCTTGAGCGCATGCGACGAGGCGAGGCGCTCAACGAACCGGATCCCGCGACGTTCTACACGCCGGGTGCGCGCGGGTACACGGACTACCCGGCGCTTGCCGCCGGCTGACCCGCGGCCGCGAGGATTTCCAAGGGAAGGGCGAAGAGCTCGTCGGGGGGAATCGTCAGCGATGATCAACTGATCGGGTAGCGCTGGGCGCTCCCGGCGAAGCAACGTCCGTTCCGGCGCTTTATGCGCATAGGGAAAACGCTCCATTCCCGTATGTCATTGGCGTTGGAAATCCAACGCTATAGTATAAAAACGCGATGCAGCCATCCGGAAGATGCGGCACAGCGCGCAAATCGCGCGGCGCCAAACCTCGGGAATGCATTCGTCGAACGATAAATATTGACATGCTGGGGGAGCTGGTTCGAATGTCAAAACAAGAATTGACCCCGCTCGAAGTGTTGCGCGCATGCCGCCGCTCGATGACGAGCCATGGCTGAGCGAACTCCCTGGGTCTCGACGCAATCGCCGCGGTACGACTTCCAGCCCATCATCAATCGCAAGCCGGTCAGCTTCCCCGGCGGCAAGCGCCTTGCGGTGATGATTTACGTCAACATCGAGCATGTGCCATTCGGCTCCACCTCGCTGGCGCACGCGGTGTATCCGCCGACGATGCAATACAGCCCCGACATCCTGAATCACGGCTGGCGCGACTACGGGAACCGGGTCGGTCTGTGGCGCATCATGAAGGCGATGGACAAGCATGGCTTTCGCGGCACGGTGAATTTGAACAGCGATGTCTGCCGGGAATATCCGCAAATAATCCGCGAGGGCAACATCAGGAACTGGGAGTGGGGCGGCCAGGGCGACAACAACACGAGCATCGCCACGACGATGAGCGTCGATGAGCAGCGTGAATTCATCAACAGAAATATCCGCATCATCGAGGAAGCCACGGGGAAGAGACCCAGAGGATGGCTGGGAATGTGCCTCGCCGAGAGCTTCGACACGCCGGACTTGCTCGCCGAGGCCGGAATCCAATACGTCTCGAATTATGCCCACGACGAGCTTCCGGTCGCGATGCGCACCAAGAGCGGGTCGCTGGTCACCATGCCGTACACGCTGGAATTGAACGATGTGCCCACCATCATGGGAAAGGGCACGTCCGCGCAGGTGTTCGGTCAGATGATCAAGGACCAATTCGATGTGCTGTACGAGGAGGCCAACGAGCTCCCGCGGGTGATGTCGATCTCGGTGCATCCATTCATCTCCGGTCACCCGTTTCGCATGAAGCACATCGAAGCGGCTCTCGGCTACATCGCCTCGCATAGCGCCATCTGGCAGACGACGGGCGGTGAGATCAGCGACTGGTACCGCGCTCACTTCATGGGCGCGGGAGCAAAAAGCCCCGGCGACTCAGCAAGACCATAAGGTCGGGCGTTCGGCAGCCGACGCACAATTTACGGCTTCAATAGGGGGAGGAGATATGACGAAAAGTCTTTCAATGGGTGTGGCCTGCGGGGCATTGTTCTGCGTGGCCGCACTGCAAATCGCGGCGGCCGATACGCCGACGGAAAGCGACGCACTCGCGGAAATCACCGTGACGGCGGAGAAGACGACGGAAAGCCTTCAGAAGGCGGATGCGGCGATCACCGCCATTCCCGAGATCGCTTTGGTCGACGCGGGCGTCACCGACCTGCGTCAGGCCCAGATGATAGTTCCTTCCGTGCGGTTCCAAGCGGAAGGAAACACGACTCAGGTGTTCATCCGCGGAGTCGGCGCGAACCTCGATTATCCCAATATCGTACCCAACGTGGGATTCAACCTCGCCGGTGTCTACATGCCGCGAGAGGCCACGAGTGCCGCGTTTTTCGACATTGCACAGATGGAAGTGCTGCCCGGCACCCAAGGTACCTTGTATGGCCGCAGCGCCATTGGCGGCACCATCAATATCACGCCGATGAAACCGAGCTTCAACAACGACGGGCAGCTTTTTCTCGATGTGGGTAATTATGCAGCGGTGCATGTCACCGAAACGCAGAACCTCATGCTTTCCCAAACCGTGGCGTTGCGCGCGGCGATCGACTACGACCGCAACAGCGGCTTCGAAGTGACCGGTGCCGACTCGAAAAACAACCCCAGCGCGCGCCTGTCCGCCCTCATCAATCCGTCTGATCAGTTGTCCATTTACCTCTGGGGACAGGGGGCCGAGAAGAACGGCTGGGCCGAGAACTTGGTCAACAAGGGTCTCAACCCGGCCACCGGCAAGTACTGTGAGGAGTGCTTTTTCTACGGCAACGTCTGGAACGACACCCGCACCGGGCCTTACGCAGGCGGGTTCGGCACGCCAGAGAAGGAGAAGAGCGACTACAACACGGAGACCTTCGGCGGACAGATCGACTACAACTTGGGCTTTGCGACGCTGAGTTACATCCCCGCTTACCTCTATCTGGATGCGAAACCGTTGTACTGGTTGAGCGCCATTGAATCGACCAACACCGCTCACTTCAATCAACTCACCCAGGAATTGAAGCTCACCGGCGAAAACGGCGGGCCTTTCAAGTGGCTGGCCGGCGTGTACTGGTACAACTCGCGCAACTATGGCAGCGAATACTTGTTCACCAATTTGCCGTTCTCCTTTTATCAGATCAACGTGAACGACAATGTACTGAAAGGGGAATCCGCCTACGGACAGGTCACGTATAGCGTGACCGACAGCTTGCGCTTCACGGTCGGTACCCGCGGCAGCTCCACCAAGCACACCGGCGACGGCTTCGAGGTGGTGGCCTTGGGCGGCGACCCGTACACCTTCGACAAGACCTACAATCACGTCGACTGGAAAGCCGGCATCGAATACGATCTGACCCCGAAGATCATGGCCTATGGTGTGATCCAGACCGGATTCGAGGAAGGCACGTACAATGCCCTGCCCAATACGGCCACCTACAGCAACGAAGTCAAACCCGAAGAACTGAAATCCTACACGGGAGGCCTCAAGTCGCGTTGGCTGGACGATCGGCTGCAGATCAACAACGAAGTCTATTATTATGACTTCCACAATCTCATCATCCAGGCTTACAGCATCTCGGCGCCGTATAACGTCATCTTCAACGGCGATAAAATCGAGATTTACGGCGATCAGCTCGACGTGCTGGCGAAAGTTCTCACGGACGATCAGCTGAACCTGAACGTCGGGTACTCGCACGCGCGAAATATCAATGTCGTCGACCCGGCCGGCAACAACGTCGATGGCCTGCAGCCGGCCTATGCGCCGGATTTCACGGTTCTCGCGGGATATACGCACAATATCCCCGTCGGCTCCGCCACGGTGCACGCGCACATCAACTGGCGCTACGAGAGCGGCTGGTGGGCCACCTATCTGCACAACAACGGCACGGAGCAGCTGGCTTCCAGCAAGGGCGATGCGTCCTTGATCTACGACACCAACGCGGCGTGGACGGCAGGTCTATGGATAAAGAACATCACCAACAAGGCGGTGATTGCGGCCACTGCCGCCGCTGGCATACCGGGACCGGCCACCGCGTACCTGGAAGATCCCAGGACGTTCGGCGTCAGTTTCTCGTACAAATATTGAAGGCCCCATCGTGACCCAGGGTACGCGGCTCAAGGACAAGGTTTGCATCATCACCGGCAGCGGCAGCGGCATGGGCCGCGCCGCTGCCCGGCTGTTTGCCGCCGAAGGCGCCAAGGTGGTGGGTTGCGACATCAATGTGGCGGGCGGCGAGTCCACGCTCAAAGCGGTGACCGAGAGCGGCGGCACCATGGTATCGATGCATCCTTGCGACATGAGTATTCGCTCCAACGTCGACAAATTGATGCAGTTGGCGAGCGACACCTTCGGCGGCATCGATGTGCTCTACAACAACGGCTCCATGGCCTATTTTGCATGGCTGACCGAGATGACGTACGAGCAATGGAGCAAAACGCTGCGCGAGGAGCTGGACCTGGTGTTCCACGCGTGTCAGGCGGTTTTCCCTTACATGATCAAGCGAGGCGGAGGTTCCATCATCAACGTGGGCTCCATTTCAGCACACGTGGCCCTCAAGGTGCTGCCGGCCGTGGCGCACATGGCGGCCAAGGGCGGGGTGGTGGCCATGAGCAAGCAGATCGCAATGGAGGGGGGCAGGCATCAAATCCGATGCAATACCATTTCCCCGGGATTGGTCGAGAGCGCGCAGACCAAGGTCGCCATGAGCGACCCGCAGTGGATGGCGGCCATGCTCGACAAGCTGATGCTGGGGCGGGCGGGCCAACCCGAGGACATTGCGCCTTTGGTGCTGTATCTCGCCTCGGACGAATCGAAATGGGTCACGGCGTCGGATTTCTCGATCGACGGCGGGACTACCGGTTGGTGATGGTCGGCGTGCAAGAGGGTGGTGCAGGATGACCGATACTTTGTCACTCGAGCAAAAAATCGACGTTCTATGGACGCGGGCGGAGATCGAAAAGGTGATGCTCGAATTCGGGCGCGCCCTCGATCTCGGCGATTGGAAGCTGTACCGGAGCTGCTTCGCCGACCGAATCCAGGTGGATTTCGAGCGGCTCACCGGCAACCCGGAGGTCCATGTCGATGCGGATCTCTGGACTCGCTTCGCGGAAATCATTCTGACGCCGGTTCGACGACATCATCAGTACTCCAATTTTTCCGTAACGGTGAATGGCGACACCGCCGACGCGACGATTTACATGCTCGCCCGCCATTGGAAGCCCACCGATACCGGCGCAGCCGAATACACTCAAAACGGCTGGTATGAGAACAGCTTCGCCCGCCAGAATGGCCGGTGGAAAATCACGCGGCTGAAGCACACCTATCAGTGGATCACCGGGAACGGCGGCCTGTTCGATTTTTCCGATCCCGAATTGATCAAAATCATGGGTCAGGTGTTTTCCAAGGAACACCGCGTCAAACGCTAGGACCGTGCCTCAATGGCGCGCGCGGTCCGGCCTTCTTGACGAGGGGTGACCGGGCACCGCCCGGCGATGCGGTTCGAGCCGAGCGCCGCTCAACCCCGATGGCGTCCGCCACGATCTGGAGCGAAAGGAATGCTCCACGATGCCTCGGGCGGCAGCTAGCTCTTTTTTTGCGATGCGAGCAGAGCGCGCACGGCCGGATCGTGGACATGCAGCAGCTTTTTCTCCTTGACGTAGGTGTCCACCCATCCGTCTGCAGCGTGCTGGCCCGTCAGATCGCAATGTTCCTTGTCGTCGAAGTTGGCGATGTACCCGCCCTCGCGCGGGGCCACGATCTCCCACCAGTTGCCGTCGAAATCCATGAAAAAGAAGCTCACGTCGCCATGCATGGGGGTGACCGGGGTGATTTTCTTGATGCCCCATTCCTCTTTTACCGACATGAGTTGGGCGCGCGCCTTTTCAACGTCTGCCGCGGTCTTCACGTCCAAGCCGTTATGGTAGAAGAAGTCCATCGGCGCGCGGTTGCCGGGGGGCTGCTCGACCACCGCGTACACCTGCTGGGTGCCTTTGCGCACCATCAAGGAAATGGGGCTCGTCTGGATGACATCCAGTCCAAGAACCTCCTCGTAAAACCGGCGGGTCTTCGCGATGTCCTGGCACAGCAGCGTTCCATGGCTCAAGCATCCGAGCTCGAGCAGCGGGCCTTTGGTCGAGCGTTCAGTGATGGCGGGCATGAGAGATCTCCTAATCTGTAGAAGTCGATGAATTGTGCGTCAGAAATGCTTCCGGCGGGGAGACGGGAGCGCAATGGTGCGGCGATCATCAGGGCGCGCGGGGTCACGCGGATCTCATCGGTCAGGTGGCCTTCCATTGACGCAATGGGTTCCTGCCATCCCAGCCCCTGGCGGCGCCCGCAATCTGGTGGAAGAAGTCGTCGAGGAACGCGCATTGCCGATGCACTTCAATCGACTGGCCCAATATGGCCCGCGTGTCATGCATCCAGATCTCCACCGGGCCAAATTTGGCGTGCAGGAACAAGTCATGACCGGCCGCCGTGAGCTCCGCACTGTCTTGTTCGGGCACCGGGCTCAGATAAGCCACGTGGTTGATCGCCGGTGGCGTGCCCGGCATCAGGCAGCTGGTCAATGACGGGGGGGCGCTTGCGAAGATCCGCTGCAGCTCGATCACCATGGGACCCCACTGACCGAACGCGGCAGAATGATCAAAAACGCAGGGACCTCCTTTATGCGACATCTCGTCGAACACCATGCGCTCGATGATGTAGAAAGGGCCGGCGCCCAGCGCGGAAGACCAATGTTGAACCGCCTTCTCGATGTCGTTGACGACATAAGATAGATGGTGGACGACTCTATTGCCGAGCAGCATATTTTTCCGGCTTCAATCGCTGAATTCGTTGATCAGCGTTCCCAGGTGATCGACGCTGATCCTCACCCGGTCACCGGCCTTCAAGAATATTCCGCGCGGTGTGCCGCAGCCCGCGGGAGTTCCCGTCGCTATCACGTCGCCGGGCCGCAGCGTGAGCCGGGTGCTCAAGTGGGCGATCTGCTCCGCCGCCGAGAAGATCATGTTGGAGCTCGAAGAGTCCTGCATGAGCTCCTCGTTCACCCAGAGACGAATCCCCAGATTTTCGATGTCATCGATATCGTCGAGAGGGCAGATCCAGGGGCCGAACGGCAGCGCGCCATCGAAGCATTTCTGACTCACCCAATCGAAGTGGAATGGCGAGTCGCTCCTCACGCCGGGACGTTTGAGATGGTCGCGCGCGGACAGATCGTTCACGATGCTGAGGCCCGCGACGTATTCCATGGCGCTTTCCGTGCCGACGTTCCTGCATTCACGTCCGATGATGACCGCAATCTCGGCCTCCCAATCCACCTTTTTCGAATAGGGTGGCAGTTGGATGAGCTCACCGGTGCCGCGCACGCATCCGGCCGACGCCTTCATGAAATGCCAGGGTTTGAGGCCGGCTTCATGGGGGTCCGGCTCGGCCGGAAGGTTCAACGCCTTCGACATCTCCGCAACATGGTCGCGGTAATTGGCGCCGGCGCAGAAAATGGCGCCCGGGTACAACACCGGCGCCAAAAACCGTACATCGCCTACGGGGATGGCTTCGGCCGTGGCTCTGCCGGCGCGATGCTCGCGCGCCGCCTGCTGAAAAACAGGACGGAGTTGCGTCCACTGTTCGAGCACCTGCAGAACTTGGGTGGGTGATGGGGCCACCGGTTTCCCGCCACTCTTCGCGAGCAGAGCGCCCACATCGAGTAACGCCTCATCCACGACGATGCCGGCTCGCGGCCCTTCGTCAGCGCGGACATAGGTGGCCAATCGGTAGGATTGTTCCCGCATCGGGCGTGCCGTCATGGCGCGTCAGGTGGCAACGCAGACATTGCGCAGTTCCGTATAGAACTCCAGTGAATGCACGCCGCCTTCGCGTCCAATGCCCGACTGCTTGGATCCGCCGAAGGGTGTCCTCAGGTCGCGCAAAAACCAGGAATTGATCCAAATGATGCCGGCCGTGATCGAAGTGCCCAGCCGGAACGAACGACCCACGTCGCGGGTCCAAATGGTGGCGGCGAGTCCATACGGCGTGTGATTCGCGAGTCGAACCACCTCCTCTTCGTCATCGAACGGACGAATGTGGCAGCAGGGCCCGAAAATTTCCTCCCGCACCACCGCGGAGTCCTCGGCCAATCCAGTCCAGATCGTCGGTTGAATCCAGGCGCCGCCGGCCAGGGAGTCCGGCATCTGAGGTATGCCGCCGCCGCAGACCACGGTGGCACCGTCTTCGACCGCACGCTTGTAATAGCGCAGCACCTTCTCGCGGTGCGCCACGCTGATCAAGGGTCCGATTCCCGTGCCCTTGTCCGACGGGTGACCGGGCCGCATGGCCTCCGCCTTCTCCTTGAGCGCGGCTACGAATTTCTCAAAAATCGGTCGTTCCACGTAGACCCGCTCGGTGCCCAGGCAGACCTGGCCCGTGTTCAGAAATGAAGCGCGCGCGATCCCGGCCACGGCGGCCTCGAAATCGCAGTCTGCGAAGACGATGCCGGGATTCTTGCCGCCGAGCTCGAGGGAGACGGGGCGCACGCCGTCGGCCGCAACTTTCATGATGGCGGAGCCCGTCGCGCTTTCGCCGGTAAAGGTGATGGCGTCGACACCGGCGTGCCGGGTCAGATGCTCGCCCGCCGAGTTGGCGCCCAGGCCATGCACGACGTTATAGACCCCGGGTGGAACGCCCACGGTCCGCATGACCTCGCCCAGCAGAGTCGCCGTCCCGGGGGTTTCCTCCGAGGGCTTGACGACCACCGTATTGCCGCAGGCGAGCGCCGGTGCGACTTTCCAGGTCATCAGCAACAAAGGCAGGTTCCAGGGGCATATCACCGCGATGACGCCTTTAGGCGAGCGCACGGAGTAGTTGAATGCCTTGCGACCTTCCGGGGTCACCATTTCGAAGAATTCGGTGGGCACATTCTTGACTGCATCCGCGAAGACGCGGAAATTGGCTGCGCCTCGAGGGATGTCGACATGTGAGGCGATGGACCGGGGCTTTCCCGTGTCGGCAACCTCGGCATCGAGAAAGTCATCGAAGCGGCGATCGATCTCCTTGGCGACGGCATACAGCATGTCGGTTCGCTTGGCGAGGCTCAGCTGCCCCCACGGGCCCTGCAACGCCCTGCGAGCCGCCTGCACCGCGGCATCGACCTCGGCGGCACCGCCCTCCGCGATGCTTCCGAGCAAGCTGCCATCGACGGGGGAGCGCTTGTCGAAGTATTGCTCCGGTGACGAGGCCACGAAGGCATCATCGATAAAATGCAGGAAGGTGGTGCCGCTCATTGGCCCGTGACATTACGTCGGCTTGCCGCGAAGGGTCTAATGAAAACTCGATATACGGGGCATAGAGGATCGACATAATGTACCAAAGGCCGCGCATATCTGTGGGCAAGGCAAAGGTCGTGCGCAAGGCAAACGTGCGAGGTTCGCGGCAGGCCGGTAAGATGCGCATCGGGGGTAAGGTATGAGTTTTAATCGGCTGGATCTCAATTTGTTGCACGTGTTCGATGCCATCTTCCACACGCGCAGCGTGACCGTGGCGGCGTCCAACCTGCATCTGACCCAACCCGCCGTGAGCAAGCAGCTCAATCGACTGCGAGAGCTGTTGGATGATCCGTTGTTCGTTCGCACCAACGAGGGAATGGCCCCGACGCCGCGCGCCGAGGCGCTGGCTGGTCCGATCCGCAAGGCATTAAGTGAAGTCCACCACGCCATCGACAGACAGCTCGGCTTCGATCCGATGACCTCGGATCGTACGTTTCGCATCTTTCTGAGCGATCTTGGGCAGATGGTGTTCCTGCCCAAGCTTCTCGAATTGATAGCTCGCGAGGCACCCGCGGTGAATATCCATACCGTCCAGGTGCCCCCTTCGCGGATGCGTGGCGTTGCGCTCGAATCCGGCGATGTGGATTTGGCGGTGGGATATTTCGAGGAGTTCGAAGGGTCCATTCACCAACAGGTGCTGTTCGAAGAGCACTATGTGGGCATGGTGCGGGTCAATCATCCCACCATCCGCGAAAAGCTCTCCTTCGAGCAGTTCCTGACCACACCCCACCTGGTGTATCAGCCGTCGGGCGGCGGCCATAGCTCGCAGGAAAGTGTGGTGGACAAGGCTTTCTGGTCGGCGGGCGTGGAGCGCCGCGTCGCCGTTCTGGTCGCGCATACCATGGGATTGACCTCGATCGTATCGAATACCGACCTGTTGGTGGTGGTCCCGCATCGGCTCGCCGTAGCCTGCGTTGCCTTGGTCGATGTCAATGTGCTCGAGCTACCCATTGAAATCCCTCGATTTTCCATCGCGCAGTACTGGCACGATAGATTTCATGCCGACCCGGGAAATCGCTGGCTGCGCAGCGTCTTCCTGCGCCTCTACGGCAGGGACAGTGCGTCGAGCGCCCCGACCTACGTGGCCCCCCGGGAGCTCGAGGTCGACATCTAGGCGGACATGCCTGCCGGATATTCCGGTCATTTCGACAGGTGATTTGACCCCGATTCCGTACGCCCCTATCGTCTCGGATCGCGATGGGCCGATGATCAGGAAAAAGCGCGCGCTCGCGCGCACAACGAGTCGAGACCGATTAATGGCTGGAATTCTTCAGGGTAAATCTCTCCTGGTGACGGGAGCGGGCGGTGGGATCGGTCGCGCGGCCTGTCTCGTCTTGTCCAAGGCCGGGGCAAAAGTGCTCGTCACCGATATCAACGAGGCGGCCGGGAAGGCCACCGTCGAGGCCGTGTCCGCCGAGGGCGGCACAGCCGCGTTCGTCAAGGCTGATCTGTCCCGTGAGAGCGACGTGAAGTCGTTGGTCGACCAAACCGTCTCCACGTATGGCCGCTTGGACGGCGCATTCAACAACGCCGGCCTGGAGCAGTGCGCACTGCCCCTGCACGAACTGACGACCGAGCAATGGGAGAAGGCGATCAGGGTGGATCTGACCAGCGTTTTCTGGTGCATCAAATACCAAGTCATCGCGATGCTTCAAACCGGCGGCGGCGCCATCGTCAATACGGCGTCCTCACTCGGCCAGGTCGCCATCAAGAACGCCGGCGAGTACATCACCGCCAAGCACGGCGTCATCGGGCTGACGCGCGCCGCTGCGGCCGATTACGGTGCGCGGGGCATCCGGGTGAACGCCGTATTGCCCGGCATCACCCTCACGCCGATGATTTCACGCCTGGTGGACGACGTGAACTTCAAACCCATCTTCGACAGAATTTTGGATCGCCATCCGATCGGCCGTTTTGGCCAGCCCTCCGAAATCGGAGAGTCGGTCAAGTGGCTGCTTTCGGGTGATGCCTCCTTCATGAATGGGGCCGCATTGGCCGTCGATGGCGGATACCTTGCCACCTGATCTCGGGTCGGATTGGCACGCCGTCATGGCTCGAGCCCGCTACCGTCAAACTTCTCTACTTCCGGGGTGATTCGTGTACAAACTCAGCCGCACCATTCTCGTCAACGAGCCGTCGAAAATCACTCTGAGCCGCCATGACGTATGGGCCGGGCTGTTGATGAAGGCCAACAATGCGCTGCCCTATGTGCCCATCATGCAAAAATGCGAGGTCATCGACCGGGGCGAGGGCTGGCTGACCCGCGATATTCTTCTCAAAGACGTGCCGCTGCGGGAAAAAGTGACTTTCGAACCCGAGACTCGCGTGACATTCGATCGAATCGGCGGAGACGAACTCGGCCGGATCGAAAACATCATCGGCGAGGATGAGAAGGGCAATTTGACGTTGACGTTTTCGTTCGGACTCACGAAAAAGGGCATTCCCGAGGGGAGCGAGGCGGAACAGAAGCATTTCGGTCAGATGGAAGGGGCCTATTTCGGCGCCGTGGCCTCGACGCTGGCCGCTGTGCGACGGACGGTCGAAGAGGGGCGCGAGAAATTGCCGCTGACCGAGCCGATCGATGCCGAGGGCGATACCGGGTGGATGTATGAATTCTTCAGATCGGCGGACAGCCTGGACGTTCAGCGTCTCGCGGCGCATATGACCGACGATGTGCGCCTGACCTTCGGCAATTACCCGACCGTCACCGGCAAGCCCGCCTTCAAAGGGGCGATCGGGGAGGGTGTCTACCGTCGCATCAAGGCCATGTCGCACAGTTTGACCGGTGCGTGGTCTTTGCACGGTGGCAAGGTGGGAATCGCGGAGAGCATCACCATCTACACCCGGCTCGACGGCAGTTTGTATCCCATCAAATCCTGCACGGTGTTCCGCCGCCGCGGCGACAAGATCTACGACCTGCGCATTCACGCCGATACGACACTGCTGTAGAGGTCGCGCGCCCGTTCTTGGATACTCGATTTTCTCCGCGCCATCGATTCCATGGATCTCGACCGGTTGCTGGCGCTGCACACCGACGACGTGCAATTGACGGTAGCCAATCACCCGTCGCTGCATGGCAGGGAGGCAATGTCCGCCGTGAAGGGTTGCTGAAGGCGCATACCGAGAGAGGATCGAATCTTGACGCACGCCATCCGGATTTACAGAACAGGGGGGGCCGAGGTCATGGTCTGGGAAGACGTGCCGCTCGGCGATCCGGGGCCTGGCGAGGCGCGCATCCGTCATACCGCCGTCGGCCTGAATTTCGTCGACGTGTATCACCGCACGGGACTGTATCCGACACCGCTCCCCGGTGGCTTGGGCGGCGAAGGGGCGGGCATCGTGGAAGCGGTCGGCGCCGGCGTCACGGACCTGAAGCCCGGCGACCGGGTGGCTTACGGCAATGCGCCCTTGGGCGCCTATGCGGAAGCGCGCCTGATTCCCGCCCATCGGCTCGTCAAAATACCGCAGGGTATCGATGACAGGACCGCTGCGGCGATGATGTTGAAGGGATTGACGGTCCAATATCTCATCCGTCAAACCTACCGGCTCAAGGCCGGCGACACCATCCTGCTGCACGCCGCCGCGGGGGGCGTGGGCTCGATCCTTTCGCAGTGGGCGAGGAGTTTGGGCGCCATCGTCATTGGAACCGTCGGAAGCGAGGCCAAAGCCAAGCTGGCCAGGGCGAACGGCTGTGAGCATGTGATCGACTACACGCGTGAGGATTTCGTGAAGCGAGTCGGCGAGATCACGAAGGGCCAAAAAGTCCCCGTCGTTTACGATTCCGTCGGCAGGGACACTTTCCTCAAATCGCTCGACTGCTGCGCACCGCTGGGTCTCGTAGTGTTGTTCGGGCAATCTTCCGGCGCCGTCGAGCCGGTGAATCTCGGCCTGCTGGCCGCGAAGGGGTCACTCTTCGTGACGCGTCCAACGCTCGGCACCTATGCCGCCGCGCGTGAAAATCTGCTGGCCATGGCAGGGGACTTGTTCGAGGCCGAGCAATCCGGCGCGGTGAAAATCTCCGTCAATCAAACTTATCCACTCAGGGACGCCGCCCGGGCGCATGCGGATCTCGAGGCGCGCCGCACCACAGGGTCGACCGTCCTGACAGTGTGAGCTGCGCCGGCTCTAACGAACCATATCTCGATAGGCATGCCACGTCGCATGCCCGAGCAGCGGCCCGATGATCAGCAAACCCAACAGCAGGGGCGCATAACCGATGACGGTCAGCACCAGAATCAGCGCACTCCATACGATCATGGCCGGGACATTGCTGAACGCCGCGTGCAGGCTGGCGGCCATTGCCTGCCCGGCATTGGCGCCCTTGTCGATGATGAGAGGTACCGAGACCACCGAGAGCACGAACACCAAGGCGGCGAGCGAGCCGCCGACGGCGAAATACGCCTCCACCTGCTCCCGGTTCATCTGATCGATAAACCCGCGGTACAAGGTTTCCCGCATGCTCGGCGCCGCCACGTGAAAAACGGTCTCCAGCATGACCGCGGAAACCGCAAACCAAATGACGGCGAATAACGCGAGTATGCCGCCGAATGCCAACAGGGATCCGGATTTGCGCGAAAAGGCAGCCAGGGAGTCATCGAAAGTGGCTGGCTCACCGGCGGCATAGCGACGGGACATTTCGGCGAAACCGGCCGAAATGACGGGCGCCCCGAGAAGAAAACCCGAAAAGGCCGCAGCGACGTAATAAGGGTGAGTGCCGCAGAAAATCAGCACCGTCCAGCCGAGGCCGACGATCAGTCCCCCATAGCCGAGACTCGCGCCCCAGTTTCGGCGCATGTCCGCCCATCCGCGGGACAGCCACGTAAAGGGCCTGCCGGCAGAGACTCGCGATATGTTGACGTGCAGATTTCGAACTTCGCCGGCGGCTGGGATGGCTGTCATGGCAAACCTCTGATTTTCGTCATCCGTCAAGTTCCCCGGGGTTCGAGTGTACTCCCGGGGTGTGCGCGATGATACAGCGGCCGGGCAGGCCGCCAGGTCGCCAATGAGGCTCGCTTTGCGGCGTAGAGTCCGACGGCCGTTGCGGCGATGCGGGGCCGGCCGGCTCCCGCGACGGCCGACTACTTCTTATCTATATCGGAATCGTTCTCTTTCTTATCTGGAGCCTTCGGTCCCATGGCTACGAATACCACGGCCAAGATAAACAGTATGAAACCGATCGTTTCGAGCATGCGATGTCCTTCGAAAGGACGCGAGCCGCTCCTTCGTCCCGAGTCCCGTTGCTCGAAAGATTAGCACACTGACTCCAGTGCGCAGCGGATCGGCGCAGGCGGCGCTGCGTACTCTGGATACCAAAGTGCAACCGTAGTAAGCTTCGACCGCTTCTGATAGCGGGCACTGCACCACGGGCGGCGCAGTACGGAGCGTGGCGAGGACAGGGGGTTGAGGATGAAGGTCATGCGTGAGTTAACGAATAAAGTGGCGGCTGCTTCATTGCTGGCCGGCATGGTTGTTTTCGGGTCGCACACGGCTCGCGCCAGCGAGGCGGGCGTGGGAGTGGAACCGCCCGAGCTCTCGGAGGCGTCGATCGCCAGGGGCAAGGCGATATTCATGAACGGCAAAGGCGATGCAGTCACCGCCTGCCAGACCTGTCACGGCGCCACCGGCTGGGGCTTGGATGCGATGGGAGCCCCGCGGCTCGCGAACATCGGATATCCCTATGTCGTCAAGCAGCTATCCGATCTCGCGAGCGGCAAGCGCGTGCCGAGCGGGGCGGGTGCGGTCATGGTGGTTTACGCGGGGGGGCTCACCGAGCAGGATCGGCGCGATATTGCGGCTTATGTCAGCACATTGGACGGACCGCCCGATTTCTCCGACTTGAATGCCTTGAAGGAAGCTGGAACGCCCATCGGAGAGCGATACCTGGGCGAGTCCATCGTGCAATATGGCGTGCTCGGCAAGGTGTCGGCCTGCTCGTCCTGCCATGGTTACAATGGGCGCGGTGCAGCGCCGCTGTTTCCCCGCATCGGCCAGCAGAAGTACGTCTACCTGATCAACCAGCTGAAGAACTGGCGCGATGAGAGCCGGGCGAACGATCCTTACGCGATGATGCGCAAGATGGCCAAGAACCTGACCGATAGCGACATCAATAATATCGCTACCTTCCTGGCGATGGCCCCGGCCACCACGGTGGGAGACCATCGCGTTCCTATTACCACTCAGTGAACCGTTACCTTAGGGAACCGCGAGGAATTCACAAGGTCCGCGCCCCAGCAAGCCATGGGGCGATTGCGGGCGATGGAGTGTCCGGCGGGCCGGCGCAACCATGATGAAAGGCGGCGGCTTGCGTTTGGGCGAGAAAATCTTGTTTGGGATTGCCGCACTTTTTGTCGTGTTTGCTGTCCTCAGTTTCATTGGTATGGAGATTTACCGCGCGCGCTCCGGCAAGGACCTGTATGCCTCTGCGTCGACGTTCAATTTCTCGCCTGAAGGACGGGTGGGTTCGGAACGCTTTCGCGAGTTGGGCTGCGCCAACTGCCATCGGGCCGTGCGCAACGGCACCAATTATGGCGTCAATTTGGACGGGATCGGTTCCAAGCGCAGCATGGATTATTTGGTTGCCTTCCTGCACCATCCGCAGAGCACCTACGAGGCGCCGACTTTGGAGCACGGGCCCGGCAAGCGAGCGGCCTTCGTGGCCGATTTGCCGGAGAGCGATTTGCATTCCCTGGCTGTCTTTTTGTCCGAGCTGAAGGCCGTGCAAGGCTCGCCCGACGCACGCCTGCCGGCCGACTCTCGCTCTGGATTCATCGATGAAATGGTGAAGATTTGGGCGCCGTCCACCTGGAAGTCCCGGTTCCATGATGTGCGGGACGAGAATCCTTCGGCGAGCCCTCCGGCGAACCCTTCCGCCCCGCATGAGGATCATTGACATGTCCGCGACGATCATTGGCCTGTCCGAGACGAAATCCGCGGCGAATGCGATCAGCGACCGCGAGTACACGCACATGACGCTGCTGTTCGTCTATGCCTGCATCATCTACGCGATCATCGGCTTTTCCTGGGGTGCCATCATGGGCGGTGTTCCGGTGCTGCGCATGTTCGTCGATACGGCGCCGCACGGAAAACTGATTCTGCTCGCCCATGGGCACATCAACCTCTTGGGCTGGGTGGAAATGGCCATATTTGGTGCGATTTATTATTTTGTGCCGCGTCTGGTCAATCGCCCGATTTACAGCCTGCGTCTGGTGAAGGTGCATTTCTGGATGCACAACATAGGGCTGATCGGCATGGTCGGGCTGTTCACCTTGGCGGGCGTCATCGGGGGATACGATCCGGGTGAGCAGGTCGAGCGGACCGTTTCGCACCTGATGGCGGCGGTCGGCTCGTTCGGCACGCTGGTCTTGTTGGCGAACATCATTTGGGGATACAACATCTACAAAACCGGCAAGGGTAACTAGCCATGCCGGGGCCGGCGGCTCGGGCATTGCTCGTGGGATTCCCCTTGTTGCTGCTGGGGGCCTGCGACGGCAGCCAGCAATCCCTGAACTTGTCCATGAGCTTGAAGACCGGTGAGGCGGCGCCGCGCATACACACCAAGACGCTGGCGGATGTGGATGGCGATGTCTCGCGCATCACCACATACCGGCAGCCGGATGAACGGATGTATCAATACTCGGTGGACAAGGCCCTCGCCACCGGCAAGCCGGTGCTGCTGGAATTCGCGACGCCGGCGCACTGCACCCCCTGCGATCGGCAGCTGCAGATGATCAAGTCGTTGATGCAGATTTACCAATCGAAAATGATTTTCATTCATGTGGATCAGTACGTGGATCCGGAAGCCTACAAGGCATACCAGGTGCCCGGCGATCCGTGGACGTTCGTCATCGATGGTCGGGGTATCGTTCGGTATGAGCAGGCGGGCTCGATGCTGTACGGCGAACTCGACAGCGCCATCCAGAGCGTCCTTTAAAGCGCGTCAGCGACATTGCGCGGATTGCGTCTAACTTCCCCGGCCGCCTTGTTGCTGCTGCCATGGGCCGCGTTGGTCGGTTTCGCGCTGCACGCCGGCCCGTACGGCCTGACCGAGGAGGGATCGAAGGCGCTGCTGCTGGCGTGGTCCATCGCGGACCAAGTCCCGAGCTCGGCCATCACGCTGGGTGCGCCGGACATTCGATTGATCTTTTTCCTGCCGCTCGCCGTTGTGTGGTCGGGCCAGGTGATTGCCGCGAAGTGGCTGACGCTCCTGGTGATGGCGGCGGCGGGGGCTTTGCTTTATTCCTGGCGTGCGCGCGACGATCAGGGGGAAGCCGCCCTGCTCGCGACCGGCTTGTTGCTGATCGCGCCGCTGACCGTTGGGTGCATCGACTCGCTGTCGGCGGCGCCCTTCCTGCTGGCGATTTGCGGAACCGCCTGCTGGCTCAATGGCCGGCTGACCGGCGAACGCGGCACCTTGGGCGGCTGGTTCTTCGCTCAATTATTTTTGTGCGGGGCCGCCGTCAGCCTGCATCCCGCGGGTCTCGCTTATCCCGCCGCGCTCCTTGATTATTGGTTAGGCGAGCCGAAGGAGCGGCGCGACCGTCAAATCGCTCTGATGGGCATTCCATTGATCGTGGCGATCGCGCTCATCATTCGTGCGGGCTGGGGCGGCATGGCGTTCGGGCAGAACCCGCTTCCCGCGGCAGCCGCGGTATTCATCGGAAGCCGGCTGGACGTTCCGCTGTCGGTCGCGGCGTGGTTCTATGGCTTTGCGCTCATCGCGATGACGGCGGTCGTGGCGGTGCACGAACGCAGGCGTCTGATGACGGACCTGACGGGCGCGACATTGACGCTCGGGGTGTTGATCGGGTTGG
This sequence comes from uncultured Gammaproteobacteria bacterium, assembly GCA_963730565.1. Taxonomy (GTDB): domain Bacteria; phylum Pseudomonadota; class Gammaproteobacteria; order Steroidobacterales; family Steroidobacteraceae; genus Bog-1198. Next base: position 51,101 of record CAVSSU010000018.1, read on the forward strand.
TCTGCGCCGATAAAACCTGGGCGCTGCTCATGTTTGCCTTGTTGCTCTATGGGGGCTTTCCGTGGCTGCTGCGGGCGTGCGCGCCGCTCAAAGGGCGAGGGTTCATGGTGCAACGCGGATGGCTGTGGCTGCTGATGGTCGTGATCTGCACCATTTTCATGCGCGCCAACCGCGCCGAGTTCGAGGTGGGGCGCTTGAATCTGCTGTCCTCCGAGGATGATTTGATCAGAGAGTTCGCGGCCGGCATGAGCAGCCTCAAGGGCGCCGAAGCGGATGCCGGCGCCGGCAAGGCATCGGGCGATACGGCGCCGATCTTGGTGGCGAGCCCCTGGCCCGCACGCACGTCAATCGCCTGTAAATGTGCGGCTTTGCCGCTGCCTCCCGCCGCCAAAGATCCGCAGAGCCAGCTAGCCATGATGCGCGGCGTGTCTTATGTCATTTTGGGCGACAGTCTGGAAAGTCGGCCTTTGGCCAATAACTTCGCCCAGTTGAGCGCGCGCGTCGAGGTCGTGGCCAAGCAGCCCGGCGGGGTCATATTGCGGCTCAAGCCTCCGCGCGACGGGTTGTAACAGTGCGCGCCCGTGCTACTATGAATCGCTTATATTTCATGTGCGCAATGGGCTGGCGTGAGCGGCGCGGTGAGCAGGATATCGATCTCAGGAGTTCAAAATGAACGTAGCGTATATGTTGATTCCCGTGGTCCTCTTCGGCGGCGGGATCTTGGTGTCGACGGCTCTCTTCAATCTCGGAATGAAGCGGATTTTGGAATAAAGCGAGCGGCTTGCGCATCATGCAATCACCCGCTGCCCGGTTGGGGGTTCCGACCGGCGCTGAGCCGTGGGGCTCGTCCGCCAAACCGGCGGATCCCGTCGTGGCACATTTCGTACGGCGCCCTGCAACGCCCAGCGACGGCACCTATCATCCTTTCCTGGTCAAATTCCTGCTGATTTCCGCGTGCTCACTGCTCATCGGCACCATGCACGGCATGCTGCAGGTGATGCCGCCGATCAGGGCGTGGCTCGACTCGATCGGCAGCCCCTATGGCGGCCCGGGTCACATGATCGATCCATTGGCTCATGCCCATATGAATCTCGTCGGGGGCGTGGTCATGATGATCATGGGCGTCACCTATTACCTACTGCCCATCCTGAGCGGCCGTCCGCTCTACTCGCTGCGTTTGATCCAGCATTCATTCTGGTTGATGACGATCGGGGTGTACGGTTTCTACACCATCCAAATGGTGTTCGGCATCTGGGAAGGCAGCTTGATGGTGAGCGATCCCGCGGCCATGGCCGCCGTGCATCACTGGTACGGGCGGTTGGCAGCCATTGCGGGGACCATGATGGCGGGCGGGTTCGTGGCCTATTTCGCCAACCTCACGCTCACGATGCTGACGCGGCCGGTGCCGGTGGCGCTGATTTCCGAATGAGCGGAATATGCAGCACCGTCTCGCTGCCTTCGGCGCGGATCCAGACCTGAAGGACTGAATGCTCCGGGTCGACCTGGGCGGCGCGACGATAGACGCCGACGCGCCCATCCTCGATCGCCTGTTTCCACGAATCCGCATCGGAAGTCCGAATATCTATCCGGCAATCCCACGCCGGTAGCTCGGCGCCCCGGTTGACGAACACGAGCAGCTCGCGCATTTTCGGCACCGCCCCGTAGGAGCGCGATTCGACGTGGATCCGCAAATCGCGCCACGACTCGGTGGGCGTGTCCTGCGTGACGCCGCTGCACCCCGCCAGGATCAACGCCAATACAGGGATCGCGGCCCAGCGCCACGGGCCGGGCATGGGCTCAGCCGTCATTGTCCGATTTCGTCTGCCGCTCCTTCTCGGGGTCCGAGTCCAGCCGCCCGGCTCTTTGTGAGCCGTACATGCGCACCATGAACCAGACGAACGAGCCCGCGACGGCGATGTAGACGAGAGCGATGAGGAAGCCCCAATCGAGCCAGGGGCGCGTATCGCCTGGACGAAGCCCCCAGAAGGGAAAGCTCAGCCCGATGCCGACCAGCAGCACCACCGCGACGATCGCGAAGAACCAGTAGGGCACCGGCTTTTGCGATTCCGGAATTTTCTCCACCAGCTCCCAGTCCTCCAGGCCACGTTTCAACTTGCGATCCCCGTCGGATGCATAGCCGAAGTGCTCTGTGTCCGCCGCGCCCCACTGCGACTCTACCGAGCCGAGATCGGCGGCGGGCTTTTCCGGATGTTCCATGGTGGCGCCCTCACTCTGCGAGATGTTGAACCGCGAACCGGTCGTGCCAGCCCGGGGCGGTCACTTCCACGGCGAAAGGGTGTATCCCGTGCGGCAGCTTGTCGGACAGCGACAGCATCACCGATTCATGTCCGGCCGGCGGCAGATCGATTTGCGTCGCGCTCAATGTGTAATCGTCCGCGGACAGCCCCGTCACGCGCACCAACACCTTCCGATCGTGGTAAAGCTTGTTCGATATCGCGATCCGGTAGTCGCGGTTGCCCGTGCCATGCTGCTGCTCGGCGCGATACACCACCAGATGCAGCGGTTCCCAGGTCCGCAAGCCCCACACGAACAGGCAGGCGCCGAGCGCTCCCAGCGCCAGCGTCCATTTGCTGCGTGCGGCGAGCGAGGTGGCATTGTCGCGAAATCGCGCCCTGGATTTTTTCTTCGTCTCCGGCTCGCCGAACTCGAAGGTGAGAAGCCCCGGCTTTCCCGATTTCTGGTGCATGCGATTGCATGCATCGACGCATTCGCCGCAGTTGATGCAGCTGTCATAGGCCGCGATCTTGCGCGGATCGATCTCGATGAAGCACGAGCTCACGCAGTAGCTGCACTTGCTGCAGCTGTCCGCCCGGCTGGCATCGTAGCGCACGTGCAGAGTCTCGCGCGTGCGGAAGCTGTGCTGCCAAACCCGGTAAACGCAGGCGAAGCGGCACCAGAAGTGGCGGATCAAGGCAACGTCGAGCAGAATGATCAGCACGAAAACGAAGTAAATATAGTGCAGCGATCCCGCGAGTTGCGGATCGGAGCGCCAGGTCACGAACGACCATACGGTACCGGGCGCATAGAAATAAAAGAGCGGCACCACCGCGACGAGCAGCGAGGCGCCCAGCAGGGACGCCGCCAACAAGACCCAGTTGAGCGCTTTGTCCTTGGATGTGGCAACCAGCGGAGCGCTGCCGTCCATGGCGACCTTGGCGCGCCGCCCCAAGAACTTGCGGGTCACGAAATTGCCCCATTCCGCGAGGATGTTTTGCGGGCATACCCAGCCGCAAAAGACGGTGCCGGCGACGGAGTACAAGATGACCAACGCGCTCGCGAGCATGATCCATAATCCGGCCACCAGAAAAAAATCTGCAAACCAGATCTGCCGGTCCAGCACCACCAGGGCGCCGGCGCTCGGATCGATACGAAACAGCCCGGATGCGGGCACGAGGATCGCGAGCGCGAACGAGACGGCCTGCACCAGGCGCCGCCGGCCGTGATAGCGCGTGGAATTCGCACGCGTTGCAGCCGTGCTATCGGGAAACCCCAAGGGAGGCGTCCCGGGCGCTGTCGCCGCGGCACGGGCACGTTCGATCAGTTGCATTGGAGGGAATGCCTCTCGGCTTTGGGTTGCGCGCCAAACGCATCTCGCCCGAGGCGCAATTATATCACGACGCCCGATTTGCGCGCCGCAACGCCGTCGCTCGTCAACTGTCGCGAATGTTGGACATTGGCTTATTGACACCTGCGCGCGCCCGGTCTAATAATCAAAAAGCGGTAGCTTCGTTGCCGCGCGAATTTAAATCATAGGCTTCGAGGGGGTTATTTTAATGGACGATCGAGCAACACATTCACGTCGGAAAGTGATCAAGGCGGGCGTGACGGCCCTCGCGGTCGCGCCTCTCGTCGGACTCAGTACGGAAGCCTTTGCTACGCAAAACGCCGCGGTCCGTGCCGCTCTGAAGTTTCAGAACACCCCGAATGGCGACAAGCAATGCAGCAAATGCATCAATTTCATCCCCAACAAAGACAAGCCGCACAACGATGATGCGGTCAACGGCTGCAAGCTGTATCCCGGCGACACCGAGATCTGCCCGCACTGCTACTGCAACGGCTTCGTACTGAACCCCAATCCCCAACCCTTCTAATAAGGGGCTTGAATCCCGGAACTCGAGATCCGGGTATCGAGGGGAATCGCAAAAATAGGCAGCCGAGCCATGCGACCCGGCTGACCTATCGATAATAGAGCCGCGATAAAGCGGAGGGGGGCGTGCGTGTTACACGGTGGGACGAGCCTGCTCAGGACTGGCCGCGTGCGGGTTTGGCTATGCGCGGCCTTGGTAGTTCCCTTCGTGTTCGGCTGCCTCGTGGCCGCGGGCGAGGCTTTTCATCAAGGCGGTCCCATCGGCAGCCAAACGAGCGACGGCTACAACGCGCTCGGGCCCGTGGTCACACAGCCCCTCGAGTTTCCTCACTACATTCACGTGCAGAAAATGGGCGTCGACTGCCTGTACTGCCATACCTATGCGCGACGCAGCGCCGTCTCGGGAATCCCGCGCCTGGATAAATGCATTGGTTGTCACAACAGCATCCCGGAGGTAAGGGACAAACCGCGGATCAAACTGCTGTTCGACTACTGGGAGAAGAAGCAGGCCATCCCCTGGAAGAAGGTGCACGACCTGCCCGACTTCGTCCGCTTCAATCACGAGCGCCACATCCAGCGCTTCATATTCGATCAGGGACGCCCGACCCGCGAGGCATGCGGCTACTGCCACGGCGATGTGGGATCCATGACGACCGCCCGACGGGTCAAGGCGATTTCGATGGGCTGGTGCATCAGTTGTCACGAGAAGGACCACAAGGTCAACGCCGTGAGCGAAGTTACCACCCATGGGCCGAACGATTGCTGGCAATGCCACAAATAAGTCGCGTCACCCTCGAGGTTTCCTCGGGCCCTGTCGTGACCGGGGAGAAAGCTCGATGAGCGGCAACGGCCTGAGCCGTCGTGATTTCATGCAAATTGTCGGCCTCGGCGGAACCTCGATCGCGCTCACGGGCTGCGGCCACACTTCCATCGAATCGGGCGTCGAGCTGGTTGAATCCTACGTTCAGCCTGAAAATTTCGTCGTACCCGGCGTCGGCATCTACTACGCATCCACCTGTACGCAGTGCGCCTCGGCATGCGGGATCATGGGCCGGGTGAGGGAAGGGCGCATCCTGAAGCTGGAGGGCAACCCGCTGTCGGCCACCAGTGGCGGAAAGATCTGCGGCTTGGGCCAGGCTGCGGTCCAGCAGCATTACAATCCGGACCGTCTGACCTCGCCCATGATCAGGCAAAACGGCGTCTTGAAGCCGGCGACCTGGGAACAGGCGATGACCCTGTTGGGCGCGACGCTGACACCCGGCGATCAGCCGGGCCGGCGCGTGCTGCTGACCGGACCTACGAGCGGCCACCAGCAGATCCTGCTGCGGGCTCTCGTCGAGACCGGCGGCGCCAGCGATCATGTCTCCTACGATGCGCTGTCGACGAGCGTCGCGGCGTCGGTCAACCGCAAGATGTTCGGCGTCGACGACCCGGTCACCTTGATCGATCGAGCGGGCATGATCGTGTCGTTCGGCGACGATTTTCTCGGCGCGGGCAACTCGCCGGTTGCCGCCGCGCGTCAATATGCGCGCTTCCGGCGGGGTGCGCGGCGCGGGTTGTTGGTGCAGATCGAGCCCAAGATGACCCTCACCGGCGCCAACGCGGATCGCTGGATCGTGATCGCACCGGGGACCGAAGGGGTGTTCGCATTGGGTCTCGCGCGCGAGCTGCTGCAGCGCAAAGAGGCGCAGGGCAACCTGCCGCCGGCGCTGGTCGCGCTCATCGAGCCCTATCATCAGGCCGAGGTGAGCCGGATCACCGGGATTCGCGGCGATCTCATACCGCGCGTCGCCGCCATGCTCTGGGAGCATGCACCGAGCCTGGTGCTTGCCGGGCGCTACCCGCAAGGCCACGCGCACGGATCGCAGAATGTGGCGGCCATCGCGCTGCTCAACGTCGTGCTGCAAAACCAGGGCAAAACGGTGATGCGCGCGGCGGAGTTTCCGTTTCCGCAATTGGTGCCCACGGCGGGAAACTTCAAGTCCCTGATGGAGCTGAACCAGGCCATGGCCGCCGGACAGTGCCGCTCGATCCTGATCCACGGCACCAATCCGGTGCACAGTGCGCCCGCCTTCATGCAGTTCGCGGAGAATCTCCAGAAAGTGCCATTCAAGTCGGCCTGGGTGACGCAATTGGATGAAACCGCCATGCACTGCGATCTGGTGCTGCCGATGCTGTCGCCGCTCGAGGATTTCGGCACGCATGTCGCGGCGAACCAACCCGACGGCACGGAGATCTCCATTCAGCAGCCCTTGATGGAGAAGCTGCACCCGGAAACTCGTTCGTTCGGCGACGTGGTGCTCGACCTTCTGAAACGCGCCAAGCCCAACGACTACAAGTCGTTCCCCGATTACTACGCCTACTTGAAGAGCGCCGTGATCAATGCCAAGCCCGCCTACGACCCCGGCGTCGCGGACGAGGAGTTTTGGGAGAACACGCTGAGTACGGGCGTTTTGCACCGGGCGGGCTCTCTGCAGTCCCTGGCGGCCGCGCAGCTCACCCCGGAAATGGTCGAGATGCCGGCGTCCGCCGGCGCCGATTCCCAATACCCGTTCCACCTGATTCCGGCCGTCAGTGCGAGCTTGCGCGATGGACGGCCCGCCAATCTGCCCTGGCTGCAGGAGTCGCCGGATCCGTTGACCACCGTGGTCTGGGACAGCTGCGTGGAATTGCATCCGAGCACGGCCAAGGCGATGGAGATAACCGAAGGGGACGTGTTGCTGATCGCTTCGGCGCACGGCTCCATCCGCGCCAAGGCCTATCTGATGCCCGGCATCCATCCGGGGTCGGTGGCGGTTTCCATCGGCCAGGGGCATGAGTCCTATGGCCGCTACGCCACGAACGTCGGGGTGAACCCCTTGAAGATCCTCGACCCGATCTTCGACCGCGACACGGGCGAGCTCGCGCTGTACGCCACCCGGGTCGCCATCAGCAAGACCGGCCACAACGAGCGGGTCATCAAGGACGAAGGGCCGACCGGACTTCAGCAGGACAGAAAGTTGGTCGCCACGCTGGCGGCCGACCAGGTGGACCTTACCAAGGAGACGCCTTTTGTCATTAGATAACCTCAGTTCCAACTGGTCCAAACTGCGGACCCGGCGTCCGCAGCCGGATCAGTACCAGGACGCACCTTACAAATGGGCCATGGTGATCGACCTCGACGCGTGCACCGGCTGCAACGCATGCACCACGGCCTGTTACGCCGAGAACAACCTGCCTGTCGTGGGCAAGGAGCGCTTCTCGAAGGGTCAGGCGATGCACTGGCTGAGGATCGAGCGCTATTGGGGGGAAGGCACGGAGCTCACCCAGGAGTTTCCCGAGCAGGGCGCGCAGTTTCTGCCGATGATGTGCCAGCAGTGCGAGGCGGCCCCTTGCGAGGTCGTCTGCCCGGTCGGCGCCACTCACCACACTCCCGATGGATTGAATTCCCAGGTCTACAACCGCTGCATCGGCTCGCGTTATTGTTCGGCGAACTGTCCCTACAAGGTCCGATATTTCAACTGGTTCAATTACCCGGAGAGTGCGTGGCCCAGCCCGCTGGAGCTGCAGCTCAATCCGGACGTGACGGTGCGCAGCAAGGGCGTCATGGAGAAATGCACCTTCTGCGTGCAGCGCTTGACCGAGGCGAAGTCGAGGGCGCGCACCGAGAAGCGCACCGTCAAAGACGGCGAAGTCATGACGGCCTGTCAACAAGCCTGTCCGCCCTCCGCGATCCACTTCGGCAATCTCGCCGACAGCTCCTCGGAGGTCGCCAGAATGTGGAAGACACAGCAGGTGGAGTTGTCGTCCGATAAACAGAAAAAAGACGTACAAAGGGAAGCGGACGAGGCGCTGGGGAAGACCGACGAGGTGGTGCGCGGCTACCGGGTCCTGGAGGACCTGCGCACCTATCCTTCAGTCGTGTATCTCGAACGCATTCGATCCTCGGAAGCGTGAGCGGCCATGCGCATGACAACGAAACGTAGCTGCGGAGTTCACCGTCGATGATCCAGGCGCAAGAGGATAAAGACGTTGCGATCGAGCTGCGGTTCGAGCCGAAGGCCAAGGACATCGACGATGAGATCTCCTGGGCACAGATCAATGTCGACGTGCTGCGCAGCCTCGAGCGGCCAAGGCTGCTCTACTGGGTGATCTTCTTCGGCTCCCTGGCATTGTTCATGTGGGGGGTGTATTGCGAGATCTACCAGTACGAGCACGGGCTCGGTACGGCGGATCTGGAAAACCCGCAGGTGTGGGGGCTCTATATCGCCACCTTCATCTTCTGGATCGGCATGAGCCATTCCGGAACGCTCCTGTCGGCGATCCTGCTCATCATGCATGCGGATTGGCGCAAGCCCATCTACCGGTTCGCCGAGGCGATGACGACATTTTCGCTCATGACGGCGGGACTGTTCGTGCTGGTGCATCTCGGCAGGGTATGGCAGTTCTATTACGTGGTCGCCTATCCGAACGAGCGCTGGACGTGGCCGAATTTCAGCTCGCCGCTGGTCTGGGACGCCACGGCGATCGGCAGCTACCTCACCACCTCGGTGATCTTCCTGTTCTTCGGCATGATCCCGGATCTGGCGATTTGCCGGGACAATGCCACGGGCTACCGGAAGACCTTCTACCGGGTGCTGTCCCTCGGTTGGCGGGGCACGGACCGGCAATGGGCCAATTTTCGCGTCACGTATCTGACGCTCGCGTGTCTGCTGATCCCGCTGGCGGTCTCGGTGCACTCCATCGTGGCCACCGATTTTGCGGTCTCGCAGCAGCCCGGGTGGCACACCACCTCCTTCCCGCCGTATTTCGTGGCGGGTGCGCTGTACTCGGGCTGCGCGGCGATCATCACGCTGTTCATCGTGCTGCGCTACACGTTCCGCTTCGAGAAGTACATGACGATCCCGATTCTCGAGAAGCTGTGCAAGCTGACCTTCGCCATATCCATGGTATGGACGTACCTGAACTTGATCGAGTACGCCGCCGTCTGGTACGGCACCGACCCGGCGGCGAAGCAGGCGCTCGTCTTCAGGGCGACCGGAACCTACGCCGGATGGTGGTGGGCCATGAACTTTCTGGCCTCGGTGCTGCCGTTCACGCTGACCTGGAAGCGGCTGCGCACGAATATTCCCGTCATGCTGGTGGTCTCCGTGCTGCTCAATTTCGGGATGTGGGACGAGCGCTTCATGATCGTCACCCCCACCTTCGCGCACGGATACTACCCGTGGACCTGGACCAACGGATGGTGGCCCAATTGGGTGCAGCTGGGCATCGTCATAGGCAGCTTCGGCTGGTTCAACATGCTGTTCATGCTGTTCTGCAAGATCTTTCCCTCCGTCTCGATGTACGAGGTGAAGGAGATGGTCTACCACCGCCGTGAGGCCCGCGAAACTCTCAAAGCGCTGCAGCCGAGCCCCGATCCATGAAAAAGAAATCGCACATCCTCGCGTTGTTCGCTGATTTTCATCAGGCAACCAAGACCATCACGGCATTGCGGGAAGCGTCGATCCCGGGATTCCGGATGCAGGACGTCACCCTGAAATCCCCCATCGACCATCCCGAATGCGCGGAGGCGCTGGGACCACGACCGGTCTATATCCAGGTGTTCTCGCTGATGGGCGCCGTGCTCGGCAGCAGTCTCGTGTTCCTGGGAATCGCGTCGGCGCAGGCCAATTTCCTGCGGCAGCCGCGCGGCTTTTTTCCGATCGTGCCGATTCCTCCCGACATGGTGATCACCTACGAGCTGTTCATTCTGGGATCGGTGTTCTTCACGATCACGGCTTGTCTGGTGATGTGGCGGATCTACCGGGTGGAGGCCGACTTGTACGACGTGCAGATCTCGGTCGACAAGATCGGAATTCTGGTGGAAGCGGATCCACCGGCCATCGCACGCCTGCGCGAGATATTCACCTCGCATCACGCCCTCGAAATATCGGAGAGCCACTGATGTCCGGCCTTCGACGGAGCCGCTCCGTGCGCGCGGTCTGCGGCATTGCGCTCATCAGCCTGTCGCTCGCGCCGCTCATGGCCGAAGCGTGGCCTTGGAGCATGGACATGGCCAATCAGATCAGCGTCAAGCCGCAACACGGTCCGGAATCGGTCCGACCGTTCCCGACACGCTCCGTACCCATGCCGGGCACCAAGACCTTGATCCACGTGCACGACCGCGACCACGCCATGGCCCTGGCGAACCCGAATCCCGCCACGGAGGAATCGATCAATCACGGGCGCAAGTTCTTTCAGATTCTCTGCACGCCCTGCCACGGCAAATCCGGCGTCGGCGACGGCCTGGTGGGGGCGAAATTCATCATCCGCCCCTTCGATCTGACCGCCGAGAACGAACAGAAAACCGTTCCAGAAGGGTACATTTTTGGCACGGTGATGTTCGGCGGCGCGTTCATGCCCTCGTATGGCGACGACCTCTCGCCCAGCGAAATCTGGGACGTGGTCAACTATGTCCGGCATGGCTTGGTGGCGGACGGCGCGAAAGCGAACAGCGTCGCGAGCATTGCACCGGTCGGGACGCCCCGATGACCCCGTTGACGAGATACGCGTATCACCCGAGTTCGGTCGCCGGACCCCGCCCGAGGAATCAATGATCATGTCCTTTGCCAGCTGGTCGGTGCTCACGGTGGATTTTCTGGTGGTGCTGCATCTCGCCCTCGGAGGGGTGACGCTCGCTGCGCTGCTGCATCTGGTGAATGCCCAGTGGCGGTTCGAGATTCGCTACATAAGTGTCTGTTTCTTTGCTCTTTTCCCTCTTGCGTTTTGCCTGCTGCTGGTACTGCTCCTGAATGGTGCAAGAACCTTCCCCTGGGTCGGCT
>CAVSSU010000019.1:0-105563 GCA_963730565.1 uncultured Gammaproteobacteria bacterium
TATGTTGTTTATGTAGTCTACTGGTTCGGTTGGCGTATTGCTAGCACCATCGCCAGGATTGATCCGGCCAGCATGCCCACGTTGACCAGCATGTTGCCCAGGGCAATCACGGCCCCCGCGCCGATCCTCCGGCAACCTCCACTGGATAAGCACACTCAAGGGCACGAACACGAGGCCGGCGGAAAACCCGACCAGACCCATCAGCAGAATCGTTCCCGCCAGGCCCGGTCCGGTCAGGGCGAAGGCCAGTGTGCTGAGCGTCAATCCCAAGGCGCCGAGAGGAACCAGGCCATATTCCACCTTGGAAGCCGAGGGCCGGTACCCGCCGCCAGCGATCCCACCCCGATGCCGATGCCGATGGCCGCCAGGGGAAGCCCGACATCCACTCCGGCAGCTCCAGCGTCTTCATCGCGTAAGCCAGCACCGGAGCGGGGACCAGGCTGGCGATTGACCAGACGATCACCTGGCCCATGATTGCCAGCCGGAGGATACGGTCGGCACGTATCGCCCTCCAGGCGAGCTGGAATGTCTCTGCCAGTCCACCTTCCGAACGCGCGGCAGGAACCCGCGGAATTCCCGGCGCGGCGACCAGCCCCAGCGCCGAGACTCCCGCGAGCAGTGTGCCCCCAGCCAGGCCCGAGCCCCCGTGAGTAGACGATGATCCCGCCGGCCACTGTCCCGCCGATGATCGCCAGGTTGGTCCACATCTCCATCAGACCGTTGCCCGAGGAGAGCTTCTCGTGGGGCAGGGTTTCGGGGAGGATGCCGTACTTGGACGGGCTGAAGAGGGCGGCCTGCACGCCCATGATGCGGATCGAGGCATGCGGGTCCATCAGCTCGAAGGCGCATTTGGCCCGATAGGGGTATTCGCACAGCAGGCTGTAGAAGTCGTCGAAGATGGCGAGGATCAGATGGGCGGTCGCTTCGATGCGGGTCGCCTCGTCGGAGCAGGCCTCGAGCCGCGCATACGCCTGCTCCATGGGAGAATCACTGGTTTTCATGCGGGTGTGCAAATCCTCGCGCGGCGGGTGGCCGACAAGCCTTCCCGCGAGCCTATCGGAGATGTCCTACAAAGAGCGCGGTTACCTTACCGACTAAGGCGTTCCCCCACGGGGCGTATACTCTTCCACACATATTCACATTAATTGACATTCCAGACCAAAAAGCGCCGCAAAGGCGTGCTCTCAATCCCGGAGACCATCATCATGTTGAAGCTTTGGCCGCGAACTTGGCTACCCGCCCTCCTGCTGACAATCCTACCGGCCATCAGCATGGCGCAGTTCGGGGTGAGCGTTTCGGTGGATCTGGCTCCGCCGGAATTGCCGGTGTACGAGCAGCCTCCGATTCCGGGCGATGGATATCTCTGGACACCGGGCTACTGGTACTGGGACGCTGATGCCCAAGATTACTTCTGGGTGCCGGGCACGTGGGTCCAGGCTCCGCAACCGGGACTGCTATGGACGCCGGGCTACTGGGGCTTCAACAACGGCGCGTATCTGTGGAACGCCGGATATTGGGGTCCTCATGTCGGCTTCTATGGCGGGGTGAACTACGGTTTCGGCTACGGTGGAGCCGGCTACGAGGGCGGCTATTGGCAGGGCGGACGTTTTTTCTATAACACCGCCGTGGTCAATGTCGGCACCACCCACATCACGAACGTGTACGTCAAGAACGTCACGGTCAACAATGTCACCGTGAATCGGGTGAGTTTCAATGGCGGAAGCGGCGGCGTTCAAGCGCGGCCCACGGCGGTTGAAGAGTCTTACGCCAAGGAAACCCACGTCGCGCCGACGGCGGCCCAGCAGAGTCATGCGGCGGCTGCACGCTCCAATCCCGCGCTGCAAGCGAAGGCGAACCATGGGAACCCCGCGGTCGCCGCAACGGCCAAGCCGGGTGATTTCACCCACGGGGTCGTCGCCGCTCGAGGCGCGCCCGCGCACGCCGCCGCGCCGGCAGCGCATCCCGCCGCTGCCACCCGCGCCGCCGGACCGGCTGCCCGTTCCGAGCCCGCCGCCCGCGCCGAGGCCGCCCCCCATGCGCCGGCCGCCCATGCCTCGCCGCCTCGTCCCGTGGCGCCCGAAGCGCACGCGGCGCCCCGCCCGGCGCCGGCCGAGCGACCGGCAGCTCCCCGCCCGGCGGCCCGCCCCGAGGAACGGCCGGCTCCCCAAGAGCGCCGGGCGCCTGTGGAGCAGCCCGCCCACCCGGCGGCCGCCCGCCCGGCGGCACCTGCGAGGCCGGCGCCGCAAGAACACCCTGAGCATCCGGAGCCGCGCTGATAATGATCAACGTCGAGCACCAGCCGGCCAATCGCCGATTCACCGCGGTGGTGGACGGTGAAGAGGCCGTGCTGGATTACACCCTGGCTGCCGGTGTCATGACCATCACCCATACGGGCGTGCCCAGGCCAATCGAAGGGCGGGGAATCGCGGGTCAGCTCATGCGCGAAGCGTTGATTGCCGCTAGAGTCAACGGCTGGCGGGTCGTGCCTGCCTGCTCCTACGCTGCGGCATACATGGAAAAGCATCCCGAGGAGGCTCCCCGGAGCGCGACGCAGCAGCACGAGAGCGACCTCTTGGATGAGGCGCTCGATGAAAGCTTTCCTGCGAGCGACCCGCCTTCCGTCGGGCGCAGCAGTTAGCTAAACGGCTGGGCTGACGCATTGCTTCGCTGCGTTCAACGCAGCGCCGAGCGACGCCGGATCATTTCTCCAGCATCGGATGGCCCTCGTGGGCGACCAGAAGATCGTGCATGTCATTGGCATGCTCTTCCTCCACGGCCAAGATGCCCTCCAGCATGTGCCGCGTGCTCGGATCGCGGTCGCCGAAATAGCGGATGAGCTCGCGGTAGTGCTCGACCGCGATCCGCTCGGCGATCAGATTTTCCTTGATCATGTCGACCAGATTGCCCGCGTTGCCGTATTCCGAGGCCGAACGCGAGGCCAATCCTGACGGGTTGAAGTCGGGCCTGCCGCCCAGTTGATTGATGCGCTCCGCGACTTCCATCGCATGTTCCTGTTCTTCCTTGGCGTGGGTCGCGAACTCCGCTTTGACCCCCTCGCTGGAAATCCCCGTTGCAGCCACCGCGTGCATGGTGTAGCGCAGGACGCACACGAGCTCCGTCGCGAGTACGGCCTGCAGGATCTCGATCGTCCTTTTCACGTCCCCTTGGTAGCTCGGAGTGACGCCGCCCTTCTCGATATGCTTGCGAGCGCGGGCGCGCAGCGTTTGGACGTCCGTGAGGAACGGCTTCGAGGCGTCGGACGAGGGGTTGTTCATCTTTTTCTACTCCTGCAACGGTTTGGCGAACTGGAGCGGTTTTATACCACCCGCATTTCAATTCCATTGACGAATGGCGGGATGAGTTGCCTGTAAGACTTCGGAGCGGCATGCCGTCGGAGCCGCACCTACAAACTCGGCTCAAGCCAACGCTGACGCCAGACCCTGCACCAAGGGGCCGAGCTTCGGCGGATTGGCCTCGAACGTGGGCTTCACGCCATGCTCCACCAAGGCCGCCGTGCACACGGGCCCGATCGATGCAACGACCACCGCGCCCAAAAAGCCGGTCAGATCCGCGCCGCGATTCATGCGCGCGGCGATCGTGTATAGATTGCGGACCTGCACCGCGCTGGTGAACACGACGGCATCCACCTTCGATGCCGCCAACGCATCGATCAGGCGCATCAGCGGAGCGACATCCGGCGGCAGATCCCAGCGATAGGTCGCGATTTCCTCCACGGCCGCCCCCCGTGACTCGAGCGCGCCGCAGAGCTTTCGATTGGCCTCACCGTATCGCTGAACCAGGACGCGGCCGCGCTCCAGCGGGATGCCGGCCACCACCGCGAGCACCATGTCGGTCGTGAAGGGCGCGGCCGCGCGAAGGTCGATCCGCACACCGCGGGAGTTCAGCTCGCCCAGAGGCTTAGGGCCGCGCACCACCACGACCGCCCGGTCGAGCAGGCGCTCGAGCGCAGGCGTCGAACCGAGCCCTTCGGCCGTCTCGAACAATGCCCGTGTGCCGACGCCCGTCTGAAAGATCGCCATCGTAAACGGATGAGCCGACGCGCTCTCGAGTAGCGCCGCCAGCCGGGCGGAGTCCACGTCCGGCACCTCCTCCAGCGCCGGGGCACGCATCGGCAGTCCCCCCCGGCGCGCGATCAGTTCCGCCAGATGCTCGCCCGTTCGCGTCTCGAGAATTGCAACCACCTTGGATTTCATGAACATTCCCCCCGGCGCGCAATCGCTAGCCGCCGATCAGCCCCGCCGTGACGTTGATCGCAAACCCCAGAATCGACGCGTTGAACAGGAAGGAAATCAGCTCGTGGGCGATGACCACTTTGCGGATCGAGCTTCTCGTGGTGAGCACGTCCGCGGTCTGACAGGCGGCGGCGATGGTGAAGGAGAAGTAGGCGAAGTCCCAGAACGCCGGCATCTCGGTCCCGGGAAACGACAGCGGCCGCTCGGTCTTCTCCACGCTGTAGAACATATCGGCATAGTGGGTGGTGAACATGGTGGGAACCAATAGCCAGGAATCGATCAAGGTCACCGCCGTCAGTGCGAAGTGGCCGAGACGCTCGCGGCCGGCCACGTGCTTCAGGGTGGCGAGCGGCTCGACGATGGCAACGAGGCTGAGCAGTGCCGCCACGGTCACCACGACGAGGATGATCGGTGCCGACTCGTCCTCCTCGATGTAGCGCGAACAGATCTGCTCGGCCGTCAGGCGCGACATCCAGAGATACACCAACCCCAGGAACAACGTGACGCCCACATCCCAGCTCGCGAGCATCCGGATCAACAGGGACCAGTTCGCGGGCAGCCAGAAAAACGCGCCGGCACCGACACCCAAGGCGATCCAGATCCTTGGGTGATAGCGCACCAGCTTGATCATGGCATCACAGCTGCGAGGTGTCCCAACCGCCCCCCAGAGCCTCGATGAGGGTGACATCCGCGACCAAGAGGTTCTGCTGCAGGGTGAGCAGGGACTCCCGATCGGCGATCAGAGTCCGGATATCGGTGATCACCGTCGTGTAGGCAACGGTGCCGGCATTGAATTGATTGAGCGCCACGTCGGCCGCCGTCTGGGCGTACTTCACCGCTTGCACCTGGAATTCGGACTCATGTTGCAGCACGCGTAACGCCAGGAGTTGGTCTTCGACCGATTGAAACGTGGTAAGCACCGTCTGGCGGTAGTTTGCCACATATTGGTCGTAGGTCGCGCGCGCGTTGGCCACCTTACGAAGTCGCGTTGGGCGCGGATCGATCTGGGCGAGCAATTGCCCCTTGTGGACCAGCTGCCCTTCCTTGAAGTCTGTGCTCGCCATCCTGGCGGTCGCCGAGCCACCGCGATCCATGCCAAACGGCGGCGATCATATTTCATCGATCGATGATTCCATGCGGCGCGTCAAGAAAGGTCAGGCCCTCGATAAGTTTTTGCAGAGCGACGGAGCGCGTTCACTCCCTGAAGAAATAAGGGATCGCGCAGAGCGCCACTCCGATCGCGATCAATGCGATGACGTTCGCAACGAAGTACGGATACACGGCGAGGGCGATTCCGCAGACTAGCGGCACGGGTGCCCGCTGTTTCTTGCCGTAGATGAAAAAGCCCACCCCGATGGAGCTGAACAACAGGCCCCACAGGAGCGTCGCCGCGCTCACTCCGCGGATACCCGGGGCGCGGTGCGCCGGGTCGCTACTGGGTCTCTTTGGCCACCAGCCAATTGACCAACTCGATCAAAGCGTCGGCGCCGCCGGCGGACTCCACTTGCAGCCGATACTTGCCGTTCACCACGATGGTCGGGGTGCGGTCCACACCGAATTGCTTGATGGCCTCCTCGTCCACGCGGACCTGATTGTCGACGCCGAACGACTTCGATGTGACCACGAATTTGGCGGCCGGAATGCCCGTATGCTTCTCGTAAAAGCGCGCGGCATCCTCGATCGTCGGCATATGCGACTTCAAGCCGCCGGTCGATGGATCGGTCGTGCCGAGCTCGCCCGTGGTCCACACGGCGTCGAATAGGGCGTCATGCGCCTTGTCGGCGATCCCGAGCGACTGCGCGGTCACGTAGGCCAGCTGGAACATCGGCCAATCCTCGGCGGAATTGAAGGATGCAGGCAGGAAATTGATGACGACGTTCGCCGGTACGCTGTGCTCCAGCTTGCGCATGGAAGGCTGGAATTGGTTGCAGGCCGGGCACGCGTAGGAAAACACCTCGGTGACCTGGACTTTTCCGGCGGGAAGCCCGGTTGGGCGCGCCGGTCGGACCGGAAAATAATTCCTGCCTTCGACCCACTTGGGCGCCGCCGGGGCAGGAGGCGCAGATGCGGGATTTGCGCTGACCGCAGAAGTCGCTACGAACGTACCCGCGGCCAGGGAGAAGGTTGCCAGCATCGACATGATTTTCTTCATCGAAAAGCTCCACCGCACGCGGTATGGAAGGGAAATCGCCGCCGATTCTAGACAATTTCCGCGGTGCCCGCTGCGTGCGATGGTCCCGGGCGGCGAGTTCGCGCTCGAGCCTGATCAGGCCCCGTTGCCCGGCGGCTCGTCCAGCGCGGCAAGCGCGGCCGGCACGTGCCGCCGCAGGACCGCGTTGCGCGCCTCCCACTCCTCCTTGGGCGCGAGACTTTCCAGGAACCTGACTTCACCACCCGCGTAAGTCGCGATGGGCAAGCCATCTCGATACAGGAGCCGATTGCCCGCGAGCGAGGGAAGCCGCGCCCCCGGCGTGATGATGCCCAACAGATTGAGCGGGTCGGCGCCCGACAGCGAGATCAGCTCCCCGATCTGCGGCCGCCGCCTTGCCTCACGCAGGGGCGCCACCGCCTCGGGCAGCGCGTACTGCTCCCCCGAGAAGCCTGCGATGAAACGCCCGCCCCGGATCTCGCCGCGCGCCTCCAGGCGGCGGCAGCACATGAGGATTTCGCGCCACGGCGGCAGCCACTGTGCCTCGCGCGCCAGGAGCTTCCAGAAGATGACGCCCCAGCGCTTGAGCAGCGTTCTCACCACGTGCTCGACCGCTTGGCTGTCCGCCGTGGTCGAGCCCGACTCCTTAGCCGGCTGGCGCACGATGGCCCATCGACCCGCATCGGCCATGGCGAACAACGCGAGCGATCGGCGGCGGCGGGCGCCACGGCCGTGAGAGCGGCCGCGCTGGCTGCTCGGCACGAGCAGCGCGCGCAGGCCGCCGAAGCTGTCCGAATTGACCATCCCGAGCGCCACGAGCTCGGCGAGCGCATCCTCGGCCTCCGAGGGGAGCATTCCGACGCTGTCCGCGATCTCATCGAAGAACGAAGCGCCGTGCGCCTGAATGAATTCCATGACCACCCGGGCCCGCGAAGTGAGCTGCGCGGGATCGGGTGACTCCGCGAGCGCCGACCAGGATTTGAGGTCTCGCCGCGCGATGAGCGTGATCGGCGTCGAGCGCACGGGAGCCGCGCCTCGCTCCGGCTCCGCTGTGCGCGCGGCCAGGCGCATCCACACGAAGCGTCCCGCACGGCAATGCTCATCGAGCCACTCGGGCTCGTACTCGGCGATGCGGGAAGGGAGGATGTCGGTTTCCCAGGCGCTCGCCGGGGCTTCGTATCCCTCGAGCTGCGAAAGCACCGCGGCCAATGCATCGGAACCCTGCATGCGCGCATCCGGCAGCACCCGCTGCCAATCGAACAAAAATCGCGTGAAATCGCGCGCGGACACCGGCTCGATCTCGGCGCGCAGGCGCTTCACCGTATAGCGGTGAATGCGTGCGAGCAGGCGCCGTTCGCACCACTCCTCCTCGTCGATGCCCGGCGTGAATCGGCCGCGCAGCGCGAAGCCCTCGCGCTCCAGGGCCGCAAGCGCCGCCTGGATCCGGGGCGGCGGCACGCCGGCCGCTGCCGCGATCGCGCGCGCGGTGATCGGTCCCGAGCCCTCGAGGCGCCCGCGCACGATTTCGGCCATGGCTTCGTCGCTCGATGGTATCTGCGGCTCGAACCAGGACCGCCGTTCCACGGCGACCCACAACGCCCGTCCGTCGGGCGCGAAGACCCTGCCGACGCGCCCCTGCATCGCGAGCTCGTTCATGAGCGAAGGCCAGGCGGAATTCGCGCCGAGTTCCGCGTCGGTGAGGAACGTGAGCCAGAGCAAGGCATCGTGCAGCTCGTCCGCCGTCGCGGCATCCGGCCACGCCTCCTCCCTGACCCGCGTAATGGCCTCGCCATCCAGGAGCCCCAGGTCCGAGGCGCAAGCGGGGTCGATCCATCGCCGGCTCATGACCGCCTGGGTGCGCCGCTCCTCCAGCGGCGCGTCGTCGAGATAGGCATAGGGACGCGCGGTCAGTGCCTCGAGCGCGAGCGGCGACGGCTCGGTCAAATCGCGGGCGACGACCCGGACGGCGCCGCTCTCGAGCCCGCGCAGCAGGGCCTCGAAGGCCTTCACGTCCATTGCGTCCTCGAGACAATCGCGGATGACCTGGCGTACCAGTGGATTGTCCGGCACTTCGATCTCTCCCGGGAGATTCTCGGCACAGGCGACCTGGTCCGGAAACACGGAGGCCAGGAGGTCCTCCGCGTTCATGCGCGCGATCTGCGGCGGAATCTTCTTGCCGCCGCGGAATCGCGGCAGGGCGAGCGCGATTCCCGCATCCCAACGCCAGCGCACCGCGAACATCGGCGCCGCGCAAAGCGCTTGAATGAGCACCTGCCGGGCGGTCTTGGAATTCAAATACCGGGACACCTCCGCAAGCTCGAAGCTGTGCGCATGAGTGAGCGACAGGATGATGTGATCCTCCGTCGCCGCCGCCTGCAGCTCGAAATTGAAGGTGCGGCAAAAGCGCTTGCGGAGCGCCAGGCCCCACGCCCGATTCACCCGGCTTCCGTGGGGCGAGTGAATCACCAATTGCATGCCGCCCGACTCGTCGAAAAAGCGCTCGAACACGATGGTGTCGAGCTTCGGCAGGGTGCCGAGGGCCGCGCGCCCGGCGGCAAGGTACTGAATCAATTGCAACGTTGCGACCGCATCGACGCCAAGGGTGTCCTTCACCCACTCCGACGCCGACCGCATCCCAGCCGCGGCGTCGGCGCCCTTGCCGACGAGGCGCTCCTCGATCTCGGCCCGGAGCCGCGAGACGGCCATCGACAGTTCGTGGCTTCGCCCCGGCGCCTCACCGAGCCAGAACGGAATCGAAGGGGGCTGGCCGTGGGCATCCTCGACCCGCACCGTTCCACGCTCCACCCGCAGTATCCGATAGGACGTGTTGCCGAGCTGAAAGATGTCGCCTTGCAGGCTCTCCACCGCGAAGTCCTCGTTCACGGTCCCGATCAGCTGCGATTCGGGCTCCAGCACGACGCGGTAATCCGCATTGTCCGGAATCGCCCCGCCCGAAGTGATCGCGGTCAGGCGCCCGCCCCGCCGCGGGCGTAGCCACCCGTTCACCGCGTCGCGGTGGATCAGGGCCCCGTGCCGTCCGCGGCGCGTACTGAACCCTTCGGCCAGCATGGCGACGCACTGATCGAACTCGGCGCGCTGCAAGTCCCGGTAGCCATATGCGCCGCGCACGAGATCGAACAAGGCGTTCTCGTTCCACTCCTGCGCGGACACCTCGGCAGCGATCTGCTGGGTGAGTACGTCGAGCAGATTCCGCGGCACTTCCAAGCGGTCGAGCTCGCCGCGCCTGACCGCATCGAGAAGCGCAGTGCATTCCACCAGCTCGTCGCGGGACAGCGGGAACAGGCGGCCCTTCGGGACGCCGCCGACGGAGTGTCCCGCGCGCCCGACGCGCTGAAGGAAGGCGTTGATGGATCGGGTGGAGCCGATCTGGCAGACCAGATCGACGTCGCCGATGTCGATGCCGAGCTCCAACGAGGCGGTCGCCACCAGCGCCTTGAGCTCGCCCCGCTTCAAGCGCTGCTCCGCGTCGAGGCGCCTGTCGCGCGCGAGGCTGCCGTGGTGCGCCGTGACCAATTCTTCGCCGATGCGCTCGGACAAGTGCCGCGCCACCCGTTCGGCGAGCCGCCGGGTGTTCACGAACACCAGCGTGGTGCGATGCTCACGCACCAGCTCCGCCAGCCGGTCGTAGACTTCCGTCCAGGCCTCGCCCGACATCACCGCCTCGAGCGGCATGGGCGGAAGCTCCAGCGCCAGATCCCGGCGCCGCGAATGTCCGGCATCGACGATGGTGCATGGTCTGTCGCCGTCGCCGCGCACGCCGGTGAGAAACCGGGCAACCTCCTCGATCGGCTTTTGCGTCGCCGACAGCCCGATCCGCACCAGGGGTCTTGGGACGAGCGCCTGCAGCCGCTCCAGCGACAAGGCCAGATGAGCCCCGCGCTTGTTGCCCGCGATGGCATGAATTTCATCCACGATCACGGTGCGGCAAGTCGACAGCATGGCGCGGCCGGACTCCGAAGTGAGCAGGATGTACAGGGATTCGGGTGTCGTCACCACGATGTGCGGTGCCGTGCGCCGCATCCGCGCCCGCTCCGCCTGCGGTGTATCGCCGGTGCGCACCACCGAGCGGATGGGCACCTCGGGAAGTCCCATCGCGGCGAGCTCCTCGCCGATTCCCTGGAGCGGTGCCTCCAAGTTCCGATGAATGTCGTTCGACAGCGCCTTGAGGGGGGACACATAGACGATCCGCGTCTCATCCGGCAACGCGCCCGCCAATCCCTCCTTGACGAGCTGATCGATCGCTGCCAGGAACGCCGCGAAGGTCTTGCCCGATCCGGTGGGAGCCGCCACCAGCACGTCCCGTCCCGATTGAATCGCCGGCCAGGCATCGAGCTGCGCCGGCGTGGGCGCATCGAAGGTCCGCGTGAACCACGCGGCGACGGCGGGATGAAATCGATCGAGAACGTTCATGACGCGTGATGGCGGCTGCGGCGGTATCAGCCCCCTTCCAATATTTTCTTCAGATTCTGAAGTCCGCCCTGGTAGACCCCGGTGATGGTGTCGGTCGCGGTCTTGTCGTTCGCATTGTCGGCCGGACTATCGCCCGTGTCCTTGCGGTGGAAGTGGCCCGTCCAGGTGACCGTGGACTTGCCCTTGCCCGCGGGGGTCACGGTCAAGGTCGAGGTGTAGTCGCTGACCGGCAGCACGCCCTCGAGAATCGCATAGCGGAACTTGCGGGCTTTCGGCTCGAACGCGAGCAGTTTCTCCTTGATGGTGCCGCCGTCCTTCAAGGTCAGCAGCCGTACGGCTCCAACCGTATCGTTCGTCCCCTCGACGATCTCGTCCTTCGCGACCGCCGGATGCCAGGTATTCAAGGCATCGAAGCTCTCCACCGCCTTCCAGACCTTGTGGGCGGGAGCGTTGATCTCAATGGTCTGCGTGACATGCAGCTTCGGCGCAGCCGCGGCGGCGTAGCCGGACGCGAGAACCGCCGTCGTCAATGCAATCGAACGGATTATTTTCATGGTTTCTCCATTTATTGAACTATGTATTCCTGTAAGAAACATCACCCGACGTGAGGCTCGGACGGCTTCAGCCAGCGTGCCGCCAGAGGCGGAATCAACAGCAAGCTCACGAGTGTAGAGGATACCAGGCCGCCCAGGATAACGACCGCCATGGGGCCTTCGATTTCATGTCCGGGCTCGTGCAACTGCAGCGCGACAGGCAGCAACGCCAAGGCTGTGAGCAGCGCGGTCAAGCAGCACCGGCGTCAGGCGCTCCTCGGCGCCGCGCATCGCAGTCCGGATGCTCCACGTCTGGCCCTCCACACCCACCAGATGATCGAAGTGGGAGACCAGCAATATCGTATTGCGCGCGGCCATGCCGAACAGCGCGACGAACCCCACCATGGCGCCGAGTGTCAGTGTGCCGCCGGTGAGCGCTACCGCCGCCACGCCGCCGATCAGGGTGCTCGGCAGCGCCACCAGCACCAGCAGCACATGCCGCGACGACCCGAACGCCAGTGCGAGCAGCAATACGATCAAGATGAACGCCGCCGCCGAATGCAGCAAGAGCTCGTGCGCCGCAGCCGCCTGCGCCTCGGCGGCTCCTCCATAGCGCAGGTACACACCCGCGCGGCAGCGGAACTTTTGCCGCGATGGCCTTGCGCGCGGCCGCGGCGAAACCCGCCTGGTCCGACCCGCGCGGGGCCGCCACCACGATCTGCCGTCGCAATCCATCCTGGTGGTCGACGAGGCTGCGGGCGAGCTCCATGGTAATTTTTGCAACCGCCGACAGCGGCGTCAGCGCGCCGTCCCGGCCGCGCAGCAGCAACGCACCGACGGCCCGTGGATCGGCGCCCGCACCCGCGATGCGCACGGCAACCGGAACGCCGCGGTCCGCCTGTTCGAGATGCGCGGCGACCGTGCCGTGGTAGGCCGCATTGACGGTCTGCAGCACATCGGCCGCTTGCAGCCCATAGGTCGCCAGCTTGTCGGGCAGGAGCTCCAGATGCATCTCCACCTCGCGCGGCGGAACGGTCAATCGCACGTTGCCGCTGCCGGGAACGTGCTCCAGGACGTCGACGATCTCGGCCCCCACCCGGTCGTCGGCATCGAGATCCGACCCCATGACGCTGATCGTGAACGGGGCCGACTCCCCGGACAGCGTCTCACCGATGCGCTCGGCGAGCACCGAGTAGATTTCCACCAGCTGGTTCGGGTAGTCGTCGAAGACATCGCGGATGGCGGCGTCGATCTCTCCCGCGCTGTGGCCCGTCTTGGGATCGATCTGCACCTCGAATTCGCTCTTGTTCGGCGCATCGGGATCCTGGCCGTTCTCCGCGCGCCCGATCTGCTCGGCAACGCTCTTGACGCCCGGGATGGCCATGAGCCCCCGGGAGATCTGCTCTCCCACTCGCGAAGTCTCCGACAGCGATATTCCCGGCCGCAGCGAGGCGTGGGCGATGAGGTAGTTTTCGCGAAAATCCGGCAGCAGCCGCGCGCCGAGCAGCGGCAGGCACACGACGCCCGCGATTCCCGTGGTCGCGAGGATGGCGATCGTGGCGCGCGGGCGTGCGTGCAGCCACTCGACCACGCGCAGCTGGCGGCGCTTGCAGTGCGCCAGGAATCGCGCCTCGGGTTTGGGCCGGTGCTGCGCCATGACCAGTACGCTCATGGCGGGGGTCGCGCTCATCGCGACCAACAGCGACAAGCCGACGGCGAGCAGGAACGCGATCGACAGCGGGCGGAAGAACGCACCCTGCAGGCCCGACATCATGAGTATCGGCAGGAATGCGACCGCCACGGCGGCCGTCGCGTAAAACACCGGCCGGCGCACCTCGAGCGATGCAGCCGATGAAAAGCTGCACGATGTTCGCGTCCGGGCCCGACATACGGCGTCGCCGCAGAATATTCTCCACGTCGATGACCGCATCGTCGACGACCACGCCGAGCGCAACGACGAGTCCACCCAGAGTCATGGTGTTCGAGCGACAGTCCGAAGGCTTCGAGCAGCCATACGGTGGTCAACAGCGCGAGCGGGATGGCGCTGAAGGATACGAGTGCTCCGCGCCAATCGCGCAGCATGATCAGCAACAGCGCCACCACCAGCACAGCGCCGACGGCGAGAGAGTTGCGCAGCTTCTCGATCGCGCTCTCGATGAAGCTCGCAGGGCGCAGCAGCGCGGGATGGTACTCGACGCCTTCCTTGGCGAGGGCCGGAGCGATCGCATCGAGCCGTTCTTCCAGCGCCCGCGTCACATCGAGCGTGTTCGCGCCGAACTGCGTGGAGGTCTCGATCAGAATACCCGGCTTGGCGCCGATCAGCGCGTCGCCGAAGCGCGGCTCGGCGCCCTCGCGCACCGTCGCCACATCGCCGAGGCGTACCGGAAAACCGGCCCGCGTGCCGAGCACGGCCCCGGACAGCGCATCGAGCGTGGCGGCCGGCGCCTGCGCCCGGATCACGATGCGTTGCGTGGGTGTCTCGAAGTAGCCGCCGCCGATCAGAGCCGTCGCGCGCTTTGCGGTCGCAACGACGTCATCGAGCGTGAACCCCGAGGCGGCGAGCTTCACGGAGTCAACCTCGATCTGCCGCTCGTGCACCTCGCCGCCGAAGATTTGCGCCTGGGCAACGCCCGGCACGGCCAGGATTTGCGGCTTGACGATCCACTGCACGATGTCGCGCAGCTGCACCGCCGACAAGCGGTCGCTGGTGTAGCCAAAGTGAACCAGGTATTCCATGGAGGAGCTGAGCGGAGAGAGGAGCGGCGCGCCGACGCCCTCGGGCAGCAATCCGGCGAACTCCGCCAGGCGCTCCGTGACCACCTGCCGCTGCCGGTACGGATCGCCGCTGCGGTCGAAAACCACTTGCATGGCCGACAATCCCTGACTCGACGTCGAGCGTACCGTCTTCACGTTCTCGGTGCCTGCCAGCAGTTCCTCGAGAGGACGCGTCACCAGCGCTTCGACCTGGGTTGCGTCGAGCCCGGGCGCCTCGGTCTGGACCAGCACGTGCGGTGGCGCGAAATCGGGAAATACGTCGAACCGCGCGGATACCAGCGCCGCCACGCCCAACGCGGCGATCAGGCCGGCGAGCGCGGTCACGATGCGGGGATGCGCAAGCGAGGCGCGTACGATGGCAGCCAGCACGGGACGCCCTAATCGTCGTCGTCGTCAACCGGATGCGCGCCCATGCCCTCGAGCGACCAGAGCACGCCGGCGGCATGCACGACGATGTCGTCGTCGTCATCCACACCCTTCACCAGCCACCCGCTGCCGTAGCGTACCAGCGGCGTCACCTTCACCGGCAGATAGTGCGCCTTCTCGTTCGGCGTCTTGGGCGTGACCACTTTGTAGACGTAGGCGCCGTCCTCACCGTACAGCAAGGCACCGTCCGGCAGCAGGAGCCCCGCCCGCGGAGCGCTCAACAGCGCCAGCGCAATACGTGCGCCGGGTGCGAGGCCCGCTGGCGGATTGCGCACTTCGATCAACAGGCCCGCGCTCTGCAGATCGCTCGGCTGCTCGAGCGCGCCGAGTACGCGTCCCGGCACGGAGACTCCGTCCACGTCGAGCACCGCTTTGGCCGGCAGCGAACCCAGGCTGTGCCTGCCGGGCAAGTCGGCGCGCACCAGCAGCGCGTGTCCGGACGTAACGGCGTCCAAGAGCCGGCGGCGGGCTTGCGGCGGTTGCGCGGCCAGCGGGCCCCAGGCTTGGGCGAAGCGCGCCTCGGCGAGGCGAGAATCCGCGCGGGCTTTCGCATCTTCCGCCTCCGCCGCTTCCAGCATCTTCAACGACGCGCCCGCGCCGCCCTGATAGAGATCGCGCAGGCGTGCGAGCTCGGACGCGGCGGCGCGCGCCTGCGCGGACGCTACGGCCGCCTCGTCCTCGTCGGCCAGCAGCACCGTCCGGTCGAGTACGGTGCCGAGCGCATCGGTGCGTTCCGGTGCGCTGGTCGGAACGGGATGAGCAATTTGGAGCCCGGCGGCCCGCTGCTGTTCCGCATTGAGCGAGGGCGCGATGGATTGTCCCCCCGGCTTGGGCGCGTCATCGTCATCGCCCAACGCGCCTGTCGACACGGCGAGCGTCGCGTACACCGCGAGCAGCACGCTTTTGATCCAGTGATTCATGCCCGTCCCACTCTCCCCTGGGGTGTCGGGAAATTCCCGCGCAACGTCGGGAAAAAGTCCTATCGATAATACCGCGTCCCGCTCGTACTACAAGGTCGGTTGGCCGCCGGGTCCCATGGCGGCAGCGGGGCGCCCGTGGCAAAATAATTGCCATGGGCAAACGGCTTTTCGTGATCGCATTGGGCGTGGCGGCCGGTATCGCAACCGCAGGCGCGATGGCCGTTCCGCCCGACGAGGGCCTCCCATCCAAGGGAGGAATCTGGAAAGCGGTGGTGCCGTTGAGGCCGATGAAGGGCATGTTCGGCAACTTGGATCCCATCGGCGTTGCGGTGGGCGCGCGGATCCCGGCCGATTGCTCCATCAATTGGATCAATCCCGACAACGGCGAATGCTATTGCTTCTCCAGCGGAACCTCCTTGGAGTTCTTTCTTCTGCGCCCCCACTACTACATTGCGCGCGCGCGCGCCGGCTGGCGCAAACTTGGCGGCCATTCCTAGGGCTGCAGCGCGGATTCGGGGTCATACGCCGAACGAGTCGGCGACGATGCGCTGGTACCACGAAGCCGCATTGTGTGCCTCGGCAGGGGACGGGGCGGTGGCCGCGGGTGGTGCGCCCGAGGGAGTGGCGGCGGCAACGAACTTGAGGGTGCCGCCGGCGATCTCGAACCGGGCGTGAATCGCCAGCGCCCGGTCAGCCGCCAACAAGCTGTAACAAACGCTTTGCAGCGGCTCCGCCGGGATCTGGCGTCCGCCCAGCGCGAGGACGATCGCGCGTGCACAGCGTTTCGCTTGCGCATGCGCGGAGGAAGCGGCCTTCGGCATCTGATCGGCGATGCAGGCATCGCCGATCACGTGCACGTTCGGCTGCAGCGCGGACTGAAAGTCGTACGGATCGACCGGGCACCAGCCGTGATCCGAGGCGAGGCCGGCTTCGACCGCGAGCTCTGCCGGGGCTTGCGGCGGAATGATATTGATCACGTCGGCACGGTGAGCGCCCGTCGACGTGTACAAGGTCATGGCAGCGGGGTCGACGCGCTCGAGCGCACCGCCGTCGATGACGGAGATCCACTCGATCATGCCCGGATAAAGATCCCGCCAGGCATCGGTGAACACGTCTTGTCTGGGAAAGTGATTGTTGGCATCGAAGATCAGTACCTTGGCTCGCGGATTGCGGTGCTTTAAATGGTCCGCGACCAGACTGGCCCGTTCGAACGGTCCCGGCGGGCAGCGCATGGGCCCGGGAGGCACGCTGATCGCGATCACGCCGCCCGCGCGCAACCCCGCGATCTGCGCGGCCAGTATCCTCGTTTGAGGTCCAGCCTGCCATGCGTGTGGCAATGCCGCCGTCACGGCCGGGGTATACCCCTTCGGCCTGCCCCATAGAAAACGGATGCCGGCCGCGAATACCAGCCGGTCATAACCCCTCGGGGATCCGCGGGCGAGGCGCACGCGGCGGCGCCGGACATCGATGGAGACGACGCGGTCGCGAATCACATGCACGCCGTGCCGTTCAAGACCGGCACGGGTGACGCTCAGCGTATCGAGGTTGCGCAGACCGACCAGCGCGAGGTTGCTCATCGGGCACGTTACGTAAACCTCATCCGGATCGATCAATTCAACGCCGAGCGCCGGATCCATCGCGCAGAGCTGCAGGGCGCAGCTCGCCCCGGCGAACCCTCCGCCGATCACGACCACGCGTGCGCGGGCCGCCGCGCGCGCCGGGTACATGCCGGCCGACCCGGCGATCGCCGCCGCGGCGCCGGCGGTCAGCTTGAGGGCGGTGCGGCGCTGCACGTCACTCCCACTGCAGCTCCTCGTACGCCCGCGCCACATTGCGCGGATGCACCTGTTCCCACAGCGACCATCGATCGCGCTCCGCCACCGCGACTTTGGCGATGGCATCTTGCATGGACTGCCCGCCGGCAAGTTCGCTCCGGACGCCGTCGTACAGTGCGGACAGGTACTCTCGTTCCCGGCTCAACGAACGCGCGAGATCGGACGTGAGGCTGCCATGGCCGGGCACCACGAGCCGGGGCGTGAGCTGCGACAGCTCATCGATCACCGCCAGCCATCCCTTGAGGCTGCCGTCGAGCGCGGGCAGACGTTCGCGGAACAAAAGATCGCCCGTCCACAGGGTTCCGCTGCGCTCATCGTACACGGTCAGATCGCAGTCGGTGTGGGCGGTCGGCCAGGCGCGCAAACGCAAGATTCGATTGCCGAGATCCAACGATAGCTCACCATCGACCGTTTGATCCGGGCCGACGACCTGGTCGGGGCTCGGCGAGCCGTCGAAGTCGCCGCCGTATTCCTTCATGAAGTATTGCCGATTCCGAACGATCGCATCGGCCAGCGCTGCGTGCCCGACGATGTGGGGCTTGTCGACCTCGAACGCGAAATTTCCGAGCACGTGGTCGACGTGCACGTGCGTATCGATGACGTAGCAAATCGGCAGCGCAGTGCGGCGCCGGATCGCGGCTCGCAATGCTCTGCCGATGCGCACCGAGCCCCCGGTATCGATGACCGCAACGCAGTTGCTGCCGACCACGAACCCGATGTTGGCAATATCATCATGGCCGGAGACCTCCAGCGGCAGGTCCTGTCCGAGATGCACGTAGACGCCGGGCCGCGGCGCGCTGAGGTTGAACTCGCCGGCTGCTTGCGCGGCAACGGCCCTCCCCGCGCCCATTACGAATGCCAGTAGAATCGGGCCGCAGAGTGTCCGCGTGAATGTCGACAAGCGTCCGTCCGCCGTCAGCGAACCGTGCCGATCATCGACGGGCCGGGTCTCGCCGCCGCCGCGCTTTGGATGGCGTTCTCCGTGCTGCCCGTGTAGTGCGCCTGCGTGACCGAATCGACCGCATCGACGCTCACCGGCAGCGCCAGACGCTGGTCGGAGGCAACCCGAAAGGTGGGATTCTCGCTCACGGAAATACCGGTCTGCGCCTCGAGCAGCGCATTGCCTCCGGCATCGATGCGGAGGTGCGAGATGTAGTGCGCCGGGATCGAATCTCCCGTGCGCGGATCGATTTGAAAGCCCGAGCTGTTGGGATGGCGGATGCTGACCAGAACCGATTTATCGTCCACGGCCGGCCGCAATTTGATCTGCCCCAGTTCCCCTCCCTGAGACGAGTCCGTCGGCGGCGCGGAGCACCCGCCGCTCGCCTTCACCCAGGCGCTGCGCATCTCGAGGCTCCCGTCCGCCGTCTCCGCCACCGCCCGCACCGAGGTGAAGCGATCGACGCGCACGTGCATGTCGATCTCGGTGATCGGCGTTTGGGCGAACTCGAAGGTCGCAACCAGCGGCGACGGATTGTTGTCGACGAAGACTCTGACGCGCTTGATGCGGCGCTGCGCGTCGTCCGAGAAATGCAGGGTGAGCGGCGTCGCGGCGGGATCGGGCGTATTGCCGGGCACCTCCAGACTCATGTAATGCTCGTCGACCAAACCCATGGATTTGTCGCCGTAGTACTTGTCGCGCAGGAACTCCCAGGCCGAGCCCGACGGCCCTGAGTCTTGCGCGACCGCAGCCCCGGCGATCCCCAGCGCGAGCGCGCCCATGATGGCGGCGCACCCCAAGCGCCTGCCGACCCTTGATTCGATTATCACCGCCCGCACCTCATGCCGACCGGCCCGTGAGGTAGTGTACGCGGCGGCGCGGATTATCGCGCCGTCGCGTGCACGCGATTGCTAGAAGAACAGAATGCCGCCGAGGGCGACGTCATTCTCGAGGGCGACGTTGCCGTTCCACGCCTGCGCTTCCGTGTGGATGAACTCGCCCACCAGCGTCAGGCTCTTGGTCAGGCTGTAATAAGCCCCGAACACCCCGGACTCGTTGCGATGCACGAGATCGCTCGCATAGGTGCCGGTCGACGCCAGCGTCACCGGGTTGATTCCGTACGCCTGCTCGTCGCTCGCCAGCTTGAGCTCGGATACGCCATAGCTCACGCCGAGCTTCAGGCGATCGATCTTGTAGGTGAGCTGCGCGTAGCCGCCGTCCGATTTGCGCTCGTTGCCCGCTGCGGAGGTCGCCAGGATGTACAAGCCGGTCGTGCCGACGCCCTTGCCGTAATATCCGTACAGCACGCCCTCGAATCCGGCCACGTCGACCTTCACACCGCCGTCGACGGCCGTGCCCTTGGTGCCGTTCTGAATGCCGGCCGCCGTGTTGTCAGGTACGCAGAATGTGGAATTGACGGGGCACGTAGTGGGCGCCTTCGCCTGCTGAGTCACCGCATCGACCCACACCTTGCCGGTGACCACATCGCTCTTCGGATCGCCCCATGCGTAGGCGAGTCCGCCTTGCCACTGCGGCGAATTGTGCGAGGTGTAGTTGCCGTCGTCCAACGGCGTGAACGCGCCGACGGATGCCGTGAAGCCCCCGTAATTCGCCGTGGTGTAGGTGATCTGAGGGATCCAGTCGGTGTAGATGTAGCCGACGCCGATGCGGCCCAGGCTGGTGTTGCCGGGCGCGGCGTTGCCCGCGGCCGTGCCGACGCCGAGGAGGGTCATGTCGTCGAGAATCGCGTCCTTGCCGAAGATGCCGATGTCGCGTCCCATCTTCACGCTGCCCCAGCTCTTGTCGCCGAAGGTCAGGAATTCCTGACGAGCGTCGATGCCGGGAGTCTGCAGCGCGGCCGCGAGACCTGCGCCATTGACACCCGCCGCAGCGGAGCTGTTGATGCCGGGATACAGCCCGATGGTCGCGCTGATGTCGAGATTGTCTTGCCGCGTGCTTGCGGTGAACACGAACGCGGCGGGCAACAAGCCGTTGCGAACCGAAGTCGCGTTGTCGCCGGTGCAGGCGAGCCCGCCGATCACCGCCGCGTTGTCGCCGTGGTCGCAGCTGGCATTCACATAGAAGGCATTGATGTTGCCGGAGAAATCCAACTTCCAATCGCCAGCTTCGATGTCGATTCCAGCGACCGCTTGGGCCAGTGGAACCAGCGAAATCGCCGCGCCGATGGCGATCGCATGCTTGATTCGCGCTTTCATAAACTCCCTCCGTTTCGGTTTCTCGGGTTCTTTGTTGGCGTTGAGACCTAAGTCGACCGCGCCCTTGCAGCCTGGCTGGATGCTTGCAAGAGCTGTACCAATCACGCCACGCGAGGCCTGGACGTGGTCCGAGCCCGGCCGCAGATGGCATCAGCCGCCCATTTCGGCTGCTGAGAAACCAGCCCATTCGCGTAACCGAGTCAGCCCCGCCCGCGCCCGGTCGATCCATGAATAATCTGTGGCTTTGAAGCCAACGCCGTAATGCGTCCCATCGCCTGGCGCGCCACCGCCGAAGTGTCCCGCCGCAGGGCCAGATTTGTCGCACTCTGTCTTGGATTAGGAACAGAGAGCGAAGCCGCAGCGGAGGCACAGTGTGTAACACCCCGCCGACTGCGGCGCCGCTCGGGCCGGGGGAGGCCGATCAGAGCGGCATTTGATCGAACGGGCACTCCGTTGCGCCGCACGTCGCGCTGGCACGCAAGCTGCTGTGGAAACGCAGGGGTGACCGCATGCGCGCAGTGCGATTGACGTGAAAACCAGAGCGGCTGTTGCCTGGGAGGCCGGCAGACCTCTGGCCATCGAGAGGGTGGATCTCGCGGGCCCCAAGGCGGGCGAAGTGTTGGTGAAGATCGTCGCCTCGGGTGTGTGCCAAACCGACGCATTCACACTGTCGGGCGCGGATCCGGACGGATTGTTCCCGGTGATCCTCGGGCACGAAGGCGGTGGTGTCGTCGAGGAAGTCGGTCGCGGGGTCACCAGCGTACGCGCCGGCGACCACGTCATCCCTCTCTACATGCCCGAATGCGGGACCTGCGAGGCCTGTCTTTCGAACAGGACCAACCAGTGCACCCGGCTGCGCGCGACGCAAGACCGGGGAGTCATGCAAGACGGCACGACGCGATTTTCGCTGAAGGGCAGGCCCATTCTGCACTACATGGGAACGAGCAGCTTTTCCGAGCACGTGGTGTTGCCCGAGATCGCCGTATCCAGGATAAATCCCGAGGCGCCGCTCGCGGAGGTGTGTCTTCTCGGCTGCGTCGTCACTGCCGGCATCGGTGCGGTGCTCAACACCGCGCAGGTGCGCGCCGGCTCGACCGTCGCCGTCTTCGGCCTGGGTGGGATCGGCCTTTCGGTGATCCAAGGCGCGGTCATGGCCGGGGCGGCACGCATCATCGCGGTCGATCTCAACCCGGTCAAATGGGCGCTGGCCAAGGCGCTCGGTGCCACGGACTACGTCAACCCGAAGGAGCACCAGAGCCCCATCCAAGGAGTCATTCTCGAGATGACCCGCGGCGGAGTCGATTACTCATTCGAGTGCATCGGCAACGTTCACACCATGCGTGCGGCGCTCGAGTGCTGCCGCAGCGGATGGGGGCAATCGGTGATACTCGGTGTTGCCGGCGCAGGCCAGGAAATCTGCACACGCCCTTCCCAGCTCATGTCGGGCCGCCAATGGAGCGGCTCGGTATTCGGCGGGGTCAAGGGGCGCTCGCAATTGCCGGCGTACGTCGACCGATACCTGGAGGGGGGAATCAAGATCGCCCCGCTGATCAGCCGCGTGCTGCCGCTCGAGAAGATCAACAAGGCGTTCGACCTGGTGCACGAAGGCAGCACCATCCGCACGGTGATCGAGTTC
Organism: uncultured Gammaproteobacteria bacterium; assembly: GCA_963730565.1. GTDB lineage: Bacteria > Pseudomonadota > Gammaproteobacteria > Steroidobacterales > Steroidobacteraceae > Bog-1198. The sequence continues at coordinate 22,115 of CAVSSU010000019.1, forward strand.
TAATGCTCCAGCAGGATCCGATGCTTGTGGATCTTGCGGTAGAGCGTGTTGCGGCTGATTCCGAGCGTCTGCGCCGTGCGACTGATATTCCAGCGCATCCTCTCGAGTTCCCGCAGCAGTGCTGCGCACTCCGCCTCGCGAAGCGCAGCGGAAGGCGAGCTCTCGGTCGGCGCGGCTGCCGTCTCGGCAGGCGATGCTGCTGCGGACGCGGTGAATGCGGCAACCGCAACCTTGGCGGCTGCGGCCGGCGGAGACGGTGGATTCGTATCGAGAATCTCCTGCGGCAGATTCGAGGAGCGAATGATGCCGTCGCGGCACAATGCCGACGCGGTGCGCAACGCGTTGCGCAGCTGCCGAATGTTGCCCGGCCAGGAATACTCCATCAATTTGGCGAATGCGTCGTCTTCGATCCGGACACAGTCCTGCCCTGCATTTTCCTCGCGCAGCAACGTGCGGATGAGGTCTGCCTTGTCGCCGCGGTCTCGAAGCAGCGGTAGATGCAGCGTGATGCCGTTCAGCCGGTAGTAGAGGTCCTCCCGAAATTGGCCTTCCTGGATCATCTGGTGTACGTCCCGGTGCGTCGCCGAGATGACGTGCAGATCGACGGCAATCGGCTGATCGCTTCCGAGCGGTACGACTTCGCGTTCTTCGATGACCCGCAGCAGACGGGTCTGCAGCATGAGCGGCATGTCGCCGATCTCATCCAGAAACAGCGTCCCGCCGTTCGATTGGAGGATCTTGCCGATGCGCCCCTCTTTCGCCGCGCCCGTGAACGCTCCGCGCGTATAACCGAACAGCTCGCTCTCGATCAAACTCTCCGGGATGGCCGCGCAATTGACCGTCACGAAGGGCTTGTCCGACCACAGCCCGGTGCGATGCAGGGACTTGGCAAACGCCTCCTTCCCGGTGCCGGTGGCGCCGTGAAGGAGAATGGGCACCTGTTTCGCGAACAGCTGCCTTCCGCACGCCAGATTCTTGCGCACCTGGAGATCCTCCCCCACATGCTCGCGGTCGAGATTCGACGGCGCGGCCGCCGCCGCGAGCGGAACGCTCGGCAGCGAGAGTGCGCCGCCGCGCACCGACGTGTGCAGCGGCGCGCGCGCGATGGCGAAAAAGCGCCGGCCATGCGCAACGTCCCGCACGGGCCAAATGGCACTCGGCTCGAATCTGGCCCGCTGCTCCAGCGCCGGGAAATTGAATTGGAAGAATCTGCCGATCGGCTCGCCGACCAGCGATTGGCGGTTGGAACAGCCCAGCTGGACCAGCGCGCTTTCATTGACGGCGAGTATGTTGCCGTTGTCGTCGATCGCCATCAGCGCTTCGTGCAGCAGTCCCACGAACTCCGGACGGCTGTGAAATCGCAAGATCCAGGACTCGCCGTATTCGCTCAGGAAGTTCCAGCGTGAGATGAGATGCGCCGACATGTTGACCAGGGCCATCGTGTGGCGCTGGATGAGCCGGCTGTCGCTCGAATTGGCCGTCGACGCGTCGAGCACGGCCATGATTCCGCCGTGCGGGTCCAGGATCGGAGCGGCCGAGCACGACAGCGAGACGTTATAACCGCGAAAGTGCTCCTCGCGATGCACGGTGACGGGCCCGGCCTCTGCGAGACAGGTGCCGATGCCGTTGGTGCCCTCATGGCGCTCATCCCATAGCGCGCCCAGCGACAGACCGGCGTGCCGAAATTCGCGCTGCAGGGTCGGATCGGTGATGGTGCTCAATACCGTCCCCTGCGTGTCGGCCAGGATGACCGCAAAGCCGGAGCCGGCGATCTGCTCGTACAAACTTTCCATCTCGGCGCGCGCGACGGGCAACAGTTCGCCCAAGCGTTGCTGAAGCTCCTTGACGGATTGGGGGTTGAGGATGCTGCTCTGACGGGGCGCCGAAGGCTCGATCCCGTACTCCCGCAAACAGCGATACCAGGATCGGGTCACCAGGGGCTCGATTCCGGCGGGCTGAAGTCCGCTCTCGATCACGTGAATGATGTGGGACGCATGGTTCGTCACCAGTCGTTCTTGTTTCAAGCGGTCCCCCTTCCGTAACGCATCATCCGATGACGCTTTCGCGCATCTTACGCAGCGCCCGCGGTCCATTTTGTGGCTTTTCCGCCACGAAGGATTCGAATCCAGCCCCGCGCAAGCCTGTGCCGTTTTATGAAAAGTCGCAATATGCGCTGCAACAAAGGCGCCCACGGCACCTCATCGCAGCATGTCTGGCGGTGACGGCGCCGCTCATTTTTCCGAGTCGGGCGTACCGTATTTATAGGCCGGATCCCCGCTGTAGTGCGCGCGGACGAAAGCGAGGATCTTCCACAAATCGTCTGCACTCTTGACGATGGGGCCCATCGGCGGCATCGGTCCCACGACGTTTTCATGGCCGGTGCGGGTGTAGCCTTCCTTCTGCAACGAATCGCTCCCGAGCGTGACCAGGCGGAATAGGGTGTCGTCGTCGCCGCCGTAGACCCAGATGTCGTTGGTGAGCGCCGGGCACATCCCCCCGCCGGCAGAACCCCCGTGGCAACCGCTGCAGCTGTAGCTTCGAAACAGAGACTCGCCCTGCGCCACGATGTCCGCCTGAGTGTCCTTGTACGGATTGCTGAGCTTTCCCTTCGGCGTCTGCTTCTCGAGTTCCGGCGGAGTTATCTTGGTGTAGTCGGGCTTGTCGTCGGCCATCGCCTTGCCCAGCGTGGCGATTCCCGCGAGCGAGGCGAACAAAGCTAAGGCGGCTGCAATTGAAAGGCTTCTTCTCATCTACCACTCTCCTCGTTGCTTGCGTTACCCGGATCAGCCGCTCGCCGCGGCGCCGCCGTGCTGCGCGGCATCCTTCAACACCTGGATCAGGGCTTCATTGTTGTTCCCTTGGGCGATGCTGAGCGCAGTGCGGCCATCCTCGCTGCGCGCATTCACGTCGGCGCCCGATTTCAGGAGCACGGCGACGACGTTCCGGCGGTCGTTGGCCGCCGCAATCATCAGCGCCGTCACGCCGCCGGGGTTCACCGCGTTGACCTTCGCGCCATGAGCGATGAGCGCGGTGACGAGTTCGCTGGAACCCGACAGGGAAGCCAGCATGAGTGGCGTGTATCCGCCCTTCGCCACCGGCGCATTCACGTCCGCGCCTGCGGCAACGAGCGCGTCCGCCGCCTTGATCTTGGCATTTTGGGAGGCGATCGCCAACGCCGTCAGGCCGTCGTTGTCGACGGCATCCAGCTTCGCGCCGTGCTTGATCAAGATGTTCGCGATCTCCGCGCTGTCATCCCAGGCGGCATACATGAGCGGAGTCCAGTGGCTCAGGTTGGTCTGGTTAGGGTCGGCCTTGTGGTCGAGCAACACCGTGGTCACGTCGACGAAGCCGAACCGCACGGCATTGACCAGCAGCGTGTTGCCTTCGCCGTCTTTCCAATCCACGTGCGCGCCATGCGCGAGAAGGTAGTTCACCCGATCGATGTCGTGGGCGACGATCGCATCCGCGAGCTCGTTGTCTGGGCTTGCGCCCTGCGCCAGCCATTTCTTGAGTTCGGCCATGCGCACGCGGCGGGCCTTTTGCGATGTCCGCGGCGGTTTCGGTGGCCGGCGGCGGCGCCGCGTACGGACCATGCGAAGGAAGATCGCCGGACACCAGGCATTCCTCGCACTGAACCAGCGGAACGCCGAAATCGACGAGGATCCGATGAATCTCGTCCTTGTGCTGCTCGAGCGCGCTCTCACCGCCGCCCTGATGTCCGGGCGTCCGCGCGGCACCGCGAGCGTCATGTCGAATTCCATCGGAATCTGGTCCTCCATCAGGTTGACCGGCTTGATGATCAGCGGCGCATGCTTGATGGTTTGATAGTAGCCGGCCATCGGACCCCACACGGCCGCGATGTCGAGCGAGCCGTCGATCACCTGCTGCACCTGATAGGAGGGCTGGTTCTCGCGGTCGGTGTCGGCATTGTGGCTCAGATAATGAACCACCGTGTTGTTCGCCGACGCCATGTTCGGACAGCGCCTCACGGATCGCCGATACCTGGAATACGCCGACCCGCAGCTTCTTGAGCTCGTTGTCGTGCAGGCTCTTGATATCGATGCCCTTGTCATTGCGGTACGCGAGCACGAAAGTCGAGCGATACAAAGGCGTGGGCAACACCTCGGCTCCTTCCGTATCCGATGCCATGTCCATCCAGACATCGCAGTTCCCCTCGTAGAGCGTGGTGCGCATCAGTCCGCGCTCGATCGAAGGCCGCCAGTAGTAATTGACGCCCGTGCCGAGCGCCTTGCCGATCACCTGCGCGATCTTGTTCTCGAAGCCTTCGCCCGCCTGGTTGGAAAGCGGCATGTTGCCGGGATCGGCGCACACCGTGAGCGAGCGGAGCTCGGCGCCGAGGGCCGCATTGCCGAGCATCGCAAAACCCGCAACCAGGGCGGCGAACCCGATGCGGCGCGCGGTCTTGTGAATTCATGATTGATCTCCTCGAAGCGTCATTGCGACGCCGGCTGCATTTTGATTGAGACTCGTGACGCGCGCTAAGGTTTCACACATGCGCCGGTCCCATGGTATGCTTTGCACCCGGTTGTTCGAGGGCCCACACATAAGAAAGGCCCGGTGCCTTGCGGCACCGGGCCAATTGGAACTATCGTACCACTAGTTCCCGGTCGGATTGCCCCGTCGGCAGCGTCGTCGGACTGTCCGGCATCGGGTCGCCGACCCTGAAGGTGAACAGCGTGCCGCCCTGCGGAATGTGGTTGAGGCCGGCGGCCTTCGTCATGGCCGTCGCGCCGATCGCGCCGAACTTGTCGTTCAGATCGAGACCCGCCGTCACCGGCAGACCGATCCAGCCGCCGATGCCGGACCACACCGACACGTATTGCTTGCCCTTGACGGAATAGGTGATGGGATTGCCGATGATTCCCGAGCCCAGCTTGCGCGACCAGAGGATCTTGCCGGTCGCGCGATCGACGGCGCGGAAATCGCCGCCGAGGCTGCCGTAGAACGCGAGACCGCCGCCGGTCACCAACGCGCCGCCCCAGTTCGGATACTGGTCGGGAATCTCCCACTCGGTCTTGCCCGTCACCACGTTGAACTTCTTGAACTTGCCCGTCACGCCCGGCTTCTCCGGATACATGTAGACGTTCGCGAACACGTAGACCGTGCCCTGCTGGGTATGCGAGCGTGCCTGCGGCTCGTCTTCCATGCACCAGTTGTTGGTCGGCACGTAGAAGTTCGTCGGATCGTTCGGATCCACCGCCACCGGCTGCTGGTCCTTGCCGCCCATCGCCGAGGGGCACGCCTGCGTGTTGCCGCCGACCTTGAGCGGCGAGTGCTCGGGCACCTTCACCGGACGGCCGGTCTTCATGTCGACCTTTTCGGCCCAGTTCACCGTCACGTACTTGTTGGCGCGCAACAGCGTGCCATCGGTGCGGTCGAGCACATAGGCAAAGCCGTTGCGATCGAAATGCACCAGGCACTTGTGCGTCTTGCCGTCGACGTTCCATGTCGACCAGGACGACCTCGTTGATGCCGTCGTAGTCCCACTGGTCGAACGGCGTCATCTGATAGACCCATTCCGCCTCGCCCGTGTCGATGTTGCGCGCGAAGATGCTCATCGACCACTTGTTGTCGAACTTGCCGCTGTTGCAGTTCTCCTGCGTGATCGGCTCGGCGCAGCGATACTGCGGCGACCACAGCCCCGGATTGCCGGTGCCGTAGTACACCATGTGCAGGTCCGGATCGTAGGCATACCAGCCCCACGCCGCGCCGCCGCCGCGCTTCCACTCATCGCCGGGATAACGTGCTGATGCCCAGATCCTTGCCGGCTTTGCCGTATTCCGGATGCTTCGCGTTGGTCTTCGGCGTCAGGCACACGTCCTTGTCGCTGCCCGTGTTGTAGCATTTCCATGCCAGCTTGCCATCGGCGAGGTTGTACGCCGTGACCGCACCGCGCGCGGCGAACTCGTCGCCGCCGAAGCCGATGAACACTTTGTCGGCTGCGATGATCGGGCGCCGGGCGTGATGGTCTCGCCGTGCTCCGGATAGGCGCTCTTGACGACCCAGTCCTGCTTGCCGGTCGCGGCATCGAGCGCAATGACGTAGCCGTCCAAAGTGCCGAACACCAATTTTCCGTCGGCATACGACAATCCGCGATTGACCGTGTCGCAGCAGGCGCGCGGGACCGCCGATTCGTCGCGACCGCCGGTCTTGGTGTAGCTCCACACCTGCACCGGATGGTCGGGATCGCTCAGATCCAGCGCCTGAACGATGTTGGGCCAGCCGCTCTCCAGGAACATCATCGGCTTGCCGCCCGACGTCCTCGATGACCAGCGGCTGTCCTTCGTGACCGCGCAGCGTGCCGCTCGATTGCGACCACACCATCTGCAGCGAATTCACGTTGCCGGTGTTGATGTCCTTCAACGAGCTATAGCGCGTTAGATTCAGGTTGCCCGCCGGGGCTCCCCACTGGTTGGGATCGTTGAAGCGTTGAAACTGTTCCGAGTCCGACGCCGCCATCGCTGCACCACAGGTCGTAGCGAGCGCTGCAACGGCATATAGGACCTTGACCTGACGTTTTGCTGTGAGCCATTTCATCTCAATTCTCCTGCTTAAGGTCTGAGCATTTCGCCGCTGAAGTGGCGAACGGCGCGCACCGAGTCCTGGATGCTGGGTGCCTGGGGAAAACAGCGGATCTTGTTGATTGTCTTGCCTGCAAAACTCCCTCCTTCGCAATACGTTGTATTTGTCTGGCTGCACCGGTCGCGACCAGTCTGATCCCACGGCAGCGACGCAGCACCGCCTGGATTGTGCTTATGATTAGCAATGCTTATGCCATCCGCGAGGAATCTAAAAAGAAATCCTGCATACGGATCTGCCTGCTTTTAAATCAATCGGTTACGACGCATCGAACCGGTGCGCCACAAGCGCCCGCAAGACCAACTGTGCCAGGCACGTTACAGTCGGCGGGTGATTGCGCCGTTCGTGATGCGATGAAAGGGGCACACACGTTACGCCACGCAATCGGCGCATGGCGCTGTTGGTGACCACGCCAGCGTCGGCAATCAAGTCGTCCTTGCGTCGTCGCCGTATGCGAGAAACCTCATGCGCGAACGACGACAATGTGTTGTACCGTTTCCGCGACGCTTCGGCAGCCGACGGAGCAATTTGTAACGCGCGTCCGGAAAAGACCGCAATCCCACGGACGGGTCGACAGCAGCATCCCGGAGATTCCGAGCCCGCATCTACGCAGCCTCTCGGCGCGTATTGGCAGCCCACCCGGACGCTCGCCCGCTCCTGCCGGGCCTCCGGCATGCAATTTGCACGACAACAGGTTCGGGCGGCCGGCGTCGACCGTCATATCGGCGGATCGCGGATTGATGTTAGTTTTGACGCGTCGATGAATTCGGCCGCCTGGGCTGCGGCCGGTTACGCTAAAACGCCAGTATCGAGAGATCAAACGCTATGAAAACCAAAGCTGCAATTTGTTACGCGGCAGGCAAGCCGCTTGAGATCGCCACGGTGGACCTCGAAGGTCCGAAGGCCGGCGAGGTGTTGATAGAGCTGAAGGCGACGGGTATCTGCCACACCGACGAGTTCACCCGCTCGGGCGCCGATCCCGAGGGACTGTTCCCGGTGATTTTCGGGCACGAGGGCGCGGGGATCGTGGTGGATCTCGGACCCGGCGTCACCTCCGTCAAGAAGGGCGATCACGTGATTCCGCTCTATACGCCCGAGTGCCGCCAGTGCAAATCCTGCACGTCGCAGAAGACCAATCTGTGCACGGCTATCCGCGCGACGCAGGGCAAGGGAGTCATGCCCGACGGGACGAGCCGGTTCTCCATCGGCAAAGAGAAGATTCATCACTACATGGGCTGCTCGACGTTCTCGAACTTCACCGTGCTGCCCGAAATCGCCGTGGCGAAGATCCGCGAGGACGCGCCCTTCGACAAGGTGTGCTACATCGGCTGCGGCGTGACCACCGGCGTGGGCGCGGTCGTCCACACCGCCAGGGTCGAGCCGGGTGCGAACGTCGTCGTATTCGGCCTCGGCGGCATCGGCCTGAACGTCATCCAGGGCGCGAAGCTGGTGGGCGCCAACAAGATCGTCGGCGTCGACATCAATCCCCGGCGCAAGGCGCTCGCCGAGAAGTTCGGCATGACGCATTTCGTGAATCCCAAGGAAGTCGGGCGACGACCTGGTCGCTCATCTGGTCAACATCACCGACGGCGGCGCGGATTACAGTTTCGAATGCATAGGCAACGTCGACATCATGCGGCAGGCGCTCGAATGCTGTCATCGCGGATGGGGAGTGTCGGTGATCATCGGCGTCGCGGGCGCCGGCAAGACCATCCAGACCCGTCCGTTTCAGCTGGTGACGGGGCGCGTATGGAAGGGCAGCGCCTTCGGCGGTGTGCGCGGGCGCACGCAGGTGCCGGGAATCGTCGACTGGTACATGGACGGCAAGATCAACATCGATGATTTGATCACGCACACGATGCCGCTCGAGAAAATCAACGACGCGTTCGACTTGATGCACAAGGGCGAGTCGATCCGCAGCGTGTGTATTTATTAAACAATGAGGAGCTCAACATGACTGTCAAGATTCATCCTGCCGTCGACAACGGCGTCAAACCAGGCACGCCGGGGTTTGCCGGCGGCACGTTGACGTGCAAATGCACCACCGATCCAGTGAAGGTCTCGATCGAAGGCGACGTGCTGTTCAACCATGTCTGTGGCTGCTCACAGTGCTGGAGACCGACGGGTGCGCTTTTCTCGATGATCGCGGTGGTGCCGACCCCGAAGGTCAAGGTGCTTGCCAACGGCCACAAACTGAAGGTGGTCGATCCCTCCAAGACCATCCATCGCAACGCCTGCACGGTCTGCGGCGTGCACATGCATGGACCGATCGACAACCCCAAGCACGCCTTCAACGGTCTCACGTTCGTGCATGCCGAGCGGTTCGACAAGAGCGGTTGGGCGCCGCCGGGGTTTGCCGCGTTCGTCTCGTCGGTGATCGAGACCGGCACCAAGGCGGAAGACATGAAGGCTATTCGCGCGCGCCTGAAGGAGCTCAAACTGGAGCCGTACGATTGCCTGTCGCCGGATCTGATGGATCTGTTGGCTGCCAACGCCGTGAAAGTGAACGGAGTCGCGAAGGCCGCCTCGTCGTAAGTCGAGAACCCCCGCGGATCGGACCCGAGCGTCATGCGGCGGGGTCCGATCCGTTTTGCGATTGGCGGGCGCTCGCGGCGAGCGCCCGCCTCTTTTACCTCAGAACTTCTGTCCGAACTGCAGCCACACCGTCCGCGGCTGCACCGGGCTTACGTATGGCTGGTTGCACGTGGTCGGTGTACAGGCCGCGAATCGCGTCAACTCACCCAACGTGTTGATCACGTTGTCCACGCGAACCTCGACCTGGGTTCCGTTCCGATTTACGCCGGCGGACAGATTGACCAACGTGTACGGCGGCAATTCGCCCAGATGCTGCTGCCCCGCCGGACCTGTTTCATAGAAGGCCGGGAACAACAGCGGCACGGACGCGTCCTGGTAGACCACCGCCGCCTGGCTGAACGCTCCCCAATCTCCCAGCGAGAAATTGTAGCGCGAGACGAGATTCATCTTGAGCCTCGGGGTTCCCGGAAGCCGGGTGCCGGAGGGTGCGTAGGGCCCCTTTACAACGGTTCCATCAGCGAAGCCGATCGGAGATCCCGATGCGCCGCTCTCTTGATTTGGACAGCTGGTCGTGAATACCAGCGTGGTCGTGCCGCAGAAGCTTTGGGTCAGTTTCGCGTCGAGGAAGGTGGCGCTGCCGGACAGCACCAGCCCGCCCGCAACCGCCCACTCGAAGTTGCTCTCGATACCCTTGCTTTGCGCCGACGCTGCGTTCTGCACCACCGTCACGCTATTCGGGCCTAAGTAGGAGAACTGGAAATTGTTCCAGTCTTCCACGAAGACCGCGCCGTTCCACCGCACCCGCCGATCGAACCACTGCGTCTTCCAGCCGATTTCGTAGTTTTTGAGCTGGTCCGACTTGTACGGCGGATAGATCGCGTGGATGAAGGAGTCATACACGCGGTTGACGCCGCCCGGGCGAAAGCCGGTGGAGAACGTCGCGTACAGCATGCGGTCGGGGTCGAACTTATAGCTCAACGTGGCCCGCTCGGTGTGCCCGGTATCCGACACCGACGTATTGAGGTTGGTGCAGGGCGCGAAGTGAAATGGCTCATAGGCGGGATTCGGCGTCCCCCCCGTAGGCCCGCACGTGCCCATCCCTGACGCATAGCCCGTGACCGCCTGGTAGTTCGCCGAATAGCCGTAATAGCCCTGCAACGAATTGTCGTACTTGTAGAACCGCATGCCGCCCGTGAAGGAAAATCCGGAGCCGATATCCCACGTGACCTGACCGAATATGGCGGAATCCCGGTCCACGCGCTGCTCATCGGTGAGCCAGATGGTGTTGTTGTCGAGCGTGGGTATCGTGAGGGACTGCGCGAGACCTTGCGTATTGTAGGTGTAGGGATTTCCGCCCGCGCCCGGCAACACATAGTCCTCCCAGATGTCGTGAACCTGACGCTGCGCGAACAAGCCGATCGTGCCTTTGACGGCGTACTGCTGCGGAGTGCTCATGCGCAGCTCGTTGCTCCACTTGGTGTAGTGGTTGTCCTCGATGACGTATTCCTGCGGTTCCGCATAGGCGCCCGCGGGCGAGGTCACCCCTCCGGCCGTCACCGATCCTGGATTTTGCCGCCAAAAAGTGCCTGAACCGTAATAGTGGTCGTACCAGTAGGAATAGTCGGAGTAATCGGCGATCGAATGTTGATTGCGCACGAACCACGCACCCGCATACGTGATGTCGAAGTCGGCCACCTTGCCCTCGACGGTGAGCGCCGTCTGAGTGAATGAATCCTGATCGTTTTCCGGTCCGAAGTGCACGAGGTCGAGCGGCCCGACCGCCGGGTCATAGGCGAAGAAACCCGTCGCCGCCGTCGATTGGCCCATGAATGTCGGAGTGACGGTCCAGTTGTCCGTGACATCGACCTTCAAGGCGACGCGGCCGCCTCGGTACTCGACCGTGTTGTAGTTCTTTGACACGGAATCTGCGTTATTGATCGTCGTCCCCGAGGTGGGGAAGGTGCGAGTGCCATTGATGATGCCCGCATTGAGGTCGGTGCCGGCAACATTGTTGATATACCCCGGGTCATGCTCGTCCCAGCCGACGATGCGCACGGCGGCGATCGGCGTTAGAGGAATATTGACGAAACCTTCCGCCTTCCAACCGGTGCCGCCGCCGTTCGTTATCTGCTCGCCGCTCACATCGTAACTGGCCTCGAACTTGGTCGGATCGGGCTTGTTGGAAATGATGCGGATGGTGCCGGCTTCCGAACTCGCGCCGTACAACGTGCCCTGAGGGCCTTCCAGCACTTCGATGCGAGCAATGTCGTACACATGCACATCGACGGTGCCATCGATGGTGGTCACCGGTTGCTCATCGAAATAAGTGCCGACCGTCGGCTGCGAACCGGAATGATTTCCGTCCTGACCCGAGTTGATGCCGCGCATGTACACGTGGGTCGTACCGACGCCGTTGCCGCCCTGACCGATGCTCTTGATGGTCGTGACGCCGGCCAGATACTCGACGTAGGTGTCCAGGTTTACGACATTCAGCTGCTGCAGCTTCTGCGTACCGAGAGCCTCGATGCTGATCGGAACGTCTTGCAGGTTCTCCGTCACCTTCTGCGCGGTGACGGTAACTTCTTCCAAAGTGTCGGACGGCTGCGTGGTCGCGGTCTGGGCGCGCACCACGGGAGAGATTCCGGCGAGGACCGCCGAGATGGCCGACGCCAGCGGCAGCTGTCGAAGCATGAGACGCTGAAAGTCATGAGAGCGACCTGTAGTGGATGTGCCCCGAGGTCTTGGTTCGAGTCGGCTGCGAGTCATGATGTTTCCCTTTATCCCTTCGGTTGTAATTGATCGAAAAATCTATCGGTCAGCAAAATCCGGCACGCGCGAATAATCGCCCAACATCGCGCCGAGCGCTTGCTTCAGCGGCCCGAGCCAGGGCTCGTAGTGTCGCCAGTGATCGGTTGCGTCGGTGAAGATGGGGCGCCGGACCTGCTCCGAGCTCGCGGTGCGCACCGGGCGCTCGTTCTGGTAGAACTTGAGGCACCGCTCATCGAACGGCAGCCCGCAGTACTCGAGCAGACGGCGCACCTCGGCTTCAGTGTCGTGCACGAGAGACTCGTAAATCACCCGGTGAACGCGCCGCGGCAGAATCCTGTCGACGTGAGCCATGAGCTCGACGTAATCCGCATAATAGCGGCCGAGATCCAGGAGATCGTAGGTGAAGGTCTGTCCCCGCGCGAAATGTTGCTTGAACGCCGAGAAGCAACAACCGAGTGGGTGGCGGCGGGCGTCGATGATCTTGGCGTTCGGCAGGATCAAGTGGATGAGCCCGACGTACAAACAGTTGTTGGGCATCTTATCGACGAAAAATGGTGCGTCCGTCTTCCGATGCACTCGAGTGGAAGCAAGGTATCGTTCACCGAGCGCCCGGAGTTCGTCCGGCCCAAGCGCTGCGACTGCCTCGAAGAAGCGCCCCTGATGGGCATCCTCGTCCCGCCCGATCAACTCCCGCGCGATTTGCGGAATGTCGGGCAACTCGACCGTGCCCTCGACCAGCGGGTGACTCGCGAGTATCTGCTCGATCAGCGTGGAGCCGGCGCGGGGCAGCCCAACGATAAATATCGGCGCCGTGGATTGCGCCCCCCCGGTTTCGCGAGCGGCAAAGTAATCGGCCGTGTACTCTTGCTTGCAGCGGCTTACGAATCGGCTATTTTCGTCAGCGCTATAGGGGTGCCTTCGGCGATGGAGCGCATTGCCCCTTTCGTAATGGACGAACGATTGCTCATACGACCCGTCATCCTCGAAAGCCTTGCCCAGCGCAAACTCGAAATGCGTTCGATCCTCTTCGGAAAGATCGACCCTGCTGAGCGCATGCTCCATCGCAAGTTCGTCCGCTTCGGAAAAACGAACGGTCTTCAGGTTGGCGAGACTCCAATAGGCCTCGCCGAGCGTGGGTTCCATCTCGATGGCACGGCGGTACGCCGCCACGCTCTCATCCTGGCGGCGCGCCGTCTTCAGAGCGTGTCCCATGCTCATCCAGACCTTGGGCTGCCTCGGATATCGCCGCAGTACCCGGCCATACACTTCGATTGAGCCGCCATAATCGCCCATGTTCGCCAGAATCGCCGCCTTGAGGTTCAAGTAGCCCGGATTGTCCGGTTCCTTGGCGAGCAATCGCTCGACCTCGGGCAGCGCCGCGGCAGGCTTGGCCTGCCGGTTCAGAATGCCTGCATAGTTCTGGCGTGCTGTATCGAAATTCGGAGCAAGCGAGAGACATCGCTCAAGGAGCTCCTGAGCCTCCGCGTACTTGCGCAAGCGCGCCGCCACTTCGGCAAGCATGCGCAGCGCCGCCACGTCCGTGGGATAGGCCGCCAATTGAGTCCGCAGTCGATGGTCCGCGAGCGGCAGATCATTCTTCATCAGCGCCGCCGCCGCCGCCTTCAGGCGCGGGTCGTTTGCGGCCGCCGCAACGTATCGCACTCGTGCATCTTGAGCGCCGGCCGAGTCGCCGCCCGCCTCCAGATAGTCCGCCAGGATTCGCCATCCGTCGGCCGACGCGGGCTGCAATTTCACTGCCCGGCGGACCGCCGCGAGGGCATCGCGCAAACGGCCGGCCTCGGCGCAGGCGACCCCGAGTTCCAAATGGATGGGTGCGGCGTGCGGCAGCTCGCGACAAAGAGGTTCGAGCACGTCCAGGGCCTGGTGAGCACGTCCGCCGCGGCGCAAAGCGGCGCCCAAGATGAGACGGGCGGTTGGATGAACAGGATCGACATTCAGAACCTCCCGCGCCTGCTCCGCGGCGAGGTCGGGATTTTTTTCCAGGAGTCGCCTCGCATGCGCGATTGCCATGTCGACCGACCCAGGGGCTCTGAAGCAATATTCAATCGCGCACCCTGCGGCATCCCCAATGTTGTTATATGAGCTTATAAGAAACGCGTTCGGTTCCATTGTCAATGCATGTCTTGTTGCGAGAAAGACGCGGATTGAACGAACGTCCGGAAGGACCGAGGCACCCGGCGCAAATCGACTCGCTGCGACGGCCGCACAAGGCTATGCTATGCATCGGGAAGCAATTCATCGAAGAGTAGGGTCGAGTCATGGGTAAGTTCGTCGGAATTACGATCGCGCTGCTGCTGTTTGCCACCGCAAGCTTTGCGGCACCTCATCATCACAAGCATCATCGCCATCACGCACATCATCATCGGGTGCATCCAGGCCATTAGCCACGCACCGCCGTGGCCCTTCAAATAGCCACCGCGCGACTGTAATGGACTGATTCGAATGATGAATCCGCCGAATGCTTTTTCGGCGGGAGGGTGGCGTTCGTTCTGCTTTTGGAGCCCGTGTGTTGCCTCCTGGCAACACCCGCGGGCGATCTCCTACGCCTATCGACCCTCCCTTGGGCGCGTCAGCGGCGGATGACATCGGCCGCGGTATTCCACTGATAACAACGCCTGCCCTGCTGTCGCATGTTGATCCCGCTGCATCGAACAGGAGCTTGGCGGGCGGCGCTCCCCATGGGTCGTCCCGCTCCCAGACGAACTATCACTCCGCTGGGCTTCGCTCGATGCGGCGATCCCCTTCCAGGCGAGGCCCATACAGCGCGCCGGTCATCCCACGATAGACGGCATCCATCCCTCCGATAGAGACCAGCGATTTGACTTAGCGCCGCCGGCAGGACTACCGTCGCGGCGAATTCATCCGGATTTGGTTTCCGAATCCATCAATCGGAAGGAGTAGTGAGTCGTGAATCTCAAAGGCAGTAAGACTGAAAAGAATCTCAAGGACGCATTCGCCGGCGAATCGCAGGCGAATCGCCGGTATTTGTACTTCGCGGCCAAGGCGGACGTCGAAGGGTTCAACGATGTATCTGCGGTGTTTCGCTCGACCGCCGAAGGCGAGACGGGTCACGCCCACGGTCACCTCGAGTATCTGGAGGCCAGTGGCGATCCGGCGACCGGGCTGCCCATTGGCGCGACCTCATTGAATCTGAAAGCCGCGATCGCCGGCGAGACGCACGAGTACACCGACATGTATCCCGGGATGGCGAAGAGCGCCCGCGAGGAAGGCTTCAACGAAATAGCGGATTGGTTCGAGACGCTGGCAAAAGCCGAGCGCTCCCATGCCAACCGCTTCCAAAAGGCGTTGGACAACCTCTAATCCCGTAGCCAGGGCCCCCGCCGGGCCCAACCCCAGCGGGCTCCCTTCGGGGGCCCGCTTTTTGATATCCGGAGACTCGCTGTGTCCGACGGACCGATCACGCAAGGCCGCGAGGGCAGTCTCGAGGCCCCTACGCGGCACGCGCTCGCTTGGGCTGACCCCCAATTTTACGATTCGGCCGCCCTGGAGAAAGAGCTCGAGCGGGTCTTCGACATCTGCCATGGCTGCCGTCGCTGCTTCAACCTCTGCAATTCCTTTCCGACGCTGTTCGATCTCATCGACGAATCGAAGACCGGGGAGCTCGACGCCGTCGACAAGACAGACTTCGCCAAGGTCGTCGACCACTGCTATCTGTGCGACATGTGCTACATGACCAAGTGTCCGTACGTGCCGCCCCATCCCTGGAACGTGGATTTCCCCCACCTGATGCTGCGGGCCAAAGCCGTCAAGAATCGTGAAGGCGGCGCACGCTGGCGCGACAAGGTGTTGAGCTCGACCGACACCGTCGGCCGGATTGCGGGGATACCGGTGGTCAGTGAGATCGTCAACGCGGTCAATGCCAGCTCCCTCGGGCGAAAGGTGCTCGATGCCGCCCTCGGCGTCGACCCCCGGGCGCCCATCCCGAAATACCACTCCCGGTCACTGCGCAGCCGCCTCAAGCGGGCGTCTGCGCCGATTGAAGCGCCACAGCCTGCGGGCACTACCCGCGGCAAGGTCGCGCTCTTCGCCACCTGCTACATCAACCGCAACGAGCCGGGCATCGGTCTGGATCTCGCCGCGATCTTCGAGCACAACGGCATCGAGGTTGCCCTGGCGGAGCGCGAGAACTGCTGCGGGATGCCGAAATTCGAGCTCGGCGACCTTCAGGCCGTCGCGGATCTGAAAACCAGGAACGTGCCACCGCTGATCGCGATGATCGAGCGAGGTTACGACATCGTCGCACCCATCCCCTCTTGCGTGCTGATGTTCAAGCAGGAGCTGCCGCTCATGTTTCCGGACGATGCGGACATCGCGAGAATCAAGCAGCACATGTTCGATCCGTTCGAATACCTCGCGCTCAGGCACAAGGCGGGACTGCTGCGCACCGATTTCAAGCGCCCCTTGGGGAAGATCGCCTACCACGTCGCCTGCCACTTGCGTGTCCAGAACATCGGTCTGAAGACGCGCGACATTCTGCAGCTGGTCCCCGATACGACCGTGCTGCCGATCGAGCGGTGCTCCGGCCACGATGGCACCTACGGCGTCAAGCGTGAATTCCGCGAGACATCGATGAAAATCGGCAAACCCGTCATCGATCGGGTCGAATCGAGCGGTGCCGACTTCTATGCCAGCGATTGCCCGATGGCGGGCCATCAGATCGAGAGCGGCCTTCCCGACGGCCGGCCGCCGACGCATCCCTTGACGCTCCTCAAAATGGCCTATTGCCTCCCATGAAAAAACTATCCCGAAGCGATTTGATTAGCCTCGAGCAGTACTCGATCGAGCGACCGCGGCTGCGCAACGAGGTCATCGCGCACAAGCAGCTGCGCAACGTCCAGGTCGGCCCCAACATGACCTGGTGTTTCGAGGATCGGACCACCATCCGCTATCAGGTCCTGGAGATGCTTCGGGCCGAGCGGATCTTCGAGAGCGCGGGAATCCAGGACGAGCTCGATGCCTACAACCCGCTGATCCCGAGCGGCAGCGACTGGAAGGTGACTCTGCTGCTCGAATTCCCCGATCCCGAGCAAAGGCGCGTGGCCCTCGGGAATCTGATCGGCGTCGAAGATCGCTGCTGGATGAGAGTCAGCGAGATGGATCGCGTGTTTGCGATCGCCGACGAGGACCTGGAGCGGGAGAACGACGACAAGACGTCGGCCGTACATTTCCTGCGTTTCGAGCTGACGCCGTCGATGGTGCAGGCCATGAAGGGCGGGGCGACTTTGAGCATCGGCGTCGATCACGAGCACTACCGCCACTCGGTCAGTCCCTTGCCGGATGCGATTCGCAACGCGCTGGCCGGGGATTTGGACTAGTCCGAAAAACGGATCAAACGTCGTATGCTGTGCGCTTGCGCCCTCCCGCGCGGCTGCGGAGCCGCGCGCGGCCACCAAATCGGGAGAACTTCAGGGGTGTCGAACGAGAAAGCCATTCGGCGCGAGGTCGGCGCAACCGCGTTGATGTTCACCGGTCTGGGATCGATCATCGGTTCCGGTTGGCTGTTCGGCGCCTGGCGCGCAGCCCAACTGGCCGGTCCCGGCGCGGTCTACGCGTGGGTCATCGGCGCCGCGATCATCATGTTCGTGCCGGTCACCTATGCGGAGCTCGGCGCCATGTTCCCGGAATCCGGAGGCGCGGTGCGCTACGGACACTACTCGCATGGTTCCCTGGTCGGATTCGTCGCCGGCTGGGCCGCGTGGATCGCCATCGTGTCGGTCATACCCGTGGAGGCCGAAGCCTCGGTTCAGTACATGAGTTCATGGCCCTGGAGCTGGGCGCAGGGACTGTACATGCACGCCGCGCATGGCCATGGCGAGCTGACCGTGCCGGGTCTTTGGATCTGCGCGGTGCTGGTGGTGCTCTACTTCCTGGTCAATTTCTGGAG
This sequence comes from uncultured Gammaproteobacteria bacterium, assembly GCA_963730565.1. Classification (GTDB taxonomy): domain Bacteria; phylum Pseudomonadota; class Gammaproteobacteria; order Steroidobacterales; family Steroidobacteraceae; genus Bog-1198. The sequence goes on from CAVSSU010000019.1 coordinate 39,945, forward strand.
CGTGAAGGTTTTCGCCGGAACCAACAGCGCCATCACCTTCTTCAAGCTCATCGTTCCCGCCGCCACCGCCATCGCGATGATGTGCACCGGCTTCCATTCCTCCAACTTCCACGTGGGGATCCGCGGGGGAGCGTCACGTCGGCGATCTCGCGTCCATTCTGACGGCGGTGGCGACCTCGGGAATCGTGTTCAGCTACAACGGATTTCAAAGCCCGGTCAACCTGGCCGGAGAGGCGCGCAATCCGGGCCGCAGCATCCCCCTCGCAATTTTCGGGTCGCTGGCGCTCAGCACCGTCGTGTACCTGTTGCTGCAGATCGCGTTCTTGGGCGCCGTCGCCCCCGAGCATGTTCACGAGGGCTGGTCGGCGCTCGAATACAGCTCACCGTTCGCGCAGCTCGCTCTCGCCCTGAACCTCAACTGGCTGGCTCTGCTCTTGTACGCCGATGCCTTCATCAGCCCGAGCGGAACCGGGACGACCTACACCGCGACGACGGCCCGCATGATCTACGCCATGGAACGCAGCGGTTCGCTGCCGCGGATTTTCGGCCGGGTCCACGACCGTTTCGGTATTCCGAGGCCCGCCATGTGGTTCAATCTCCTGGTGTCGTTCCTGTTCCTGTTCTTCTTTCGCGGCTGGGGAAAGCTCGCCGGGGTCATCTCGGTCGCGACCATCATCACCTATCTCGTCGTCCCGGTCAGCGTCGCCGTCCTGCGGCGCACGGCGCCCGATGTGCACCGTCCGCTGCGGACGCCGGGACTCTCGATCCTGGCGCCCCTGGCGTTCGTCCTCGCGACGCTCATGCTCTTCTGGGCGCGCTGGCCGCACACCGGACAGATCATGCTGCTGCTCATCCTGCCCATGCCCCTCTATCTTTACTCCCAAGCCAAGGGCCATTGGCTCGACTTCGGGCGGCATCTGAAGGGCGCCTGGTGGTTGATCGCCTATCTCGCCGCAATCGTCGTGCTGTCATGGGCGGGCAGCAAGGAATTCGAAGGGCGGGGCTACATCGGCTACGGCTGGGACCAGCTATGCGTGGTGCTCGTGTCGCTGGGCTTTTTCTTTTGGGGCATCCGCAGCGGGTGGAGAACTCCGGCGCTCGCGGCGCGGGCTGAAGCCAACGCGTCCCACAACGAGTGAGACCTGCGCGCCGCTTGAACGTCCTGCTGCCCACTCTGGGCAGCGCGGGAGATGTGCACCCCTTCATCGCGCTGGGAACTGCATTGCGTGCACGCGGACACCGCGCGACCATCATCACCAATCCGTTCTTTCGAGAGACCGTCGAGGCACAGGGACTTCGGTTTCTTCCGGTAGGCACGGTCGGGGACGTGAAAAGCGCCATCCTCGATCCGGATCTGTGGCATCCGAAGAGGGGCTTCGAGGTGGTCGCGAGGCGCGTGATCATTCCCGCCACCGCCGAGATTTTCCGCCTCATCGAAAATCATGCGGACGACGACACCGTCGTCGCCGCCTCGAGCATCGCATTCGGAGCACGTGTAGCCCAGGAAAAGCTCGGATTGCCGACGGCGAGCGTACATTTGCAGCCCACGGTGATCCGCAGCCTCATCGATCACGGCATGTTCGGGACCTTGAGGGTCTCGCCCTCGCAGCCGATGTGGTTCAAGCGCGCGTTGTTTCGGCTCATCGACTGGGCGGCCATCGACCGCCTGCTGCGAAGGCCGCTCAACGATTTTCGCGCGACGCTCGGCCTCTCTCCGGTCACCCGGGTGCTGGAGCGCTGGATCCACTCGCCCGCGTGCGTCATCGGATTCTTTCCCGATTGGTTCGCGCCGCCGCAGGCCGACTGGCCGCCGAACGTGCACTTGGTGGGCTTTCCTCTATGGGATGGCGGCGGACATGTTCCGTCGATCGAGTCGCGGTTGCCCGGTGAGGCGCGGGATTTTCTCGACGCCGGTGAGCCGCCGGTGATCGTCACGCCCGGCTCGGCCGCTGCCACCATGCAAGACTATTTCATCGAGTCGGTCGCCGCCATCCGTGGGCTCGGCCTGCGTGGAATGCTGATCACCAACTTTCCCGAACAACTGCCCGCGACGCTGCCGTCGGGGTTCAAGGCTTTCGGCTATCTGCCTTTCAGCGAGGTGCTGCCGCGCGCGGCACTGCTGGTGTATCACGGCGGCATCGGCACCCTCGCCCAGGCCGTCAAGGCGGGCGTTCCGCAGTTGGTGGTGCCGAGCGCCCACGATCAGTTCGATAACGGTTGGCGCATCGCGCGACTCGGGCTCGGACGCTCGCTGCCGCGCACCCGCTATCGAGCGCGGCTGGCCGCCGCCGAGATCGGCGCCATCTTGAGCGATCGAGCGGTGGCCCGCCGGGCGCGCGGCATGAGCGGCCGTGTCCATTCGGACGATGCGCTCTTGCAGGCCTGCGAACTGATCGAACATCTCAAATGAGCCGCCCATCCCTGCGCCGCAGCAACCGAAACTGACGGCTCACGCCCTTGGCAGCGCGATTTCAGGTGCTGCATTCTGTGACGCCGTGCCGCTTGCCCCGGTCATCCGATGTGCGTACCGCACGTTGCTTAGGGTAATCGCGACTGGGCGATGTGGGAATCTGGCTTCGGAGAACTCTGCCAATGAAGCGCTATGCCGCCGTTCTGTTGTTCGGCGTATCGATCACCGTGGCCGCAATCACGGCGGCCGCGACATCGGCGGGCGCGAGCCCCGTGGATGAGACTCTCGCCGCCGTCCAGCTGCTTCGCGAAGGAGGCTGCGGCGGAATCGTTCCCGCGGCGCGTGCGCTCAATCACGATGGCCTGCTGGATCGCGCGGCCGCGCAATGGGCGGCCGGCCAAACACTCGCCGCGGCGACGGAAAACAGCGGTTACAAACCCGAAGCGGCGGCCGCCGTGCATCTCACCGGGCCGCCCTCCGCGACGATCGGAACCCTCAAACGTTCGGACTGCGCCACCGTCACCAATCGCGGCATGCGCGACATCGGCATCCATCGTCGCGGTCGGGATACGTGGATCGTGCTCGCCTCGCCTTACGTCGTGCCCTCGCGCACGGAGGCGCCCGTGCTGGCCGCGCGGGCCCTCGATCTGGTGAACGAGGCGCGTGCTCGCGGAGCGCGTTGCGGCAGCCGATGGTTTGCTCCCGCGCCGCCGGTGCGCCTGTCGGGCACGCTCGGCGGCGTCGCGCTCGGTCACGCCAACGACATGGCCGAACATGACTATTTCGAGCATGAGGACCTCGCCGGCCACACGCCGGCCGACCGGGTGCGCGCAGTCGGATACCGCGAGACTCTGGTGGGCGAGAACATCGCGTACGGCTTGAGATCGGCCGACGACGTGGTGCATGGCTGGCTCGAGAGTCCGGGTCATTGCGAGAACATCATGGATCCGCGCTTCGCGGAGATGGGCATCGCTTATGCACAGGGCCGCGCGGTGAAGCACGGCCTATACTGGGTGCAGGTGTTGGCCGCACCGCGGGCTTGATTCGGGTTCGATGGCGGCCGCGCCATGCACACTGTGCCCGGGTTCACGTCATCCGAAGCGGGGCTTGTGCGTTAGTGAATCTAGGACCATTGCTGTAAAATGGAGAAAGCATGAAATCTTTACGTGGAATCAAGACCCTCGCGGGGATAGCCCTGCTATCCGGTGCGCTTCTCGGCGGCTGTGTGGTCGCGCCCGCGCCTGGCTATTACGGCGGCGCAGTGGTCACGGTGGCTCCGCCGGCACCGCAGTACGAAGTGGTTGGCGTTGCGCCGGCCCCCGGCTACGTCTGGTTCGGCGGCTACTGGAACTGGGTCGGTGGACGTCACGTCTGGGTCGGGGGTCACTGGGGTCCCGGCCGCGCCGGTTATCACTGGGTCCCGCATGCCTGGGTGCGTGAAGGCGGCGGCTGGCGTATGCACGAGGGTCACTGGGCTCGCTGATCGCTGATCGAGATTGGGAGACGCCGCTGCCGAGAGCTTCGCGCAGCGGCGTTCTCTTTTCCGGCGCCCTTCAAAGCTCGACTTCGGGCTTCGACGCCGACCTCGTTCCCGCTTGCGGCGCATTGCTCGCTCCGTGATAGGTGAACACCAACGAGAACTTCACCGCCTCGCTCATATTCTTGCCCGCCGAATGCAGGGTATTGCAGTGAAAGAAAAGCGCGTCGCCCGGCGCGAGACGCGGCGACACAGCCGCGCGGATGATCTCCCGGTTGGCCGCATGATCGGCTCGGAAGAACTTCGCCTCGTCGAACCGGTCGGCATCGAGCGCCATCCTGTGAGACCCTGGCACCAGCCAGAGACCGCCGTTGTCGACGGTCTCCTCGCCGAGAGCGAACCACACGGAGACGAGATCCTCGCGCTGGAACGACCAATAGCGGATATCGCGGTGCCAACCGGTCATGCTTCCATACTGAGGATGCTTGGTCATGAGACAGTTGTGATGCGCGCGCGACATCAGCACCCGCTCACCGAAATACGACTCCATCCCTTCGCGCACGGCCGGCGTAACGGCACACGCGGCGAACACGGGATCTCGAGCGTATGCGTCCAAGAGCCTGCGCACCGTGCCGCCACCGGCGGCGTCGCGGGACTTGGGCGCTCCCGGATAGCGCAGATCGGCCTCCAACTCGAGCGGGTCCGCTCGCGCATGCAATTGCGTCCGCGCGATTTCATTGAGGTGCTTCAAGGGACCTTCGGGAACGAGCCGCGGTACGAGCACGTACCCCTCCTCACGCAGGGCTTCGATTTGCTCCATCCGGCAAATTTTACACCGAAGCAGTCCCGTCTCCGGAGCCCGTCTCCGAAGCCCTACTCCGCCAAGGCGAAGGTCCGATAGAGCACGCCGATTCGCCCGGGTGCGTGACACAGTTGTCAATCGGAGCGCATTCGTTGCTGTAGAATTTCGGGCCCATGGCACGCCGCCAAGCCCGCATCAAGAATTATTTCGCCGAGAATCGCCTCTTCATGGTGCGGGGCATCGTGGCGAGCGTCATGGCGTTCGTGCTGCTTTGCTGCGTGGCCGGGCGGCTATTCTATCTCCAGGTCGTCAAGTACCAGTACTATTCCACCCTCTCCCAGGGCAACCGCATCCGCATCGAGCCCATTCCGCCCAGTCGCGGGCTGATTCTCGACCGCAACGGCGTCGTGCTCGCCGACAATCAGCCGGCCTTCAACATCGAGCTGATCCGCGAGCAGGTGGGCGATGGCAAGGCGCTCGATGCGACTCTGGCGCAGCTCGTGGACATCGGCGTGCTGCGTCCGGAGGAAGTGGCAGCCATCCGGCGCACCGTCATGTCGCACAAGGTGTACGAAAGCGTCCCCATCAAGCTCCAGGTCGACGAGGAGCAAATGGCCCGCTTCGCCATTCATCGATTCCAGTTCTCGGGGGTCGATATTCGCCCCCGCCTGGCGCGGCATTATCCGATGAAGGAGATGGGCGTTCACGCCATCGGGTACGTGAGCGCCATCAACGAGGAAGATCTCAAGAAGATCGACACCGCCGAGTATGCCGGCACCAGCCTGATCGGCAAGCTCGGCGTCGAGGCGGCCTATGAGGCCCAGCTTCACGGCAAGCCGGGGTTCCGCGAGATACTCGTGAATGCCGCGGGCCGGCCGGTGGAGCGGGCGGGCGAATATGCGCCGCAATTACGCACCAAGGCGCCGGTGGCCGGCGAAGACCTCGTGCTCGGCATGGACGCGCGCGTGCAGAAAGTGGCGGAAGAGGCGCTCCAGGGCAAGCGCGGGGCGGTCGTCGCTTTGGATCCCAAGACCGGCGACGTCATCGCGCTGGCGAGCACGCCCGGTTTCGACCCCAACGATTTCGTTCGCGGCCTGACCGTGCCCGAGTACACCGCGCTCTCGACCGACATCGACGTGCCGCTCCTGAACCGTGCGCTGCGGGGCGCCTACCCGCCGGGATCCACGGTAAAGCCGCTCTACGCGCTGGCCGGGTTGGTCGATGGGGTCTTTACGCCGGAAACGACCGAATTCTGCCCCGGCTTTTTCCAGCTTCCGGGCAGCAGCAACAAATACCGGGACGACGAGAAGCATGGCTCTCTCGATATGCGCCAAGCTATCGCGAGATCCTGCGACGTGTATTTTTACAAGCTCGCTCACCAAATGGGAATCGACCGGATGGCCGAGTTCATGAAGGCGTTTGGCTACGGGTCGCTCACCGGAATCGACATTCCGGGTGAAAAAGCCGGCCTCTACGCATCGCCCGAGTGGAAGCGGCACGCCTTCAAGCGGCCTGAAGAGCGCGTCTGGTTTCCGGGCGAGACCATCAGCATGGGCATCGGCCAAGGCCCGATCACCGTGACTCCGTTGCAACAGGCGCATTTTGCGGCGGAGATTGCCGAGCGCGGCAAGATTGTCGCGGTTCCCCGCATGGTCTCGGCCTTTCGAGATCCAGGATCCATGACCGTCATCCCCAAGAAACCGCAGTTCCTAAAGCCGGTAGGCCTCGGAACAGACGCGCAATGGTCGGTCGTGTACGACGGCATGGTGGGCGCAGTAGAAGAACCGCGCGGCACCGCTCACGCAGCCGGGGTCGGCGCAAAGTACAAATTTGCCGGAAAGACCGGTACGGCTCAGGTATTCACGATCAAGCAAACGGAAAACACCAAGTCCACGAGAGGCAAAAATACCGAAGAGCGAAAGCGCGACCACGCGTGGTTCATCGCCTTTGCGCCCGTCGACGACCCCAAGATCGCGCTCTCCGTGCTGGTGGAGAACGGCGGATTCGGGGCATCCGCGGCGGCTCCGATCGCCCGCAAGGTCCTCGATGCCTATCTGCTGGGGCCGGATGGGACGGCAGGATCGAGCCCTGCCGCGACCCCGGCGGGCGCCAACCCCCCGGCGACGGGTCCCGCCGCCGGGGTCCCGGCCGCGGCCCCGAAGCCCGCGATTCCGCCGGAGCTTGCGCCGAGCAAGCAAGGCGCTTGAGCCGGGCACCGGCGCGCGCCGGTGCCTATCGGTGAGCCCTCCCGGCGCGCGTCTACAGAAGATCGCGTTTGATGACGTGATCCCAATGCCGCTCGAACACCGTCTTCCCCTTCTCGCTGGCGTGAATCGATTCCTTGATGCGAAAGTGCTCCGCGGTCGATGTGAGCTCGAGCGTCGATCGAAGGCTCGTGTCCCATTCGTCGCGCGCGAGGTTGCTGAACCATTCCAGCCGCCACACGCTGCTGTTCGGATCGCCCTCCTTGATGGACATGTACCAATCGCTTCCGCCCGACATCCGGGTGCCGATGTCCGACAAGGTCTCGGGTGCGTCCCGCAATCGCTTGTGCAGGAGCACGCGCCCGTCGGCATCCGGCCCCGTCTGGGTGACGCTTTGATCCTTGAAGGCGCCCGGATCGGCGTCTACCGCACGTTGAACGCGATCCTGCAGGAGCCCGATCGGCATGCCGCCCGATTCGACGTCATTCGGCCTCACCGGCAGGGATAGGCGGGACGCGCCGGCGGTGATATCGAGCCGTACCGGTTTTGGCGACGGCCACAACATCGGCCAGATCGACTCGCTGATCGCCACCCGGATGCGGTTGCCTCTCTTGAATCGATGCGCCGTGAAGTAGCAAGGCACCTCCACGTCATAATGTCGCCCCGGCTCGAGCGCCGCCGGCCTCTCATGCCCGTCGCGGTGGGTGAGATTCAGCACCCCATAGCTCACCGACCACGACACTCCCTCCGGCGTGACCTCGTTGATCCGCACCACGAGCTTCGCGACCGGCTCCGTGCTCGCGACCCGGATCGAGGCCACCGGCCGCCCCAGCATTTCCACATCCTCCGTCAGCGGAGCCGAGTCGAACGTCAACGAGCGCTTGTCGTCCGGCGTCTGATCCGGCGGCAGGTCGATGTTCAAATTCCAGGGAAACCACTCGCGCTTGGTGAGCCCCAGGGTCTCCTGTGAGTGAATCTGTCGCACCGCCTCGTTCCCTTGTCGCTCCGACATTCCGTCGGCATTGAGGAACAGGGTTCTCGAATGGATGTGCGGTGAAGGCCAGGATGGCTCGGTCAGCCAGCGGCCGGGAACATCCCGCGGCCATACCTCGGCCGCCGTGCGTTCTTCCATGAACACCCGCAGCATCGGCTCGTCCATGATCCCGGTATCGACGCCGAGCAGCCACTGAGTCCACCAGCGGACCTCCTCCGTGACCCAGTCGAGCCCGGGCCCCGCATCCGCCAGCTGTGGAAACTTGTGGCCCCAAGGACCCATGAGCCCCTTGCGGGGCACTTTGAGATTGGCGAGCAGGCGCGGCAGAAAATCCCGATATGAATCGATCTGTCCGTCCACCACGTACACAGGACACTTGATGCTCGAGTAATCCACCGCCACCGACCCATGCTGCCAGAAAGAGTCGTATCGCTGATGCGAAAGCCATTCGGCCAGGATGGGAGGCGTGGCTTGGAGGCGTTGCATCCACATCTTCCGCCAGCGGGAACCGACGATGGCCGGATCGGGCGGGCCGACGAGCACAGTCTTGAACTCGGCGCCCCAATCGTAGTTGTCCAACGTGAGCGCTCCGCCGACGTAATGGGCATCATCGGTGTAGCGATTGTCCGACGCACACTGCGGAATGATCGCCTTCAGCGCCGGCGGCGCGAGGGCGGCGGCCTGCAGTGAGCTGAATCCACCCCAGGAAATTCCCCGCATTCCCACGGCGCCGTTGGACCACGGCTGGCGCGCGAGCCAAGCGATCACCTCGAGCGCATCATCCTGTTCTTGCTGCAAATACTCTCCGAGCAGCACACCGTCGGAATCGCCGGAGCCCCGAATGTCCACCCGCGCGAACGCGAAACCGTACGGCACGAGCATCTCGGCCCAACCGGTGTCGCGCCGGCGCTCGAAATCACGCTTTCGATACGGCAAGTACTCCCAGACCACCGGGACGGGAGCGGCCTCGGCGCCATCGGGAATCCAGATTCGAGCCGCGAGCCGGGTACCGTCCTTGAGCGTGACCCATTCGTTTTCGACGAGCCGGAAAGGCCGCTTGGGCGGCAGCTTCCACTTCCCGCCCGCCCCCGACTGGGTGGCCGCGCCCGACTGGGTGGCCGCGCGTGCTGCGCTGTCGGCGATTCCCGCCGCCGACACGGCCGTACCGGCCACCACGACCCCCGATCTCACCAGAAATTCACGTCTCGACACAGGCATCGAACCCTCACCTTGGCCCCGCGCCTGATGGCGCCGAGCGTCTTTGTTTCTAAAATTCCAAAATACCCTCGAACTGCGCTTACGGCCGGGGCCGCGTGCCGATGAAGGGCCCACGCTGCGAACGCGGCACGGGCTTGCGGCGGGTCTTGCGCCACAGGTCGTATACGGCGAGGCCGCCCGTCAATGCCGCCAGTGCCGCAAAGTAAGCGCGCGGGCCGAACGCGGTCATCAAGCCGCCTGCGAGCACCGGGCCGAATGCCGCGGAAGTCCCGTTCAGCCGCAGCAGCGCGCTGCTCGCCGCAACCATCTGCGCGGGCTCGAGCTTGTCGTTGACGTGCGATACGGCGAGCGAGTAGATGGTCAGCACGAAACCGCTGAACACCGCGGCGAGCACCAGGAATACCGGGTGCGGCAGGTCGTGCACGAAGGTGATGATGCCGGCCACCACGGCGTCCAACGTGCACACCGCGGCGATCATGGTGCGGCGATCCATGCGATCCGACAGCCGCCCGATGGGATATTGCGTCAGCACCGTCGCGAGGATGCTCACGGCCATGAATCGCGCAACGCCGGCGGTGTCGAGCCCGCTGAGCCGCGCGTAGACCGGGCCCATCGAGAAGATGAACGCGGAAATGACGCCGGACACGGCGACAGCAACCACGCCGAGCGGCGTATCCCGGTACAAGTCTCGAAGCCGCACCTTGCGAGGTACCCCGTGCTCGGGCACCTGCCGGGAGGAGACGACGATGGGGACCAGCGCCAGCGAGATGAGCACCGACACCATCATGAACGGCGTTTGAGTGGCCGGATTCGCGAGCACCAACAGGAATTGGGCGGCACCGAGCCCCACATAGAGCACCACCATATAGACGGCGAACAAGCGCCCACGGTTCTCGCGGCTCGCCCGGTCGTTGAGCCAGCTTTCCGCGACCACGTAAATGCCCGCGAGGCAAAGCCCGGACACCAGTCGCATGGCGCTCCAGACGAACGGATTGACCAAACATCCCTGAACCAGGATCGCCGCCGAGGAAATCGCGGCCAAAGTCGCGAACACGCGGATGTGGCCGAGCCGGCGCAGAAGCGGCGGAGCGATGCGCGTGCCCAGCAGGTAGCCGAGGTAGTAGCACGACATGATGACGCCGGTCACCACCGTGGGGAACCCCTCGAGCGTCGCGCGCACGCCGAGCAGCGTGCTCTGCAGACCCGAGCCCAGCATGAGCACACCCATGCCGAGAAGCAGCGGCCAGGTCGCGGCGATGGCGCGGCTCGGCCGCATCGCGGCGAGCGAAGCCGGTGCCGTGGCCGGGATCTCTTTCGACGAACTGTCCGCTACGACGCTCTCTCCGCTCTGTCGCTCGACCGGGGGCCGGCCGAAGGCAGGCGGATTCTATCGGTTACTCGGCGCTTGCGCGAGCCGCCGCGGTCGCCAACCCACGCCCGCAACGATAGAATCGATGTTTACCCTGAACCCCGAGGGAAGATCCCATGCTGACGTGCGGCGAGCTTCTGGTGAAGCTCCTGGAAGATTTCGGCGTCGACACCGTGTTCGGCATTCCGGGGGTGCACACCGTGGAGCTCTATCGGGGATTGCCCGCGACGCGCATCCGGCACGTCACGCCGCGGCACGAACAAGGCGCGGGATTCATGGCGGACGGCTACGCGCGGGTGTCCGGGAAACCCGGCGTGTGCTTCATCATCACAGGCCCCGGAATGACCAATATTCTGACCGCCATGGGCCAAGCCTATGGCGACTCCATTCCTATGCTGGTGATTTCGAGCGTCAACAATACGGAGCAGCTGGGCATGGGAGGGGGACGCCTGCACGAGCTTCCCTCGCAGCGCAGCTTGAGCGCCAATGTGACGGCTTTCAGCCATACGCTGATGCGTCCCGACGAATTGCCGGCGGTGTTGACGCGCGCCTTCGCGATCTTCGGGAGTGCGCGGCCGCGGCCGGTGCATATCGAGATTCCCATCAATGTCATCACGTCGCCGGCCGATCACGTGAGTCGCAAGCTGGGCGCGATCCCGAGTCGGCCGGCGCCCTGCCCGGTGGCCATCGCGCGTGCCGGTCAGGTGCTGAAGGCGGCGCGGCGGCCGGTGGTCTTTCTGGGAGGCGGTGCGAGCCGCGCCGCTGCGCAAGCCAGGCGATTGGTCGAGGCGCTCGACGCACCGACCGCCTGTACCATCAATGCCAAGGGCATCCTGCCCAAAGGGCATCCGCTTTCGCTCGGGTCGAACACGTCGCTCGTGCCGGTGCGAGAGCTCGTGCGGGCCGCGGACGCCGTGCTCGCCATCGGCACCGAAATGGGCGAGACCGATTACGACCTGGTGTTCGACGGCAATCTCCGCATCGAATGCCCGCTCGTCCGAATCGACATCGACCCGGAGCAAATCAACCGGAATTTTCCGGCGGACGTGGCGATCCTGAGCGATGCCAAACTGGCGATCGAAGCGCTCCTCGAGCAGATCGATGACCGAGGCTCACCGGCCCGGGAAAGCCACGGGGCCAAGCTCACCGCCGAAGTTCATGCACGTCTGGAGGCACAGTGGCCGGCTGCCTGGCGGGGTCAGCGCCGAGCTCTGGAGGCGCTTCAAGAAGCCCTGCCCGAGGCCATCATCGTCGGCGACTCCACGCAGCCCGTGTATTCCGGGAACCATCTGTTCGAGCCGAGCACGACGCACTCCTGGTTCAACTCGGCAACGGGCTATGGAACGCTGGGGTATGGGTTGCCGGCGGCCGTCGGTGCAAAGCTGGCCGCGCCCGGCCGCCCGGTCGTGGCGTTGATCGGCGACGGCGGCCTGCAATTCACATTGCCGGAACTCGCCTCCGCAATCGAAGCGCGCACGCCGGTCATCGTTCTTCTATGGAACAACGATGGCTACGGCGAGATCAAGCGCTACATGCAAGAGCGCGGCATCCCGACCATCGGTGTCGACATTTATACCCCCGACCTGCTTGCGATCGCGAAGGGGTTCGGCTGCGCTGCGGAGCGCGCATCGAGCCTCGGACACTTGAGCGAGCTCCTGCGGCGGGCCGCCCGCGCGGATCGCCCGACGGTGATCGAGGTGCGCGAGGACGCAAGTTTTCTCAAGGCGCAGGGCCCGTGACCGATGCGGCCCGTCCGTGGGTGTCGATCGCGTCCGGCGATCTGACCGCGCAAATCGACCCTCTCGGCGCGCAGCTCTCACAGTTGCGTGACGGCGGGGGACGGGATTTGCTCTGGAACGGCGATCCGGCGATCTGGAAGGGACGCGCTCCAGTGCTTTTCCCGATTGTCGGTGCTCTGGCCGGCGGCTGCTATCGGCTCGATTCCAAAGTCTATCGCTTGCCGCGGCACGGTTTCGCCCGCGACAGACGCTTCGAGCTCATCCACTCGACGGGAGCGAGCGCGGAGTTCGGGCTCGCGGCCGATCAGGCCACTCTCGAGGTCTATCCGTTTCGCTTTTCCTTGCAGATCAAATTCGCGCTGGACGGCCCGACGCTCGGGGTGACGACATGCGTTCGCAACAGCGGCGACCAGCCGATGCCCGCGAGCTTCGGCTACCACCCGGCGCTGCGTTGGCCGCTGCCGTCCGGCCCGGAGCGGTCCTGCCATTTCATCGAGTTCGAGTGCGACGAGCCGGCCCCTGTACGCCGCCTCGACGCGGACGGTTTGCTGACGCCGATATCGCATCCCACGCCGGTCTCGAATCGCCGCCTGATCCTCGCCGATTCGCTGTTCCAGGACGACGTCATCATCTTCGATGCGCTGCGCAGCCGCACCCTGACTTACGGTGCGGACGCCGGGCCCCGGTTGCGAATGAGCTACCCCGACACGCCTTACCTCGGCGTATGGACGAAGCCGGGAGCGCCTTTCATCTGCATCGAGCCCTGGCATGGGGTGGCCGATCCGGAAGGATTCAGCGGCGATTTCGATACGAAGCCCGGTGTGTTCGTGGTGCCGTCAGGGGCGGATCGCACTTTCGAGATGTCGATGACGCTGCTCGACCGCTGAGGCGCAGGGATCAACCTCCACGCGCAGACGGCGCCGTCCCTTGATAGGTAAACTTCACGATGGCGCATGGTGAGGATAGCTGCTAGGTTCATATTGAAATGAAGCACAATCCACAGGTCATCGCGTTCATGACTCCATTTCCGCATACGGTGGATGTTGACGCACCGCTGGAGGACGCGCACAAGCTCATGCGCGAACATCACTTCCGCCATCTGCCGGTCACCTCCAACGGAGGTATCGTTGGCGTCCTCACCGACCGGGATATCAATTTGATCCTAGAACCCGTCATCAACAGGCCAGGTGAGCGGGAACTGAAGGTTCGCGATGCCTACGTCGAAAAGGCCTGCATCGTGGCAGCCTCGACGCCGGTGTCGAAGGTCGCCCGTCTGATGGCCGAGAATCGAATCGGATCCGCGATCGTCACGAAGCACGACAAGCTCGTCGGGATATTTACGGTGACGGACGCATGCCGGGCGCTTGCGGAAGTCCTCGGTGATCACGACGAGGAGCCCGATATCGTCGCTTGACCTCGCGATGGATGCGATCCCCTCCGATTGACTGACAGCGTTTTGAGGAATCCGGCCGACACCGCGCGCCCCGGTGGTATGGGGCCGCTTAATCGTCAAAGTTCCGTTGCCCGCTCGGGTTGGCAAATTCCCGACAACAGATGTCGTATCGCCACGACATTGCCCCTGAAACGTCCTCGCCGGTCAATGAAGGCTTCGGGCCGGATGGTCTTGATCCCGTTGATGGCGAGCGCCATCAAGATGTTGGACCACGCCTCTTTCACCGACATCGTTCCCTTCTGGTAGAGATACCACGGGTTGACGACCTGCGAATACCCAAACCTCCTGCCCGACACACGGCCATGCTTGAGCCCGAGGTGAACACCGATTAGCGAGCAGCATTGGACCAATCGGCCGGATTTCTTGGCAGTCCGGGAAAAGTCCTTGTCTTCGAGCCACCCGTAGAGGGCCAGGCGCTCGTCGAATCTCACGGCGTCACCGATCGCCGACATTCGAAAAGCCATATTGCACCCGTAAAGATCGGCCACATCCGACAGGCGGTCGTCGGATCTTTCCACGTCCGCCTCTCCAATCAGCCGCTCGGCTTCCTCCCATGACACGGCATCGGAAGCAGCGCCGTCCCGGATGACCTGTCCTGAAATTCCCGCGACTGCCCGGTCGGCGCGGAACACACGAACGGCCCGCTCGATCCAATAGCGCGAGGGAACAAAGTCGTCATCGAAGAAAAAAACAATATCGCAGCTCTCTTGCAGACTATCCAATGCGCGATTGCGCTGGATCGAAGTGCCTGGCGAGCCCAGAATGATGTCCACGTTCAGCCAAGTGTCGAGCCGGGTGCCGACGTTCCGCAATCTCGGTCGCCGAAATGACGACCCGCGATGGGGGCAACGTTTGCTGCTGGAGTATCTGCAGCAGGCGGTTCACCGCCTGCTGCCGTCCCTTGGTCGCGACAACAACTGCAGTTCGCGAGGTCGGGTGCATCCGGTTCTCCGAAGATTCATGATGGAAGCTTGGACCCATTCATAGCCTTAAAGTTTTACAATCTTATAACAATGGTATGGTGGCGCTCCTGCCGATGGCCTGACTTTACTTCGCAAAGTTTGGACTAACGACCGCTCGCGCATGATTCCGACATGAACTCACGCGATGTTGCACCGCTTTGCAAAATGCCCATCGTGGTGATGGGCGTGTCCGGCAGCGGCAAATCGAGCTTCGGCTCGGCGCTCGCCCGGACCATGGGCCGGGACTTCGTGGACGGCGATGACCTTCATCCGACGTTGAATATCGAGAAGATGCGCCAGGGTCGGCCGCTCGACGACGCGGACCGCGCGCCCTGGCTTCGTGCCATCGCTGCAGCGCTTGCAGATCACGCTTCCCATCGGACCGGCGTGGTGGTCGCCTGCTCCGCGCTCAAGCGGACATATCGCGATGCCTTGCGATCCGTGCACGGTGTGAGATTCGTCTTCCTCGACGCGGACCGGGCATTGATCGAGAGGCGGTTCGAGACGCGCGCCGGGCACTTCATGCCGCGCACGCTCATCGCAAGCCAGTTCGATGCCTTGGAACCTCCGAACTCGACGGAGGGGGACGTCCTGACCATCGACGCCGCCCTGCCCGTCGATGCCGCCGTGCGCTCGGTCGTCGATTTCTTCGGCGCGCAATGGACCGCCGCGCAAGGCCAGGAGGATTCGATTCTCCGATCCTGGCAATCGAATGCGGCGCCCTGGGCTCGCGCAATTCGCGAGGAGCGCATTGCAAGCCGGACGCTCGTGACCAATCGCGCCATCATCGAGACTGTGCTCGATCTGCGCGCGCGGCGTGTACTCGATATCGGCTGCGGCGAAGGGTGGCTCGCTCGCGCGCTCAGCGCTGAAGGAGTCGCAGTCACGGGGATCGACGCGGTGGATTCGCTCATCGCAGAGGCCCGGCGACTCGGCGGTGGAACGTTCGCGGTTTGCAGCTACGCCGACCTCGCGGATGGTCGATTCGACGCGCGTGATTTTGATGCGGCCGTCTGCAACTTCTCGCTGTTGGGTGAGGGCTCCGTCGAGAGACTGTTCCAGACCCTCCGCCGGCATCTGGCGCCCTCCGCTCATCTCATCATCCAGACGCTGCACCCCGTAGCGTCGTGCGGCAATCACCCATACCGGGATGGCTGGAGGCCGGGAAGCTGGTCGGGGTTCGGTCCGGAGTTCAGCGATCCCGCGCCCTGGTATTTTCGAACCGTAAGCTCGTGGTTGACGCTTTTGCTGCGTTGCGGTTACGAAGTGATCGGCTGCAGCGAGCCGACCGCACCCGATGCGCCTACGCCCTCGTCCATCATCTTCCTCGCGCGGGTGCCGCTGCCGGGAAAATGAAAGCACTGGCCGCCGTCAGCCCCAACGTCAGCCCATGCCTTCGGGCCCCCGTCGCATCATCTCCAGAACCTTCCGGGCGGTTCCTTCAGAAGACGCCGGATTCTGGCCGGTGACGAGCGTCCCGTCCGCGACGACGTGCGGCTGTCCGTCGGCGGCGGCGCTGAATCGACCGCCCAGCCGGCGCAGCTCATCCTCGATGGAAAACGGCACGACGCCGGGTCCATTCGCGACCATTTCCTCGCTGTTCGAAAAGCCGGTCACCGCACGGCCCTCCACCAACGAAATGCCTCGTGCATCTCGGACGTTGCGCAACACCGCCGGGCCATGGCAAACGGCGGCAATCGGCTTGCCGGCCCGATGCATCGCTTCGATGAAAGCGATCGAACCGCCGTCCTCGCTCAGGTCGAAAACCGGCCCCAAACCCCCGCTGTAAAACACCGCATCGTAGACATCGGGTCGCATCGCCGCGAGCTTCGATGTGCCGGCCAGGGCCCGCTGAGCTTGGGGGTCGTCGGCAAAACGCCGGGTCGCCTCGGTTTGGAACGCCGGTTCCACGCTGGTGGGATCGAGGGGGGCCCTCCCGCCCGCGACGGACGCGAGGTCCACGTGAGCGCCGGCATCCTGAAAAACGTAGTAGGGCGCGGCGAGTTCCTCGAGCCAGGTACCCGTGCCTCGCCCCGTTCCAGGAATCCGGTCGCAGGATGAGAGCACGATGAGAATCCTGCACGTCACGGTAAATCGAACACCAGTACTTCGCAAGCGCGGCCGGCGTCGATCACGATGTGGGGCAAGTCGGTAATCTCCAGCGCATCGCCCCCGGCCAGCTGCACGCCATTGGCGTGCACACTGCCGCGCACAACGTGCACGTAGCCGCGGCGCGCGGGCGCGAGCTCCAGCTTCGCGCTTTCGTCACCATCGAACCGGCCGGCATACACGAACGCATCTTGATGGATGCGCACCGATCCCTGGGTGCCGTCGGGCGATGCGATGAGAAGCAGCCGCCCTTGCTTCTCGCGGTCGGAAAAGCGCTTCTCCTCGTAGCTCGGCTCGATTCCCAACACATTCGGCTTGATCCATATCTGCAGGAAGTGCAGTCCCTCGGTGGCTGATGGATTGAACTCGCTGTGGCGGATACCCGACCCTGCGCTCATGCGTTGCACGTCGCCCGGGCGGATCGCGGAACCGTTTCCGATCGAATCCCGGTGTTCCAGCTCGCCCGACAGCACGTAGCTGATGATTTCCATGTCGCGATGCGCGTGGGTTCCGAAGCCCGCACCCGGGGCGACCCGATCTTCGTTGATGACGCGCAACGGCCCGAATTCGATGCGTTTCGGGTCGAAGTAATCGGCAAAGGAAAAGCTGTGGTAAGAGTCGAGCCAGCCGTGGTTTGCATGGCCCCTCTCAGTGCCCCTGTGGATCATGTTCATGAAGACCTCCTGGTCGGGCGAAGTGGGGGCTGATTGCGGATTTTAAAGAATCGCCGGGCAGCTCAGGGAGGCGAGCGCATCAGGGAGCGTCCTCACCGGTCACCGCGACGAATACGGGAGAGCCCCCACGCACCACACGCAGCAGAACCGGATCCTTGGGCGTCGGCTTGGCCACCGCCAGAATGTCGCTCGCATGTAGCAGCGGTGTCGTGCCCAGATGAGTGATCAGGTCGCCGACCTTGAGGCCCGCCAAGGCGCCGGGGCCGGCCGGCCGCAGTTGCGTCACGATCACGCCGGTCGGCTCATCGCTCGCCTTGAGTGCTTTGCGAATCTCACTGGTCGTGTCCGCGACGGCGAGCCGCAAGGGCGGCACCCACGTATCGCCTCCACCGGTCATGGTCGGATCGGAAATCGGTTCCGGCAGCGTTCCGATTTTCATCGCGACCGATTCCTGCTCGCCCGAGCGCAGAATGGTGAGGGTGACGAGCGCATCCGGCGCGAGGCGCGCCGTAACCTTGCTCAAATCCCTGAACGTTAGGGTCGACCGGCCGACCTTCAGCAGCACGTCCCCGATGGTGAGTGTGCCCGCGGCAGGTCCTTGCGCATCGACCGAGGTGATCAATGCACCGGTCGCAGTTTTCATGCGCAGGGCGGCCGCCAACTCCGGCGTCACGGCCTGCGCCGATATGCCGAGGTATCCCCGAGCCACCCGGCCATGGGCTTCGAGTTCACGCGCGACCGCCGAGACCGTTTCCGCCGGTATGGCGAACCCGAGCCCCACGGAACCTCCGCTCGGAGAGAAAATCGCGGAAGTGACCCCGACGACCGTTCCGTCCATGGTGACCAGTGGACCGCCCGAATTGCCCCGATTGATGGCCGCGTCGGTCTGCAGGAAATCGATATAAGGGTCGTCCTCCAAGATTCGTCCGCGGGCCGAAACGATGCCGGCGCTCACGGATTGGCCGAGGCCATACGGGTTCCCGATCGCGATCACGGCATCCCCGACCGCCACGGCCTGAGAGGAGCCCAGCCGCAGAGCCGGCAGGCGGCCGGCCTCCACCTTGAGCAGGGCGATATCCGTCACTGCATCGGAGCCGACGATGCGCGCCGGGAGCTCTCGTCCATCGGGTATCCGCACACGCACCGTTCGAGCACCGACGATGACATGGCGATTCGTGACGATGAGGCCATCCGCGCGTATGACGAATCCGGAGCCGAGGGAGCCGGTGGGCCCGTCATCGTGTCTGGGAAGGTCGGATTGCGCCGACAGAAGGCGTCGGATGATCGCATTGACCTCGTTGGGGTCGGCCTCCGCCTGGGCCCGCCGCTCCGCACGTTCCGCAGCCCGGTCTGCCTCGCTGACCCGCTGCTGCTCGACCATGATCGTGACGACGCTCGGCGCAACGCGTCGCACGAGGGCGGCATCCCCAGCAGGCTCGGCGCAACTGCCGGTGCCGGTCGACACGCCGGCGAGCGCGACCGCGGCCAGGAGCACTCGGGGCGCTCGCATGACCCGGCAAACACCCGAGCGGACCCGTCGATCGGAAAAAAAAGGCATCGTTTTCCTCGATATCATCGCGCAGCTTAGAATAACAGCTTGCCCTCGGCCGACCCGAAACGTAAATGCCGCTCAACATTCTCGTCTTTTATGGCTCATACCGGACGGACCGTCGCGGGATTCGCCTGGCCCATTACCTGCTCGACCGCCTCCGGCAGCGAGGCAATGACGTAGCACTGATCGATGCAAAGGCGATCGGCCTGCCGATGCTCGACCGGATGTACAAGGAGTATGACAAGGGTACTGCACCCGCCGTGATGGAATCGCTCGCCGCCGACATTCGTGGCGCCGATGCATTCGTATTCGTCGTCGGCGAATACAACTGGGGCGTCCAACCGGGCCTCAAGAATTTGACCGATCACTTTCTGGAGGAATGGTTCTGGAGACCGGCCGCGGTGGCATCCTACTCGGCCGGAAGATTGTCGGGCGTGCGCTCAGCGACCGCATGGCACGGAATCCTGTCCGAGATGGGCATGGTCGTGACATCGAGCACCTTGTCCGTCGGCCCGATCACCGAGGTATTGAACGAATCGGGTCAGCCGACCGGCCCGGGCGGTAAATCTCTCGAATACGCATTTGCAACCTTCGCCGACGATTTAACCTGGTGGGCGAACGCCGCCAGGGCGCAACGAGCCATCCAACCGCCGCCGTACTAGCCGCGCGAGGCCGGTCCCGTCGGCTGCGCCCGCCCCGAGGACAATACCCACGTTGGCTGTTGACGGCTCCCCCGCCCCGATCCAATACTGTCCTCAAGAACCCACCCAACATCTGCGCGGAACTACAAATTTGGACGCTCGCAACGACTGGACCCTTCCCGAGGTCCAATCCCTCTTCGCCCTGCCCTTCATGGATCTCGTATTTCGCGCTCAAGAGGTGCATCGCCGCTTCCAGACGCCGAACACCGTCCAGATCAGCACGCTGCTCAGCATCAAGACCGGCGCCTGCCCCGAGGACTGTGCTTATTGTCCGCAAAGCGTCCGTTACGATACCGGACTCGAGCCGCAAGAGCTGCTCGAGCTCGACGAGGTGCTGGCGCGCGCTGCCGCGGCGCGGCAGGCCGGCGCCACCCGTTTCTGCATGGGCGCCGCGTACCGCTCGCCGAAGCCCAAGGATCTGCGCAAGGTCACCGCGATGATCCGCGAAGTGAAGGCGTTGGGCCTCGAGACCTGTGCGACCTTGGGCATGCTCACCCCGGAGCAGGCATTCGAATTGAAAGCCGCGGGCCTCGATTACTACAACCATAATCTCGACACGTCGGCCGCCTATTACGAGAAGATCATCACCACCCGCACCTATCAGGATCGCCTCGATACCCTGCAGGCGGTCCGCGACGCGGGAATGAACGTCTGCTGTGGCGGAATCGTCGGCATGGGCGAGACGGCGGGCGATCGCGCGGGGCTGCTCCATACGCTCGCCACCCTGCCTGAACATCCCGAAAGCGTGCCGATCAATCTCCTCGTGCGGGTCGAAGGGACCCCGCTCTCCGACGCCGCCCCCGAGCTCGACCCGTTCGATTTCGTGCGCACCGTGGCCGTCGCCCGCATCCTCATGCCCCGTTCACGTGTGCGCCTATCCGCGGGCCGGACCGAGATGTCCGACGAGCTGCAGGCCCTCTGCTTTCTCGCCGGCGCAAACTCCATCTTCTACGGCGAGAAACTGCTCACCACCGGCAACCCGGATGTGGATCAGGACCGGCGGCTGTTCGACCGCCTGCAAATCCGCGCGGAACTTAAGGACCGCTCGGCGAGGCCGGGCGGTGACTTCGCGGTCCGTCCTCGACAAATCGACGCACCTTCGGGTCTCATCGACCCTCGTTGACGCCGCATCGCAAAATGCAAACCGCGCCCGGGCTCGATCGATACCAAGCGGATCTCGATCGGCTCCGCGATCAAAGCCTCATTCGCCGACTCGCGCCGAGCGCCGGCATCGACTTCACCTCCAACGACTATCTCGGACTTGCGACCTCCCAGCGCTTGGCCGACGCGCTGACGGCGGCCATCGCCCGCGGCACCGCGATCGGGGCCGGCGGCTCGCGGTTGCTGCGCGGAAACACCGCCGAGCACGAGTCGCTCGAAGCAGCCGCTGCCCGGTTTTTCCACTCCGAGCGCACGTTGTTTTTCGGTAGCGGCTATCTTGCCAATTTTGCGGTCCTCTCAACGCTTCCGCAGCGCGAGGATCTGGTCGTCATCGACGAGCTCGTGCATGCCAGCACGCGCGACGGGCTGCGTGCCTGCCGGGCTCCCTTTTCAGTGGCGCATCACAACGATCCCGCCGCCTTCGAGGACGCCATCCGCGCCTACCGCCAGCGAGGCGGCCGTGGTCACCCGTGGATCGCCGTGGAAAGTCTCTACAGCATGGACGGCGACCGCGCGCCTCTCGTCAGCCTGGCCGCCATCGCCGACCGCTACGAGGCCTTCCTCGTGGTGGACGAGGCGCATGCCACCGGCGTGTTCGGCCCCGAGGGCCGTGGTCTGTCCGCCGCCCTCGAAGGGCGCCCCAATGTGGTGGTGGTGCATACCTGCAGCAAGGCGCTCGGCAGCGCGGGCGCCCTCGTCACGCTTCCCCGCGTGTTGGCGGAATTCCTGGTGAACCGCTGCCGCCCGTTCATCTTCGGCACCGCCCCATCGCCGTTGATGGCCGTCGCGGCGCTCGAATCGCTTGCCATCCTGCAGGAGGAACCGGAGCGCCGCGCGCGGCTCGCGCACCTCATCGAGCACGCCGGGCGCGAATCCCGATCCAAGCTCGGGACACCCGGTTCCGGCTCCCAGATTCATCCCGTCATCATCGGCGAAGACGCCGCCACGATGTCGGCCGCCGGCGCGCTTCGGGAACGGGGATTCAACGTCCGCGGAATCCGGCCGCCGACCGTGCCGCGAGGCACCGCGCGCTTGCGGGTCTCGATCACCTTGAACGTCGACGAAGGAGCGATTTCGCGCTTGTTCGACGCCCTGGCCGCCCAGCTGCAACGGCCTCCGGTCACCCAGGGGCATGCGTCATGACGCCGCGCATCGTCGTCACCGGCACCGATACGGATATCGGCAAGACGGTCTTCGCCGCCGGTTTGACCGGCCTTCTCGAGGGCGTTTATTGGAAACCCGTGCAAGCAGGCCTCGATGGCGAGACCGACACTGACACGGTGCGACGCCTGACGGGTCTCGGCGACACTCACTTCCTGACGGAAGCGTGGCGCCTGAAGCTCCCGGCCTCACCCCATCTCGCCGCGGAGCGCGAGGGGATCGATATCGACTCCCGTTCACTTCGCATCCCTTCGCTGACTCGACCCCTGATCGTCGAAGGCGCGGGCGGCCTGATGGTCCCGCTCAATCGCCGCGAGCTCTATGTGGACGTGTTCGCCCGCTGGAAGGCCCCGGTCATTCTCTGCGCACGCACCACTCTCGGCACATTGAATCACACGCTGCTTTCCCTCGAGGCGCTCGCGCGCCGCGCCATTCCCGTCTTGGGCGTCGCACTGATCGGCGAGCCGCACGCCGACAACGAGCGCACGCTGGCCGCCATGGGCGGCGTGCCGGTCCTCGGACGCCTTCCGCGGCTCGATCCGTTGACGCCCGCATCGCTCCGCGCCGCATTCGGCGTCGCATTCCCGCGCGAGCTCTTCGATTCGGTCGCCCATCCCCGACGCGCGGGCGAATCGTGACCGGGCCCGCCACCCCCCGCTCGCCGATTTGGCACCCTTTCACCCAGCATGCGCTGCGTCCGTCGCTGCCGATGGCGGTCCGCACCGAGGGTGCGTACATCTACACCGCCGACAACCGGCGCATCGTGGACGCCATCTCCTCGTGGTGGGTGATCACCCATGGGCACAGGCATCCGCGCATCGTCGACGCCATCAAGGCGCAAGCGGACATGCTCGACCAGCTGATCTTCGCGGAATTCACGCATGAGGCCGCCGCGCGGGTCGCCGCGAAAGTCCTGGCCCTTGCTCCCCATGGCCTGGAACACGTGTTTTTTTCGGACTCAGGCTCGACCAGCGTCGAAGTCGCGTTGAAGATGGCGCTGGGTTTCTGGCGTCACAATGGCGAATCCCGCCGCCACGTCGTGGTGCTGGAACATAGCTATCATGGTGACACCATCGGCACGATGTCCGTGGGCGCACGCGGGCCTTTCACCGATCCCTACGAGCCCTTGCTATTCGAGGTGGAACGCATCCCCTTTCCCGCCGCCGCGCGCGAATCGCTTGCGCTCGACGCGTTCGAGGCTCTTTGCCGCACGCATCATCCCGCAGCGCTCATCGTCGAGCCTCTGGTGCTCGGTGCCGGCGGCATGCTGATGTACTCGCCCGACGTTCTCGCCGAATTGCGGCGCCTCTGCTCCGCGTATGGCGTGCTGTTCATTGCCGACGAGGTGATGACGGGGTGGGGCCGCACCGGCAGCCTCTCGGCCTGCGACCAGGCCGGCGTGCGGCCCGACATCGCCTGCTACTCCAAAGGGCTCACCGGAGGCGCACTGCCTTTGGCCGTCACCCTATGCAGCCGCGACATCTTCGACGCCCATTATTCCACCGACCGCCGCCGCACATTCTTCCACTCGAGCTCCTTCACGGCCAATCCCATTGCCTGCGCAGCCGCCCTCGCCAATCTCGAGATCTGGGAAACCGAACCCGTGCGGGAACGCATCGCGACGCTCATGCAACGCCAGGCCCGGCACCTCGAGCCGTTTCGGAACGACCCCCGCTTCGAGAACGTCCGCCAGACCGGCACCATCACCGCCATGGATCTGAAGGCCGACGACGCCGGCTATCTCGCCGAGATAGGCCCTCGTCTCCAGGGGTTCTTTCGCGATCGCCAAGTGCTCCTGCGACCGCTCGGCAACACCATTTATGTGCTGCCGCCCTACTGCGTCACCGAGGAGGATCTTGGCGTCATCTATGATGCCATCCGCGCCGCCGCCGACACGGTCCGGTAACGCCCGTGCGCGGGTCTCGCTTCACCTCTTCAGCGTCACCCAAATCAGATCGATCGGCTCTTTGCCGATATTGCCTGACTGGTGGCCGACACTAAGATCGATGGCCGGCATCCAGCCCACGCCTCCATCGGGCGAGGCATTGGGATAAGGGTGCTCCGGTTCCTTGTACGTCTTGGCCGCCCACTGCCCGCCCTTGATGTGGATGTAGAGCATGTCGGGGTGATGGGCATGAACTCCCTCCCACTGTCCGGGGTCGACGGTGAAGCGCTGTACGATGACCAGATCGTTCTCCAGGAGATCCTCGCCCGGGATGTTCGGATAATTGAGATATCGATACTTGGGCTTGGCGCCCGGCTCGGGCGGGGTCGGGGGCCAAGGCTTCAGATTGACGCAGATGAGCTCGATGGGCGTTGTGCCGGTATTCGTGCTGCCCGTGTCGGGTCGTTCGGAAGCGCTCCGCCACAGCACTCGGCCGTCGCGCCAGAGCGTCGCGCGTCCCTCGCTCGAGGTCAATACACCTCCCTTGACGAAGACCCACAGCTGGTCGAGAACGTGCCGCTGCTCGCCCGTCGCTTGTCCCGGTTGCAGCATGAATTTCTCGACGGTCACCCGCGGATTGTCGAGCACTACCTCGCCCTGCAAGTTCGCGAAGGTGGGGGGGCGATCGGCCGGCGGGGCGGCGAGGCTTCGAGAGGCAAGTCCCAGCCAGAGGGTGGACGCGAGCCCGAGCGTCGCCAGGGAAAGGCCGGTGCGAGTCATGGTGAGTGTCCTTTGCAGTCTCTTGTTGTCTCCCGGCGCGGGGCCCTCTCCCGGCCCCGCGCGCTCATTACTTTATACCTCACCGCCGTTCCTCAGTCTCGATACGCCGCCGAAATGACTCGCCGTCCGCGCCTCACGCGGCCTGCGGATGCAGGATGACTTGGGTCCATCCGGCATCGCGGTTGTCGAAATGCCTGTACGCATCCGGCGCCTGAGCTTGTCGTCCGCGTGAGGGTCTTGCGGCACGAACACTCCAATGACGACCGAAACCTTCTTCGGACCGTGTTAGACGAGCGCTTTCATGATGAATTCTCTTGCAGTTGGAAATGGCGAAGTCCGCGGGACGACCAGCCGCGTGGGCATGCCCGGGGACGCTTGGGAGACAATGTATCGACCGCTGCTGCATTTGGCTGTATGTCCAGCGGAGCGATGTGCCGTCGGAATTTACCTAAGGGAAAGGCTCGGCCCGCTCTCGGCCCGCTCTCGTCGCGCTCACACCCGGGACGGATCTTGCTCGCGCTCCGGATGTCGGTGGCCCGCCATCGCTCGGATGAAGGCTTCGATGTCGATGTGCCCGGGCTCAACGAGGAGTAATCCAGGATCGCGCTTCCCGCCTTCGACTCCCGCCTGCGCCAGGAGGCTTCGCCCCGCCCCGACGGCCAGGATGGTCTTGCCGTGTCGGAATTGATTTTGGATGAATTCGATCGCCTGACCGTCCGCAAGGAGCGTCGCGGCAGCCGGCTCCCCGTCGGGCAACACCAGCGCATCGAACAGCACCGACGGCGAATTTTCCAGGGTCGCGTCGACTTCGAGCGGCTCCCCCTCGCTCGAATCCAACGAGCCCAGCCGCACGCCCAGTAGCCGCACCACAGCCCCTTCATTCGAGACCCGCTCGATGAGCGCCGCGATGCCGTCGAACTCCGTCCCCTCGCCCACCATCACGGCGATCTTGCGGGTCACGATTCCGCCCGCGCCCGGCAGGGCATGCAGGGACAGCGGCGGTGACTTGCTCACCTCGGGCTTGAACCGTCGGGTCGTCGCGCGGGGCATGGGGTCGGGGAGTTCGATGCCGAGACCGTCGGCCACCCGCCCCGCCAGATCTTCGGACACGTTGCGAAGCGAAGACACCATCCTCTCGCGGATGGCGGGCACCGTCACCTTGCTCAGCTCGAAACGGAAGCCGCCGACGATATGCGCCTGCTCCACCGGGGTCTGGCTCTCGTAGAACAAGGTGGCTTGGTTGTAGTGCTCGGCGAACCGCTCCGCTTTGCCCCGCACCTTGTCGATGGGGTCGTTGTCCTCATCGATCCCTTGCGGGAATGAGACGAAGCCCTTCGCGCCCGTTTGAAAGGGACAGCCGCCCCCCAGCGAATTCGGCTCGTAGGCCACCCTTCCCCGGGCGATGGCCTGCCGATGCATGCCGTCACGCTGATTGTTGTGCACCGAGGCCAGCGGCGCGTTGATCGGAATTTCGTGAAAGTTGGGGCCTCCCAACCGCGAGATTTGGGTGTCCACGTACGAATGTATGCGCCCGTGCAGCAACGGGTCATTGCTGAAATCGATGCCCGGCACCACGTGCGCGGTGCAAAAGGCGACCTGTTCTGTCTCGGCGAAAAAGTTGTCCGGATTTCTGTTCAGAACCATGCGCCCGATCGGCTTGACCGGAACGAGTTCCTCGGGGACGAGTTTGGTGGCATCCAAGACGTCGAAACTGAACTTCTCGGCGTCCGCCTCGCTGAAAAGCTGCACGCCGAGTTCCCATTCGGGATAGTGGCCGGATTCGATTGCCTCCCAAAGATCGCGCCGATGAAAGTCCGAATCGGCCCCCGAGATCTTCACCGCCTCGTCCCAGACCAGCGAGTGCGTGCCGAGCAGCGGCTTCCAATGGAACTTGCAGAACACGGAGGCGCCCTTGGCATTCACGAGGCGGAACGTATGAACGCCGAATCCCTGCATCATGCGGTAGCTGCGCGGGATCGCCCGGTCCGACATGACCCACAGGAGCATGTGCGTGGATTCCGGCATCAGCGAAGCGAAGTCCCAGAACGTGTCGTGCGCGGAGGCCGCCTGCGGCATGCCGTGGTGCGGCTCCGGCTTCACCGCATGGATGAGGTCGGGAAACTTCATCGCATCCTGGATGAAGAACACCGGAATATTGTTGCCCACGAGATCCCAATTGCCCTCATCCGTATAGAACTTGACCGCGAAGCCGCGCACGTCGCGGGCCGTATCGGTCGACCCGCGTTCGCCGGCGACCGTCGAGAAGCGAACGAAAACTGGAGTTCGCTTGCCCTCGGCCGCGAACGGCGCGGCCCGGGTGATGCTGGTCATGGCCTTGTAGCACTCGAAATATCCATGCGCGGCGGAGCCCCGGGCATGCACGATGCGCTCCGGTATCCGCTCGTGATCGAAATGGGTGATCTTCTCGCGAAGCACGAAATCCTCCAGGAGCGTCGGCCCCCGCAGGCCCGCTTTCAAAGAATTTTGGTTGTCCGAGACAGGTACTCCCTGATTGGTGGTGAGCGGCTGATCCACCGAATTCACCCGCACCCGGGCGAGTCCGCCGTCCACCGCCTTGGGATCCGCCGTGGCGGGTCCGGTCTTGCCGGTGTCGTTCTCTTCGCTCAACGTGCTCGCGGCTGCCTCGACGCTCGGCATGGGAACGGTCTGGCCGGCCACCGGATCCACCGCATGGTCGTAGCCGAACTCGTGGGGTTTCGCCGCGTTTGACGGCATGGCCCAGGCAAGCTGCTCGTGCGCCTCTGCCAGCTCGGCGAGCGATGATGCGGGCGGGGCCGGGTGGCTCGGGCCGCTCGACGTTGAGCCCGCACCCTTGGGACTCGCTCGCCGCTGCGAGGGATCCGCCGGGGCATTCGTCGAGGTCTTGGACGTTTTGGACTTGGTCGCTTTCGCCATTGCTTTCTCCAATGAATCGGGATGCACCTTCAAATCGGGGTGCATCATGGGAATATGGGGTGATAATTTGCGCGAGCGCCACCCGGTCCCGCCCGCCAACGAATCGCCTCGACTCGCGGCCCCACCATCGCATCCTCGCGGGGAATTTACGATCGACGAAACAGTCTCACTTGGCGTAGGCCATGCCTGACGACAGATCAAAGGTTGCCATGAAGCTCACGCACATAGGACTCATCCTCGCCGTCTGGACGGTCACCGCGGACGCGGCCGGGGCTCAAGCGCAACCCGAGTCGCGCGAACGGTTCGTCTGCAATTTCGGGAGTAGCCACCGGTTCATCGACATCTACCGGCTCGCGGCCAGCGGGCCTCGGGGCGGGGGATGCCGGGTCGATTACACCCGGGACGGCGTCACGAAGCGGCTTTGGTTGGCGAACGGCGATTATGCGTACTGTGTAAAAAGAGCCGTAGGGCTGGTGACGACGCTTTCCAAAGGAAATTTCTCGTGCAGACCGCAGACGGCCGAGCCGTCGGCCGGCAGTGCGCAGACTTCCCAAGTCGACGTTGCCCTGATTGCCGGTGGACCGGATTTGCGAAACGTCGGTGGCTGGTAGATGCCGTTGATCTTGTGCGGCCCGCTGTCGTACGCGGTCACCGTCCCGGGATGTGCTGCAGGGGAAAAGCCGACCGACCGGGTATGGGACGCCCCCTACGGGCGTCTTATCGCTGTAGCAGGCGGCGCAGATTCACGATCAGTATCCCGAGCAGCACCAGACCGCCGCCGAACGCAAAGCGCAAACTGATCGGGTCATCGAGGAGCGTCGATCCGAACACCACGCCGAACAGCGGGGTCAGCAGCGACAGGAGCATGAGCCGCGAGGTGAGATAGTGGCGCAGCAGCCAAAACCAGATCAGGTAGCTCGAGATGGCGATCACCAGTGTCTGGAACAACAGCACCGCGATGGTCAGCCTCGACAGCGAGATCTGAATCTGGTCGGTCGCCAGCGCAAACGCGCCCAGCACGAGGGTGGCCGTTGCCACCTGGTACAGAACAGTCTTCGCCGTCCTAGCCCCCCCGACACGGCCGCGGCGCAATACGATATTGCTCAAACCCCAACTCAAACCGGCGATGAGCGCCAGCGCATCGCCGGTCAGGAGCTTCCGCGCAGGGCGGCCGTTGAACCCCAGGAACGCGACGACTATTCCCAGAAATGCGACGCAGATGCCGGCCCACTGCGTCCGGCTGAGTTGCTCTTCGGGCAGGAACCGCAGACCGAGGGCGGTGAAAATCGGCGCCGTATAGAGAAAGACGATCGAATGCGCAGCGGTCGTATAGCTAAGCGACTGGCCGATCAATATGAATTCAAAGGCGAACAGCAATCCGAGCAGAAGGCCGCTCGGCAGCGTCCCATCGATGAATGCTCGCCGTCCTTCGCGGATCAATACCCAGATCCCGAACACCAACGAAGCTCCCGCGAAGCGGATGGTCAGCTGCATGACCGGCGCCACGTTGCCGGAGACGGTCTTGAGCGCCACCTGCTGGATGCCCCAAATCATGCAGAGCATGACGACCAGGGCCGTGGCCTTGAGGTCCAGCGGGCGGCGGACCGGTATCACGGGGCTGGTATCGGACACAATGTGGCAACGACCCGGCGCAGCGCGATGAAGTCGTGCCGCGGCTAGCGTGCCGCGTCGACGGCGGCCAGCCCGGCGGCGCGATGCCGCGCGAACTCGACCACCTGGCTTGCGACGACGGCCAACTGCCGCTCGATCTTCGCGTCGATACACGTACCGTCGGTTTCAAACAGCGGCGTCGACGCATTCAGAGCGGCGCCGAAGGGCGTCGGCCATGCGCGAAGCGCGTGCGCAATCATGCGCAGAGCAACGAGGGTCGTGCCACAGGCCTGCCAGCCATAGGCCGTCACGACGCAGCCGAAGGCACGCCCCTCCAGGTAAGGCCGCTCATCCCGGGCGGTATCCTCGAGCAGATCCAGGATGTTCTTCACCGGTCCGGATAAACTTCCATGGTAGCCGGGCGTCCCCACGATCACGCCGTCGCAGCGACGCATCGTCTCGATGAAATCCCGTTCCGCCTCGGTACGCTCCTTGCGGTCCGGCACGTAGAGGGGAAGTCCCGACACGAACACTCCGTCGAACAGCCGGGTCTCTGCCCCGAGCCGCTCCGCGCTTCGCAGTGCCTCCACGACCGCCCGTTCGCTGGTGGAATTAGGGCGGGCCGTGCCGCCGATGCCGACGATGAAGGGGGCGCTCATTTGCGTGAAGAGTTCATCGGGCTTCTCAGGCAGCGGATCACGGCGAACCATCGAAAATGGTGGTGAAGGAGGGAATCGAACCCTCGACCCCGGCGTTATGAATGCCGTGCTCTAACCGTCTGAGCTACTTCACCACGGGAGAGCCGCGGATTGTCCCGAAGCCCCCTTCCCACGTCAAGCGGAATCTGCCGTCTATCTTTGAGAAATCAAAGGCTTAGCTGCCGCGAACGACGCAGGCTCACACGTTGAAGCGAAAGTGCATGACATCGCCCTCGCGGACCACGTACTCCTTGCCCTCGAGCCTCAACTTCCCCGCCTCCTTGGCGCCGGCCTCCCCCTTGTGCGCGATGTAATCGTCGTAGCCGATGACCTCCGCCCGGATGAAGCCATGCTCGAAGTCGGTGTGAATGACGCCCGCCGCTTGCGGCGCGGTCGCCCCCTTCTTCACCGTCCACGCGCGCACTTCCTTCGGTCCGACCGTGAAATAGGTCTGCAGGCCGAGCAACGCGTATCCCGCCCGGATGACCCGATTCAGTCCGGGCTCGTCCAGCTTCAATTCCTTCAGGAAATCCTCACGGTCGGCCTCTTCGAGCTGGGAGATTTCCGCTTCGATGGCCGCGCACACCGGCACCACGACCGCGCCCTCGGCTGTGGCGATCTCGCGCACACGGTCGAGCCGAGGATTGTTCGAGAACCCGCTCTCATCGACGTTCGCCACGTACATCACCGGCTTCTCGGTGAGCAGGTGCAGATCGCGGATGGCCGCCCGCTCGTTGGAATCGAGGCCCAACGATCGAACCGGCTTGCCCTGGTCCAGGGCGCCCCGCACCCGCTCCAGCAAATCGCGGATTTTGACCGCCTCCTTGTCCGCCGCTTTCGCGGCCTTGAGAGCCTTTTGATGGGCGCGCTCCACGCTGTCCAAGTCCGCCAGCGCGAGCTCCGTGTTGATCACCTCGATATCGCTGGCCGGATCGATCCTCCCGGCCACGTGGATGATGTCGTCGTTCTCGAAGCAACGAACCACGTGCGCGATGGCATCCACCTCGCGGATGTGCGACAGAAATTTATTCCCCAGCCCCTCGCCTTTCGAGGCGCCCGCGACCAGCCCCGCGATGTCCACGAACTCGACCGTGGTCGGCAGAATCTTCTCCGGATGCGCGATGGCCGCGAGTTTCTCGAGCCTTAAGTCGGGAACCGGCACGACGCCCACGTTCGGGTCGATGGTGCAGAAGGGATAATTCTCCGCGGCGATCTGCGCGCGCGTGATGGCATTGAATAGGGTGGACTTCCCCACATTGGGAAGCCCGACGATGCCGCAGCGGATGGCCATTAAGTTTTTCCCGGGCGGCTGTGCAGCTTCGTCATCGCCCGCTCGGCGCCCTGTTCGATCATTAAGGGGATGGAGTCCGCGGCCATGTTCACCGCGTCCAGTATGAGGTCTTCTTCCGCCCGCGGCGCGCGCGTCAGCACGTAGTCGATGACCTCGGTCTTGTTGCCAGGATGCCCCACCCCCAGGCGCACCCTCCAGAAATTCTCGCCGATGTGAGCAATGATGTCCCGAAGCCCATTGTGGCCTCCGTGACCGCCGCCATGCTTCAGGCGCACCGCACCGACCGGCAGATCCAGTTCGTCATGGGCCACCAGGATCTCCTCGGGCGCGACCTTGTAGAAATCGCTCAGCTGCCGCACCGACAAGCCGCTGCGGTTCATGTAGGTCGTGGGCTTCAACAACGTAAGGTCCTGGCCGCCGATGCTGACCTTCGCGGTCTCGCCGGAAAACTTCCGGTAGTCGCGAAACTCCACGCCATGGCGCCGCGCAAGGACATCCACGAACCAGAACCCCGCATTGTGGCGGGTGAGCAGATGTTCGGGCCCGGGGTTGCCGAGACCGACGATGATGCGCAACGGTAATCCAGCCATCGTGGATGCACCTACCCCTGCAAAAAACAAGGGCCGCCACCGACTGACGGCCCTTGGCTTCGAGGCGTTGAGAGACTACTTCTTGGCGTCCTTCTTTGCCGGTTCCTTCTTGGCCTCGGCCTTCGCGGGTTCGGCCTTCTTTGCCGCATCCGCACCCGCACCGCCGCCGCTGCCGGTGCCGCGGCCGCCGCACCCGCAGCCGGGGCTGCTGCGCCTTCCGCCGCCGCTGCCGCCGCCGTCGGCTCCGGTTCCTCCGCCCGTGGGCTGTGGATCGCGACCACCGCCGAATCTTCCTTGGCGAGGTCCAAAAGCTGTACGCCCTCGGGGATCTTCAATTGCGACAAGTGGATGCTCTCGTTGAGCGACAATCCGGAAATGTCGACCTCCACGAACTCGGGCAGGTCCTTCGGCAGGCACGACACTTCGACCTCATTGCGCATGTGCGAGACGATGCCGCCCTGAGTCTTGACGCCCGGCGAGACCGCTGCGCCCTTGAAGTGCAGCGGAATGCTGATGCGGATCTTCTCGTTCTCCTCGACACGCTGAAAATCGATGTGCATGATCGCGTTCTTGAACGGATGCCGCTGCACGTCCTTCAGGATCGCGGCCTGGGTCTGATCGCCGACCTTGAGGCTCAGGATCGTCGAGTAGAAGCGCTCGTTTTCGAGCATCATCGCGAGCTTCTGATGGCTCACCGTCAATGCGCGGGCGTCAGCATGTCCGCCATACAATATTGCCGGCACTTTGCCCTCGTGACGCAGGCGGCGGCTCGCACCTTTGCCATGCGTCTCGCGGAACTCGGCCGTGAGTTCAAAAGAGGTTTTCATGATCTTCTCCAGTTCATCGTTACCCAGTTGCATCATTATCAAGGCACCCCGCACCGCGACCAGTTGCAGGAGCCGACCCATCGAACTTCGTCTCAATCGACATACAGCGAACTCACCGAGTCGTCGTCGCTGATGCGGCGAATCGTCTCCGCGAGAAGTCCCGCCACCGTGAGCTGCCGGATGCGCTTGCACGCACGCGCGGCATCCGAGAGCGGAATCGTATCCGTCACCACCAACTCGTCCAGCACCGATTTCTCGATGCGCTCGATCGCCGCGCCCGAGAGCACGGGATGCGTGATGTAAGCGACCACGCGCACCGCGCCCTCGTCTTTCAGCGCCTGCGCCGCCTGACACAAGGTCCCCGCCGTATCCACCATGTCGTCGATCAGCACGCACGATCTGCCCTCGACCTCGCCGATGATGTTCATCACCTTCGACTCGTTCGGTCGCGGCCGGCGTTTGTCGATGATGGCGAGATCCGCATCGTCGAGGCGCTTGGCGAGCGCCCGGGCGCGAACCACACCGCCCACGTCCGGCGACACCACCACCATGTTGTCGTCCTTGTGTTTCCACGCATCGCCGAGCAGCACCGGAGAGGCATAGACGTTGTCGACGGCGATGTCGAAGAATCCCTGGATCTGATCCGCGTGCAAATCCACGGTGAGCAGCCGATCGACGCCCGCGCTCGCGATCATGTTCGCCACCAGCTTCGCGGCGATCGCGACGCGCGTCGCGCGCGGCCGCCGATCCTGGCGCGCGTAGCCGAAATACGGCACCACCGCCGTGATCCGCTTCGCCGATGCCCGCCGGCAGGCGTCCGTCATGAGCAAAAGCTCCATCAAATTGTCGTTCGACGGCGGGCAGGTCGGCTGCACGAGGAACACATCGCGGCCCCGCACGTTCTCCATCAATTCGACGTTGACTTCCCCGTCGCTGAAGCGCCCCACGTAAGCCCGTCCCAACGGAACGTGCAGATGGCGCGTGATCTCCTGCGCCAAGAGCGGGTTCGCGTTGCCGGAAAACACCGCGAAGGACGGAGAATCGAACTCTTTGCTGGACGACATATGAACGAACACCGGAACCGAATTGGCTGGGGTGGAAGGATTCGAACCTCCGTATGGCGGGATCAAAACCCGCTGCCTTACCGCTTGGCGACACCCCAACTTTGAAAATCAAACGTCGGCGCTAGCGGCGCCGCCCCTCATGCACTTTCCAGTCTCGACAGCAAGGGCGAGTCGTTGAGGCCGCGCGCCGAATACCCATGCCATTCCGGCGGAAGCTTACCGAGGAGTTCGCGCGCGCGCGCTTCCTCGCAGACCAAAAAAACACACGACCCGGTCCCGGTCAGGCGCGCCTCGCCGAAGGGCGACAGCCACTCCAACGCGCGAGCCACTTCGGGATATCGGCGTCGCACCACCCCGAGGCAGTCATTCCGACCGCCGGACGCCAGAAAACCGTGAATTGTGATGGGCGGGGAATTTCTTGTCAATTCAGGATCCTGAAACACGTCCTGGGTTGGCACTGCAACATTTGGTTGCAAGATCAAATAGTTACATTCCAGCGGAGCCACGGAAGGGGAAAGCGGGGTGAGGCGATCCCCGACACCCTCTGCCCACGCGGCCCGCCCGCGGATGAAAACCGGCACGTCGGCCCCCAGCGCGAGCCCGAGCGCCGCCAATTCCTGCACCGGCCATCCGAGTCCCCAGAGCCGATTGAGGGCCACCAAGCAGGTGGCGGCGTCGGAGCTGCCCCCGCCCAAGCCGCCGCCCATCGGTATGCGCTTCACCACTCGGATGTCCGCGCCCAGCGAAGACGCGCTGGCCGCCTTGAGCGCCCTGGCGGCCCTCAGGCAGAGATCGTTCTCGGGGGGAACACCCGGCGCGCCCGCCGCGAGCCGGATCACGCCGTCCGCACGGACGTCGAGGTAAATGTCATCGCACAGATCGACGAACTGGAACACCGTCTGAAGCTCATGGTAGCCATCCGGGCGGCGCCCGACGATGTGCAGGAACAAATTGAGCTTCGCCGGCGCGGGCCACGGCGCCGGTTCCCCGCTCACGGAAGCCCCTGCCATCGGTCCACGGCAATTCTTCACCCGCGCATCCGAGCGGTTCAGCACCAGCCGTTTCGGCAACACGTCGCCGCTCGAGGGCATGTACTCGTCGTAATCAATGGTCCACCCCGCCTGCGAGAGCCTGAGCGCACGATCCTGCGCGTTGCGCGTCAGATCGAAAGGAATGCTCGGATCCGGAATGCCGAGGAGCCAATAGCGAAGATTATCCAACGGCAGCTCGAATCCGAGCTTATCTTCGAGCTGGGCCACCACGGCACCGCTCGGCGGCGCCCCGTTGAGCGACAGCCCCGCGGGAGTGACCCGGATCTGCGTGGACCCCACGCCGAGGGGACCCGCCAAATGCAGGTCGCTCACGGTACCGCTCTGCTGCCAATCGAGGGTCGCCTGCCACCCCTGCTGCCCCAGAGCCGCGGCCGCGCGGCCATCGAGCCGCCACGACGCGGCGTGCTCGAGCTGGCTCATGCGCTCATCCCAAGGAGCAGGCGCACCGGCCGGCTGCGCCGCCTGCCGCACTGTCGCGCAACCGGCGAGCGCAGCCAAGCACACGAGCATTACCAGGGGTCGCCGCATGGTCGCTATTTTGGCGGAGCGTGCAGCCTGAGCCGCGTTGCGTTCAGCAATTTGTTATCCGAATCGTCCTTGCCCGCCTCGGCCCACACCTTCTCCGCCTCGTCGCGTTTGCCCGACTGCCACAAGACTTCGCCCAGATGCGCGCCGATGTCGGCGCCGCGATCATCGGCGTACGCGGACTTCAAATACTTAAGTGCCTCGTCCGGGTGACCTTGGCGATACAGCACCCAACCCAGACTGTCGAGGATTGCGGCGTTGCGCGGGGCCTCGGCGTAAGCGTGCTCGATCAATGTTCGCGCCCGCTTGAGATCCTCGTTGTGGTCCGCGAGCGTATATCCGTAGGCATTCATCGCCGCCGGATCGTCGGGACGCGATTTGAGCACGTCCTTGAGTTCCCGCAGCGCCAGCTTGACCTGTCCTTGATCCTCATAAGTCGAGGCCACGGCGTAACGGATGTCCACGCTGTCCGGATATTCCAGCATTCCTTTGTCCAACACCTCGATTGCCCGCTGCGCGTTTCCGGCGTCGGAGTAGATCTTGGCGCGCGCCGCGAACACTTCGGGGGCCCGCGCGGGCTCGTCCTCGATCAGATGATCGAGCAGCTCCTGTGCTGCGGGCGCCTCGCCGTGCGACTCCAGCAAATTGCTGGCCCGCAGAAGGGCCGTCACCGCGTTATCGCCGCTTTGCACCTGACCGTAGAAACGCATTGCGCGGGGCGCGTCCCCGAGCCGCTCCGCGATCAGC
Source organism: uncultured Gammaproteobacteria bacterium (assembly GCA_963730565.1). GTDB lineage: Bacteria > Pseudomonadota > Gammaproteobacteria > Steroidobacterales > Steroidobacteraceae > Bog-1198. Next base: position 75,917 of record CAVSSU010000019.1, read on the forward strand.
CCCAGATAATAGAAACAGTCGTCGGCGAACTTCCCCGTGGCCAACAGTTCCGCAAAGCGCTGCGTGGCCTTGTCCAGCCGGCCCGCCTGCAAATCGAGCAGACCCAGAAGCCGCAGCGCCACCGCCGCCGTGCCGGGCTGGCTGGAAAGCGTCTCGAGCTCCGAGACCGCCGCGTCGTTTTGCTGGGCGGCCAAGAGCAGCAGGGCATGATCGAGCACATTGGTCGGGCTCGGGTCGCCTTCGACCAAGGCCAGCGATTCCGCGAGCGGCACCTGCGCGTCCCCCGAGAGAATCCGTGCCCGCCAATAGGCCATCAGCAATTCGCGCCGCGCGTCGGCCGAGGCTTCCGCCGGCGCCGCAGCGCCCGGCGCCGCATCCGGGTCTTTCGCTCGCGCCGCGGGCCCCGTCGCCTCCACCGCGAGCGCCGCAGCGAAGCTCTTCACCGCCGCTTTGGGATCATCCGCGCGCAGCGCCGCGAATCCCTGAAGCCTCGCCGCCGCCTGCGAGCCGGGAAACGCCGCCGCCAATCGGTCCGCCACCTGCCGTGCGCCGAACAGGTTATCCCCCTGTCCGAACTCGATCTCCAGATCCGCGAATTCCGCATCGGCGCCGCGGGGCGAGGTCATCAGCACGATCCGGTATTGCTCGGCCGCCTCGGCGATGCGGTCGAGCGCGAGAGCCGCGCGAGCCGCGGCACGATGCGCCTGCAGCGATGTGGGCTCCACTTGGATCCACCGAGCCGCCACCGCGGCGGTCAGGGATGGTTGCAGGGACTGCGCCGTCACTTCGCTCGCTCGGGCGAGGAGCGTCACGTCGGACCCCGCCGTCGCCGCCGCCGCATACTGAAGAGCGGCCACCCGCGGCTCCTTGCGGTTCAAGGCGATCTCACCCGTGACGGTGTAAAACACCTGGGGAGCTGCGATAGGATCCGCTGCCGGCCGGGTGCCGGCACAGCCGCCGAAGCCGATGACGCAAAGCGATACGAGGACCGGGCGGGGGTATGAAAGCGAGAACACGGCCGCACTATAACCAAATGGTGCAGCGGGTGCCGTGGATTCCCGCTTGATCTCGTACAGTTTCTTCACGAGAATCGGGCAGTTACAGAGCAAAGCGATTTCATGGCATTCAACGTTCTCGGACTGAACCACAAGACCGCGCCGGTGGCGCTGCGCGAGAAGGTGGCGTTCAGCGAGGACCGCCTGGCGGCCGCGTTGCGCACCTTGAGGCAGGAAAGCGGTGTCACCGAGGCGGTGATCCTGTCCACCTGCAACCGAACCGAGCTCTACTGGTCGGGAACCGCCAGCCCTCTGGATATCTCCCAATGGCTCGAGCGCCATCATGGCAACAACTTGAACCTGACCTCGAGCCTGTATGTCCATCAGGAACGTCTGGCGGTCGAGCATGCCTTCAGCGTCGCCTCGGGTCTGGACTCGATGGTGCTCGGCGAAGCGCAGATTCTGGGCCAGTTGAAAGATGCCTATCGGGTTGCACAGGAGACCGGCAGCACCGGCCCCGCGCTCAACAAGCTGTTTCAGGCCGCGTTTTCCGCCGCCAAGCGCGTGCGCTCCGAGACCCGGATCGGCGCCAATGCCGTATCGCTCGCGTCGGCCACCGTCAGCCTGGCGAAACGCATATTCGCGGATTTGAGCGCCCATTCCGCACTGATGATCGGCGCCGGCGAGATGATCGGGTTGGCCGCCCGCCATTTTGCGAGCGCCGGCGTCAAGCGCATGGTGATCGCCAATCGGACTTTGGCGCGAGCGCAAAGCATCGCGGCGGAGGTGAAAGGCTATGCCGTGGATTTGACCGCCCTCGACAAGGAACTCGCCGCGGCCGACATCGTCGTGAGCTGCACCGCGAGCACCCTGCCCCTGGTCACCGAGGACGCGGTGTCGGCCGCGATCCGCACGCGACGTCATCGCCCCATCCTCATGGTCGACCTCGCCGTACCGCGGGACATCGAGCCTGCGGTCGCGGAACTGAGCGACGTCTATCTCGTATCCATCGACGATCTGCAACAGCTCATCGACGAAAATCGACAGCGCCGCGAGCTGGCCGCCGACGACGCGCGCACGCTGCTCGGCCAGGAGGTCGCTCGCTTTCTGGCCGAATCGCGCGCGCACGATGCGGCCCCTGCGATCCGCGTGCTGCGCGAGAGCGCCGACGCCATTCGCCAGCACACCCTGGATCAGGCGAAGCGCATGCTCGCGGCGGGTAAATCCTCCGATGAGGTCATCGACTTCCTCGCCAACACGCTGACCAATCGGCTGCTGCACACACCGACGCAAGCACTGCGGCAGGCCGCCGAGTCCGATGGCCACGATCTCGCGCAGGCCCTCAAGCGCCTGCTCATGGAAGAACGCGGCCGGCATTGACCCGGAAGGCCGCTATAATCGCCGGCCATGAAAGATTCCATCCGGCGCAAGCTCGAAAAGCTCGACGAACGCTTCGAGGAGGTGGGGCGCCTGCTGTCCGAGCCCGAGGTCATCGCGCGCCAGAACCAATTTCGCGACCTGTCGATGGAGTACGCGCGGCTGGGGCCGCTGGTCGACCGCTATCGCGGGTTCGTGGCACTCGAAGGCGACGCCGAGACCGCCCGTGAGCTCGCCATGGAGGAGGAGCTCAGGGAGTTGGGGCCGCGGCTCGAGGCCGAGGAGCAGGAGCTGCAGCGCCTGCTGGTCCCGAAAGATCCCCTGGACGACAGCAATATCTTCCTCGAAGTCCGCGCCGGGACCGGCGGCGACGAAGCGGCGCTTTTCGCGGGCGATCTGTTCCGGATGTATGCGCGCTTCGCGGAGTCGAGGCGCTGGGAGGTCGAGACCTTAAGCGAGAGTCCGGGCGAGCATGGCGGCTACAAGGAGATCATCAGCCGCATCATCGGCAAGGGGGCGTACTCGCAGCTCAAATTCGAGTCCGGCACGCATCGGGTGCAGCGGGTGCCCGCCACCGAAGCGCAGGGGCGGATCCACACCTCCGCCGTCACGGTCGCCATTCTTCCCGAGCTGGAGGAGGTCGCATCCATCGAGCTGAATCCCGCGGATTTGCGCATCGACACCTATCGCTCCTCCGGAGCCGGCGGCCAACACGTCAACAAAACCGACTCCGCGATCCGTGTAACGCACCTTCCGACCGGCATCGTCGTCGAGTGCCAGGATGAGCGCTCGCAGCACAAGAACCGCTCGCGCGCCTTGTCGCTCCTGAAGGCCCGGCTGCTCGCCAGCGAGCGCGAGAAGCAGGCCACGCAGCAGGCGCAAACCCGCAAGCTCCAGGTCGGCTCGGGCGACCGCTCGGAACGCATCCGCACCTACAATTTTCCGCAAGGCCGCGTCACCGATCACCGCATCAATCTGACTTTGTATAAGCTCGACGACGTGATGAACGGCAACATCGGGGAGCTCATCGGAGCACTGCATCAGGAACATCAAGCCGAAGAGCTCGCCAATCAGGTCGATTGATGAATCCCTCGGGCACCGTGACAGAAAGACCGAACACGATCGCCGGGTCGTTGCAAATGGCCGCGCAGCTTCTCTCCGAGCGCAGCGACTCGCCGCGGCTCGACGCCGAAGTGCTGTTGGGGAGCCTCCTCGGCGCGACGCGATCCGCGCTCAAGATGCGGAGCGATGAAACGCTGGCTGCCGACACCGAGATCGCTTACCGCGAATTGATCGTCCGCCGCGCGGGCGGTGTGCCTGTCGCATACCTGACCGGCGTCCGCGAGTTCTGGTCCCTTCCGCTCAAAGTTACCCCAGCCGTCCTCGTGCCGCGTCCGGAGACCGAGCTTCTGGTCGAACAGGCGCTCGAGCTGTTGGTCAACGGGTCTCCTGCCGTGCTGGACCTCGGCACCGGCAGCGGGGCCATCGCCCTCGCCGTCGCCTCCGAGCGCGTCGATGCGCGCGTGGTCGGCGTCGACATCTCGGAAGAGGCGGTACGGGTCGCCCGCGCCAATGCCCATGCCCTCGGACTGGCCCACATCGAGTGGCGGGTCGGCTCCTGGTTCGCCGCCGTTGCCGACCGGCGCTTCGATATCATCCTGTCGAATCCACCCTACATCGGCGCCCGGGACGCGGCCCTCGGCTGCCTCCAGGCGGAGCCGGCCACGGCCCTGATCGGCGGTCCAACCGGGCTCGAACAGCTCGCTTCCATCATCGCCGCGGCTCCTTCGCACCTCAAGCCCGGCGGATGGCTCTTGACCGAGCACGGCGCCGACCAAGCGCGCGCGGTGAGAGCCCTGTTCGAGCGGCAGCAGTTTCAGGACATTCGTTCGTTCGACGATTACTCAGGCCGGCCCCGCCTCACGCGGGGTCAATTCCGCGGGCCGCTCGGGAGCCCGCCTTCACCCAACCAGGAATCATCATGATCCGTTTCGAAACGACTTTGGGCAACTTCACCGTCGAACTGTTCGGCGACAAGGCGCCGGTGAGCGCCGAAAACTTCTTGAAGTACGTGGACGAAGGCTTCTTCGATGGCACCGTATTCCATCGCATCGTCCCGGGTTTCGTCATTCAAGGCGGCGGCTTCACCGAGGACATGTCGCAAAAAAAGAATCACCCCCCCATCAAGAACGAAGCCGACAACGGCGTGAAGAACACCCGCGGCACGCTCTCGATGGCCCGCACCAACGACATCAACAGCGCCACATCGCAGTTCTTCGTCAATCTGAAGGACAACGACTTCCTCGACAACAGCCGCGGCAATTTCGGCTATGCCGTGTTCGGCAAGGTGGCCGAGGGCATGGATGTGATCGACAAGATCGCCGCAGTGAAGACCGGCCGGCGCAAAGGCTTCGAGGACGTGCCGCTCGACCCCGTTGTCATGACGAGCGTCCGACGCGTATAGATACCGATGCGGCGCCTGGTCCGCGGGATGCTCTGGCTGGTCCTCACGTGCCTGGCCCTCTCCGTGCTGTCCGTTTTGATCTTCCGCTGGGTGAACCCGCCCTATAGCGCCTTCATGGCGGAGAGCCAGATTTCGGCGTGGGCGAGCCGCGATCGCGCCTATGTGTATCGCCGCACCTGGGCGGACCTCGACCGGATCTCGCCGAATCTGGCGCTCGCCGTGGTGGCCTCGGAGGATCAGAAGTTTCCGGAACATTGGGGATTCGATGTCGAGGCCATCGAGAAGGCCTACGAAATGAACCGCCACAGCCACCACGTGCACGGCGCCAGCACCATCAGCCAGCAAGTGGCCAAGAACCTGTACCTTTGGTCCGGCCGCAGCTACTTCCGCAAGGCATTGGAAGCCTACTTCACCGTGCTCATCGAGGCTTGTTGGCCGAAACGCCGCATCCTGGAGATCTACCTCAACATCGCCGAATTCGGCCACGGAATTTACGGTGCCGAGGCGGCCGCCCAGCGCCTTTTCCACAAGCCCGCGGCGCGCCTGTCGCGCAGCGACGCTGCCGTCCTCGCGGCTGTTCTGCCGAACCCCGAGCACTGGTCCGCCGCCGCCCCTCCGCGATATGTTCTCGAGCGGCGCGATTGGATCCTGAACCAGATGCAGGCCCTCGGCGGAGCGGAAATGCTCGGAGAAATCGACGCATACCCGGACCGCCGCCACGCGCTATGATGGTGGCCGACGGGCGCCGTGCGACGGGCGCCTGCCAAGGGGGGCGCGTGCAATGAACGCCGTGCAACGGTCGCAAGGAGCGCATTCCGCGATCGACACCATCGTCACGGCGGAGACGCCGGAAGGCATCTCGATCTCGATACGCCCGGCGGGGTTTGCCGTCCGGGCCTGCGCCTTTCTCATCGATGCCCTCATCCGGATCGCCATTTTGTCCGCCTGCGCCTTCCTGTTCTCGCTCGGCCGCCGGGTCGGGGTCGGGCTGTATTTGATCTCGTTCTTCGTGATCAATTGGCTCTATCCCGTGCTGTTCGAGATGTCGGCGGCGGCGGCGACTCCAGGTAAGCGCGCCTTGGGCCTCTACGTGCTCATGGCAAACGGCCTTCCCATCACGCCGGCCGGCTGTCTGATCCGAAATCTCCTGCGCGCGGTCGATATGCTGCCGCTGCTCTACGCCTTCGCCATCGTGTCCATTCTGTTGAGGCGAGACTCGCGCAGACTGGGCGATCTCGCCGCGGGCACGGTGGTCGCCTATCGCCACGAGATCGAGAGGGCCGGCGGGCTGGCCGACGGTATTTCCACTCCGCCGCCCATTCCCTTGACGATGCGCCAGCAGCTCGCGCTGACTGCCTTCGCCTGGCGGGTGGATCGACTGACCCCGGCGCGAGCCGAGGAAATCGCATCTCACGCCCCCGCCCTCGCATGGTCGCGACCGGAGCGGGCGTTCTTGGCGGCTAACGCGCCACCCACCGATACACCCATGACCGACCGGCTGATCGGCATCGCCCGCTGGCTGCACGGCGATCGAGCCCCCGCGTCCAAAATAACGGGCGAGGCCCGGCCCGCGCCCCCCGGACCTTCGCAATGACGGCCCTCGACTTCGAGGCCTCGAATGAGGCGCAGTGGCTCGAGCTCGAGAAGGCCGTGAGCGGCGGCGAGAAGACGCTGGATCCCGAACGGTTCTTGTTTCTGTATCGCGCGGCCTGCGAGCATCTTGCGTTGGCCGAAGCGCGCGGCTTTCCCGCCCCGCTCGTGTCGAGGCTGTCGAGAGTCACGGCCCGCGCTCATCAGATCGTGTACCGACAGACCGACCTGGGGCTGGGCCGGATCGCGTGGACGCTGATGCAGACCTTTCCCGCAACAGTTCGCGCCCACCGCTGGTACGTCTTCGTGGCGGCGTTGCTCGTCCTTGCGCCCGCCATCGCAGTGGGTTACGCCGTAGCGCACCGGCCGGATCTGATCTTGTCGCTGGCCGATAGCACCACGGTCGAGGAATTCGGGCGCATGTATGACCCGGCGAACCCCGCGATCGGACGGCTGCGCGATGCCGGAACCAACTGGATGATGTTCGGGTTTTACATTGCAAACAACATCGGCATCGCCTTGCAGTGCTACGTCTCGGGAATCCTTTTCGGGCTCGGCAGCCTTTACTATCTTGCCTTCAACGGCGCGTTGGGCGGCGCGATCGCAGGGTACGTCACGTCGATCGGCTTCGCAGGAACGTTCTTTCCGTTCATCGCGACGCACTCCGCGTTCGAGATCACCGCCGTGGTGCTCAGCGGCGCCGCCGGCCTGCGAATCGGACGATCGGTGCTCCTGCCCGGCCGCCTGCCTCGCGTGGCTTCGCTGCAGCTCGCTGCACGGGAAACGAGCGTCGTCGTTTTCGGGTCTGCGGTCATGCTGGTGATCGCCGCCGCGATCGAGGCGTTTTGGTCGTCGGCGGCCTGGGTCACTCCGAGCGCCAAGTTTTCGGGCGCCGCGGGTTGCTGGCTGTTGGTCGCGATTTTCTTCCTGAGGCGCCCGCGTGCAGATTGACGCCATTTCCGTGGTCCTGCGTCCGCGCTCCATTTGGGAAGGATGCGACCTCGGCGTGCGCCTGCTGCAATCGTGGTTGCGACCCGTGTTTCGGGTGTATCTCGCCGTGGCGCTGCCTCTCTTTGCACTTTTTCTGTTGACGTACCCCATCGCCGGCTGGCTCCCGATGCTGCTGATCTGGCTGTCGAAGCCCTGGCTCGATCGGACCGTCTTGTTCGCGCTGTCGCGTGCATTGTTCGGCCAACGCACCACGCTCGGGGATCTGTGGAGTCATCGGCGGGAGGCATGGCTTGCGGGACTGACGACCACGCTGACGTTGCAACGTTTGAGCGCTTCGCGCTCCTTCAAGCAGCCCATTCTGCAGCTCGAGGGGCTGTCGGGCGCAGCGCTCCGTGAGCGAATGCGGCGCCTGACGGCCCGGCATCGGGGCGTGGCACGCGCAATGATTGTGGCGTTCGCCAACGCGGAATTCGCGCTGACGTTGAGCGTGCTGTCCCTGCAAATCTGGTTTTCGCCCCATATATCCGAGCTGCCGCAGGACTGGCTTTCCGCCTCGTCCGATATCATGCAGGGCCTCGGAATCTCGATCGCCTACGCGATCGCGGTGGCATTTCTCGAGCCTTTTTACGTCGCCGCCGGATTCGGCATGTACATCAACCGTCGCGTGGAACTCGAGGCGTGGGACATCGAGCAGGAATTCCGCCGTGCGTTCTGCGGTTGACGCCCTTCTCTTGGCCGTTCTCCTCGCGGGTGCCTGCAGCACGGCGGCGGCCCGCGCGGACGCTTTGGGGGTACCTTCGGGTTCCACTGCGCAATCCGCGCCTTCTTCCCCACTGGGCGCCTCGATAACTGTCGACGAAGTTCGGGCGGCGGCCGCCAAGCTGCGGGCGGATCCGAACTTGGGCGGCACGCACAAGATTCGATCCTTGCGCTGGGCTCGGTCGAGCGCGCCGGATCAGCCGCAGAATCCTCCACCCTGGGTCGAGGGCCTGTTCGAGTATCTGGGGCAGACCGGCAGCGTGCTGCTCTGGGTGGTGGGCGCCATCGCGGCCGCCGTCGCCGTGGTCTGGGCATACCGGACATTCAAGTCGCGCATCCCGGCGCCGAAATTCTTGGCCGAGCCCAGCGTTTCGCGCGTCGGGGAGTTGGACATCAGGCCCGAATCGTTGCCCGCGGACATCGGCGCGGCAGCGCTCGCGCTCGCCGAGGCGGGCAAAACCCGGCAAGCTCTCTCCCTCCTGTATCGGGGCGCGCTGTCGCGCGCCGTGCATCGTTTCGGCGTTCCCATCGGGGAGTCTTATACCGAGGGCGAAGCGCTGCGCGCCGTCGATGCGCGGCTCGACCCGGCGCGCGCCGCGTACTTCTCCGATCTGGTGGGAATTTGGCGCCGCGCGGTGTACGCGGGCGAAGCGTTGTCGAGCGGCCCCGTGAGACGTCTTTGCCTGGGCTTTGCGGCTCTCGATGCGGCGGTGCCATGACCCGGGACCGATGGATCCAGGGGGTCGTCGCCACCGGGTTGATCGCACTCGTCGTTTGGGTCGCCCGACACACCTACTGGGACGAGATCACGGTCACGGCGCCGCCAAAGGGCGAGGCCGCGCGCAATCCCTACTATGCGGTGGTGCATCTTGCCGAGAGTCTCGGAATCCACACCACCATGATCGGTTCTTTGCATGAGCTGCCGCCCGACGCCATCGTGCTGGTCAACAATCTTTACGAGGATCTGCGCCACGAATCGATCGAGTCGTTGCAGGCCTGGGTGCAAGCCGGTGGCCGGCTGATCATCCGTGACGCCACTCTTGAGGGCAGCGAGCCGCTGCAAATCTGGAGCGGCATCAGATCGGCGCAGCGCGACTTCAGCGCTGAGCGCCCGGTGGCTGCCCAGGGAGAGGACGACTGCAAGCCCATGGCGATCGGCATCGACGGGTTTGCCAACGGTCAATCGCTGGTTCTGTGCGACGCTCTTGCGCCTGGCCTGACGAGCACACGAGTACCCTCATGGTCGCTGTCCGATTCCAGCGCGATACAGGTGTTGCGCGTATCCATCGGCCGCGGCGAACTGACGGTCGTCGGCCCGACGTTGATGTTGACGAACTGGAACTTGCCGAAAAAGGACCACGCCCAGATTTTCGCTGCGGCGGCGGGCTTCAGGCGCGGCGATCGATTGGAGATCCTGAGCCGCACCCGGGCCGAGCCTTTGCCGGTGCTCCTCTGGCGGCTGGCGGCGCCCGCCATCGTGTTCCTGCTGGCAGCGGTCGGGTTGACGATCATCAGACATCTTCCGCGCTTCGGTCCGCCGATAGCCGTACCGGCGCCGATGCGGCGCTCGCTCGCCGAACAGATCCGCGCCAATGCGCGCTTCGCCTGGCGCACGCAAAAGCTCGAATCGCTTCGAGCAGCCATCCGCAGAGCCTTGGACGAGGCCGCGCAGAGGCAGATCGTCGGATACGCGCTCATGGCGCCTCGCCAGCGAGCGGAGGCCTTGGCGGCGAGCACCGGTATCGACGCCGCGACCATCACCGCGGCTCTCGTCAGCGATGCCGGGGGCGGTGTAAACGAGCATCGCGCGGCCATCACGTTGCTGGAAGCATGCCGACGTATCCTGATCAGGTCCGATTCCCACCAAAGGCATGAAGCATGACCGAAGAATCTCCCGCCATCGCCCGTGCCGGCGAACTGCTTGCGAAGCTCCGCGCCCAGATCGCCAATGCGTTGGTGGGGCACCAGACAGTGGTCGACCAAACCCTGATTGCGTTGTTGGTGGCCGGCCACGTGCTTCTGGAAGGCGTTCCGGGCCTCGGCAAGACGCTACTGGTGCGCGCGCTGGCGCAAGCCTTGGCGCTCAAAGTGGCGCGCGTGCAATTCACTCCCGATCTCATGCCTTCCGATATCACCGGCCATGCCATATTGGATCCGGCGACTCACGCCATGCGGGTCGTCCGCGGGCCCGTGTTCACCAACATCCTCTTGGCCGACGAGATCAACCGGGCGCCGGCCAAGACGCAGAGCGCCCTTCTGGAGGTCATGCAGGAGCATCAGGTGACGCTCGAGGCGGAAACGCTGGTGCTGCCGCGCCCGTTCATGGTTCTGGCGACGCAGAATCCCTTCGAGACCGAAGGCACCTATCCCTTGCCGGAGGCGCAGCTCGATCGATTCCTGCTAAAAATCGACATGAAATACCCGACTCAGAGCGAAGAAGTGGACATCGTTTCGCGCACCACGACCGATCAGACCGGCGACGAATTGCCGCTCTCCGGCGTCACTCCGGTGCTCACCGAGCGCGCGGTGCTCGCCTTGCAGCACCTCGCGGCGAGGCAGCGCGTGGACATTGCGGTCGTCGATTATGCGGTGCGCATAGCGAGAGCCACGCGCGATTGGCCGGGGATTGCCGTAGGAGCCGGCTCGCGCGGGCCCATCGCTCTGGTGCGCGCGGCAAAGGCCGCAGCGCTGATTGCCGCGCGCTCCTTCGTGCTGCCGGAGGATGTGAAGGCCGTCGCGGTGGCGGCGCTACGTCACAGGATCGCGTTGTCGGCCGATGCCCAGCTCGACGGGCGCAAGCCCGACGACGTGCTCGCCGTGATTCTGGAAGCGACGGCCGCCCCGAGGGTTTGAAGGTGGCGAGACTTTACAAGTCCGTCCTGCCCTCTCCCGCATTGATCGCGATCGCGGCCGCAGTGGGCGGCTTGTTCGTCCTCGCCGCCTTCACGACGGCGCCCGCTTCCAAGATCGTATGGAGCGCAGCCGGTCTCGCCGTCGTGCTCGCGCTGCTGACGGGTCTCGACCTGTACCTCAGCCTGTCCCAGTGGCGCGCGGCACCGCTCGGCCTGCAGCGCCGCCTGCCCCATGCCTTCGCGGTCGGCGAGCCGGTGCGCCTCGCGGTCAGCATCGTGAATCCCGGCCGCACCACGCGCCGTGGACGCTACTTCGAACTGGCCGATCCGACGCTGCTCGTCCCGGCGATGCCGCTGCGGTTCGCCATCGAGCCGGGAAAACGCGAAACGTTGGAGTTTCAGCTGACTCCAACGGCGCGGGGCATGAAGTGCTTCGAAGCCGGACAAATCCTGTTGCGCTCGGTCCTCGGACTCCTGGACTGGAACCTGCGCATCGGACATCCGGAGGCACGCCGCGTATTCCCCGATTTCAAACGTCAAGCCGCGCTCGCTTGGATGGCGGGCAACCGTCGGCTGGCGGAGCTCGGGATCAAGGCGGTGAGACGGAGGGGGTCGGGCACCGACTTCGATCAATTGCTCGAATACCGCCCGGGAGATCCGATCCGCCACATCGATTGGAAGGCGACGCTCAAGCACGGCCGGCCGATCAGCCGCTCGTTTCGCGACGACCGCGATCAAAGCGTCATGTTCCTGCTGGATTGCGGGCGCCGGATGCGCGCGGACGACACCCAATCGGGCATCGGCGCGACCCACTTCGATCAATCGCTCGACGCCTTGATGCTGCTGGCGTTCGTCGCTCTCAGCAAGGGCGACGCCGTCGGCGCGATGACCTTCGGCACGGCGGCGGGCGGCGAAAAGCGCTTCGCGCCCCGCAAGGGCCGCCAAGCGCTCAACGCGCTCATGGCGGAGCTCGGGGACGTCGAGCCGTCGCCGACCTTCTCCGATTACATGAAGGCGGCTGCCGACCTCCTGCAGCGTCAGCGCAAGCGAAGCTTGGTGATTCTGATCACCAACTGCCGGGACGAGGATTCGGCCGAGCTCGCCGCGGCGATCGGTCTGCTGCGCTCCAGACACTTGGTGGTGCTCGCCAATCTCAAGGAACAGATCGTCGGGCAGATCGCCGTTCAACCCCTGTCGAACCCGCTTTCCGTGCTCGAAGTGGCAGCCGCGGTGGAATACGACCAACGTCGGCGCGATATGCAGGCACGCCTCGCGATGAGCGGGGTCGTGCTGATCGACTGCGAGCCGCGGGCGCTCGGGGTTGAGCTCGTCAATCGCTACAACGTGTTGAAGCGGACGAGCGCGATTTAGCCCGTGTACACTTCGTCCGAATGAAGCATTCCATTGCCCGCGGAGCGTTGGCATCCGCCGCCCTCGCTTGCATGGCCCTGTGCATGGACGCTTTTGCGTCGCCGGGATCGCGGCCCGCGACGCCAGCTGAATCATTCGCCCCGTCCGACCATTTGAGCTATGGGCGTTTCAAGGATCTGGCGATCTATTCTCCGGTGGGTCAGCCGAAAAGTTTCGTGCTCCTGTTGTCGGGAGCCGCCGGGTGGGATTCGCGCGTCGCAGCGCTGGCGCGGCAGCTCGCGGACCGGGGTGCACTGGTGGCCGGCATCGATTTGCCGAAGCTCGACGCCAATCTGGCGGCCGATCGGGGCGATTGCGTATTCCTGGACGGAGATCTGGAGAACCTGAGCCATTTTCTGCAGGCCTACGATCACGTGCCGACGTACCTTCCTCCCTTTCTCCTCGGCTATCAGGGGGGTGCCGTGCTGGCCTATGCGACCCTCGTGCAGGCGCCGCCCAATACTTTTGCGGCGGCGCTGACCGTCGGATTCTCCCCGATCACGCAGCTGCGCAAGCCGCTGTGCAAGGGCTCCGGGCTCGAATCGGCGCCCGCCGGCGCCCACGCCGCCGGAATCCGGTATCTCCCGGCCAAGCGGTTGGACAGTCCCTGGGTCTTGTTCCAGAGCGACCAAGACACCGGTTCGAGCGCAGAGAGCGCGGCGAAATTCATCGACGGCATGCAGGGGGCGGCGCTCGTCGCGTTGCACGGAATCGCCAGCGACTATCCGCCGTCCGACACCTGGGTGCCCAAAGTCCTCGCCGCATTCGCCACGCTGGTAGCCCGCTTAGGGAAGCAGGCGCTGCCGCTCGCTCCCTCGGCACTCGGCGACTTGCCGGTCGTCGAGGTTCCCGCCCAGCCGGGAACCGCGGCGAGCGATACTTTCGCCATCATCATGTCGGGCGACGGCGGCTGGGCCGGGCTCGACAAGGACGTCGCCGAGGCTCTCAGTGCCCACGGCATTCCCGTCGTCGGCCTCGATTCGCTGCGCTACTTCTGGAGCGCGCGCACCGCCGAAGGCCTCGCGCGGGATACCGACCACATGATCCGCTACTACCTCGCCCATCTGGCGAAGAATCGGGTGTTGCTGATCGGCTATTCACAGGGCGCGGATGTACTGCCCTTCGCGGTCAATCGGCTTCCGGCGGCCACCCGGGCGAGGGTGGCGCTGGCGGTGCTCATGGGAATGTCCGAACACGCGCTGTTCGAATTCCACGTGAGCAGCTGGATCGCCAACGACACGACCGGGCCGCTGACCCTTCCGGAGGTGAACCGCATCACAGGAATTCCCGTCTCGTGCATCTATGGAGATGGCGACAAGGATTCGCTCTGCCCGAAACTCGACCCGAACAGGATTCAGGTCGTGAAGTTGCCCGGCGGGCATCATTTCAACGGCGACTACGCGGGATTGGCCCGGGTGATCCTCGCCATGGCGAACCGGTGATCGGCATCTCGAGACGGCGGTTCTTGAGGACCGCTCCCGCGGTGCCATTTCTGGCCGCATCGATCATGCATCGGACGGCGGCACAGGCGGCTCCCACACAGCCCGCGATGCATCGTGCAGCGGCGGTATCGACCGCCGGCCTCACGTCGATGACCGCCGGCGCGGCGCCCATTTCTCCGGCTGAGCGGGCGGCACGGATCACCAAGGTGCAAACGCTCATGGCGCGGCGCGGGGTGGGCGCGCTGCTCCTCGACACCGGTTCTTCGCTCGACTACTTCACCGGAATCCAATGGCACAGCTCCGAACGCACGACCGCGGCCATCATCCCGGGCAGAGGTGAGGTCATCATCGTCACACCTGCGTTCGAGGAACCCTCCGTCCGGGAAACGCTCGCCATCGCCGGCGACGTGCGCACCTGGAACGAGGACGAAAGCCCGTTCCTGCGCATCGTACAGGGGCTGCGCGACCGGGGAGTGCGCTCCGGCCCCGTGGCGGCCGAGCCCACCGCGCGCTTCTTCATCATCGACGGCGTCAGGAAGGCTTCCGGAAGCTACGAGATCGTTTCCGGCGACCCGTTGATTCGGGCCTGCCGGATGATCAAGTCACCGGCCGAACTTGCTCTCATGCAGACCGCCAACGACGTAACGCTCGCGGCGCTTCGCCACTTGCACGGGCACGTCGAGCGCGGCATGGGCGCCGCCGATTTGGCCGGCATCGTAAACGACGCCACCACGGCGCTGGGAGGCTCTCCGGAATTCGCTCTCAGCCTGCTGAACGAGGCCTCCGCCTACCCGCACGGCTCGCACCAACTTGAGTCCGTCGCCGAGGGCTCGGTGATTCTCATGGACTGCGGGTGCACCGTCCACGGGTATCAATCCGACATCTCGAGAACCTGGGTGTTCGGCGAGGCGAGTGCCCGGCAGCGCAAACTCTGGGATACCGTGAAGCGCGGGCAGCAGATCGCCCTGGAAAGCGCCAGGCTCGGTGTCGCCGTGGGCTCCCTGGACGATGCCGTGCGCAAATACTACGCGAGCGAGGGTTGGGGCCCGGGCTACAAGCTTCCGGGACTGTCTCATCGCACCGGGCATGGTATCGGTCTCGACGGTCACGAGCCGGCTTACCTCGTGCATGGGGACGCGACGCCGCTGGAGGCCGGCATGTGCTTTTCCGACGAGCCGGGAATCTACATTCCCGGCGAGTTCGGCGTGCGCCTGGAGGATTGCTGGTACATGACCGATGCGGGTCCGAAGCTCTTCACGGGCCTCGCGGAATCCGTCGACCACCCGGTTTGAGGGCGAGCCCGTGATCAGATGGTGCGCGAACCGCGCGCGGTCGCCCGATCGCCGGAGAGGTAGGCATCGAAGGTCATGGCGACGGAGCGCATCAGCAAACGACCCGCGGGCGTCAAAGTGATGCGGCCGTCGCCGACGTCCACCAGACCATCCGCCTGCAATTCCTCGAGGCGCTGCAATTCGTCCGCAAAATATCCGTCGAATCGGATGCCGTTGCGGCGCTCGACTGCGGCCATGTCCACGCTGCCATTGCACATGATCTCTTGAATGACATCCCTGCGCACCATGTCGTCCGGGCTGATGCGCACACCGCGGCTCGAAGGCAGGGAGCCGCTGCCGACCGCCACCTCGTAGTCGCCGAGCGCCTTGAAGTTCTGCACGTACAAATCGCCCACCTGACCGATGGCGCTGACGCCGAGATTCACGAGGTCGCGATTCGCGTGGGTGGTGTAGCCCTGGAAGCTCCGATGCAAGGTGCCGTTGTGATGCGCCCGGGCGAGGCTGTCGGTGGGCAGTGCGAAATGGTCCATGCCGATGTACACATAGCCCGCTGCGCACAGCTTCTCGACGGCCAGCTGCAGAAGGCTCAGCCGAAGCGCCGGATCCGGAAGCTCTCCCGGCGAAATCTGTCGCTGCGCCTTGAATACCCGCGGCATATGCGCGTAGCCGTACACCGCCAAACGGTCCGGGCGCATGTCGATCACCCGGTTGAGCGTCGCCTCGAACGTGGTGAGAGTCTGCCTGGGCAAACCATAGATCAGGTCGAAATTGATGGAGCGAAAGCCCAATTCGCGCGCCTGACCGTAGACCCGCGCCACCGTCTCGGCGGGCTGCAGCCGGTTGACCGCTCGTTGCACGTTTTCGTCGAAATCCTGGACCCCCAGGCTGACCCGATTGAAGCCGAGCGCCGCCAGCTGCGGCAGCAAGCCGCCGTCCAGTCCGCGCGGATCGATTTCGATCGAATAATCGCGCGATTCGGCGTCCGTCAACTGGAATTCGTGATCGATTCTGTCGATCACGTCGACCAAGAGCTGTCGCGGCAAATAGGTCGGCGTGCCGCCGCCGAAATGCATCTGCTCGACGGTTCTTTCGCGGCCGAAATATCCGCCACGCTGGGAAATCTCGCGAAGCAGGTGTCGAACGTAATTGTCGGCACGACCCAGCTGGCGAGTCACGATCTTATTGCATCCGCAATAAAAGCAGGGGCTCATGCAAAAAGGAATATGCACGTACAGCGACAGCGGCATTCCCTGGATCGCCCCCGGGCTGGTGGCGGCGGCGCGCTCATAGTCGATCGCCTCGATTCCATCGCGAAACTGCATCGCCGTGGGATACGAGGTGTAGCGCGGACCCTCCCGATCATAGCGGCGCATCAGATCGGCGTTGAAAGAAACGGCCGTGCCAGCTGTCATTGTGCTTCCTCGATCCGACGCGATTTCACTTGGCCCAGGCGCTAGGCTTCCTCGAACGGCGGCCCCCGCCAATAGGTAGTTTCCCCTAGCGCCGCCGCAGGACGCGAACAGTACCTAGGGGGCCCCGGTACCTTACTAATATCCGCCGCACCCCATTCTTCCTACGATGCGCCCCGTGTCCTCACCGCACGTATCGAGGTAGCATGATGATGTCGAGCACGCTCTCGCCCGCCAGGGAACCGCCCGTGGTCTACAACGATGCGGTGGTGCGTCAATTCACGATCATGACGATCATCTGGGGAATCGTCGGCATGACGGTCGGCGTCTTCATCGCCGCGGAACTGATCTGGCCCAACCTGAATTTCGATTTGCCGTTCCTGAGTTATGGGCGGCTGCGACCGTTGCATACCAACGCGGTCATTTTCGCTTTCGGCGGCTGCGGTCTGTTCGCCGCCTCCTATTACATCGTGCAGCGCACCTGCAAGGTGCGCCTGATCTCCGACCGGCTCGCCACGTTCACCTTCTGGGGGTGGCAGCTGGTCATTCTCCTCGCCGCGATCAGCCTACCGCTCGGAATCACCAAGGGCAAGGAATACGCCGAGCTCGAGTGGCCCATCGATCTCTTGATCGTGGTCGTGTGGGTGGCGTATGCGTACGTCTTCTTCGGCACGCTGGCGATCCGCAAGGTCAAGCACATCTATGTGGCCAATTGGTTCTTCGCCGCGTACATCATCACCATCGCCGTTCTGCACATCATCAACAACCTGGCGGTGCCGGTCTCGCTCACCAAATCGTATGTGATCTATTCGGGCGTGGTCGACGCCATGGTGGAATGGTGGTACGGCCACAACGCGGTGGGGTTCTTCCTGACCGCGGCGTTTCTGGGAATGATGTATTACTTCGTGCCGAAGCAGGCGGAACGTCCGATCTATTCGTACCGCCTGTCGATCGTGCATTTCTGGGCATTGATATCCATCTACATGTGGGCGGGCCCCCATCACCTCCAGTACACGAGCCTGCCCGACTGGGCGCAGTCGCTCGGCATGGTGTTTTCGATCATCCTGCTCGCGCCCTCCTGGGGCGGCATGATCAATGGAATCATGACGCTCTCCGGCGCCTGGCACAAACTGCGGACCGATCCCATTCTCAAGTTCCTGATCGTCGCGCTGTCGTTCTACGGCATGTCGACGTTCGAAGGACCGATGATGTCGATCAAGACGGTCAATGCGCTGGCGCACGACACGGATTGGGTGATCGGCCATGTGCATTCGGGTGCGTTGGGCTGGGTCGCCTTCATGACCATCGGCTCCATGTATGCGCTGCTCCCGCGGCTCTACGGTCGCAGGGAAATGTATAGCATCCGGCTGATCGACGTGCATTTCTGGATCGCCACCATCGGCGTGGTGCTGTACGTGACGGCCATGTGGATCGCGGGCGTCATGCAGGGCCTCATGTGGCGGGCGACGAATGCGGACGGCACGCTCACCTATACCTTCGTCGAATCGCTGAAGGCGACGTATCCCTACTACATGGTGCGTTTGGGAGGAGGCGTCCTTTTCCTGATCGGCATGTTCATCATGCTTTACAACACCGCCATGACGGTGAGACAGCCGGTCGTGCGCACCGATGCCGTGCCCGTGCCGGCCGTCTGATCGCAGCGGAGACCAACGATGAATCACGAAATCGTCGAAAAAAATGCCTGGTTGATGGGAACCCTCATCGCCATCGTCATCAGCGTCGCCGGACTGGTGGAAATCGTGCCGCTGTATTTCCAGGCATCGGTGATCCAACCTTCGCCGGGGATCAAGCCCTACGGGCCGCTGGAGCTGGCCGGACGCGAAGTCTACGTGCGCGAAGGCTGCTATCTGTGCCACACCCAGATGGTCCGCCCGCTGCAGGCCGAGGTCGAGCGCTACGGCCATTACTCCATCGCCGGCGAGGCCGTCTACGATCACCCGTTCCAGTTCGGGTCGAAGCGAACCGGCCCGGATCTGGCGCGCGTCGGCGGCCGCTATTCGGATGAGTGGCACCGCATCCATCTGAACAATCCGCGAGATGTGGTCCCCGAATCCAACATGCCGGCCTTTACGTGGTTGGCGAAGGACAGCATCGATCCGGTGCTGCTCGCCGCCAAGATGCGCGTGCTGAGGAAGGTCGGCGTGCCCTACAGCGACGGGGATATCGAGTCGGCGTCGGACAAGGTGGCGGGCCACACCGAGCTCGATGCGCTGGTTGCCTACCTGCAAGGTCTCAAGTTTCACGGTGAGGTGTCGCCATGATCGGCATATTCCGCGGCGCAATGACGCTGATTCTCCTGTTGTTCTTCGTCGCCATCATCGCCTGGGCGTGGAGCGGGCGGCGCAAGCCGGTGTTCGATGCGATGGCACGAATGGCGCTCGACGAAGACGACCCGCCGACACCAAGCCAGCCGACCGTCAAAGAAGCCCATCATGAATAACGGCCCTGCCATGAGTAACGGAGTTGCCGCCTACATCACGATCGTGGTGCTTGCCAACATCTTCGGCTGTCTGTGGCTGATCTGGTGGACGATGCGCGGCGCCTCGAAAGTCGCGCCCAAGGAAACCACCCACGTCTGGGACGACGATCTGACCGAGTACAACAATCCGCTGCCCCGCTGGTGGCTGTGGCTGTTCATTTCGTCGATCATCTTCGCATTGGGCTACCTGGTCCTTTACCCGGGGCTCGGCAACTACAAGGGGCTCAAGCACTGGACCGAGGTTTCGCAATGGCAGGGCGAGGACGACGCGGCACGGCAGGCGCTGCAGCAGCGCTTCGCCGCCTTCAACGGCAAGAGCCTGACCGACTTGTCGCACGATCCATCGGCCATGACCACCGGGCGGAATCTGTTCGCGCTCAATTGCTCGAGCTGCCACGGATCGGATGCGCGCGGCGCGAAGGGCTTCCCCAATCTCACCGACCAAGACTGGCTGTGGGGCGGCACCGAGAAGGATGTGTATCAGAGCATTGCCCACGGACGCGACGGCGTGATGCCGGCCTGGGGACCGGTGCTCGGGCACGACGGCGTCGAAGAGGTTTTGGCCTATGTGCTGACCTTGAGCGGCCGGAACCCCGCGGACTCCCACTTCACTCCCGAGCAGGTGAGCGCGGGCAAGACGCGGTTTGCGACGGTGTGCTTTGCCTGCCACGGTCCGGACGGCAAGGGCAACACCATGCTCGGCGCCCCGAATTTGACCGACAAGATCTGGCTGCACGGGAGCTCGGTGAAGGACATTCGCGAAACGATCACGAATGGACGCACCAACCACATGCCCGCCCAACTCGAGCGCCTGGGAGACATGAAAGTGCGTCTGTTGGCCGCTTATGTGCTCAGCCTCTCGCCGCCGGTGGGGGTGCCGCAGCCGGCCGAGCAGGCAAATGCCGGAAAGTGACGCACCGGTTCCGGGCTGGTCCGGCATGACGGAGATCTGGGGCGTCACGCTCTGGGCGTCGTTCATCGCCGCGTGTCTGCAGACAGCGGTGGTGTTCGCGTGCTTCGATCCGATGACGCTCGGATGGGATGACGTGTTCAGTCCGTCGCTGATCGCGCTTCGCCCGATGATCTACGCGATGGGCTTCTTCGTATTCTGGCTGTTCAGCTTCGTCGGATCCGCCTTGACCGCCTACATGCTCAAGTCCGGCCCGCATGGCAAGCCCCCATGAACCTCACCGGAGCCGTTGCCGAGCCGCTCTATGAGGCGCAACGAAAGGTATACGCGCGCGAAGTCGATGGCCGTTTTGCGCGCCTGCGCAACCTTTCCGTGGTCGTCCTTCTCGGCCTATTCTACGGAATGCCCTGGCTCCGGTGGAACGGCCGGCAGGCCGTGTTGTTCGATCTACCCGCGCGCAAGTTCTTCATCTTCGGGTTGACGCTGTTTCCCCAGGATTTCTATCTCCTGACGTGGCTCCTGATCATCGCGGCCCTGTCGCTGTTCTACTTCACGGCAATCGGCGGACGATTGTGGTGCGGCTACGCCTGCCCACAGACCGTCTGGACCGAGATATTCGTGTGGATGGAACGTCTGACCGAAGGCAACCGGTCGCGGCAGATGAAACTCGACCGGGCTGCCTGGTCGACGTCCAAGATCGCACGCAAGGCGGCCAAGCAATCGCTGTGGGTCGGCTTTTCCCTGTTCACCGGAATGACGTTCGTGGGCTATTTCTCGCCCATCCATGGATTGGTGAGCCGAATCGCGATCGGCGGGGTCAGCTCCTGGGAGGCGTTTTGGATTCTTTTCTACGGCTTCGCCACCTATGGCAATGCCGGTTACATGCGCGAGCAGGTGTGCAAGTACATGTGTCCCTATGCTCGTTTTCAGAGCGCCATGTTCGATCGGAACACATTGGTGATTTCCTACGATGCGGCGCGGGGCGAACCGCGCGGATCTCGCGGGCGCGGCGTCAGCGCCCAACAGGCGGGCTTGGGTGATTGCGTGGACTGTACGCTCTGCGTGCAGGCCTGCCCGACCGGCATCGATATCCGCAAGGGACTGCAGTACGAATGCATCGCCTGCGCGGCCTGCATCGACGCCTGCGATGCCGTGATGGATAAGGTCGGTTACCCGCGGGGACTCGTGCGCTATTCGACCCAGGCTGAGCTCGACGGCGCGCCGCGCCGCATATTCAGGCCGCGGATCATGATCTACACGGCCATTCTGGCGTCCCTGATATGCGGGTTCGCCTATGCGGTGACCCACCGCGTGAGCTTCGATATCGATGTGCTGCGCGATCGCAATGTTATGTACCGCGAACTCGACGATGGTCGCGTGGAAAATGTGTTCACGATACGCATCATCAACAAGGATCAGCACGCCCACGACTTCCGTCTGAGCGCCTCGGGGCTTCCCGGCGCCGTCATCGACAGCGACTCGCCCACGCAGCATGTCGATGCCGAGGATGTGAAGACGGTGGTCATTCGGGTGCGCATCCCTTCCGGCGAGGAGCATGGCGGCCAGAATTTCACGATCACGGCCCAGGAACTGGATCGTCCCGGGGTGCTCGTCACCAGCCGCGCCCGATTCTTTGCCGAACCCTAAGACATTATCCGGAGACCGATATGAGCGATAAAAAGTCCGACAAAGCCTGGTATCGGTACCCGATAATGTGGCTGGTCATCGCTCCACCCGTCGGGTCGGTGATCGCCGGCGTCATCACGATGGTGCTGATCTTGAAGCATCCGGACCCGGTATTGGCGACATCGCACCCGGCGGTGCCCGTGCAGCACGCCGCCAAGGCGAATTCGCTCCTTCCTCCGACGGATTGAGACCGTGGCGGCCTCGCCCATCGAGTGTTTCCATTGCGGCGAAGCGCTGGCGGGGCGGGAGCCGCTGTGGGTCCGCCTGAACGATTCCGACGAGGCGGTCTGTTGCCCCGGATGCCGGGCCGCGGCTCAGCTGATCTCCCAGCTCGGGCTGGAGGATTTCTATCGTTTCCGGACCGCGCCTGCGGTCAAACCCCGGGCGCCGTCCGACACCTGGCTGGCCTACGATGAGCCCGCGCTTCTCGACTCACTGAGCCGCGTCGAGCCTCGCGGGCGCGCCGTCATCCTGACCATCGATGGACTGACCTGCGCGGCCTGCAGCTGGCTGATTCAGCGCTCGTTGACGGGGCTGGACGGCGTCGTCCACGCCGGCGTCAATACTGCGACGGGACGCGCGCAAGTCGTGTGGGACGAAGGCCGCATCAAGCTCTCGCGGCTCATGCAGATCATCTCGGAACTCGGATACCAGCCTCACGTCGTCACGGCGGGGAACGCGGACGCCCTGGCGCAGGCCGAACGGCGCGGCCTGCTGAAGCGTCTCGCCGTGGCGGGCCTCGGAATGATGCAGGTCATGATGTTCGCGGTGGCCCTGTACGTCGGCAATTCCCAGGGCATGGAGACCGATGTGCGCGCTTATCTGCGCATCGTCAGCATGCTGGTCGCGACGCCCGTCATGTTCTACGCCGGTTGGCCCTATTTCGCGAACGGCGCGCGGGCGCTCTTCGAACGCAGCATCACCATGGATGTGCCGGTGAGCCTCGCACTCATCCTTGCCTACGGGGCCAGCGTCTTCAATACCTGGAGACATGCCGGGGAGGTCTATTTCGACTCGGTCACCATGTTCATTTTCTTTCTCACCGTCGCCCGTTACGTGGAGATGGTGGCGCGGCATCAATGCACGCACGTCAGCGACTCTTTGAGCCGCCTTCTGCCGGTGACCGCGCATCGAGTCTCCGCCGTCGGGGACCGCGGCGAAATCGTCACGGACGTGACCGTCGCGGCGCTCAAGGCGGGCGATCTGGTGCTGGTGCGCGCGGGAGAGATCGTACCCGCCGACGGTCGACTCGAGTCGGCGGCCACGCAGTTCGACGAAGCCATGTTGACGGGCGAATCGCTGCCGGTCGCGCGGCCGCTCGGCGATCACGCGATTGCGGGCACGATCAATGTCGGCTCACCGGTGCGCATCCGGGTGACGGCGACCGGGGGCGCGACGGTACTGTCGAGCATCGTCGCGTTGCTGCACCGGGCCCAATCCGAGCGGCCGCGCATCACCCGCGACGCCGATCGGATGGCGAGTCGTTTCTTGAGCTGCGTCCTGGTTCTCGCCTGCCTGATCTGCGCGATCTGGTGCGTAATCGAGCCCGGCCGCGCGTTCTCGGCGACCTTGGCGATGTTGGTCGCCGCCTGTCCCTGCGCCTTCTCGCTCGCCACGCTGGTCGCGGTGGCGAGCGCGAACGCCGCGCTCGCCCGACGGGGCGTCCTGGTGACTCATCCCGACGCTGTCGAGAGTCTCACGCGGGTGACACGGGTGGTGTTCGACAAGACCGGGACGCTGACGAGCGCCATGATGTCGGTGTCGCGCTGCACGGCGAAGGGACCCTTGTCCGAGCGCGAATGCCTCGAGATCGCAGCGGCTCTCGAAGTGGCGTCCGAACATCCCATTGCCCGTGCCTTCGCCTCCACGCCGGGGCATCGTCTCGAGGCGGGGGACGTGCGGGTGGTGCCCGGAGGCGGCATCACGGGAATGGTCCAGGGAAAGAGCTATCAGATCGGCACCCGCGCTTTTGTCACGGGCCTTTCGGCCGGGCGGGTGCCGGCGGACGATGACGCACTGATCGTCCTTACGGGCGACGGTGTCGAGCTGGCAACGTTCGAACTGCAGGACACGCCGCGGCCGGAGAGCCCTGGCGCCGTGCGGGAGCTGCTCGAGCAGGGCCTGAGCACGGAAATTCTCAGCGGCGACTCCTTCGCCGCGGTCTCGCGTCTTGCGAAGCATTGCGGCATTTCGGCGTTCTCGGCGCGGCAGTCGCCGGCCGACAAGCTCGAACGCATCAAGGCGCTCAGCCAACGGGGCGAATTCATTGCCATGGTGGGAGACGGCATCAACGATGCGCCGGTTTTGGGGGGCGCGGGACTGTCCGTCGCCATGAGCCGCGGCTCCGCCCTCGCTTTGGCCAGCGCGGATCTCGTGCTGATCGGCGACTCGCTGCGGGCGCTTCCCGGTGCCTTCCTATTGGCGCGCCGTGCAAGGCGAGTCATGCGCCAGAATCTCGTCTGGGCCGGGGCGTACAACCTGGTCGCGATGCCTCTCGCCGCGCTGGGCTGGGTGCCGCCTTGGGCGGCCGCCATCGGCATGTCCTTGAGCTCGATCCTGGTCGTGTTGAATTCCTTGCGCCTCATGCGCGACGGCCGCAGCCGGGGGCGCGAACCGCGCCGCGGGCGCGCGCCGCTCTCCGTACCGCGCATCGGGACGCCTCCCGCGGCGGGGGCGGCCATGTCATGAGCATCGTGTTCGTGCTGATCCCCGTGAGCCTGGTTCTGGTCGGCTGCGGTATCTGGGCATTCTTCTGGGCCGTGCGGACCGGGCAGTTCGACGAATTGGATGCGCCCGCCTGGGAAATTCTCGTGGAGGATCGAAACGAGATCGCGATTCCGCCGGATTCGCCGGCGCAGAAGCCTCGATGAGCGTCGCAGCGGTCTGCAATCCGCTGACCCTCTCCGCCGCCTTCGCCGTCGGAGTGGCGGGGAGCGTCCATTGCCTCGCCATGTGCGGCGCCATATCCGGCGCGCTCGGCATGCGCACACGCGGTATCGCGGGCGCGACGAAAAGATCGGTGCACACGGCCACCTACCAGCTGGGGCGGCTGACGAGCTACACACTCGCGGGCGCCGTCGTCGGCGCATCCGGTGGGTTCTTGAGCGCGATGTTCGACTTGGATCGGATCGCGGTCATCGCGAGAATCATGGCGGGTCTGCTGCTCGTCGCGATGGCGTTGAACACGCTGTTCCATTGGCGCCCCCTCTCCCGTCTCGAGCGCCTCGGCGGCAGGCTGTGGTCCCGCTTGGCGCCGCTCGCACGCAAGCTCCCTTCCAACGGCCTCCTCGGGTCGCTCCTGCTCGGAATGCTTTGGGGTTGGCTGCCCTGCGGATTCGTGTACTCGATGCTGATGTTCGCCGCGCTCTCCGGCGGTGCGGCGCCGGCAGCAGCCCTGATGTTGTGCTTCGGCTTGGGCACGGTGCCTGCCGTATTCGGCGCCGGCATGCTGAGCGCGCGGCTGGGGCGCGTGAGCGTCGGGTACGGTTTGAACCAAGCGGCCGGCTGGCTGCTGCTGGTATTTGGGGTGCTGACGATGCTCGGCCCGCTCAGCCCCCATTCGCATCATTGAGAATCTTACCGGTATGAGGCTGCTCTTCGGCGGCGCACCGAGAAAGGAGCGAGCCGGTGCGGTGGCGGATATCGGGTTGAGTTGAGCGTTCAACCCACAGACGGGGTCAGGTGAGGTTCAAATGCCTCATGACCCTTGCGAGGTTCTTGCGGATTTCGTTCAGCTTGCCGAGACTGGCCGCCGTGCGCATCGCATCCGCCAAAGGCTGGAGCGGATAGCCGCCATAGGCGCCCGGCTCCGGTACATCGTGGGTGACGGAGGACCTCCCCGAAAGCGTGACGTTGTCGCCCACGGTGACGTGTGTCGTGACGACGGAATTCCCACCCGTCATGAATCGCCGGCCGATCCGCGTCGACCCCCCCATCATGAAGCCGGCGGTGTAGAAGCCATCCTCGCCCAGATCGCAGTTGTGCGCGATATGGCAGATGTTGTCGAGCTTCGTTCCCGCACGGATGTGTGTGGAAGTCAACGTGGCCCGATCGATGGCGCAGTTGCTGCCAATTTCCACATCGTTGGCGATCACGACATTGCCGAGATGGGGAATCTTGCGGGCGCGACCATCCGGCCCCGGGGCGTAACCAAACCCGTCGCCGCCGACGGTGGTGTGGGGATGGATTTCGCAGTCGTCGCCCACTTCACATCCGGCCCCGATGAAAACCTGGGGATGAATGACCGTTCGCGCACCGATGATGGCGTCGTTTTCGATCACGGCATGCGCGCCGATCATGCTGTTGTTTCCGATCACCGCATGCGAGCCGATCACGCAATAGGGCCCCAAGCAGACATCCGAGCCGACTTGCGCATCCGGGTGCACCAGCGCCGTGGGGTGCCGTTGTCCCCACTGGCTGAAGCGGAAACTCTTGCGGTCGAAATACTTGAGCAGGGTCGCCATGCCGACGGGCATGACGTTGACCGAGAAGCAGCAAGTCTCGCTGCTCGCCGAAGCCAAGGACGCCGAAACCGCGCTGAGGCATATGAGAATGGCGGGACGGTGGGAGAAAGCCTGAGCGATTTGTTGCTCATCGCTGACGAACACCAGGCTGGCGCCGCAGGAATTCGCGGGAATCCGGCAGTACTCGGCACTCGAATCCAGGTTGCCGTGAAGGTAGGTGAAGACGTCGGAATGTCTGGACTTGATCGCCTGAGCGGTAATCATCGCCAACTCCTGTCGGTTTTCTTTCGCCTGATTCGCGGGCCTCATGGCTCGGGCGGTACTGTGAGCGCACCCTCGCGGGGGTGTCAAGGAGGGAAATGCGCCCGCACCCGTGACTTTGTTCGGGAAAGTGGCACGCGTTGAACGGCAACCCCCCCGATACGTGGCTCGAGATGTCGGTCATTGCACTTTGTGCGGAATCACACATTGCCGTCCGTAACATATTGATTCCATGTCATTTGGCGCGGCGCCAAGCTGAAGCGCATACATGCTATAGTCCGCCCATGAGCAAACACTTTCATACCGTGGTTTGGATCGATCATCGGGAAGCGAAGATCTTGAATTTCAACGCCGACCTGTACGATGCGCAGACCGTTCACAGCACCCACCCGGATCAACATCTGCATCACAAAGCGAATTCGGGCGACTCCGGACACGCGCCGCCCGATCATGAGTTCTACAAGCACGTCTCCAAATCGGTGGGGGACGCAGGCGCGGTTCTCATCGTGGGGCCCTCCAGCGCGAAACACGAATTCGCCAAGTACATCAAGGAGCACGACGCCGCTCTCGCGGGTCGAATATCCGGCGTCGAGACCATGGATCATCCCTCGGACGGCACCGTCGTGGCGTTCGCCCGCCATTTCTTCAAGGCGGACGATCGGATGCATTCGCAGACCCGCTCCTGAAGTCGGGACCGAATTAGCCCTGCTACGATGGCGCCGAGAGCGCACCGTGCTCAAGGCTGCAGCACGATCTTGCCGGTGTGTCCTTTGGCGCTGAATTCCTGTTGCGCGGCGACGATCGAGCCGAGCGCGAAGACGCGGGCGATCACCGGGCGGATTTCGCCGCGCTCGATGTATCCGACCAGATTGCGAAACACCGCCGGCTCGAATACGGTACAGCCGTCGAGCCGAAGATCCTTGAGGTACAGAGTTCGCAAGTCCAGATCGACGATCGGGCCCGATATCGCCCCCGCCACCGCATAGCGGCCTCGCCGCCGCAGGATCTCGAGCAGTTGACCGAACTGCTTCCCGCCGACCACGTCGATGACGGCATCGACGCTTTCAATTCCCAAGGTTCCAATGAGATCTGCGTCGCGGGCGATCACGAGCGACGCGCCCAGCGCCTCGACGGCCCGTGCCTTCGCAAGGCTGGATACTGCGAACACGCGCGCTCCCCGACGCACCGCAAGTTGCACGGCCGCGGAGCCGACGCCCCCCGAAGCACCCGTGACCAGCACCGTGTCCCCGCGTCCCACGATGCTGCGCTCCAGCATGTGTTCGGCCGCCGCATACGCGCAGGGAAACGACGCGAGCTCCACATCCGAGAGGCCGGTCGAGATGGCGTGCGCATTCACCGAGGGCACACAGGCGTACTCCGCGAACGCGCCGTTGCACTCCGATCCGAAATAGATGACTTGCGTGATGCCGTTCCGATTCAATCGGATGACGGGCTCGATCAGAACCCGCTCGCCGATTCGTCGGGGGGATACCCTGGAGCCCACGGCGACGATCCGGCCGCAACCGTCGGCGCCCTGAATGCGCGGAAATTTGTGTTCCGCACCGGTCCACCCAGCGTCTTCGGGGCTTGCGCCGCCGAATCCGCCGGCAGCCCCGGTGACCGTCGTACCCTCCGAGACCGCTCGCGAATACCAGCCGGTGCGCGTGTTGATGTCGGTGTTATTGACGCCCGCGGCGCCGATCCGCACGAGGACAGCATCCTCCTCGGGCTGCGGGACCGGCACATCCTCGCGGTACTCCAGCTGATCGAACCCGCCGTACCCTTTCAAGAGCACCGCTCTCATCGTTTCCGGGATGGCAGTCATCCACGCACTCCTCGCTCTAGCGCCTATGTCCCATTGCGGCTCCGAGGGCGGCGCCATGCCTTGCATCATACTTTGCCGGGCCGCCAAGCGCCGATGCCGGTTGATGGGGAACGGTCGAGCGCACTCGGACCTGCCCGTGGGCAGGCGAAGCCAAGTGAGCCTCCATGGGCCGTTCGGCAGGCGAGCGCAGCTTGATTTGCACCGGTTGCGCAGGACGGCGGATGATCGATGCCGAATGCTGATGCGCAACGGCAATGGCGCCCGGAGCGGAAGGGCCCTTCTGGCTGCGGCCGAGTGCGGATCCGACGGGAATCGCCGTAAGGAGCGAGATGAGCAGATACGCGACATTGGCCGGTAGGCGGCGAATCATCGGGTCTCTCCGGGTTCCGCGTCGTGGTCGGCGCTGTCGTGGTCCGATTTGCGCAGGAAGATGAGCTGCAGCGCCGGAACCACCATCAGGAGCATGAGCGGCCCGATGAGCATTCCGCCCACGACCACGGTTGCCAGGGGGCGCTGGACTTGGCTGCCGATACCGTGCGACAGCGCGGCCGGCACCAGGCCGATGCAGGCAGACAGTGCCGTCATCAGCATCGGACGCATGCGCTTTTCGGCGGCTCTTTCCATGGCATCGAAAGGCCTCATTCCCTGCATATGGAGCTCATTGAAGTAGGTGAGCACCAGGATGCCGTTCATGACCGACACTCCCAACAGGGATATGAACCCGATGGCGGCGGACACGCTGAACGGCAGTCCCGTGACGAACAGCGCGATCACGCCGCCTCCGACCGCGAAGGGTATTCCCGCCAATGCCAGCAGACTGTCGCGGACGGAGTTGAACAAGCTGTAGAGCAGCACCACGATCAGCGCCAGACTCATCGGCACGAACACTGCCAATCGCGTCTTCGCGGTCTGCAAGTCCTCGAACTCGCCCGCCCAAACCATGCGGTATCCGGTCGGCAGGTGGATATTTTCCGTTATCCGCCGTTGAGCTTCGGCCACCGTGCTGCCGAGGTCACGGCCGCGCACGCTGAACTTGATCGGAATGTAGCGTTGCGTGGTCTCGTGATAGATATACGACGCGCCGGAATCCAGGCTTATGTCCGCAAGCTCGCTCAGCGGAATATACGCCGTGCTCCCCGCGGCGGTTTGATACGCGACGGGGATGGTGCGCACCTTGTCGAGGCTGTCTCGGTATTGCTGCTCCAGTCGCACGGTGAGGTTGAACTGACGGTCGCTTTCCAGCACGGTGGTCGCCACCGCCCCCGCCATGGCCGCCTGTACGACCGCGTTCACGTCTCCCGTGTTGAGCCCATACCGAGCCGCCTTGACGCGATTCACCTTGATGTTGAGATTAGGCTGGCCGACGATGTGGAAGATGCCGAGATCCTCCATGCCTTTGACCTTCTGCATTTCCACGAGGATCTGGCTGGCATATTTCTCAAGTACATTCAAATTCGGGCC
>CAVSSU010000020.1:0-78034 GCA_963730565.1 uncultured Gammaproteobacteria bacterium
GCGCCAGGAGCCGCGAGAATCCCCTCGAGCTCGTCGCGCGGCGCATTGCCGGACGCGCACGCGCGTTGTGTCTCGACGAGTTCTTCGTCGCGGACATCGCCGACGCCATGATCCTGTCGGGTCTTCTCGCCGGCCTGTTTCGCCGCGGCGTGACGCTGGTCACCACCTCGAACGTTCCGCCGCGCGAGCTGTACAAGGACGGATTGCAACGGCAGCGTTTTCTGCCCGCCATCGGGCTCATCGAGGCCCACGTCGACGTGCTTCAGGTGGATTCGGGGATCGATTACCGCCTGCGGCAGCTCGAGCGTGCGCCGACCTATCTGGACTCGGGCTCGCCGCAGACGGCGCGCGCGCTGTTGAAGCGCTTCGAGGAGCTTGCCGGGGGCGGCGCGACCGCCCCGGCCACCCTCACCATCGAGGGCAGGCCGATCCGGGCCGTGGCGACCGGCCCCGACATGGCGTGGTTCGAGTTCGCCGAGCTCTGCGAAGGTCCGCGCAGCCAGAACGATTACATCGAGCTCGCCAGACTCTACGGCACGGTGTTCGTCGCCAATGTCCCGGTATTCACACCCTCGCACGAGGATGCGGCGCGGCGCTTCATCATGCTGATCGACGAGTTCTATGATCGCGGCGTCAAAACGGTGGTGTCGGCGGCCGCTCCCCCGGAGGGGCTTTATCGCGGCGAGCGCCTTCGGTTCGAGTTTCAGCGCGCAGCCAGCCGCCTGGTCGAGATGCAAACGCCGGGATATCTCGCCGGCCGCCACCATGCCTGAAGCGCTGTCCTCCGCGCCCTGGCATAATTCGCCGATGCCGACGGTGGCCGAATTCAAAATCGAATACAAGCGCATTCTCGATCCGAAGGGTGCGCTCGTGGCAGATCCGCCCGCCTTCGCAACGGACTACGAGGACGTGCGCGGCATGTACCGGGCGATGACGCGTGAACGGCTGTTCGATGCCAAAGCGGTCAATCTGCAACGGACCGGCCAGCTCGGGACCTATGCCTCGGCGCTGGGACACGAGGCGACACACATCGGCGTGGGATCGGCGATGCGCCCCGAAGACGTGCTCGCGCCGGTCTATCGCGAAATCGGCACTCAGATGTGGCGGGGCGTGACCATGACGGAGATCCTGCACCTACTGGGGAGGCGATGAGCGCGGCAACGACTTCGCCCACGCGCGGCATGATTTCGCCTGTTGCGTGCCGATCGCCACCCAGACCCGCACGCCGCCGGCGCAGCCATGGCGTTCAAGATTCTCGGCGAGCCGCGCTGCGCGCTCGCCTACATCGGCGACGGCGGCACCTCGGAAGGCGCATTCTACGAGGCGATGAACCTGGCCGGCGCGCGCGAGCTGCCGTGGTCTTCGTGATCGTCAACAACGGTTGGGCGATCTCGGTGCCCGTCGCGGAGCAGACCGCGGCCAGACCCTGGCACAGAAAGCGGTGGCCGCCGGCATCCCGGCATGCAGGTCGACGGCAACGACGTATTCGCCGTGCGCGACAGGTCGCGGCGGCGCTTCACCGCGCGCGGCGCGGCGGCGGCCCGACGCTGATCGAGACCCTGACCTACCGCTTGAGCGACCACACGACGGCGGACGATGCCGCGCCGCTACCGCCATCCCGACGAGGTCAAGGAAGCCTGGGAGCTCGAGCCCCTGATCCGCTTGCGCGAATACCTGATCGCGGCGCGGAGCCTGGAGCGATGCCGATGAGGAGGCGTGGCTCGCAGCGAATGCGCCCGGGAGATCGACGCGGCGGTGAACCAGTACTTGAAGCGCGCGAAGCCATCGACCGATGCCATGTTCGATCACCTTTACGCCGAGATCGCCGCGCCACCTGCTCGGGCAGCGCGAAGAGGCGCGCAGCTACGGCGCACGCTCAAGCGGACACCAAGGCGCGAAGTTAGTCATGGCGAAGATGACGATGGTCGAGGCCATCAACATGGCGCATGGCTGGGAAATGGCAGCACGACCGAACGCGTCGTGGTGATCGGTCGAGGACGTCGGCGTCAACGGCGGTGTGTTTCGCGCGACGGTGGGATTGCAGCGCGTTTCGGGAGGCGCCGGGTGCAGGACACGCCGCTCGCCGAGGGACTGATCGCGGGCACGCGGTCGGGCATGGCGGCGCAGGGCCTCAAGCCGGTGGCCGAGATCCAATTCATGGGCTTCATCTATCCGGCGCTCGATCAGATCGCGAGCCACATGGCGCGGCTGCGCAATCGCACGCGCGGCCGCCTCACCTGTCCGTTGGTGCTGCGCATGCCGCACGGCGGCGGCATCCACGCCCCCGAGCATCACTCCGAGAGCCTCGAGACCCTGCTCTGCCATCACCGGGACTGCGGGTCGTGTGCCCCTCATCGCCCGGCGCGCGCCTACGGACTGCTGCTCGCCGCCATCCGCGATCCCGATCCGGTGATGTTTCTCGAGCCGGTGCGGCTGTACCGCTTCATGCAAGCCAGGAGGTGAGCGACGACGGGCTTGCGCTGCCGCTCGACCGTTGCTTCATCCTGCGCGAGGGCAGCGACGTCACGCTGGTCACCTGGGGCGCCATGACGGTCGAAACGCTGCAAGCGCCGCCGAGCCGCTGCTCGAGGCGAGGGCATCAGCTGCGAGGTCATCGATCTGGCGACCTTGAGCCGATCGACAGCGAGACGATCCTCGACGTCGGTCGCCAAAACCGGCCGGCTGCGTGATCGTGCACGAGGCGGCGCGCAACTGGGTGTCGGCGCCGAGATCGCCGCCATCGTGGCCGAGCACGGCCTGTACGATCTGCTCGCGCCGATCCAGCGCGTCACCGGTTACGACACCATCATGCCGTTGTATCGACTCGAGCACGATTACATTCCCGGCGTCGCGCGCATCGTCGACGCATCGCGCGACCACCTTGGACGGACTAGAGCACTGCGCATGGGCAATTCAGGCTTCCGGATCTGGGCGAGGGCCTGTCCGAGGCCGAGATCCTGAGCTGGCACGTCAGGCTCGGCGACCACGTGACGTCGATCGCCGATGCTGTCGGTGGAAACGGCCAAAGCGGTGGTCGAAGTGCCGGTTCCCTACGCGGGCACCGTCATGAAGCTGCACGGCGCCGCGGGCGACATCATAGCGACCGGCGCGCCCCTCATCGACTTCGATTCCGGCACCGTCGTCGGCAGCATGCCGGTCACGGCGGAGGCGGAGTCCGTCGACCTGGGAATGGCGGCGGTATCGCAAGGCAATGGCGCGGCGCGCCCGCGCGCATTGCCCGTGGCGCGCGCGGCGGCGCGCCACTTGAAGCTCGATCTCGGGCGCATCAACGGCTCTGGACACGACGGCGTGATCACTCTCGATGACGTGCTCGCGGGAGCGTCCCCCGGCGCGCCCCGGCGCGACGCGTCCGCGACGCCGGCATTGCCGCCCGGAGCGGCGTGGGAGCCGTTGCGCGGCCTGCGGCGCGCCATGGCGCGCAGCATGTCCGCATCGCAAGCCGAGGTGCCGCTCTCCACGGTGTGCGATGACGCCGACCTCCACGCGTGGTCGAGGCCCGGAGATTACATGCTGCGGCTGATTCGCGCGCTCATCGGCGCCTGGCGCATCGAGCCCGCCCTGAACGCCTGGTACGACGCCGGCTCGAATTCGCGCGTGCTTTTCGATCACATCGATCTCGCGATCGCAGTGGATACCCCTCAAGGCCTGATCGTGCCGGTGGTGAGGAATATCGAGAACAAGCCGCCGGCGGAATTGAAGGCTGCCGTCGCCGCGCAGAAGAGCGCCGCGCATCAGCGCAGCATCCCGCCGGAGGACCTTCGCGATTTCACCCTGATGCTCTCGAACTTCGGAACGCTCGCGGGCCGCTACGGCATTCCCATCGTGGTGCCGCCGGCGGTGGCGATCCTGGGCGCGGGCAAGGTGCGAACCGATGCGGTGGCGGTCTCAGGCACCGTGGCGGCGCATCGGCGGATGCCGTTGTCCTTGAGCTTCGATCACCGATGCATCACCGGAGGCGAGGCATGCCGCTTTTTGGCGGCCGTGATCGCCGATCTCGAAAAGCCGGACTGACTTCCAGGACGAGAACATGCACCCAGCGAGCACCGAGCAACATCGAATGGCGGCCGTGGTCGGCGCGGCGGCCCGCTTGCCGAAGGCCCGCCGCGCCCCCGATTACAAGCGCTTTTTGGAAACCTATTACGGCAACGTCGATCCGGAGGACATGATGGCGCGCGAGCCGTCGGACCTCGCCGGAGCGGCGCTGGCGCACCTGAAATTCGCGCACACGCGCCGCGGCCGCGCGCTGGTGCGGGTATTCAATCCGACCCTTCGTGAGCACGGCTACACCTCGCCTCATACCGTGATCGAGGTGGTGAACGACGACATGCCCTTCCTGGTCGATTCGATCGGCCTCGCCCTGACTAGGTCGTCGCTGACCATGCATTTCCTCGCCCATCCGATCTTCGCCGTATCGCGCGATACGGCGGGCGCGCTGCGCTCCATCGAGGGACGCGCCGCGGTCACCGACAAGCATCTGCGCCTTGAGTCCTTCCAGCATGCCGAGGTGGATCGCATCGTGGATCCCGCGCTCCTTGAATCGCTGCGCGAGGATATCGAGCGGAGCATGCGCGATGTGCGCGTCGCATGCGCCGACTGGGCCAAGATGCGCGCCGAGGCGCGGCGGGCTTCCGATGATCTCGGCGCCCTGAGCGCACGTTTCGATGCGCGCGACGTGAGCGAAGCACAGGCGCTCCTCTCATGGATGGAAAACCGGAATTTCACCTTCCTGGGCTACAAGGAATACCGGCTGCGCAGCCGCAAGGGCCAGGACGCGCTCGAGCCCGTGGAGGAATCGGGGCTCGGAGTGCTGCGGACCGGCCATAAGCGCCCGCCCAGCACCACGCGGACCCTGCCGAGCGACATCCGGCGCCAGAGCCGCGCGCGCGATCTGGTGCTGGTCACCAAGGCGAACCTGCAATCGTCGGTGCATCGCGCCGGCTACCTGGACTACGTAGGCGTGAAGTCCTTCGATGCCGCCGGCCGGTTGATCGGCGAGCGTCGTTTCCTCGGATTGTGGACCTCCTCCGCCTATAACTGCACACCCCGCGAAATTCCGCTGGTGCGCCACAAGGTCGCGCAAGTCGTGCAGCACTTCGCGCTTGCGCCCGACAGCCACGACGGCAAGGCGTTGCAGCACATACTCGAGTCATTCCCGCGGGACGAGCTGTTCCAGGCCGGCGTGCCCGACCTGATCCGGCTGGTGACGGGCATCTTCGGCCTGCAGGAGCGGCCGCGGGTCCGCCTGCTGCTGCGGCGCGACCCGTTCCGCCGCTTCTACTCCTGCCTGGTCTTCGTGCCGCGCGAGAAATACAACACGCAGGTGCGCCAGCGCATCGAGCGCGTCATCGGCGAGGCGCTCGATGCCACGGGCATGGAGTCGCAGGTGCAGATCGCGGAATCGAACCTCGCCCGCATCCACATCGTGGCGCGCACGTTGCCGAGCGCCGGCTCCCGCAAAGACGGCGATGCGCTCGAGCGGCGGATCGCCGTCGCGGTGCGTTCCTGGGCGGACGATTTCAAAACGGCGCTGTTGGCGCGCTTCGACGAAGCGTACGCGCTCAAGCTGTTTGCGACCTACGCGCAGGCGTTTCCCGCCGCCTATACCGAGGATTTCTCGGGCGATGCTGCGGCCGTCGACGTGACGTTCCTCGAAGCCGCGGAGCGCGAGCGCGAGCGGCTGCATCTGGACATGTATCGTCCCGAGCCGCGCCGCAAGGACAAATTCTTTCTCAAGATCTTCCGCAATCTCGAGGATGCCATCCCGATCTCCGATCTTCTGCCCATGCTCGAGAACATGGGGCTCAAGGTGATGGCCGAACGGCCGTACGGGCTCGAGTTCGCCGGCGGGCGACGCGCCTGGATCCAGGATCTCGAGCTCGACATTCAGGGCACCGCCGTCGCCAAATTCGACGTTCTCGCGGACGAGATCAAGAGCGCGTTCACGGCCGTGTGGACCGGCCAGATGGATTCGGACAGATTCAACCAGCTCACGCTGACGGCCGGCGTGCCGTGGCGCCTCGTGGTGGTGCTGCGCGCCTACTGCCGGTATCTTCTGCAAACCGGGCTTCCCTTCAGCCAGGGATACATCGCGCAGGTGCTGGCCAACAATCCGGAAGTCGCGCGCAATCTCGCGGATCTGTTCGTCATGCGTTTCGACCCCGACATCTCCGAGGCGGCGCGCCGCAACGGCGCCGCGCGGCTCGAGCTGAAGATTCGATCCAAGCTCGAGGATGTAACCCGCTCCGACGAGGACCGGATTCTTCGCGCCCTGTGGAACGCGCTCTCGGTGACGGTGCGCACCAACGCCTACCAGCTGTCCGGGAGCGGTCAGCTCAAGGACTACCTCTCGTTCAAGATCGAGAGCCAGAAGATTCGCGAGCTTCCGCTGCCGAAGCCCATGTTCGAGATCTTCGTGTTTTCGACCCGCATGGAAGGGGTGCATCTGCGCATGGGTTTCGTCGCCCGCGGCGGCATCCGCTGGTCGGACCGGCGCGAGGATTTCCGCACCGAGGTGCTCGGGCTCATGAAGGCGCAGCAGGTCAAGAACACCGTCATCGTGCCCGTCGGCGCCAAGGGCGGCTTCGTCGTGCGGCGGGCCCTGACGGGCGACCGCGACGCGCAGCTCGCCGAGGTGGTCGCGTGCTACCAGACGCTGATTCGCGGCCTGCTCGACCTCACCGACAACATCGTCGAGGACAAAATCGTCCCGCCGCCGCGGGCGGTGCGCCACGACGGCGACGACGCCTACCTGGTGGTGGCCGCGGACAAGGGCACGGCGACCTTCTCGGACATTGCCAACGCCATATCCGAGGAATACGGATTCTGGCTCGGCGATGCCTTCGCGTCCGGCGGGTCGGCCGGCTATGACCACAAGAAAATGGCGATCACCGCCCGCGGCGCGTGGGAATGCGTCAAACGGCATTTCCGCGAAATCGGAATCGACATTCAGAGCCGGGATTTCACGGTGGCCGGGATCGGAGACATGGCGGGGGACGTGTTCGGCAACGGCATGCTCCAATCCCGGCACATACGGCTGGTCGCGGCCTTCAACCATCAGCACATATTCATCGATCCGGATCCGGACCCGGCGCGCTCCTATCGCGAACGCGAGCGTCTGTTCCGTCTGCCGCGCTCCTCGTGGGAGGATTACGCCAGGGCGGCCATCTCCAAGGGAGGCGGCATCTACTCGCGCAGCGCCAAGAGCCTGACCCTGTCGCGCGAGGCGCAGGCGCTCCTGGAACTGCCGGCGCAGGCAACGCCCAATGAGGTCATCAAGGCCATCCTGAAGGCGCACGTCGACCTGTTGTGGAACGGCGGGATCGGCACGTACGTCAAGGCGAGCGGCGAGTCCAACGGCGACGTGGGCGACCGCAGCAACGACGCCGTGCGCATCGACGCCGCGATGCTCAATTGCAAGGTCATCGGCGAGGGCGGAAATCTCGGCTTCTCGCAGCTCGGCCGCGTGGAGTTTGCCCGCCGTGGCGGCCGCCTGAACACCGACTTCATCGACAATTCCGCGGGTGTGAATTGTTCCGACGTCGAGGTCAACCTGAAGATCCTGCTGAACGGCGCCGTGCGCGCGCGCGAGATCACGCGGGCCGCGCGGGATCGCCTCCTCGTGCAGATGACGGACGAAGTCGCGGGCCTCGTATTGCGCAACAACTACCTGCAGGGCCAGGCGATCAGCACCGGCGAGTTCCATTCGAAGGAACGCCTGAGCGAGAACGCCTCCGTGATCCGCGTGCTGGAGCGCTCCGGCGATCTGAACCGCGCGCTCGAGTTTCTGCCGTCCGAGGAGGAAATCGCCGACCGGCGCAAAGCCGGCGAGGGGCTCACCCGTCCGGAACTCGCGATCCTCCTCTCGTACGGCAAGATCTGGTTGTACAAGGCGCTGATCCATTCCAACGTGCCCGAGGACCCTTATCTTTCCGGTGAGCTCATCCGCTATTTTCCGCAACCCGTGCAGCGCCGCTTCGCCGCGCGTTTGAAGCGTCACCGGCTGCGCCGCGAGATCATCGCCACGGCCATCACCAACAGCCTCATCAACCGCATGGGACCGGTCTTCCCGGTGCGCGCGCAGGACGATACCGGCGCGGATCCCGCGGCCATTGCGCGCGCCTACACCACCGCGCGCGAGGTCTTCGCGGTGCGCGACATCTGGTCGCAGATCGAGGACCTCGACAACAAGATTCCGGCCTCGGTGCAGTACATCGCGATGAATCAGACGGCCCGTCTGCTGCGTCACGCGAGCTACTGGCTCATCGAGAACCTGCGCGAGCATCTGATCATCGAGCGCGCCGTGCATCGCTACGCCGCGCCGGTGCAGGAGCTGTGGGGCGAGCTCGGCTCGGCGCTTTCCGCCACGGCCTCGGCGCGCCTCGGCGTGGATCGATCCCGGCTGGTCGAACAGAACGTGCCGGAGCGGCTGGCGACCCGGATCGCGTCGCTCGAGATCCTGCACTGCGCGCTGGATCTGGCGGAAGTCGCCATGGCCGCAAAGGTCGAGATCGGCTTCGCGGCAAAGGCTTACTTCAACATCAGCGAGCGCATGGGCCTTTCCTGGATCAAGGAACAAATCGACGGTCTGACGGTCGAGGGACAATGGCAGGCCGCCGCCCGCAGGACCGTTCGAGACGAGCTGTACGGCCTGCAGCGCAGGATCACGGGCGCGGCACTCGAGTGCAAGGGCCGTGACCCCGTCGCCCGCGTCGATGAGTGGGCCCGGCGCCGCGCGGCGCCGATCGACATCTTGAAGCGGATCTTGGCCGATATGCGCACCGGGTCGCAGCCCGACTTCGCCACATTGTCGGTGGCCCTGCAGGCGGTGAGACGGCTCGCGCAAGAATGAAAACGCCCAGCACGATCCTGAGAGAGAACGTGGATGACGCATTCGGCGTCGAGTACCTGCAGGCGCGAATCGCGCGGGAATTTCCCCTGGCACGCCACCTCAGCATTTCGGTGGATGCGGCACACGACGGCGCCGTCGTGGTGCGCGCCCCGTTGACCCCGAATGCCAATCACAAGGGAACCGCGTTCGGAGGGAGCCTGTTCTGCCTCGCCGTGCTCACCGGTTGGGCCTGGGCGACCCGCTACATCGAGGCGCACGGGTTGAACGCCGACGCCGTGATCCAGGAATCGGCGATTCGCTACCTCAAGCCGGTGAGCGGCGAGTTTCGCGGGGCCCTGAAGGCGCCGCCGCCCGAGCACGTGGACAAGTTCCTCAAGATGCTGGCGCGATCCGGACGGGGGCGCATCCGCTTGCACGTGGAGATTCTGGACGGTCAGACGCTCGCCGCGCGATTCGACGGCGTATTCGTGGCGGCGCTGCGCCGCGATCCTGCTATTTTAGGAGAATAGGGTGTCCTCAAAACTGATCCTGGTCCGTCACGGCCAAAGCACGTGGAATGTCGATAATCTATTCACGGGCTGGCACGACGTGGACTTGACCGAGCTCGGCAGACAGGAGGCCATACTCGCGGGCCGGGAGCTGCAACGCGAGCATCTCGAGCCCAAGATCGCGTTCACGTCGGTGCTCACGCGGGCGATCCGTTCGCTCTGGCTGATATTGGATACGACCGATCGGATGTGGTTGCCGGTCGAGAGGAACTGGCGGCTCAACGAGCGGCACTACGGGGCTTTGCAGGGCCTCGACAAGGCGCAGACCGTCGCCGAGCACGGCGAGGCCCAGGTGAAGATCTGGCGCCGCAGCTACGACGTGCCGCCGCCGCCGCTGGCGCCGGACGATCCGCGGCACCCGAAATTCGATGTCCGCTACGCCGACCTCGATCCCCGGGTGCTTCCGGCCTCCGAATCGCTCAAGGACACGCTGGCGAGGGTGATGCCGTTCTGGGAGTCGCGCATCGTTCCCGAGCTTCGCGCCGGCCGCACGGTGCTGGTGGTGGCGCACGGAAACTCGCTCCGGGCGCTGGTGAAGATGCTGGACGACATGAGCGAGAGTGCGATCGTGGAGTTCAACATTCCGACCGGCATACCGATGCTGTACGAGCTCGACGACGAGTTGAGACCGCTCGGCCGGCGCTTCCTCGGCGACCCCGCCGCGGTCGCGGCGGCGCAAGATGCCGTGCGCCGGCAAACCGAGAAAAAGAAGTGAATTCCGGCCCGGCCCTCAGGTGTCCGGCGCGATCGCCAATTTGAGTCCGCTCAGCGCGTCGGTAAAGTCCACCTGGCAGGACAGGCGGGAGGTCGCTTCCCGGTAATCGGAAAGCTCCTTGAGCAGCTCCAACTCGTCGCTTTGCGGCTTCGGCAGCCGTGCCGTCCATGCGGGATCGACGTATACGTGACAGGTGGCGCAGGAGCAAAGGCCGCCGCAGATCGCCGCGACCCCGTAGTCGAGCTCACGCAGGATCTCCATGACCTTGAGGCCTGGTTTCGCCTCGATCTCATGCTCTTTGCCGTCACGGTCCACCACGATCATCCGCGCCATCAATCTCTCCAGGGTCCAAGGCCAAAGCGCGCTAGTGTGCCGGAACTTGGCCGCCGCGACCAGTCGCGCCGAGCCGTTCGGCGAGCCTGTCGGCGAGCCGCTCCGCCCTGGCCGCCACGGCATCGGTCGCGGCGCTGCCGCCGGACCGCGAGCTCAAGTAAAGCTCGCTCCACAGCAGGCAGACGTAATCGTACAGCCATGCCAGCCTGCCGAGTCGCAGCGCCTCATCGCGCGTCGGCTCCCGCTCCAGATAGAGGCGCAGCAGCAGGTCGCGGCATGCCTTCGTGAGATCGCCATTGCACGCCCAACCCGCCAGGTCCCACAGCGGGTCGGTGACATGCGCATATTCCCAGTCGAGGATGAGCGGCACGCCTTGGGCGGCGACGATGAGATTCTGCACGTGCAGGTCGCCGTGACACAAAGTGGGCGCCGGCGCAGGCGCTTCGCGCAGCGCATCGACCAAGAGGTCCGCTGGGTCGTCCAGCCCGACCCCGGGTCGATTGCGAAGCCGGAAGGATTTTGCGCCGCCGTGCCCCTCGAGCGACCGGCGATAGAAGGCGATCCACTGTGCGGCGCTGACGATGCGCGGCCGATCGAGAACGGGCAGCGCATGCACGCGCCGCGCGAGCGTCGCGACCGTCCCGAGACTGTCCGGCGATGACGCTTGTTCGACCGTCCAGGCGATCCCCTCCGCCCAACGCGACACCAGGACGCCCTCACCCGGCTCGCAGCACTCTACGGCGGGCGCGAGGCCGGCGGTGGCGGCGCAGCGGAGCACGCGGCATTCCCAGTCTCGATCGAGGCCTAGCTCGCCGGCCCGGGGCGCCGCCAGTCTCAGGGAAAACATCCGCCCTTCGCGGCTGACGCGGTAACTGTGATTGACCAGCCCCGTTCCGAGCGGCTCGACCGTTACGGGACCGGCGCCGGGCACGTAGCGCTGCGCCAGGCGCTCGAGGCGGGCCGCCATTCGTGGCATGCCGGCGCTAGGCCGCCTGCGCGGCCAGCGGGAGGCTGCGGCGCCACTCGCGCATGCCGATTGCGATGAGCGCGAGATACACGGCGAACAGCAGCATGGTGAGGTAGAGCCGCCGCGTGAAATACAGGTACAGGCTCGCCGAATCGATCAACAGCCACCAGTGCCAGTTCTCGTAGACTTTGCGCGCGACCAAAAAAGTGGCGAAAACGCTGGCCCAGGTGACCAGGGAATCCGCGAACGGCCACGCCGCGGGCGTGTAGCGGCGCAGGAAAAAAGAGCTGATCGCCGACAAGGCGACGACTGCCACCAGTCCCCATCCGTTGCGCGCGACCGGCCAGCGGCTCACCGGGAGCACCGCCCCGTCCTCGCGTGTCCGCCATTGCCAGAATCCGTAGACGGCCATGGCCGCATAAAACAGATTGAGCACCGATTCCATGTACAGCCGGGCCCCGAACAGCACCCAAACGTACAAACAGGAGCTCGCGAACGCCGCCATCCAGCAGGCGATCGACTGTCGAATGGCGAGCATCAGATACCCGATCGC
Source organism: uncultured Gammaproteobacteria bacterium (assembly GCA_963730565.1). GTDB lineage: Bacteria > Pseudomonadota > Gammaproteobacteria > Steroidobacterales > Steroidobacteraceae > Bog-1198. The sequence continues at coordinate 11,986 of CAVSSU010000020.1, forward strand.
CAGCACCACCGCCAAGATCTCGACCCAGCTCGTCGTGCGCCACGCGCCGGCAAGCTGCACCCACAGCGTCTCGATCACGGCGGTGCCAGGCCGGGCAGCACCTTCATGACGAAGACCAATTGCGGGCCACCGCCGGCGGAGCGTTCGATTTCGGCCGCCACCATCGCGAGTACCCGATCCAGCGGACCCCACACCTGCGTACTCAACGCGTTGGTCCGAACCGTCATGTCCGGGTAGCTGTTCAGGCGCTCGATGAACGCCTTGATCAACGGCCGATACTCGCCGGTCAACGGATACATGCTGATTTCAACTGCGCTTTGCATAACACCTGCTCCCTACGCCGGTACTAACCGGGTCAGGTTCAACGGGTTCGCAGGACTCGGCAGCTCCGATATCCCGCATCTCAGGCCCCCAAAGGGCCACCCCAAGGCTCCAGTGAGTGTAGCTTGCCATGGCGATGCGTGCAAAACTGCGCCATTGCCGCGGCGGCGCAAGCGGGAGAATCGCGTGCAAATTTTTCAGGTGGATGCTTTCACGCAGCGAGCGCTTCAGCGGCAATCCGGCGACCGTCGTCCTCGATGCCGACGGCCAGAGCGATGCGGCGATGTCCGCCATCGCGCGCGAGTTTTCCCACGCCGAAGCCGCTTTCGTGAGCGCCGCCGACGCACCGGATCACGACATCCGGCTGCGTTTCTTCAATGCGCGCAAGGAGGCGCCGTTCGTCGGACACGCGACCATCGCGGCCCACGCCGTGCTGCTCGCCCTCGGGCGGCGCGGCACAGCTCCGCTGCGCCAGGCGAGCGGCACCGGAGTGATCGAAGTCCGTGTGCGCGGCAACCCGGGGCGCAGTCCCGTCATCGAGTTTCGGCAGACGATGCCCGAATTGGACAACCCGTTGCCGTTCAAGACGACCTTGAGGGTCGCAGAAGCACTCAAGCTTCCGGCGACGTCCCTGCACGAGGTCATGCCCGCCCGCATAGCGCGCAAAGGCAGCAGCCGGCTGCTCGTGCCGATCGCCGATGCGCGCGCGCTGGATCTCCTGGCGCCCAATGCTGAAACCCTGATATCTCTCGGCCAGGAGCTCGGAACAGACGGATTTTTCGTATTTGCGGTCAATCGTGCATCGGGGCCGGACGAGCTCACCACCGAGTCCCGGATGTTCTGTCCGGCGCTCGGCATCCCCGAAGATCCCGCGAGCGGCAACGCTCACGTCATGCTCGCCGCCTACCTGTTCGAGATGGGTCAGATCGGCAAGCATGCGTCGGGGTTCGTCGGTCTGCAGGGACGCCACATGAGCCGTCCCTCGCGCATCGAGGTGCGGCTGGAGATGGACGATGGCGCATTGGCGGCCGCGCACGTGGGCGGCAGCGCGGTCATCGTCAGCGAGGGGCGACTGGCTCTTTAGCGGACGGCAGTGTGCCGGCCACGGCGTCGAGTTTGGATTTCGCATTGCCGGCGGCAGTCACCGCCTCATCGAGATTGCCGTTGCCGAACGCGCCCTGCGCCTTCGACCATTGCGAGGTCGCTTCATCGATGCCGGACTTCGCAGCCGCGAGATCGACGCCGCGGGCGAGCTTGCGATTCTTGGGTTGCCCCAGCGCATCGATGCGGCTGCGAATCTCGGTCAGCTCATCCGGCACCGTGCCCGCCAGCGAATTCCACCGGTCGTTCAGCGACTTCATCGTGTCGGCCTTCTTGGCGGCAGCGGCGCCCGCCAGGCCTTGCGCTTCGCTCAGTATCGCGGGACCCCGCGTGAGCACGCCCTGATAATCCTGCGCGTTGAATGCCGTCTTGAGGTCATCGAGCTTGGTCTGGACATCGATCAACTGATCGGGCGCGTACTTCGCTGCATCGACGGACGCCGAGCTGACGGCCGCCTCGATGTCGCTCATCATTTTCTGCGCGGGCTCGCGTTGGCCGGCGCATGCCGTCAACAGCAAGAATGCAAAGGACAGGGATGCAAATCGCCAGAACGAGTGCGAGTGAGTCATATTGGATGGACCTCTTTATTGATCTGGACCGGTGAGACCGGCATTCGTTCCCCGCCGCATCGGCGGCCCGCTCAATTGAGCTCCCGGCGGGCGATATCCAGCCACTCGGCCTGCGCCCGGCGATAATGCGCAGGTCCCAGCTTCGCCCCATCCAGAAGATCCTTCAGGATGCCGCGCGCCTGATCGACCTTGCCTCGCCCCTTCAGGAACAACGCATACCGCAGGCGCCCTTCCGCGCCGGGGAAATTCGGGGCCGCCGCTTCGTAGGCCCGTTGCGCCTCATCGAAGGCGCCGAGAGCCTCGAGCGTTCGCGCATGCAGCAACTGCGATTCCGGCGACTTGAAGTCGGGATTGTGCTGCAACAGCCGCTCGAGCGTCGCACGCGATCCGGCAAAATCGTTCTTCGCGAACTGCGCTTTCGCCAATCCCGCGAGCAGCGTCGGCTCATGCTCGAAAATGCCCGTGAGCCCGCCCTCATAGGCTTTGATGGCGGCGTCGAATTGGCGCCGCTCCAGCAGTTCATCGGCAAGGCGCCGGCGCGCATCGACATTCCCGGAGATCTCCACTTCGGCGCTGGCGCGGCGCAGATCGCGGTCGGGATCGATCATGCGATGCATGCTCGATCTCGCGCGCCGCGCGGTCCTTCCGCCGAACAACCCGGGCAGAATTTCCACCGCCACGTACGCGATGGGGCCGATGAGCGGCATGAAGAAGATCGCGAGGATCCACAGCATGTTCCGCCCGGTCTTGATCACGTGTGCGATCAAGCCCGCTTGAACAGCGATGGAGAGGATGATGATCAGGGACACGGGGAACTCCGAGCACGCCACCCGGCGGCAGGACCCCCATTGTAATCTAGCGTTCGGCGACGCGGATCTTGCGCTCCACTTCGCGGCATTTCGACCATCCGATGTTGGACAGCGAATAGCCGAGAACGTGCTCCGAGCGAGCATCGACGGTGACCTCCATCTCGCAGCCGTGGAACCCGGCCGGCGCGCCATCGGGCTTCTGCGCCAGGAACCAGACGTACACTTCCTTGGTCGGGGTGGTCTCTATCTTGCGGGGCTTGCCGAACGCCTCTTGCAGGCGCGCGACCGGCTTGCCGACGCTGTCGGCGGCGATTCTGGGAATCGGCCGCACCGCATAGCCGCCATGGCATCCGACGAGCGCCAGGATCGCGGCCGCCAGGGCGCAACTGTCGAGGACGCGAGACATAATACGAACCCCATGCCGGATACCAGGGCGGAAGTGTCTCGCAACGGTCCGCGCGCGCCTCCGACTCAGTTCGCAGAATGACGATCCTCGGTCCGTGCGCGCCCCCCGGAAAGCCGCAGTGCGTGAGTCATGCCCTCCGGCAGGTCCTCGGCATGGTGCACGGCGACGATCACGGTCAATTTCTCGTCCATCAGACGTCGCAGCAGCCCCTTCATGGCAGCCCGCTGCTTCGGATCCAGGCCCGTCAACGGCTCGTCCAGCAATAGGATACGGGGCTCCGCCGCCAGAGCCCGGGCGATGAGCGCGCGCCGCATCTGGCCATAGGACAATTCGCGCGGACGCCGCTCCGCGAAGGAGGCCAGCTTGAAGTACCTGAGCCAGCGGCCGGCGGCCCGCAAATCCGCCGCGGTGGGGGCATCGCAAAGTCCGATGCTCGCGTACCGGCCGCTTGCGACCAGGTCCCGCACCGTGACGTTCACTGCATAGTCCGTCTGCAATTCCGGCGAGACGTAGCCGATGCGGCGTTTCCACTCCGCGATCGGCGTTCCGCGCGGGTGCCCCGCCCGCTCGATGCTGCCGCCCAAAGCGGGCGACAGGTCACCGTAGAGCAGCTTCAAGAAGCTGGTCTTTCCCGCGCCGTTCGCGCCGAACACGGCCCAGTGCTCGCCGCTTCGCAATTCCCAGTCGACCTGGCGGAGCACGCGGTGGTAATCGACGTACAGGCTCACCTGCCGAAGCCGGATCAACGGCGGCCGCTCAGCCGCGGGCGGCAACCGGCGCGCGCGTCCCCGCCGCTTGCCGGACGGGGCACGCTCGCCGGCATCCCGCCTCAATCGCTCGAGTTCCGCGGGCCGCAACGCACGCACCGGACCGAGCCGCCCCGCCTCGAGCTCGATCACCCCGCGCGTGCCGGACGGCACATCGACTGCGCGATGCGCCGCGGCGATCCACGAACACCCGTTGGCGCGCGCGGCCGCGAGCATCCGGTCGATGCGCGCGCGGTAATCGCGGTCGAGCCCGTTGTAGAATTCGTCGAGCAGGAGCCAATCGGGAGCCTGGCAGAGCGCACGCGCGAGCAATGCGATCCGCTTCTGTCCGTACGACAGCGACGAGAATCGTCGACCGGCGAGCGCGGCGAGGCCGCATGCCGACAGGGTGGCCGAGATTTTCCGGCGCTGCGCCGCCGTGATCGGCGCGAGCTTAAGGTCCGTGCGGTGCAAGCCCGTGGCGAGCAGCTCCTGCACGCTCGGGTTCCAGCCGTAGCGTGCATATTTGTCCTGCAGCTCGCCGCCGAGATAGGCGATTCGCCGTTTCGCCTGGTCCAGATGGATTTCGCGGCCGCCCGAGCGGTAAACGAGTTCTTCGCGGCCCGTGGGAGTCGGCCAGACATCCCCTGCGATCAATTTGAGAAGCTGCGTCTTGCCCGATCCGTTCGAGCCGACGAGCGCCCAGTGCTCCACGCCCTCGAGCTCGAGCGAAATATTCTTGAGCGCCCACTTCTTTCCGCGCCGCACGCTCACCGCGTGCAGCGAGACGGAGAGACGCCCTCTCACGGGATGCGCCGCCAGAGACCGTCCGCATGGGCGACTTTTCCTTCGCGCCTGAGCTTGATCAGGTGCGCCTCCAGCGTGAGTCGCGCCCAGGGGTGCCGATCCTTCGGCACGTCGTCGTAGACGGCAGGCGTCAGCGAATCGAGGGTCGCGGGCCCGGTCAGCCGCTCGAGCACCTTGCGCTCGCGCGCCAGCCGGTGAGCGTGAAGCATCGAGAGGACCCGTTTGCCGCGGTTCATGATGGCGCCGTGACCGGGCGCGATATGCTCGAAATCGTAGGCCTCGAGCTTGTCGAGGGAGTCGAGGTACGCCCCCATGTCACCGTCCGGCGGCAGGATCACGGGCGATACGCCGCCGAGCACATGATCGCCGGTGAACAGCAGCCGCTCGCCCGCCAGCAGGTAGCACGCGCAATTGGAGGCGTGCCCCGGCGTCAGGACGGCGGTCAGCGCGACGTTGCCGAGTGCAAGGACCTGCCCGTCGCGGGGGTGCTGGTCGGGGGTGAACGTGTCGTCCTGGCGCCCGTCGCCGGGCGCCGGGAGACCGATGACGTGCGCGCCGGTCTCGCGGCGCAGGGACGCGGCCAGCGGCGAGTGATCGCGATGCGTATGGGTGGTGACGATCCAGCGAATGGGCGCACCGGCGGCGGCAAGGATGCTGCGCAAATGTTCCGCGTCATCGGGGCCGGGATCGAGGACCGTGATCTCGGACCTGCCCAAGAGGTACGTATTCGTGCCGGGGCCGGTCATGAGCCCGGCGTTGCCCGCGACGATGCGCCGGACACCGGGCGCCACGACGACGGGCTCACCCACGGTGAAGTCGGTGGGAATCATGATGGGTCGTGCTTCATTAAATTTTTCGATCCGCCGGCGTGCGGGCGGCGAGCGGCGCGGGCCTTTTGCAGCAAATCGGCGCGTGTCAGTGAACCTGGTCCCATTTTGACATAGTTGCGATGGGCCGCGGAGCCGCTACACTTGGAGCCATGTCGAACTCTCCCAACGCGAGGCGGGTGGGCGGACCCAGGGTGTGGGCCGAGCTGGCTCGTCCGGACGCCGAGCAGAGCCAGCGGTTTTTGGCCGAAGAGCTGGCCCTGCTGCTGGCCGATTTGCTGCGGTCGGTGCTCTCGGACGCCAGTCCCGCGTTGCCGGCCGACGAGGCGTCGGTCGAGCGCTACCGGCGTCTGGCCGATTCGTTGGCGGACGGCGAAACCAGGCGGCGTACCAGTCTCGGGATTACCCGCGCGGGCCTCGCAAAGCGCTGCGTCACCTGGTTGAAGCTGCTGCTCACTCCCGCGCCCAATGCCCAGACCAGCGCACCCATGCGCGAGTTCATCGATGCCCTCGGATTGTTTCCGGCACTGTTCGACAGCGAGCCCTCCGCCCGCTCACGGCGCGCGCGCCTCACCTGGCTCCTCACCCATGACCGCCGGCTGGATGCCAGCACACGCGAGGCGGCCACCGCCCTGATAGAGGCCTGCGAGCATCTGGGGGTTCTTCTCTGGCCGGATGCCGATACGGACTGAAACCCGTATTTCCACTTATTATGTGAGCGGCCTCCGCCGGCGTATATAATGGACGGTCGCGCTGCCGCCGGAGTCATTCATGCCCTCATCGCCCCCTGACCCGCCCAATGCCGTGGAAATCGTGCAGGCCCCGGCGCCGGACAAATCGCGGTTCAGATTTCAGAAGCTCCTGCAGCCCTTCACGCTGCAACGCGGTATCGTCACGCCCATGATCTGGTTTTTCCTGGATTGGCTGGTGTTCGGCGCCGCCATTGCGACTCTCTTGGTGGTGGACTCCTGGTGGATTCGGGTGTTCGCCTCGCTCGTCGCCGGCCTCTGGATCGCGCGCCTTTTCGTGATCGGACACGACGCCTGCCACGGATCGTACACGCCGAGCAAGGTGCTGAACGGCTGGATCGGGCGAATCGCCTTTCTTCCCTCGTTGACGCCGTACAGCCTGTGGGATGTCGGACACAATCTCGCCCACCACGGCTTCACCAATTTGAAGGGCCGCGACTACGTCTGGACCCCCTATTCCCCGCACGAGTTCGCCCGGCTGCCTTGGAGCCGCCGTCTCCTCGAGCACCTTTATCGGAGCGGCTTCGGCCAGGGTTTCTACTACATGGTCGAGATGTGGTGGAAGAAACTGTACTTTCCGAGCCGCAAGCACGTCGGGCATCGCCGCGTCAGCTATTTGTGGGACTGCGTGCTGGTGAGCGTGTTCGGGGTCGCGTGGATCGGCGGCTTGGTCGCCTGGTCGCTGTACAGCGGCAGATCCCTCTGGGCGATATTGGTGTTCGGGTTCTGCATACCGTTCTTCGTGTGGAATTGCCTGATGGGCTTCGTCATCTATGTCCAGCACACGAACCCGCGGGTAGCCTGGTACGATCGGCGCGACGAATGGAGCGCGAATGCCGGCTACGCGACCACCACCGTGCACGTGAAACTCGTGCGTCCGCTCGATGGGTTGATCCACTACATCCTCGAGCACGGCGCCCACCACGTGAACATGGGCATTCCGCTCTATCGCCTCAAGGAAGCCCAGGCCCGTTTGAGCGCCACCTTGGACGAACGGCTGAAATCGGAAGTGTTCACCTGGCGCTATTACTGGAACACGGTTCGGCGCTGCAAGCTGTACGATTTCGCGCAGCACGTGTGGATGGATTTCGACGGACGCGTCACCTCGTCGCCCGTCGTATCCCGCTAGTCGCCCGTCGTATCCCGCTAGTCGGCGGCCGTTTCCGCCAGTCGGCGGCCTCCTGCCGCCGGGGCGCGCGTTACCGCTTCTTCAGCGCCGAGGCGTGATGCCGGAGGTGGTCCGCCATGAAGCTCTGCATGAAGTAATAGCCGTGGTCGTACCCGTCGTGCATCCGCAGATCGAGCTTCTGACCTGACTTGGCCGCGGCCGCGGCAAACTTCTCCGGCAGCAATTGCTCGACCAGGAACTGATCCGCCTTGCCCTGATCGATCAGAATGAGCCCTGGGAAGGGTTTCCGGGCCACGAGCTCAGTGGCGTCGTACTCGCGCCATGCGTTCTGATCGGGGCCGAGGTAGTTTCCAAATCCTTTCTTGCCCCAGGGACACTGCATCGGCGCCGCGATGGGCGCGAAGGCGGACACGGATTTGTACCGGTCCGGGTTTCTGAGCGCACAGACCAGGGCGCCGTGCCCGCCCATCGAATGACCGAAAATTCCCGACGCATCGGCATCCGCCGGAAGATTCGCCGCCACCACCTCGGGGAGCTCCCGGGTCACGTAGCTGTACATCCGGTAGTTGGTCGACCAGGGCGCCTGGGTCGCATCCACGTAGAACCCCGCGCCCTGCCCGAAATCCCAGCTGTCCGCATCGCCCGGTATCCGGGGCTCGCGGGGACTGGTGTCGGGCGCGACCAGCATGATTCCGAGCTCCGCCGCCGCCTGCTGCGCATGGCCCTTGATCGGAAACGTCTCCTCGGTGCAGGTCAGTCCGGACAGGTAGTAAAGCACCGGAAGCTTCGCCGGCCGCCCGTTGCCCGATTTGGCGGCCGGCGGGAGGTATACTGAGAACTTCATGGTTCCGCGCGTCTCGCGTGAAGCATGCTTATAGAATCGCTGCGTGCCGCCAAAGCAGCCGTGTTCCGACACCAATTGAATTTCGCTCATGAGTGCACCTTATGTCCGCGGTCGGGATATTCTGCCGTAAGCCCCCAACCTAAAACATCCCTCGCATGAATATAGAACTCACTCCCAACGAAGCGCGCGTCATCGGTTGCCTGATCGAGAAGGAAATCACCACGCCCGATCAGTACCCCTTGTCCCTCAATGCCCTGGCCAACGCGTGCAATCAAAAGACCAATCGCGACCCGGTGCTCGAGCTCTCCGAATCCACCGTCCAGCAGACCGTGGACGCTCTCATGAAGAAATACCTGGTCAGCGACAAGTCGGCCGGCTACGGCGGCCGTGTGACGAAATACCGGCACCGCTTCTGCAATACCGAGTTCGGACCCCTCAAGTTCTCCGCGCAGCAGCTGGGCACGCTCTGCGTGATGCTGCTGCGCGGACCGCAGACACCGGGAGAGCTGCGCACGCGCACCAACCGGCTGTGCGAATTTCCCGACGCCGAGGCGGTCGAGGCCACATTGAAAGCGCTGATGACGCGTGAGGACGGGCCGTTCGTCGCGCGCTTGCCGCGTGCGCCGGGCGCACGCGAATCGCGCTATACGCACTTGTTCTTCGGCGCCGTGGAGTCCGCTCCCGATCCGGGTGAAGCCCCGTCGGCACACCCGGCCGAAAGCTCGGGCACGGCATCATTGGCTCACCGCGTTGCGCAACTCGAAGCGGCCGTGGCGGAGCTTCGACTTGAGATCGAGGCGCTCAAAGCGGCCGGCTGAGCGCCGGCCGGCCTCAAGTCTAGTGCTCCGGCAGCGACGCCGCCTGTTTGGCGATGCCATCGCGCTCGGAGAGCCACTTTCCGAACGCGGCGATGTCGGCCGGACGCATGCCTTTGGCATCGGCCTGGTGCTCGCTGAACCACTGCTGCATGGCGGTCATCAGCTGGGCGGCCAAGGCGGGATCGTGATTGTACAGATCCATGTAGGGCGCCTTTACATCGTCGATTCGATCGACGGCGAGATACGCCTCCGCGCGATGCTCGATCGCCTCCATCAGATCCGGCTTGAGGGCCAGCGCGTGATTGTAGTCGTCGATTGACTCTTGATACGCTTCGAGGCGCAGATGCACGTAGCCGACGTTGTTCCACGCCTCGACCATGTCGCCCTTGTTGCTCAATGCCTCCGTGAATTCGTCCAGGGCGCGGCTGTAGGCGTCACCCACCTTTTCCCTTTCTTTGGCCTTCTTGTCGGGATTGCTGGCGGCGGCCGCGGCGGCCTCGTATTGCCTGGCCTTGTCCAAATACTTCATGGCCTCTTTGTAGGCCTTGCGCGCAGCGGCATCCGGCTTTTCAGTGACCGTCGGCGGAGTCACGTCGTCGGGAGGGCCGCCGGCGGTTGGGCGTCCTCCGCCGCCCGGCATTCCACCCGGCATCCCACCGCCCGGGTATCCTCCGGGACCCCCCGGCATCTGCGCCAAGGCAGCGTTCGCGAACAGCCAGACCGTGGCGAGCACCAATCCATTCAACAGAATTCGAGGCATTCTGCCCTCCCGGCCACGCAGCCTTGGTTCGTGCAATACTCGATACATGATGCGCCATTTTAAATTCTTGGGCGTCTGCGCGCTGGCCTTTCTGACCCCGCACGCGATGGCGGCGCCCCATCCCACGATGGCCGAGATTCTTGCGGCCTCCACCGAGGCGGATTGGCGACCGGCGGATCCCGAGCATACGCTTTACGTGGACCTCCCCGACGGGCGGGTGGTCATCGAGCTCGCCCCGCGCTTCGCGCCGCTCCACGTCGCGAACATCGGGACGCTCGCCCACTCCCATTACTACGATCATCTGTCGATCGTGCGAGTGCAGGACGATTACGTGGTGCAGTGGGGAGATCCCGAGAATCGTCATCCCGTACCCGAAGGTTTGCGCAAGGTCGCCCCGGAGTTCGACACCGCGATATGGCCGGGCATGGCGTTCACCCGTCTGAAGGACGGCGACGTTTATGCGCCGGAAGTGGGCTTCAGCGATGGATTCCCCGCGGCTCGCGCGCCGAAGCTCGGATTGACCTGGCTCGCGCATTGCTACGGCATGGTGGGCGTGGCCCGGGATCTGGACGTGGAAAGCGGCAGCGGCGCGGAGCTGTACGTCGTCATCGGCCACGCGCCGCGCCACCTCGACCGCAATGTCGCGCTGGTCGGCCGGGTTCTGCAGGGCATGGAGCTTTTGTCCGCGCTTCCCCGCGGCGGCGCCGAGATGGGCTTCTACAACAAATCCGAAAGGCCGGTTCCCATCCAGGCGATACGCCTCGCGACCGATGTTCCGCCCGCCGAGCGGCTCGCGCTCGAAGTGATGCGCACCGACACGCCGGCATTCGCGGCGCTGATCGAAGCGCGCCGCAATCGTCCCGAGGAGTTCTTCAAGGTGCCGGCCGGGCACATCGACCTTTGCAATGTCCCGATTCCGGTGCGCCTGCGCCCTCAATCGCGCTGAGGAGACCCACGAGCCGCGCACAGCAAAACGCCCCGACCACCTTCCGGCGGTCGGGGCGCAGCTACGATGATCTTACTTGGAGGTCGACGGAGCAGCGGTCGACTTCTTGCTCTTCTTGCTGCTGTGCTTCTTGGCAGGCTTGGAAGGAGTCGAAGAGGTCGTGCCCGCGGCAGGCGCATCGGCGGCCATGGTCGTAGTGGACTTCGGCATGTCGGCAGCCATCGCCGCGGCGGCAATACCGACGGACAGTAACGCAGAGGCAATCAACTTAATCATGGAATCTCCAGCAGTGGTGTTGTCGAGCGAACCGAAGAATACGCCGGATCTCGAGCTTTGATTCGAGATGAAGATCATTTCATCGTGGATTTCAGCGGCGGAGACGGTCGCTGATGGGTCGACACGTGCCAGAAAAGGTATCCGGCGATCAAAACGTTGGCAATCAACACCAGAACGATGCCGAGCGAGGGCCGGTGAAACAATTCCCAAAGCTCCAGCGGGACCAGCGAAGCCGTGATGATGCTCGTGAGCCACTCGGCCCAGCGCTTCTGCATCCACAGGCCGACTCCCTCCACGGCAAACACCGCTGCGTACGTGAGCGTCACTATGCGAAAGGCGTGCACTCGCGATTCGGACAATCCGCTGAGCAAGGCAAGGAGCCGGGTGACGATGTCGTGTTCCAGCCCCTGCGGGCGGTTGGCCGCCCAGGACAAAAGCTTGGCGGTAATCGTCGAATCGTGCAGCCGCACCTCGCCGTAGGCCGCCAGCAGCAGAATGATGACCTTGCACAGCTTGTAAACCGCGATGGTGCGTAGCATTCCAAAGCGCGCCACGGGCGCCCGATCTTCCGCGGGGGTCATGCTGCGCTACGCCTGGCCCGCGGGGGGCTGGAATTCCAGGGTCGCGTCGAGCAGCGCCGGGATGTCGAAAACGGCGCGTTCGTTGTCCATGACCAGGGGCGCGATTCCGGCGGCGGCCACCAGGGCCGCGGGAACCTGGATGCGGTCCCGTTCCCGCGCCACGGTCCACGTGTCCAAGCGCTTGTCCTGGAAGGCTAAATTGAGCGCCCCCCAGCGCAAAAGCGCCGCACGCGCGAGCGGCGTATCGCCCCCCCACTGGCGCTGTGCCAGGGTCATCGCCGATCCGGCTGCGATCTCGCCGTGCGGCAGCGTCATGAGATCCTGGATGTATCGCACCATTTCGTCCGGTGGCACATGGAGGTTCAGATAGGACGACGCCGCATCGCTCATGGCTGCCTCATCTTACGTCGGATTCTCGAGGCTGAACATGGCGTTCTCGTCATCGTAGGCAAAGGCCTCCCCATAGCGGGCCCAGCGGATCACCGAGCGCAGGGTCTGTTCCGCGTCCTCCTCGCTCATGAAGTCCTCGAGCTCATCGATGAAGCGGCTCTTGCGCGCCGAATGGCTGGCTCGCTCGTCGAGCACCCGCCGGATATGCGCCGCCAGCGGGATGTAGGCGAGCAAATGGCGCATGAATATGCGCTTGCGCTCATCGATGTCCGATTGGGCGAATGCCATGCCGTCCTCGGTGAGCCTGAGATCTCCGCCTTCGAGTTCGCCGAAGCGCAGCATTTGCAGCGTCTCGGCTACGGGGAACAGTTCGTCGCTCTCCATCTGCAGATCGGAGGCGATTTCGGGCAGATCCGCCTTGCCGCTGAACGGCGGCGCTGCCACCGCCTCCATCAAGCCCGAGATGAGATTGGATCCGACAGGCGGCAACACCGTGCCGATCCCGAGACCTGGGAACCGCTCCTGACGGCCGCCCGGACCCACCCCTTTGGGACGCGCGGTCATTTCCACGTAGATTCGCTCGACCATCTCGCGGAAGCTGGGGTCGAGCCGGTTGCGGGGCTGCGGCAGCGTCACCTTGATTTCGCTCAAGATCCGGCCGGGATTGCTGCCGAACACCAAGATGCGGTCGCACATCAGGACCGCTTCCTCGATATTGTGGGTCACCAGGATGACCCCCTTGATGGGCATCCGGCCCTCGGCCCAGAGGTCGAGGAAATCGGTGCGCAACGTCTCCGCCGTCAACACGTCGAGCGCCGAGAACGGCTCGTCCATGAGAAGAATATTCGGATGCACGACCAGGGCTCGCGCGAATCCCACGCGCTGTCGCATGCCGCCCGACAATTCACGCGGATAGGCGGACTCGAAGCCGTCGAGGCCGATGAGATCGATCGCCGCGAGGGAACGCTTGCGAATCTCGGGGCGGGGAAGATTCTGTGCCTCGAGTCCGAGCGCCACGTTCTCGAACACCGTGAGCCAGGGAAACAGCGCGAAGCTCTGGAACACCATGGCAATTCCGCGCGCCGGTCCGCAAACCGGCTCGCCGAGGTAGCGCACGCTCCCGCCGCTCGGCTCCGCGAGACCCGCGATCAGCCGCAGCAGCGTCGATTTTCCGGAGCCGGAGCGCCCGAGAAGGCCCACGATCTGCCCTTCCCGGAGCTCCAGGTTCATGCCCTCGAGCACCAAGAGTTCCTCGCCGTCGGGCTTGGGAAACGCCTTGCGCACGTCGATACATGTCAGCAGCGGGGAAGTGTTCATGCTCGCATCCTGTCACGTGAGCCGATATTTGCGCTCGGCGTAGTAATACAAGGGCCTCCAGAAAACCCGGTTGATGACCACCACGAACAGGCTCATCACGCCCACGCCGAGTACGATCTGGTGAAAATTATGGGCCGCCGCCGCGTCGGCGATATAAGAGCCGAGGCCGCGCGCGCGAATCTCCGTATGTCCCCAGCTCACCAGTTCGGAGACCTGGGCCGCGTTCCAGGAGCCGCCCGACGCGGTGATGGCGCCGGTGACGTAGAACGGCAGCACCGCGGGGATGGCGACCTTGCGCCACCAGAGCCATCCCTTGACCCCGAAATTAATGGTGGCATAGCGCATCTCGGCCGGGATGGTGCTCGCGCCGGCGATTATGTTGAACAGGATGTACCACTGCGTGCCGAGAATCATGAGCGGACTCAAGAATACGTCGGGATTCAGCTTCCACACGACGATGCCGTAGACCGCCAGGGGAAACAACAGATTGGCCGGAAACGCCGCCATGAATTGTGCGATCGGCTGCACGATCTGCGCCGCCCGCGGACGCATGCCGACCCAGATTCCGATGGGCACCCAGACCAGGCTCGCCAGCGCGATCAATATGAACACCCGAAGCATGGTGAGGCAGGCCAGGACGCAGACGTGCAGAGCTTCGCTCAGGGAAGTGCCGGCAATGAGGTCGGCCACGATGCGCCACAGGCCGAGCACCACGACGACGACGATCAGCGATACCCACAGAAAATCGAGACTGCGCTCGGGCCGCGAAGGCGCAGCGATGACCGGCGCGTCGGTCCGCTCGAACAGGCGGCTGGTCCAGAGCACCGCGGCGTCGAACGCGAGCGTTGCGGCCGTGACGAAACGGGACCGGCGCAGCATGGTCAAGGCCCAGGAGTCCGGAACGCGCTCGCCCGGTTCCTGCTCCACCCGGAACCGGTCCACCCAGGCGACCAGGGGCCGGAACAGCAGCTGGTCGTACAGCAGGATGACGATCAGCATGGTGAGGATGGCCCAACCGATGGCGGTGAGGTTCTTCTGCTCGATGGCGAGCGCGATGTACGACCCGACGCCGGGCAGCGCCACCGACAAATTACCCACGCTGATCGACTCGGAGGCGACCACGAAGAACCATCCCCCGGACATGGACAACATCATGTTCCAGACCAGCGCCGGCATTCCGAAGGGCACCTCGAGCTGCCAAAATTTCATCCACGGCGACAGCTGGAACGACTCGGCGGCCTCGATGAGCTCGGTCGGGATGGTGCGCAGCGACTGGTAGAAGCTGAACGCCATGTTCCAGGCCTGGCTGGTGAAAATGGCGAATATCGCCACGAACTCGGCGCCGAGCACCCTGCCCGGGGCCAAAGAAAGAAAAAACACGCTTGTAATCGAAATGAAACCTAAAATAGGCACTGATTGGAGAATGTCGAGGATCGGGACGAGGAGCCTGCCGGCACGCTCGCTCTTCGCGGCCCAGGTCGCGTACGTGAGTGTGAACACCAGCGAGCAGAACAGCGCCACCAGCATGCGGAACGTGGTGCGCGCCGCATATTCCGGCAGATGCGACGGACTCAAGGATAGCGGCGATACCTCGATCTGGGTGAGCGGCGCGAACAGACCGCGCGCCGTCTCGCCGAGAAAGGCGATGAGGCCGATGACGACGATGAACGCGAGCACGTCCCAGCGCGACGCGAGGCCGCGCAGAAAGACGTAAGGTTCGAATCGATTCATCGGCGCATTCTCGCAGGACAGGCGATCAAGTAGCTAGTAGGGTGGAACGGCGCGGGGCCGCTCACCCACATCATTCGAGCACGAGACATGCAGCAGAGTTTGGCAGGACATTCGCAAGCGCACGCGAGCGCGGACGGGACCCGATACAAGGTGCTCGGCGCCATCAGTTTCTCGCACTTTCTCAACGACATGATCCAGTCGTTGATCATCGCCATCTATCCTTTGCTGAAAGGCGAGTTCGACCTGAGCTTCGCGCAAATCGGCATCATTTCGCTGACCTATCAAGTCTGCGCCTCGGTCCTGCAACCGCTGGTGGGCACGTACACCGACAAGCATCCGCAGCCGCACTCGCTGTCCGCGGGGATGGGCTTTACGCTCGCGGGGCTCCTCGCCTTGGGTTTTGCGCAAAGCTACGCCGCGATCCTCGTTGCCGCCGCCTTGGTGGGCGCCGGATCGGCCGTTTTCCACCCCGAGTCCTCGCGCATCGCGCGCCTCGCGTCGGGCGGACGCCATGGGCTGGCCCAGTCGATATTTCAGGTCGGGGGCAGCGCAGGCAGCGCCGCCGGCCCCCTGCTCGCGGCGTGGATCATCATTCCTCACGGCCGCTCGAGCGTGTCCTGGTTCGCGCTGGCCGCGATTCTCGCGATCGTGATCCTGTGGAACGTGAGCGGCTGGTACGTCAGACATCACCTCGCGCGCCCGGGGGCGGCGAGAGTCCAGGCAGCCGTCCCGAGTCCCGTGTCCTCGACCCGTGTCGCCTGGTCTCTCGCCATTCTCGTGGTGTTGGTTTTCTCGAAATATTTTTACCTGGCGGGGATCTCGAGCTTTTACAGCTTTTTCCTGATCGAGAAATTCCACGTCTCCATCCAGGCCGCGCAGGTGTATCTGTTCCTTTTCCTGCTCGCGAGCGCGCTCGGCACCCTCATCGGCGGACCGCTCGGCGACCGAATCGGACGCAAGCGGGTCATCTGGTTCTCGATCCTCGGGGTGGCTCCCTTCACGCTCGCGCTTCCCTATGTCGGTTTGGCATCGACCGCGCTGTTGAGTTTGATCATCGGCTTCATCCTGTCCTCCGCCTTCTCCGCGATTCTCGTGTTCGCTCAGGAGCTCATGCCGGGCAAGATCGGCGCGGTCTCGGGCCTGTTCTTCGGCCTGGCATTCGGCATGGGCGGCATCGGCGCCGCCGTGCTCGGGGTGCTCGCCGACCGGTACGGCATCGACTTCGTGTACCAGCTGTGCGCATTCCTGCCGCTGCTCGGTATCACCGCCGCATTCCTGCCGAACATCGAGCACCGTGTGGTCCGGAGCCGGGTGTGAGCCACGAATTCGTGTCGCTGATCGCGCAATACGGGCTGCTCGTGGTGGCTTTGAACGTGTTGGTGGACCAGATCGGTCTGCCCATTCCGGCGATGCCCACCCTGATCGTCGCGGGAGCGATGGCCGCGGGCGGCCGCCTGTCGATCGGGCCCTTGTTCGCCTGGTCCGTGGTTGCGTGCGTGGCGCCGGATTGCGGCTGGTATCTCATCGGCAAGGCGTATGGGATCCGGGTTCTGAAGACCTTGTGCAGAATTTCCCTCGAGCCCGACTCCTGCGTGAGCCAAACCCAGAGCCGGTTCGAGCGCTGGGGCATCAAGTCGTTGATGGTGGCCAAGTTCGTCCCCGGCCTCGCCATCATCGCCCCTCCGCTCGCCGGAGCGATGCGCATCGGCTGGCTTCGATTCCTGGCGCTGAGCACGGTGGGGGCGGCAATCTGGGTGGGCTTCGGGCTCGCGGCGGGCGTCCTGTTCCGCTCGCAGATCGAAGTCTTGCTCGCCCGGCTGGCCCACATCGGCAACATTGCGGGCATCGTCATCGGCGTGGCTCTCGCCGCCTATATCCTCTATAAGTGGTGGGAGCGCCTTCGCTTCTACCGGACGTTGCGGATGGCGCGGATCACCGTGACCGATCTCTATGAGCTCATCCAGGCGGGCGCGCAGCCCTCGATCATCGACGTGCGTTCTTCCACGGCGCGCGCGCTCGAGCCTCGCTGGATCCCGGGAGCGATCCACGTTCCCCTCGAGGCCGTGGGTGTGCACGTGAACCATCTGCCCAAGGACCGGGAAATCGTCCTTTATTGCACCTGCCCGAGCGAAGCCTCCGCGGCGCGGGTCGCGAGGATCCTGATGAGACATGGCTTCAAACGCGTACGCCCGTTGTTCGGCGGGCTCGATGCGTGGATCCAAGCGGGCTATGGCGTGGAGACGGACCCATGAGCGACCGGCCTTTGCATCATGTCGTCATCCTCGGCGCAGGCTTCGGCGGATTGGGCGTCGCGCTCGGTTTGGCGAAATCGCCGGTGCGCATCACCATCATCGACCAGCGCAACCATCATCTGTTCCAACCCTTGCTGTATCAGGTCGGCACGGCGACGCTCGCCACGTCGGAGATCGCCTGGCCCATCCGGCAGCTGATGCGCAAACGCAAGGAGGTCACGACGCTGCTCGGCACCGTGAGCGCCATCGACGCTGAGCGCCGCACGGTCATCCTCGAGGACGGCGGCACGATCGGCTACGACACGCTCGCGGTGGCGACCGGCGCTCGACACGCCTACTTTCGGGCACGACGAATGGGAGCCGCATGCCCCCGGGCTGAAGACGCTGGAGGATGCGACCTCGATACGTCGCCGGGTGCTGTTGGCGTTCGAGCATGCCGAGCGCGAAACCGATCCCGAGCGCCGGCGCGCCTGGCTCACGTTCGCGATCGTCGGTGGAGGCGCCACCGGCGTCGAGCTCGCGGGCGCCATCGCCGAGCTTGCCCACGCCACGTTGCCCGACGAATTCCGGCACATCGATACGCGCAAGGCGCGGGTTCTCTTGATCGAGGCGGGGCCGCGCATACTGCCGACCTTCACCCAGGATCTGTCCGCCTACGCCCATGCCGCGCTCGAGAGACTCGGCGTCGAGATCCAACTGGGAGCGCCCGTGAGCGAATGCACCGCCGAAGGCGTCGTGTACGGCGGCCAGCCGCTCGCCGCCAAAGTCATCCTCTGGGCGGCGGGGGTGCGTGCCTCGCCGGCCGCCACGTGGCTCGGCGCCGCGTCGGACAACGCGGGCCGCGTGAAAGTCGAGCCGGACTTGTCGGTGCCCGGGCACCCCGACATCTTCGTGATCGGCGACACGGCCACGATCAACGCCTGGCATGGGAAGCCGGTGCCGGGCATCGCGCCCGCCGCGAAACAACAGGGCGCACACGTCGGCGCCGTGATTCGACGGCGGCTCGCGGGAGATGCGTCGATCTTGCCCTTTCGCTACAAGCATTCGGGAAATCTCGCGACCATCGGCAAGCGCGCCGCGGTGATCGATTTCGGCTGGTTGAAGATCCGGGGCTACGTGGCGTGGTGGATCTGGGGCATCGCGCACATCTACTTCCTGATCGGCGTGCGCAACCGGTTGGCGGTCGCGCTCAGCTGGCTGTGGATCTACCTCACCGACACCCGCGGCGCCTGCCTCATCACCCAGGGCGAGCAGCGCCCGCCGGGCGAACCGCCGGTTTCGCTCTAGGCGAGGCGGGATCAGCCGTTCAGATAGGCCATCATCTGCGGATGGTAGCGCTCGCCCTGTGCAATCCCGCGCGGAGCCACCGCCTCGATGCGCTCGATATCCCGCCTGGAGATCTGCACAGCCGTCGAAGCGACGTTTTCCCTGAGCCGGGCGGGACTCGTGGTTCCCGGTATGGGGGCGAAATTGGCGCCTCGTTCGAGGATCCAGGCGAGCGCGAGTTGCGACGGCGTGCAGCCCTTCTCGCTCGCGATCGAGTGGATCTGTTCGACCACCGCGAGATTTCTGGCGAAATTCTCTCCCCGGAAGCGCGGCGACTCGCGCCGCCAATCGTCGGGCGCCAGGTCCGAGGGGCTCTTGAAGCGGCCCGCCAGAAAGCCGCGGCCGAGTGGGCTGTAGGGCACGAACCCGATGTCGAGCTCGCGCAGGGTCGGAATGATCTCGTCCTCCGGCTCGCGGCTCCACAGCGAATATTCGGTCTGCAGCGCGCTGATGGGATGGACCTTGTGCGCGCGCCGTATGGTCGCCGGCGCGGCTTCCGACAGGCCCAGGTAGCGCACCTTCCCCAGCTTCACCAGTTCCGCCATCGCGCCCACGGTCTCCTCGATGGGAGTGTTCGGATCGACGCGATGCTGGTAGTACAGATCGATCACGTCCACACCCAGCCGCGCGAGCGAAGCGTCGCAGGCCGAACGCACGTACTCGGGGCGCCCGTCGATGCCTCGGACCTGCGTTCCGGGCTGGCGCACGATCCCGAACTTGGTCGCCAGGACGACGCCGTCGCGCCGCCCTTTCAGGGCCTTGCCCACCGTGACCTCGTTGGTGTGCGGACCGTACGCGTCGGAGGTATCGAGAAAGCTGACGCCCAGATCGAGCGCGAGATGTATCAGCGATATGGCCTCATCCTCGGTTGCCCCGCTGGTCGAATAGAAATCCGACAACCCCATGCAGCCGAGGCCGATTTCGGAGACCTTCAGGCCTTGGCTTCCGAGCGCGCGTGTTTTCATGATGCCCTCAGGAAAAAGCCTGGATACCGGTCTGCGCCCTGCCCAGGATGAGCGCATGGATGTCGTGCGTGCCTTCGTAGGTGTTCACCACCTCGAGGTTCACCAGATGGCGTATCACGCCGTATTCATCGGAGATGCCGTTGCCGCCGAGCATGTCGCGCGCCGTCCGGGCGACATCGAGCGCCTTCCCGCAGGAGTTGCGCTTCAACATGGAGGTGATCTCCACCGCGGCGGTGCCCTCGTCCTTCATGCGTCCCAGCCGCAGGCATCCCTGAAGTCCCAGCGATATCTCGGTTTGCATGTCGGCGAGCTTCTTTTGGACGAGCTGGTTGGCGGCGAGCGGGCGGCCGAATTGCTTGCGCCCGATCACATAGTCTCGCGCCGTGTGCCAGCAGCTCTCCGCCGCGCCGAGCGCCCCCCATGCGATGCCGTAGCGCGCGGAATCGAGACAGGTGAACGGCCCCTTCAGACCGCTGACGCCGGCAAGCAGATTCTCCTGCGGCACGAACACCTCATCCATGAGGATCTGCCCGGTGGTGGAGGCACGCAGCCCCACCTTGCCGTGCAGCGCCGGCGCCGTCAGCCCTTGGAAGCTCTTCTCCAAGATGAAGCCTCGAATCACCTCATCCTCGGTCTTCGCCCAGACGACGAATACGTCCGCGAGCGGGCTGTTCGTGATCCAAGTCTTGGCACCCGACAGCCGGAAACCGCCGCTCGCGGCGCGCGCGCGGGTGACCATGCTGCCGGGATCGGATCCATGGTTGGGCTCCGTGAGACCGAAGCAGCCGATCGAGTCGCCGCGGGCGAGCGCAGGCAGATAGCGGCGCTTCTGATCCTCGCTTCCGAACACGTAGATCGGCAGCATGACCAGCGAGGATTGCACGCTCATCATCGAACGGAAACCGGAGTCGACACGCTCGACTTCCCGGGCGATCAATCCATAGCTCACGTAGTTGAGGCCGCCCCCGCCGAATTCCTCCGGAATGGTCGCGCCCAGGAGCCCGAGGCTCCCCATCTCGCGGAAAATCTCGGGATCGGTATGCTCGTGGCGAAATGCCTCGAGAACCCGGGGCGCCAGCCGGCCCTCGGCATAGTCCCGCGCGGCGTCCCTCACCATCTTCTCGTCGGAGGTGAGCTGCCCGTCGAGCAGCAGCGGATCGTCCCAATGAAAGGTTGCCTTCGCCATGTTGGATCTCTGAGGATCATGCGCCGTTGCGCGAGTGGGCCGCCATTGTACTGGAAAATCCGGATTCAATTTTCCTCCGCCCCCAGCACGTGTTCGATGCGTCGATCCGGCACCAGCCACATCACCGCGACCAGCGCGTAGAGGATCTGCGCGACCGGCGGCGACCAGAACGAGGCCGCGATTCCCAGCGCGTAGAGCGCCGGCGAGAGCTTGCCTTTCCAATCGCCGCCCACCGCTTGTTTCAGCAGCGAGCCCGGGCCCTGCGCCCCAATGATCGCTTGCTGCAGGATCACATACGCGAGCGCCGCGACGAGCAGCACGGCGCCGTAAGCCGCGCTCGGCAGCACCGCATGGTAGTTTTCGCCCATCCAGGCGGTCGCGAAGGGAAACAATGACAGCCAGAACAAAAGGTGCAGGTTGGCCCACAAGATCCCGCCTGTGACCTCGTTGCACGCGTGCAGCATGTGATGGTGGTTGTTCCAGTAGATGCCGACGTAGGCGAAGCTGAGCACGTAGCTCAGGAACACCGGCACCACCGGAGCGAGCGCCGCGAGGTTTTCCCCGTGCGGCACCTTGAGCTCGAGCACCATGATGGTGATGATGATGGCGATGACGCCGTCGCTGAATGCTTCGAGTCTCGTCGTATTCATGGATTCATGGCAAAATCACGCCGACCATGCACAAAGCTTACCTGATCGCCGCCGCACTCGCGCTGGCCAGCGTCCGCCCGATTCCCTGCGTCGCCGCCGCACCCGTGCCGCCCCCCGCGGACCTGGCTCTCGCGCGCGACATGCTCAAGGGATTGGTCGAGATCGATACCACGCACGCCCACGGCTCGACCGCCGCGGCGACGGCCATCCAGACCTGGCTCGCGAACGCCGGCTTTTCGGCATCGGACCTCGTGCTCATCGCTCCGGCCGATCGCCCGGCCAAGGCAAGCCTCGTGGTGCGCTACCGGGGACGGCATTCCAAGCCCGCCGTGCTCTTCATGGGGCACCTCGATGTGGTGGACGCCAACCCGGCCGACTGGTCGGTCGATCCATTCAAGCTCACGCAAAAAGACGACTGGTTCTACGGGCGCGGCACCATCGATATGAAAGATGGCGATGCCGCGCTCGCCGAATCGCTGATACGGTTGAAACGGGAACATTACGTACCGGACCGCGACTTGATTTTCGCTTTCACGGCGGACGAGGAAGCCGGCGGCGATTCGAACGGACCGGCCTTCCTGTTGAAGGAGCATCGCGACCTGATCGATGCCTCGTTGGCCATCAATCTCGATGGCGGCGGAGGCGACCTCGTGGACGGGAAGCGCGCGTATTTCGAAGTGGGCACCAGCGAGAAAACCTACGTCACCTACACCTTGCAGACGACGAGCCCGGGGGGCCACGGCTCGCTCCCGGGCCCCGACAACGCCATCTACCACCTGGCCCACGGCCTCCTGCGTCTGGAGGCCTACCGGTTTCCGGTCATGGTGACGGCCACCACCCGTGCCAGCTTCCGCAGCTTTGCGACGCTGGAGCCCGGCCCCGACAGCGCCGACAT
This sequence comes from uncultured Gammaproteobacteria bacterium, assembly GCA_963730565.1. Classification (GTDB taxonomy): domain Bacteria; phylum Pseudomonadota; class Gammaproteobacteria; order Steroidobacterales; family Steroidobacteraceae; genus Bog-1198. The sequence goes on from CAVSSU010000020.1 coordinate 34,387, forward strand.
GCTCGCGGTGTCGCAGGACCCCCCGGACCTGGCCGCCGCCGAGCGCCTGAGCCGCAACGTGCGCCAAAACGCACAGCTGCGCACCACCTGCGTGGCGACGCTGATCTCCGGCGGACACGCGGAGAATGCGCTGCCTCAGCGGGCGAAGGCGACCGTCCAATGCCGCATGATGCCCGGCGATAACCCCGAGAACGTCCAACGCCAGCTCATCGACACGCTTCAGGATCCCGGCATCTCCGTGGGTTTGGACGCACCGCCCATTGTCAGCCCCGAATCCCCCCCGACGCCCGACATCATGGACAAGGTCGCCGCGGTCGCCCACTCGATGTGGCCGGGCGTGCCGCTCGTGCCCACCATGGCAACGGGATTCTCGGACGACCGCCAGACGCGCAATGCCGGAATTCCAAGCTACGACGTGAGCGGCATTTGGATCGACATCAATGAGAATCGGGCGCACGGTCGCGACGAGCGGGTGGGTGTTCAGGCATTCGACGAAAGCGTCGAGTTCACCTACCGGCTGATCAAGAGGATGGGCCGCAGCCGGTAGCGCAGCGGCGGCGCTTCCGACGTAACGCACCGAACTCGCGCGCCGGGTTAGAATATCGGCGTGAAACAGATCAACGAACCGGCCCGTAACATCGATGTGGTGGCCGAAACCGACGTTCTAGTCGTCGGCAGCGGACCCGCGGGCCTGGCGGCCGCCCTCGCCTCCGCCCGCGCGGGCGCGGCGACCGTTCTGTTGGATCGCTACGGCTGCTTCGGCGGCAATATCACCCAAGTGGGGGTCGAAGGCCTCGCCTGGTACCGGCATCCGGAAACCGTCGATAGCGAAGGCATCGGCATCGAGTTCGAGCAACGGGCCAAGACGATGGGGGCCGCGATGCCCGAGCCTCAGTCGACGAGCTATGCGCTCGACGGCGAGATGTTCAAATACGTCGCCAACGTCCTGGTGCAGGAGGCCAAGATCGAGCCCATGCTGCATCGCCTGGTCGTCGCTCCGATCATTCGGGATGGCGCGATTGTCGGCGTGATCACGGAAAGCAAATCCGGGCGCGAGGCGATCCTCGCGAAGCGCGTGGTGGATGCGACCGGAGATGCGGACGTGGCGATGCGCGCCGGCGCGCCGACGCGCAAGACCCCGCGCGAGCAGATGATGGCGACCTCGGTGATGTTCTCCATGAGCGGTGTCAACAAACAGCGCTTCATCGAACAGGTGAAGGCCGATCCGCAGACCTACAAGGACTGGACCGGCAATGGCGAGTGGGACATCGGAACGTCCGGGAAAGAGGACGAGCTGTTCTCCCCGTTCATGCGCAAGCCGTTCAAGCAGGCGGTGGCCGCCGGCCTCATCCCGGCCAACCTCACCACGATTGCCGGCACCTGGGGCGCGGTCTCCGATCAAGGCGACCTCACCTATCTCAATCTGGTCCATTTGCCGAATTGCGACGGAACCGATCCCAGGGATCTCACCACCGGCGAGATTCAAGGCCGCCACCAGGCCATGATGGCGATCACCGCGCTCAAGGCCTTCATGCCCGGATGCGAGAACGCGAAATTGCGTAATTTCGGCATGACCCTGGGCGTCCGCGACACGCGCAAGATAGACGCCATGTACAACATGACGGGTGTGGACGTTCGCGAACAAGCCCGGTTCGACGATTCGATCGGCATCTTTCCGGAATTCATCGACGGGTACGGCATTCTGATCCTGCCGACGACCGGCCGATACTTTCACGTGCCCTATCGATCGCTGGTCCCGAAAGGCGTGTCGGGGTTGCTGGTTGCCGGGCGCTCCATCGGCGGCGACAAGGTATCGCACGCCGCGGTGCGCAACATGATGTGCTGCGCCGTATCCGGGCAGGGTGCGGGAACGGCGGCGGCGATCTCGCTCCAGACGGGTCAACCCTTCGATCGTCTGGACGTGGGCCGGGTGCAGGCCGAGCTTCTCCGTCAGGGCGCGAGGATTCATTAGGGAGCTCGATGAGCGCCGATACGACCAGCGGTTACCTCAGCGGCTTCGGCAACGAGCATTCGAGCGAGTCGCTTCCGGGCGCGCTGCCGGTGGGCCGGAATTCGCCGCAGCGCTGCCCCTACGGTCTCTACGCGGAACAATTTTCCGGCACCGCCTTCACGGCGCCGCGAGGCGCCAATCGACGCAGCTGGCTGTACAGGATCCGCCCCGCGGTCGCGTGCGGCGCGTTCGCGCCCCTCGAGCGCGATGTATTCGCCGGGCAAGGCGCGGCACAGCCGCTTGCGCCCGACCCGCTGCGCTGGGATCCGTTGCCGCTGCCCGTCGATCCGACGGATTTCGTCGATGGTCTGCTGCCGGTCGCTGGTAACGGCTCTCCGGAGGAGCATTCGGGCTGTGGCATCTATCTCTATGCGGCCAACCGATCGATGATCGACCGGTTCTTCTACAGCGCGGACGGCGAGCTGCTGATCGTCCCCGAGCAGGGTGCGTTGAGGCTCGAGACCGAGCTCGGGCGCATCGAGCTCGAGCCTCAGGAGATCGCCGTGATCCCGCGAGGCCTGCGCTTCCGGGTCACCACCAGCGCTCACGCGGTCCGCGGCTATGTGTGCGAGAATTTCGGCGCTCCGTTCAAGCTTCCCGACCTCGGACCGATCGGCTCGAATGGGCTGGCCAATCCGAGGGATTTCCTGACGCCGTGCGCACGCTACGAGGACAACGACGGTCCGCATGAGCTCATCGCGAAATTTCTCGGGCGGATGTGGACGGCGCCCATGGACCACTCGCCCCTCGACGTGGTCGCGTGGCACGGCAACAACCTGCCGTACAAATACGATCTGCGGCGATTCAACGCCATCGGCTCGATTTCCTACGATCATCCCGACCCGTCCATTTTTCTGGTGCTGCATTCGCCCAGCGACACGCCCGGCACCAGCAACATCGATTTCGTGGTGTTCCCGCCGCGCTGGCTGGTCATGGAGCACACGTTCAGGCCGCCTTGGTTCCACCGCAATGTCGCGAACGAGTACATGGGGCTGATCGCGGGGGTGTACGACGCCAAGGCGAGCGGCTTCGTCCCGGGCGGGGCTTCGCTTCACAACTGCATGAGCGGCCATGGGCCCGACGCGGCAACCTTCGATCGCGCGAGCACGGCGGACACTTCCGTCCCCGTGCATATCAAGGATACGATGGCCTTCATGTTCGAGAGCCGCAGCGTGATCAAACCCACGCGCCATGCGCTCGAGGGGCGGCCGCCCTTGCAGAGGGACTACGCCCACTGCTGGCGGGACTTGAAAAGGCATTTCGATCCGACCCGGCCCTGAGCGCCAGGCCCCGATGCCGCTCGATAAAACCAACGATCCGCAAGAAAAGAGCTGGGTGGGCGCCGCGAACCTCCCGCAGAGCGATTTTCCCATCCAAAATTTGCCGCTGGCCGTATTTCGCCGACGAGCGTCCGATGAGCCGTTTCGCGGCGGTATCGCGATCGGGGATCAGGTGCTGGATCTGCGCCTTCTGAGCACCGAGGCTCGCGGATTCGACCCCGAAGCTCGCGCCGCCGTCGTGGCCGCCGCCGGGCCGGTGCTGAACGGCTTGATGGAGCTCGGTCCCCCCGCGTGGCGCGCGCTTCGCAACGCCGTGTTCGACGGTTTGCTGGAGGCATCGGAGCGACGGGCGGCCTTTGAACGCTGCCTCGTCCCCCAGCCGCGGGTGGAATACGCGCTTCCTGCGGTCATCGGCGATTTCACCGATTTCTACTCCTCCATTCATCATGCCACTGCCGTGGGCCGCCTGTTCCGGCCCGACAATCCGCTGCTCCCCAACTACAAATGGCTGCCGATCGGCTATCACGGGCGCAGCTCCTCGATCGGCCTATCCGGGCAGCAGATCCGCCGGCCATGGGGACAGATCCTGCCGGCCGGTCGCACCGAACCCGAATTCGCCCCGAGCGCTCGCCTGGACTACGAACTCGAGCTCGGAGTCTTCGTCGGGAACGGCAATCCGCTCGGCACGCCCATCACGATCGAGGACGCCGAGGCGCATGTCTTCGGGCTTTGCCTCCTGAACGATTGGTCGGCCCGGGATATCCAGGCCTTCGAATATCAACCGCTGGGCCCGTTCCTGGCAAAGAATTTCGCGACCACGATCTCGCCCTGGATCGTCTCACTGCAGGCGCTCGCCCCGTTTCGCACGTCCCACGTGCGCGGTCCCGGCGATTCGGTGTTGCCCGCGTACTTGCAATCATCATCGAACGACGCGGGCGGCGGAATCGACATCCGCCTCGAGGTCGATCTCGCGACTTCTTCGATGCGCGAGCGCGGCGAACCGCCGCAACGGCTTTGCACCACGAGCTTTCGTCATTCCTACTGGACCGTGGCTCAATTGGTCGCCCATCACACGGTCAACGGGTGCAACCTGCGACCGGGCGATCTGCTCGGCACCGGCACGCAGTCCGGTCCGGCCGAGGGTGAAGCGGGCTCGATGCTGGAACTGGGTGGCGGCGGCAAGCGCCCCATCGCCGTCGGATCGCGGGAAACCCGCACATTCCTCCAAGACGGCGACGCCGTGACGCTGCGCGGGTGGTGCGAAAAATCCGGCGCGGCGCGCATTGGATTCGGGGAAGCATCCGGTCTGATCCTGCCGCCCCGACCGAGATGACTCTGAGCACTCGGGCCTGATGGGCGGCGCTAAATCTCGATCTGCCTCCCGATTTCAACCACCCGGTGCGGCGGCAGATTGAACCGATCCACGATCTTCGCCGAATTGCGATACAGGAAAGCGAATAACGCGATCCGCCAGCGCGACATGGACCGGCCCTGCGGCTTGGGAACGACCAGATCCCGTGCGGCTACGAACAACGCTTGATCGAAATCGACGGGCGCTTCCAGTCCCTGGGCATTGTTGAGCGCCGCCCTCAAATCCGGGATCTCGAAAAACCCGAAGCGCGCCGCGATGAGCCAGACACCTTCCCCGATTTTCTCGACGACGGAGCATTTGGGGCCTACGATCCGAGGTGTGCTCTCGAAGCGGATGCTGAGCGCGATGGTTCTCTTCGGCAGCACCCCGGTGTAGTGGGCATGATCGACGATGAGGCGCGACACCCGTTGATTGCTTCGGGTTAGAAACACCGTGGTTCCGTCGATGCGAGGTATCTCGTGCGCCGACAACTGGGACAGGAACCGCTGAACCGTCTCCGGCGTTTGCAGCAACGCCGCGTGTATGGCTTCGATGCCGGTCCGCCAGGTCACCATCACCACGAACAGCACCCCGGCAAAGGTCAGCGGCAGCCAGCCGCCGTCGGCGATCTTCAAGAGATTCGCGCAGAAGAAGCTCGAGTCGACGACTCAGAAACACCGCTATCACGGGAACCGCGAGCGGCGGCCGGCCAGCTCCATACCTCGCGCATCGCCTTGTACAGAAGCCCGGTGGTGAGCAGCATGGTCGTCGCCACGGCCGTGCCGTAAGCGCCCGCCAGCCGATCCGAGCTTCCGAATCCGATGGTGGTGCCGAGCGTCGCCGCCATCAGCAGCCAGTTGACGCCGGGCACGTAGATCTGACCATATACCTGATCCGACGTCTGGCGGATGGTGACGCCCGGCAGCCAGCCCAACTGCATCGCCTGGCGCGTCATCGAGAACGATCCGGTGATGATCGCCTGGCTGGCGATGATCGGTCGCCACCGTCGCGAGCGCCACCAGCGGATAGATCGCCCACGCCGGCGCGATCAGGAAGAACGGGTTTCCGCTCACGGATCCCTTGTCCATCACGAAGGCGGTCTGCCCCGCGTAGCTCAGCAGCAGCGCGGGCAAGCGCGATGGTGTACCACGACAGGCGGATGGGTCCTCTGCCGAAATGGCCCATGTCGGCGTACAGCGCCTCGCCGCCGGTGATGCAGAGGAACACTCCGCCGAGCACCAGCAGGCCGTGGCCGCCCGCAGTGCATCATGAAGCGCACCCCATGAGTCGGATCGAGCGCCGCGAGCACCTCGGGATGGCGCACGATGGCAGACACGCCGAGCACGCGCGATCACGAGGAACCAGAGCGAGCATGATCGGACCGAACGCGCGCCCGATCTTCTCGGTGCCGAACCGTTGCGTCGCGAACAGCGCGACGAGGATCAGCACCGCCATGGGCATGACGTAGGGCTTGAAGCCATCGGATGCGACGTTGACACCCTCGAGCGCGCTCAGCACCGAGATCGCCGGGGTGATGACGCCGTCGCCGTAGATCAGCGCCGCGCCCAGAAGCCCCATCGCCGTCAGTATCTTGAAGCCCGGCTTGAATCCGTTGGCACCGATCAGTGACATCAGCGCGAGAATGCCGCCCTCGCCGCGGTTGTCCGCGCGCATCACGAACAGGCAGTACTTGATCGAGATCGTGATGATCAGCGTCCAGACGATCAGCGACAGGATGCCGAGCGCCTCGCCGGCGTGAATTGGCCGCCCATGGCCTGCACGACCGTTTGCAGCGTGTAGAGCGGACTGGTGCCCAGATCGCCGAACACGATTCCGAGCGCTGCCAACATGGACCAACGGGCAGGCGAACGGTGGAGCGGGGCGGGACTCGCAATGCGCGCTGGGTCGGTACTCACCCGCCGCACCTTACCGGTTACACCTCTTGTGCCGCAATGCTTTCGGCAAGGCGCCGCCATCCTTTGTTGTCCGAGAAGCAGAAGGACACCGAGATCCGCTGCGGGATCGTGGATTTCCAGGCGGATCAACGGGTTCACACGGATACCGGTCTCGTTGTCCCCGGATGACAGCGGCCGCGGCAACATCGCCTGGACCGCGGTGACGGCCGATGCGAACAGCCGCAAGTGCGGCCACGCGAGCACCCAGGGATTGACGGATTCCGCCCCGGTGCACGTCCACGCGGACGCGGAGTGCACCAGCACCTGAAGCCGGCGGGGGTATTCCTGGTTCTCGGATCACCGTAAGATCCGAGGCCACGGCCGTACGGCTCGCCAGGATCCCCCTTGACCGCAACCCAGGTTATCAAGAGAAGTCTCGCTGCGGCGGGTCTCATGCTCGCAGCGGCTCCGGTACTCTTCGGGGTTCCCGCAAACGCCGCCGACCGCGCGCACACGCTGAACATCTACGCCTGGGCGGAGTACTTTCCGCCGGCCCTGCTCGCGAAGTTCGAAGCGCAATCCGGCATTCATGTGAACTACACGGTGCTCGATTCGCCGGAGACCGCCGAAACCATCTTGTCCGTGGGCAGCTCGAACTACGACCTCGTGACGATGAACGCCGCCCCGGAGCTCGGCCGCGAGATCCCCAAGGGATTCTGGAAGGTGTTGGACCCGTCGCGCATGCCGAATGCGAAGAACGCCGATCCCAAAATCATGCAGCTGTTGAGCCGCGTGGATCCGGGCAATCGGCACGCGGTTCCCTGGATGTGGGGCACGACCGGCATCATGTACAACGTCGACAAGATCAAGGCGATCATGCCCACGGCGCCGACCGGGAGCCTGGACATGGTGTTCAAGAAAGAGGTGGCCGCAAAATTCGCGACCTGCGGTATCGGGCTGATCGACTCCTGGGGCGACATCATGCCGATGGTCGCGCGCTACCTGGGCCAGCCCGCCTTATCTGCGGACCCGGCAAAGCTCGCCGCGGTCGCGGCCAAGCTCAAGGAGATACGACCCTACATCCGGCGCGTCTCGACCAGCGGTTACTATCAGCAGCTGGCGGAGGGTGATCTGTGCGTGGCCATCGGCTATTCGGGGGATGCGCTGATCGCCCGCCGAATGGTCGGCGAATCGCATGGGACCATCAAGGTCGATTACTCTTTCGCGCGGGAGATGGTGCCCTTTTATATCGACAGCATGGTGATCCCCGCGGATTCCCCCAATCCCAACGGCGCCTCGGCGTTCATCGATTTCGTCATGCGCCCCGAGGTTTCTGCCTCCGTCACCCGGTTCATCGGATTTGCCACGGCCAACGCGGCGGCGGTGCCGCTGTTGGAGCCCGCGGTGAGGGACAACACGGTGATCTATCCGCCCAGCGACGTCCGCGATCGGTTCGAGCTCCAAAAAGTCTACTCGCCGGAGGAGGCCCGCGCGTTCAATCGGGCGTGGCTGGAGTTCAAGTCGGGGATGTAGCTGCGGCCCGCGCCCGTAATCCCGACTCGCGCAGACCCTCGATCACGGCCCCGCAGGCCGCCGCCGCTTCCTCTCCTTTGATCAGAAAGTGATCGCGAAAGAACTGGCGATGCACGTCGTGCTCGTGGAATCTTTGCGGGGTCAGCACGACCGAGATGATCGGCACCTCGGTGTCCAATTGCACGCGCATCAGGCCATCGATGACGCTCGAGGCCACGAATTCGTGCCGATAGATCCCGCCGTCGACCACGAAGCCCGCGGCCACGATGGCGGCATAGCGGCCGGTTTTCGCCAATAATTTGGCGCGCAGTGGAATTTCGAACGCGCCGGGGACCTCGTGGAATTCCACGTCGGTTTGCGGTATCCCGCGCTTCTTGATGCCTCTCAAGAAGGCGATCCGGCTTTGATCGACGATTACCGTCGGCTCTGGATTCTCACCAGATCCTGCTGCCTTGCCGTCGGCGGCAAGCGCCCGCGGGCTCATGCGATTTCTCGCCATCACCGCCGGTGGAGATTTTCACTCCGCCCCGAGAACAACCGCCCGGCGCATCGGGCGCCGGGCGATGATGGCATGATGCAGCTGCAGCCAGCGATTGCGCAAGCCCCGTCACAACGACTTCGACACCCCGAAGAACAAGCCACGCCTCGGGCCGAACTGCGGCGCCCCGACCCCGACGCCCGTGCCGTTGCGGATCTGGTAGATCTTGTCGAACAGGTTGATCACGTCGAATCGCGTGGTGAGCGTGCCGTTGCCGGGTATGCTGAACACATGCGTGATGCCGGTGTTGACCTGGGTGTAATAAGGCAGGTGCTCGCCGTTCGGAATGCTCGTGCCGCCGTAGGGTGTCGTCTCGCCGGCCGGCAGCGGCAGATCCGCGCGCAACCCCGACCCGAGCAGGAAATCCGCGCTGAAGCGGGTGTCGCGCCAGAGGTAGGAGACGCCCCCGGACGCCGTGTGCTGCTGCTCATGATCCAAATGGATGTAGTTGTTCGCGATGTAATCGAGATCGGCCTGCGTGAAATTGAACTGCGCCGATTCGATGTCCTTGCCCTTCGCGCTCTGCACGGCGAGGTTCAAATACGCGTTCAAGGTCTTGGTGGTGTAGTTGAAGGTCAGCTCCGAGCCATACTGCTTGCCGTACCGATAGTTGAACGGCGTGAGGATGATGGGGGCGCCGAACTGGCCCTCGTCGATCAGGTTCACCGACTGCTTGTAATAGTTGTCGAGGCCGATGGTGAAGTCCGAGGTGATCTTTTGCTGGATGCCGGCGTCGTAGTAGTTCGCTCGCTCGGCCTGCGGCGCCGTGTCGTTGGGCGAGAGGGCCGGAGAAGTCGTGTTCGCGAACAAAGCGATGTCTTTCGCGCCCACGAGCTCGAACGGCGGCGGAGAGAAATAACGCGAATAGCCGGCATGGAGCGTGGTATCGGGCAGAGCCTCCCAGACCATGTTCAACCGCGGACTGACCTGATGTCCGCCCGTATAGGCGGTGTACTTGTCGAAGCGCAAGCCGTAATTGAAGGTGAAATTCGGCACCACCTTCCACTCGTCCTGCAGGTACGCGCTGTACAGCCATTCGGTCTTGGCGCCGTTGTCGACGATGCTGACGGGCACGTCCGCAGTCGCCGGGTTGGGATCATCGGTCAGGAGGACCTGGGAGGTTGTGTTGCTGATCGAGTGATCCGATTGCAGGAACACGCCGCCGCGGAGGGTATGGCTGTCGTCGAGCTCGTAGGATGCATCGCTTTGCCCCGCATAGGCGACGTTCTGCTTGAACGCGTCTTGCGCGATGCCCGTGAACAAGAGATCGCCCAGCCAATCGGGCGTAAAGGTCAGGCTCGAATAGCGCGAGATGAAGGAGGTCTGCACGTTCAGGGGCCCGACCGAGTGCTGCCAGCTCAACGCGCCGAACTGCGTCACCTCGCGCTGATTCTCGTCGAGCGCCTGGCTCGGGTAGGCCTGCACGCCGTTGACGGTCAAACCGAGCGACGGCTGCTCGCCGTCGAGGTCGGGAATCTGAAACCTGCCCACCGAGCTGCCCAGCATGAGCGACACCCGGTTGTCCTCGTCCAGGATGTCCTCGAAGTACCCGAAGCCGTGATACTGGGTGGTGTGATCGTGGATGGGATTGGAGCTCCCGTCCGGGGACTCGATCCCGAGGTCATTGCGCAGAAAATCCCCGGTCACGAAGTAGCTGAACGATCCGGCGCCGCCGCCATACGCGAAGCTGGGCTCGATCTCGCCGTGACTTCCGCCGTACAACGAGATCGATCCGCCCGGCGCCTGAAGACCGCTCTTTGTCGTGATGTCGATGATGCCGGCGGTTCGCAGGCCGAACTCGGCGGGCAGCGCCCCGGTCACCAGACTGATCGAGGTGATCAGCCGGGGATCGAGCGACTGGCCGAAGACGCTGATGCCCTCGGGCAGGATGACGCCGTTGATGCGGTACTGGAGCCCGTCGTGCTCGCCGCGCACGTGATATTGGCCGAACGAGTCCTGGGCAACGTCGGGCGCCTGCAGCACGACCTGGTTGAGCAGCGTGTTGTCGCCTCCCGGCGTGGCCTCGATCGCCTTGGCGTCGATGGTATAGGTGGAGGCGCCCGTCTGCGTCTGAATGTGCGAGCGCACTTCATCGAGGTGCTGAGCGGTCACCACGATGGCCGGCATGATGTCCTGGGTCGCGCCGGGCGCGGTGGTTGGCGTGGCGCCGGGCGTGGTGGCCGGGGTCGCGCTGGCATCCAGCGCCGTATCGCTGGTATCGGCGAGCGCCGCCGATCCGAGCACGAACGCGGCGGCGCCCAGCGACGCCGTCCGCGCAAATGGAAATCTGAACATTGAGATCACTCCGCAAAAGCCAACCGGGCCGAGCCGCGCCGATTGCGCGGGCGGCTCAGTGCATCGTCCAACGATCAGCTGAGGGAGGGGGGCCCGCGGCTCCGGGGTGCGGGGACGGCAGCGTCGACGGCCTCGAACGAAGGCTCGGCCACGCGATCGATCCCGGCGCGGCGCGCTGAGGGAATCTGAAAGGAGTGGCTGAATGCCGCGGTCGCAGCCTGCGCGAACAGCGGGCACAGCGCGCAATTGCTGTCCGTGGTCTCGCTCGCGCTGGCTTGCAGATCGACGCTTTGCGCGCCCGCCAGATGCTTGAGCTCGTGCACGACGGCGCCCTGCTGTCCGGCAATCAACAGCGCGATCAGGGCGAGTGCCCGGTAAACGTGTTTCAAGGGTGGAGACGCCCAGACCGCAAATCGCATGTGCGCACGCTACCAGAACGACGGGCAGTTTTCATCTGACTTAACCCCAGGGGCGAGATGCCGAAGCGGGACCAGTTATGCAATCATGCCCCCGTGTCGGTCATTGTCCGACGAGGAACCTAAGATGAAGCTCAAAACCCGGGTCGATGGCGGCGGCACGCCGCGGCTTGAACGCTGGGGGGTCGACAGTGAATACGGCCGGTTACGCGAGGTGCTGGTCGGACCCATCGACCATTTCGCGTGGCGCGGCGGCAATTCGGTGGCGCAGCGCTCCGAGCGGGTCGGCCTCAAGTTCGATTTCGAGATCGCGCGGCAGCAATATGGCGAAATGCTCGATGTCTACCGCCAGGCCGGCGTGAACGTCCACATCCTGCCGCCGGATCCTCATCTTCCCTATCAAATCTTCGCCCGCGACTCGAGCGCCATGACGCCCTGGGGCGCGGTGATCCTTCAGACGCAGAAGCCCTATCGGCGCGGGGAGTACGCCGCGTGCATCCAGTTCTATCTGGACGCGGGCATTCCGATCTACGACCTGATCACCGCCGGCAACGTGGAAGGCGGCGATCTCATGGTCCTGAAGCCCGGTGTCGCGATCTGCGGATTTTCCGGCGAGCGGTCGATCGAACCGGCCGTTAAACAGCTGCAAGGCTGGTTCGCGGCGGAGGGCTGGGAAATGCGCACCTACGAGTTCGATTCGCACTTCCTGCATCTCGACGTTCAGATCGGAATGATCGCCGAGGGGTTGGCCGTGGTCTGCGTCGAAGCGGTCGAGCCCGAGCTCGTCGATTGGCTGCGGTCGCAGCGCATCCGCGCCATCCCGATCCCCTACGGCGATGCCATGCAGCTCGGGAGCAACGTGGTCGCGCTGGGCGACGAACGCGTGCTGGTGCCGGCCTCGAGCAAAAACCTCATCGCGGCCTGCCGCGCCGAGGGGCTCACCGTCTACGACCCCGACGTATCGATGATCGGCAATGGCGGGGGTGCCGTGCACTGCATGTGCCAGGCCTTGAGGCGCGACCGTGTCGCGTCCCGATGATCCTCACCGCCGGCGCTTCATGCTCGGTGCGGCCGCGGGCGCGGCGGCGGCGCTGCCCGCTCTGCGCGGCTTGACCTTGGCCGCCGAGGACGAGCCCCGCAGCCATCTCGCCGAACTCAGCGCGGTCGAGGCAGTGGCGCGGATGTCGCGGGGCGAGCTTTCCTGCGAGCGCTACGCCGCCGCCCTTCTCGAGCGCTGCCGGGCCGCGCATGCGCTCAACGCGTTCATCACGCTGGAGCCGGATCGTGTGATCGAGAGCGCCCGCCAGCGCGACCGCGAGCGCAAGTCGGGCCAGGCGCTCGGGCCGCTGTTCGGCCTGCCCATCCCGGTCAAGGACAGCGTCAACACCCGCGACTATCCCGACCACCGGCGGCACCCCGGCGCTGCGGAGCTTCCGGCCGACGGAGGATGCGCCGCTGGTGGCCTCGCTCCGCGCGGCCGGCGCCATCGTGCTCGGCAAGACCAACCTGCACGAGCTGTCCTATGGCTGGACCAGCAACAACCTGGCATTCGGCGCGGTCCACAACCCGTACGATCCGTCGCGCATTCCCGGGGGCAGCAGCGGCGGCACCGCCGCGGCGATCGCCGCCCGGCTCGCTCCGTTGGGCATTGCCGAGGATACCGAGGGCTCGATTCGAGTGCCCGCGGCGTTTTGCGGCATCGTCGGGTTTCAGGCCGACCACCGGCCGTTATTCCACGCGGGGCTGCGTGCCGATCTCGAGCCTGTTCGACCAGGCGGGTCCGCATGCGCGAAGCATGGCGGATATCGGGCTGTTCGACTCCGTGCTCGTTCCGGACGCCCGCCCCTTCGAAGCGAGGGCGCTTCGCGGCGTACGTCTCGGGATCGTGCGCGACTATTGGTACGCGGGGCTCGATCCCGAGGTCGAGCGGATCACCGCTGCCGCCCTCTCGCGTCTCGAGGACGCCGGCGTGGTGCTGGTCGAGACGCCGCTCCCGGGCATCGAGCACCTGGTCGACTTGACCACGGATCAAGTCCAGAACCACGACGTGCGCCTCGCGCTCGCGCGCTATCTCGAGGAGTATGGGGCGGGCGTGACGCTCGATCAGCTCATCGCGCAGGCGAGCCCCGATATCCGCGCCACCTTCAAGAGCGATGTGATGCCCGGCGGCGCGAATTTCGTGTCCGAGCCCGTGTATGCGGCGGCTCGCGACCGCTACCTGCCGCAGTTGCGGCAGCTCTATCGCGCCTATTTCGAAAAAACCGGCGTCGCCGCGCTCGTGTTCCCCGCCACCCGCGTGGCGGCACCGCGCATCGGCGAGGAGACCACACTCGATATTCGGGGTCAGCCCGTGCCGTTCGATCAGGCCGTCGCGCGGAACATCGCGCCCGGGAGCACGGCGGGTATCCCCGGCTTGGTCCTTCCGGCCGGACTCACCGCCGCCGGCTTGCCGGTGGCGCTCGAATTCGACGGACCCGAGCACGGTGACCGCGCGTTGATCGAGCTCGGTGCGTCGCTCGAGAAAGCCCTGGGGACCATTCCGCCACCCCGTTCAGGAGAGACGGTCTGAAGGCATTGCTTCGGGCGTCGGCTTCATCGATGGCCGCCGCCACACTCCTCGTGTCTGCGGCCCACGGCGCTGCGACCCCGGCCGTCGAATCGACCGGCGGCATGGTGGTTTCGGCGCAGCATCTTGCATCCGATGTAGGGGCCGCGGTGTTGCGTGCGGGAGGGAATGCGATCGACGCGGCCGTCGCGGTCGGATATGCGCTTGCGGTCACTCACCCTTGCTGCGGAAATCTCGGCGGCGGGGGGTTCATGGTGATCCATCTCGCCGATGGCCGCGACACCTTCCTCAATTTCCGCGAGAAGGCGCCGCTCGCTGCGACGGCCACCATGTACCTCGACACCAACGGCGAGCCCATGACCGCGCGAAGCGTCGATGGCTACCTCGCGGTCGGTGTGCCGGGGACCGTCATGGGACTCGAGACCGCACGGGAGAAGTACGGCACGTTGCCGCGAGCAACGCTCCTCGCCCCGGCCATCGCGTTGGCCCGGGACGGATTCATTCTGACCCGCGGCGACACCGACGTGCTGGACGGTGCGACGCGCGAATTTCGCGCGCAGCCCAATGTCGCTGCGGTGTTCTTGAACCACGGTGCGCCGTTCAGGCCCGGCGAGCGGCTGGTGCAGCCGCAGCTGGCATCGACGCTTCGCGCCATCAGCGCGGGCGGCGTCGATGCGTTCTATCGCGGCCCCATTGCTGCGTCGGTTGCGGCGGCGAGCCGCGCGAATGGCGGGCTGCTGACGCCCGAGGATTTCACGGCATATACGGTCACGGAATCGCCGCCGATTCGGTGCTCCTATCGGGGCTATACCGTTTCATCGGCGCCCCCGCCGAGCTCGGGCGGGGTCACGCTCTGCGAGATGCTGCAGATCCTGCAGGGCTATCCGCTGAACGAGCTGGGCTTTCACTCGAGCGGCTCGGTGCATTACCTGACGGAGGCCATGCGCCATGCCTATCACGACCGGAACCTTTACTTGGGCGACCCGGGCTTCATCGACAATCCCGTCGCACGATTGATCTCGCCGGGCAACGCCGCCGCGATCCGCGCCCGGATCGCGCCGAATCGCGCGACCCCCTCCGCGTCGCTCGGCACGGCGGCGGCGGCCCGGGAGAAGGCCACCACCACTCACTATTCGGTGGTGGATTCCGCAGGCAACTCCGTGGCGGTCACATTCACGATCAACGACGATTTCGGCGCCAAGGTGATCGCGGACGATACGGGCTTTTTCCTCAATGACGAAATGGATGATTTCACCGTGAAGCCGGGTAGCGCGAACATGTTCGGTCTCGTTCAAGGCAGCGCCAACGCGATCGCGCCGGGCAAGCGGCCCTTGAGCTCGATGACACCCACCATCGTGATGAAGGATGGCAAGCCCGTCTTGGTGCTGGGCACGCCCGGCGGATCGCGCATCATCAGCACGGTGCTGGAAGTCATCGTCAACGTCATCGATCACGGCATGCCGCTCGAGCAGGCGGTGGATGCGCCGCGCATTCACCATCAATGGCTCCCCGATACGCTCGCCGCGGAGCCCTTGGCCCTGTCCGCGGACACGACGGCGGCATTGAGGCACATGGGTTACCGGATCGTCCCCCTGCCGCCGTGGGGAACCGGTAACGCGGTGGAGGCAATCGGCATCGCGCCGGCCGGGCAGGCGCAGGCGAAAGCGCTGGGATTTCCGCGTCCGGGAATGCTGTACGGCGTCGCCGATTCGCGCGCGCCTGCGGGATCGGCGGTCGGTGTGGAGGACAACCAGGAGGCACGATGATGAACGCAGCAAGAGGCGCCGCCGCGATGATCGTGCTGGCGCTCGCAACGCCGACCGCATTTGCCGTCGACAATATCTGGAACGGTACGTACGCGGGATTCAACGCGGGTGGGGCGTCGAGCCACGCGTGCAGCACCTGGACGGCCAACGGCTCGTCGGCGGAATCGGCGGCGCTCGCAGGACTCTATCAATCCGGCTGTCCCAGCCATGGCGCCTTTCTCGGCGGCGCCCAGATCGGCGACAATTTTCAGAGCGATTGGCTCACCTGGGGCATCGAAGCCGCCGCAGACTCTTGGTCGGGCAGCCGCTCGACGCGGTCGACAAAGTTCGAGCCCAGCCCGCCTGCGGTCGGCGGGCCGCCCGCGGGAACCTATTCTTTCGCGGGAAAGCGCAACCCGAATTTTCTCGGGCTTTTTACCGCCCGTATCGGCTATGCGGGAAACCAGTGGCTTCCCTATCTGAAGGGGGGAGGAGTGCTGGCCGGTGGATCCCATGACGACACGGTGAGCTTCCTGCCCGAAGGGGCGACCAAAGCCACGGCATCCTTCAACGGCGGCAAGAACTTCGCCTCGATCGGCTGGGTGGCGGGCGGCGGCGTCGAAATCGGCCTGCACGGATCTTGGTCGATTGCCGCTGAGTACCTCCACGCGAGCCTCGGCAAGGGATCCACGGCCACGGCCGGTTGCGCGGGCACCGCGGCCAATTGCGCGGCTTTCGCCGATGCCTCGCTGCAAAACGGCCACGGAAGCTTCGAGGCGAACCTGATCCGCGTGAACATCAATTATTGGTTCGATTACTGGTAGGCCGCCCGCGGTCCATGGCGCGTCCGCGCCGTTGGCCCGCTCCGGCATCGTATAATGCCCTCGAGACTCATCCCTCCTGAAACCCCCAAGGCGGCTCGCATGATCAAAGTCAGCGTCCTGTATCCGAACAAGCCCGGTTCGCACTTCGACATGGCCTATTACACGACCATGCACATACCGCTGGCGATGAAGCTGCTCGCCCATGGACTGCATAAGACCGAAGTGGACGCGGGTATTCAAGGCACGGCGCCCGGACAGCCGCCCGCATTTTTCGGCGGATGCCAGTTCTACTTCGATTCGATCGAGGCCTTCCTCAAGGTCTGGGGGCCTGCGGCGGGGGAATTGACGGCGGATATTCCCCGCTACACCGACGTGCAGCCCATCATCCAGTTCAACGAAGTCAAGTTGTCGCTCTAAGAGTGCCCTTCCACCAGGTCTTTCCAACGCTCGTCTACACGGCTGCACTGCAACGAAGCGGCGCGCCGGAATTGAACCGAGCGCTGCTGCACGAGTGCGAGCAGCTCCGCCTCGACGACCCCGCCGGGCGGCGCTGGTCGGCCGAGAACTATCCGGGGGGCTACACCTCCTATGCCTCGGCCCATCGCCTGCAGGGCGTCTCCCCGACCTTCCAGATGCTGGAACGTAGGCTGCGTCGCCACGTGCGGGCCTTTGCGCAGGCCGTGGACTGGGATTTGGACGGCCGCACCTTGTCGATGACGGATTGCTGGGTGAACATCATGCCTCGGGGCACCGTGCACGTGCTGCATCTGCACCCCTTGTCGACGCTGAGCGGCACCTACTATGTGCGCGTGCCTCCCGGATCTCCCGGGCTCAAATTCGAGGACCCACGACTCGATCGCTTCATGGCCGCGCCGCCGCGCAAGGCGGACGCGCGGGCCTCGAACCGGACCTGGATGACCGTGCCGGCCGAGGACGGCCAGCTGGTCTTGTTCGAAAGCTGGCTGAGGCACGAAGTGGCGCCGAATCCCAAGCGCGCGGAGCGCGTGAGCATCAGCTTCAACTACAATTGGTTCTAGCCGCGGCTCCCGCGGCCTCTGGATTACAACCTATGCCTACGATCACTTCCGATGCCACCATGGCCGTTTTCCTCGATTTGGAGAACATCGCCCTCGGCGCACGCGATGCCAAATACCCGAGCTTCGACATCAACAAGGTGCTCGAGCGATTGCTGCTCAAGGGCCACATCGTGGTCAAGAAGGCCTACTGCGATTTCGACCGCTACAAGGACTTCAAGCGCGGCCTGCACGAGGCGGCATTCGAGCTCATCGAGATTCCGCACGTGCGCCAGTCCGGCAAGAACTCGGCGGACATCAGGATGGTGGTGGACGCTCTGGACCTTTGCTACACCAAAGGGCACGTCGATACCTTCGTCATCCTGAGCGGCGACTCGGATTTCTCGCCGCTGGTGAGCAAGCTGCGGGAGAACGCCAAGACGGTGATCGGCGTGGGCGTCAAGAATTCGACCTCCGACCTCTTCCTCAACAATTGCGACGAGTTCATTTACTACGATGACCTCGTGCGCAAGGAGCGCGCCAAGCGCCGGCGTACGGGGGGCGGCAATGCAGGGGTTCGCGCCGTCAGCGCCCCCCCCGGCGGCACACCCGCCAGCGGCACTCCCGTCGGCGGCACTCCGGCCGGCGGCACTCCGGCCGACAACGTTCCGGCCGACAGCACGGCGCCGTCGGACAACAAGGCGCCCGACCCGGCGGAGGCGCTGGATCTGGTGGTCGAGACGCTCGACGCCGTCACCGAGGAGCGCGGCGAAAACGAGCAGATCTGGGGCTCGATGATCAAGCAGGCCATCAAACGCCGTCATCCCGGGTTCAACGAGCGTTTCTACGGTTTCCGCTCGTTCAACGATTTGCTCGCGGATGCGGAGAAACGCGGGCTCCTCACGCTGCGAGCGGACGAGAAATCCGGCGGCTACACGGTCCGATTGACCGAAAAGGGCCCGCCCCCCCAAACCCTGACGCGCACTTGAACTGCACCCGGCAGCCCTCACTTCTTATCGAAATGAGCTATCTGGACCGGGTTGTACTCCTATGATGCGTCGAAAGTCCTGGATGTGGGCGGAGGCCTGTGCACGCCTCGACGAAGCCGAACGACGGCATCGTCATTTCTATGAGCTCCTGGCCGGGCCTTCAAGCCCCGTCTGGGAGCCGCCGGCGAATATCGTGGCTCAGGGCCGCGAGATCGAGGTGACCTTGGCGCTTCCGGGAGCGCGAGCCGAAGACGTGGTCGCGAAGATCACGCCCTCGGGTTTGTTGGTCGAGACCAACGTGGCGCCGCCGCAATTCCGGTCCGGAGGCGAAGTCATTCGCATGGAGATTCCCTACGGTCGAATGCGGCGGCGCATCGATTTGCCGGCGGGCAGCTATGCGCTGCTCGAGCTGCGCCTGGAGCGCGGTTATCTCTTCCTGCGGCTGACGGGGTCCCCACTATGAGTAACGAGAGTCCTTTGCCAAACACCGTGATACCGGAAGACGTGTTGATCATTCTGCCCGTGCGCGACACCGTGCTGTTCCCGGGCGTGGTGCTGCCCGATTGCCTTGACGGGCAAGCGCGCCCTGGCCGCGGCGCAAGAAGCCGTGCGCACTCAGCGGCGGGTGGGGCTCGTGCTGCAATCCGAGGCGGGCGACGAACCGGCGCCCGGAACAGTTGCATCGCGTGGGCACCGTGGCCTCGATCGTGCGATTCGTGACCGCGGCGGACGGCACCCACCATCTCATCGCCCAAGGCGAGCAACGCTTCACCGTGCTCGATTACGTGAGCCTCGAACCGTTCCTGGTCGCCCGCATCGAGCCGCACCGGGAACCGGCCGTCCACGACCGCGAGGTCGAGGCGCGCGGGTTGACCTTGCGCGAGCGGGCGATCGAAGCGTCGCAACTGCTGCCGCAGGCGCCCGGCGAGCTCGTCAACGCGATTCGCGCCATCGAATCGGTGCCGACCCTTGCGGACATCGTGACCAGCTTCATGGACTTGAAGTCCACCGAGAAGCAGGAAATTCTCGCGACTTTCGACCTCAAGGCGCGCCTCGACCGGGTGCTCGCCCTCCTCAACCGCGCGGATCGAGGTGTTGAAGGTCTCGCGGCAAATCGACGAACGCACGCGCGAAGCCTTCGATGAACGTCAGAAGGAGGCCGTGCTGCGCGAGCGGCTGCACCAGATCCAGAAGGAGCTCGGTGAAGGCGGCCGCAATGGAGCGGAGGCCGAGGATCTCAGGAAGGCGATCGCCGACGCGAAGATGCCGCCGGAGGCGCAAGAGCAGGCGCTGCGCGAGCTTGCGCGGCTCGAGCGCATGCCGCGAGGGTGCGGCGGAATATTCCATGACGCGCAATTATCTGGACTGGCTGATCGCCATGCCGTGGTCGAAGATCGATCCGGAGCAGCTCGATATCGAGCGGGCGCGCGGCGATCCTCGACGAGGATCACTACGGTCTCGAAAAGGTCAAGCGCCGCATCCTCGAGTTTCTCGCGGTGCGCAAGCTGAATCCGGAAGGCCGCAGTCCCATCCTGTGCTTCGTGGGGCCGCCGGGGGTGGGCAAGACCTCCCTTGGGCAGAGTATCGCCAAGGCGCTCGGGCTTGCAGTTCCGCCGCGTGAGCTTGGGCGGAGTCCACGATGAGGCGGAGATCCGCGGGCATCGGCGCACCTACATCGGTTCGCTGCCGGGCAACATCGTGCAGGCGGTGCGCAAGGCCGGGCGGCGCAATCCCGTGCTGATGCTGGACGAGGTGGACAAGCTCTCGGCGAGCTACCAGGGAGATCCGTTCTCGGCGCTGCTCGAAGTCCTCGACCCGGAGCAGAACAACACGTTTCGCGACAACTATCTGGCGGTGCCCTTCGACCTCTCGAAGGTGTTGTTCATCGGCACGGCCAATGTGCTCGACTCCATACCGGCGCCGCTCCGCGACCGCATGGAGGTCATCGAGCTCGCGGGTTACACGGAGGAGGAGAAGCTGCAGATCGCAAGGCGCTACCTGCTCGCGCGCCAGCTGGCGGCCAACGGCCTGACCGCGGAGCAGATCAAGATTTCCGACGAGGCGTTGCGCAGGTTGATCGGCGATTACACGCGCGAGGCCGGAGTCGCGGAATCTGGAACGCCAGATCGGCGCGCTGCTGCGCAATTCCGCCGTCGCCATCGCCTCCGGCAAGGCCGCGAGCGTGAGCATCGACGTGGCGGAAGTGGCGTCGATCCTCGGCGCTCCCCGTTTCGAGAACGATGTGGCCCTTCGCACCAGTGTGCCGGGCGTCGCGACCGGGCTCGCGTGGACGCCTGCGGGCGGCGATATCCTGTTCATCGAGTCGAGCCGGGTGAAGGGCACCGGCAAGCTCATCCTGACCGGCCAACTGGGCGATGTGATGAAGGAAAGCGCTCAGACCGCCGTGACGCTGGTGAAGTCCCAGGCCGACCGGTTGGGTATCGATCCGTCCGCGCTGGATGATTGCGATCTGCACATCCACGTCCCCGCGGGCGCCATACCCAAGGATGGCCCGAGCGCCGGTGTCGCGATGGCGACATCGCTGGCGTCGCTCCTGTCGAAGCGCACCGTGCGGTCGGACGTGGCCATGACCGGCGAGATCAGCCTGCGGGGCGTCGTGCTTCCGGTGGGCGGCATCAAGGAGAAATGCGTGGCGGCGGCCCGTGCCGGCATCCGCACGGTCATCCTTCCGGCGCGCAACCGGCGCGATCTCGAGGACATCCCGGAAAGCGTGCGCAACAAGCTCGAGTTCGTATGGGCGGAGCGGATCGACGACGTGCTGGCGCGTGCCCTGGAGGATGCGCCGGTGCAACGGGCGGCGGCCTGAGCCGGCGGCCCGGGTCTCAGACGCCCGGGACCCGGGTCGCAAGCCCCATGCGCTGCAGCCGCGAAATGCGCTCGAGCGCAGGCGGGTGCGAATCGTAGAAAGCCGAATGCACGGGGTCCGGCGTCAAGGTACTGGCGTTGTCCCGATACAGCTTGACCAGCGCCGTTGCCAGGCGCTCCGCGTTCGAATGGGCGACGGCGAAGTCATCGGCCTGGCGCTCGTGCCGCCTCGACCACCATGCTTCGAGCGGCGTCGCGAAAAACGTGAACACCGGCACGACCACGACGAACAGCACCAGCGCCATGGCCGCCGATCCCGAAGGGATGCCCAAGGCGGAATAAAAGCCCGGCCGGGCGGCGAGCCAGCCGAGAAGCGCCAAACCCGCCAGCAGCGACACCGACGATACCACCAGGCGTTGACGCACGTGATGCAGCCGGAAATGTCCCAGTTCATGAGCCAAGACCGCCTCGATCTCGTCGCCGTCGATGCGCGCCAGTAGCGTGTCGAAGAATACGATGCGCTTGTTGCGCTGCCGATGCCGGTGAAATACGCATTGCCGTGGGCTGAGCGCCGCGAACCGTCCATCACGAACACGCCGCCGCCCGCCTTGAACCCGCAACGCTCGAGCAGCCGCTCCACGCGCTCCCGCAGCGCGCTGTCGGTCAGCGGTGCGAAACTTGTTGAACAGCGGCGCAATGAACCGGGGCGCCGCCCAGGTCAACGCGAGCGACACGCCCATCCAGACGAGCCACGCCCACGCCCACCACCACGCGCCGGCCCTCTCCATGAGCTAGAGCGTCGCGAGCACCAACGGTGCGCCGAGCACGAGTCCGAGCAACAGCCGCTTGGCGAAGTCGACGGCGAAGAGCGCGGCAGAGATCCGATTGAAACCGAAGCGCGCCTCGATTCGAAAAGTTCGCCAGAGCGGGAACGGCAGACCGAGCAAGCTGAGAGAAAAAGGACCGCCAGCACCGAGAGGGCGCCCTGCCAGGGTTCCGGCCATGCCGCTGCGGTCCACGAGCGCATCGATGCGCGCGAGACCGCCTCCCAGGGTCAACCCCAGCTTGATGAGCGCGTCGAACACCGTCGCCCATCGCCCCACGCGCACGCGCGCCACGGTGTAGTCGGCGGCGCGCTGCTGCTCGGCAAGCGCGATTCGCCCCGAGAAGAGGCCGGGAACCCGGTCGCGATGCGCGCACACGGCGGCGATCTGGCGCGATGCCAGCCAGAGACGGATGGCCGTCTCGGCGACCAGCGCGGCGACGAAACAACACGGTGATCGGCAGCGCGGAGGCGAGTTAGGAAAAGCGTAGACGAATTCGCGGGCGAGCGGAACACCAACGGCTTTTCGCCGGAGTTGCTCCGCGGCGCCAGCGACCGCGTCGACCACCAGTGATGATGCGGCGACAAGTCGCACACCGGGTCGGCATTGGCCGCATCGCCGGTCAGCAGATAGGCCTGGCAGCGGCAGCCGCCGAAGTCGCGCGTCTTCTCGGGACAGCTTCGGCAGGGCTCCTTCATCCACGCATCTCCGCGAAAGTGCGTGAATCCCGACGGACTCGTACCAGACGTGCGCGAGGCTCGAGCTCTTGACGTTCGGAAACGTCGAGACCCGGGCAGCATCCGCGCCGCATGACAGGGCAGCGCGGTGCCGTCCGGGGTGACGGTCAGGAAAATGGAGCCCAGCCCGTTCATGCAGGCCTTCGGCCGGCGCTCGAAGTAGTCGGGCACCACGAAAAAGATCCGCATCGGCCGATCCTGCGCGCTCGCGGAAGCGCCGCGTGACCTCCTCCGCCCGCTCGACCTGCGCCCGGCTCGGCATCAAATGCTCGCGGTTGTGCCAGGCCCAGCCGTAGAACTGCGTGTTGGCGAGTTCCACGTAGTCCGCGCCCATGCGCTCGCGCCATGTCGCAGGATTTCCTCGACGTGGTCGATATTGAGCCGGTGCAGCACCACGTTCAGCACCATCGGATACTCGTATTGCTTGATGAGCGCCGCGACCTTGGACTTCAAATCGAAGGTGCGCGTGCTGCTCAGGAAATCGTTCATCTGCCGGGTGCTGTCCTGGAAGGACAGCTGAATGTGATCGAGCCCCGCCTCTTTGAGCGCGCGTATGCGGGTCTCGCTGAGGCCCACCCCGGAGGTGATGAGATTGGTGTAGAAGCCGAGCCGGTGCGCCTCCGCCACGATGGGCTCGAGGTCGTCCCGCGACAAGGGCTCGCCGCCCGACAGGCCCAACTGCACCGAGCCGAGCGCGCGCGCCTCGTTCAGCACCCGAAGCCAATCCTCGGTGCCGAGCTCGGGTCCGCTGCGTGGCGAAGTCCGTGGGGTTGTAGCAAAACGCGCAATGCAGCGGACACCGGTAGGTGAGCTCGAGAAGCAGCCAGAGCGGCGGGCCGGGCTGAACTGCCGGGCCGGGCTGAACTGCCGGGCTGACTGGCGGCACGGACACCGCCGTCATGAGGCCACCGACAGCCATCGCTTGCCGCGCGCCATCGCCACGAAGGCGATGACATCCGCCGACAGGCCGGAGGTCTGCGAACGTGCGTTCGAGATCCGCCGTGATCTCGGCGATGGTCGATTCTCCCGTCGCATCGCTTCATGATCTCGCCCGCGCTGCCGTTGAGCTTGATCATGCCTTCCGGAAAGAGCAGCACATAGGCATTCTGCGCGGCTTCCCATTGCAACCGAAAGCCGCGCCCGATCGCCGGGCGGGACGCGCCTTGGATGCCGTCCGTCGCTCATATCGGCACCGCGTAGCGCAAGGCCATCGCGTCGTTCATCTGCCAGAGCACATCGAGCTTGAACTTGAGGATCTCCAGCGCCCGCTCCTGCATGGCCCGTGTCACGAAGTGATCCAACGTGAATGCCAGGCCGAATTCAACGTCGCGCCGTGCAAGGCTCACCCGGCTTTGAAAATATTTGAGGCCGGCGCCGATCGATCCAGGGGTAGTGCTGCGGCCAGTTGGCGAGCCGTTGTTTGTGGATCTCCGGCGCGAACAGCTCGGTCAGCGAGGAACACACCGCTTCCTGCCACGGCGCCCGGCGCGCGAAGTTCACGTAGGCATCCACGGCGAAGCGCACCCCGGGCAGGACTTCGGACAGGCTTTCCACGGACTCGCGCGGGCAGCCCACCGCCTCCGCGAGGCGCAACCACGAATCGATCCCGCCCGGATCGTCGCCGTAGCCGTCGTGATCGAGAATGCGCTGCACCCAGCTGCGGCGCACCGCTCGGTCGGGACAGTTGGACAGAATGGCGGCGTCCTTGATCGGGAATGCTGATTTGATAGTAGTAGCGGTTGGCCACCCAGCCGCGGATTTGCTCGCGGTCCGCCTTGCCGGAATTGAGCAGCACGTTGAACGGATGATGGATGTGATACGCGGCGCCCTGCTTTCGCAATTGCGCCTCGAATTCGTCCCGGCTCCAGGGCAGCGTCGCTCACAGCGAGATCTCCATGCCGTCCTCCGCCACCTCGACGCCGTGCCGCTGGAGCTCGCCGAACTCCACGGACAGACTCATCGAGAATGGGATTGGTGTTGTTGATGTGGATCAATATCTTGCGCACCCCCGCGGGAAGCCGGTCGAGCTACTCGAGCATGCCGCCGGGCCCGCTCTGCGGCAGATGGCCGATGTCCCGCGCGCGTTTGCCGCGAGACGCCCGACGCGAATCATCTCATCGTCGCTCCAGAAGGTGCCGTCGACCAGCACGCAGGCGGCGGCCCGCATGAACCCCCACAGCCGCTCGTCGATGGCCGAAAGTCCCGGCGCGTAAACCGCCGACCGGCCGGTGAATCGATCCTCGATGACAGCGCGATGTTGTCGCCGGGCACCGGCGACTCGCGATTGGGCGAATAGGGCGCAGGCTTGCTCGCCACGGGCAGCGCGCGCCATCGCAGGTCGGTCACCTCGTCGATCGCGAACTCGTGGTCGAGATCGATGCGGCGCCGATCGACACCGCAGAAATGCCCGAGCACCTTCAATATCGGATTGCCGCGGGTCAGGTCCGCATAGGTGCTGTCGGTGCACCAGATCGGCCAGGGCCGGGTCGATTCCCGCAGCATGTAAAGTCCGGTCGTATGGTCGATCTGACCGTCGACCAGGACGATGGCGCAGAGCGCGGTGTCTCGAAGGGACCTGTTCGGCTGCAAATCGGGTGCCGCGAGGAACTGTGCTCGGATATCCGGGGAGGCGTTGACCAGCACCCAGCGCGCGGGATCCATGCCGGCGACGGCGATCGAGGACTGAGTGCGGGCCGGTGCCTTGAGCCGCCCCGCCCGATGCCCGGCGCAATTGGGGCAGTTGCAGTTCCATTGGGGGAAACCGCCGCCGGCGGCCGACCCCAGCACACGAATTCTCACGGGGACGTTAAGCGGGCGCGCCCGCCCTGCGCGGGCGGGCGCCCTATCGACGTATCAGCGATTGGCCACGTACATGGTGATTTCCATGCCGAACCGAAACTCAACCGCTTGCGGTGTTTCCCATTTCATGACAAATCCTCTTGAGCAGGTACGATCTCATGGTGGGGGCACGGTGCCCCCGATGAATCCACACGCTCATGAAACAACCCTCATGATTTTCATGAGCCGTTCCGTCCCCAGGCCGGCAGGCGGCGGCGCGGCGTCGTCCGTCTGCCCTGGTACCATGCCGCCATGAGACTCGGACGCAGTTGAATCTGGTCATCTCGGCCCTGAGCGCCGCCTTCGTGATCGTGCTGATCGCTGCGGAGGTCCAGAGCACGCAACAATCGGTGCGCGAGGAGATCGAGGCGGCCAATCGGGTGGCATCGCAGCTGTTGGGGCAGCTCGCCTCCGTGTATTCCACCATCGGAGGGCCGGATCTGGTGCTCGAGTTCGTGCGGCAGCTGGGCCGGGTTCGTGCCAACGAGGTGTATCTGCTCGCGCCGACGGGCGAGGTGCTGTACCGCTCGCCCGCCGCCACCTACAAGGCCGGACGCGAGGCTCCCGGCCTGGTTCGCGCGCTGGTTCACGCCGCTATCGGCGAAAGAGGTGTTCATGCTGCGGGGCGGGGTGCGGCTGGTGGTCGAGGCTCAGCCCTCGCGCGCCGTGCTCGATGCTTGGGACGACATCGTGCGACATCTCGATCGTGGGCGTCGCCATGCTGATCATCGTCAACGGCTGCCGCCTTCTGGCCGGTGGCGCGGGTGTTCAAGCCCATACCCATCATCGCGGACGGTCTGGAGCGTCTGCAACGCGGCGACCTCGCATTCCGGTTGCCGCCGCTGGCCGGGTCCGAGGCGGAGTGCATCGGCAACGCCTTCAACCGCATGGCGCAGGCGGTCGAGGACAAGGTGCAGGCGGAGCGTCAGGCGCGCGATGCGGAGGCGCGGCTCGAGGAGCGCCGCGAAATGGCCTCGCTGGCCGATCAGCGCGTCGAAGAGGAACGCCGGCTCATTGCGCACGAGCTGCACGATGAGTTCGGCCAGTCGGTCACCGCCATCCGCAGCCTCGCACTCGCCATCGCCGCCCAGGGGGGCTCGCGGGATCCGGCGACCGCCGAGGCGGCGCGCTTGATCTCCGACGAGGCGGCGCGGCTGTACGACGCCATGCACAGCCTGATCCCGCGCTTGGCGCCGCTGACGCTGGATGCGGTCGGGCTGTCGGCCACCATCGAGAATCTGGTGCGCGATTGGCAGCAGCCGCCATCCGTCGATTGCCATCGATCTGAAGCAGCGGCTGCCCGCGGATCTCGGCCCGAGCGTCACGCTCGCCATCTACCGCGTCGTCCAGGAAGGATTGACCAACGCGCTGCGCCACGCGCGGCCCTCGCATGTCGATATTTGCGTCGAGGCCGACGCGCAACGGATTCACGTGTCGGTCGCCGATGACGGCGTTGGATTGCCCGCCGACTGGGCGCGCCCCGGCCATTATGGGCTTCGCGGCCTCGCTGACCGCGTCGCGCAGTTGGGCGGCACGCTGGATGTGCGCAATCAGCTCACCCGCGGGGTGCGGCTGTCGGCCGACATTCCGCTCGCGGTGCCCGCATGATTCGCGTGCTGCTGGTCGACGACCACGCGGTGGTCCGCATGGGCTTTCGATTGCTGCTGCAGTCGATCGCCGATTTGTCCGTGATCGCCGAGGCGGACTCGGGCGAAGCCGCCTGCAAGCTCTACACCGAGCTGGCGCCCGACGTGGTGGTCATGGATATCGCGATGCCCGGGATGGGCGGGATCGAGGCCCTGCGCCGCATTCGCGCCCACCACCCCGGTGCCCGTGTCTTGACCCTCTCGGCGCACGACGACGTCATGCACGCGCGGCGCGCCCTGACGGAGGGCGCGCTGGGTTTCTTGTCCAAGCGAAGCGCGCCCGAAGCGCTGGTGGAAGCGGTCACCGCCGTGGGCAACGGCCGGCGATACCTCGACGCCGCGCTCGCTCAGAAGCTGGCGCTCGCGGAATTCGACGGCGCATCCAAGTCGCCGGTCGAGCGGCTCTCCGAACGCGAGTTCGAAGTGTTCGTGCGCCTGGCCCGCGGCGCCTCGGTGGCGCGCATCGCGCAGGATCTGAAACTGTCGGCCTCGACGGTCGGCACCCACCTCTACAACATCAAGCAGAAGCTGGATGTGGACAATCAATCCGAGCTCACGCTGATCGCGATCCGCCACGGACTCATCGAGGCTTGAGGACTTTGCAATGGCTGTCATGACCACGGGCGAGGCGATCGTCGAAGCGCTCATCGCTCACGGAGTCGATACCGTGTTCGGCATCCCCGGCGCGCATATGTACGACTTCAACGACGCGTTGGCGCGGCGCGCCGATGCCATACGCTTCATCACCACGCGGCACGAACAGGGCGCGGCCTACATGGCCTACGGGTACGCGAAGTCCACCGGCCGTGTCGGCGTATACACCGTCGTCCCGGGACCGGGCGTTTTGAATTCCGCGGCGGCGCTCTGCACCGCCTATGGCGCGACCGCACCGGTGCTCTGCATCACGGGCAACATCATGTCGCATCTGATCGGCCGCGGCCGCGGCCAGCTGCACGAGCTGCCCGATCAGCTGGCGCTGCTTCGCGGACTGACGAAATGGGCCGAGCGCATCGACCACCCCACGGCGGCGCCTCACGTGATGGCCGAGGCGTTCCGGCAGCTCGCCTCCGGGCGGATCCGGCCGGTCGCGGTGGAGACGCCTTGGGACGTCTTCGGCCAGAAGGCAGAGGTGCTGCCTCCCGTCCGGTCGGCGCCCATCCCGGCGCCTTCGCCCGACCCCGACTCGATCGCGAGGGCCGCCGCACTCATCGCGGCGGCGAGGCGTCCTCTCATCAGTGTCGGCGCCGGCGCCCTGCATGCCGGCGAGTCCGTGCTGCGCCTGGCTTCGCTCCTGCAAGCGCCCGTCACGGCGCATCGCAGCGGCAAGGGCATCGTGAGCGACGATTCGCCCTACGCCCTCGATTCCGTCGCCGCCTATGAGTACTGGAAGGATGCGGACCTCTTGATCGGCATCGGCAGCCGGCTCGAGCTGCAGCACTTCCGTTGGCGATGGCTGCCGGAGAACGTGAGAGACCGTGCGGATCGACATCGATCCGACCGAGATGGTGCGCCTCAAGCCCGACGTGGGCGTCGTCGCCGATTCGGCCGCCGGCACGTCCGCCTTGATCGAGGCGCTCGAGCTCTCAATCGAGCGCCGCGACTCGAGGGAGGAGGAATTTGCCGGGTTGAGGCAGCGCGCTCGCATTCAGATACAACGCGTTCAACCGCAGATGGGTTATATCGACGCGATCCGCGAGCTGTTGCCGCGGGACGGATTCTACGTCGAGGAAATCTCACAGGTGGGCTTCACCTCGCGCTTTGGCTTTCCGGTCTACGGGCCGCGACGCTATGTCACCTGCGGCTACCAGGACAACTTGGGCTTCGGCTTCAACACCGCGCTCGGTGTCCAGGTCGCGAATCCGGGAAAAGCCGTGATCGCCGTGAGTGGCGATGGCGGGTTCCTGTTCGGCAGCCAGGAACTCGCGACCGCCGTGCAGCAGCGGATTCCGGTGGTCACGGTGCTCTTCAACAACGAGAGCTATGGCAACGTGCGTCGGGACCAGATCGAACGATACCAGGGGAGAACCTTGGGAGCCGATCTCGTAAACCCCGACTTTGCCAAATACACCGAAAGCTTCGGCGCATTGGCGCTTCGTGCCGAGAGCCCCGGGGAACTTCGCACGGCGCTGCTGCGCGCATTTCAGGCGAACACTCCGACGGTCATCGAAGTGCCCATCGATCGCGGCGCGGAATCCTCGCCTTGGCCCTTGACTCTTCCCGCGCCGCATTCCTGATCGGAGCGGCGCGAACCCTCCAACCGCCTGGCGCCGGTGAGCGGGCGTCACCGCCGACTCCCACACGGATAGCACGCGCCTCCTCAGCCGGCGGCTTCGACTTCCACGCGATAGTCCACGTTCACCCAGCGGTCTCCAGGCACATATCGAAAAGTGAAGTCCAATCGTTGGCCATGCACGAGCCTCGATGTGTCGATCGCGAGCACATGCACTCCCAAGCCATTCGGCGTGGTCGGCGCCTCCGCGATGTCCCGCCACCCGTCGAAGCCGTAGCGCACCACGGCGGGCTCGAGCAGTGCGAGCGTCAGCGACATACCGGGTGTCACGGTCGTGATCGCGGCATGCTCGCACCAGATCGCGCGCAACGGCGTGGGGCGCTTCCCGCCGTAGCGCCGCCACACGGACTCCGGCCGGTCGAACGGGCGCTTCAATGCGCGCGAGGCCACGAGTTTCAAATATTCCGCATGCGTCCACGCGAGCGGCATCGCGGATCCGGTGGCTTGGCCCGGGTGCAAACCGCGCTCGGGGATCGGCGAGGAGTCCCACACCTGCTCGGGCAACATACCGCCGGGGGAGGCCATGCGCGCCATCGCTTCCATGAGAGGTAGTGGATCGCCGCCACAGGCGATCTCATAATGCGCGCGCTCGCCCGTGAGCAGCGGCCAGGCGCGCCCCCGGCCCACACCGTCATAGGCGCTGCCATCGTCATGCTCGCCGTAGCCGTCGTCCAGATATCGGTGCCAGGATGGGCCGTTCGGCGTATCGACCTTGAGCAGCGCATCGGCAAGACGCACGCTGCCCACGATCAACGGATCGTCGGCGCTGCGCAGACCGAAGCGCACCAATTGCAGAAAATCCACGCCGAACTGCGCGGCGGCCGGCAGCCCCGGGTCCCAGGACTGGTTCCTGATGGTTACCACTCGATCGAATGCGCCGCGGTCCGCGACCGCCTGCGCCGGCGCAACGCGGACGTAATATCCGGGGATCGAAAATTTCCGCGCGAGCGGCGTGTCGTGGACGGCGGTCCAGTCTTCCAGCCGCGAATTCCAGTAATCCGCGAAGGCGAGGGCCAGCTCGCGCGCATCGGGCTCGAGATATTCCGCGCCGGCCACCAGCGCGGCAATGCATGACGCGAGCGTGAAGGTGTTGAGGCCCGCACTTTCCTCCCACCGATCCTGGTCGCTGGCCGGACCGCGCCGCACGA
Organism: uncultured Gammaproteobacteria bacterium; assembly: GCA_963730565.1. Classification (GTDB taxonomy): domain Bacteria; phylum Pseudomonadota; class Gammaproteobacteria; order Steroidobacterales; family Steroidobacteraceae; genus Bog-1198. The sequence goes on from CAVSSU010000020.1 coordinate 65,152, forward strand.
TATAGGAAAGCGCGCGCCGGATCATCGCGGCAACCTCGGTGCCTGCGAGCGCACCGCGCTCCGCGAGAAGCGCGGCCAACAGCACCGGCAGCGCGGTCTCATCCAGTTGAATTCCGGTCCAGTACGGCTTGCTGCCCAGCCATTGATTTTGGTACCAGTGGCCGTCCTCAAGCTGCGTGGCCAGCAGATATCTCAGTGTGTTGCCCGCATCGCGCGTCGCGCCCACCGCGAGCAGGGCGCCTGCGCATTCGACCAGATCGCGCGGCCATACCAGGTGATAGCCCTCGCGCTCCTCCTTGGTGTTGCCCCACGGGACGGATAGGCTCGCAACCATCGCTCCCGGATAGGTCTTATCCTGGTGGGCACGAAGCACCATGGCCGACATGTGAAATTGCTCGGCACATAGCGGCGGCAGTCCCGCGGTGTAGTCCGGGGGCACGCGCGACTTGGCATACCACGCGCTCCAGCCCTCGATGTACCGATCGCGCGTGTGATCGAAAGGCTCGAACAACGCCGAGAGTGCGAGCGTGGCGGCGGACTCGCTGCTGCTCCCGAAAGCGAGCGCCAGGGCGCATGATCGGGTCAGCTCGCCGATCAGCGCGACGTTGCCGGGCCCGGCGTCGGCGTATTCCCAGGACATCGCGCCGTTGGTATGGAAATCCTGCCACCCGTCACTGGCGCCGACGTTGCCCGCGCTGGCCCGGCCGAAGCCGTCGCCTTGGGCAGCGGTGGCAGCCGCGAGCGCCAGGGAAAAAGGTCCCTGTGTCGCGGCGAGCACCCGGCGCCCGGATTGCGCCGTCACCTCCGCTCGATTGCCGCTGCCGGTGCCGCCGAGGTGCGGCGCGAGCAAGGCGTACGGGCGCAGATCCGCATCGCCCGCGAGCGCCACGTCGATCATCAGCACGTCGCGCTCCGAGCCGGCGACGATGCGCAGCGTGAGCTGGAATCGAGGATGCCGGTGCACGATACGCACCGCCGGGATCCCGGGGGCGAGCAGCTCGATCGTATGCTGCCACAGCCGCTTCACTTCGACCCAGAAGCCGCGGCCATCGGCGACGATGAAGCCGAGATCCCGGATCTGCGGAATGTCGATGCGTGGATAATAGACCTCGTTCACGATGCCGCCGCCGACCGTAAACCACAGTCGCGAGCGGCCGAGGGCGCACCCGACCATTTCCTTGGCGCTGCTCGACCAGGTGGGCGGCATGCCGGGAGCCCCGGGCGCGGAGCCCGTCGCGAGCGGGGTCACGCTCATCGGCGGGGCCGTCGCCTGACGCACCGCCGTGCCCACCTCATTGAGAGGAGGCGATCGTCACACCGGCGCGCGCGGCCCCGATCATGGCCACGTCAGGGTTGACGATCAGCTTGGTGGGTATCGCCTGCACGAAGGAGGAGAGCCGACCCTTGTCCTCGAAGCGCTTGCGGAACGGGCTCTCGACGAGGAATTGTTGAATCTTCTGCGTGATTCCGCCGGCGATGTAAACTCCGCCGCGCGCGCCGTGTGCGAGCGCGAGATCGCCGGCAACGGCGCCGAAGATGGAACAGAACATGGTCAGGGCCGCCCGGCAGCCCGACTCGTTCTGCATCGCCTGGGTGCTGATCTCGGCCGCGCTGAGTGCTCGGGGTTCCCGGCCGGCCAATTCTTCCAGTGTCTTGTAAAGATTCTCGAGGCCCGAGCCGGACAGGATGCGCTCGACCGAAACACGGCCTTTTTGTCTGCGCATCGCCTGCAGAGCCGCGAGCTCCGCCTCGTCGCTGGGAGCAAATCCCATGTGACCGCCCTCGGTGGCCATCGGCACGGATCGGCCACCATAGCGCGCCAGGCAGGACACTCCAAACCCGGTGCCCGGCCCGAGGATGGTGATGGTCCCCCCGGCTCGACCCTTCACATCGGGACCGATTAGCGCGAGGTCCTTGTCGACGAGCACCTCCGCCGCAAAGGCGAGCGCCTCGAAGTCGTTGACCAGGATGGCTTCATCGAAACCGCATTGCTTGAGATCGCTTTCCGAGATCTCCCACCCTCGATTGGTGAAGCGTGCCGTGCCGGCGTCCACCGGGCCGGCCACGGCGATCGCCGCCACCCGCGGTTTGGCTCTCGAAGGGGTGCGCGCGAAATAGCTCTTCAGGGCGTCGATGAAGGTGGGGAACGCCTCAGCCAAATCCTGCCTGTCTTGAATCTGCCAGGGCGGCGGCCCGGAAGCGTCGACGACGGCAAAGCGCGCGTGCGTGCCGCCCACGTCGCCGACCAGTATCCGCGTCTCGCCGCTCAGAGTGCCGCTCCTTCACGAAACGTCGAGTATCGCAGCAGGCCTCATCCCCAGCAACTGACGGAGCTCAGGAGGCGCGCCCCTCGCCCAGCAATCGCTGATCGACCTCCTCTTCCGCGGCCAGCCAGTCCTCGACCTCATGACCGGGCGCGAAGCCTCGCGATTCCGATCTGAAATAGGCGGCCAACGCGATCGACGCATGACGGTCCTCGCGGTGGCGGGAGGTGACGGTGACACTCACATCCTTGATCCGCCGGGTCTCGACCGACTTGGGTATGCCGCCCGGGGAGCGGGCGCGAGTTGCGGGCTTCCCGAGAGCGGGGGCGGTCGCAAGAGCCGGCGCCGCCGCGCTCCCGGCGCCGACCACCGGCGTCGGGTCGGGCTTTGCCTGAATAAGCGCAGAATCGGGCGCATCGGCGCTCTTTCCGGTTTTCGCGGTCTTCGCGCTTCGGGTGGTCCGCCGCGGTCTCTTATCGCTCGTGGTCATAAAAACTCCGGAGGCTTGGAGGGTTGGACTCACCCGAGCGATTTTAGTGCCGTGGCTTGCAAAGCCTCCATGGAAATTATTTCAATCGGATGACGCCCCGGCGTTCTCTCACACCGCCGCGAGCGCGCGGTCGAGGTCGGCGAGCAGGTCTTTCGCATCCTCGATTCCGACCGACAGGCGCACGGTGTCCTCGGAGACACCGGCGTGCTCGAGCTCCTTGGGCGAAAGCTGGCGGTGGGTGGTCGAGGCGGGATGGGTCGCGAGCGATCGGACATCGCCGATGTTCACGAGGCGCGTGAACAATTGCAACGCGTCGAGAAAGCGCGCGCCGCGCTCCCTCCCCTGTCCCGCCGGGCCGGAGAGCCCGAACGTCAAAACGCCGGACGCCTTTCCCGACAGATATTTCTTCGCCAGTTGATGATCCGGGTGATCCTCGAGCCCCGCGTACGTCGTCCACGCGACTTTGGGATGTTTCGAAAGGTGCCGGGCGATCTTCAGCGCGTTTTCACAGATGCGATCCATCCGCAATGACAGGGTCTCGATGCCTTGCAGAATCAAAAACGCATTGAAGGGAGAGATGGCGGCGCCCGTATTGCGAAGCGGCACCACCCGCGCCCGGCCGATATAGGCCGCCGGACCGAGCGCCTCGGTGTACACCACGCCATGATAGCTGACATCGGGCTCATTCAGGCGCCGGAATCGGCGCTTGTGATCGGCCCAGGGAAACTTGCCGGAATCGACGATCGCCCCGCCGACGCTGGTGCCGTGGCCCCCCAGGTATTTGGTCAGCGAATGCACCACGATGTCGGCGCCGTGCTCGATCGGACGGCTCAAGTAGGGCGTGGGAACGGTGTTGTCGACAATCAACGGCACGCCGTGGCGGTGAGCGATGTCCGCAATGCGGGCGATGTCGGTGACATTGCCCTGCGGATTTCCCAGAGATTCGACGAACACCGCCTTGGTCTTCTGGTCGATGAGCGGCTCGAAGGATTCAGGCTTGCGGTAATCGGCGAAGCGCGACTCGATGCCGTATTGGGGCAGCGTGTGGGCGAACAAATTGTACGTCCCCCCGTACAAAGCGCTCGAGGAGACGATGTTGTCGCCCACCTCGGCGATGGTGAGGATCGCATAGGTCGTCGCCGCCTGACCGGACGCCAGCGCGAGCGCGGCGATCCCGCCCTCCAGCGCGGCGAGGCGCTGCTCGAGCACGTCCTGCGTCGGATTCATGATGCGGGTATAGATGTTGCCCGGCACCTTCAAGTCGAACAGGTCCGCGCCGTGCTGCGCGTTGTCGAAGGCATAGGCGACCGTCTGATAGATGGGCACCGCCACCGATCGGGTCGTCGGCTCGGGGGAATAGCCGCCGTGCACCGCGAGGGTGTCGAAGCCCCATTCGGAGCGATCTTTGGAGTCTGTCATGTCGGAATCCTCCCTTGTTCAGCGGACGAGCCTAAATAGCACCGGCGGCCCTGCCCAATCAAGAATCGATATGAGCTTATACAGCTCCGCTCGAGTTTTCCGCTAAGCTGACAGGATGGCTTGCCGCATGCATGAGATTGGCTCCGAGCAACATCGGGCCTGGATGGGGTGGATGGCGACGCTCGGGATGCTGCTCGCCGGGCCGATGAGCACCTTCGCCGCCGCTACGCCGCCGCCGCCGCCGCCGCCGCCGCCGTTGAAGGTCGATCTCAACGCCTTCGACGCCATGAAGAAACAGGCAGTTCTGCCGGACGGCGAAACCCTGGCCTACATCGACACCGGAAACCCGTCGGGAACGCCCGTCGTGTTGATCCACGGCTACACGGACAGCGCGCGCGATTGGGTGCCGCTGATGCCCTATCTATCGAAGCGATTTCGCCTGGTGCTGGTCGACATACGGGGCCACGGCCAATCGAGCAAGCCGGAATGCTGTTATACCCGGCTCGACTTCGCCTACGACATCAAGCTGCTGCTCGACTCCCTCGGCATTCAGCGAGCCGACATCGTCGGTCATTCGCTGGGCAGCATCATCGCGCAGACGTTCGCCGAATATTGGCCCGAGAAGACCGGGCGCGTCGTGCTGATCGCTTCCACCGGTGGCCGGCCGCCCGGCATGGCGCCCCCCAAATTCGATTTTACGGCCGAGATTCGCAAGCTCAAGGAGCCGATCGAGCCGGATTCTCCCTTCATGGTCGCCTGGTGGGATTCACCCACGCCGGTCGATCCCGACTTCATCCGGCGCCAACGCAAGGACGCTGCGGGAATACCGCTGCGAGTATGGCTCGCGGTCCTCGACCAGGGTCTGCCGAGCGACAATTTATACGGCGACCTGCAGAGCACACTGCCGAAGCTCAAGGCTCCCACCCTCCTCATCTGGGGCAGCAAAGACCCGATCATGGAGGAGCCGATGCGCAAGACGCTGATCGACGCCTTGCCCGCCGCCCAAGTGAAGGTCTTCGACGGGCTGGGGCACAACCCCTTCTGGGAGGACCCGGAGGGTGTCGCCGCCGTGATCAATCGGTTCTTGATGGCGGCCAAACCGTAGCACCCGGCACCGGCACCCCCGGCACCCCCCGGCACCCCGGCACCCCGGCACCCCCCGGCACCCCCGGCACCCCCCCGGCGCCACGCGGCACGCGCGTCAGTCAGTCAGCGCTTGGTCGAGTATCTCGATCCAATGCTTCACCGGCGTCGCCGTCCCGCTCGCCAGGTGCTGGATGCAGCCGATGTTCGCCGAGACGATGCACTCGGGCTTCACGGCATCGAGACGGGCGAGTTTGCGGTCACGCAGAGAGGTCGCAATCTCAGGCTGAAGCACGGAATAGGTGCCGGCCGAACCGCAGCATAGATGACTTTCGGCCGGCTGCTTCACGTCGAAGCCCAGCGCTCTCAGCTCCGCGTCGACACCCGAAATGCGCTGGCCGTGTTGCAGCGTGCACGGCGCATGAAACGCGAGCCGCGGCGCCCGCTCTGGGCGGATCCGACCCTTGAGGGCAAGCGCGAGTTCGGGCAGCAGTTCGGACAGATCCCGGGTCATCGATGCAATGCGCGCCGCCCGCTGCGCATAAGCGGGCTCATGGCGCAGCGCGTGCGCATACTCCTTCGCCATCTGGCTGCAGCCGGAAGCGTTGATCACGAGAGCCTCGACCATGCCGCTGGACACCATCGGCCACCAGCCATCGATGTTGCGGCGCATGTCGGCAAGGCCGCCGTCCCGGTCGGCGAGATGCGTGCGCAGAGCACCGCAACAACCCTCGTCCGCGGCGAACAGCACCTGGATACCCGCCGCATCGAGAACCCGCCGGGTCGCGCGATGGATCTCGGGCCGCATCGCCGGCTGCACGCAGCCCCGCAGCAACAGCACCTTGCGCCGGTGTTCGCGCGCCGCGAATTCGCCGAGGGTCGTGCGGCTGTCGGCGGGCACCTTGCTGCGCAAGGCGGCCGGCAACATCGGCCGCAGCAGCCGGCCGATCTTCATCGCGGGTGCGAACAGGGGCGAGGTGAGCCCCTCCCTGAGAAGCCAGCGGGCCATGCGCACCCGCAGAGGACGCTCGACCCTGCGCTCGACCAGATTGCGGCCGATGTCGACCAGCTGACCATAGCGGACTCCGCTCGGGCAGGTGGTCTCGCAGTTCCGGCAGGTCAAGCACCGGTCGAGATGCTTAAGGGTGCGTTCCGTGACCTCGCCGCCTTCGAGCATTTCCTTGATCAGGTAGATCCGGCCGCGCGGACCATCGAGTTCGTCGCCGAGCAGCTGATAGGTCGGGCAGGTGGCGTTGCAAAACCCGCAATGCACGCACTTGCGCAGAATGGCTTCGGCCTCGACACCTTCCGGCGTCCCCACGAATTCAGGGCTCAGCGTCGTTTGCATGCGCGCTCGTCAAAGGTCCGCGTACAGTCGTCCGGCGTTGAACACGCGATCCGGGTCGAAGGCGCTCTTCAGGGCGCGATGTATGCGCATCAGGCTCCCTCCCAGCGGCGCAAACGCTCCGGCAGATTTATCCGCCGCGCGCACCAGAGTGGCATGGCCCTGCGCCGCTGCCGCGAGCGCGCGGATCCGGTGCGGCGGCGCGCTGGTGCGCCACCAACGCTCGGCTCCACCCCACCCGATGAAGCCGGCATGCTCGAGCACCTGGGTCGCGGGCGGCACCGAGATGCGCCACAGACATTCGCCGCCGGCGAGCGCGGCGTCATCCGGCCGAAAAAAGGGATGATCATGGTCTCGTACACTCTTCCACCAGCCCGCGGCGATACCGGGATCGAGTTCCGTGCCGCCGAGTTTCCGGCAGGCGCTGCGCACTGCAGCCGCCGCACCCGACAATCGGACGCGCAGGCACCCGTCGTGCCAGGCACTCGCGCTGAGCGGCAGCGGCAGCGCGTTCCAGCGCGCCATCTCCGTGAGCGCGCGCCGCTCGTCCCAGTCGAACGACAGCGTCGCGCTGTCGACTTTCGACGCCAGAACCTTCAACGACACTTCGCACAGCACGCCGAGAACTCCCCACGAGCCCGCGATCAACCGCGAAACATCGTAGCCCGCCACGTTTTTCATCACCTGGCCGCCGAAGGTCAGGAGCTCGCCCCGGCCGTTGAGAATCGTCGCTCCCAGCACGTAGTCGCGGAGCGGCCCCGCGGCCGCTCGCGCCGGACCGGCCAGGCCCGCAGCGACCATCCCGCCGACCGTGCCGCCCGGCGCAAAACGCGGGGGCTCGAATGCGAGACATTGTCCCCGCTCGGCCAGGACGGACTCGAGCTCGGCGAGCGGCGTGCCCGCCCTCACGGTGACCACGAGCTCGCTCGGCTCGTAGCTCGAGATGCCCGTCAGTTCGGCAAGCCCGAGCGGCTCGCCCCGGGGCGTTTCGCCGTAGAAAGCCTTGGTGTTGCCGCCCCGGATGTCGAGGCTCCTGCGCCGCCCGCGCGCATCGAGAATCCTGTCTCTGAGCCGCTCGACCGCCGCATCGCGACTGATCCCCGCCGCGGCCATCAATATCTCGGCAGTTCCGGGAACGGCATCATTCCCCGGTGCACGTGCATCTTGCCATATTCCGCGCAGCGCGCGAGCGTCGGAATCACCTTGCCGGGATTGAGCATTCCGGCGGGGTCGAAGGCGCGCTTCACGGCAACGAACTGCTCCAGCTCGGCGGAGGAGAACTGCACGCACATCGAATTGAGCTTCTCGACGCCGACTCCATGCTCCCCCGTCACGGTGCCGCCGAGCTTCAGGCTCGCCTCGAGGATCTCCGCGCCGAACAGCTCGCAGCGCCTGAACTGATCGCGATCATTGGCGTCGAACAGGATGAGCGGATGCAAATTGCCGTCGCCCGCGTGAAACACGTTGACGCACGGGAGCTGATACTTGGATTCCATGGCTTGAATGGCGAGCAGCATCTCGGCAAGCCGCTTGCGCGGAATGGTCGAATCCATGCACATGTAATCCGGGCTGATGCCGCCCGAGGCCGGAAAGGCGTTCTTACGCCCGCTCCAGAACTTGAGGCGCTGTGCCTCGTCCTGGCTCACCTCGATTCGGCTGGCGCCGCTTTCCTCCAGGACACGCTTCATCGCAGCGACCTCGTCGGCAACCTCCTCTTCCGTGCCGTCGCTTTCGCAGAGGAGCAGCGCCGCCGCGGACAGATCGTAGCCCGCATGCACGTAATCCTCGGCCACCGCGGTCATGCGCTGATCCATGAGCTCGAGACCCGCAGGCACGATGCCCTGCGCGATCACGCTCGCCACTGCGCTGCCCGCTGATTCGATGGTCGGAAAGCTCGCCACGATGCAGCGGGCGAGCTCCGGCTTGGGCACCAGCTTGACGGTGACCTCGGTGGTGATCGCAAGCATCCCCTCGCTGCCGATCACCACCGCCAACAGATCGATTCCGGGCGCATCGAGCGCCTCGCAACCAAATTCGATCGGCTCGCCCTCGGCGGTAAAGCCTCGGACCTTGAGCACGTTGTGCAACGTCATGCCGTATTTCAGGCAGTGCACGCCGCCCGAATTTTCCGCGACGTTGCCGCCGATGGTGCAGGCGATCTGACTGCTCGGGTCGGGAGCGTAATACAGGCCGTAGGCAGCTGCCGCCTCGCTGATCGCAAGATTGCGCACGCCGCATTGAACGACGGCGGTGCAGGACAATGGGTCGACCTTCAGAATTTGATTGAACTTGGCGAGCGACAGCGTGACCCCGAGTCGGTGGGGCAACGCGCCGCCGGAGAGTCCGGTCCCGGCGCCGCGGGCGATCACTGGAACACCGAGCTCGTGGCAGACCTTGAGCACGGCGACCAGCTGCGTTTCGTTCTCGGGAAGCACGACGGCCATGGGCACCGCCTTGAAGGCGGTCAACCCGTCGCATTCGTACGGGGCGGTATCTTCGCGGCGCACCAACAGCGCCGATGCCGGGAGCACGCGCGAGAGGGCTTCGGCTACTTCCGCCTGGCGGGCCGATTGGCGCGCGGCCTCCGCCCTATCCTCCTGCGGCAAGCTTATTGCAGTCACTCTATTCGGATGTCCGTGGAGTTCATGACGCCGATGATGGCGCCGCCGGATTGTACTATGCCGATTTATCGGGCGGATCTCACTCCCGTGAGTAAGCTCCTACGGGCGCCGGCGGGCATGGCCGACTGCTTTTCAGCGGGCTTGGGGGAGAGTGGCACCATGGACACGAGCTCTCTTTATGCGTTCATTCTCAGGCGCACGCGGACGCGGACTCCCGCGAGTTCAACGCCGTCTCTATCGCCACAGCGATATCGCGCTGAGTGCACGGCTTCGCAAGCTTTTGAATGCGGCACTTGGCGGGGTCCGCCGGGAGTTCCGCGAATCCGGTCGCCAGAATGATGGGCAATCCCGGGTAGCGTTCCTGGATGGTCTGCGCCAGTTGCAAGCCCGTCATGTTCGGCATGGCGTGGTCGGTCATCACGAGGTCGATTTGGGCACCCGCGGCCAGTGTCGACAGCGCCTCAGCCCCCGAATGCGCCTCGATCGCGGTATGCCCGAGATCCTCGACCAATGCGGCCGTGCCCGTCAGCACCAGTTGGTCGTCATCCACGATGAGCACCCGACACGGGTGTGCGGCCGCGGGCGCCGACTTGAGCCGCTCGACGTTTCGATTGGCCGCAGGCACGGTCTTCGCCCGGGGCAGCCACAACTGCACGGTCGTTCCCACGTTGGGCGCGCTGTCGATCCGCAGCAGCCCCCCGGATTGTGCCGCCAAGCCATGAACCATCGAGAGGCCGAGGCCGGTGCCCTTGCCGGGGCCCTTGGTGGTGAAGAAAGGGTCCGTCGCCTTGGCCAATGTCTGCCTCGTCCATGCCGGAGCCGGTGTCCGCAATGCTGATCCTCAGGTAATCGCCGGGCGGGAGCCGAGAATCCGGGCCGGCGCTCGACTCACCCTTGGTCTCGCCCGCTGCCGCGATGCTGAGCTTGCCGCCGTTCGGCATGGCGTCGCGCGCGTTCAGCGCCAGATTGAGCAGCGCCAGCTCGAGCTGGTTGGCATCGACCAGCACCGGCGCGAGCGGGCGGAGAAGTTGCACTCGAGCTCGATCGCGAGCCCCAGCGCGCGCTTCAGCAGCTCCTCCATGCCGCTCACCAGCGCGGCAAGATCGACCGGCTTCGGGCTTGAGCTCCTGACGGCGCGAGAAGGCGAGCAGGCGCTGGGTGAGGGCCGCGCCGCGCTGCGCGCCCTGCACGGCGTTCTTCAACAGCCGGCGTACATTGCGGGTCGTCGGGCAGGCGCTTTTCCAGCAGCGTGAGGCTGCCGAGCACCGCCATCAGGAGATTGTTGAAATCGTGCGCGACGCCGCCGGTCAGCTGGCCGATGGTGTCCATCTTCTGCGCTTCGAACAGCTGCGCCAGCGCAGTCTCGCGCTCGCGCGTGCGCTCCTCGATGCGCTGCTCGAGCTCCGCGTTGAGCGGCGCAGCTCCGCCGTGCGCTTCCAACACGCGCGCTCGAGCTCGGCATTGAACCGCTCGAGCTGGCGGGTCTTGCGGTACAGATCGGCGAACACCTTGACCTTCGCGCGCAGCAGCTCCGGCACGACCGGCACCGGAACGTAATCGACCGCGCCGAGCTGGTAGCCGCGCAGCTGGTCCAGATGCGCGAAGTTCACCGCGGAGACGAAGATGATGGCGGTCCGTCTGGAAGCGCGGATGCTCGCGGATCATCGCCGCCAGCTCGAAGCCGTCGAGCTCGGGCATGCACACATCGATCAGGATGACCGCGATCTCGTTCTTGAGCAGGCACTCGAACGCTTCGCGCGCCGAGGACGCCTTGAACAGATTCTCGCCGATCTCCGCCAGAATGACCTCGTAGCTCAGCAGCTTCGCCGGCTGGTCGTCGACCAGCAGGATGTTCACCTTGTCGGTCGCAGGCGCTCATGTCCTGCGCTCACCGATGCAGCCACATGCGCAGCGCCGACAGCAGCTGCTCGGTGTTGACCGGCTTGGCGAGGTAATCCGATGCGCCGGCCTCCAGGCATTTCTCGCGGTCGCCCTTCATCGCCTTGGCGGTCAGCGCGATGATCGGCAGCCGCCGGAACGCCGGCTTCGCGCGGATCGCCTGCATCGTCTCGTAGCCGTCCATCTCGGGCATCATGATGTCCATCAGCACGATGGCGACGTCGGGCGTCGCTCTCAGCATGGCGATCGCCTCGCTGCCCGTGGTGGCCGTCAGCACATCCATGCCGCGCCGCTCCAGCACGCTGCGTCAGCGCGAAGATGTTGCGCGCATCGTCGTCGACCAGCAGCACCTTGCGGCCGCAGCAGGTCCTCGTCGGAGCTGTGCAGCCGCTCCAGCATGCGCTGCTTCGCCGGCGGCAGATCGGCGACCACGCGATGCAGGAACAGCGCCGTTTCGTCGAGCAGCCGCTCCGGCGACTCGACGCCCTTGACCACGACGCTGCGCGCCATGGTGTGCAGCGCGCATCCTCGTCCGGCGACAGCTCCCGGCCGGTGAACACCACGACCGGCAGGTCGCGCAGCGCCGCATCGTCGCGGATGCGTCTCCAGCACCTCGAAGCCGGACATGTCCGGCAGGCGCAGGTCGAGCACCACGCAATCGACCTGATCTCGCTTGAGCTGCTGCCAGCGCTTCGGCGCCGGTTTCCGCCGACGCGATCTCGATGTCGTCGTGGCCGAGCAGCTCCGCGACGCTGATGCGCTCGGCCGGGTCGTCCTCGACCAGCAGCAGCCGCTTGCGGCGCGGCGCGGCGTAGTCCTTGATGCGCGCGAACGCCTCCTCGAGCCCTTCGGTGGTGGCCGGCTTGTGCACGAACGAGAAGGCGCCGCGCGCCAGCCCGTGCTGGCGGTCCTCGTCGAGCGTGACGATCTGCACCGGGATGTGTCGCGTCGCCGGATCCTGCTTGAGCTGGCTCAGCACGGTCCAGCCCAGCATGTCCGGCAGGAAGATATCGAGCGAGATGGCCGTCGGATGGTACTCGCGCGCGAGCGCCAGCGCCTCGGTGCCGCGGATGGCGACCAGCACCTTGAATCCCTTGTCGTGCGCCAGATCGACCAGCACGCGCGCGTAGTGCGGATCATCTTCGACGATCAGCACGACGCTGTCGCCGGGCTGCAAGGTTGTCGCGATCGTCGGGGATCTGCTCCGGCGGCCGTTCCGCCAGCGCCGCGCGATAGCGGCGCCGCGGTCGGCCGCGCGGCTGCGGCCCGCGCCGGCGGCCGCGACTGGCCGGCTGCCCACGTAGGTCGAGCGGCAGATACAGCGTGAAGGTGCTGCCGCTGCCCGGGCGTGCTGCGCAGTTGGATCTCGCCGCCCAGCAGGTTGGCGAGCTCGCGGCTGATGGCGAGCCCGAGGCCGGTGCCGCCGTACTTGCGGCTGGTGCCGGCGTCGGCCTGCTGGAAGGCCTCGAAGATGATGCGTTGCTTCTCGGGCGGGATGCCGATGCCGGTATCGGTCACCTCGAAGGCGACCACCGAGGCGGCGCGGCTGCAGAATCGGGTGATCCGCGTTCCATCCGCTCGGCCGCCGGCGACACCGTGAGCTTGACGCCGCCCTCGGCCGTGAACTTGAACGCGTTGGACAGCAGGTTCTTGAGCACCTGCTGCAGGCGCTTCGAGTCGGTGATGATGCTGCGCTCGAGCGTCGGGCGACGAGCTCCACCTCGAATTGCAGGCGGCGGTTCTCGGCCTCGTGGCGGAACGG
>CAVSSU010000021.1:0-184653 GCA_963730565.1 uncultured Gammaproteobacteria bacterium
TATGGCACGACGTGCGAGCTGCCGAGATCCTTCCACTCGTAGCGCGGAACTTGAACCCACTGGCCGTCCTTGAGCTCCGGCACCTTGTGCACTTTCGCCTGGTCCACCGACATCACCCCGTCCTTGTCGCTCACCCAGAAATCGATGTCGTAGATCTCATCCTTGGTGCCCACGACGCGAAAATCCGTGCAGGCGAAATAATGCCCGTCCCCGTCCAGCTGCCGCACCGGCTGATGCGTGTCGACGAATTCGAGCGCCAGCTCCTTGCCCGTCTTGTCGTCCTTGATCTTGAAAACGCCGTTGTTTTTCGCGGCTTCGAGCATGGCGTTCCTCTCGACGGCGGACATCACCTCCCAGCCTCGCCTGGTGGCCAGGTGCCCGGGGTGCTCCGATGCGGGAATCCACCACCACGGGACCGGCTGGCGCGCCATGAGGGTCCAGTCGGAATCCACCAGGAGTGGAGCCTTGTAGATGCGGATCTCCTGAATTTGCAATTGCTTGCCGACGGGCACCACCCAGAAATCGATCAAGTACTTCTTCTTGGCGTCGGCGGCATCGTGAAATTTCACGTCGGGGAAGAAACCGTAGCCGTCGATGGTGCGGGTGAAATCGACGCCGTCGAGGGCGAGCTTCAAATGATCGCCGTTGAGAGCATCGTCCATCGGAAAGACTCCGCCGTTCGACTTGAGCTTCGCCTCGATGGCCTGCTTGACGACCGCCTCCGCGTCGGCCGCCACGAAGTCCTGCATGGCGGTCTCCGTCGCCTCCACGTTGCCCGCGGCCATGAACTCCCGCGCGCGCTCGAGCTTCTCGGTCGGATTCTGCAGAAACGACTTCTTGGCGTCCGCATTGCTGAAGCAATAGGTCTTGCCGTCCTTGTCGATCCAGGTGACCGAGCAATTGGTGCTCACGTGGCGACCCTCCGACAGAGCCTCGGGGCACTGACCCCCGAACTCGGCGTTCGCGGGGGGGAACGCCGCGTCGGTAGCGACGGCGGCGCCGCATAGAAGAATGGCCACGCACAGCGCGTGGGCGCAATTCGCGGGGAGACGGAAGTTGGTCAGCATGGAGTGATTCCCCTTGATGCACGGCCTGCGCCGGCCGGCCGATGGGCTAATCTACGGCTTGCGGGACGAGGTTTCCATAGGCAGGATGCCGCGGGATGCGCAACGGTCTGATCCGAGCGGCCATGCTGCTCGCGGCCACCCTGATCCCGGCTTGCGCCGCGACCGGGCCCACGGCGGCGGGCCCTTCAACCCCCGGGCTCGCGCCGCGCGCCGATGCCGAGCCCACCACCCTTTACGTTGCCCGAAGGCGCTGGCACATCGATGTCGGCTTTTCCGTGCAGGCCCTGCCGGCGCCGCTCGCCGCAACCGTCTTGCGCGAATTTCCGGACGCGCGCTATGCGTTTTTTGGCTTCGGCGACCGTCGTTATCTATTGGCGAAAGAGCACGGCGCGCCGGTGCTGCTGGCGGCTCTCTGGCCGGGACCCGCGCTGATCCTGGTCACCGAGATCGAAGCATCCCCGATTCAGGCCTTTGGTGGGGATCAGGTGGTGGAACTGCTGCTTGCGCCGCAACAAGCGCGCGCGGTGCAGGCTTTCATTTGGGGATCGCTGGCCAAAGAAGCCGACGGCACCCTATCGACTTATGCGCTAGGGCCCTATTCGGGAAGCGCCTACTTTGCCGCCGTGCCCCGATACTCGGGGCTTCACACCTGCATCACGTGGGCAGCCGAAGCGCTGCGGGCGGGCGGCCTCCCCATTCGCAGCCGACTGACCTTGGTCGCAGGGCAACTGTGGCGCCAGGTTCGAAAGCTTCAATCTCCGGCCGCCGCCTCGGTCTCCCGAGACGACGGCCCCCCGGAGGCTGCGTCAATCACAGGGCGGCGGATTGCCGTTTTGGCAAACGACGGTGGTGCCGCTGCCTTGCGGGACGACGACGGTGGTCCCGGCAGGTGGAGCCGGGCTGCTGCTGCTGATGCAACCGGCGAGCAGTCCGGCGGCCAAAACCGCGCTAAGTAGCACCTTCATGGGCGACTCCTGTTCGTTGGGCACGATGTCATATCGCAAGCTGGATTCTGGGGCCCGGACATTCGTGTTTGCAGGGGCGGAGCGCGCGTGGCGATGTCATCGCCCGTCCTACAGCGCAGGGCCGCCCGGCACGCCCATACAGTACTGGGCTGGCGCGACTACTGGATTTACGGCGCGATGACGGCCGCGTAGAGTTTGCCCATGCCGCGAAATTTTCTCGGTCATCAGCCGCTCAAGGGGCGCGGCGCGGCCTCCAATCCCACCGGTCGATTCGACTCGCTATCGATCGAGAAAACGCACGACGGCTGGTATCGGGAGGAGACCCCGGATAGCGTGGCGGAGACGGTGCTGCCGGATCGCGCCCGCGGCATCATCTCCACCAACGATTCGCCGGACGTGGGCTTCGAGCAATCCATCAATCCATATCGCGGCTGCAGCCATGGCTGCGTGTATTGCTTCGCGCGGCCGAGCCATGCGTATCTCGGCCTGTCGCCCGGGCTCGATTTCGAGACCAAGCTCTTCTATAAGGCGGACGCGGTCGAGCTTCTCGAGGCGGAGCTCGCCAAGCCCAAGTACGTCTGCAAGCCGATCGCGCTCGGCATCAACACGGACGGCTACCAGCCGCTCGAGAAAAGACTCGAGGTGACGCGCGGCATCCTCGCCGTGCTCGCGCGCTGCCGCCATCCCGGTGACCATCGTCACGAAAAGCTCGCTCATGCTGCGGGACCTCGATTTGCTGCACGGACCTCGCCAAGGACCGCCTGGTATCGGTGATGCTCAGCATCACCTCGCTCACCGACGAGATCAAGCGCACGCTCGAGCCGCGCACCGCCTCGCCGCTCGCGCGCCTGCGCGTCGTCCGCGAGCTCTCGCGGGCGGGAGTCCCCGTGGGGGTGCTGGTCGCGCCGGTGATTCCGGCGATCACCGATCACGAGATGGAGGACATCTTGACGGCCGCCGCCGACGCGGGGGCGAGCTCTGCGCGGGATACGTGCTGCTGCGGTTGCCGCACGAGTTGAAGGCGATCTTTCGCGAGTGGCTTCACGATCACTATCCGGATCGTGCGGCCCACGTCATGTCGTTGATCAACCAGGCGCGCGGCGGCAAGGACTACGATTCGCAGTTCGGCGTGCGCATGAGGGGAACGGGCCCCTATGCGGAGCTGCTGCGCGCGCGTTTCGATCTCGCCGTGCGAAAGCTCGGGCTGGAGTCCGCGGAAGGCCGGTACGAGCTCGATTGCGCCAAATTCCGGCCGCCGGTTCCCGCGGGCGGCCAGATGTCGCTGGGTCTGTAGAAAGTCGCCGCAGCCCCGCAGAGTCCGAGGCGCTCAGCGCGGGACGAAAAACTCGTTATACGACTGGATGTGATCGTCCCGAATCTCCAGCAGGTCGACGAGCTCGGTGGGCACCGTCACGCCGGTGACCTTGGAGAAGATGTTCACCCGCCAGTGCGCCGAGACCCGCGGCCCTTCGATCACGAGCGAAATCAGGTGATAGTCGGTCAGCCGGAACACCTTGGCCATCATGGCAAGCCAGGGACGAAAGTCCGCCAAGCTCTCGGCGCGAATCGCAATGGGTTTGTCCGCGCTCGCTCCGGCGATTTCGAACCGGCCGTGATCCGCGAATAGCCGGCACATGCCCGCAAGATCCCCTGCGAGTCGGGCCATGTGCAAGTCGCGCACCATGCGCTCCGTTGCGGCGCGTTCGGTCACTCAATTGCTCCCGGGTCATTCAGCGCGGCTCGAATCTCCGCACCCATCTTCTCGAATGCAGTGCGGGCGTAGGGAATGACCGCACCCAGCCCATAAAAAAGATGGATCATACCCGGGTGGCAAGTATAGGCCAGCGCCGATCCGGTTGGGCTCAGTCGCCGGAAATAATCTTGACCCTCATCGCGCAGCGGGTCGAATTCGGCGGTGTGCACGATGGTCGGCGGGACACCCGAGAGGTCCTCGGCGAGGAGCGGTGAGATCCGCGGGTCCTCGGGATCGGCGCCCCGCGGCGCGTAGTGCTCCAGGTCGTGATCGAGCGTGTCCTGGTCGATCAAGTACCCCGAGACAAAATCGGCGCGCGATCCGGTGCGGCGGCTGTAATCGAGGATCGGGCAGATCAGCAGCTGCAGCGCCGGCTTTGCGCCGCCCGATCGTGCGAGGGCGTGGCAGGCGGCCGCGACCAGCGTGCCGCCCGCCGAGTCGCCGCAGACCCCGAGCCGGGCGGCATCGATGCCGAAGTCAGCCGCGTGCGAGCGGACGTAGGCGATGGCGGCCGTCGTGTCATCGAGGCCGGCAGGGAACGGATGCTCGGGCGCCAGCCGGTAGTCGACGGCGACGATCCGGCATCCGCCCCAGTGGCACAGCGCTCGGGCGATCGAGGCGTGCGTGTCGATCGACCCGGCCACCAATCCGCCGCCATGAAAATAAACAAGGCCGGGCAGCAGCGGGGCGGGAAGCCGCGTCGACCGATCGTTGGGCTCCGGACTGTACACGCGGATGGCGAGCGGACCCGCGGGACCCGGGATCGTTCCGTCTTCGATGGGCCCAACGCGGACTCCCGCGCCGCCGAGCTTCATGAGCTCGACGAGCTGCGCGCGGCGTTGAGGGACGCTGACCGTACGTGCGCTCGGCGGATTTCCCGCCGCCAAGGCATCCAGGAATCGCTTGACGCGCGGATCGAGCGGCAAGGTTGTCGCGGCCTGGCCGGCCTACAGCGCGAGCGCGCGCCGCGTCACCGCCGGCCACCGATCGAGATCGAGCCCGAGATTCGCGAACATGGCGACCACCAGACGATCGATGCCGAACGCGACGCAGCTCGTGTGCGCGGGCTCGCCGTGCTGATCGTGCATGCTCCAGACATGACCGAAGTGATCCCGATGGTAGTTGAAGCTCATGCACGCGGTGGGCGCCGCGCCCGCGTGGTAGGGGATCAGCATTTCGAACTTGAGCGCCTGCTGGCGTTGACTGACCGCCATCATCTGGCCCACCCGGCCGAAGAAGGGGTCGCTGGCCACGTCGATCGTATGCGGCAGCGACAGATCGGCGGCGATGGCCGGCGCGCGCGCGAGCCAACGCTCGCGATACTCGACGATTTCCTGCGCCGATCCGATGCGCACGAACTCGCGCATGCGGAACGACTGCAGGCGGTCCAGGCTCTTCGAGGGTTCATGCCGGAACACGTCGGCTTCGATGTCGAATTGCAAACCGCCGGGAGGCAGCGGGCCGCGGGCCGCGGCGATCGGATACACCGGATAGCACGCGGCCGGCGAGAGCACGAGGTCCGAGGCGGAGAGAGACTCCGTCCAATCGCCGCCCGCCTCATGCCGGTCGGCGGCGGCTCGGATCGAGGGCTCGCTGCCGTGCAAGGCGCACACGCATCCGAGCAGGTTGGGGAAGCTCTTGAGGTAACCGGATTTCTCGAGCTGCTTGCGGCTCATCACCGGCGGGAAACGCATCACCTCGGCTTCGGGCTCGCGCAGCCGGGTGATGTAGTCCTCGAGCCGCTCCGTGACGTTGACGTAGAGCGCGCTGCGCGCGTACACGCCGTCCACGCCCATCGACCGGAACAAGGCGGGAGCCAGATGCGCGAGCGGGTCGGAAATATCGCCCGACGAAGCGGCATTCGGAGCGTTCACTTGGCTTCGGTCCCCCGTTGACTCAGCCACTGACCGTCGTGGGCAGGGCTGTCATCACCGACGTCATCGCGAGATTGGCGAGGATGCGGTCATTGTTGATCATGAGCGGCGCCGACAGGATGTCCCGCAAGTGACGCCCGATGCTGAACTCGCTGTCATTGCGGAAGCCGGAGAGCCCGCAGGCGCGCAGCGCCGCGAGCACCGTCTCGACCGCGAGCTCCGAGGCCTGGACCTTGGTGAGCGTGATCATCGATTGAAACTCGAGCGCAGCGACGGACTTCTCGTCGGACAGGGCCACCTGGTAGCTGCGCATCGCCGAGTTCAGCACGCTTCTGAGCGTGCGCAGCGATGACGCTGCCTTGGTGAAATGCGCGGCGCCCGGCGGCATCTGACCGCCCGAGCCGCGCAATGCGTTGCGGATGAAGGCTTGTGCCTTGATGGTGGCGGCCGCGGCAATGCCCGCCCAGACGGATCCCCAGAGGATATGAGCATGCGGCACCATGGTCTGCGGCATGGATCTTCTCGTAGGGCTCGGGCATCACCTGCTGAGCGGAGGCTCTCAGCGTGGAGCGCGAACCCCTCGCTGTGCGTGCCGCGCATGCCGAGCGTGTCCCAGGATTGCACCCGATCCAGGGTGTAGTCCTTCTTGAGCAATACCAGCAGCACTTGATCCGACGCGGCGGCATCCGCGGCGCGTCGTGCGGTCGTGACGAGTGCCATCCGCCTCGACGGCGTAGGAGATGACGGTCGCCTTGCGCTCGAGCGTGATCTCCTCGCCCTCGTGGCTCGATCGCGGCTTCGCTGGACCGCACGTTGCCTCCCGCCTGACCCTCGGTGGTCGAGGAGGCCATCAACAACTGCTCGGCGGCGATCTGCTTGAGAATCCGCTCCAACGCCGCGTTGCCCTTGGCATGGCGGATGATGCAGGCCATCTTGATTTGGTGCATTGCGAAAATCAGCGCCGTCGACGCACAGGCCTGACCGAGAATGAAGCAGATGTCGGCGAGTTCGGCGACCGTCGCGCCTTCGCCGCCCAGCGCGGGGGGCACCATGATGCCGAGCAGCCGCTGCTTGCGGATCTCGGCGAAAGCCTCCGCCGGGAAGCGCGCGGCCGAATCGACCGCGGCCGCATGCTGTGCGGCCGCCTCGGCGGCAACCCGCGCGCGCGCGGTGTAAGCGCCGGTGCCGGTGCTCAAAATTTGGGCGCCGGGGGTCGAAATTCGTTGGGCTTCCATAGGTTCTCGATTGACCGGTGGGTCAAGGCTTCAAAGGTCCCTCATTATGAGAGCCACCCGCCCGAGCCGACAGGCCGATTGACAGAAAAATTCCGGGTTGGTGACATAGTGCGCTGAATTAAAGGCAATATGTAAAGCTTCGACGGTCGTTGAGCGACACGGTATGATCCGCGGTCTTTCCTTGAGGAGACCGATCGAGTGGACACGCGGCCCGATGAAGTGTGCGACCGGCTGATAGCGCTGGTCAAGCAAGTTTCCGGCTCCGCCGCGGTGTTTCCGGCGCCTTTCCCCGTGACCACGCAGCTGAGCGAGCTCGGCATCAGCTCGCTGAAGATGGTCAATCTGATGCTGGCCGTCGAGCTCGAGTTCGACATCGCCATTCCACAGTCCGACATCACGCCCGAGAATTTTCAATCCCTGAGCTCGATCCAGGCATTGGTCGGAGAAAATGCTCAGCATGCGGCGGACTTGAGCGCCGCCACCAGCTCGTCCACGTCCGCATCCGACGTCTCGCCGTTGGTCGCGCAGATCCGCACCACGTCGCGCCCCTCGAACGTCGTCGGCGCCACCCAAGCGCGCCCCGAGGACACCACCTGGCGCACGAGCGCGCGCACCTCCCGCCCTTCGGGCGGAAGCACATCGAGGACGGCCAGCTCGGAATCGTTGGCGACCGTCCAGCCGAGCGCCTCGAGCTTCTCCCGGACGCGCGCGATCACCGCCACGGCCCGCTCGACGTGCGCGCCGAGCCCCGACCATCCCGCCGCGGCGAGAGCGAGAAACAGCCGCAGGCCCAAGAAGCGGCGCGACCACTGCACGCTGTTGAGATAGGGATCGACGCTCGCCACGCTCGAGGGCATGAAGCTCGTGGAGGCGTGAAAGGCCTCTGACAACATCTCGCCCCGGGTCGTGATGAACATGGCGCATCCCATGGTGGTCGCGAGCCATTTATGGGCATCGATGATGATGGAGTCGGCGCGCTCGATCCCCGACAGGAGTCCGCGCAAGCGGTCGGAGGCAAGCGCGGATCCGCCCCAGGCGGCATCGACGTGATACCAGAGCTTCTCGCGCGCCGCGATGTCGGCGCAGGCATGCAGCGGATCGATCATGCCGCCGCCGGTGGTGCCCGCGGTGGCCACGACCATCACGGGAACGGCGCCCGCCGCGCGATCTTCGGTGATGGCGCGCGCGAGCGCCGCGGGATCCATCCTGCCGCCGCCGTCCGTGTCGATGAGCCGCAGGGCGGCGCGCCCCACGCCGGCCTGATGGGCGATTTTGAGCCACGCGATGTGGCATTCGCGCGAAGTGTAGAACCGCGGCGCGCCGGGCAGGGCGCGTGCACCATCCTGGGCGAAACCCGGGTGCGCGGCGGTCAGCGCGCACAGGAGCGCCGTATAGTTCGCCTCCGATCCGCCCGTGGCGAAATGCCCGGTGGCGTTCGCGCCCATGGCGGCGCGCCGCGCCACGGCTCGGATCAGGTAGCTCTCGAGCGCCACCGGCACGGGAGAGGACGCCGAGCTTGCGAGCTGCGGGTTGAACGCGCCGATGATTCGATCCGCGCACTGCGCGGGAAAACTCGCGCCCGGATTGAACAGGCCGAAGTAGCGCGGATTCGACATCTGCACGATGCCGTGTTCCATCCGCTCGATGCTCCAGGAGAGCACCTCCTCGAGCGGACGCGGCTGCTCGAAATCCATGGCCTCGAGCTCGGCGCGAAAGCGCGGCATATCGATGGAAGGCGTCACGGGACCGGCCTGCACGCGCGTGAGGGCGCCCTGGAGCTGCTCCGTGAGCCACGCATCGAGGCGGCCGCGCTCCGCGCGCGACGGGAACAGGGCGGGCACGGCTTTCGGAATGGTCATCTTAAGCGGCGGCGAGCGCCTGATCGAGATCCGCCAGGATGTCGTCGATGTGCTCGATGCCGACGCTCAAGCGGATGCTTCCCGGTCCGACGCCCGCGGCCAGTTGCTCGGCGGGGGTCATCTGCCGATGCGTGGTCGAAGCCGGGTGGCAGGCGAGCGATTTCGCGTCGCCCAAGTTGACCAGCCGCTTGAACAGCTTGAGCGCATCGTAGAAGCGAATGCCGGCCGGCAAGCCGCCGCGCAGGTCGAAAGTCAGCAGCGAACAGGCTCGTCCCCCCAGGTATTTCTGGACCAGCCCGTGGTAGGGGCTGTCCGCGAATCCCGCGTAGTTCACGGCTTGTACCCGCGGGTCGGCGCGCAGGAATTCGGCCACCCGGCGGCCGTTCTCGACGTGGCGGTCGATTCGAAGGGCGACGGTCTCGATTCCCTGCAGGAGCAGGAACGCATTCATCGGCGACAGCACCGCGCCCAGAGTGCGTTGATAGACGCTGCGGCACCGGCCGATGAACGCGGCGGCGCCGTAATGTTCGGTGTACACGAGCCCGTGGTAGGACTCGTCGGGCTGACTGAACATGGGGAACGATGCGGCGTGCTTGGCCCAAGGAAAGGTGCCGCAATCGACCACGGCGCCGCCGAGCGTGGTGCCGTGGCCCCCCATGAATTTGGTGAGCGAATGAACCACGATGTCCGCGCCGTGATCCACGGGGCGAACCAGCATGGGCGTCGCCACCGTGTTGTCGACGATCAGCGGCACCCCGTGACGATGGGCCACCGTGGCGAGCGCCTCGAGGTCGCAGACGTTGCCGGCCGGATTGCCGACCGTCTCGCAGAACACGGCGCGGGTGTTCTCATCGATCTTAGCCTCGATGTCGGCGGCTCGGTCCGATTTCGCGAACCTGACCTGCACGCCCTGTTTCGGCAGGATGTGTCCGAACAGCGTATAGGTCGTGCCGTAGAGCTGGGGAACGGAGACGATATTGCGTCCCATTTCGGTGACGTTGACGGTCGCGTAGTAGAGCGCCGTCTGGCCCGAGCTCGCGCTGAGCGCCCCGACGCCTCCCTCGAGCTGCGCCACCCGCTCCTCGAGCACGGCGGTGGTGGGATTGCTGATGCGCGTGTATCTGAATCCTTCGACCTCGAGATTGAAGAGCGCGGCGGCATGCTCTGCGCTGTCGAAAGAATAGGCGGCGGTCTGATAGATCGGAACCGCCACCGCGTGGGTGGCCGGGTCCGAGTCGAATCCGCCGTGAATCGCGATTGTCTCTTTTTTCATGCTCGAAATCGCTGAGGATGAAGTTTGCAGTGTAGCGCGGAGCGTGCGGGGGCGTCGCCAAGCGATGGGCGCCGCCGGGGTGCCGCTGCCCGAAGCTGTGCGCTCCGTCACAGCCGCGGCGCGCTCCCGTGTTCGAGGGACGCGCGGCTTACCAGGGCGCCGGCCGGTAGTCCTTCAGGAATTGGCCCCAAAGGTGCGTGCCCGTCAGCCGCCCGGCGAAGATCGGATCGACGATGCGCGCCGCACCGTCGATGATGTCGAGGGGCGGGGAGAAGCCGCACTCCGCTTTGCGGGCCGCATGCACCGCCGGATCCTCGTCGGTCACCCAGCCCGTGTCGACCGCGTTCATGTGAATGCCCTCCTTGACGAAGTCGGGCGCGCTGGTGCGGGTCATCATGTTGAGCGCTGCTTTGGCCATGTTCGTATGAGGGTGCTTGTCCGTCTTGGTCGTGCGATAGAACTGTCCTTCCATGGCGCTCACGTTGACGATGTGCTTGTCGCGGGCCGCGGTCTTGAGCATCAGCGGCTTCAGCCGCGCGTTGAGAATGTACGGGGCGATGGCGTTGACCAGGTGCACTTCCAGCAGCTCCGGCGTCTCGACCTCGTGCAGCCGGAGCCGCCAGCTGTTGACCGTGCGCAGGTCCACCTGCTGAAGATCCTCGTCGTAGCGGTCTGTCGGGAACAGGGTCTCGCCGTCGCGGAAGTCCTCATCGAGGTAATGCCGTTGGGAAAGCTCGGCGCTGTGCAGCAGACCTTCCGCGTGCGCGCGCTGCGGGTTCACCGCCGGCAGGCCGGCGAGGGGGGCATGCGCGCCGGCCAGCACGGTTCGTGCCAGCGAACGGCGCAGCTCGTCGTGCAGAGCCAGCGGCGCCCGCCATTCCCCGGGCAGCGCCGCGAGCGGCTCCGCCTCGCGTGCCAGCAGGTGCTGGAAGAATCCGGCGGGCCGGCGCACGGTCTGGCAGGCATTGTTGAGGATGTAATCGAGCTGCGGCAGGCGGTCGAGCAGAAACCGCGTGAAGATCTCGACGCTCGGCGCATGACGCAGATCGAGGCCGTGGATCTGCAGGCGGTCGCGAAACTCGGGGTAGTCCGCCTCCTTCGCGTAGCGTTGCACCGCGTCGACCGGAAAGCGCGTGGTGACGATCACCTGCGCACCCGCCCGCAGAAGCTTGAGCGAGGCCTGAAATCCGATCTTCACGCGCGCCCCGGTGATCAATGCGATGCGTCCGCTCAAATCGGCCGTTTGCGCGCGCTTGGCGAAATTGAACTCGCCGCACTCGCCGCACATCGAGTCGTAGTAGCGGTGCACGCTCGCGAAGGCGCGCTTGCAGACATAGCACGCGCGGCTTCGTTTGAGCTCGGGCCGCTCGTCCGCGGAGCGCTCCTCGGGCGGCGGCTCGAGCTTGAGAGGGGTGTAGACCGTTGCGCGCCGTTGGACGCGGAGCCCGGCCTGCTCGATGGCGCGCCGGTCGTGCGCCTTCACGGCTTCCCGGTCGGCGCGCCGAAATGCCTTCGCCATCCGCACCAGATCCTGACGCTCGGGCTTTGCGACGAGCCCGGCGAGCATGACGAGCTCGCGCCTCGCCTCGCGCGACAAACGCGTCAGGTGGGAGCGGTCGGCTTCGATCGCACGCAGCACGCGCAGGCAGGTGAGCACCTCGGCGTCGGTCGGGGGCGCGTCGGCCGGGTTTTCGACCGCTTCGGCATCTTGGGGAGCTTCCATGGCGGCATTGTAATCGAACCGAATTGCGAGCCTTCCATTACCGTGGTAATGTAGCTGCCATGACCCTAGCCAAATCCAAGCTCACCGCCCAAGGTCAGATCTCCGTCCCGGCCGAAGTCCGGCAAAGGCTGGGCGTTGGACCGGGGTCCGTGCTCGAATGGGACGAGCAAGACGGTCGGCTGTTCGTGCGCCGGGCGGGCAGTTACAGCTCGCCGGAGATTCATCGGGCACTGTTTGGCGACGCCGCGCCGGCTGAGCGGCCCGGGGACGTCAAGGATGCCATCCGAAAGTACGTCCGCAAAAAGCATGCGCGCAGTTGATACCAATATCCTGGTGCGTCTTCTCGTGCGGGACGACCCCAGGCAGCTGCGCGCCGCTGAATCGTTCACCGCCACCGGGGCGTGGGTGTCGCATCTGGTGCTGGCCGAGACGATGTGGGTGCTCGATGCCGTCTATGGGCGAAGCCCGAAGCAGGTGGCAACAGCCGTCGACATGCTCCTCAATCACAAGGACGTGACGATCCAGGACGCCGATGTCGCGCGCGATGCCCTCGATCAGTTCAAAAAGCGCCCGGCATTGGGTTTTTCCGACTGCCTGGTCCTGGAAATAGCGCGCAAGGCCGGGCATCTGCCGCTGGGCACCTTCGATCACGACCTCGCAAAGCTCGACGGCACCCACAAGCTGTCGGCGAGCTCGCAAGCCGGATGATCTCGCGCAAGATCTCCGTCGCGCCGATGATGGACTGGACCGACCGTCACTGCCGGTTCCTGCACCGTCTATACGCGCCGCATGCACTGCTTTACACGGAGATGATCGTCGCTGCGGCGATCGTCCGCGGCAACGCGCAACGATTCCTCGCGCACGACCCGGCGGAACATCCGGTCGCTCTGCAGCTGGGCGGCTGCGATCCCGTCGAACTCGCCACGGCCGCGCGCCTCGGGGCGCAGGCGGGCTATGCGGAGATCAATCTCAACGTGGGTTGTCCTAGCGACCGCGTGAAGAGCGGATCCTTCGGTGCCTGCCTGATGCTGCAGCCGGATCTCGTGGCCGATTGCGTCAGGCACATGCGCGATGCCGTGCCCGCCGCGGTGCCGGTGACCGTGAAGTGCCGGATTGGCATCGATGCCCGCGACGACTACGAATTCCTGGCCGGCTTCACGGACACGCTCGTCCGGGCGGGCGTCGATGCGCTCATCGTGCATGCGCGGGTGGCGATGCTCGGCGGGTTGAGCCCGAAGGAGAACCGCGAGATTCCGCCTCTCAAGTACGGGCACGTGCACCGCCTGAAGCGCGACTATCCGGGGCTTCCCATCGTGTTGAACGGGGGTGTCGCCGATCTGGCCTCCTTGTCGGACCATTTGGCCGCCGGCCTGGATGGCGTCATGCTCGGCCGGGCCGCCTATCATCGCCCCGCGTTGTTGGCCGAGGCCGAGCGCGCCGTCAGCGATCCCACGTGGGTGGTGCCCGAGCCTCGGGAGATCATCGAGCGCATCGTGCCGTACGCGCGGAATCGGTTCGAGGAGGGCGCGCGCCTGCACTCGATCACGCGCCATCTGCACGGTCTCATGGCGGGCCGCGAAGGGGCCCGGGCCTGGCGTCGGTTCCTGTCGGACATCGCCACGCGACCCGGAACGGAGCCGGAGACCCTGCTTTCCGCGCTATGCTTGCTACATCAGGGACTGGCCGCGTAAAACGGTCGGAACGCAGGGATCCAGGTTAAGTATAATTCATCGGCGCAATGGGAAAGGAAATCGAACTTGCCATCGTATTCGCCGACGTCGTCGGCAGTACCAAGCTGTATGAATTGCTTGGAGATTTGCGTGCCCGCGATATGGTGGGAATCTGCATCGAGGTGATGCGGGCGGCGACCGAACAGAACCACGGCACCGTCATCAAGACCATGGGCGATGAGATCATGGCCACCTTTCCAACGGCGGACGACGCCCTGAACGCCGCCGCCCAGATGCAGAAACAGATCGTGCTGCATCCCGCTCTCAAGGTCGATGAGCAGACGGTCGCGATCCGTATCGGATGCAATTTCGGACCGGTGGTGCTCGAGAACCGCGACATTTTCGGGTCGGCGGTGCATACCGCGAATCGGATGACCAGCCAGGCAAAAGCCGGCCAGATCATCACCACCGCGACCATGGTCGACCAGCTGTCGAGCGAATGGCGGGCCTCGGTGAGGCAGATCGACATCGCCACCCTCAAGGGGCGCAGCAGCGAGGTGGTGCTGTACGAGGTCTTGTGGCAGACCGAGGACATCACCAGCATGGTGCCGGCCATCGCCATCACGTCGCGCGAACGGGCCAACAAGACGCAGCGGCTGCGCCTGCGCTATCAGGGACAGGAGATCCTGGTGCAGGACGGCCGCGCCAACATCACCATGGGGCGTGCCGAGGAAAACGATCTGGTCGTGAAGGGCAATCTGATCTCGCGGCTGCACGCCCGGGTGGAGTTCAATCGAAACAAATTCATGTTGATCGATCAAAGCACCAACGGCACCTTCGTGCTCGGCAAGGACGGCGAGGAGGCCTTCGTGCGGCGCGACTCCATGCAGATTCGCGGTGAAGGCTTGATCGGTCTCGGCAAGGCCCCGGACAGCAACTCCTCGCAGGTGATCCGCTACGTCTGCGAGGAGTGAGCGCGCACCCGCGCCATCGCCTCCCCGAGCTCGGCGTGAAGTGCGGCCGGCACGCGGTCCCCGAACTCCGAGAGGTAAGCTCCCACCGCCTCGAATTCCGTCTGCCAGTCGGGCGGCGAGACCGCGAGCAACTCCTCCAGCGCGGGCGCGGAGACGTCGAGCCCCGCGGTATCCAGGTCCGAGGGGCGGGGAAGATCTCCGATGACGGTCGCGCGCGCGCCGGCGGTTCCCTTGCAGCGATCGATGATCCAGCGCAGCACCCGCAGATTGTCGCTGAATCCCGGCCACAGATATTTGCCGCCAGCGTCCTGGCGGAACCAGTTGACGTGAAAAATCGCGGGCGGCGATTTGAGCTTGGCCCCGATGTCGATCCAATGAGCCCAGTAGTCGCCGAAGTTGTAACCGGTGAAGGGCTTCATCGCCATGGGGTCGCGACGCACGACGCCCACGGCGCCCGTGGCCGCCGCAGTCGTCTCGGAGGCGACGCCCGCGCCGACCAGCACGCCGTGCCGCCAGCTGCGGGTTTGATAGACGAGCGGCGCCAGGGAGCGGCGCCGGCCGCCGAACACGATGGCGGAAATCGGCACGCCGCTCGGCGCGTCCGCGAGCTTCGAATACGCCGGGTTTTGCCGCGCGTCCACCGTGAAGCGCGAGTTCGGATGTGCGGCCGGGCCGTTCGAGCGATCGTAAGGCCGGCCCTGCCAATCCAGGGCGGGCCGGCCTTCGGAGAGTCCCTCCCACCAGGGCTGATTGTCCTCGGTCACCGCCACGTTGGTGAAAATGGTGTCGCGCCGGATGGTGTCGTAGGCGTTGCGGTTGGTCTTGGGATTGGTGCCGGGAACCACGCCGAAATACCCGGACTCGGGGTTGATCGCGTAGAGCCGCCCGTCCTTGCCGGGATGCAGCCAGGCGATGTCTTCGCCGAGCGTCCAGACCTTCCAGCCCTCGTAGGGCGCCGGCGGTATCAGCATCGCGAGATTGGTTTTGCCGCAGGCCGACGGGAAGGCGCAGGCGAGATAGTGCGTCTCGCCCTGCGGGTTTTCGATCCCCACGATGAGCATGTGCTCGGCGAGCCAGCCCTCGGTGCGGGCCTGCCAGCTCGCAATGCGCAAGGCATGGCACTTCTTGCCGAGCAGCGCATTGCCGCCATAGCCCGAACCGAAGCTCTTGATCGACAGCTCCTCGGGGAAGTGCATGATGAAACGCCGCTCGGGGTCGAGATCGCCGGTCGAATGCAATCCCTTCACGAAGTTGCCGTCGCGCGCGATGCGCTCGAGGGCTGCGCGCCCCATCCGGGTCATGAGCCGCATGTTGAGCACCACATAGGCGCTGTCGGTGAGCTCGACGCCGCATCGGGACAGCGGTGAATCGAGCGGGCCCATGCAGTAGGGAACCACGTACATCGTGCGTCCCTTCATGCAGCCCGCGTAGAGTGCATCCATCTTGGCGTGCGCCTCTTGCGGCGGCATCCAGTTGTTGTTGGGGCCGGCGTCGCCACGGTGGTTGGTACACACGAAGGTCAGGTGCTCGACCCGCGCAACGTCGGAAGGATCGGAGCGGTGCAGGTAACACCCCGGAAAGCGGGTCTGATCGAGGGGCAACAGAGCCTGCGATGCAACCAGCTCACGCTCGAGGGTGCGCCGCTCGGCATCGCTGCCATCGCACCAATGGATTCGAGCGGGCTGCGTGAGGCGGGCGACTTCCTCGACCCAGGCGGACACGCCGCGACTCAGGGAGGCTAAAGATGTCACGTGCTGTGCGGCGGTGGCCATGCGAGAACCCCTGCAACGGTCGTTATTTAGAGCGGCAGGATGACAGATGGTTCGATGTGCGCCAACCCCTGGACTCATCGAGCGGCGGCGACGGATCGAGTTTGTTTAAGTTCTAATGAAAGTCATGTAACGTATTGATTATGAAAATTTTAAAATCGAAAAATTTCCTCTCGAGGCGCACCGCCGAGAGCATCCTCGCAGGACTCTATCTGGCGGCGATTGCGGCCCTGGCCGCGGCGCAGAGCGCCCCCGCGACGCGCGGCGATCCGCGGCTGTCGATCACGGCGGTCGCCGAGGTGGAGGTGACCGCCTTGAACGGCGGGCGCGAGACCGTCAAACTGGCCCGTGCCGACCGGGTCGTGCCGGGCGACCAGGTGATTTACACGCTGGAGATTCGCAACAAGGGCGCCATGTCGTTGCCGCCGCCCAGAGTCGATTACCCGATTCCGGAGCATATGCGCTACCTCGACGATACCGCCGCCGGTCCCGGTGCCGACATCACCTATTCGATCGACGGGGGACGCACTTTCAATCGCCCCGAGAACCTGCAGGTCGTCGCCCCGGACGGGCAGAAACGCCCGGCCGTCGCGGCCGACTACACCCATATCCGCTGGCAGCTCAAGAACATCCTCAAGGGCAAGTCGGTGGCGTTCGCGCGCTTTCGCGCCGTCGTCAAATAGCCGCCGCATGAACTATCAAGAAGTATTCGGCGCGGAGGGCCCGCTGGCGCGCGCGATCCCGGGTTATGCCTTCCGATCGGAGCAATCTTCCATGGCTGCTGCCGTGGGGCGCGCGTTGACGCGCGGCGAGCCGCTGATCGTCGAGGCGGGTACCGGCACCGGCAAGACCTTCGCGTATCTCGTTCCCGCGTTGCTGTCGGGGCTGAGCGTCATCATCTCGACGGGGACGCGCACCCTGCAGGACCAGCTGTTTCATCGCGATGTGCCGTTGCTCGCGCGCGCCCTCGGCATGCCGGTGAAAATGGCGCTCCTCAAGGGGCGTGCCAATTATCTCTGCCGGCATCGGCTCGAGCTCGCCAGCGTGCAGCGTTCGCTGTTGCCGGGCGAGCGCGGATCGGCCCGCCTGCTCGCGCGGGTGTCCCGATGGGCCGCCGTCACGAGGTCGGGCGATCTCGCCGAGCTCACCGAGCTGCCCGAGCAATCGCCGGTCTGGCCCATGC
This sequence comes from uncultured Gammaproteobacteria bacterium, assembly GCA_963730565.1. GTDB lineage: Bacteria > Pseudomonadota > Gammaproteobacteria > Steroidobacterales > Steroidobacteraceae > Bog-1198. Next base: position 17,346 of record CAVSSU010000021.1, read on the forward strand.
TGACCTCGACCCGCGAGAACTGTCTCGGGCAGGAGTGCCCGCAATTCTCGCGTTGTCATGTGATGGAGGCACGACGGGCGGCGCAGGCGGCACAAGTCGTGGTGGTCAATCACCATCTGCTGCTGGCCGATCTCGCGCTCAAGGACGAGGGTTTCGGCGATTTGCTGCCCGGCGCGCAGGCCGTCATTCTGGACGAGGCCCATCAGGTGCCGGAGATCGCCGCTCAATTCTTCGGTCAGACGTGGTCGGTTCGGCAAGTGCAGCTGTTGATGCGCGATGCCGCCGCCGAGATGAACCGTGCAAGTGTACGGGCGCCCGCGGCGGTCTCGGCCCTGGGCGCCGTGGAATCGCTGCTCGAGGAGCTGCGATCGTCGCTCGGCGGCGCCGGGCGATACGAGTGGCCAAATCTCCCGGACGCGTTCTTCGATGCCTTGCCCGCGCTCGGCGCGGCGCTCGGCGCCGTCGCGACGGAAATCGAGGGACTGGGCGCCGGCGCCGGCACCGCCAATTGCGCGCGACGCGCGGCGGCGCTCGCGAGCGCGCTCGAAACCCTGTCCGAGATGCCGGAGGAGGCCGGAATCCGCTGGGTCGACGCCAATCCGAACGGGATGGCGCTGCAGTTCACTCCCTTCGAGGTCGCCGAGCGGCTGCGCGGTTATGTGCACGCCCGCCCGTGCTCGTGGGTGTTCACGTCCGCGACGCTCGCCATCGGGGAGGACTTTGCGCACTTCGCAGAGCGCATCGGACTTCCCGAGGCCAGGACGCTGAAGATCGACAGTCCCTTCGATTACCGCCGCCAGGCACGCATCTATCTGCCGAGGGGCATGCCGGAACCGCAGCATCCCTCGTACGCGAGGAAGTTCATCGACGCCTGCGCTCCGTTGATCGAGGCGAGCGGAGGCCGCGCGTTCCTGCTGTACACCAGCTACCGGGCGTTGGCCGAAGGGGTCGCAGCGCTCGAAGCGCGATTCCCCGAGCCCAAATTCCCCATCCTCGTCCAGGGACAGGCGCCGCGCGAGGCTCTGCTGCACCGGTTCCGCGAGCTCGGCAACGCCGTGCTGCTCGCCACCGGCAGCTTCTGGGAGGGCGTCGATGTGAAGGGCGACGCCTTGTCCATCGTCGCGATCGACAAGCTGCCCTTCGCCTCGCCGGATGATCCCCTGCTCAAGGCGCGCCTGGAAGGCATTCGCAGGCGTGGCGGAAATCCCTTCCTCGAGCATCAATTGCCGCAGGCCGTGCTCGCATTGAAGCAGGGCGTCGGACGCCTGATTCGCGACGTGGATGACTTCGGCGTCATCGTGATCGGCGATCCACGAGTCGTCACCAAGCCCTATGGTTCGGTGTTTCTCGATTCCCTGCCGCCCAGCCCGCGGATCAACGACGGCGCAACCGGCGCCGATTTTCTCGCCGAGCGCTTCGAGATCCTGCGCGCGGCCGGGCGCGGCAAACGGCCCATCGCAACGTTCGGACCTCCGGCCTGATGCGCGTGCTCGCGTTGGATACGGCGACCGAGGTGTGCAGCGTGGCGCTGCTCACCGAGCACGGGCTGATCTCGGACTCGGTGGAGATCGGCCGCGGTCATGCGCAGGAGATCCTGGGCATGGTCGACCGGATCCTCGCCAAGGGTGGGGCGAGCCTCGCGAGCCTGTCCGGCATCGCCGCGGGCATAGGCCCAGGCTCGTTCACCGGCGTGCGGGTGAGCGTCGCCGTGGCGCAAGGGCTCGCGTTCGGCGCCGGGCTTGCGGTGGTGCCGGTCACCAGCCTCGAGGCCCTGGCGCTCGAGGCGATCGAAGGCGGGGCGGACCAGGTGCTGGCCTGCCTGGATGCACGGATGGGCGAGGTGTATTGGGGATGCTTCGCAGCCCGGATGCCCGGGATGTTGAGCGCGCTGGGGCCTCTGGCGGTGGGGCCGCCTGCCGCCGTGCGGCTGCCGGAAGGGGCAGCGCACTCTGCCGCCGGGCTCTTTCGCGGCATCGGCCGCGGTTTCGCGGCCTACCCGGAGCTTTCCGCCCTCCCGGGGCTGCGCATCGATCCCGACGACTGTCGCGCGCTGCCGCAGGCGCGCGCCATGGCGCGTCTCGGCGCGTGGCGACTCGCGGCGGGCGCCGGCATCGATCCCGCGCTTCTCGAGCCTCTGTACCTGCGCGATAAAGTTGCCATGACCGAAGCGGAGCGCGGCGTGGCCCGAAGTGGGGACAAATAGCACCAGTCACGGAACTGTCACAATGCAACGCTGTAATAGCGCGCAGTAGAATCAAGGGACTAAGCACAGAGATGACGGCCAAGCGCATCCTCGTCGTCGAGGACGAAAAACCCATTCGTGACCTGATCGCCTTCGGATTGCGGCGCGCCGGATACGACGTGAGGGAAGCCGAGGATTGCCGCGAAGCGCGCGCCCGCATCGTCGACGTGCGGCCCGATCTCATGTTGATCGATTGGATGCTGCCCGACATGAGCGGGCTCGAGCTCACGCGCTCGCTGAAGCGCGCCAAGGACACCGAGGAGATCCCGGTCATCATGCTCACCGCGCGGGCCGAGGAGCAGGACAAAGTGAGCGGGTTGGAGGGCGGGGCCGACGACTACATCATCAAGCCGTTTTCTCCGCGCGAGCTCCTGGCGCGGATCCAAGCGGTGCTGCGCCGGGCGGCCCCCGCAGGCTCCGGAGATATCATGGAGGCGCAGGGCCTGAAGCTGGACGACTCCAGCCACCGGGTCAGCGCCGGGGACCGGGAAATCGCCCTGGGGCCCACCGAGTATCGGCTGCTGCATTTCTTCATGACGCATCCTGAGCGGGTATTCAGCCGCGGCCAGCTGCTCGATCGGGTCTGGGGCGGCAATACCTATGTCGAAGAGCGCACGGTCGACGTGCACATCCGCCGCCTTCGCAAGGCATTGGAACCTTTTGTGCTGGAGGGATTGGTGCAAACCGTACGAGGCGCCGGCTATCGGTTTTCGACCCGCGACAGTTAGGATGCGAACGTCGGATCGCGACGGATAGGGCTGACGGCTCCAATCATGGCGGCGATGTGGACTTTCGCGCTCGCGCGGCTCGCGGGCATTTTGCTGTCGGGACTCGTCCTGGGACTCCTGATCGGGCCCATTTGGGTGTGGTTGTTGGCGGCCGCCTGCTGCTACCTCGGATGGCAGCTTTTCAATCTCTACCGCCTTGACCGGTGGCTGCGGCTGCGCTCGCAGATCGATCCTCCCACCATCGGCGGCATCTGGGGGGACGTCATCGGCCAGGTGGTGCGCCTGCATCGCCGCAAGCAGTTCCACAAGCAACGTTTGGTGCAGCTGTTCCGCGAGCTGCGCCGCTCGACCGCCGCACTTCCCGACGGCGTGATCATATTGAGCACTCAGAACGAGATCGTCTGGTTCAACCGGCAGGCGGCGCGGCTCCTCGGCTTGCGGCGTCCGGTGGATATCGGACTGCGGATCGACAATCTGATCCGCTCGCCCGAATTCGTGCATTACCTGCACGGCGACGATTTCACGCAGCCCTTGATCATCCGGCCGCCCGTGCAGTCGGAACTCTATCTCGCCCTGCAGCTGGTGCCCTACGGGGCCGGGCAGTCGCTGCTGCTCGCCCGCGACGTGACGCGTCAAAGGCGCCTCGAGGCGATGCGCAAGGATTTCGTCGCCAACGCATCGCACGAGCTGCGCACCCCGCTCACCGTCATTTCCGGATATCTCGACACCATGGCCGACGATTCCGGCATCGACGAGGCCTGGTCGGGACCCATTCGCGACATGCGCGCGCAGGCGCAGCGCATGAACGCCATCATCACCGATTTATTGGAGCTGTCGCGGCTCGAGTCCACGGATGGGGAGGCGCCCCGCGAGACGATCGACGTGCCGAGCATGCTCGAGCGGCTGCACCGCGACGCCTTGGCGGCGAGCGGTCGGCCGCTCCATGTGCTCCTGGAGCTCGACTGCGTCGACGGTTTGTACGGCGCGCCCCACGAGATCGAGTCCGCGTTCACCAATCTGCTGGTGAACGGGCTCAAGTACACGCCCGCGGAAGGCACCGTCCGCATGCGGTGGTGGTGCGACGAGGAGGGCGCCTACTTTGCGGTCATCGACACCGGCATCGGCGTTTCCGCCGAACACATCCCGCGGCTGACCGAGCGGTTTTACCGGGTCGACGCGGGCCGATCCCGCGGCCAGGGCGGCTCGGGTCTCGGTCTTGCCATCGTCAAGCACGCCTTGCAGCGCCACGGCGGCTGGCTCGATGTGCGAAGCACCGAGGGCAAGGGGAGCGCCTTCACCTGTCACTTTCCGGTACAGCGGATTTGCCGCCTGGGGTTGCGCAGCGCGACCAGCGCATAACGTCACAAATAAGCTTGAACTTGTTGACGGATGAAGTAATCGGATGTAAACGCAATAGGCGCGCACGCCGGCGCCGCCGCTGGCCTCAAGGTAGACGACATGGAAACCGCCGATCTTTCGCACCACATATCACGCCGCTTCAACGAAGACCTCGAGAAGGTACGTACGCAGGTGCTGCAGATGGGTGGATTCGTGGAGCAGCAACTTCACAAGGCCATCCTCGCACTGGTGGAGGGCGACAGCCGCCTCGGGGAGTCGGTGGCGACCGACGACTACAAGGTCAACGTCATGGAGGTGTCCATCGACGAGGAATGCAGCCGCATCCTGGCGCTGCGCGCGCCGGCGGCGGGGGATCTGCGGGTCATCGTCGCCATCATCAAGACCATCACCGATCTCGAGCGCATCGGCGATGAGGGCGAGAAAATCGGCTACATCGCCTCCCGCCTCGCGACCATGGAGCGGCCGGCCGACAAGTATCGGGAGGTCAAGCACCTCGGCCGGCAGGTCGCGCAGATGGTGCACGATGCGCTCGACGCTTTCGCGCGCATGGACTCCGCCGCGGCGCTCCGAACGGCGCAAGAAGACAAGCTGGTGGACGACGAGTACGAGGCCATCCAGCGCCAGTGCATCACCTTCATGATGGAAGATCCCCGGACCATCACCCGGGCGCTCGAGATCATGTGGATCATCCGCGCCCTCGAACGGATCGGCGATCATGCCAAGAACATCTGTGAATACGTGATCTACATGGTCCACGGCAAGGATATCCGCCACACCTCGCTCGATGATGTCGCCAAGCAGATCGACGCCGCGATAGCGCGCCGCTGATGACGCCTCGCAAGGCGAACGCTCTGGGTCTTGCGGCCTGCGCGGCGATGTTGGCGTATGCCTATTACGCGCAGTTCGTGCTGCATCTGGAGCCATGCCCGCTGTGCATTTTCCAGCGCCTCGGCATTTTCGCCATCGGCGTGGTCTTCGGGCTGGCCTGCCTGCAGGATCCGGTGGGCTGGGGCCGCAAAGCGTACGCGGCGCTGATCGGCATCGCCGCCCTGATCACCATCGGGGTCGCGGCTCGCCATCTGTACATTCAAAGCGCGCCTCCCGGCAGCGTGCCGGCTTGCGGCGCATCGCTCGACTTCATGCTCAAGGTGTTCCCGCTCACCGACGTACTCGTCAAGGTGCTCACCGGTTCGGGCGAGTGCGCGAAGATCACCTGGCGCTTCCTGGGGGTTTCCATGCCCGGATGGGTGCTGATCGCCGCGCTCGCTCTTGGCGTGTGGGGCCTCTGGGCCAACCTTCGGCGCCGGCCGCCGGTGCTCAGGTTCTGACGGTGCCCGGGTACTGATGTCGAAAACGCTCGATCTTGCGTACGACTTGATGTCGCGTCCGTCCGTCAGTCCGACCGACGGCGGCTGTCAGGCGCTGATGTGCGAGCGGCTCGAGGCGCTCGGCTTCACGATCGAGCATCTGCACTTCGGCAACGTGGAAAACTTCTGGGCCCGTCGCGGGGTGGAGGCTCCCGTATTCTGTTTCGCGGGACATACCGATGTCGTGCCGCCGGGGCCGCTCGAGGAGTGGAAGTCGGATCCCTTCCAGCCGTCGGTTCGCGACGGCATGCTCTATGGCCGTGGCGCGGCGGACATGAAGAGCGGCCTTGCCGCCATGGTGACCGCTTGCGAGGAATTCATCGGACGGCATCCGCAGCATCGCGGCAGCATCGCGTTCCTGATCACCAGCGACGAGGAAGGCCCCTCCGTGGACGGCACGCGGCGGGTGGTCGAGGTGCTGAAAAGCCGCGGCGAGACCATCGATTGGTGTCTGATCGGCGAGCCCTCGAGCGAAGAGGTGCTCGGCGATACCTTGAAGATCGGACGCCGCGGGAGCTTGAGCGGACGGCTGACGGTGCACGGGGTGCAGGGGCACATCGCTTATCCGCAGCTGGCCGACAACCCCATCCACGCACTCGCCCCGGCTCTTGCCGAGCTGGCATCACGCAGCTGGGACCGCGGAAACCAGCATTTTCAGCCGACCAGCTTTCAGATGTCGAACATCGCCGCGGGGACGGGGGCGCCGAACGTCATTCCCGGTGAGCTCAAGGCGCGGTTCAATTTGCGCTTCTCGACCGAACAGACCATCGAGTCGCTGCAGGCGACGGTCGAGCGCATCTTGCGCGAGCATGGCGTGAAGTATTCGTTGGACTGGTTCATCTCCGGGTATCCGTTCTTGACGAGGCCGGGGATCCTGTCCGAGGCCGCGAGCCGGGCCGTATCCGAAGAACTCGGTGTGACGCCCAAGCTTTCCACGAGCGGCGGGACCTCGGACGGCAGATTCATCGCGCCGATGGGCGCGCAGGTCATCGAGCTCGGGGTGATCAATGCGACCATCCACAAGGCGAACGAGAGCGTGAAGCTTACCGATATCGAGCGGCTGCACCGCGCCTATCGACGCACGTTGGAGCTGTTGCTGGCGGAGTAGCGGGCCGACCGGGCGTTGCCGGGCAGGGGCAGCAGGGCGCAAAACGAAAGCGCGGCCTCGACGGCCGCGCATCGCATCGATCGACTGGGGTCGCCGCTTACTCCACGCTATATCCGCGACCTTCCAGGCAAGCTGCCTGGGCTCTCATGTAGTTGGGACGCTTGTCCGCCGGTGCGGCGCCGCCGGTGGTGGGGTCGTAGCCGGTCTGGCCTACGGCCCACTTGTGGCACTCGTATTTGTCCTTCGACTGCTGATCGGCCGTCTGGCCGTTCTTCGGGTAAGCGATCAGCTCAGTGCCGGTTGCCGAACCGCCGCCGGCCGCACCGGCCGGGGTCTGCAATCCGTCCGGGGGAGCCACGGTCTCGTATTGCTTCGCGTTCGGATCATAGATGTAGTACGTATTGTCGGCGTAGTAGTAGGGGACGCCGTTCCACCAGTAGGTCTCGTAGTACAGGGGCAGCGTTGCGAAGTACAGGCCGAGCCCCAAGCCTCCCCAGCCCCAACCCCATCCGCAGCATCCCCAGCCGCCGCGCCAGCCGTACCCGCCACGCCAACCGTATCCGCCGCGATAGCCGCCGTAGCCTCCCCGGTAGCCGCCGTAGGCCCCGCCACGGCCGCCGTACGCTCCGGCATGGCCGCCGCCGCTAAAGTGAGCGCCGCCACCACCCGCATGGCCGCCGCCACCGCCGCCGGCGTGTTGCGCCAACGCGCTGGTCGACATCACGGTCGCCATGGCGAAGGTGCCGACGAAGAGTGAGAGTTTTCGAATCAGGGTAGGACTTTCCATAACGTCACCAAGTCTGGGTCAAATAAGCCATTACAACGTACAAGCTACTATAGGGTTGACCGCTCGAAATGGATACTTTTCACCATTCCTGCGTATTCTTGTTCGACTCTGCTGCGGGGCATCGGTTCAACTCGGTGCCACCGCCCCGGGGGTCAAGGGGCGCGCGACTTCAGCCTCCCGAGGCCCGGACGATGGTGACTCGCGCGGACGGCTGGGTCACGCCGCTCAACTGAAGAATCAGCGGCTCGTTGGCCTTAAGCGAAAACTGCACGATCTTGCGCGGCGCATCGCAGCCATACTGTCCCTCGTAGTCCGTTGGGGGCAGGAGGCGCGAGTCCGCCACGACATCGATCCACACGGGCAGATCGACCGACACCCGATAGCTGCCGGTAACGGGCACGGTAAGCGCCAGCACGCCCGAATAACTTCCTTCCGCGGGTGATGCCTTGCCGGGAGCGGTCGGGAATACGACCTGTGCCGCCGGGGCGAGCTGTACGCGATAGGCGCGATCCGTCGCGATGTGCGGGGCCGATTGGCCCTCCTTCGCCGCCGTCACGGGAGAGGCTGCCGTGGCAAACAGCGCCCGCTCCGGGGTCACGTCCCATTTGTATCTCGCGCAGGGATCGGCTGCCAGGGAATTTTGCTGTCCCAAGGCCGCGAGGGGGGTGGCGAACATCAGCGCGGCGGCGGCCAGAGTCAGCAATCGCATCGTGCAGCCTCCCTAGGATGGGATGAGGGATAAATCGATGCAGCTAGCATACTGCATTGTCGCGCGGGGCAGCGGGAGAGCGGGGGCCATCTGCTGCTGCGTCGCGGGGGTACCGTACTTGTCATCAGGCAACGAGTTTTACGGTGGTTTCGAGCAGCCGTTCGCCTCGCAGGGAATTGGCGACCAGACAAACTTTTTCGGCTCGTTCCAGTAGCTCCTTTGCCTTTTCAAGATCGGCGGTCGCCTTCACGGTCAGAACCGCGTGCGTCACATAGCGGGTGAATTGGGTAACGCCGGCCACGCGCTCGAGGGTCCCGCGGACATGCGCCTCGAGCTGTCCCATTCGAAATGAGCAGCCCGCGACACGCCGCGAAACGTCAGGATGAAGCAGTCCGCGATGGACGCGATGAGAAGCGTCTCGGGTGACCACACGCCGCCTGGTCCATCGAATTCAGGCGGCGGCGCGGTCTGCAGGTCGGGCAGCTCTGGGCAGACCACCCGGACGGCGCCGGTCGCCGATCCCTGGGCACCCACGTCATAAACATGTGGATAGGGCTTCATGAGGGCAGGCTGATCACGGGCAGGCCCGGCCGCCTTCCACGCTGCGATGCCGCCGCCCATGTGTGCGGCATGCGGCTGACCTGCGGCGAGTCGCCGCTCCGCTGCGGTGAGCGAGCGCTTGCCGCTGCCGCAATGAAACACCACCCGCCGCGCTCCGTCGTCGGGCAGCGTGGCCGCATCGAAGGTCGAGAGGGGATAGAGCAGGGCACCCGCTATGCGTTCGGAGGCGTATTCGGTCGGCTCACGGACATCGATCAGCAGAATCTTGCCCGTGTGGAGAAGCCGCGCCACCTCCTTCGGCTCCAAGGTTTCGATCGATGCAGCATGTTTCGTCATGAAGTTTTCCTCGTTGAGGTTGAGATGGGTCTGCGAGCCGGCGCCGCCGGTGGCTTGCAGAACAGCCGATACAGGAGCTTTGCCAATGCTTTGGCTTCGGGCGCCGCCAAACGATACCGCACGGACCGGCCTTCGCGTCGCCGGCTGATGACGCCTTTGGCCTCGAGAATTGCAGCCTGCTGTGAGAGCGCGGGGGCGGGCAGCCGCGCGTCGCGCGCCAATTCGCTCGCGGTCCGCTCTCCCTCGATCAATGCGCAGACGATTCGCAGACGCCCGGCATGCGCGACCGTTCTCAAGAAATCGGCGGCCAGATCCGCGGATTCGTCGCGGGGGTCCAACAAGCGCCTCATGCGGTGAACGGCGCTTTCATGCCCGGAACATCGTCACGGGAGATTGGCCGTGTCGGCCGGCCGGTCGGCGGCATGCCGGTCGGCATCCAACTCGAACCACATGGCGTTCAGGATGGCGAACGCGCAAGCCAGGCCGACACCCAATATCCAGCTGAAATACCACATGATTCGCTCCTCAGTAACTGGTCTCGCGGTTGGCTTCGATATAGGCGTTGGTCACGGGTCCCCGCATGACCCGGTACACCCAGCCCGTATAGGCGAGCACGATGGGCAAGAAAAATGATCGTAGCAACCAACATGATGCCGAGCGTCCTGTGGCTGCTCGAGGCATCCCAAACTGTGAGGCTGCTCTGCGGATGCGAGGAGGAGGGCAGCAGGAACGGGAACAAACTGACTCCCATCGAGCCGATGACGCCGGCGATGCCGAGACTGCTCACGATGAAAACCAGGAGCCGCTGCTTCGAGCGGGCGAGCGCCGCCACCAGCAATGGAGCGGCAAGACCCACCGCCGGCGCGAGCATCGTGGCCGGCCAGCGGAAGTAGTTCGAGAGCCATGCACCGTCTTGGGCGACCGCGGTTTTGCGAGAGGATCGGACTCCGCGCCGGGCAACGCGCCGGCGGTGATGGCGAAGCCGAAGTGACCCCTCCACAACCAGACGCCTGCGATCAGGAAAAGCAGCAGCCATGCGAATGCCGCATACCGCGAAATCGTTCGCGCGCGTTGCGCCACCACCCCGTCGGTTTTTATCGCCAGATAGACCGCACCATGCGTCACGAGCATCGCCACGCTGACGACCCCGCAGAGGATCGCGAAGGGGTTCAACAGGTCGAACAGGCCGAAGGCATAGGTCGCCCGCAATTCGGAATCGAAGCTGAACGGGACGCCGTTGAGCAGATTTCCCATCGCGACGCCGAACACAAGCGAAGGAACCGCCCCGCCGACGAACAGCGCCCAGTCCCAGTTCTGCCGCCACCGGAGGCCGGGCATTTTACTGCGGAACTTGAAGCCCACCGGCCGCAGGATCAACGCGGCGAGCACCAGGAGCATCGCCAGGTAGAAGCCGGAGAAGCTCGCCGCATAGAGCGCCGGCCACGCCGCAAAGATCGCGCCTCCGCCAAGGATCAACCACACTTGATTTCCCTCCCAGACGGGACCCACGGTGTTGATCACGACGCGCCGCTCCGTGTCCGTGCGTGCAATGAAGGGCAGCAGCATCCCGACGCCGAGATCGAAGCCGTCCATGATCGCGAAGCCGATCAACAGGATGCCGAGCAGCAGCCACCAGATGACCTTGAGTGTTTCGTAATCGAACATGATGTCTCCTAGCGAGGTAGGCCGGCAGGAACGGGACCGGCCGCGGCGATGCCGGCGCCGTCATGCGCCGGTGAGCTCGCGCCGGGTCCGAGCTTCACGTATTTCTTGAGCAGAAAAACGTCGATGACGGCAAGCACGGTGTAGAAGATCACGAAACCCGCGAGACTCAGCGCGACGCTCGACGCGGGGATCGGGGAGACCGCGAGAAAGGTCGGCAGTACCCCCTCGATGGCCCAGGGCTGCCGGCCATGTTCGGCGACGAACCAGCCGAGCTCGGCGGCGAGCCAAGGGAGTGGGAGCACCCAAAGGGCCACTTTGAGGAACGCCGTGCTTTGAGCGATGCGCCGATGGGCGGCGAGGTAGAAGCCGACCGAGAACAGCGCGATGAAAAAAAACCCCAGCCCGACCATGACCCGGAACGACCAGAATATCGGCGCGATGGACGGTACCGTGTCCCAGGCGGCCTTGTCGATCTGCGCCGGCGTCGCCTGAGCCGGGTCGTCCACGTACTTTCGAAGCAGGAGCGCGTAGCCGAGATCCTCCGCATGCTCTTTCAGCGTCTGCCGGGCGGCGGGATCGCCGGGGTCCTTGCGCAGAGACCTTCAGCGCCGAGGCGGCAGGAATGCCGTTGAGAATCCGCTCTTGGCGCGCTCGACCAGCTCCACGATTCCGGCAACGGGCGTATCCGCCGAGCGGGTCGCGATGAGCCCGAGCATCCAGGGGATCTGGACCCGGTCATGCGTCTCATGGCCGGCCGCGTCGGGAAGCCCGAAGAGCGTGAACGGCGCCGGCGCGGGTTCCGTGTGCCACTCGCCCTCTATGACGGCGAGCTTCATTTTCTGATGCTCGGTCACGTTGTAGCCGCTCTCATCGCCCAGCACCACGACCGAGAGCGCCGCCGCGAGCCCGAAACTGACCGCCACGGTGGCCGAACGCTTCGCGAATTCGACGTGTCGCCCTTTGAGCAGGTACCAGGCGCTGATCGCGAGCACGAAGATGGCCCCGGTCACGTATCCGGCACTCACCGTGTGGACGAATTTGGACTGAGCCACCGGATTGAAAATCACGTCGCGGATCGAATCGAGCTCCATGCGCATGGTGGTCGAGTTGAAGTGAGCACCGGTGGGATTTTGCATCCATGCGTTCGCGATGAGGATCCAAAGAGCCGATAAATTGCTGCCGATGGCCACCAGCCACGTGACTACCAGGTGCTGGCGGCGGCTCAACCGGTCCCAGCCGAAGAAGAACAGTCCGATGAACGTGCCTTCGAGGAAGAACGCCATCAAGCCTTCGATTGCGAGAGGCACGCCGAAAATATCCCCGACGTAGTGGGAGTAATAGGCCCAGTTGGTTCCGAACTGAAACTCCATCGTGATGCCGGTGGCGACACCCATGGCAAAATTGATGCCGAACAGGATTCCCCAGAAGCGGGTCATCTCGCGCCAAACCGCGCGGCCGGTCATGACAAACGTGCTTTCCATGATCGCCACCAGGATCGACAGTCCCAGGGTGAGTGGCACGAACAGGAAATGATACATCGCAGTGGCGGCAAACTGCAGGCGCGACAGGTCGACGAGACTCGAAGAGCTCATGGGGTATCCTTCGACGTGCTCGCCCCGATCAGCGCCTTTGCAGTGGCGCCGGCGTCGGATGGTGAGCGATGGGCGGGTCCAAAAAACAGCAGATAGATCGCCAGCAAGAGCACTGCTTTGAACGCCAGCGCAACGAGAACATCACGCCCCGGGCGCGCGGTGTGATCTCTCCAGAGATGGGAAACGCGGAAGTTCATGTAAATGACCGATGCGGTTGTTCTGGCAGCGCACGTTAGTATCACTTGCGAAATTGCGCAATAGTGAAAATAAATAGAACACTAAGTGGTTATACGTACGCAGGGAACTTGGGGGCGATTGGGCGAGTTTGTATACCGTGGGGCGCGGGCGCGGGCCATCCAGCTGTGATGGCGAGTCGCGCTACGCGGAAAACTGCACTGGAGCCACGCGTAGCCGGATCGAGACCGATGTTCCTCGTGCTCCGGACTCAAGCTGTAGCTCGGCCCCGATGAATTCCGCCTGCTCCCGCAACCCCACCAGGCCGTAATGGCCCGGGCGCGAGGCGAGCGGATCGAAACCGACACCGTTGTCCGCAATTCGTAGCTCGATGAGCCCCCCCTCGATGGCCTCGAGTTCGACGCACACGCGCGTCGCCTTCGCGTGGCGCTCAATGTTGCGCAGAGCTTCTTGAGCCATGCGCAACAGGGTTTCCGCCCGCTCGTCCCCGAAGCGCGCCGAGTCCGCATCGGCGTTGAATTTCCCCTCCACACCCGTGCGGTTGGCGAAACGTTCCAATTCCGCCGAAAGCGCCGGGCCGATGCCGGTCTCTCGCACGGCGGTGACGCGCATCTGGGCAATCGCTGAGCGCGCTTCGCTGAGGCCCTCGTGAGCAATAGCCTCGGCCCGCGCAAGTTCCTCCGCGAGTGCCCCAGGCTCACGCACCTCCAACTTTCGAAGAAAGCGGATTTCGCTCAGCATTGCCATCATCGAGTGCGCGAGTGTGTCGTGCAGGTCGCGCGCGATCTTGAAGCGCTCGCGGACGATGGCCGCGTAACGGGATTCCTCGGCGAGCCGCTCCACCTCACGGGTCCTCACGGCCACACGCCGTTCGAGCTCGCCGCCCAGTCTTTGAAGTTCGCGCCGCTCATCCTGCAGATCGCCGAGAATGCGGGCGAACGCGCGCGCGAGTTGGGCGACCTCGTCGATCCCACCCGGAATATCGATGCTCTGCGCCGCGTTTTGGCCCACGGAATTGACGGACTCGGTCAGGCGTCTCAGTCGGCCCGTGAGTTGGCGTGCCGCGAGAGCGCCCAGCAGGCAAGTGGCCACGCCGAGACCCAAGGACACCCAGAGGATCTCGAAAGCGATCGCGTCGGCGCGTTGATAGACCCGCTCCTTGGGCTCGGATAGCTGCACCCACCACCCCAGGGAGGAGACCTGCCGGCCCGCGCTCAAAGGTTCGCGCGCCACGAGGACATGGCTTCCATCCGGCAGCCGCTCGAATAGAGGGGCATTCAGCCGCGAATCGGCCGCGACGGCGGCATCGACCGGTGTGCCGTTCCAGCGCCGATTGCGAAGCTCGTCGGGCCCCACGAGCACCAGGCCGTCGCCAGTCACGACGAATGCCTGCGCGGCAACGTGCGGGTTGGCCTCGTCGGTGAGCCGCTCGGGATGATGAAGTGGACGCGGCCAGCGTAAATGGCTCGCGACCACGCCAATCAATCGGCCCGACGAATCGCGCACGGGCGCCGCCATATCCCCGAGCGCCGCACCGTCCGACCTCGCAGGACCGGAGGTGATGATACCGAGCCAGGGATTGTTGCGTGCGGCGAGGAACCAGGGGCTCGAGGCAACATCCGATCCTTGAGCCAGCTCACCGCCCGTGCCGCATATGGTCCCGCCCGGATCCGCGGCGGCGATCCAGTCGAGCTCCGGATAGGCGGCGGTCAACTCGCTGAAAATCTCGTTCAAGCTGCCGGGGTGCTCGTTGCCGTGGCCCGCTTGCACGATGCGCCCCGCCGCGTCGAGCGCGTCGAGGCGGCCCGCAAGCGCCTGGCCGAGCTCGGAACTCAGTTGATCGGTTTCGAGCAGCAAGCGCCTGATGTGTTGTTCCAGCACGTTATGCCGGGCGATGCTGCCCACCCAGATTCCGGCCGACACGGAGAAGGTGATTGCCAGTCCGATGATCAGCCACATGGCCGCCGCGCCGAGGCTACGCCGCGGATCCATTGCACGAAGCCAGTTCAACCGCAACCGAACCCCCCTCGGTGTCCCCAACCAGCCCAACTCATGACGAAAGTCACTTCCAAACGACTCGGTGCAAGCCGCATGATCGCACGCAGGACGGGCACCGAGCATCCGATGGTGGCAGGCCGCGGAAGGAATACCAAGCGTGACATCCAGTGAACATGGCCGGCCGCCGGCGATCCGCGTGGTCATCGCCGAGGATCAGGAGGTCGTACGGCGCGGCGCGGCGCTCCTGATATCCATGGAGCCCGACATGGAGGTGGTGGGACAGGCGCGCAACGGCGTCGAGGCCGTCGAGCTGGCCCGCCTGCTGCGTCCCGATGTGGTGCTGATGGACCTGCACATGCCCGTCAAAGGCGGCGTGGCGGCGACCCGCGAAATCACGCAGGAGCTGCCGGGAACGCAGATCCTGGTACTGACCACGCTGGACGACGACGAGACCGTATTCGAAGCGGTACGGGCAGGCGCTCAGGCATATCTGTTGAAGGACGCGGCCGAGGATGAGCTGCTCGAGACGGTTCGCGCCCTGCGCCGCGGGGAGTCGCGATTGACTCCGCAGATTGCCCGCAAGGTCATGGATCAATTCAGGCGGTTTGCGCAGGCGCCTCCCGAGATGCCGTCGCGCCTCACGGAGAGCCGCTCTCCCCGTCCGGCGCCCGGATTGGACACCGACCCCTTGACCGACAAGGAAGAGAAAGTGCTTCAGCTCATCGCCGAGGGGCTGAGCAATCGGCAGATCGCCAACGCTCTGTCCCTCGCCGAGGGTACGGTCAAAAACTATGTCAGCCGCATCATGGAGAAGCTGCACGCCAACACCCGCACGGAGCTTGCCATCATGTCGCACCGGCAAACGGGACCGCTCGTGAACAAGTGACTTTGGTCACTCGCGATCGTGACTTTCGGCCCCTGACGCTGCGCCGCCTCCCGGCTAAAGTGTCCGGGAGATTCTCACAGGGCTTCGCATGTCCGTCGTAGAAGCAGCACTCAAGCGGCCGTATACGGTGATGGCCGTATTGATTCTGATCTCGCTCATGGGGATCGGCGCCGGCCTGCGCATGCCGGTCGATATATTCCCCGAGATAGACATCCCCGTCGTCGCCGTGGTCTGGACCTACAACGGCATGAGCGCCGAGGATATCCAGAACCGCATCCTCACGCTGCACGAGCGTCAGCTCGCCTCCCTGGTCGACGACATCTCGCGCATCGAGGCGGTGAGCTACCAGGGTGTCGGCGTGGAGAAGGTGTATCTGCACGAGGGTGCGGATGTGACCCGCGCGATTTCCCAGCTCGCCTCGAGCGCGCTCGTGGTGCTCAAATACATGCCGCCCAACATCACGCCGCCCCTGGTGCTTCGCTATGGCGCGACCGACGTGCCGATCATCCAGCTCAGCTTGTCGAGCAAATCGCTGCCCGATACCAAGCTGAACGATCTGGGTCAGAACATCATCCGTCCGGCGCTGGCCGTGGTGCATGGCGCCGAGGTTCCGTATCCCTACGGCGGCAAGCCGCGGGTCATCATGGCCGACCTGGACGCACGCGCCCTGCAGGCCCGTGGCTTGTCCGCGAGCGATGTGAGCGCCGCGCTCCAGCATCAGAATGTGATTCTGCCCTCGGGCGACGTGAAGATCGGCGACAAGGATTACACGCTGGCGATGAACAATACGCCGGACGTGATCGACACCATCAATGCCTTCCCGATCAAGCAGGTCGGAGGCCGCATGGTGTTGCTGCGCGACGTGGCGCACGTGCACGACGGCTTCCAGGTGCAGACCAACTCGGTCTCCGTCAACGGCACGCCCGGCGCGCTCATGGTGATCCGCAAGACGGGCGGCGTGTCGACCCTGGCGGTCATCGACGGCGTGCGCGCGGCGATGAAGGACCTGGCGAACGTGCTGCCGAAGGGCGTCACCGTCAAGGCGCTGTTCGACCAATCCGTGTTCGTCAAAGCGGCGCTCGACAGCGTCCTGTTGAGCGCGTCCATGGCGGCGGCTCTGACCGCCATGGTGATCGTCCTGTTTCTCGGCAACGTGCGCCTGTCGCTGATCATTCTGGCGGCCATCCCGTTGTCGATCATCACCGCCGTGCTTTTCATCGACGTGACCGGACAGACGCTCAATACCATGACGCTGGGAGGGTTTGCACTCGCCATCGGCATCCTGGTCGACAACGGCACGGTCGTGATCGAAAACATCGAGCGGCACGTCGCGATGCGCGAGCCGCTGCACCAATCCATCGTCGACGGCGCTTCGGAGGTGGCGATCCCGACGTTCCTGTCGACGCTTTGCATCTGCATCGTGTTCGTGCCGGTGTTCCTGCTGCAGGGCACGGCGAAGTATCTGTTCTCCCCGCTGTCCTTGTCGGTGATCGGTGCGCTGCTCGCGAGCCTTGCGCTGTCGTTCACGATGGTGCCCGTGCTGTTCAACTTCCTGATGGCCAAATCGGTGCACGGCTACGAGGCCGAGGAGCACCACCGTCCCATCGGTCAGAAGCTCCCTTCCGCGAACCCCCTGGTCAATTTCCAGCGGGGATTCGAGCGCAAGTTCGAGACGTTTCGCGAGGGATACCGCAACGTGCTGTCGTGGGCGCTCTCGCAGCCGGTCGCCACGGTGACCGCGTTTGTCGTGCTGATGGTGCTGTCGGCGTTCCTCTTCCCGCAACTCGGGCGGGACTTCTTTCCGCAAGTCGATGCCGGTCAGATGCGCCTGCACGTGCGCGCACCGCCCGGTACCCGAATCGAGAGGACTCAGGAATACTTCGCCGACGTGGAGACCGAGATCCGCCGCCTGGTCGGCAGCGGTCAAATCGACGTGATGCTCGACAACATAGGACTCCCGTACAGCGGCATCAATATCGCGCTGAGCGATTCCGCCACCGTGGGGCCGATGGACGGCGAGATCCTGATCTCGCTCACCAAGAGGCATGCGCCGACCGCCGCGTTGGTCGCGATGCTGCGTCGGGAGCTCCCCGCGCGCTTCGCGCAGCTCCAGTTCTTTTTCCAGCCCGCCGATATCGTCGACCAGGTCCTGAATTTCGGACAACCAGCCCCGATCGACATCCGCGTGTCGGGTCCGGATCAACGGGCCGCATTCGGCGTTGCCTCGGATATCTCGAGGGCCTTGGTCGGAGTGCCCGGCGTGGTCGACTCGCACGTGTTCCAAGTGCCGAACGCCCCGGCCTTGACGGTGGACATGGACCGCTCGCTCGCGACCTTGACGGGCATCACGCAACAACAGGCGGCAAACGACGTGTTGGTCGCCACCAACTCGAGCGCGCAGACCGCGCCGAACTTCTGGGTCGATCCGCGCAACAGCGTGAGCTACCCCTTGGTGGTGCAGTACCCGCCCTATCTGTACGGGTCGACGCAGGATCTCAAGACCTTGCCGGTGACCGGCGGGGAGGCGGGCGACAGCCAGCTCCTGTCCAATCTGGCTGCGTTCGGCCGCAATACGATGCCGATGGTCACCTCGCAGCTCAACATCCGCCCGGTCTTCGACGTGCAGGCCGACGTCCAGGGGCGCGACCTGTATTCCGCGGCGCACGACATCGACAAGGTGATCGCCGCTCATCAACCGGCCGCCTCGAAGGCGATCAAGGTTCGGCTGAGCGGTCAGATCGAGACCATGCAGGAGAGCTACACCGGATTGTTCACCGGAATCGGGCTCGCAATCGTGTTGGTTTACCTGTTCTTGGTGATGAATTTCCAAAGTTGGGTGGATCCGCTGATCGTGTTGACGGCGGTTCCGTTCGCGCTCGGGGGGGTGCTCTGGATGCTGTTCCTGTCGCTGACGCCGATGAGCGTGCCGGCGTTGATGGGTACGCTGATGTGCATCGGCCTGACCACGGCGAACAGCATCCTCGTGGTGAGCTTCGCCAATCAACGCATGGCGGCCGGGGATGATCCCTTGAGCGCCGCCGCTGCGGCGGGTTACACACGGCTGCGGCCCGTGCTCATGACCGCCGGCGCCATGATCGTCGGCATGGTTCCCATGGCCCTCGGCATCGGTGAAGGCGGGGAGCAGAACGCGCCGCTTGGAAGGGCGGTGATCGGCGGACTGCTGTTCGCCACCTTCGCAACCCTGATCTTCGTGCCGACGATGTATCGGCTGATGCGCCGCCGTGCAGCTCCGGTTCCCGATTCGAACGGCATAGGAAGACCCCATGCAGCCCCCGGACTCGCGACCTGATTCCTCGGCCACGGAGCGGGTCGTGCCGCCGCCGCAGGCGCTCCCGGACGACACCTCCCGCCAGGAATCGGGAGGTGTATCGACCCGCTTCGAGCCCGACACGGGGAGGCAGGTGAAGAAGGTGGTGATGATTGCCGCGGCGATGCTGGTCATCGGATTCATCGCGGTGCGCATCGAGCGCTACTTTCACGGGCACACCGTGGCGAGCGAGGCACGGTCCGCTTCTCAAGCCGCCCCCCCGGTGGACATCGTGGTCGCCAAGCCCGTCACCGTCGGACAGGACCTGGTGCTGCCCGGTCAAACGGCGGCGTGGTACGAGAGTACGATCTATGCGCGGGTCAGTGGGTACGTGGCGAGCTGGGCGGTGGATATCGGCGATCGAGTGAAGAAAGGGCAGCTGCTCGCGACCATCGAAACCCCGGAGCTCGACGCGGAACTTGCGGCCTCGCGCGCCGCATTGAAGGCGTCGCAGGCGCAGGTCACCGCCCGGGAAGCCGAGAGCGAGTTCGCCGAGACGACCAATGAGCGCTGGCGGGATGCGCCGAAGGGCGTCGTCTCCGAACAGGAGCGCGAGGCCAAGAAGGCGGACTACAATGCGGCCAAGGCGCGGCTGTATGCGGCCAAGGCGCAAGTCGCGCTCGATCGGTCGCGCGTCGATCAATACAGCGCACTCGCCGCGTTCAAACAGGTCAGGGCACCCTTCGACGGCATCATCACCGAGCGCCAGATTGATGTCGGCAATCTGGTGACGGCCGGCAGCACCGCGTCCACCACTTCCTTGTATCGCATCACCCAGAACGATCCGCTGCGCGTGTTCGTCGACGTGCCGCAGCGATCGGCGGACGAGCTCATGAAAAAAGGCCTGGCGGCGCAGATCCGGGCCGCCGGGTCCGCGGGCGCCGTCTTTTCCGGAAAGGTCACCCGGGCGGCGGATGCGATCAACCCGCAGGCACGAACCATGCGCACCGAAGTCGATTTGCCGAACCCCGACAATGCGCTCGTTCCCGGCATGTATGTCACCGTCTCGTTCCAGCTTCCGGCGAAAGGGCAGGTCGAAGTTCCCGCCGCCGCGTTGATCTTTCGGGCCGGAGGACCGGAAGTTGCGCGGGTTGGGAGCGATGGCAAAGTGCAATTCGTGAAGGTCAGCATCGCGCGCGACGATGGAAGCTACCTCGAGCTCGGCCCCGGCGTCGATCCCGGCGATCGGCTGGTCCTCAACATCAGCAGCCAGATCAGCGCCGGCGAAGCCGTCGCGATCAGCAATCCGCCGCTCGCCTCGGCGGGCACCGGCACGGCGGCCTCGCAGTGAGGGCGGCGTGATGGGTCGGGCCTGCATTGCTCGGATCGTGGCGACGGGCGCCATCGCGGGCCTGACGGCCTGTGCGGTGGGTCCAAACTACCGCACGCCCGATATCGGGCTTCCCGACTCGTTCGGGGGCGGTGCGCTCGAGACCGCCTCGGTACCGGCCGCGTCCGCGCCAGCGCCCCGCGCCGATCTGGCGAGCTGGTGGCGATCGATGGGCGATGCGGAATTGGATTCACTGGTGGAACGCGCCGTCAAATCCAATTTCGACGTTGAGATCGCGCTCACCCGGCTCCAGCAGGCGCGCACTTACGAAGCCGTGGTGGCCGGTCATGCGCTGCCGCAGGTGGATGCCACCGCCGCGGAGGCCCGCGGCACGGGGACGGATCTTGGGCGAGGCCGCGTCGAGCAGCCGCTGGTGTCTGCCGATAATTCTTCGGGGCTTGCGCGCATCAATACCCTCGCAGGCTTCGATTCAGTCTGGGAGATCGATCTGTTCGGCAAGTATCGGCGCGCGTTCCAGGCAGCGCGATTCGATGCGCAGGCCGCCGCCGCCGCCCGATACGGTGTGCTCACGTCGGTTGTCGCCGACGTCGTGCGTGCGTACATCGATTTGCGCGGCCATCAGGTCGAGCTCGGGGTCCTGCGTCAAGCGAGCGGCGTGTTGGGTGAATCGCAGCGCATCGTGAATCAGCGCTACGAGCGCGGCATCACCAATGAGCTCGACGTTACCTTGGCCACACGCGAGCTCGATACGCTCGACGCGCAGATAGCGCCCGAGGAGGCGCAAGTCAATGCCGCGCAAAACGCGATCGCCGTGTTGCTCGGAGAGTTTCCCGAGGACATCGCTGCGGAGCTGCGCACGCCGGAACTCGTCCCCACCGCGCCGGACGCGGCCGCGCCCGGGATACCGCTCGACCTGTTGAAGCGTCGCCCGGACATTCTCGAGGCGGAGCGCCGTCTCGGCGCCGCGACCGCGCGCATCGGCGTCGCGACCGCCGACCTGTTCCCGCAAATTGCGTTGGTGGGGTCGATCGGCGCGCAGCAGGGGCAGGGCGTCGGAACGAGTCAGATGCTTGGCAAGCACCTCTGGTCATTCGGTCCGGCGGCGGTCTGGCCGCTGCTGGATTTCGGCGCACTCGATGCCGAAGTCGACATCGCGGATCTCGAGGCGCATGCGAGTCTCGTCAGTTATCGCAGCACCATCGTCAACGCGGTGCGGGAGGTCGATAATGCGATGGATGGATACTCCGCACAACGCGCGCGCCTCGATGACCTGGGACAGGCCATGCTCGCGGGCCAACGAGCTGTAGAGCTCGCGACGCAACGATACGATCGCGGGCTCACGGATTTCCTCAACGTCGTCGATGCCGAACGCCAATATTACGAGCTGCAGGAGCAATATACCGGGGCGCAGATGACCGAAGCCGAACAGTACGTGGAGCTCTACAAGAGTCTCGGCGGGGGATGGCAGAATTATCGGCAGGTCCCGGCGATCCGCCGGCCCCAACCCGCCATCGTGGCCGCGTTTCGCCGGACATTGAGCGGCACAGCCCCATGAGATTGACCGGGCGGCCGCGAGTGGAATTTCAGATGCGTGGATCGCTACGACCCGCTGCAATGTGCCTTTGGCTCGCCGCGAGCCTTGCGGCAAGCCTGACGGCGAACCTGGCGGGGTGTGCCGCGTTCGGCCCATGCGGGCTTCGCGCGTGTACGGCGGACACCACGATCACGTCGCGGGTGCGCGCGCTCCTCGCGCAGAGCCCCGCACTGGACGCTCCCAACTCGATCAGCGTGCAGACCCACCACGGCGTGGTGTACTTGAGGGGCTTGGTCTCCACTCCTTACCAGATCGCCGAGGCCGGCAGCATCGCCGCGCGGGCGTCCGGGGTGAGCCGCGTGCAAAATCTCTTGTCCATCGATAACTCCCGTTGACCGGCGGACCGCGCTCGCCGTTTTTGCATGCCGCAGCTGTTGTAAAGACGCCATGCTGCACGCGTTGATTGTGACAACCCCGGCGATACCCGGCCGCATCGCAGCAAAAGACGCGACAATCGCCTCCGTGGGGCAGTCGCGGGGACGCCGCTTGGAGCGCCACGGCGTGGCCCGTCGCGGCGACCGATGCGCTTCCTAGCGCTTGTCGCAGGAAGACACTGATGTCATACAAATGTAATATTCGTGGACAATCATAGCCTCTAGCCATAATCGGAGTGTTGGCTGGGCGCAACAATGCGCAAATAATGTTTTATCAGCCAGAACCAATCAACGCTGATCGAATCTGAGTGTCTCGTAAGGCGCCAAATGCCGCGACGACCCGATGCAGACGACCGAGACCATGACGCGACGGTTCGAGATAGTTGGCAACCGTGCCCACTCGTGACAGAAACGCAACAATCGTAACAATACAACTGGAGTTCAATGTGAGGAATCTCAACCCAATCATCGCCGCTGCGATGAAGCCCAACCGAGCCGCCGGTCGCCGCGGTCTTTCTTATCTGGGAGGAAGCCTCCTGGCGGGTGCGCTGCTGGTGGCGGGAAGCACCGCGCAAGCGCAGACCACATCGCCGGCCGCCTCTCCGATGCCGGTGGACGACAGTCTGACCTGGCACGGCATCACGCTTTACGGCATCGTCGACATGGACTTTCAATATGAAACCCATGGCGCGCCGTTCAGCAATTACTTCATCTCGGGCGGCTCGGACATCGTGCAGAAGAACAGCAACAACGCCGTCTCCGGTTTCACTTCGAACGGCATGAGCCAGTCGCGGGTCGGACTGCAGGGCAAGGAGCCGCTGCACTTCGGGGATTGGTCCGGCGTGTTCAAGCTGGAGACCTATTTCAATCCCGCCTCGGGCCAGATCACCGATGCGCTGAAATCGGTTACGCAGAACAACGGCCGCGCGCTCGATGCGCAGAGCACGAACATCGACTCGAGCATCGCGGGACAGCCGTTCGAGCAGGCCTTCGTCGGTGTGAGCTCTCACACCTGGGGAACGTTCACGTTCGGCCGGCAAAACACGACGCTCGCCGACCTCATCGCCAAATACGATCCGCAGCAGACCTCGTACGCGTTCTCGCTGCTCGGCCTGTCCGGCACGCCGGCGGGTGGTGGCGATACGCAGGATCGGCGCCTCGACAGCTCGATCAAGTACGATGGCCATTTCTTCGACATGGTGCATTTCGGCGCCATCTACAAGACTCAGAATTCCTCGGCTGAGAGCTATGCGACCGCCGGCACTGGCGAGGCGTTCTCCGCCATCCAGGCCGCGGTCGGCGCGGAGTATGCGGGTGCATCGGTGGATGCGTTCTATACCAAGGTGCGCGATGCGGTGTCGGTGGGCACCCTGAGCACCGCACAGCTGGCGACCTTGCCGGGGTTGAACCTCTCGCCGAGCGATTCGCTCTCCGGCACGATCTCGGACAATGCCTCGTATGGCGTCATGGCCTCGTACGCGCTCGCCCCCGTGCTTCCGGTGGTCCCCGTGACCGTGTACGGCGGCTTCCAGCACATCACCTACATGAATCCCTCGATCGACCTGGCTCCCGGGTTCGACGATATCGGCGGATACGTGCTCGGCGCGGTGAACAACACGGCTTACGCCAAGGGCGACAAGCAGTTGAATGTGTACTGGGCCGGTGCGCGATACTCGATGACCCCGCAATTCACCGCCGCGATCGCCTACTACGGAGAGAAGCAATTCGCTTACGCGAGCGGCAAGAATGCGGGCTGCTCGACGGTGGTGGCCGGCTCGTGCAGCGGAAACTTCAATGCGGTGTCCGTGTCGCTCGACTACCATTTCACCAAGCGCTTCGACACCTACGGGGGCGCCATGTGGTCGAACGTGTCGCATGGCCTGGCGAACGGGTACATCAACACGACGATGATCGACCCGACGGTGGGCGCGCGCTTCTCGTTCTAATCGATCGATCCGATCGAGTCTTTGAGGGTCTCCACGGCCGTTTCGCGGCCGTGGGACCCGCCGATTCGCGGCGGTGAGGACCCGACCGCCGGGCGTCACTCCTGCGCCCCCCGATCCTGGCGCGGCGCTGGCGAGTCGCCGGGGTTCCGTATAAATTGTCGTTCACCTGGGTCGCGCGCCCGTCACCGAGAGAGCTTCGTCCATGAAGAGTGCGCAAAAGAAAAATAGGGCCAGCTGGTGGTACCTGCTGTTCCTCGTCCAGGTTGTCGTGATCCTGTGGCCGCCGCTCTACAACAAGGTGGAGCCCACGCTGATCGGATTGCCGTTCTTCTACTGGTTTCAGCTCCTGTGGGTCATCGTCAGCGCCGTGTTCACCGGAGTGGTGTACTGGGCGACCCGGGATTGAGACGACGCCGGCCGGCTGGGAGGGGGTAGGGTGCCTGAGATCAATTGGACTGCGCTGGCAGTATTCATTCTGCTGTTCGGCTTCATCACCTGGCTTGGCTTCGCCGCCGCCCGGTGGCGCAAGGGCGATCTCGATCTGCTGCACGAGTGGGGGCTCGGCGGGCGCCGCTTCGGCACCCTGGTGACCTGGTTCTTGGTGGGCGGTGACATCTACACCGCCTACACCTTCATCGCCGTTCCCGCGCTGGCCTTCGGCGCCGGCGCGGTCGCGTTCTTCGCCGTTCCGTACACCATCATCATTTATCCCTTGCTGTTTCTGATATTCCCCCGACTCTGGAACGTCTGTCACAAGCATGGCTACATCACGGCAGCCGATTTCGTCCGCGGCCGATTCGGCAACCGCTGGCTCGCGCTGGCGGTCACCGTGACCGGCATCGTGGCAACGCTGCCGTACATCGCGCTGCAGCTGGTCGGCATCCAGGTCGTGGTCGGGGCGCTCGGTGTGACGGGCTCAGGCTTTGCCGCCGATCTGCCGCTCATCATCGCCTTCGGCGTGCTCGCCGCGTTCACCTATTCGAGCGGACTTCGCGCGCCCGCCTCGATCGCCATCGTCAAGGACATCCTGATCTACGTCGCGACCTTCGCCATCATCATCGTCGTGCCGCTGAAACTCGGCGGCTTCGGCAAGATCTTCGCGGCGGTGCCGCCCGGCAAGGCGTTGCTCGCGGTTCCGGGCGAACACACGACCGGCGCCTACTCAGGTTACGCCACGCTCGCTCTCGGCTCCGCTCTTGCCTTGTTCCTGTACCCGCATTCCATGACCGCCATTCTGAGCGCCAACTCCGGACATGCCATTCGCCGCAACGCGGCGATTCTGCCCGGCTACTCGTTCATGCTGGGACTGCTCGCCATGATCGGCTTGTTCGTGATCGCGGCGGGACTCGCGGACATGCCGGCGTATGCCCACGGATTCAAGCAATACGGCAGCAACTTCGCCGTGCCGGCGCTCATCTTGCACATGTTCCCCTCCTGGTTCGTCGGCGTGGTATTCGCCGCGATCGCCATCGGAGCGCTGGTGCCGGCGGCGATCATGTCGATTGCGGTCGCCAATCTCTATACGCGCAACATCCACCGCGAATTCGTCAATCGCAATCCGACCAACAAGCAGGAAGCGCAGATGGCGAAATGGGCGTCGCTCATCGCCAAACTGGGCGCCCTCATATTCATCTTGTTCGTGCCGACGAAGTACGCCATTCAGTTGCAGCTCCTCGGCGGCATCTGGATCATTCAGACGCTGCCGGCCGTCATGCTCGGTGTCTATACGCGTTGGTTCAACGCCTGGGCCCTGCTCCTGGGCTGGGCGGTCGGAACGGCTGCGGGAACCGCGATGGCGGTTGCATCGAAGCTCACGCCCACCTTCGCGCTGACCTTGGGCGGGTACACCTTCCCGGGCTACTCCGCCCTGTACACGGTGGCCCTGAACCTTCTGATCGCCGCAGTGCTGACTCCCCTGTTCAACGGCATGAAGGGGGCGGGAGCACCGGCGGATGCGACCGTTGCGGCGGATTATTTCGCTGGATAAATCGGGCATTGTCATAAAAATGTCACAATGCATCCCGACAATTCGCGCAGGTTTTGACGGCCGGTAATCCGATCGCGCCGCATCGACTCGGAGCCAATCATATGAAGACATTCCCGCGAATCGCCCTCGCCGCCGCCTGTTTGGGCCTGGCCGTTGCCGCTTCCGCGGCCACCGAAATCTCCGGAGCCGGAGCGACGTTCCCCTATCCGATCTACGCCAAATGGGCGGACGCCTATAAGAAGCTGACCGGCGTGGGCTTGAACTACCAGTCCATCGGCTCGGGGGGCGGCATCAAGCAGATCAAGGCCAAGACCGTTACCTTCGGCGCGTCCGACATGCCCTTGAAGCCCGAAGACTTGAAGGCTGCCGGACTGTTGCAGTTTCCGATGATCATCGGCGGCGTCGTACCGGTGGTCCACATTGCGGGCATCGGGCCCGGGCAGTTGCATCTGGACGGCGCCACCGTGGCGGAAATCTATATGGGAGATATCACGAAATGGGATGATGCGAGGATTAGGAAGCTGAACCCGGCGCTCAAGCTGCCAAGCACGGCGATCGCGCCCGTCTATCGCTCGGACGGGTCGGGCACGAATTTTCTGTTCACCGATTATCTGTCCAAATCGAGTCCCAAGTTCTCCTCCTCCATCGGCGAGGCGACCTCCGTACAGTGGCCGATCGGCATCGGCGCCAAGGGCAACGAGGGCGTGGCGAACATGACCACGCAGACGGATGGGGCGATCGGCTATGTCGAGTACGCCTACGCCATGCAGAACAAGATGGCCTATGCAGACCTGCGCAACAACGCGGGTGCAGTCGTCGCCCCCAGTTCCGAGGCCTTCCAGGCGGCCGCTGCGAACGCGGACTGGGCCAAGGCGGACTCGTATTATCTGATCCTCACGGATCAGCCGGGAGCGAAGAGCTGGCCGATCACCGGCGCGAGCTTTATCCT
The DNA here is from genome assembly GCA_963730565.1 of uncultured Gammaproteobacteria bacterium. Taxonomy (GTDB): domain Bacteria; phylum Pseudomonadota; class Gammaproteobacteria; order Steroidobacterales; family Steroidobacteraceae; genus Bog-1198. The sequence continues at coordinate 44,348 of CAVSSU010000021.1, forward strand.
GATGTACAAGGAACCCTCCGATCCCGCTCAGGTCGATGCGGCGCTCAAGTTCTTCGCATGGGCCTACAAAGACGGCGCCGCCATGGCGGCCGAGCTCGACTACGTGCCGATGCCGACTTCGGTGATCGCGCTGGTCAAGAAGACCTGGAGCACCGAGATCACCTCGGGCGGTCACCCGGTGTGGACCGGCCAGTAGTCTCGAGGTTGCGGTTGAAACCCGGCGCAAGATAGAGTGCTCGCCGGTCGCGACCGTTCCGGCCAAGCGAGGCTAAACTGACACCGTGGCGATAATCGACCCGAGACACGCCGCCAAACAGCTGATCTTCGAGAGAGTGTTCCGGGCAGCAACCCTGACGGCTGCAGTCCTCGTGCTCGTGATCCTGGGCGGCGTCGCGGCATCGCTGCTGATCGGATCCTGGCCCGCGCTCGCGCATTTCCGGCTCTCCTTCGTGACGCGCGAGATCTGGAATCCCGTCACGGAACAGTTCGGCGCGCTGGCGGCCATCTACGGCACCGTGGTGACCTCGGCGATCGCCATGCTGATCGCCGTACCCGTGGGGTTCGGCATCGCGCTGTTCTTGACGGAGCTGTGTCCGCCGCTGCTGAAGCGGCCCATCGGCGTCGCGGTCGAGCTGTTGGCCGCGGTGCCGAGCATCATCTTCGGCATCTGGGGATTGTTCGTGCTGGCTCCTGTGCTGCAGCTTCACGTGCAGCCTTGGTTGATCGAGCACGTGGGGCCGCTGCCGGGCATCGGCAAGCTCTTCTTGGGGCCGCCCTACGGCATCGGCATCCTCACCGCGGGATTCGTGCTGGCCATCATGGTGTTGCCGTTCATCGCGGCGACCATGCGCGACGTGTTCGACACGGTGCCGCCGATGTTGAAGGAGTCGGGATACGGTCTCGGCGCCACGACCTGGGAGGTCATCTGGAGGGTGGTCGTGCCGCATTCGCGCGTCGGCATCGTCGGCGGCGTCATGCTGGGCCTCGGCAGGGCGCTCGGAGAGACCATGGCGGTGACCTTCGTGATCGGCAACGCTCACCGCATCTCAACCTCCTTGCTGGCGCCGGGCACCACCATCTCCTCGGCCATCGCCAACGAATTCACCGAGGCGGTTGGCGCGCTGTACACCTCGTCGCTGGTTGCACTCGGCTTGCTCCTGTTTCTGATCACCTTTTCGGTGATCGCGGTGGCGCAAGCGATGCTGCGGCGGCTCGAGCGCCGGGCGGCCTTGTGAGGCCACGCATGAATCGGAGCGGACCATGAACCGCCGGGCGCTCCGCAAGGCCAAGAACGGCGCATTCCTGGCATTGTCCCTGATCGCGACCTTGGCGGGCCTCGCCTGCCTCACCGCCATTCTCTGGACGCTCATTTCCCACGGCCTCGCCGGCATGTCCTGGCATTTGTTCACCGAGATGACGCCGCCGCCGGGCAGCCGGGGCGGGTTGCTCAATGCGCTGTACGGAAGCGCGGTGATGACGCTGCTCGGCATCCTGATCGGCTCTCCGATCGGCGTGCTGGCCGGCACGTACCTCGCCGAATACGGCCGGCAGTCCCGGCTCTCCACGATGATCCGCTTCATCAACGATGTGCTGCTGAGCGCGCCGTCGATCATCATCGGATTGTTCATCTACGAAATCATCGTGGTCCGCATGGGACATTTCTCGGCGCTCGCCGGCGCATTGTCGCTCGCGATTCTCGCGATCCCGATCACGCTGCGCACCACGGAGGACATGCTGAATCTCGTGCCCCTGGGCATGAAGGACTCGTCCGCGGCGCTGGGCGCCTATCCGTGGCGAACCACGCTCAGCATCCTGTATCCGGCCGCCCGCTCGGGGATCGTGACCGGCCTGTTGCTGGCGATCGCCCGCATCAGCGGCGAGACCGCACCGCTTCTGTTCACCGCGCTCAACAATCAGTTCTGGAGCAGTGACCTCAATGCACCGATGGCGAATCTGCCCGTCGTCATCTTCCAGTTCGCGCTGAGTCCGTACAAGGATTGGCAGGATCTGGCGTGGGCCGGCGCGCTCATCATCACGGCGACGATCCTGCTGTTGAGCATCTCGGCGCGGATCCTGCTTGCGTTGCTCCAGTCGAGAGGCGGCGGCCGATGATTCCGTCCTCGAAGCCGCCGCGCCACTTGAAGACGCGCGTCCCGCCCTCGCCGCCGTCCGTGCCCGTCGACACGGGTCCGCCGATGATCGAGATCCGCAAGCTCAATTTCTATTACGGCGCCCTGCAGGCGCTGCGCGGCATCGATACGAATTTCGGCGACCGCACCATCACGGCGCTCATCGGGCCGTCCGGCTGCGGAAAGTCGACGCTGCTTCGCGTGCTCAACCGGATGTATGCGCTCTATCCCCAGCAGCGCGCCGAGGGCGAGGTGCTGATCGGAGGCCACGACATCCTGGGTGCCAACGTCGATGTCGCGGAGCTTCGATATCGCGTCGGCATGGTTTTCCAGAAGCCGACGCCGTTTCCCATGTCCGTATTCGAGAACGTGGCCTTCGGCCTGCGGCTTGCCGGCGGCATGCGCAGCGCGCAGCTCAAGGCGCGCGTCGAATCGGCCTTGAGGGACGCGGCGATTTGGGACGAAGTCAAGGACAAGCTGAACGCCGACGGCCGCAGCCTCTCCGGCGGACAGCAGCAGAGACTCTGCATCGCCCGCACCATCGCCGTGCAGCCCGCGGTGCTCCTGCTCGACGAGCCCACCGCCGCGCTCGATCCCATCTCGACCTTGAAGGTCGAGGAGACCCTGCAGGCGTTGCGCGAAAAGTACTGTATCGTCATAGTGACGCATAACCTGCAGCAGGCCGCGCGCGTGTCGAACGTCACCGGATTCATGTACCTGGGCGAGCTCGTGGAGATCGGTCCCTCCAAGGAGATCTTCACGGCGCCCAGGAACCGCAAGACCGACGATTACATCACCGGACGATTCGGGTGAGCGGGTGAAAGCGTCTGAGAACTCGTTGAACGTCAATCTTGCGGGGCCGCCCGAGACCCCGCGGCGCATGCCTGCCGCCCGCGATACCATCCAGGACCCGATCATGAGCACGTGGCAGGTGAACGTGCATTACGCGGACAAGCGTGCGGTGCGCGACGTGAGCCTGGACATCGGGCGCAATCAGGTGCTGGCGCTGATCGGGCCGTCGGGCTGCGGCAAATCGACGTTCTTGAGGTGCCTCAACCGCATGAACGACACCATCGCGAGCGCCCGTGTCGACGGCAAGATCACGCTCGACGGGCAGGATATCTACGACCACAAGCACAACGTCGCGCAGCTTCGGGCGCGGGTCGGGATCGTGTTCCAGAAGCCGACGCCGTTCCCGCATTCCATCTATGCGAATGTGGCATATGGTCCCCGGATCCACGGGTTGACGAAGCACCGCGCCGACCTGGACGAGCTGGTGGCGACCAGCCTGCAGCGCGCCGGGCTGTGGGAGGAGGTGAAGGATCGGCTTTCGCAACCCGGAACCAGTCTGTCCGGCGGACAGCAGCAGCGCCTCTGCATTGCGCGCACCATCGCCGTCAATCCCGAGGTCATCCTCATGGACGAGCCCACCTCCGCGCTCGATCCGATCGCGAGCGCGAGGATCGAGGACCTGATCGACGAATTGCGCGAGAACTATGCGATCGTCATCGTCACCCACAACATGCAGCAGGCGGCGCGCGTCTCGCAGCGCACGGCGTATTTCCATCTGGGTGACCTGATCGAGATCGGGCCGACGGATCTTGTGTTCACGAATCCGGCGCAGAGGCTTACCGAGGACTACATTACCGGGCGATTCGGCTGAGCGCCGCCGGCTTGACGATGAGGTGACGTCCGGTGGGAGGGCCGGATTGGGCAGGCATTTCCCGGACCGCCGTGAATCCTTCCCTGGAGGCTTCGGGGAAAACATCCCTGTTTTCCACAATCCGGGAAATGCCTGCCCAATCCGGCCATCACTACGGCGGCTCTCTCGTCGAGCGGGGAGCCTCGGTACGAAGGGCATCGCAAGGGGGCGATGTCTTGCTCAGACGTTGCGCAAGAGCTCGTTGATGGACGTCTTTGCCCGGGTTTGCTCGTCGACGCGTTTAACGATGACGGCGCAAGCCAGGGAGTATTTGCCGTTGGAGGAGGGCAGTGACCCGGGCACGACGACCGCGCCGGCGGGGACTCGGCCGTAGGAGATCTCGTCGCGCTCGCGGTCGTAGATGCGGGTGCTCTGGCCGATGAATACGCCCATGGAGATCACGGCGCCGGATTCGACGATCACGCCTTCGACGATTTCGGAGCGCGCGCCGATGAAGCAATTGTCCTCGATGATGGTCGGGTTCGCCTGCAGCGGCTCGAGCACGCCGCCGATGCCGACACCGCCGGACAGATGCACGTTCTTGCCGATCTGGGCGCAGGAGCCCACCGTCGCCCAGGTATCGACCATCGTTCCCGAATCGACGTAGGCGCCGATGTTCACGTAACTCGGCATCAGCACGACGTTCGGGGCGATGAACGCGCCGCGGCGCACGGTCGCGGGCGGCACCACGCGCGCACCGGCGGCGGCGAAGCGGCTCTCGTCCCAGCCCGCGAATTTGAGCGGCACCTTGTCGTAGAAATTGAGGCCTCCGCCGGCGGCGAGCGCGGCGTTCGGGGCGAGGCGAAACGAGAGCAGCACCGCCTTCTTGAGCCACTGATGCACGTGCCACTCGGCGCCGCGCTTCTCGGCCACGCGCAGGGCTCCCGTATCGAGCAGGCTGATCGCGGCTTCGACCGCGCCGCGCAACTCCGCGGAGGCGCCATCCGGTGCGATGCTGGCCCGCGCCTCCCAGGCGCCCTCGATCAAGGCGCGCAGCCGGTCCTGGTCGATGCTCACGTGCGTGCCGCGTCGCGGCGGTCGAGCGCACGCACCAAAGAGTCGTGCACGCGCTGGCAGGCTTCGTCCGCGAGCAGATGCCCTTCCATATCGGTGATGTAGAACACGTCTTCCGCCCGCTCGCCCACGGTCATGATCTTGGCGCCATTGATCGCGACGCGCTCCGTTTTGAACACCTTGCCGACCTCGGATAGAAGGCCGGGACGATCCGCGGCCACGAGCTCCAGTATCGTACGGTTGTTGCGATTGTCCAAGCTGAAGTTGACCTGGGTCATGGTGGAGAACATGCGCACCTGCCGCGCCGCGCGGCGTGTGACGGTCACCGGCGAATCCTCCGATTGCTGGAGATTGCGCCATAGGCCGCGCTCGATCTCGCGGATGCGCACCGCATCGGCGATCACTGCGCCGTTGTCCTCGAGCACCACGTAGGTTTCCAGGCTGAACCCGTTGGCGCTCGTGATCAGGCGGGCATCCACGACGTTGAGCCCCATCTGATCGAGTACCGCGGTGGTGCGCGCGAAGCTGTGCACGCCGTGCGGCGTATAGGTCAGCACGGCAGTGCCCCCGCGCTCCGTCAATTGCCGGATCGCGACCAGGGGCGCATCCCCGGGACGCCGGTCGGCGAGCAGCGTCGTGTGCCAGGCGATCTCCTCGGGCGTGAAGCGCAGAAAATACGCCTCGGTCCATTGCGACCACACCTCGGCGATGCGCGCCCCGGGAATCGCGGGGATCTTCGCCCGGGCGCTTTCCTGGGTCTCGCGGATCAGCTCGTCCTGATCGACGGGCGTTTCCAGGCCGCGGCGCAAGGCGCGCTTGGTGCGCTCGTAGAATTCCTCGAACAGCCTCGCCTTCCAGGTGTTCCAGAGCTTGGGATTGGTGCCGCGCACGTCCGCGAACGTCAGCACGTAGAGATAATCGAGATGCGCCTCGTCGCCGACGCGGCGTGCGAAGTCGTGAATGATGTCCGGATCGCCGATGTCCTTCTTCTGCGAGGTGATCGACAGGATCAGGTGGTTCTTGACCAGCCAGGCGACCAGGCGCGCGTCATAGCGGCCGAGACCCTGCTCGAGGCAGAACGCCTCCGCATCGACCGCGCCCAATTCGGAGTGGTCGCCGCCGCGACCCTTGGCGATGTCGTGGAACAGGGCGGCGAGATACGCGAGCTCCTGGCGCGGGAGCTGACTGCATGATCTGGCTCAAGGCCGGGAACTCGTGGTCGTACTTCGGAATGGCGAAGCGCCGCAGGTTGCTCACCACGAACAGCGTGTGCGCGTCCACGGTGTAGGCATGGAACAGGTCGTACTGCATGCGTCCGACGACGCGGCCGAAGGCGGGGATGTAGCGGCCGAGCACGCCGTACAGGTTCATGCGCCGCAGCTCGTGGGTGACGCCGACGGGGCGCGCAGAGAATCTCGATGAACAGCCGATGATGGCGCGGATTCTGGCGGAACTCCTCGTCGATCAGCGACACATGGGTGCCGACGAGGCGGATCGTCTCGGCGCGCACGCCGCGCAGCTCCGGGTTCTGCTGCAACAGCACGAACAGCTCCAGCAGCGCCGACGGGTAGCGCGCGAACACCTCCGGATGCGTGACCTCGAGGTAGTCGTTGCGGATCTGAAAGCGCGGATTGATGGGGATCGGCGGCCCGCTCTGCGTCAAGATCGCCTCGCGAAACAGCTGCAGCAGCATCTCGTTGAGCAGGCTCACATCCATCACGGTGCGGTAGTAGCTCTGCATGAGCTGCTCGACCGCGAGCGTGTAGCTCGCGTCCTCGTAGCCGAACAGCTTGGCGAGCTTGATCTGGTAATCGAACAGCAGCCGGTCCTCGCGCCGCCCGGTGAGCACGTGCAGCCCGAAGCGCACCTTCCAGAGGAAGGACTGGCCGGCCTTGAGCTGTCGCAGCTCCTCGCGCGTCAGGAAGCCGTGCGGCACCAGCTCATCGAGGGTGTCGGTGCCGAAGTGCCGCTTGGCGACCCAGCCGATGGTCTGGATGTCGCGCAGCCCGCCGGGGCTCGGTTTGACGTTGGGCTCGAGGTTGTAGGCCGTGTCGAAATAGCGATGATGCCGCTCGGTCTGTTCCTTCACCTTGGCTTCGAAGAAATCCTGCGACGACCAGAGCCGGTCCGGCGCGAGCGCACGCCGCATGCCGGCGAACAGCGATTCGGGCCCGGCGAGCAGGCGCGCCTCGAACAGCGTCGTGGCGACGCTGATGTCGGCAAGGCTCTCGCGCTGGCAATCATCGATGGTGCGCACGCTGTGGCCGACCTCGAGGCCGATGTCCCACAGGAACGTCAGGAAGCGCTCGATATCGGACTGCCAATCGGCCGAATCGCTCTTCGGCAGCAGCACCATGATGTCGATGTCGGAGCTCGGGTGCAGTTCGCCGCGGCCGTAACCGCCGACCGCCACCAGGGCGAGATCGTCCGCGAAGCGGCCCGCATGCTTGACCCAGGCCGCGCGCAGCGCGAGATCGACGAGCAGCGCGCGATCGCGCACCAGCGCCTCGACCGGCTCGTCCGCTTGGAAGCGCTCGCGCAACAGATCCGCCCCGCCGTCGAGCACCTGGCGAAACACGGTGGGCGAATACTGACCGCTCTTCAGGGCCTCCGGCACGAGAGCCAAATAGGCCCAATCAGCGCTGTGGTCGAGGAACTTGGCGCCCGCGTTCAAGAAGCCGCCGCGGCTTGGGACTGCGCCGCTTCGGCGCCGAGGGTGAGTACTTCGTACCCAACGTCGGTGACCAGGATGGTGTGTTCCCATTGCGCCGAGAGCGACTGGTCCTTGGTCACCACCGTCCAGCCGTCGTTCAACAGCCGCACGTCGCGGCGGCCGGCATTGATCATGGGCTCGATGGTGAAGGTCATGCCCGACACGAGCTCGAGGCCGGTGCCCGGCTTGCCATAATGCAGCACCTGCGGATCCTCGTGATACACCCGGCCTATGCCGTGACCGCAGTACTCGCGGACCACGGAGAAGCCGTTGCTCTCCGTGAATGTCTGGATGGCGTGGCCGATGTCGCCCAGACGGGCCCCCGGTTTGACCACCCCGATGCCCTTCCACATCGCCTCGTGACACACGTCGGTGAGCCGGCGCGCGGCGACGCTCGCGTTGCCGACCAGGTACATCCGGCTGGTGTCGCCATGGAAGCCGTCGCGGATCACGGTCACGTCGATGTTGATGATGTCGCCGCTCTTCAAGCGCTTGTCCCCGGGGATTCCATGGCAGACCACGTGGTTCACCGAGGTGCAGATGGTCTTGGGGAACCCGCGATAATTCAAGTTCGCGGGAATGGACTTGAGCTCCTCCACGATGAAGTCGTGACAGCGCTTGTCGAGCTCCTCCGTGGTGACCCCGGGCTGGACGAAGGGCTCGATCATGTCGAGCACGCTCGCGGCCAGGCGTCCGGCGGCCCGCATCTTTTCCTGTTCCGCGGGCGATTTGACGGTTACGTTCATAGGGTCTTCGAGTCCATTTCCACGGTTTGTCTCGCGGTAGGGTTCATGGTATAAAGCGCGGCTATTTTTAACAACCCCGCACGCGGGTCGACACAGTCGGCTGGGTGCCCGGGAACCTCGGATCTGAAGGCTGGGCCTCTTGGATTCAAGGCCCGGGTTGCCGACTGGGACTCGCGGAGGCTCAACCCAACAAAGGAGTTCATCATGCCCGGCGTGTCAATGCGACAAATGCTGGAAGCGGGTGTCCATTTCGGACATCAGACCCGTTTCTGGAACCCGAAAATGGCCCCGTTCATTTTCGGCGAGCGAAACAAGATTCACATCATCAATCTCGAGAAGACGCAGCCTCTGTATGCCCAGGCGGCGGCCTTCATCAAGGGTGTCGCGGCCGAGGGCGGCAAGGTGCTGTTCGTCGGCACCAAGCGCTCCGCCCGGGATGCCATTCAGAAAGAGGCGGTGCGGTGCAGCATGCCGTACGTCAACCAGCGCTGGCTGGGTGGGATGCTGACCAATTTCAAGACCATCCGGCAGTCCATCAAGCGGCTCAACGAGCTCGACGAGATGGCCCAGAACGGGTCGCTCGACCGCCGGGGCAAGAAAGAAGCGCAGATGCTGCGCCGGGAAATGGACAAGCTGCTGCGCAGCTTGGGCGGCATCCGCGACATGACCGCGCTGCCCGACGCGTTGTTCGTGATCGATGTGGGGCACGAGGAGATTGCGATCCACGAGGCGCGCAAGCTCGGTATTCCCGTGGTGGCCGTCGTCGATACGAATTGCTCGCCGGACGGGATCGATTACGTCATTCCGGGCAACGACGATGCCATGCGGGCGATTCTCCTTTACGCAGGCGGCGTGGCCGACTCGGTGCTCGAGGGCAAGGCGTCGCTGCCGGAAGTGCCGGTGGGCGAGGACGAGTTCGTCGAACTCGATGAAGAGGGCAACCCGAAGAAGCGTGCTTCCGCGGGTGCGCGCCGCCCGCAGCCCGCCGCCGGCCGCGGCAGGAAGCCTGCGCCGCGCCGCAAGGTTCCCGTGACGGTCATCCCCGGAGCGGTGGCCGCCGTCGCCCAGATCGAGGATGCCGAGGTGGAAACCGACGACGTGGACGCAGCCGATGCGCCTCCCGCCGAGAACCGTCCGGCGAGCGCCCCGCGGCGCAGGCCCGTCGGCCGCCGTACTCCGGCGCGCGGCCCTTGATGTCGAGAGGGGCCCGCTTGAACGCGGCGTGCGCAGCGGCCCCTCTCCGATTCAAACTTGATTGATCAATGCGAGGAAACGGCCGCCGACGGCTGTCTTTAAGTACCATGAACATCACAGCAGACATCGTCAAACAACTCCGCGAGCGCACCGGCGCCGGCATGATGGAATGCAAGAAGGCGCTGGTCGAAACCAAGGGCGACCTCGATGCCGCCGCCGAGCTCATGCGCAAGAGCGGACTCGCGAAGGCCGACAAGAAGGCGGCGCGGGTCGCCGCCGAAGGCACGCTTGCCGTGGAGCGCTCGGGGCTTTCCGCGGTGCTGGTCGAGATCAACTGCGAGACCGATTTCGTGGCGCGAAGCGAGGAGTTCCAGTCCTTCGCCCGCGACGTGGCCAAGACGGCGCTCGCCCGGTCGGCGCCGAACGTCGAGGCGTTGGTGCAGGTGGATACCGGGTCCGGCGACTCTCGAGGAAAAGCGGCGCGCGCTGGTCGCGAAGATCGGCGAGAACATCGCCGTGCGCCGCTTCGTGCGCATCACCGCGCCGGGTGCCCTGGGAGCCTATCTTCACGGTACGCGCATCGGCGCGCTGGTCGCGCTGCAGGGCGGAGACGAGGCCCTGGCGCGCGATCTCGCGATGCACGTCGCCGCGGTGAACCCCGCCTACGTGGACGCGGGAGCCGTTCCGGCCGAGGTGCTCGACAAGGAGCGCGAGATCCTCACCGACCAGACCAAGGGCGAGAAGAAGCCGCCCGAGATCGTCGCCAAGATGGTCGAGGGCCGTCTGCGCAAATTCCTGGCGGAGATCACGCTGCTCGGCCAGCCTTTCGTCAAGGATCCGGACACCACGGTCGAGAAGCTCCTGAAGAAGTCAGGCGCCAAGGTGGTCGAATTCGTGCGCTACGAAGTGGGTGCGGGCATCGAGAAGAAACAGGATGATTTCGTCGGCGAGGTGATGGCGCAGGTGAAGTCGCAGGACAAGGAGTCCAAGCCGCGCTAGTCTCCGATCCCATTGATTTCAAAGACCCCGCGCCCGCGGGGTCTTTTGTAGTAGGGTACTGCCATATGACGGAAACAACGCCCACCGCGCGCTACCGCAGAATCTTGGTCAAGTTATCCGGCGAGGCCCTGCTCGGCAGCGAGGATTACGGCATCGATCCGGCCATGCTCAAGCGCATCGCCGCGGAGATTCGAGAGATCGCCCAGATGGGGGTGCAGGTGGCCGTGGTGCTCGGCGGCGGCAACATCTTCCGCGGCGCGGGACTCGCCCGGGCCGGCATGGACCGTGTGACGGCCGACCACATGGGGATGCTGGCCACCGTGATCAATGCGCTCGCGCTGCAGGACGCTCTGGAGTCGCAGGGCGCCTACGCGCGGGTCATGTCGGCGCTGCGCATCAACGAGGTCTGCGAGGACTACATCCGGCGCCGCGCCGTGCGGCATCTGGAGAAAGGACGGGTGGTGATTTTCGGCGCCGGGACCGGCAATCCGTTCTTCACCACGGACACCGCGGCAAGCCTTCGGGCCATCGAGATCGACGCGGACATCCTCCTGAAGGCGACCAAGGTCAACGGCGTCTACGACTCGGATCCGATGAGCAATCCGGACGCCAAGCGCTACACGCATTTGACGTTCGACAAGGTGCTGACCGATCGTCTGAACGTGATGGACGCCACGGCGATCGTGATGTGCCGCGAAAACAACTTGCCGCTGCGGGTGTTCAACCTGTTCAATGCCGGCGATCTATTGCGTATCGTTCAGGGCGAGGACGTGGGTACCGTCGTCTCCGCCGGACCGTAAGAGGGGAAGTCATGCTCGAGGACATAAAAAAAGACGCCACCGTGCGCATGCAGAAATGCGTCACCGCGTTCAGGGATCAATTGAAGAAGCTGCGCACGGGCCGCGCGCACACCAGCCTGATTGAGCATATCAAGGTCGACTACTACGGCTCGGAGATGCCTCTCAACCAGGTGGCGAACATCGCCACCGAGGATGCCCGGACGCTCACCGTGACCCCGTGGGAGAAGTCCATGGTGTCGGTGATCGAGAAGGCCATCTATAAATCGGACCTGGGGCTCACGCCGAACACGGCCGGCACCTTGATCCGCATCGCGATGCCCGCCCTGACGGAAGAGCGGCGGCGCGACATCACCAAGGTGGTGCGTTCCGAGGCCGAGAGCGCACGCGTGTCGGTGCGCAACGTGCGGCGCGAGGTGATGACGGAATTGAAGGACATGCTCAAGGAGAAATTGATCTCGCAGGATGACGATCGGCGCGCCCAGGACGAGATCCAAAAGCTCACCGACAAGCATGTCGCGGAAATCGATCACGCCATGGCCGACAAAGAAAAGGAATTGATGCAGGTCTGAGCGGGCCCGCAGATTCCGAACACCTCATGGCCGGCACGCCGCAACATGTCGCGATCATCATGGATGGCAATGGCCGATGGGCCAGGGCACGCGGCTTGCCGCGTGCCGCCGGTCACCGCTCGAGCATCAAGGTCGTTCGGCGGGTGGTGGAGGATTGCGCGAAGCGCAACATCCGCTTCCTCACCCTATTCGCCTTTTCGAGCGAGAACTGGCAGCGGCCCCCCGACGAGGTGGGCATGCTCATGAAGCTGTTCCTCGATGCGATGGTGCGCGAGGTCGCCGATTTGCACCGGAATGGCGTGCGGCTCAGGTTCATCGGTGATCGAAGCGTGCTGGGCAGCGCGCTCATCCGAAGCATGGAGGAGGCCGAATCGCTCACCGCTTCGAACGAGGGGCTCACGCTCCTGGTGGCGCTTGCTTATGGCGGCCGCTGGGACATCACCCAAGCCTGCCGTTCGCTCGCCGCCGACGCGGCCGCCGGGACCTTAAGCCCCGGCGACATCGACGAGTCCCGGGTCGCCGGCCGTCTCGCATTGGCGGGCATTCCCGATCCGGACCTGCTCATCCGGACGGGAGGCGAGATGCGGATCAGCAATTACCTGCTGTGGAATCTGGCCTACGCGGAGCTCCATTTCACCGAGGTGCTCTGGCCGGACTTCTCGGCGGCGCATCTGGACGCGGCGTTGAGCTTCTATATCAACCGCGAGCGGCGGTTCGGGCGCACCTCCGAGCAGCTCGCCGCGCAGGCCGACGCGCACGTCGATGCTTAGGCTCCGAATTCTGACCGCATCGATTCTCGGCTGCGTGTTGCTCACCGGCCTGTTCCTGCTCGCGCCGCGCTGGACGATTCTCGCTTTCGGCGTCGTCTGGCTCGTCGGCGCCTGGGAGTGGGCGGGCTTCGGCGCCTTGCACTCCGTGACCCTGCGGTTGCTCTATTGCTGCGCGATCGCGTTTCTCCAGGCGCTGTCCTGGTGGTGGACCGATGAGCCCGCGCACCTGTTCGTGCTGCTCGCGGCGGCATGCGCGTGGTGGGCCGCGGCGTTCGTCTGGCTGATGGTCGCTCCGGAGTGGCATCGTCCGCGCCTCGCCCTGTTGTGCGGCATACCCGTGTTGGTCCCGTCCTTCATTGCGCTCGGTCGTCTGGTCCTCGCGGGCCACGGGCCGATCGCGCGGCCCCATGATCGTACTGTGGCTGGTGCTGCTGGTGATCGCCTCGGACATCGGCGCTTTCTTCGTCGGGCGTCGATACGGACGCCGCAAGCTCGCTCCGCGGGTCAGCCCGGGCAAGACCTGGGAGGGTGCCGTCGGCGGACTTTGCACGGTGGTCTTGGTCGCCTTGGGCGGCGCGCGCATCTTCGGCTTCCCGGCCGGACTGTCGATCGGTTTCGGCTGCGCCGTCGGGATTTTTTCGGTGATCGGCGATCTCACGGAAAGCATGTTCAAGCGCGCCGCCGGGCTCAAGGATTCGGGCGTCATCCTGCCGGGCCACGGCGGGGTGCTGGACCGCATCGACTCGGTCACGGCCGCGGCGCCGCTCTATGCGCTCGGCCTGTTCGGCTCGGGAGTCATCGCGTGAGCGGCCCTCGCGGAATCGCCATCCTGGGATCGACCGGCAGCATCGGCAAGAGCACCCTGGCGGTCATCGCCCTACACCCCGAGCGTTTCAGGGCCTCGGTGCTCTGCGCACGCTCGAGCTGGCAGGCGCTCGTGCAGCAGGCCGTCGAGTTCAAACCCGATGTGGTGGTGCTGGTCGAGCCCCAAGCCGCCGATGAGGCGCGCGCGGCGCTTAAGAATCTCGGCTTGTCGACGCGCGTGGAAAGCGGCGCCGAGGCGTTGGCGGCGGAGGTGGCCGGCGACAACGTTCACATGGTGATGGCGGCCATCGTCGGCGCGGCCGGGCTGATGCCGACGCTCGCCGCCGCGCGCGCCGGCAAGCGCGTATTGCTCGCCAACAAGGAAGCGCTGGTGATGTCGGGCCGCCTCCTCATGGAGGTGGTGCAGAAGGCCAACACCGAGCTCATACCGATCGACAGCGAGCACAACGCCATCTTCCAGTGCATGCCGGCGGGGTATCTGCCGGGGGCCGCTGCGCGCGGCGTGAACCGGGTGATCTTGACCGCCTCCGGGGGGCCGTTCCGCTGCACGCCCATCGCCAAGCTCGAGAGCGTGACGCCGGATGAGGCGTGCAACCATCCGAAGTGGAAAATGGGCCGCAAGATATCGGTGGACTCGGCGACGCTCATGAACAAGGGGCTCGAGGTGATCGAGGCCACGTTGCTGTTCGGTCTGCCGGAGTCGCAGGTCAACATCGTGGTTCATCCGCAGAGCCTGGTGCACTCGCTGGTGGAGTATGCCGACGGCTCGTTCCTGGCGCAACTCGGTGCCCCGGACATGCGCACGCCGATCGCCCAGGCGTTCGCATGGCCGGAGCGGATGAGTTCCGGTGTACAATCGCTCGACTTGGGCGAAATCGGGCGCATGGATTTCGAGCCGCCCGATCATGTGCGCTTTCCGAGCCTCGGGCTTGCGCGGGCGGCGGCCCGCGCCGGCGGGACCGGGCCTGCGGTGCTCAACGCGGCGAACGAGGTCGCGGTACAGGCGTTTCTCGAGCGGCGATTGAACTTTACCGGGATTACCGCGGTCATTGACGAAGTGTTGCAGCGCCTCGTGGGGGCCCGGTCAACGAGTTGGGCGACGTGTTGGCCGCTGACGCCGCAGCGCGACGCCTGGCGAACGCCTTGATAGAGCCTGCGCATGGAGCCCTTGCATGAAGATGCTGATTTTTGGCGCCGCCTTCCTGGTAGCCATCGGGATACTGGTCGCGGTGCACGAGTTCGGTCACTACTGGGTCGCCAAGAAACTCGGTTTCAAGGTGCTGCGCTTCAGCATCGGCTTCGGCAGGCCGCTCTCACGCGCATCGGTAAGGACGCGGACCGCACCGAGTACTGCCTCTCCGCGATTCCTCTCGGCGGCTATGTGAAGCTCCTCGACGAGCGCGAAGGCGAGTCGAGCCCCAGGAGCTGCCTCGCTCCTTCACCCGCCGGCCGATCGCGCATCGCGTCGCGGTGCTGCTCGCCGGCCCCGCCATGAATCTCATCTTCGCGTCGCTGCTCTATGCGGTGCTGGCGATGGTGGGCACCGAAATCGTCAAGCCCGTCGTCGGGTCAGGTGCGCGCAGACAGTCCGGCCGCCGCCGCGGGATTGAAGAGCGGCGATGAGATCGTGCGGGTCGGCGACTACAAGGTCGAGGACACCGAGGAGCTGCAGATCGACTTGCTTCGCCAGGTATCCGGAGAGGCCTCGGTGCCCATGCGCGTGAAGCGCGGCGCAGATGAGCTCGCCGTGACGCTGCATCTCGCCGACGACACGCGCCCCTTGACCGAGCCGGGAAAACTCCTGCCGGGACTCGGATTCGATCTGGCGACCTGGCGCGCCGATACCCTGGTGCAGTCCGTGCCGGCCGGCAGTGCCGGCGATCGCGCCGGCCTGAAGAGCGGCGACAAGCTGCTCTCCGTCGACGGTCGGCCGATCGTGAACAGCTCGGATTTCATCGGTGCCGTGACCGGGGCTCCGGGCGGCGTGCTGTCCGATCGAGGTTCTGCGCGGGGGAGAGCGGCTGACCCTCTCGACTCCCGTGCCCAAGGTCGTGGAGGATGGCACGGCGATCGGGCGGCTGGGCATCACGCTGGCCGAGGGTCAACGCTCGTGGCCGCCGGGCCTCGTACAGATCGCAGCGGTCGGGGCCTTTCGAGGCGATCGGCGTCGGCGTCAAGAAGATGTGGGAGATGTCCTCGCTCACCGTGCAGATGCTGTGGCGCATGGTGACCGGGGAGGTATCGCGCCAAGAACATCAGCGGTGTGGTCAGCATCGCCGAGTTTGCCGGCATCAGTGCATACCTCGGGTTGACCGCGTTACATGGCTTTTCTCGCCATCATCAGCGTGAGCCTCGGGGTGCTGAACTTGATGCCGGTCCCGCTACTGGACGGTGGGCAGGTGGTTTATCAACTGGTGGAAGCCGTCAAGGGGAGCCCGCTGTCGGAGCGTGCCCAAAGCTTCGGTCAGCAGGTGGGGATTGCGCTGCTGGTGGTGTTGATGAGCCTCGCTTTCTATAACGATATCTCCAGACATTTGAATTAACGGGAAATCATGATCTATCTCGAGTTTGCGCCGCGAATGCGGCGCCGTGCCGCCAGCGCTGCCCATAGAGACTGCATGCGGTCGTCGTCGCGTGCGGGTTAAATCGCGGCTGATTTGCTTGATGGCGCTCGCCATCCAGCCCATCGGAGTGTCCGTGCGGGCGCAACCCGCGCCCCAGCCGCAGGCCCCGCCGCCCTCGCCGCGGCCGCCCAATGCGTCGCCTGCGCCGCCCCCTGCGGCAGCGCCTCCACAACCGTCGGCGGCGTCGCCGACCCCGCCCGGCGCGCCGTCCCCGGACGCGTTCACGGTGGGCGACATCCGCGTCGAGGGCCTGCAGCGCATCTCCGAAGGCACGGTATTCAACTATCTGCCGGTCAACATCGGCGATCACCTGACGCCGCAGCGCATCGGCGAGGCGCATGCGCGCGCTGTACGCGACCGGCTTCTTCCGCGACGTGGAGCTGCGCCGCGACGGCAACACCCTGCTCGTGGTGGTGGTCGAGCGCCCCTCGATCGAGAGCTTCGAGATCAAGGGCAACAAGGACATCAAGACCGAGGACCTGCAGAAACCTGCGCAACGTCGGGCTCGCGGCCGGCAAGACCTTCGACCGCTCGGTGCTCGATGAGGTCACGCAATACCTCACCGATCAGTATTTCAGCCGCGGCAAGTACGCGGTGCAGGTCGACACCAAGGTCACGGAGCTGCCCGGCAACCAGGTCGACGTGAAGGTCAACATCAAGGAGGGCGGCGCGCCAAGATCCGCCAGATCAACATCGTCGGCAACACCAAGTTCAAGGAAAAGGACATCCTCGACACGTTCGAGCTGCAAGACGCCGAACTGGCTCTCCTGGTACAAGCAGGACGACCGCTACTCGCGCGAATCGCTGCAGGGCGATCTGGAGAAGGTGCGCACCTACTACATGGATCGCGGCTACGCGAACTTCCAGATCGAGTCGACGCAGGTGGCGATCGCGCCTGAAAAAGACGACATCTTCATCACCATCAACGTCAACGAGGGCGAGGTGTACAAGGTGTCGGACGATCAAGCTCGCCGGCACCATGGTCGTGCCGGAGGCGCGAGCTGCGCAGGCTGCTGCTGGTCCACCCCGGCGAGATCTTCTCGCGCAAGGCCGTCACCAGCTCGCAGGAGCTGATGAGCAACCGCCTGGGCGCCGACGGCTATGCCTTCGCCAAGGTCGAGCCGGTGCCGACGGCCGACAACGACAACAAGACCGTGGCGCTCACCTTCTTCGTCGACCCGGGCAACCGCGTGTACGTGCGCCACATCAACTTCACCGGCATCACCGCGCATCAACGACGAGACGCTGCGCCGCGAGATGCGCCAGCTCGAGGGCGGCTGGCTGTCGAACTCGGCGCTCGAGCGCTCCAAGGAGCGCATCCAGCGCCTGCCGTACGTGGAGAGGGTGGAGTTCGAGACCAAGCCGGTGCCGGGAAGCGCCGACCTGGTGGACGTCGACTACAAGATCAAGGAGGGCCGCCCGGGCAGTTCGGCGGCGGCATCGGCTACTCCGAAGCGCAGAAATTCAGCCTCAACGGCAATTTCGTGCACAGCAACTTCATGGGAACGGGCGATCGCATCGCGCTCGAGGTCAACGCCGGCAAATACTCGAAGACCTATACCTTCGCGAGCACCGATCCGTACATGACCATCGACGGGGTGGCGAGAACCACCTCGCTCACCTTCCGCGACATCACGCAGTTCGTCGCGGCCGCGTCGAAATTCTCCACCAAGCAGCTGACCCTGGCGGAGAGCTTCTCCTATCCGATCACGGAGTATCAGTACCTGTCGGTCGGCGTATCCGCCAACAAGAACGAGCTGGTGGTCTCGCAAGGCTACAGCTCGCAACAGGCCATCGACTGGGTGCAGCACAACGGCAGCACCTTCACGCGCTACCTGGACGATACCAACGGCGACAACATCATCAATTCGCTCGACAGCCCGTATACCGTCTACGGAACCGATTTTTATTCGTACGAGGTCTCCGGGGGCTGGAATTTCGATACTCGAAACCGAGCCCTGTTCGCCGACCGCGGCTTTCATCTCGCAGTCTCGGGGCGCATGGCGCTGCCGTTCAGCGACGTGCGCTATTACGCGACCAATTTCCAGTACCTGCAGTACGTCCCGCTGTGGGGCAAGTGGCTGTTGTCGTACAACGCGAGCGTCGACTACGCCGAGGCGATGGGCAAGACCACGTTCCTGCCGCCGTATCTGAACTATTACGCGGGCGGTCCGGACAGTGTCCGCGGCTATCGCGAGAGCACCCTGGGCCCTCGCGACAACATCGGCATCGGCAACCCGTTCGGCGGCAATTTCCGGGTCATCAGCCGCTTCGAGCTGCTGTTCCCGGTGCCGGACAAGTGGAAGAGCGCCGCCCGGATCAGTTGGTTCTACGATATGGGGAACGTCTTCTACACCGGGAACAAGCTGCATTTTCTGGGTGAGGACGACATAACCCCGGTCGATTACCACTTCGCTTATGATAGGCTGAAAAGATCCACCGGGATCGCGGTACAATGGCTCGCTCCGCTGGGTCTGTTCCGATTCTCGTATGGCATCCCGCTGAACGCCTACCCGGGCGACACGGTGAGGTTCAACGATGAAACGGAGCGATTCCAATTTTCAATCGGTCAGGCGTTTTGACGTCTTAAGGCAAGAGGTTTAGAGAACAATGTCGACTTTCACCCGCAGAATCCCGTTTTTGGCAATGGCGCTGTGCGGCCTGTTCGCCGCCGGCCAGGCGAGCGCGGAAATCAAGATCGGCGTCGTCAATTTCGAGAAGCTGCTCGAGGATGCGCCCCAGACCAAGTCCGCGATGCAGGCGCTCGATAACGAGTTCGGCCCGCGGCGGCGCGAGCTGATGACTCTGCAGAACGACCTCAAGGCCAAGGACGACAAGCTTCAGAAGGAGGGCGCGGTGATGTCCGAGTCCGACCGCGCGAATGCGGAAAAGACGCTGCGCGATCAGCAGCGCGAGTTTCAGCGCAAGGCCGGTGAATTCCAGGACGACGCGTCGACCCGCAAGAACGAGGAGCTCGGCAAGGTTCAGCGTTATCTCGTGCAGGAGATCCAGACCTACGCGAATGCGCAGGGCTTCGACCTGGTATTGGGCCAGGGCGTGTTCTTCGCCAAACCCGCGCTCGACATCACCGCCAACGTGCTGGCGGTGCTCACCAGCAAGCCGGCGAACGCGACGGGCACAACGACGCCGGCCCCGGCCAAGACGCCGGCACCGGCAAAGCCGAAATAACCCGCTGATCTTTTCGCACGGGATGTGCGCCAGTGCCGCGGGATTTTAGCCTAGGGGAGTTGGCGGTACGGTTCGGCTTGGAGCTCGAGGGAGATCCCGATACCCGGGTGTCGCATGTGGCCACTTTGGCGCAGGCGACGCCCGGCAGCGTGAGCTTCCTGGCGAATTCGAGATACCGCAAGAATCTCAACACGACGCACGCCGGCGCCGTGGTCCTGACGGCGGCCGATGCCGAAGGCTGCCCGGTCGCTGCGCTGATCGCCCCGAACCCCTATCTGAGCTACGCCCGCATCGCCGAATTGCTGTATCCGGAGCCCAAGGCCGCCCCGGGAGTGCATCCGACGGCTGTCGTGTCTCCAGGGGCCCGTGTGGCCGCCTCGGCGACCGTCGAGGCCCTGGCGGTGATCGAGGATGAGGTCGAGATCGGCGAGCGCGCCGTGGTGGGGCCCGGGTGCATCGTGCAGCGGGGCGCCCGGATCGGCGCGGACACGCGCCTCGTGGCGAGAGTCAATTTGTATCCCGGCGTAGTGCTGGGAGAGCGGGGATTGGTGCACGCCGGCGCCGTCATCGGGGCCGACGGGTTCGGCTTCGCGCCGGACCGCGGAACCTGGTTCAAAGTCCCCCAGGTCGGCAGCGTGCGCATTGGGGACGATGTCGAGATCGGTGCCAATACGACCATCGATCGCGGCGCGATCGGCGACACGGTGGTCGAGAATGGCGCCAAGCTGGATAATCAAATCCAGGTGGGGCACAACGTGACCATCGGCGCGCACACGGCGATCGCCGCGTGCACGGGTATTTCGGGGAGCACGACCATAGGGCAGCGGTGCCTCATCGGGGGCATGGTCGGGTTCGCCGGTCATTTGAACATCGCCGACGATGTGATGATCACGGGATGCAGCCTGGTCAGCGCCTCGATCCGCGAGGCGGGCAGCTATTCGAGCGGCATGCCGACCGTGCCGACGCGGGCGTGGCGCAGAATGGTGGCTCATTTGCGGCGATTCGGTGAAAAGGAGCGATGATGGCAGAACCCTGCAAACTCGATATCGAAGGGATCATGCGGCAGCTTCCGCACCGGTATCCGTTTTTGCTGGTCGATCGCGTGCTCGACTGCCAGGCGGGCCAGTACGTCCATGCGATCAAGAACGTGACCTTCAACGAGCCGTTTTTCCCGGGGCACTTCCCGCACCGGCCCGTGATGCCGGGCGTGATGATCATCGAGGCGCTGGCGCAGACCTGCGGCATACTCGCGTTCAAGACCGTGGAGGTCGTGCCCGATTCCGATACGCGCTTTTATTTCGTCGCGATCGACAACGCGCGCTTTCGCAAGCCCGTCGAGCCGGGCGATCAGATCCACCTCAAGGCGACCTTGAAGCGCGCCTTCAAGGGGATCTGGAAGTTCGACTGCCGTGCGGAGGTGGATGGCGCGGTGGTGGCGTCGGCCGAGATCATGGTCGCGCCCGAGACCAAGGTGCCGGGCGCCAAGGGCCCGGCCGCCAAGGACCCCGATCCGTCGGGAGAAGCGGGATGATCGATGCGCGCGCGGTGGTCTCGCCGCAGGCGGAGGTTGCTGCGGATGCCGAGGTTGGACCGTTCAGCGTCATCGGCGCCGGTGTGGTGATCGGGGCCCGGACCTGGGTGGGTCCGCACGCGGTCATCAACGGTCCGACCCGCATCGGCACCGACAACAAGATCTATCAATTCGCCTCGATCGGCGATGCGCCGCAGGACAAGAAGTACAAGGGCGAGCCCACCCGGCTCGAAATCGGCGACCGCAACGTGTTCCGCGAATCGGTCACCGTGAACCGCGGCACCGTGACCGGGAACGGCGTGACCAAGATCGGCAGCGACAATCTGCTGATGGCCTATTCGCACGTGGCGCACGACTGCACCCTGGGCGACCAGATCGTGATGGCGAATTGCGCGACGCTCGGCGGCCACGTGGAGCTCGGCAACTGGGTGATCATGGGCGGGCTGTCCGCGGTCCATCAATTCACCAAAGTCGGCGATCATGCCTTTCTCGCCCACAATGCGATGGTGACGCGCGATGTGCCGCCGTTCGTCATGGCGGTCGGACGGCCGGCGGTGCCTCACAGCGTCAACTCCGAAGGATTGAAGCGGCGGGGATTCTCGGAGGAACAGATTCGCAACATCCGGCGCGCCTACCGCGTGCTCTACCGGTCGCGTCTCAAGCTGCAGGCGGCTCTGCAGGAGCTGGAGCGCATGGCCGACTCATCGCCGGAGATCCGCCCGTTCGTGGACTTCATCAAACGCAGCTCGCGTAGCCTCGTGCGGTAGCTCATGGGATCGACCATGCCGGCGCCGCTGCGGGTGGGACTCGTCGCGGGGGAGGCGTCGGGAGACACGCTCGGAGCTGCGTTGATAGAGGCGCTGCGGCGGATCGAGCCGGAGGCGCAATTTTTCGGCGTCGCCGGGCCCAAGATGCGCGCCGCCGGCTGCGAGGTCTGGGAGCCGGCCGAGTCGCTGGCCGTCATGGGACTGTTCGAGATCCTCAAGGAACTGCCGCGCCTGTTGAGTCTTCTATCGCGTCTGCGCCGCTCCTTCATCGCCGCCCGTCCCGACGTGTTCGTCGGAATCGATGCGCCCGACACCAATCTGCGGCTGGCACGCAAGCTCCACGCCGCGGGGATTCCGACCGTGCAATACGTCAGCCCACAGGTGTGGGC
The DNA here is from genome assembly GCA_963730565.1 of uncultured Gammaproteobacteria bacterium. Taxonomy (GTDB): domain Bacteria; phylum Pseudomonadota; class Gammaproteobacteria; order Steroidobacterales; family Steroidobacteraceae; genus Bog-1198. The sequence goes on from CAVSSU010000021.1 coordinate 66,309, forward strand.
GTGGCGGCAGAGCCGGGTACAGCACATCCACGAATCGGTCGATCTGGTGCTCTGCCTGCTGCCTTTCGAGAAGCGCTTTTACGACGGGCAGGGGGTGGCGGCCGAGTTCGTCGGGCATCCGTTGGCCGATGCCATTCCGATCGACGTGGATCGCGCCGCTGCGCGCAGAGCGCTCGATCTGCCCGCCGGCGCCGAGATCGTGGCGCTCCTGCCCGGCAGCCGGCGTGGTGAGGTGTCGAGGCTGGCCGAGGATTTCGCAGCGACCGCGGCATGGCTCCTCGAGCGGCGTCCGGGTGTCGAATTCGTCGCGCCCATGGCGAGTGCCGCGACCCGAGAGATCTTCTCGGACGCGCTCGCGCGGGTCGCGCCGCAGGTGCGCGTGAGGTTGATCGACGGCCACGCTCAAGCAGCGCTGATCGCCGCCAACGCGGTGATGGTCGCTTCGGGGACGGCGAGCCTCGAGGCGGCGCTCTGCAAGCGGCCCATGGTGGTAGTCTACCGGTTGGGAGCGTTGTCGGCCTGGATCATCCGCCGTTTCAATCTGGTCAAATCCAAGTTTTTCGCGCAACCTAATCTACTTGCGGATCATCGCGTGGTCGGCGAGTATTTTCAGGAACAGATCAACCCGCAGACGCTGGGGGCGGAGCTCCTGGCGTGGCTGGATGATGCCGGACGACGAGCCAAGCTGGAGCAGGAGTTCGTGGGGCTACACGTCAATCTCAAACGTGACGCCAGCGCCCGCGCCGCGCAGGCCATCCTCGCCTTGCTGCGGCGACCCCGGCCGCCGGTGTCTTCGCCATGAGTGCGCATATCGCGGGTGTGGATGAAGCGGGGCGGGGTCCTCTGGCGGGCCCGGTGGTCGCCGCCGCGGTCATTCTGGGCCGCGGCCGGGGCATTGCCGGTCTGGCGGATTCCAAGGTGTTGAGCGCCGCCGAGCGCGCCCGTTTGAGCGGGGAGATTCGCCGCCGCGCACTGGCGTTCGGCATCGGCTGGGCGGACCCGGCCGAGATCGATGCGCTCAATATTCTGCATGCGACCTTTCTGGCGATGCGACGCGCGGTGCTCGCGATGAACCCATGCCCGCAGCGGCTGATCGTGGACGGCAATCGATTGCCGCGCCTGGAGGGACTTGGGCCCGCGCTCACCGCGCGCGCGATCATCGGCGGGGATGCGAGCGAGCCCGCCATCAGCGCCGCCTCGATCCTCGCGAAAACGGCCCGAGATCAGTATATGGATCAAATGGATGCGGTCTATCCTCAATATGCTTTCGCAAGTCACAAGGGATATGCGACGCGACGGCACAGGACGCTCCTCGCGGAACATGGTCCGTGCCCGCTGCACCGGCGGAGTTTCGCTCCCGTGGTGTGCATGTTGGACGGCACGGCAGGGGCGGACGAGTGGGATGCCGAGATGGAATGGATCCAGGACATCGAGGACGACGCCGACTTCGAGCTCCATCGGGAGCATCCCGCCCCGTGAGCCAGTTCGTGCACTTGCGGCTGCACACCGAGTATTCGCTGCTCGACGGCATCGTGCGCGTGCCCGAATTGATGGCGGCGGTCGCCCAAGCGCGCATGCCTGCGATCGCGCTCACCGACCAGAGCAATCTCTTCGCCATGGTCAAGTTCTACAAAGAGGCGCAAGCCGCGGGTGTCAAGCCGTTGATCGGCGTGGACGCCTGGATCCGGGAGCCAGGGGAGCGCGCGCCGCCATCGCGCATCGTCTTCCTCTGTCAGAATCTCATTGGGTACCGTCATCTCACCCAGCTCGTCACGCGCTCATTCCTGGAGGGTCAGTCCCGCGGGATTCCCATGATGGACCGGACCTGGCTCACCGCCCCGGCCCTTTCGGGACTCATCGTCCTGTCCGGTGGAGCGGAGGGCGATGTCGGTCAGGCGCTGGTGCGCGGCAAGCTCGAGGAGGCGGTGCGGGCATTGGCGCGCTGGCAAGCGCTTTGCGGCGACCGCTTCTATTTGGAGGTGCAGCGCACCGGGCGCGCCGGCGAGGCGGCCTGCAGCGATGCGGTGATGGACCTGGCGCGCGCGCATGGCGTGCCTGCCGTGGCGACCAATGACGTACGCTTCCTGACGCGCGAGGAATTCGAGGCCCACGAGGCGCGAGTCTGTATCCGCGAAGGCGCGCTCCTCGCCGACACCAGCCGGCCGCGGCGCTATTCCGAGGAGCAATATCTAAAGACGCCGGCGCAGATGAGCGAGCTCTTTGCCGATGCGCCGGAGCTGCTCGCCAACAGCCTCGAGATCGCCAAGCGATGCTCTCTCGAGATCAAGCTCGGCTCCTCCATGCTGCCGGCCTACCCCGTGCCGGCGGGCAGCACCACGGAAGATTTCCTCCGCGAAGAGGCGCAGCGCGGACTCGCCATGCGGCTCGACCAGGCCCGATCCAAAGGCGGGAAGACGCCCGACGCCGAAGGCTACGATGCGAGATTGACGCTCGAGCTCGGCGTGATCTGCAGCATGGGCTTCGCGGGGTACTTCCTGATCGTCGCCGACTTCATCCGCTGGGCGCGCGGGCACGGCGTGCCGGTCGGGCCGGGCCGCGGCTCGGGCGCGGGATCCCTGGTGGCGTTCGTTCTCGGCATCACCGATCTGGACCCGATCGAGCATGACCTTCTGTTCGAGCGATTCTTGAATCCAGAGCGTGTCTCGATGCCGGACTTCGACGTCGATTTCTGCATGGAGGGGCGCGACCGGGTCATCGAGTACGTCGCCAACAAATATGGACGCGAGCGCGTTTCGCAGATCATCACCTACGGAACGCTTGCCGCCAAGGCGGTGATCCGCGACGTGGGCCGAGTGCTCGGCCATAACTACGGCTACGTCGACAAGATCGCGAAGCTCGTTCCGTTCGAGATCGGCATCACCCTCGACAAGGCGCTCGAACAGGAAGAGGAGCTCAGGCGGCTCTATACGGGCGATCCGGAGGTCCGCGAGCTCATCGATCTGGCACGGGCTCTCGAGGGCCTCGCGAGAAACGCGGGGACTCACGCGGGTGGCGTGGTGATCGCACCCTCCGTACTCACGGATTTCACGCCGCTCTACTGCGAAGAGGGCAGTTCCACGCCCGTCACCCAGTTCGACAAAGACGACGTGGAGGCCGCAGGCCTCGTCAAGTTCGACTTTCTCGGCCTGCGCACGCTCACCATCATCGATTGGGCGGTGCGCGACATCAACGCCGCCCGCGCCGCGTCGGGCGAGCCGCCGCTGTCCATGGGGACGCTCCCCATGGACGATCCGGCCACCTACCAGCTGCTGAAGAGCTGCAAGACCACGGCGGTATTTCAGCTCGAATCACGCGGCATGAAGGATCTCATCCGGCGCCTGCAGCCGGACCGCTTCGGCGACATCGTCGCCCTGGTCGCCCTGTTCCGGCCGGGACCGCTGCAATCGGGCATGGTCGATGATTTCATCGCACGCAAGCACGATACCACCGGCGCCACCATCGATTATCTTCACCCCGATCTGAAGCCCGTGCTGGCCGCGACCTACGGCGTGATCCTGTATCAGGAACAGGTCATGCAGATCGCGCAGATCCTCGCCGGCTACACGCTGGGCGGCGCGGATCTCTTGCGCCGCGCGATGGGCAAGAAGAAGCCCGAGGAAATGGCCAAGCAGCGCTCGGTGTTCGTGAGCGGCGCGGTGGCGCGGGGCGTGCGCGAGGCGCAGGCCACGATGATCTTCGATTTGATGGAAAAGTTCGCGGGCTACGGTTTCAACAAGTCGCACTCGGCCGCGTACGCGCTCCTGTCTTACCAGACGGCCTGGCTCAAGGCACACTACCCCGCGGCGTTCATGGCGGCGGTGCTGTCGTCGGACATGGACAAGACCGACAAGGTCGTTACGCTCATCGACGAATGCGTCAGCATGAAGCTCACCGTTCATCCGCCGGACGTGAACGAATCGCAGTACGCGTTTCAGGTCGCCGGGCCCGCCAGCATCCGCTTTGGGCTGGGCGCCATCAAGGGCGTGGGCGAATCGGCGGTGCAGGCCATCGTCGACGAACGCGCCGCCAATGGTCCGTATCGAAGCTTGCCGGATCTTTGCCGGCGCATCGACTTGCAACGTGTGAACAAGCGGGTGTTCGAGGCGCTGATCAAGTCCGGGAGCCTCGATCACCTCGGCCCGAACCGCGCGACGCTCACCGCGGAGCTCGAGCGCGCCATGCATCTCGGGGAACAGAACTCGCGTGCGATGAGCGTCGGCCAGGTGGATTTGTTCGGGCTCGCCGCGGCCGAGAATGCAACCCTGACCGACTGGAGCGACGCGGAGCGCCTCGCCGGCGAGCGCGAGACCCTCGGTTTGTTTTTGAGCGGCCACCCGATCAGCCCATACGAGCCCGATCTCAAGTTCCTGGTCAGCGCGCGCCTGGTGGATGTAGGGGGGGCGCGGCCCTCGGCGCCTTTGGGCGAGCGGGGATGGAGCCAGGGAAAGCCGGCGACCGTCGCCGGACTGGTGCTCGAGATCCGCCGCCGTCCGAACCGGGTCACCCTCATTCTCGACGATCGCAGCGCGCGCCTGGAAGTCAGCCTGTTCGAGGAGACCTTCCAGCAATACCGCGACATCATCGTCAAGGATGCGATCCTGATCGTGGATGGGATGCTGCGGTTCGATGATTTCATCGAGGCGTGGCGCCTGCAGGCGAAAACGATGATGGACATCGACCGGGCCCGCGAGCGATTCGCGCGCCGGCTGTGGCTCAAGTGGCCGACGCAATTCGACGGCCCCTCGGGCCTGAAGCGCTTCGAGGAGCTCTTGAGGCCGTACCTCAAGGGGCCTTGCGGGGTTAGCGTGGCGGTCAACCGGCCGAGGACTATACGGGGCGGCTCAATCTGGCCGATAGTTGGTCGGTTCGGCCTTCGCGCGAGCTTCTGGATAAACTGTCCGCCCTGGTCGGACGCGAAGGCTGGTATTTGGTGTATGGTCCGCGAAACGACATTCGCGGCGAGGAAACATCTTCATGGCGCTGAATTTTCTGGAATTTGAACAACCGATCGCCGAGCTGGAGGCGAAGATCGAGGAACTCAAATTCCTGGGCTCCGATGCGAGCCTCAACATCGCCGAGGAGGTCAAGCGGCTGCAGTCGAAGAGTCGAGCGCTCACCAGCAGCATCTTTTCCAATCTGTCGCCCTGGCAGATCACGCAGCTCGCGCGGCATCCCCAGCGCCCCTACACGCTGGACTACGTCTCGCTGATTTTCACCGATTGGCACGAACTGCACGGCGACCGCATGTACAGCGACGATCTTGCGATCGTCGGCGGCTTGGCGCGCTTGGAGGGTCAGCCGGTCATGCTGATCGGCCACCAGAAGGGACGCGACACCAAGGAGCGCGTGCGCCGCAATTACGGTATGCCGAAGCCGGAAGGCTATCGCAAGGCGCTGCGGCTGATGCGCATGGCGGAGCGCTTCCGCATCCCGATCATCACCCTGATCGATACGCCGGGCGCATACCCCGGCATCGGCTCGGAAGAGCGCGGACAGAGCGAGGCCATTGCCCGCAATTTATTCGAGATGTCGAATCTGGCGGCGCCCGATCCTGTCCGTCGTGATCGGGGAAGGAGCGGTCGGGCGGCGCGCTCGCCATCGGCGTGTGCGATCGGCTGGTGATGCTGCAGTTCAGCGTCTACTCGGTGATCTCTCCGGAGAGCTGTGCGTCGATCCTGTGGAAGAGCACCGACAAGAAGGAGATTGCTGCGGACGCCATGGGAGGCACTGCGGATCGGCTCAAGAAGCTGGGCCTGGTCGACGAGGTGCTGAAGGAGCCGCACGGCGCGGCCCATCGTGATCCGCAAGCGATGGCCGAGACCATGAAACAAAGCATGATCAAGCACTTGACGGAGCTTTCCAAACAGCCTGTCACGTCGCTCCTCGACGCCCGCCAAGCGCGCCTGCGCAGTTTCGGCGTATTCGGCGACGAGTAGTCGCCAGAACGTCGAGCCAGGAGAGGCGAATGAGGGGTTCTGCATGAGATTCGGCGCGGCCGAGCTCGATGCCGTACTCCGCCAATATCTTCCGCAAGATGCCACGGGACTGGTGGTGGGCGTGAGCGGCGGCGGCGATTCGGCCTGCTTGCTGAGCGCGCTGGCGGAGCTCCCCAACCGGCCGGTGCGCGCGGTCCACGTCGATCACGGTTTGCAGGACGCATCCGTGGTGCTGCGCGCGTCCTCAATCGCGCTCTGTGCGCGTTTGCAGATCCCGCTCAGCGTAATCGAGGTGACGGTGGAGGCGGACGGCGAATCGCTCGAAGCGGTGGCGCGCGAGGCGAGATATCGGGCGTTCGCACTCAATCTCGCTCGCGGCGAATGTCTGTTGACGGCACACCACGCCGAAGATCAAGCGGAAACGGTGCTCCTTCAGCTGCTCCGCGGCGCCGGGATCAAGGGCTTGTCGGCAATGCCGATGCTGCGCCCCCTGGCCGGCGGCTGGCATCTGCGGCCGCTTCTTCGGATCACGCGGCGCGAACTTGTGGCCTACGCCGAGACGCGCGGGGTCGAGGCGCACGAGGACCCGATGAATCGTGATTTGCGCTTCGATCGCGCTTTCCTGCGTGCCGAGATCTGGCCGACGATCATCGAGCGCTGGCCGGGCGCGGCCGCGGCGCTCGGGCGCGCCGCCCGCCACGCCGCGGATGCCCAATGCCTGCTGGAGCAGGCCGCGGATGCGGTGCTGTTTCGGCTGCGGGATGGCCCTGCGTTGTCCGTTACCGGCCTGCGCGCGCTGGCCGAGCGCGAACGGGTCAACGTCGTGCGCCGCTGGCTTGCCGAGACGGGAATCGCCTCGCCGTCCTCCGCGCGGTTGACCGAGGGTTTGCGCCAGACGCTCGATGCGGACGCCGATCACGAGCCCGCGATCGTCTGGGGCGGCCATGCGCTGCGCCGGTACCGGGACCGGCTGTACCTGACCGCGGCCACCGCTGCGTCGCTCGCCTCGAGTCGGGAATGGCCGATGCACCCCGATTCACGCCTCGAGCTGGGCTCCGGATTGGGGACGCTTCGATGGGTTCCGCGCTTGGGAGGCTTGGATGCGAAACGCCTGCCGCCCACGTTGGCCGTCCGCCGCCGCAGCGGGGGCGAAACACTCAAGCTCGGTGCCCGGGGCCGCACCCAGAGCGTTCAGCATCTCTGTCAAGCGATGGGTGTACTGCCGTGGATGCGCGACGCGCTGCCCATGATTTATGCGGGCGAATCGCTGGTGGCGATCGGGGATCTCTGGCGGGATGCGCGCTGGCTGGCGGGGGCCGATGAGATGGGGGTGGACGTTGCTTGGGAGGGGGCGCCGGAGCTGCTCTGAACGGACTGTTGCTCGCGTCGGATCTAGGGCTTCTTCGTGCGAAGAGGCCGGATGGGGGAGGGATTTTCCGGACCGCCGTGAATCCTTCCCTGGAGGCTTCGGGGAAAACATCCCTGTTTTCCACGATCCGGAAAATCCCTCCCCCATCCGGCCTGATGGCTCGACGGCGCTCGCGATACGGCGCGGCGCCTATACGCCGGGCCGGTCACACGCGAGCCGGGCACACGCGCATGGCAGACGCGGCATGGCAGACGCGGCATGGTCGACGCGGCGGAGTTGCCACAATCGGGGGGCGGATCGAGCCGATTTTCTCGCAAGGAGAAGAGCGGCGCTCGATTCGAGGCGATTGTTCTGCGCGGGGGCGCAATTCCGGCGGCGCGGATTGTGGGGAGAGTGGGGATCTGGTAGCCTGAACTCCCGTCGAATTTCAATTATTTCCTTCTGGCTCCATGAGTCGCGTGAAAAATGATTTTTCTTGCGATTCATATTATTTGGCGACGGTGACCCATCATGACTCGATTCGTTTTTGTCACCGGCGGCGTGGTCTCCTCGCTCGGGAAGGGCATCGCATCCGCCTCTCTCGGCGCCATCCTGGAGGCGCGGGGCCTGAAGGTCAGCATGGTGAAGCTGGATCCGTACATCAACGTCGATCCCGGCACCATGAGCCCGTTTCAGCACGGCGAAGTCTTCGTCACGGCGGATGGAACGGAGACGGACTTGGATCTCGGCCATTACGAGCGTTTCGTGCGCACGACCACCGGCCGCAACAGCAATTTCACCACCGGGCGCATCTACGAGCGCGTGATCGCGAAGGAACGCCGCGGCGACTATCTGGGCGCGACGGTTCAGGTGATCCCTCACATCACCGATGAGATCAAGTACCGGATCCGGATGGGCGCCGGCAACGCCGACGTGTGCATGGTGGAGATCGGCGGCACGGTCGGCGACATCGAGTCGTTGCCGTTTCTCGAGGCAATCCGCCAGATGGGCGTGGAGCTCGGGCACCACCATGTGCTGTACATGCACCTGACGCTCGTGCCCGTGGTCGGCGGCTCGGGCGAGATCAAGACCAAACCCACCCAGCATTCGGTCAAGGAACTGCGCGGCATCGGCATCCAGCCCGACATTCTGCTGTGCCGCTGCATGCAGACTCTGCCGGACGAACAGCGCCGCAAGATCGCGCTCTTCACCAACGTCGAAGAGCGTGCGGTGATCTCGGCGGTCGATGCCGACGACATCTACAAGATTCCCATGCTGTTGCACGAGCAGGATCTCGACGACATCGTCGTGGACAAGCTTCGTCTGGATGTGCCCGCCACGGATCTGTCGGAATGGCGCGCGGTGGTGGCGGCCAAGCAGAACCCCGAGGCCGTCGTCGACATCGGCATGGTCGGCAAGTACGTGCAGATCCGGGATTCGTACATCTCGCTGAACGAGTCGCTGATGCACGGCGGCATCAAGACGCGCACCCGGGTGAACATCCATTACTTCGAGTCGCAGGATATCGAGCGGAGCGGTCCCTCGGTGCTCGCCAACATGGACGCCATCCTGGTGCCCGGCGGCTTCGGCGACCGCGGGATCGAGGGGAAGATCCAGGCCATCCGCTACGCCCGGGAGAACCGCATTCCCTACCTCGGCATCTGTCTCGGCATGCAGCTCGCGATCATCGAATACGCGAGAAATGTGCTCGCGCTGAAGAACGCGAACAGCACGGAGTTCGATCGTGCCACGAATCACCCCATCATCGCGCTGATCACCGAATGGCAGGATCTCGCCAGAGGCCAGCAAGTGCGCGACGAGAAATCCGATCTGGGGGGCACCATGCGGCTCGGAGCGCAGGAGGCCCATCTGAAGCCCGGCTCGCTGGTCCACGCACTGTACGGCAAGGAGTCGATCTTCGAGCGCCACCGTCATCGCTACGAATTCAACAATCACTATCTCGATGAGTTGAGCGCCGCGGGCCTGACGTTCTCGGGATTCTCGGCGGATGGCCTGGTGGAGTTCATCGAGCTGCGCTCGCATCCCTTTTTCGTGGCGAGCCAGTTCCATCCCGAATTCACGTCCACGCCGCGCGACGGACACCCGTTGTTCACGGGCTTTGTGCGCGCCGCCCGCGAATACCGCGCCGCGCTGCAACCGGGCCGCGCCACCGCATGACTGTTTGCGCCAGCGCATGACGGGCCGCGCCACCGCAAGACCCGGCCGCGCCGCATGAAGCTCGTATCGTACGAGGTCGGCCCCGATCGGCCGTTCTTCCTGATCGCCGGCCCGTGCGTCATCGAGAGCGAGGCGCTGGTCATCGACGTTGCCGGGCGGCTTCGCGACATGACGGCGACGCTCGGGATTCCGTTCATTTTCAAGGCGTCCTTCGACAAGGCCAACCGCTCGTCGCAGTCGAGTTTCCGGGGCCCCGGCATCGAGGCGGGGCTCAAGGCGCTCGCCCAGGTGAGGAAACAGGTGGGCGTGCCCGTGCTCACGGACGTGCACGAGGATACCCCGCTCGCCGAAGTGGCGGAGGTGGTCGACGTGCTGCAGACGCCGGCGTTTCTCTGCCGGCAGACGAATTTCATCGTCGGGGTCTCGTCCCAGGGCAAGCCCGTGAACATCAAGAAGGGCCAATTCTTGAGTCCGTGGGAGATGCAGAACGTGGTCGACAAGGCTCGTTCCACGGGCAACGCGCAAATCATGGTGTGCGAGCGGGGATTCTCCTTCGGCTACAACAATCTCGTGTCGGACATGCGCTCGCTTGCCGTGATGCGCTCCACCGGCTGCCCGGTGGTGTTCGACGCCACCCATTCCGTTCAATTGCCGGGAGGCCAGGGCAACGCCTCCGGCGGGCAGCGCGAGTTCGTGCCGGTGCTCGCGCGCGCTGCCATCGCGGCGGGCATCTCGGGCCTGTTCATGGAGACCCATCCGGATCCGGCGAACGCCAAGTCCGACGGGCCCAACGCATGGCCGCTGGACCGGATGGCCTCGCTCCTCTACACCCTGGTGGAGCTCGATCTCGCCGTCAAAAAGAAACCGTTCGAGGAGTCTTTGCTATGAGCCGCATCGTTGAAGTTCGAGGCCGTGAAATCATCGATTCGCGCGGCAATCCCACCGTCGAGGCCGACGTTCTGCTCGATACGGGCGCGATGGGCCGCGCCTTGGTGCCGTCGGGAGCCTCCACCGGATCGCGCGAAGCGGTGGAGCTGCGCGACGGCGATGCGAAGCGATTCGGGGGCAAGGGCGTGCGCAAAGCCGTGGATCACGTCAACGGGACGCTACGCGATCTCGTGGTGGGACTCGATCCCGCCGACCAGGCCGGCCTCGACGCCAAGATGATCGCGGCGGACGGCACCGACAACAAATCGAAACTGGGCGCGAACGCGATCCTGGCGGTGTCCCTGGCCGCCGCGCACGCCGCAGCCCGCGACCGCAAGATGCCGCTCTACCGGCATCTGTCGGGCGGTGCCTCGGACTTCGTCATGCCGGTGCCGATGATGAACATCATCAATGGCGGCGCGCACGCGGACAACAGCGTCGATATTCAGGAGTTCATGATTCTGCCGCTCGGAGCTCCTTCGCTCGCGGAGGCGGTGCGCTACGGTGCCGAGGTGTTTCATTCCCTGAAGAAGGTGCTGCACGCCAAGGGTCTCAATACCGCGGTGGGAGACGAGGGCGGGTTCGCTCCCGATCTGCCGTCGAACGAGGCGGCGCTCACCACCATCCTGGAGGCCATCGACAAGGCGGGATACCGCGCCGGCCGGGACATCTATCTCGGGTTGGATGTCGCCAGCAATGAGTTCTACAAGGACGGCGTTGTACGATCTCGCATCGGAAGGCCGCAAGTTCAGTTCCAGCGAATTCGCCGATTATCTCGCACGCTCGCCGCGAAGTATCCCATCGTCACCATCGAAGACGGGATGAGCGAGAGTGACTGGGACGGGTGGTCCGTGCTCACGCAGAAACTCGGCAGCAAGCTGCAACTCGTCGGCGACGATATCTTCGTCACCAATACCAAAATATTCGCGCAAGGGATCGCGAAGAAGATCGCCAACGCCATTCTCATCAAGCCGAATCAGATCGGCACGCTGACCGAGACGCTCGCGGCCATCGACATGGCGGCGAAGGCCAAGTACGCGGCGATCATCTCGCACCGCTCGGGGGAGACCGAGGATGCGACCATCGCGGATATTGCGGTGGGCACGTCGGCGACCCAGATCAAGACCGGGTCGATGTCGCGTTCCGACCGAATTGCCAAGTACAACCAGCTGTTGCGGATCGAGGGGGAGCTCGGCGGCAGGGCCTCCTACGCCGGCCGCAACGCACTTTCGGTTCCAGTTTCTTAAGAACTCATGCTAAGCTACTGTCCTCATGAGGATTTTAGCGGTCATCCTGGGTGTTTGCCTGGTCCTGCTGCAGTATCGGCTGTGGGTTTCGGATCAGGGAATGCGTGAAATCTGGCGCTTGAACCAGTCGATCGAGGCGCAGACGGCGGCCAATGCCGAGCAGCGTGAACGCAACGGTCAGTTGCTCGCCGAAGTCACCGATTTGAAGGTCGGACTCGCGGCGCTCGAGGAGCGTGCCAGGAGCGAGCTCGGCATGGTGGGCAATAGCGAGACGTTCTATCAGGTCGTCACGCCGGCGACGCCCGTGGCTCCGGCTCCCGCCGCTCCCATCACCGCCCGCGCCGAGTGATCCCGGTGGGTTCAGCGTGACTTCGGCGGTCGCGTCGCGCCGCGTCTTCGCCGTCGTGCCGGCCGCGGGCCGCGGCGCGCGATTCGACCCGTCCGCCAAAGGGTCTCCCAAACAATACGCGCCGCTCCTCGGCGCCACCGTGATCGAGTGGTCGCTGCGCGCGCTCATGCAGGAATCCCGCATCGAGAAAGTGGTCGTCTCGGTCGCCGCCGACGATGTGCGCTGGCCGGCGCTTGCGGCAGCGATCGGCCAAGCCGGCAATGCCGTCGGTGCGCCTCCGAAGCTGCTGAGCGCGGTCGGCGGCGCAAGCCGCCAGGAATCGGTGCTGAGCGGATTGAGAAAGCTGCAAACCCACGCATCGCCCGATGACTGGGTGCTGGTGCACGATGCCGCGCGGCCCTGTCTGGAGGGCGACGATTTGCGCGCGTTGATCGCTGCCCTGGATGGCGGGCGCATCGCGGCGCCGTTCTCGCCGCACCGATCGTCGACACGGTGAAGCGCGAGAGCGGCGCTCTGGCGGGCGAGACCGTCGATCGAAGCGGGCTTTGGCGCGCGTTGACGCCGCAGGTCTTCGCGCTCGGAAAGCTCGAACAGGCATTGCAGGAGGCGGTGCGGCAGGGCATCACCGTCACCGACGAGGCGCAGGCCATGGAGCGGCTCGGCGTCCACGCCCGCCTGGTGCAGGGTTCGCCGTTCAATATCAAGGTGACTCGCGCTGAGGACCTCGCGGTCGCGTCACGAATCCTCGAGGCCACGAGAAAAGGCGGTGCGATGAGAATAGGCCAAGGTTTCGACGTTCATGCATTCGGGGAGGGCGATCACGTGATGCTCGGCGGCGTCCGGATTCCCCACGGCCGTGGCGTCGTGGCGCATTCGGACGGGGACGTGATCATTCACGCGCTTTGCGACGCCGTGCTCGGCGGCGCTGGGTGAGGGCGACATCGGCCGGCATTTTCCGGATTCGGACCCGCGCTATCGGGGTGCGGACAGCCGGGTCTTCCTGCGCACCGTGGCGCAAATGATGCGCACGGCGGGATTCAGGCTGGTCAATGCCGACTTGACCGTACTGGCCGAGGCTCCGCGCATCGCGGCGCACCGCGACGCCATCGCCTCGAATCTCGCGGCCGACCTCGGGGTCGAAGCCCGCTTCATCAACGTCAAGGCCACGACCACCGAGCGCATGGGTTTCGTCGGACGCGGCGAGGGCCTGGCGGCGCTCGCGTCCGTCCTGCTCGAGCATGCTCGATAGCTCGACGTGAGCATTCACGGGCGACGGTCCGAGTCCTGGACGCGGGCCGCGTTGTCGCCGCCGCGCGCGCACGGCGCGCCGCTCGCGGCGGCGCAACTGCGGGCGGAGCCCGAGGATTTTCGCGTCGAGGAACAGCTGTCGTTCGTGCCGTCGGGCGACGGTCCGCATTTCCTGCTGCACGTCGAGAAGCGCGCCGCCAACACGCGCTGGGTTGCCGCCGAGATCGCGAGACTCGGGGGCCTGCCGGTCTCCGAAGTGGGCTACGCCGGATTGAAGGATCGTCATGCGATCGCCTCGCAGTGGTTCAGCGTGCCGGCGCGGCCCCAGCCCGCAGCCTTCTGGAGCGGCGTGCGCACCGACGAATTCAGGGTGCTCGACGTGCACGCGAACGCGCGCAAGCTGAAGCGCGGGGCGCTTGCGGGCAATCGCTTCCGAATCCGTCTGCGCAAGGCGTCCTGGTCTCGTGAGGAGCTCGACATGAAGCTCGCGGCGCTCAAGGCTCACGGCGCGCCGAACTACTTCGGCCCGCAGCGCTTCGGCCGCGACGGATTCAATCTCGATCGAGCGGCTCGCTGGATGCAGAGCGGAACGGCGCCCGCGGGACGCGCCGAGCGCGGCTTCGCGTTGTCGGCCGCGCGCGCCCTCATCTTCAATGCGGTGCTGGCGCGGCGCGTGCAGGCGGGGGATTGGTCGGTCCTCCGGCCGGGCGATCTCGCGAGCCTCGAGGGCAGCGGCAGCCATTTTCCGGTGACCACGATCGATGACGAGCTCCTGCGCCGCCTGCAAGCCTTCGACATTCACCCTTCGGGCCCGCTCTGGGGCCGCGGCGACCCGGAGACACAGCGCGCCACGCTCGACACCGAGCTCGAGGTGGCGCGCGAATTCGGCGGCGTCGCCGCGCTCCTGCAGGAGGCGGGTCTGGATCAGGAGCGGCGCGCGTTGCGGTGTGCGGTCCGGGACCTGAAGGTCGAGGCCGATGCCGGCACGGTGACGTTGAGCTTCGGCCTGGGCCGAGGTCAGTTCGCGACGGCGGTGCTGCGCGAGATCATGGAATTCCCGCTGGATACGCCGCTCGAGGGCGATGGCGAATAGGCGGCCGATCGGCCACCGCGGTCAAGCGCGCAACAGCACGTAGACCGCGCCGGTGCCCCCGTCGATGGCGCGCGCGGAGGTGAATGCCATCACATCCGGATGACGCCTGAGCCACGCATTGACCGCGATTTTCAGAATCGGCCCGCGGGCGCCGGAGCGATACCCTTTGCCGTGCACGATCCTCACGCAACGATGGGCTGCGTTTCGATTGATTTCCAGAAATTCGCTCAAGCTGTCGCGGGCCGCGGCTTGATTGAGCCCGTGCAAATCCAATTCGTCCTCCACCGGATACAGCCCGCGCCGCAGCCGACGCATCACCTGGTCGCGCACGCCGGACCGTCGAAACGACAAGGCTTCGCTGCCTCCGACCACATCCTCGGGAGCGATGGTCTCCGGCAGCAAATCGAACTCCTGTTCCGGCGCCGCGTCTTGCCGGGCGGCGATGACGCGACGCGCGCGCGCCTTGGCCGCAACGACCGCGAGCTCCTCCGCGCGGCCGGTCGGCGCCAGTCGCTTCACGTCGGCGACCGCCGCACGAAACATCCCGGCATCGCCCTGCTCGCCGGTCTTCGATGCGTGGCTTGCCGACGGTGGGGCAGCGCCGCGCTCGCGCGGCTTCAGGTCTTGCCGAGGGCCCCGAGGGCGAGGTTTTACCATGGTGCGAGCATTCGATCCGCTATCCGGGTGTAGGCGGTTACAGTATAGTCCGCAGGGCGCAATGCGCTCGGTCGGCTTGTGTTAAATCTGGTGAAAATTCTACTTTCCAATGACGACGGCTATCGGGCAGAGGGCTTGGAGGCGCTCCGTCGGGCGATCGATCCATTGGGCTCCGTCACCGTCGTCGCTCCGGACCGCAACCGGAGCGGCGCGAGCAATTCGCTCACGCTCGATGTCCCCGTGCGCGCGGCGCGTTACGACACCGATTGTTATTACGTCAACGGTACGCCCACCGATTGCGTGCATTTGGCGATCTCGGGGCTGTTCGAGTTCGAACATGACATCGTGGTCTCCGGCGTGAACGATGGTGCGAATCTCGGGGACGACACGCTGTATTCCGGCACCGTGGCGGCCGCCGTCGAGGGACGATTCCTCGGACTTCCGGCGATCGCCGTCTCGCTCGTCGTCGAGCCCGGCAGCCCCCGCAACTTCGCGAGCGCCGCCCGGGTCGCCGCGAGTCTGGTCGAGCGATTGAGGACCGCGCCGCTCAAGGCGCCCGTCATGCTGAACGTCAACGTGCCGGATCTGCCCGAGGGACAGCTGTTGGGGCTCAAGGTGACCCGGCTCGGCAACCGGCATCGCAGTGAAAGGGTGGTGCGCGCGAGGGACCCGCGCGGACGCGATGTGTACTGGGTCGGGGCGGCGGGCGCCGGACAGGATGCGGGCCCGGGCACGGACTTTCACGCGGTCGCGCACGGCTTTGCGTCCGTGACGCCTTTGCAGATCGACTTGACCCGCCACGCGGCTCTGCCAGAGCTCGAGCGCTGGTTGTCGACTTGAGCATGTACATGGAAGGACCGCGCCTCAGCGGTATCGGAATGACCTCCGCGCGGACCCGCGAGAGGCTGGTGCAGCGGCTTCAAGATCAGGGAATCGCCGATCGCCGCGTGCTCGACCGCATCCGCAACGTGCCGAGACATTTGTTCGTGGACGAGGCGCTGGCGACGCGGGCCTACGAAGATACGGCGTTGCCCATCGGCTTCGGGCAGACGATATCGCAGCCCTACGTGGTCGCTCGGATGACGGAGGCGCTGCTCGCCGCCGGACCGGTCGACAAGGTGCTGGAAATCGGCACCGGTTGCGGCTATCAGACGGCGGTGCTCTCGCCGCTGGTCAAGGAAATCTACACCATCGAGCGGATCGAGAGCCTGGTGGGCCGCGCGCGGCGCGCCCTTCGCGAGCTCAAGATACGCAACGTGCGGTTTCGCCACGACGACGGCAACGTGGGCTGGGCGACGAAAGCCCCCTTCGACGGGATTCTGCTGACTGCGGCCCCTCACGCCGTGCCGCCCGCTCTGTTCGAACAGCTGGCGGTGGGCGGCCGGCTCATCGCGCCCGTGGGTCCGGACGGGCGCCAGGAGCTCATGCGCTACACCAAGGGTGAGACGCGAGTTCAGAAGGAATCGCTGGGCGCCGTGAGCTTCGTTCCCCTGCTGTCGGGATTGCAGCGCTAGCCGGGAGCTCGCCTGAGGACTCTTAGGCCGTGCGACGCATAGTCCGAATCATCGGGCTGATCGCCTGGATCTCGTCGATGGCCGCGGGCTGTGCAAGCGAACGGGCCCACACACCCGAAACCTACGTCGTCCAGCCTCGGGACACCCTTTACAGCATCGCCTGGCGGCACGATCTCGACTACCGCGACTTGGCGCGCTGGAATCATATCGGTGCCGACTATCGGATCGCCGTCGGGCAGGTGCTCAGTCTGAAGCCGGGCAACCACCGCGCGCCGCAGGCCGCGGCGCGCGTCCCTTTCGTTTCGCCCAACAGCGCCCGCGCAGGCTCCGCGGGATCGGGCAACTATGCAGCCCCCAATGCCGCTTCGAGCGCAGCCGCTCCGCGCGCTGGCGCGGCACCCGGTGGCGCTGCGATCGGGGGTGCTCCCATGGGCGGTGTTGCGCCCGGTGGCGCTGCGGACACGCTCGCGCCTTGCGGATGGACGTGGCCCGCTGCGCACGCATCGGCGCCGCGTCCCGTCCCGGGGGGTGGCATCTTGCTGCTGGGCACGTTGGGTCAGCCGATCCGCGCGGCATGCGCCGGCCGAGTCGTGTATGCGGGGAGCGGGATACGCGGCTACGGCAATCTCATCATCATCAAACACGGCGATGCGCTGCTCACGGCCTACGCTCACACCATCGGGCTCGATGTGCGTGAGGGCCAGGATGTCGCCACGGGCGAGGAGATCGCTCACATGGGAACCGGCGCGCACAACATCGCGGCGCTGTATTTCGAGATTCGAGTGAACGGCAAGCCGGTCGATCCGCTGCCGTTTCTACGCGCTGGAAATTGAGTTATGTTAATTATCAAGTAGTACGTATATATCATTGATAATAAATGATAAATTATCCTGCGATTCGATGGCGTTGACGCGCGGTGAGGCGGGGGCGTATGTTTGTCCGCGAGTTGTCAGGGAAAAAAGTCCGTTCGCGGGGTGCCGAGCGTTAGATTCGGTCAGAGAAAAAGCATAAAAAGATCAATAAGAAGTAGAATTAGCCTCGATACCAAATTATTTGACTCGCCGACACCCCGCTTTCTTTTCGCGTCCGCCAAGAACCGGTGCGCGGTTCTCGACTCCTCAAGGAATCAGCAACGCGACCACTCGGCGCTGCTCGGCGACGAGCACGTTGAAGGTGCGGCAGGCCGCTCCCGTGTCCATGACTTCGAAGCCCACTCCCGCGCGTAGAAACGCTGCGCCGAACTCGGGCGTGGGGAACGATTGCCGCGGGCCGGTTCCCAGCAACACCACCTCGGGTTCGTGCGCGAGCACGGCGGCGGCGTGCGGCGCGGCCAATTCGTCGACCGCGGTAATGGCTGGGCCCGGCTCGATCGCCGAGCTCGATACGATCACCGGCGCTCTGAATGCGGTGTCGTTGATCTTGATTTCGCCGGTCCCGTAGGATCGAATGAGATTGCTCGAGGGACTCGAGTCCTGATGGAAGCGCATCTCGGTAAGATACGCGCCTTCGACCCAAGGTTCACATTGCCCATTGTGTATTTTCGCATCGCGGCGCGCGGCGCCCCCCGGGCGCTTCGCGCCCCCGCGCTCGAGCGATTGCTGGCCCGCGCCGATGGCCGATCGAGCGTGGCCTCCTGGCGTGCGGCGGCATTTCGAGCCATCGCGCTGGATCACGCAGACCCGCCGCCGATCGCCGTTGCGCGGTTGCGGGCCGCCGGCGGCGCCGCTCGCGACGGGTGGGCGGCACTGGCGACTCCCGTGCATCTGGTCGCGGGCATGAGCAGCGTGCATTTGCCCGCCGACGGCCTGCTGGAGATCGAGTCGTCCGAGGCCGATGCATTGGCTGCGGACTTCAACCGCTCCTTTGCCGGGGGAGGTTCCAGGCTGGTGCGCGGATCGGGGAGCGGCCTCTTCTGCGTGTTCGACGCGCCGCTCACGGCGGACACGACGCCGCCGGATGAGGCGTTGGGGTCGGACGTTTGGGCGCATCAACCGCGCGGCGAAAGTTCGGCCGAATTGCGGCGGCTCGGGACCGAGATCGAAATGTGGCTGTTCGACCATGAGCTGAACGCGGCGCGGCGCGCACGCGGCTTGCCGCTCATCAGCGCCCTGTGGCTTTGGGGCGCAGGTGCGCTCGATGCACCGCTGCCCCGCGTCGCGGGCTGGGCTGCGGGAGACGACGCGCTGTTCTCGGCATTCGATCGGCGCTCGCAATACCCGCGGGCGGCTGGCGCCGGCGGATCGGACGCGTCGAAGTCCGGTGTGGTGGTGATGGCGGCATGGCCCGGGACGGCGGCGTGGCTGGAGAGCGAGCATCGCTGGTTGAGGCCCGCGCTCGACGATCTCAAGGCAGGGCATCTGAGCCGAATCGAAATCTCCGCCGGCGATAGCTCCTTCTCCCTGAGCGCGCGCGGACTGCGCAGATTCTGGCGCAGCAGCCAGCCCTGGTGGCAGTCCTTCGGTCTCAATGCCGCCCCCGAGGAGGACAGCCGATTTGGGCGTTGAAATTCGACGGCGGCATCAAGCGCTGGGCCTCGAGCCCATGCGCGATCTGCATCCGGTCCTGCGGCGGGTCTACGGCGCTCGCGGGGTTCTATCGGCGCAGGATCTGGATCTGTCGCTCGAGCGCCTGCTGCCGGTCAGCACGCTCGAGGGGGTGGAGCGCGCCGCCCATCTGTTGGCGGCGCACCGGGCCTCGGGCCGGGTGCTCGTGGTCGGC
Organism: uncultured Gammaproteobacteria bacterium; assembly: GCA_963730565.1. GTDB lineage: Bacteria > Pseudomonadota > Gammaproteobacteria > Steroidobacterales > Steroidobacteraceae > Bog-1198. Next base: position 85,524 of record CAVSSU010000021.1, read on the forward strand.
GACTTCGACGCGGACGGGGCCACCGGCTCAGCGCTCCTGGTCCGCGCGATGCGCTCCCTCGGCTTCGCACACGTCGACTTCCTGGTGCCCAACCGATTTCGATTCGGCTACGGTCTGACGCCGGGAATCGTGGCGCTCGCGGCGGAACGCCAGCCTTCCCTGATCGTCACCGTCGACAACGGGGTCTCGAGCATCGAAGGCGTCGAGGCGGCCCACGCGCTCGGGATACCCGTGCTGATCACGGATCATCATTTGCCGGGCGCGAGGCTTCCGAGTGCCGACGCCATCGTCAATCCGAACCTCATGGGAGCGGGCTTCGCGAGCCCGGCGCTATCGGGCGTCGGCGTCGCGTTCTATGTCGTGGCGGCGCTGCGCGAGGGCGCGTGCGCCACCCGCAGTTCCGCCCGTCCGATCTTCTGGACCTGGTGGCGCTCGGAACCGTGGCCGATCTCGTGCCGCTCGATCGAAACAACCGCGTGCTGGTTGCGCAGGGATTGAGGCGGATCCGCGCCGGACGCTGCGTTCCCGGCATTCGCGCGCTGCTCGAATTGGCGCGGACGGAGCCCGGAGCGGCTGACGGCGGCCGATCTGGGCTTCGTGGTCGCTCCGCGGCTGAATGCGGCGGGCCGCCTCGCCGACATGAGCGTCGGGATCGCCTGCCTGCTCACGGATGACGAGGCGGCGCGCGCGGGCGCTCGCCGCGCGAGCTCACCCGCTCAACGAGGAACGGCGCGAAATCGAGCAGCGTATGCAGGTGGAGGCGACCGAGCTCGCCGCCGCGGTGCGCTTCGCCGAGTCCGGCGACGAGACGCTCGGCGTGTGCCTGTTCGACGAAAGCTGGCACCAGGGAGTCGTGGGGCTGGTGGCCGGCCGGATCAAGGACCGGTTGCACCGGCCGGTGATCGCCTTCGCGCGCGCAGAGGACGGCTCGCTGCGCGGCTCGGCGCGCTCGGTCAGCGGCATGCACATCCGCGACGTGCTCGATGCGATCGCCGCCCGGCATCCCGGGCTGATCGAGAAGTTCGGCGGTCACGCGATGGCCGCGGGCATGACACTGCCCGAGTCGAGCCTCGACGGATTTCGCCGGCGCGTTCGCCGAGGAGATCGCCGCCCGCGCCGATGCCGACACGCTCGCCGGCGTGATCCATGAGCGACGGGGAGCTGTCGGCCGCAGAGATGGCGCTCGACACCGCGCGACGTGCTGCGCGCCGCGCGGCCCCTGGGGACAGGGATTTCCCGAGCCCGTGTTCGACGGCAGCTTCAGCATCGCGGATCTGCGCGTGGTCGGCGGGCGGCACCTGAAATTGCGGCTCCGCGGCGCGGACTCCGCGCCCGCGGGCGCCTCCGCAGGAAGGGGTGCGGTGCTGGAGGCGATTTCCTTCGGCTATGTCGGCGGCGCGTCGGAAAATCCGGCGCTCGAGCCGGGCGTGACCGTGGATCTCGCGTACCGGCTGGAGGTGAACGAATACAACGGAGCGGAGCAGGTTCAGCTCAACTGCCAGCATTTCAAGATCCGCTGACCCGCGGGAGCGGGGAAACCTATGATAGAGTTGACGTATGGAAATCAATCAAATCAAGCGATTCATCAAAGATCTCGAGGAGCGCACCGACTCCTTGAGGGGGTATCTTTGATTACGACAACAAGCACGAGCGCCTGCAGGAAGTAACCCGCGAGCTCGAGCAGCCCGGCATCTGGGATAACGCGGATCGTGCTCAGGAGCTCGGCAAGGAACGCGCCAAACTGGAACATGTGGTGGTCGGCCTGGATCGGCTTTCGCGCGGCTTGCGCGACGCCGGCGAGCTGCTGGAGGTGGCCGCGGAAGAGGGCGATCTCAAGACGGCGCGACGAAATCGAAGCCGACGCGGGCCGCCTTGCCGCCGAGGTGGAGCGGCTCGAGTTCCAGCGCATGTTTCCGGGCAAGATGGATTCGCACAACGCCTTTCTCGACATCCAGGCGGGCGCGGGCGGCACCGAGGCGCAGGACTGGGCGGCGATGTTGCTGCGCATGTATCTGAAGTGGGCGGATCGTCACGGTTTCGCGACCGAGATCATCGACCAGAGCGCCGGGGAGGTCGCGGGCATCAAGGGCGCGACCATCAGCATGACCGGTGACTACGCCTACGGATGGCTGCGAACCGAGACCGGCGTGCATCGCCTGGTGCGCAAGTCGCCGTTCGATTCGGGGAACCGCCGCCATACCTCGTTCGCGTCCGTGTTCGTATCGCCCGAAGTGGACGACGACATCGACATCGAGATCAATCCGGCGGATCTGCGCACCGACGTGTACCGCTCGAGCGGCGCGGGCGGCCAGCACGTGAACAAGACCGAATCGGCCGTGCGCATCACCCACATGCCGAGCGGCATCGTGGTCGCCTGCCAAAGCGAGCGCAGCCAGCACAAGAATCGATCCACGGCGATGAAGATGCTCAAGGCCAAGCTGTACGAACTCGAGTTCAACAAGCGCAACGCCGCGGCGAAGGTGCTCGAGGATTCGAAATCGGACGTCAGCTGGGGGAACCAGATCAGAAGCTACGTCCTGGATCAATCGCGCATCAAGGATTTGCGCACCGGCGTGGAGATCGGCAACACCACGGCGGTGCTCGACGGGGAGCTCGACGAATTCATGCAGGCCAGCCTGAAACAGGGATTATGAGCGACGACGACGACAATCATCTGATCGCGGAGCGGCGCGCAAAGCTCGCGAAGCTGCGCGAGCGCGGGCCCGCCTTTCCGAACGATTTTCGCCGCAACGCCTTGGCGGGCGATCTGGCGATTGCCTACGCGGAGAAGTCCGCCGAGTCGCTGGACGGCGCGCCGATCCGCGTGAGCGTGGCGGGGCGGATGCGCGCGAAGCGAGTGATGGGAAAGGCGAGCTTCGCGAAGCTCGCGGACTCGAGCGGCGAGATCCAGATCTTCCTGCAGCGCGACGCGCTCGGCGCCGTCCTACGAGGACTTCAAGACCTGGGACGTGGGCGACATCCTCGGCGCCGAGGGCGTGCTGTTCCGCACCAGGACGGGCGAGCTCTCGGTGCGCGCCGAGCGCATCGTGCTGCTCACCAAGTCGCTGCGTCCGCTGCCGGACAAGTGGCATGGCATCGCCGATACCGAGCTTCGCTACCGTCGCCGCTACGTCGATCTGATCATGAACGAGGACAGCCGGCGGGTGTTCGGGATGCGCTCGGCGATCGTCCGGTACCTGCGCGCGTTCCTCGACGCGCTGGGTTTCCTCGAGGTCGAGACGCCGATGATGCAGCCGATTCCGGGCGGCGCCGCGGCGCGGCCGTTCAAGACCCATCACAACGCGCTCGACCTGGACATGTATCCTGCGGATCGCGCCGGAGCTCTACCTGAAGCGCCTGATGGTCGGCGGCTTCGAGCGCGTCTACGAGATCAACCGCAACTTCCGCAACGAGGGCGTTTCGACGCAGCACAATCCCGAGTTCACCATGCTCGAGCTGTACCAGGCGTACGCCGACTACACCGATCTGATGGAGATGATCGAGACCGCTGTTTCAGGGGCTCGCCGATTCGCTGCTCGGGCTCGCGCGTCCTCGACTATCAGGGCACGAAGATCGATTTGTCCAAGCCGTTCACGCGTCTCACGATCGAGGAGATCCTTACCGCCAACAACCCGGATCTCGACCCGATGTCGCTGCGCGACATCGACTACTTGCGGCGCGTCTGCGAGCGAAAAGGATTGCATACAAGGGCGGCGATGGCGCCGGGAAGCTGCAGATCGAGCTGTTCGAGAAGACCGGCGAGCATACGCTGGTGCAGCCGACTTTCGTTTACGCCTATCCGGCCGAGGTCTCGCCGCTTGTCGCGGCGCAACGATGCGGATCCGTTCATCACCGACCGCTTGGAGTTCTTCATCGGCGGGCGCGAGCTCGCCAACGGCTTCTCCGAGCTGAACGACCCGGAGGACCAGGCGCAGCGCTTCAAGGACCAGGTCGAGCGCAAGGCCGGCGGCGACGAGGAGGCGATGTACTACGACGCCGACTACGTGCGCGCGCTCGAGTACGGCATGCCGCCGACCGCGGGGCTGGGGGTCGGCGTCGACCGCGCTGGTGATGCTGTTCACCGAACGCGCCCTCGATCCGCGACGTGCTCCTGTTTCCGCACATGCGGCCGGAGCTGTAGAAGGCCTCGCCGGGCCTTCTCGTGCGATGACGGTACCCGCAGCGATCCGGCGCGATGCGCCCATCGGCGTGTTCGACTCGGGCGTGGGCGGCCTCACCGTGCTCCGTGCCCTGTCCCAAGCCTTGCCCTCGCAAGACTTCATCTATCTTGGCGACACGGCCCGCCTGCCCTACGGCACCAAGAGTCCCGATACCGTGTCGCGCTATTCCCTGCAATGCGCGCAAGCGCTGCTCCGGCGCGGAATCGGAGCTCTGGTGGTGGCCTGCAACACGGCATCCGCTTCGGCCCTCGGGGCGCTGAGCGCGCGATACCCGGAGCTGCCCATCATCGGCGTCATCGAGCCGGGCGCGCAGGCTGCGATCGAGGCTTCGCGGTCGCAACACATCGCGGTGATCGCGACCGAAGGCACGATCAACGGCGGCGCCTATCAAACCGAGATCCGCCGGCGCAATCCGGCCGTGCGCGTGCTGGCGCGGGCCTGCTCGATGTTCGTGGCGCTGGCCGAGGAGGGCTGGACCAGCGGCCCCGTGGCCGAGGCGGTGGCGCATCGCTATCTCGATCCCGTGTTCACGGCCGGCGACGCGCCCGATACATTGGTGCTCGGATGCACTCACTTCCCCATTCTCACCGCGGCCATCCGCGCGGTGATACCGCCCGACGTGCGGATCGTGGATTCCGCGGCGACGACCGCGCAGGCTCTGGTGGCGCGAATGGCGCCGGAGCCGGGGCATCGGGGCGCGCCGCCCGGTCCCGGCCGGATCACGTGGCTCGCGACGGACGACGCGGAGCGCTTCGCGCGCGTCGGCGGCAGATTCTTCGGACAAGCATTGAGCGCCGAGGCGGTCGAGGTCATCGACTTGTGAAGCAGGTCGGAACTCAATGCATGTACGGCCGGTTTTCCACCTCCTGCGCTTCCGGATTGCGTCCCTGCGCCTTCAGCGCATCGGCCAGCACCCGTCCTGCCTGAGCCTGAGCGGCGTGATCGCCGCTCGCGAGCGCGAGCGCCTTGCGCGCGCAAACCTCCGCTTGATGAGCGTCGCTTTCCGTGAGGCGCACGCGGCCGAGCTCGATCCAGAGCAGCGGGTTGCTCGGCTCGATGCGCAGCGCCCGATCGAGCGTCGAGGACGCGCCGTCGATGTCGCCCTGGGTCAGCAACTTGTGCGCCTGCGCCACCAGCGAGCGCGTCGCCGGCGAAAGATGATTTTCGCGCGGCGGCGCCTGCGGCCGGGGCGAGGGGGGCGCTTCGGGGACCTGCGCGGGCGCGGGGGCTGGCGGGGGTGACGGCGGGGTAGTCGCGCCCGGATTCGCCGGCGCGGAGGGCCGCGGCCACGGCGAGGGACAGCCGGCGAGCAGGAGCGCCGTCCCGAGCACGGTCGCCAGAGTCAGTGAACGATGCTTTTCAACCATTCCTTGATCTTGTCACCCGCCGTGACATGTGGCGAGGGCGCGGACGTGCATTTGGAATTGACCGGCAACCGGGTGTCCTTCGGCACTCCGATGACCACCGCATCCGAGCTGCATGCGGGCGTCGTTTCGAGGCCATCGTCGAATCCGATCCACCGATCCTCCGTAAGGTCGGGAGCGATGGGATCGAAGGATACGGGCTTGAGGCTCGCCATGGTGTCGGCCCACACAGGCAGCGCGCCTTGCGCGCCGGTGAGTCCGGTTTCGCGGTTGTCGTCGTAGCCGACCCAGACGACCGCCAGATAATTCCCCGTGAAACCGGCGAACCAGCTGTCCCGGGTATCCGATGACGTCCCCGTCTTGCCGGCGATCACCAGACCCTGCGGGAGCCGCGCGGCCGCTCCGCGGGCGGTACCGTGAGTCGGCACGAGCATGAGCATGCGATCGAGCTCGTAAACGGCGGCCGGCGGGGCCGCCGCCTCGACCCGTACCTTGAACGACTTGAGCGGCAGGCCATGCTCGTCCAGCACTGCGCGCACCGCCCGCAGCCGGGTGCGAAAGCCGCCGTCCGCGAGTGTCGTGTACACCTGGACCACTTCGAGCGGCGACATTTCCACGGTGCCGAGCAGCAGCGAGGGATTGAGCGTCGGCGATGATTCCAGCCCGAGCCGCTCGAGCGTCGCGGCGACCTTCGGCAGGCCCAGGTCCAATCCCAGGCGCACCGTCGCCAAGTTCATCGACTCGGCGAGCGCACGCGCGAGCGGCACCTGACCGTACACCTGGCGCTCGAAGTTCTGGGGCGCCCAGACGCTGCCGTCGGCGAGCTTGAGCTCGATCGGCGCATCCTCGATGAGCGTCGCCGCGGTGTAGCGGCCGGTCTCGAGCGCCGTCAGGTAAACGGCCGGCTTCACCAGCGAGCCGATCGGCCGGCGCGCATCGAGAGCACGATCGAAACCGTTCGTGTCGACCTCCCGTCCGCCCACCACCGCGACCACGTCGCCGCTGTTCGGCTCGACCACGATCACTGCGCCCTCCAGATGCTTGCCGCGAACCGGCGACTTGGAGTCGAGCCGCTGCAGATTCTGGGTGAGCGCGCGCTCCGCGGCCGCCTGGGCGCGCAGATCGAGGCTCGTATACACCGACAATCCGGCGGCGGCGAGGTCGGCTTCCGCGTAGTCGCGCTTGAGGTCACGCCGCACGAGATCGAGGTAGGCGGGCACGTAGCTGCCCCCGGGGGACGCAGGCCGAGCGGGGTCGCCGCCGCGCGCTTGACGGCGGCGGCATCGATGAGGTGCGCGTCGCCGAATTCCTTCAGCACGAGATTGCGCCTCGCAAGCGCGCGGTCGGGATGCTTGCGCGGATCGTAAAACGAGGGGCCCTTGACCAGTCCGATGAGAAGCGCGAGTTCCGCCGGCTCGAGCTCGCCCAAGGGCTTCGCGAAGTAGTACTCGCTGCCGAGACCGAAGCCGTGGATGGCGCGGGCGCCGTCCTGTCCCAGATACACCTCGTTCAGGTAAGCGACCAGAATGTCTTCTTTGGAGTAATGGGCCTCGAGGCGCATTGCCATGATGGCCTCCGTCGCCTTGCGGCCGAAGGTTTGCTCATCGGACAGGAAGTAGTTCTTGACGAGCTGCTGCGTCAGCGTGCTGCCGCCCTGCACGACGCGTCCGGCGCGAAGGTTGGCCCAGGTGGCCCGGAGCACACCGTAGAGGTCGACGCCGTGATGCTCGTCGAAGCGGCGATCCTCGATCAGCTTGATCGCCGTCGCGCAGCAGCGGCGGCACGTCGGCCGGGGCCACGATGAGGCGGTCCTCGCCGTGAATCGGGAAACAAGCTGCCGATCACCGGGGGATCGAGACGAAACACGGGCAAATCGGTGCCGTCGGCGAGCCCTCATGCTCGTGATCGACGCGTTGTCCGCATGGATGGACACCCGCTCGCGCATCACGCTGCTCGTCGATGAAGCGCACCCGCCGCGCCTCCAGATCGAAGGCGTTGCCGGTGCGCCGATAGATCCCGGGCCCCGATGCCGGGTCGCCGCGCCGGTAATGCAGCCGGTGCAGTTCCTGCTCCGAGATCGTTGGCCGAGATCGGTGCGCCGGCATACAGCTCGAGCGGCGCCGCATAGACGCGCGCCGGGACGGACCACAGCCGCCCCTGAAATTCGCGGGTCACCACGCGGTCGAGGTGGACGACCCAAATGGTCGCGATCGCGGCGAGCAGGATGCCGGCCAGACCGGAGACGATGAAAAAAATGCGCCAGCGGCGAATACGGGAACGGGCCACGCCGCGCATACTACCGCAATGCCGTCGCGGATCTACCCGAAATCCAAGCCGCCCGGCATCACTCAGTCGAGGCGGTAGGGCAGCGGGAGCTCTTCGGCCGCCGTTGCATCGGTGGAAGCGCTCTGCGCCTCGGCCGCTGCGGCGTCGAGACTGAGCACCGCGAGCGCCTCGAATCCTTCGTTCCCCCGGGCGAGCTCGGTCAGCCGCCCCGTCCGACCGTCCGCGAGGCGGATGGGGTGACCGATCGCCCAAGACCCGCAAGGCAGCCGCAGCCGCGACATGCGGCGCTTGATTCGTCCCAAGTGCTGAGTGCGGGCGATGATCTCCTGTCCCGTATAGCAGCCCTTGCTGAAACTGATGCCGCCGATGAGATCGAGATTCAGCATTTGCGCGACGAACGATTCGGAGGTCGCGGCGTACACCTGCGGCTGTCCGTCCCGGATGTCGCCGAGCCGCCAGTTGCGTTCGGCGAGGCCGGGGTCGTCGGCGAGGGAGACTCGTGCAATGGAATGATGCTCGCCGATCAGCCAGTAGCGCTCGCAAGCCGAAGCCGGCGCCGCGCCGCGACGCACCCGTGCGACGCCGATGCCGTCCTTCTCGAGGTAGCCCGTCGTGTCGGGGGGCTCGATGGCGCCTGCGGCGAGGGACGCGCCGCCGTGGATCCCCACGACTGCGATCTCTTCGCTGACATCCTCGATCTTGACCTTTGCGCGCAACACGAACCTGCGCAACCGCTCCAGGGTGGGCGCGGCGACATCGCGCGGCAAGATCCCGAGGATGCCGCTCGAATGCGGCAACAGATGCAATATGGCGAGCACGCGACCCTGTGGCGTCGAATACGCGGCAAGAACGGGCGCTCCGCGAGACAGGGGGGCGGTATCGTTCGATACCTGCCCCTGCAGAAATCCGACGGCATCGGGCCCCGAGAAGCGCAGCGCCCCCATGTGCGGCAAACAGCCCGAGCCGCTCGCGACCGCTGCTGCTGCGCCTTCTTCGATATCGCTTGCGATGGTCACACGGCTATGAATGGGGCCGTCGGCCGCCGCTGTCAACCCCGACAGCGTGCGGATCGCCGGCATTGCGGATATCCCCCCCTTTTCGATCGGTTTCTGGCAAACTTTCACTCGTGACGCCGACCAACGAAGTGCAGATCGCCGCCCAACCCTCCGCGCTATCGCAGCCCCCGAATGGGCCATCGCAAGTGCCCAGCGGGCCATCGCAGCGCCCCGGACAGATGATGCGCTCGCCGCCCGAGCTAGGCGGGCGGCAGGGCCCCGACCCGACCCGCTATGGCGACTGGGAATTGCGGGGCCGCTGTATTGATTTTTGAGTAGAACGAGCATGCCTGCACGCCCCCGGCCCCTGTCGCCGCACCTCGGAATCTATCGATGGCAGATCGGCAACACCTTGTCGATCCTTCACCGGGTGGCGGGAGTCGTGCTTGCCTTCGGGACGCTCGCTCTCGCGTTCTGGCTGGTATCGCTGGCCGGCGGGGAGGATAGCTATCGAAGCGCGTACCGGGCGTTCGCGAGCCCCGCCGGTCTGCTGTTCCTGGGCGGCTGCAGCCTCGCGTTTTTCTATCATCTGTTCAACGGCGTGCGACATCTGTTCTGGGATGTCGGCCGGGGCTTCGAGCGTCGTCAGCGCCGTGCGAGCGGCTGGTTCGCGGTGGTCGGCGCCGTCGCCTCGACGGCGGCTCTCTGGGCTTTGCTGTGGCACGGCGGTCGCTTGTGAGTCTGCGCAGCCCCCTCGGGCGAGTGCTCGGCCTGGGGTCGGCCCGGGACGGAACGTCGCGCTGGTGGGCGGAACGCCTGAGCTCGGTCGCGCTCGTTCCGCTGACGCTCTGGTTTCTGTTCTCGCTGCTGTTGCTTCCATCGCTCGATTTCACGGTGCTCCGCACCTGGCTGGCGGTGCCGATGAGCGGATTCCTGACGCTGCTTCTGGTCGTGGTGCTGACCTATCACGCCTATCTCGGCGCGGTCGTGATCGTCGAGGATTACGTGCATGAGCACGGGCCGAAGCTTGCGTTGATGGTGTCGTTGAGATTTCTGTTCGTGCTCTGCGGCGGCGCGAGCCTATTCGCGATTCTGCGCATCGCATTCGGTAGCTGATCATGAGCGAATACGAGTTCATCGACCATACCTATGACGTGGTCGTGGTCGGTGCGGGCGGCGCGGGGTTGCGCGCGACCTTCGGCCTGGCCGAGGCGGGACTTTCCACCGCGTGCTTGACCAAGGTGTTCCCGACGCGCAGTCACACGGTGGCTGCGCAGGGCGGCATATCCGCTGCGCTCGGCAACATGGGCGATGACGACTGGCGGTGGCATATGTACGACACCGTGAAGGGGTCGGACTGGCTGGGCGACCAGGATGCGATCGAGTTCATGTGCAAGGAGGCGCCCGCGGCGGTCATCGAGCTGGAGCATTATGGCGTGCCGTTCTCCCGCACCGAGGATGGCAAGATATACCAGCGGCCCTTCGGCGGAATGACCACACATTACGGCAAAGGCATCGCACAGCGCACCTGCGCCGCCGCCGATCGCACCGGTCATGCGATGCTCCACACGTTGTATCAGCAATCGTTGAAGCACGACGCCACCTTCTTCATCGAGTATTTCGCGCTCGACCTGATTATGGAGAATGGCGAATGCCGCGGGGTCATCGCCCTCGACATGGCGGAAGGGACGCTGCATCGCTTTCGAGCGCACCAGGTGATTCTCGCCACCGGGGGCTATGGCCGAGCCTGGTTTTCGTGCACCTCCGCCCATACCTGCACGGGCGACGGCGGCGGCATGGTGCTGCGGGCGGGTCTTCCGTTGCAGGACATGGAGTTCGTGCAGTTTCATCCGACCGGCATCTACGGCGCCGGCTGCCTGATCACCGAAGGATCGAGAGGCGAGGGGGGATACCTGACCAACGCGGACGGCGAGCGTTTCATGGAGCGCTACGCCCCGAACGCCAAGGACTTGGCCTCGCGCGATGTCGTGAGCCGCTCGATGACGGTCGAGATTCGCGAAGGCCGAGGCGTCGGCAAGCTTCGCGACCACATTCATCTGCACCTCGAACACTTGGGGCCCGAGGTCATCAAGGAGCGGCTGCCCGGGATCGCGGAGACCGCGCGGATTTTCGCCAACGTGGATGTCAACAAGGATCCGATACCGGTGCTGCCCACGGTGCACTACAACATGGGGGGCATACCGTGCAACGTGCACGGCGAAGTGGTCTACCATCGCGATGGCTCCGATGCCGTGGTTCCCGGCTTGATGGCGGTCGGGGAGGCGGCCTGCGTATCGGTCCACGGTGCCAACCGCCTGGGCTCGAACTCGCTGCTGGATCTGGTCGTGTTCGGGCGCGAAGCGGCGCGACATTGCGTGCAAGCGGTGAAGCCGGGCTCCCCGCATCGTCCGCTGAAAGCGGATTGCGCGGACCCCGCACTGTCGCGGCTCGATTCGCTGCGCAATGCCAAGGGCTCTCGGCGCACGGCCGACATCCGCTTGGATATGCAGCGCATCATGCAGAGCGACGCCGCGGTCTTTCGCACCGCGCAGACCTTGAATGACGGCAAGCGCCGCCTGGGCGAGGTGTTTGCATCCTTCAAAGACGTGAATGTGACTGATCGGTCGCTCACATGGAACACCGACCTCATCGAGACCTTGGAGCTCGATAATCTGCTGGGTCAGGCGGTCGCGACCATGCATTCGGCGGAGAACCGCAAGGAGAGCCGCGGGGCCCAGGCTCGCGAGGACTTTCCCGACCGCGATGACCAGAATTGGATGAAGCACACCCTGTGCTGGGTCGATGCCCGCGGGGCGACCTCCTTCGATTACCGTCCGGTTCACATGAATACGCTGACCGACGACGTTGAGCCGATTCCGCCCAAGGCGCGGACGTACTGACGGCGCGGTTCAATCGAGGAGCATGATCGATGGCTGAATTTTCGCTTCCCAAGAATTCCAAGGTCCGCAAGGACGGGCGGGTATTCAAGGCGGGCGCCGGCGCCAAAAACGTACGGGTGTTCAAGATCTACCGGTACGACCCCGATTCCACCGACAACCCGCGGCTGGACACCTACGAGGTCGACATGGACGCTTGCGGCCCCATGATTCTGGACGCGCTCATCAAGATCAAGAACGAGATCGACTCCACCTTGAGCTTTCGGCGCTCGTGCCGCGAGGGAATTTGCGGATCGTGCGCCATGAACATCGACGGCAAGAACGGTTTGGCTTGCATCAGCGCCTCCGCGGACGTGGACAACGACATCAAGATCTATCCGCTGCCGCACATGCCGGTCATCAAGGATCTGGTGCCGGACTTGACCAATTTCTATTCGCAATACGCCGCCATGCAGCCTTGGCTTCAGACGCGCACCCCGCCGCCGCCGGACCGCGAAAGACTTCAATCGAAAGAGGATCAGGAAAAGGTCGACCGCCCGTCCGCTTGCATACTTTGCGCGTGCTGCTCGACCAGCTGTCCCAGCTACTGGTGGAACAGCGATCGGTACCTGGGCCCTGCGGCGCTGCTCGCGGCGTACCGCTGGATCGTGGACAGCCGGGACGAGGCCGCAGGCGAGCGGCTCGACCAGCTCGAGGATCCGTTCCGTCTCTACCGCTGCCACACGATCATGAACTGTACCGAGGCATGCCCGAAGGATCTGAATCCGGCCAAGGCGATCAGCGAAATCAAACAACTCCTGGCGCAGCGTCGTCACTGAGTTCCGGCATGCCCACCCCGCCTGTCCAGGAACTCGGCCGTCTGCGCTGGCGATGCCGGCGAGGGATGAAGGAACTCGACGTTCTGCTCACGCGCTACGTGGAAAGCCATTACGCCGGTGCGTCCCCGGCGGCCCAGGGGGCGTTTCTGGAGTTGCTGGAGGCGCCGGATCCATTGATATATGCGTATTGCATGGGTCAGGCGCTCCCGCCCACACCCCTTCTCTCATCCGTCATCAAGCGCATCACTTCCCATGTCGCCGACTAGCGGGGCATAGGGAACGGACCGGCGACGGCGGCTGATAGAATCGAACCTGTGCACAAAATCACGTTTGCAGTTCGCACTTTACCTAAGGCGCAGAACTTTTCCCCGAGGAGCGGGTCTATCGCGACAGGCTGGTTTGTGCGCCCGCCGGTTTGGGTCCTTCCATGAGCGTCGAGGAGAGTGACCTCAAGCTGGTGGAGCGGGTCCAGCGCGGTGAGCGCGCGGCGTTCGATTTATTGGTCCTGCGATACCAGCACAAGGTGCTGAAGCTGATCATGCGTTATGTGCACGATGCAACCGAGGCCGAGGACATTGCGCAAGAGGCGTTCGTGAAGGCGTACCGCGCCCTGCAATCGTTTCGGGGCGATAGCGCGTTCTATACCTGGCTGTATAGAATCGCCATCAACACCGCCAAGAACGCGCTCGTCGCGACCAAACGCCGGCCCATGGATTACGACCTCGATTTGCAGGACCCCGAGCAATACGATCTGCATTCGCGCCTGTCCGAGTCCGAGACGCCCGAGGCGCTGCTGCTCACCGACGAGATCCGCGATACAGTGAATCGCGCCATCGAGAATCTGCCCGAGGATCTGCGCACCGCCATCGTGCTGCGGGAACTGGAGGGTTTGAGCTATGAGGACATTGCCCAGACCATGGATTGCCCGGTCGGCACGGTGCGCTCGCGAATCTTTCGCGCGCGTGAGGCTATAGACAAGAAGCTGAGACCCATTTTTGACGGCGGCCTTGGTCGGCCCGAGGAACCATGAGCGAACAAATTCGTGAGCAAGTCTCGGCATTTTTGGACGGAGAGCTGCCGAGCTCGGAAACCGAGCTGTTGCTGAAACGACTGACGCGCGGCGTGGAGCTGCGCGAAAGCTTCGGCCGTTACGCGTTGATCGGCGAGGCGCTGCGCGCAGCCGGAAGCGGGGCCGGCCGTTCCCCGTTGAGCCGCGGCTTTGCCGCGGGCGTCAATGCCGCCATCGACGGCGAGGCGCTCCCGGCCGGTTCGCTCCCGATTCATGCTCGTGCGCCGCGCTGGTGGAGGCCGGTCGCCGGAGCGGCGGCGGCGGCGGGCGTGGCGGCGGTGGCGGTGGTGGCGCTTCAGCAACGTGCGGTCTCCCCCTCCTTGCGGGCGGTGGTTCCCGTCATCGCGCAAAATGTCGCCAAGCCCAAGGAGGCGCTCTCTTATATCGTTCCCGCCGCGGCGCCCACGGATGAATCGCCCCATATGCTGCCGGCGGCGCGTTTGACCAGCTACGTGTTCGCGCACAGTCGTTATTCCTCGGTATTGGGGCAAAGCAATGTGTTGTCGGGCCTCTTGGCGGATGCCGACGAGCAGAACCCATCGAGTTCCGGGGCGGCGGTCGATGAGGCCGCAGTGAATCGCGCCGTCGGCGGCGATGCCGCGGCGTCGCGGTCGCCACGGGATCCGCGCATCGCTCCATGAGGAACGCGTCGCGTTACCGCGCCTTCTGGCTGCTGCCCTATGCTGCGGCCGGCGTTTTGACCTTGAGCCTGATGCAACGCTCGCTCGGCGCGGACGATCCGCGGGCATGGCTCGACAAAATGAACCAGGCGCTGGCGACACGCAATTACGACGGCACGTTCTTTCATTTGAGCGAAGGCCGCGTCGAGACCATGCGAATCGTGCACCGGGTCAAGGCGGGGCTGGTCACGGAGCGCCTGCAATCCCTGGACGGTTCGGGACGCGAGTTCGTACGCAATAACGACGAGCTCACCTGTTACCTGCCCGATCAGCATACGGTGTTGGTCGAGCCCCGCCAGGTTCGCGGACCCTTCCTGGGCTCCCTGCCGCGGTTCGGCACCGATGTGGACCGGTTCTACCTGATCGAGTCGTTGCCCGATTCTCACGTGCTCGGGCGGCCCGCTCGCGTCATTGCCGTGAACCCCAAGGATCAGTACCGGTTCGGTTACCGCCTGTGGCTCGATCAGAAAACGGCCATGCCGCTCAAAACCCAGTTGTGCGACGCGCACGGGCAGGTCATCGAGCAAATCCTGTTCGCGCGCCTCGACATGCCCGAGACCATCTCCGATGCCGATCTCACGCCGGCGGTTCGCACCGAAGGCATGCGGTGGGTGCGCCAGGGCGCATCCGAGGACAGCGCGGCACCGGCCTTGTCGGCCTATCGAGCGAGCGAGCTGCCACCGGGCTTTCGGTTGACGGTCTCAGGAACCCAGACGCTGGGCGGCGCCACCGTGCCTGCGGCCCATCTCGTCTACTCGGACGGCCTGGCGACGGTCTCGGTCTTCGTCGAAGCCGCCCCGACGTTGAATTCGGGTGCGAACGATTCGACCAGCTCCCCGCCGGAACCGCCCATGCAGGGACTGGCCCGAGTCGGGTCGGGATTCGCATTCTCCACCGTCGTGCAGGGTCATCAGGTCACGGCGGTGGGCGAGGTTCCGGCTCAGACCGTCGAGTCCATCGCCCATTCGGTCAAGTCCTTCGATAATGGTTCGCGCCCCTAGCGCTTCGAGCGTGGCGCCCCGCCAACATGATGGGCTTTCTGCTCTACTCGAGGCCCGATTGCCGTCTGTGCGAAGAAATGCTCGCGGAATTACACCAAATGCCGGCAGTGCGCGGCTATCCCATCGAGGTGCGCGATGTGGACGCGGATCCCGCGACGCGCGTCCGATATGGGCACAAGATACCGGTGCTCCTTCTGGGCGGCGAGCTGGTTTGCCACGGGAGGCTGGACAAGCAAGAGTTGCTTAAAGCCCTAACTTGCCATCGCCGACCGGTATAATCGGAGGTTTGCCCAGGCCTTACCCTCCTTAATGAAAAATATCCGCAATTTCTCCATCATCGCCCACGTCGATCACGGCAAATCGACGCTGGCCGACCGCCTCATCCAGCTGTGCGGCGGCCTCGAGGCCCGCGAGATGCAGGCGCAGGTCCTCGATTCGATGGATCTCGAGCGCGAGCGCGGCATCACCATCAAGGCGCAGAGCGTCACGCTCGACTTACAAGGCGCACGACGGCGAGCGCTATCAGCTCAACTTCATCGACACGCCGGGTCACGTGGACTTCTCCTACGAAGTCTCGCGATCGCTGGCGGCCTGCGAGGGGGCGCTGCTGGTGGTCGACGCCTCGCAGGGCGTGGAGGCGCAGAGCGTCGCCAACTGCTACACCGCGATCGAGCAGGGCCTGGAGGTGCTGCCGGTCATCAACAAGATCGACCTGCCGTCCGCCGATCCCGCAAGGGTGATCCACGAGATCGAGGAGATCATCGGCATCGCGGCCGACGACGCGGTGCTGGTCAGCGCCAAGACCGGAGTTGGTGTCGCGGAACTGCTCGAGCACCTGATCAAGCGCATTCCGGCGCCGAACGGCGATCCGGACGGGCCGCTGCAGGCGCTGATCATCGATTCCTGGTTCGACAACTACGTCGGCGTGGTTTCGCTGGTGCGCGTCATGAACGGCGCGCTGCAGTCGGGCGACAAGATCCGCGTCATGTCCACCGGCCGCAGCCACAACATCGACAAGCTGGGCCGCTTCACGCCGAAGCCCGTGACCCGGGACTCGCTCAATACCGGGCGAGGTCGGCTTCGTGGTCGCCGGCATCAAGGAGATCGACGGCGCGCCGGTGGGCGACACCATCACGCTCGAGGCCGACCCCGCGCGCGAGCCGCTGCCGGCTTCAAGCAGATGCAACCGCGGGTGTTCGCCGGGCTGTTCCCGGTGAACTCCGAGGACTACGAGCAGTTCCGCGACGCGCTGGCGAAGCTCAAGCTCAACGACTCGGCGCTGCATTACGAGCCCGAGGTCTCGACCGCGCTCGGCTTCGGCTTTCGCTGCGGCTTCCTCGGCCTGCTGCACATGGACATCGTGCAGGAGCGGCTCGAGCGCGAGTACGATCTGGACTCTGATCACCAGCGCTCCGACGGTGGTTTACGAGGTCGTGCGACGGACGGCATCGATCGAGTACGTCGACAACCCCGCCAAGCTGCCGCCGGCAGGATCGGATCGCCGAGATGCGCGAGCCGATCATCACCGCCAGCATCCTGGTGCCGCCCGACCACGTCGGCGCGGTGCTCACGCTCTGCAGCGAGAAGCGCGGCGTGCAGAAGAAGATGCTGTACCTCGGCACCCAGGTATCGCTGCAGTACGAGCTGCCGCTGGCCGAGGTGGTGCTCGACTTCTTCGACCGGCTCAAGTCCGCGAGCCGCGGCTACGCCTCGTTCGACTACGATTCAGCCATTTCCAGGCCGCGCCGCTCGTCAAGCTCGACATCCTGATCAACGGCGACACGGTCGATGCGCTGTCGATCATCGTGCACAAGGACAGCGCCTACCAGCGCGGCCGCGAGCTGGTGGACAAGATGCAGGAGCTGATTCCGCGGCAGATGTTCGAGGTGGCGGTGCAGGCCGCGATCGGCAGCCACAGTCATCGCGCGCGCCACGGTCAAGGCGCTGCGCAAGAACGTGCTCGCCAAGTGCTACGGCGGCGACATCACCCGCAAGCGCAAACTGCTCGAGAAACAGAAAGAGGGCAAGAAGCGCATGAAGCAGGTCGGCCAGGTCGAAATTCCGCAGGAGGCGTTCCTCGCGGTTCTCAAGGTCGGAAGAAGGGCAATTGACGATATGTGCAATGGGTCGGAAGCGAAAGTCGGGGGTCTTCGTGAATGACGGCGACAGCCTTTTTGTAGCCTTGCTCTGTGCGCCGTCGTCTGCGTCCTGGTGATCCTGGTCGACGAATGGTTGCTGCGGCCGCAGCGCGTCCGGCGCGACCAGCGTCACCGAGCCGCCTGGTGCCGCGCATCGCGGGCTATGCGCTGGTGGCGCTCGCGCTCGCGGTGCTGTGGCGGCTGTTCCGCTAGAGGCGGTGGACTTCAGTTCATGCTGGTGCTGGTGGGTGCCATGTCGGGCGCGGTCTGGGCGCTCGACCAGGCGTTCTGCGTCCGCGGCGACGCGGCGGCTGGCGCGCGCCGCCGGCACGCCGGCCGGAGCGAGTTCGCGAGCCCGTCACGGTCGACTACGCGCGCAGCTTCTTCCCGGTGGCGCTGCTGGTGCTGCTGATGCGCTCCTTCCTGTTCGAGCCGTTCCGCATTCCCTCCGACTCCATGATGCCGACGCTGCTCGACGGCGATTTCATCATCGTCAACAAGTACTCCTACGGGCTGCGCCTGCCGGTCACCAATCCGCAGGTCCTCGCCATCGGCGAGCCGCAGCGCGGCGACGTGGTGGTGTTCCGCTACCCCCGAACCCCACGATCAACTACATCAAGCGCCTGGTCGGGCTGCCGGGCGACCGCATCCGGGTCGACGAGGCCAACCGGGTGTACGTCAATGGCGTACTGCAGCCGCAGACGCCCGGCCCGGTGTACACCGGCCCCAAGCAGAACCAATGGAACTACACCGGAGTGCCGACAGCCTACGAGCAGCTCGGCGCCAGGCGCCATCAGATCATGTTCGCCCGGGGGAGCGTCACCAGCGGGGAATGGACGGTGCCGGCCGGCCATTATTTCTTCATGGGTGACAACCGCAACAACAGCAAAGACAGCCGCTGGCAGGGTGATCCGGAGGCGCCGGGCTTCGTTCCGGAGCAGAATCTCGTGGGTAAGGCGGTCAGAATCTGGCTTAATCTCGATACTCGTGACGGACCTCTCTGGAACCGGATCGGGAATGCGATTCAATAAGAGGCTGTTTCGGGAGGCGTTCATGCGCAAGCATCAGCAAGGGATGACATTCATCGGCCTACTGTGCGTCCTCGCCCTGGTCGGGGTGGTGGTATACGCCGGTATCCGGCTGACTCCGGTTTACCTCAACTATCTCAAGGTGGCGCGCAGCATGGACGGCGCCGCCTCCGACGCCAAGGGCGACAATCCCGATCAAAGGAGCCTGATGAGCGCATTGGCCAAGCAATGGGAAATCCAGGACATCGACGTTCCGGATTACAAGGACGTTGAGATCACCAAGGACTCGGACGGCACCCAGCTGCACGTCAGCTACGACCAGACGGTTCCCTACGTCGGCAACGTGTCGCTCTCGGTGCACTTCGACAAGACCGTGAAGGTGCGGTGAGCGAAAAGCGCGGCGTGCAAGCGCCGGGCCGGGACGTGTCCGGCGAGGGGGCGCCCGGCGCGGCAACGCTTTCGGCTTGGGCGCAGCGCTCCTTCGGCCATACCTTCGCCGATCCCAGGCTGTGCCGCCAGGCGCTCACGCATCGCAGCGCCGGCGGGGAGCACAACGAGCGGCTCGAGTTCCTCGGCGATTCAGTTCTTAATTGCAGTGTGGCGCGCATGCTATACGATGCGCATCCGGATGCCGCCGAGGGGGCCTTGTCGCGCTCGAGGGCGACGCTCGTCAGCGGCGAGATGCTTGGGCTGATCGCGGGGGAGCTCGGGTTCGGAGAGCATCTGAGGCTCGGCCCGGGTGAGCTGAAGTCGGGCGGTTTTCGACGGGCGTCGATCTTGGCGGACGCCTTGGAGGCGATGGTGGGAGCGATTTTCTTGGATGCCGGTTTCGACGCCGCCTCAGCGGCGGTCACGCGAATCATCGGAGCGCGTCTCGCGCAGCTGCCCGAAGCGGAATCTCTCAAGGATGCCAAAACCAGGCTCCAGGAGATCCTGCAGGCGCGCGGATTGGCGCTGCCCGTCTACAGCCTGCGTTCGACCACGGGCGATGCCCATGCCCAGTCGTTCGCCGTCACCTGCGAGGTGCCGGCGTTCGGATTGACGGCCCGCGGCGAGGGCGTCAGCCGCCGCCGCGCCGAACAAATGGCTGCGCACAACGCGCTCGAGCTTCTACCCGCCGCCGTGCGCGGTTCCTCCCCGTGAGCGCGCCCACCTTTCGCGCCGGCATGGTGGCCATCGTCGGCCGCCCCAACGTGGGCAAGTCGACCTTGGTGAACGCGCTGGTCGGCCGCAAGGTGAGCATCGTCACCGCCAAGCCGCAGACCACGCGGCACCGCATCTTGGGCGTGGTCAACCGCCCCGAGGCGCAGCTCGTCCTGGTCGATACGCCCGGATTGCATGAAAGCACCCGCCGCGTCATGAACCAATACATGAACCGCGTCGCCATCTCCTCATCCCAGGACGCCGATGTGATCCTGTTCGTGATCGAGGCCATGCGCTTCACCGAGGAGGACCTCTGGGTATGGGAGCGGGTGCGGGGCTTGAAACAGCCGCTCTTCCTCGTCGTCAACAAGGTGGACCGCGTCGTGCCGAAGGAGCAATTGCTGCCGTTCATCGAGGACGTGGCGCAGCGGGTGCCCGCCTCGGGAATCGTTCCGATTTCGGCGCTCGCGAGCGATAATCTGGACCGGTTGACGGAGCTCGTCGGCTCGCGTTTGCCCGTAGCTCCGCCGTTGTTCGCGCCGGACGTGCTCACCGATCGCGACGAGCCGTTTCACGCGGCGGAAATCGTCCGCGAGAAGCTCACGTTGAAGTTGCGCGAGGAGCTGCCTTACGGCATCAACGTGCAGATCGAGCGATTCGCGGATGAGGACGGGCGCGTCCTCATCAACGCCGTCATCTGGGTGGAGCGCGCCGGCCAGAAGGCCATCGTCATCGGTCAGGGCGGGGAGCGTCTCAAGGAGATCGGCCGCCTGGCCCGGA
The DNA here is from genome assembly GCA_963730565.1 of uncultured Gammaproteobacteria bacterium. Classification (GTDB taxonomy): domain Bacteria; phylum Pseudomonadota; class Gammaproteobacteria; order Steroidobacterales; family Steroidobacteraceae; genus Bog-1198. The sequence goes on from CAVSSU010000021.1 coordinate 105,904, forward strand.
TCGAGCTCAATGATCTGTGGCAGCGCTCGGTGCATTTGGAGCTTTGGGTCAAAGTGAAGGAAAACTGGGCGGACAGTGAAATGGCGTTGCGCCAATTCGGGTACGAGACACTGTGACACTACGACTACGGAGTGCCGGACGCGGTGCCCGTAACGGGGCGCAGGGGTGAAGTCGTTCTCTTCCCGTCCTTCCTCCCGCCGCGTCTGGCTCGCGCCCGTCTACGTTCTCCATCAATACGCCTACCGCGACACCAGCCGCATCGTCGAGGTATTCACCCACGAACAAGGCCGCCTGGCGCTGTTCGCGCGCGGCGCAAACGGGGGGAAGTCCAGCCTCAAAGCGGTGCTGCGCCCGTTTCAGCGGCTGCTCGTCTCCTGGTCGGGCAGGGGCGAGGCGTGCCAGCTGGTGAGTGCGGAAATCGACGGCGCCGCGACCGCGCTGCCGAACGACCGCCTGATGAGCGGGTTCTACTTGAACGAACTGATCTTGAAGCTCACCGAGCGCTGTGATCCGCATCCGGAGATCTTCGCCGCCTACTCCGCCTGCGTGGAGGCGCTGTGCAGCGGCGGGGGCGAGGAGGAGCATCTGCGGCGCTTCGAGAAGCGCCTGCTGGACAACCTCGGGTACGGATTGGAGTTGTCCCGCACCCCTGACGGAGATCCGATCGTCGTCGACGGCTATTACAGATTTCAGGCAGAGCGCGGCCCGCAACCTTGCGTGGCGGACGCGCCGGGGGCGGTCTACGGCCGATCGCTGGCCGACCTCGAGGCGGAGGCATTCGCGGACGCGCGCTCGCTCAAGGACGCGAAGCGTGTGCTTCGCGCGGCCCTCGACGCCTGTCTGGACGGGCGGGCGCTGAAATCCCGCGAGGTGATGCTGGCGATGCGGCGGCGCGCTCCATGACCGCATCGTCGCCCAGGACTGCCGGCGGCATCGCTCTGGGGGTCAACATCGATCATGTCGCGACGCTTCGTCAGGCACGGCGCATCGATTACCCGGATCCCATTCATGCGGCGTTGTTGGCGGAACAGTCGGGAGCCGACAGCATCACGCTGCATCTGCGGGAGGATCGCCGCCACATTCAGGACCGCGATGTGACGCTGATGCGCCAGTTGTTGCAGACCCGGATGAACCTCGAGATGGCGGTGACCGACGAGATGATCCGGATCGCATCCGGCGTGAAGCCTCAGGATTGCTGCCTGGTGCCCGAATCGCGCCAGGAAGTCACCACGGAGGGCGGCCTCAACGTCGCCGGCCAGATGGCGCGCGTCGGCTCGGCGTGCGCGGCTCTGGCTTCATCGGGCATCCGCGTGTCGCTGTTCATCGATCCCGAGCCCGCGCAGGTCGAGGCTGCGGTGCGCGCGGGCGCCCCGGTCGTCGAGCTGCACACCGGCACCTACGCCAATGCGTCGGGCCCGGCGTTGGGCCTGGAGCTCGAGCGGGTGCGCTCGGCCGCAAGACTCGCCGCCTCCCTGGGGCTCACCGTGAACGCGGGCCACGGCCTCAACTACCACAACGTCGAGCCGATCGCGGCGATCGGCGAAATCGTCGAACTGAACATCGGGCATTCGATCATCGCGCGCGCTCTGTTCGACGGCCTGCCCAAGGCCGTGGGCGACATGAAGGCGTTGATGCGCTCGGCGCGATGATCTTCGGCATCGGCATCGATGTGCTCAAGGTGGATCGCATCGAGCGCGTGTACGAGAAGTACGGGGAACGGTTCGTCGCGCACCTCTTGATGCCGCAGGAGCGCGTCCAACTCGAGCGCACGGCGCGCCCGGTGCGTTTTCTGGCGATGCGCTTCGCTGCCAAGGAGGCCATCGTCAAGGGCATGGGCACCGGCTTCGCGCACGGCGTATGGATCCGCGACGTGGGCATCGTCCAGAACTCCTGGGGCAAACCCGACGTCGTGTACTCGGCGCGTGGAGCCCGGGTGCGGGATGGTCTCGGCATCGGCGAGGGTCACGTCACGCTCACCGACGAGGCGGGGCTCGTGGTGGCTGTCGCGGTGCTCATGCGGCGCTCGGCGGCCGATTAGGGCTTTGGCGTGAATACGCTGATCTTCGACATCGAGACCGTTCCGGACACGGACCTCGGCCGCAGGCTCTACGGCCTTCGGGATCTGACCGACGAGCAGGTGGCCAGGATCATGCTCACCAGGCGCCGCCAGGAGGTCGGCAGCGAGTTTCTGTCGCACGAGCAGCACCGCGTGGTCGCGATCTCGGTGGTGATGCGCTCGCGGGATGCGCTCAAGGTATGGAGCCTCGGTGATGAGAGCTCATCGGAAAAGGACCTGATCGAGCGCTTTTTCGACGGGCTGGACCGGTATACGCCCGATCTCGTGTCCTGGAATGGCGCCGGCTTCGATCTGCCGGTGCTCCATTACAGAAGTCTCCTGCACGGCATCACGGCCGCGCGCTACTGGGAGACCGGCAGCTCGGATGCGAGCTTCAGATACAGCAACTACCTCAGCCGATATCACTGGCGCCACATGGACCTGATGGACATCCTGTCGGGCTTCCAAGGCCGCGGCCGCGCGAGCCTGGAGGATATATCCTGTCTACTGGGATTGCCAGGAAAGCTCGGTATGCATGGCTCGGAAGTGTGGAAGGTGTTCCTCGAGGGCGGCATCAGGCGCATCCGTGATTACTGCGAGACCGACGTGCTCAACACCTATCTGATCTACCTGCGCTTCGAGCTGCTGCGCGGCAATTTGAATGCGGTCGAGCACGCCGGCGAAATCGCGCGGGTCCGGCAGCTGCTGGCGGAGTCGACCGCCCCCCATCTTCGCGAGTTCTCGGCCGCGTGGCTTCTGAGCTGAGATCCGCCCAAGCGCAGGAGGCGGACGTCGTGGATCTTGCCCACGACGGGCGGGGCATCGCGCGCCTCGAGGGTAAGACCGTATTCGTCGATGGAGCGTTGCCGACGGAGCGCGTTCGGCTGCGGGTGTTCAAGCGCCGGCGGACCTTCGACGAGGCTTTGCTGGTGGAGATCCTAACCGCATCGCCGGATCGGGTGACTCCGGCATGCGAGCATTTCGGCGTATGCGGAGGGTGTTCGTTGCAGCATTTGTCGCCCGCCGCGCAGCTCGCCGCCAAGCAGCGCCAGCTACTCGATAATCTGGAGCGCATCGGCCGCGTCAAGCCGCGACACGTGCTCGAGCCCATCCGCGGGCCGGCCTTCGGGTATCGCCGCAGGGCGCGCCTGGGCGTCAAATACGTGCACAAGAAGGGCAGGGTGCTCGCGGGATTTCGCGAACGGGAAAAACCGTACATCGCGGAGCTGCGGCGATGCGAGACCCTGATCGAGCGATTCGCGACGCTGCCCGAGGAGCTGGCCGCCCTGGTCGAAGGGCTCAGCATCCGCGATAAGGTGCCCCAGGTGGAGGTCGCGGCCGGCGACGATACGGCGGCCCTGGTGTTCAGAGTCATGCAGACGCCGACGGCGCAGGATCTCGAACGGCTCGTGGAATTCGGCCTGAATCGGGCCGTGTCGATCTATCTTCAGCCCGGTGGCCTGGACACCATCACACCGTTGGGTGCCGCCGCACCCCTCACTTACACGGTGGACGGCGGCCGCGTGACCCTGGAGTTCGGTCCCGCCGATTTCATTCAGGTGAATCGCGAGATCAACATCTCGATGATCGAGGCGGCGATGAAATTGCTCCAACCCTCGGCGGCCGACCGGGTGCTGGATCTGTTCTGCGGATTGGGAAATTTCACCTTGCCGATCGCTCTGCGCGCGGGAACGGCCGTAGGGGTCGAAGGGGACCGCACGCTCGTCGCCAAAGCGCAGGCGAATGCGGCCCGAAACGGCGTCGCAAACGCCGAATTTCACCTGGATAATCTCTTCGAGCCGGCGGGCTTCGGACCCTGGGCCACTGGTCCCTACGACCTCGTGCTGCTCGACCCGCCGCGGGCAGGCGCCCTTGCAATCATGGAACGTATGGCACAGTGGGCCCCCAAGCGAGTCGTGTATATTTCCTGTCATCCGGGGAGTTTGGCGCGGGATGCAGGAATCTTGATCGAAACCAACGGATTCCAACTCGTCGGCGCAGGGGTGATGGATATGTTTCCGCATACAACGCACGTCGAATCGGTCGCCGTGTTCGAGCGAGGCGCATGAGCCTGGGCCCGCTCATGGTCGATGTCGCGGGCACCGAATTGAGCTCGGAAGACCTCGAGGTGCTGCGCAACCCCCTGGTCGGAAGCGTCATCCTCTTCACCCGTAACTATCGAGATCTCCAACAAATTTCGGCTCTTTGCGGCGCAATACGCGAGGTCCGCAACCCGCCTCTTTTGATCGCGGTGGACCATGAGGGGGGGCGCGTGCAGCGCTTCCGCGAGGGGTTCACGCGGCTGCCGCCGGTCCGCTTGCTGGGCCGGCGCTACGACGAGGATCGGCGCGACGCGCTGCGCAAGGCCCACTCCCTCGGCTGGCTGATGGCGGCCGAATTGCGGGCGGTGGGGGTGGATTTCAGCTTCGCTCCTTGCGTGGACCTCGATTATGGCTTGAGCGAGATCATCGGCGACCGGGCCTTTCACCGCGATCCGCAGGCGGTGGCGGCGCTCGCGACGGCGTACATGGCGGGAATGCGCGAAGCGGGCATGGCTGCGGTCGCCAAGCACTTTCCCGGGCATGGCGCGGTACGCGCGGATTCGCACCTGGCCCTTCCTGTGGATCGGCGGGCGTTGGCCGACATGGAAGACGATCTCTCGCCCTACCGCGTGCTCATCGAGAACCAGCTGCCCGGCATCATGGCGGCGCACGTCGAATACTCCGCGGTCGACCCCAAGCCGGCGAGCCTGTCCTCGCGCTGGATCACCGGCATTTTGCGGGGCACCCTCGGCTTTCATGGCTGCGTGTTCGCCGACGACCTCAGCATGGCGGGCGCGGCGGCCTCCGGCGACGTGGTCGAGCGCGCGCGGCTCGCGCTGGCGGCGGGATGCGATGTGCTGCCCATCTGCAACGACCGCGAAGCCGTGCATACCGTGCTTCGGAATCTGAACACCGAGCCGAGCCCGGCTGCTCAGGCGAGGCTGGTGCGTATGCGTGGCCGGAGCGAGGGGCCCTCCGAGCTGCGCAGCTCGAGCCGGTGGCGCGATGCGACCGCGGTGGTCGCCGAGCTTTCCAGGGCGCCGACGCTCACTTTGAGCGAAGGGCGATCATGATGCGCTTCGATGCGGACCTGTATCGCCGCCTGCTCGAGTCTTCGCCCGAAGGCGTCGCGATGGTCGATGCCCTGGCCGAGGACCAGCCGGTCGTCTACGTCAACCCGGCTTTCGAAGCGTTGACCGGATACGCCGCCGCTGATCTGCTCGGTAAGAACCTTCGCCTGCTGCAGGGGGACGACCGCGAGCAGGATGGCCGGCACCGGCTTCGGGAGGCTCTCAAACAAGGCGAGTCCTGCCGCGTGTTGTTGCGCAATTATCGCAAGGACGGCTCGCTCTTTTGGAACGAGCTCACGGTGCTGCCATTGCGGGATGCGGACGGGCGGGTCACGCATTTCGCCGGACATCATCGCGATGCCGGCGACCGGCTGCGCATCGATCCAAAGCTCACGCGCGATTCGCTGTCCGGCGCGCATCAGCCCACCGGTGTCGCGGTGCGCGATGACCGCCTGACGGGACTGTTCACGCTGCCTTATCTGCAGGAGCTCCTGAAGCGCGATTGGGCCATCGCGCAGCGCGAGAAGCGAAGCATCGCGGTGTTTGCGATCGACATCGACTCGCTCGACCTTTACAACGCGACCTTCGGGCGCGCTGCGGGCGACTCGGCCATCCGGCGCGTCTCGCACTGCATTTCGGGGTGCCTGCGGCGCTCGAGCAACGTCACCGCGCGCATCGACGGCGGAAGTCTCATGGCGTTTGCTCCCGGCTTGACGCTGGAGCAGGCCCTCGCGCTCGGGCACGTCATGGCCGAGCGCGTGCGCGAGCTCCGAATCCACCATCCGCGCTCCGGTGTCCTGCGCTACGTCAGCGTGAGCGTGGGGGTCTGCGCCGCGGTGCCGGAGGCCGACGAGAACCCGGCGTCGCTCGTGGAGAAATCTCAACTTCAGCTGAAGCTCGCCAAGAAAGCCGGCCGCAACCGCGCCGCTTGAGTTAACGGCACGCCGCTCGAGCGGCCCGACCGCGGGCGGCATCGATGGCGGCCGGGCGCCCCGGGTCGTGTGAACCACGTCGCATTCGCGGGCATCGCGCTGTGACGGGTGTCAACACCCGGTAATTTCATCGACCGGGCGCGGCTCGAACCGGTACTTGGTTTCGGCGCGGGTTCGGGGAATTTGGTAACAAGAAAACATGAACATCCGCACGAAAGTAATTTCGCTGCTTGCGATGCTGTTCGTGATCTTGATCGCCATCGAGATCGCGGTTCAGCGCGAGGTGCTCATGCCGAGCTTTGCCGAGCTCGAGCGCGACGATGCCAAGGTGTCCATGAGGCGCATCGATTACGCTCTCGACGTGTCCCTCGACAGTCTGGAGCTGACGGCGGCCGATTGGGGGAATTGGGACGACGTGTACCATTACGTTCAGGCGCCGAGCGAGGAGTTCGTGCGCACCAACATCACGCCGATCGCCCTGAAACAACTCCAGGTCGACGCGGTGATGATCGCGGATCTCGACGGCAATGTGGTGCTGTCGAGCGTCGGCGTCGGCCCGGCATCGGGTCTGGATTTCGCCGCTTTCAAACGGTTGCCCGCCGATTTTCCCTGGCGCTCGAATCTTGCGGCCGGCAAGTCCGCCCAGGGTCTGATGCGGACCAACCGGGGTTTGATGATGATCGCCGCGGCCCCCGTCCTCGACGGCACCGGCGGCGGCAGGCATCTGGGCCTGGTGATCATGGGCCAGCTCGTGACCCCTCAAAACGTGCGGGCGCTGGGTGCGCGCGCCCAGGCCGAACTGTCCCTCGAACCGGTGACCCGCCCGTTCCGAGGCGACAAGGTGACGGAGACCGATGCGACGACGCGCATCGAGCAGCAGTTGTCCGACATCTACGGCCGGCCGCTCGCGGTGCTGGCGGTCGATGTCCCGCGAAGAATCACCGCACGAGGACACACCGCGGTGACCTATGCGTCGGCGTATCTCATCGGCGCCGCGGTGGTCGTGCTCATACTGCTCGTCATCATCTTGAACCGGGTGGTGCTCGAGCCGCTCGCCCGCGTTACACGGCATGCGGTGTCGATCAGCGAGGGAAATGACCTGACCGCGCGCCTGGATCTCGACATCAAGGACGAGATCGGCCTCCTGGCGCGCGAGTTCGACAGCATGGTCGCGCGGGTGCAGGAGACCCGCAGCGAGTTGGTGGACAAATCCTTTCAGGCGGGCTTCGCCGAGCTGGCGAAAGGGGTGCTCCATAATTTGGGCAACGCCATGACGCCGTTGTCGGTACGTCTGGCGAGGCTCGAGAGGCGTCTGCGGGACATCCCGGCGGGCGACCTGGAGCTGGCCTGCGCCGAGTTGCAGGGTGGGGCGCCGGTCTCGCAGCGCCAAATGGACCTGGTCGAATTTATGCGGCTGGGGAGCCGGGAAGTGTCGTCGGGCGTCGCCGAGTCGAAGGCGGACGTGGAGGTGATTCAGCGTCAGGCGCAAACCGTGCAGAGCGCGCTGAAAGAGCTGATGCGTTCCACGCGCAACGAGGCGGTGATCGAGTCGGTGCGCCTGCCGGACCTGGTGACCCAGACCCTGGAAATCGTGCCGGACGCCTGCCGCCAGCGGCTGACGGTGGATCCGGAGGAATCGCTCGGCAAGGTGGGCGCGGTACGAGTCGCGCGCACCGTGCTTCGCCTGGTGCTGCAGAACCTGATCATCAACGCGGCGGATGCGGTGCGCGACGCCGGCAGGGAGCGGGGAGTGCTGAAGGTCGGGGCGGAAATTGTCCGGGAGGACAACTGCGATCAGCTGCATCTGCATTGCAAGGATGACGGTGTGGGTATCGCCGAAAGCGACTTGAAGCGCGTCTTCGACGAGGGTTTTTCGACCAAGTCGCGCGACAGCAATTACGGACTCGGCCTGCACTGGTGCGCCAATGCGATGGCCGGGCTCGGGGGCAGGATTTGGGCGGCGAGTGAGGGACCCGGGCTTGGCGCATCGCTTCATCTGATGCTGCCTCTGGCGCTTCGTGAAACTTGAGGATGGATCCGTGACTGAGAAAAAAAGAGCGATACGAGTGCTGATTGCCGACGACGAGGCGGAGGTGCGCAACGCCTATCGGGACATCTTGTCCGATACCGACATGAACGGCGAGACCGCGGTGTTTCGGAACCTCCGGGAGCGCCTGTTCACGAAGCCCGCCGCGGACCAGGTGGTGAGAAAGCTGTCCTCGCCGAACACGACGTTCGCGCCGGTGTTCTGCGAAGGCGCCGAAGCGGCCGTCGCCGCGGTCCGCGACGCGGTCGGGTCGGAGGATCCGTTCGCAGTGGCTTTCATCGACATGCGCATGCCTCCGGGGCCCGACGGCGTATGGGCCGCGGCGCGCATCCGCGAGCTGGACCCGGCGATCGAAATCGTGCTGTGCACGGCGTATTCGGACGTGGATCCAGCGGAGATGGGCTCGATCGTTCCGCCGGAGGAGAAGCTCTCCTATCTTCAGAAGCCGTTCCACCCGCACGAAATTCGCCAGATGACGATATCGTTGGCGAGCAAGTGGCGCTCCGAGCACCGGATCGTGAAGCTGGCCTATTTCGACGCGCTCACGGGGCTGCCGAACCGGGAGCAGTCGCGCAGTCGTCTGGCGAGCGCACTCGCCGCGGCAAAGCACCACGAACGGAATGTCGCAGTCCTATATCTGGATCTGGACAATTTCAAGAGGGTCAACGACACCCTGGGCCATGCGGTGGGCGACGAGCTTCTCTGCCTGGTCGCTTCGCGCATGCGCGATTCGCTGCGTGCGGACGATGGGGCCGCCGCCGACGATCATCCGAGCCCGCGCACGAATCACATTGCGCGGCTCGGCGGCGACGAGTTCATCGTGATCCTCCCCGGGATCCGGGCCGCGGCGGACGCCGCAGCGGTCGCCTCCCGGCTGATCGCCGAGCTGCAGCAGCCGATGCATCTGGCGATGCATACGCTGGTGATCACGCCCAGCATCGGAATCGCTCTGTTCCCGACCGACGGCGCGGATGTCGACACGCTGCTCCGCAATGCCGATCTCGCCATGTATTTTGCGAAGCGCAAGGGTCCGGGGATGCACGCTTTTTTCAACGCCGCGATGAACGATGCGGCGCTGCATCGATTCACGCTGGAGGCGAAGCTGCGCGGTGCCCTGGAGCGCGGCGAATTCACGCTGAATTATCAGCCGCAGTTCGACGTGAGCACGGGCACGATTTCCGGCATGGAGGCGCTGCTGCGCTGGAAGAGCGACGATCTGGGCCAGGTCGCACCGCTCGAATTCATCCCGATCGCCGAGGAGACGGGATTGATCCTGTCGATCGGCGAGTGGGTGCTCCGGACGGCGTGCCGACAGGCGAAACTCTGGCACGACGAGGGGCTGCCGGTGGTGCGCATGGCGGTGAACGTGTCCGGGCAGCAGTTCTTGCTCAAGGAATTTCCATCGCTGGTGGAGTCGATCATTCTGGAGACCGGAATACCTGCGTCGATGCTCGAGCTCGAGATCACCGAATCCGTGGTGATGAAGGACGAGGCCTGGGCGGAGCAGGCGCTCGCGCAATTGAAGGCGCTCGGGATCCTGTTGGCGATCGACGACTTCGGTACCGGATACTCGAGCTTCGGACGGCTGCGCAATTTTGCGGTGGACCGGCTGAAGATCGACCAGTCGTTCATGACCAGCCTGGTGGAGTGCAGCGACGATCGGGCCATCGCGGCCGCCATCATCGCGATGTCCCGGACGTTGCGCATCAACGTCACGGCCGAGGGTGTGGAGAACTTTCCGCAGCTGCTGTTTCTGCAGGAACATTCCTGCCAGGAGGCCCAGGGGTTCCTGTTCAGCCGTCCTCTGCCGGCGGTGGAGGCCGAGAATCTGCTGCGCCGCGCTGCCGACACCACGAGCGGCACGCGGACCCAGCGCCTGCGGTCCTTGATCGGCTGAGGCGCGTCGCCCCGGCTAGGTCGACTTCGCCGGCGACCAGCGGGTCAAGAATTCGTGTTCCGGGCCCGGCGCGGAGCCCGGTCGGCGTCCACCTACAGGACATCGAGGCCGCCGGAGCTGGGGCTCGAGCGGCAAAGTCGCTAGCGTCGACCCGATCCTCGACCGCTCGAGCTTCGGCTCGCCGATCCGGGCCTGTCGCCCGGCGCACGAAAATCAGGCACGATTAGACGGCGATCAGACGGGCCGCGCCGGCCGTCCGGGGGCGTTGACCGCGGGACGGCCGGATTACAGCACTTCGCCAGGCACGTGACGTCACGAACCACCTGGCATCCAACAACCCAAGGAGCATCCATGGCATCTGCAGCATCCACTTCCTCACCGTTGAGTCTCCCCGCGCTACCCTGGGCCGAGAACGCTCTCGAACCCGTTATTTCCGCGAAGACGATCAGCTTCCATTACGGCAAGCACCACAGGACTTATGTCGAGAATGCCAATAAGCTGATCGTCGGGACCGAGCTGGCTGATCTGCCGCTCGATCAGATCGTGCGCGCGACGGCAGGCAAGTCGGATCGGGTCGGGATCTTCAATAACGCTGCGCAGGCGTGGAACCACGACTTCTACTGGAAAAGCCTCAAGCCCAAGGGCGGCGGCGAGCCGCCTGCTGCGCTCAAGGCCAAAATCGATGCGGCGTTCGGCAGCGTGGATGCTTTCAAGAAAGAGCTCTGCAACGCGGCGGTTCAGCAGTTCGGCAGCGGCTGGGCCTGGCTGGTGCTCGATGGCGACAAGCTCAAGATCGTGAAAACCGGCAATGCGGACACGCCGATCGCGCATGGTCAGAAACCGCTGCTTACGATCGACGTGTGGGAGCACGCCTATTACCTCGACTACCAGAACAAGCGCGTCGACTACGCCAATGCGCTGATCGACAAGCTCGCCAACTGGGAATTCGCGGCTGAGAACTTGGCCAAGGGCTAGCAAACGTCGGGGGTGCGGCCGCCCAGGGCCGCCGCACCCCTTTCTCGCGGGCGGCCCGGCCTTGGCGCGCCCGCGATCTGTGGGAATCGTCCTCGCGAATCTGGATGCCGTTTCCTACAGACCTCCCCGCCGCACCCTCTTATCGTGTGGCCACCATGAAAAACCTAATCAATGCCTTTGTAGCGGCGGCGGCTCTCACCGTCTGTTTGTCAACTGCAGTGCAAGCGGAGCCGTCGGCCGAAAAATACGCCGACACCGTCTCGCTCTTCAAACACGCGGGCAAGAGCGCCCATTTCTTCGCGCACAGCTATGCCTATGCGGTGTTTCCCACGGTCGGCGAAGGCGCCTTCATAGTGGGCGGCGCGGGCGGCAAGGGCGGGGTGTTCGTCGGCGGCCAGCAGGTCGGTGAGGCCACGCTGGCGCAGGTGAGCGTGGGCTTTCAGGCCGGCGGCAAGGCGTTCAGCGAAATCATTTTCTTCCGCGACAAGCGCGCCCTGGATGAATTCGAGTCCGGCAACTTCGAGTTCGGCGCCGACGCCAGCGTGACGGCGATCACCGCGAGCGCCGACGCGAGCGCGAGCACGAGCGGCGAGCAAGCCGGCGCCAGCGGCGGCGAGAAGGACGCGACGACCGTCGGCCATTACTACAAGGGCATGGCGGTATTCACCATCGCGAAGGGCGGACTGATGTACCAGGCGGCCGTGGCGGGTCAGAAGTTCTCCTTCAAACCGCTGTCGGCGAGCTGATCGCGGCGAACTCAATTTAAATCAGAGGGGAAAGCAATGAGAAAATTGGTACTGATCGGAGTGATGGCGGCGAGTGCGGCGTACCTGCCTCTGGCATTCGGCGGCGATATGGGCGATCACCATTACGTGAAGGATTCGGTGATCACGACCAAGGTGAAAACCAAGCTGGCTGCCAAGCACATGGCCACTCTCACTCACGTGAAGGTGGATACCGATGCCAACGGCGTGGTCTGGTTGAGCGGGACGGCGCCCACCAAGGATGCGCGCGACCTGGCCGGCATGATCGCGAAGGAGACGGACGGCGTGAACTCGGTCAACAACGAGATCGAAGTCGCGCCAAATTGATCGAAGGTTGAACGGGCCGTTCGCAAGCGACGGCCGGCACCGATCGAGGGGCTCGCGCGGCCTGGCGCGAGCCCCTTTTACTATTCCGCGCGGGGCTCTTTCTGGAACACGAGCAGCCGGTTGTTGGCCGGCAGATCATGGTCCGCGACCAGCGACAAGCCGTAGGACGCGGCGAGCTCGCCGAGAGCCTCGATGTCCCGCAGGCCCGAAAGCGGGTCACGTTCCTGCAGCATGAAGTCGAACTCGCGGTTGCTCTCGGAAGTGTATTTACCGCCGTAACGAAACGGCCCATAAATGCATAGCAGTCCGCCCGCCACCAGAACCCCCGCCACCCCCCGGTACAACGCGCCGACCGCGGCCCACGACATGATATGCAGGGTGTTTGCGGTGAACACCGCATCAACGGAGCGGGCGGGCCAGACGGCCTGACGAACGTCCAGAACCGTCGGAGGGCGCAAATTGGCGCCTCCTGCCACGCGGACGCGGGCGGCCAAGTCCGGCAGATAGCTCAGCTGTTCGGTGGGATGCCAGGCGAGGTGAGGCAAGTGGCGTGCGAAATGCACCGCATGCTGACCCGTGCCGCTGCCGATCTCGAGCACCTGGGTCCGCTCGGCAAGGCAAACGCGCAGTACCGCAAGGATCGGCTCCTTGTTGCGTTCGCAGGCATCAGATACCGGCAACATCGACCCCTCCCGTCACCATCACTCGACCTCACCGCGGTATTCTACTGATTGCATCGGACTTACGCTAAAGTGGCGCCCCCGCAGTTGCGGGGGGCGCCTGTAGGAGCAATGACAGTGACCATTTCCATCCACGATCTCTCCATCCCCGTGCTGACGCGCGCGCTCACCAACTTATCCTCGCTGCTCGACAAAGCGGCCGCGCACGCCGCGGCGCGGAAATTCGACCCGGCAGTCCTGGTGCAGGCGCGCCTGTTCCCGGACATGTTTCCCTTGAGCAGGCAGGTTCAAATCGCGTGTGATACCGCCAAGGGTGCGGCAGGGCGCCTCGCCGGCGTCGATATTCCGAAGCACGAGGACACCGAGACGACCCTCGAGGAGCTCAAGCAACGCATCGCCAAGACCCTGGACTTCGTAAAAAGCGTGAAGGCGGACCAGATGAAGGGAGCGGACAGCAAGGCCATCGAGCTCAAGTTCGGGACCCGGACCGTCAGCTTCACCGGGCTGTCCTATCTCACGGATTTCGTGCTGCCGAATCTGTTCTTCCACGAGACCATCACGTACGCGCTGCTGCGTTCGAACGGTGTCGAGATCGGCAAAATGGATTTCCTAGGATCGACCTAGGGCGGCGAGCGGCGGCCCCGAAGGGGTGGCTCAAGCCAGGAGCTCGACCATCATCTCGATGCCCGTGAATAAATTCTCCTCGGTACGGGCGTCGTGGGTGAAGCGAAGCTTCAAGGGACCGTCGAGCCGATAATCTTTCGGGCGTGTCTGAATCAGCTTCAGCACCCGCCGGGTATCGATCTTGTTGTCCTCGTCGAAAATGAAGTAGCCGCCGGTGGCTCCGGCGTCGATCTTGCGGATGCCGAGCTGGGCGGCGCGCAGCTTGATCTGCGCCGTCCGGAACAACGACTGGGCGTAGGGCGGCAGCGGCCCGAAGCGGTCGATCAACTCGACGTTGAGCTCGTCGAGCTCGTCGCGCGATTCGGCCCCGGCGATGCGTTTGTAGAGCACCAACCGCAGGTGCACATCCGGCACATAGTCCTCCGGCATGAGCGCCGGCAGATGCAGCTCGACCTCGGGGCCGGCAGCGAGCGGCTTTTCGAGGTCGGCCGGCTTTCCCGCCTTCAGGCCGGCGACGGCGCGTTCCAACAGCTCCATGTAGAGGTTGTAGCCGATCTCCTGGATCTGGCCGCTCTGCTCCTCCCCGAGCAGTTCGCCGGCGCCGCGGATCTCCAGATCATGGGTCGCGAGCGTGAAGCCCGGCGCCGAGCTCTTCCATCGACTCGAGGGCTTCCAGCCGCTTGACGGCGTCGGCCGTCATCGCCTTGCGGGGCGGGGTGATCAGGTAAGCGTAGGCGCGGTGGTGGGAGCGCCCGACGCGTCCGCGCAGCTGATGGATCTGCGCCAGGCCGAATCGATCGGCGCGATCGATGATGATGGTGTTGGCGGTCGGAACGTCGATGCCGCTCTCGATGATGGTCGTGCAGACCAGGACGTTGAAGCGCCGATGGTAGAAATCCAGCATGAGCTGTTCGAGATCGCGCTCGCGCATCTGCCCGTGGCCCACGGCCACACTCGCCTCGGGCACGAGCTCCCGGATCGCCTGGGCGGTTTTTTCGATGGTCTCGACCGTGTTGTGCACGTAGTAGATCTGGCCGCCGCGCCGTATCTCGCGCGTCAATGCCTCGCGCACGATGGTTTCGTTCCACTCCAGCACGAAGGTCTTCACGGCCAACCGCTCGGCGGGAGGCGTCGTGATCAATGAAAGATCGCGCAACCCGCCCATGGCCATGTTGAGCGTGCGCGGAATCGGGGTTGCCGTGAGCGTCAGCACGTCGACCTCCGCGCGCAGCGCCTTGAGCTTCTCCTTGTCGCGCACGCCGAAGCGATGCTCCTCATCGATCACCACCAATCCCAGATTCTTGAAATGCACCTTGCCCTGCAGCAGGCGATGAGTGGCGACGACCACGTCCACGGATCCCGCCGCGATGCCATCGATGACCGCCGTCGCCTCCTTGTTGGTCCGAAAGCGCGACAGGCTCTCCACCCGAACCGGCCAATCGGCGAATCGATCGACGAAGGTGGTGTAATGCTGCTGCGCGAGCAGCGTCGTGGGGACGAGCACCGCCACCTGCCTGCCTGCCTGGACCGCGACGAATGCGGCGCGCAGCGCCACTTCGGTCTTGCCGAAGCCGACATCGCCGCAGATCACGCGGTCCATGGGTTTGCCGGACTTCAGATCCGCGAGCACCTGGTCGATTGCCGTTGCCTGATCGGCCGTCTCTTCGAATCGAAAGGCTGCTTGAAAGGCGCGATAGTCCGCCTCGGCGGCCTGCATGGAAGCGCCCTCGCGAGCCGCCCGCCTCGAGTACAGGTCCAAGAGCTCCGCGGCGACGTCGCGGATGCGTTGAGCCGCCTTGCGGCGCGCCTTCTGCCACTGATCGCCGCCGAGCTTGTGCAAGGGCGCCGTGTCGGCCGGCGCCCCGGTATAGCGCGACACCAGATGCAGCGATTGGACCGGCACGTAGAGCTTGTCGCCGTCGGCGTATTCGAGGACCAGGAACTCGCCGGTGTAGCCGGCGACGTCCATGGTCTGAAGTCCCGACGTACCGGCCGACGCCGTAGGTCTCGTGCACCACGGGGGCGCCGACCCGCAGATCCGACAGCTCCTTGAGTATCTTGGCCGGGTCCCGCTCGGATCTGCGCCGCCGGCGTTCCTGCCGCGCGCGGTCTCCGAAGAGCTGCGATTCGGTCAGGATTTCGAGCGGCGGGGAGAGGATGCGAAGGCCCGACGCCGCTGCGGATACGGTGATCCCGAGGCTCGCATCGCTCGCCATGAACGCCGCAAAGCTGTCGAAAACATGAGGTCTGATGCCGCGGCCGCGCAGCAGCTCGAGCAACAGCTCGCGTCGACCCGCCGATTCGGCCGCGAGCAACGCGCGGCCGCCGATCGAGGCCAGATGAGCCTCGAGCTCGGCCGCCGGCTGTTCCGCGCGCGCATCGATGCGTACGACGGCCGGTGACGCGCTCGAGAAATTCTGGACCGGATTCCCGGAGGCCCCTTCGGCTTCGGGCGGCCACTCGAAGGATCGAAGATCGATCCGGGGCCACGCGGCAAGCTCCGCGCGCACCTCGGAGGCGCTCAGGTAAATCTCCGCCGGATCGAGAATGGGACGGAAGCGATCGTGCGAGAGCTGATCGTGCCGTTCCACGATTCCCGACCAGAGTCTATCCGCGTGCGAAGTCGCCTCCTGCATGTCGATCAGAACGCTCGACGGCGGCAGATATTCGAACAGATGCGAGGTTCGCTCGAAAAACAGCGGCAGGTAGAACTCCAGCCCCCCCGGCGCGCGGCCAGCGCTCACGTCCCGGTAGACGGCGTGCTCGGTCAGATCGCCGGGGAAGCGCAGTCGGTAACGGCGCCGGAATTCGCGCACCGCGTCCGGGCTCAGCGGCGTTTCGCGCGCGGGCAGCAGGTGAATCCGCTCCAGCTTTTCGCCCGATCGCTGCGTGTCGGGGTCGAAAAAACGGATGCTGTCGACATCGCGGTCGAGCAGATCGATCCGGTACGGGCTTTCCGAGCCCATCGGGAAGACATCGAGCAGCGATCCCCGCACGGCGAACTCGCCGTGCGCCGCGACCTGCGTCACTGTGGCATAGCCCGCGAGCGCCAGCCGCTCGCGCAGGGCGTCCAGATTCAGCGTCTCGCCGACGTGAACCTGCAAGGAATGCGCCTCGATGTAGCTGCGCGGAGCAAGACGTTGCATCAGGGTGTCGATCGCGACCACCCAGACGCCGCGCCGCGCGCGCGGCAGTTCCGCCAGAGTTCGCAGCCGTGCCGAGGTGATGTCCGGGTGCGCCGAGAAGCTGTCGTAAGGCAGCGTCTCGAGGTCGGGGAACACGTGCACCGGCATCGTTCCGCTCGAGAAGAATCCGATCTCCTCGCTCAGCGTTTCAGCGGCGCGCGGGGTCTCGGCAATGACGATCAGAGGCCCCGGGGCTTTGGCCGCCGCCTCGGCGATGGCGAGCGCGGGGGCCGCGCCATAGAGTTGGCCCCATTTGACGAGGGTGGATGCGGCGGCCGGCAGGAGAGGGTCGAATAGCGGTGGCATGCTTTGGGAATTCGAAACGAAAAAACGCCCGCCGCGAACGAGTCGCGGTGAGCCTTCGAGTCGGCGATTCTACGCGATCTACGGGGCTGGCGGGGGCTCGACGGGCTCCGCCGCGGCCGGCGGCGCGGGAGGCGCCGTGTTCGCGTCGGCGGCCGGCGCGGGGGGCGGCGGCGCAGGCGGCGGCGGGCTCTCCGAGGCTGCCGGGGTCTCGGCAGGCGCTGCCTGAGGGGCGCTTTCCGGGGGCGGCGCCGCGGATCCGGAAACCACGCTGTGAATGACGTGGTCGTGCTCGAAATACACGACGAAACCGGGATATTCCCAGCGAGAGATGGGCGGCTTACCGACGGCGGGGACCTTGCTGACCGGCGCACCGAACTTGCTGGCCACCTGGCTCATGGTCATGCCGCGGACCGGAGCGATGCCATCGGACTCCCGGACGGCGACGCCGGAGCCCACGGCAATGATGTCCGCCTGCGCCAAGCCGGCGAGGCTCGCGCCGGCGGCGAGTACTGCACTGATCAGGAGGGTTCGATGGCTCATGGCAGACCTCGTTCGTTGCCTTCGGCGAACTATAGCACCGACCCAACGGCCAATTGTTTGAACCACTTAACACTCTGATTATGTTGCATTTCCGGGGCGGCGGCCCCGCGTACCCCCGCGCCTGTGGTTTAATCGCCGCGAATGTTCCAGCCCGTTCCAGTTTTCGTGGGCCTGCGGTACTCCCTGGCGCGCGAGCATAGCTTTTTCGTCTCGTTCATCACCTGGGTGTCGCTCGGGGGCCTGGCGTTGGGGGTGCTCGCGCTGATCACCGTGCTGTCGGTGATGAATGGATTCGAAAGCGAGCTCCGGACGCGCCTTCTCAGCTTATCGGCGCATGCGACGCTGACCGCCGCTGCGGGCGCCCCCATTCTCGACTGGCGCAGCCGGCTGACGGAGCTCGATGGCGCGGCGGGGCTTACGGGCGCTGCGCCGTTTCTCGATACGGACGCGATGCTGAGCCACCCGCCGGCCATGGCAGGCGCGATCGTCCGCGGCATCGACCCGACACTGGAGCCCAGGGTGTCGAGCATCAACGGCGCGATGCGCGAGGGAAAACTCGCGGACCTTCAGCCGGGCCTCAATCGGATCGTCCTCGGGCGGATGTTGGCCTACCAGCTGCAGGTGGGCGTCGGCGATACCGTGACGGTCATGATCCCCGACTCCGCGTCGGGCGATTCGATCGTGCCGCGCTTGGAAAATTTCGAAGTCGCGGGAATCTTCGAAGTGGGTCTGGAGGAACAGGACAGCGTGCTCGCGCTGATCAATCTCGAGGATGCACAGGCGTTGCGCGGCCTCGGCGGCCCGACCGGCATCCGGCTCAAATTCGCCGACGTGCTCGAGGCGCCGCAACTGGCACGCCTGGCCGCGGCGCGGCTGCCGCCGGGACTTGCCGTGCGGGACTGGACCCAGGAGAACGAGGCGTACTTCCGGGCGATTCGCATCGAGAAGACCATGATGGGGCTCATTCTGATGCTGATCGTGGCCGTCGCCGCATTCAATAT
Source organism: uncultured Gammaproteobacteria bacterium (assembly GCA_963730565.1). Classification (GTDB taxonomy): domain Bacteria; phylum Pseudomonadota; class Gammaproteobacteria; order Steroidobacterales; family Steroidobacteraceae; genus Bog-1198. Next base: position 124,350 of record CAVSSU010000021.1, read on the forward strand.
CGTCGCCACCCTCGTGATGGTGGTGAGCGACAAGCGCACCGACATCGCGATCCTGCGCACGCTCGGCATGACTCCACGCGGCATCCTGGGTGTATTCATGACCCAGGGCCTGTTGATCGGCTGGCTCGGCACGCTCATCGGCGTCGCGCTCGGCGTCGCGCTCGCGCTGCACGTGGGCGCGGTGGCGCAGTTCATCGAGCACGTGTTCGGCGTTCACATCATGGACGATCCCGATGTCTACTACACGACCGGGCTGCCGAGCGAGATGCATCCGGGCGACGTGGTCCGGATCGCCGCCGCCGCCATGATGCTGTCGCTCATCGCGACGATCTACCCGGCCTGGAAGGCCTCCAAAACCCAACCCGCCGAAGCTTTGCGGTACGAATGATGCGCGGCTGGTACGAGGGCTTTCTGGCGCTGAGATACCTTCGGGCGTCACCGAAGCGCGGCTTCGTCTCGTTGATCGCCGGCATCGCCATATCGGGCCTGGCGCTCGGCGTGGGCGTGCTCATCGTGGTGTTGTCCGTCATGAACGGTTTCGAGGGCGAGCTTCGCACCCGGATCTTGAGTCTCACCGCGCACGCGACCATCACCGGCCTCGACGGCAGCATCCCCAACTGGCGCCCCGATCTTCAACGACTCGAGCATTTCCCGGGAGTTGCCGCGGCCTCACCCTACATCGAGGAACAGGCCTTGATGGTTCACGAGGGCAAATCGTCCGGCGTGATGATGCGCGGGGTGGTGCCTGACGAGGAGCGGCGCGTCACGGATCTGGGCAATCATCTGGAGTCGGGCCGGCTCGCCGATCTCGTTCCCGGAAGCTACCGGGTGATCCTGGGCAAGGCGCTGGCGGAGACTCTCGGCGCGCGGGTCGGAGATCGCGTCGTCCTCATGGTGCCGCAGGGCGATGTCACTCCCATCGGCGTGCTGCCTCGAATGCGCGCATTCCGGGTCGACGGCATTCTGTCGGTGGGCATGTACGAATACGATCGGCGCGTCGCGATCGTGGCGATGCAGGATGCCGCGACCCTCCTGCGCATGGGCGGGGACATCACCGGGCTGCGCTTGAGCGTCACCGATCCCTACGCCGCGCCCCGCATCGTGCGCGACGCTGCGATCGCGCTTCCGAAGGGAGCCGAGGCCTACCTGGTCAACGATTGGACCGAGGAGCACGTCAATTTCTTCCGTTCGATCGAGATCACCAAGCACATGCTGTTCGTGATTCTGTCGCTCATGGTCGCCGTCGCCGCGTTCAACATCGTCTCGACCATGGTGATGGTCGTGAAGGACAAGCGGCGGGATATCGCCATTTTGCGGACCTTCGGATCCTCGCCGCGCAGCATCCTGTCGGTGTTCATCGTCCAGGGGAGCCTCATCGGCGGTCTCGGCATCGCCGGCGGGCTCCTGGCGGGGGTGCTGCTCGCGGCGAATCTGCAGCGGCTGGTGCACGCTTTGGAGCATCTTCTCGGCTTCAAATTCCTCGATGCGCGCGTGTACTTCATGAGCGATCTGCCGGCCCATGTGCAATTGGGCGATCTCGTGCAGATCTGCGGGGTGGCGTTCGTCCTGGCGTGCATCTCGACCATCTATCCCGCCTGGCGAGCCGCGCGCTTGTTGCCGGCGGAGTCCCTGCGCAACGATTGAGGGTTTTAGCCATTTATGCAGAACTCGAACGACATAGTGCTCCAGGGCACGGACCTCGCGAAAGACTTCATCCAGGGTGCGGTGAAGCTCGAGGTGCTGCGCGGCGCGTCGATCACGGTGCGCTCGGGCGAGCGCATCGCCATCGTCGGCGCTTCCGGCTCCGGCAAGACCACACTCCTTCAGTTGCTCGGCGGCCTCGATCTGCCGACGCGAGGCACCGTCGAGATCGCCGGCGCCGCGATGAACCGGTTGAGCGACACGGAGCGCGGCCGGTTGCGCAACCGCGCGGTCGGCTTCGTCTATCAGTTCCATCACCTGCTGCCGGAATTCACGGCGCTGGAGAACGTTGCGATGCCGTTGCTGGTGCGGCGCATGGACGGACGCACGGCGAAACAGCTCGCGGCCGCGATTCTGTCGCGGGTGGGCCTCGCCGAACGCCTGACCCACCGGCCTTCGCAGCTCTCCGGAGGCGAGCGCCAGCGCGCGGCGGTGGCTCGCGCCCTGGTCACTCAGCCGCAGCTCGTGCTCGCCGACGAGCCGACCGGCAATCTCGACGGCGTCAATGCCGCGCACGTGTTCGAGCTCATGCTGGAGCTGAACCGCGAGCTGGGAACGAGCCTCGTCATCGTCACCCACGACGAACGCTTGGCGGGGCGCCTGGATCGGGTGTTGACCCTGGTCGACGGATTCCTGATCGAGCGCTGTTGAGCCCCGGCCCAAGAGCGGCCGTCGCCGGCCGATGACGGTATCTCAAGCCCGAACGGTCAAGTATCATGCCGCCAGTTAAAAAAGCTTAACGAGGTCACAATGTGGGAGATTATCCGCGCCGGCGGCGGCTTCATGTGGCCGATCATCCTGTGCTCGATTGCTTCGGTGGCCATCATCTTGGAGCGCCTCTGGACGCTTCAGTCGAGCCGGGTCATTCCGCGCGACCTCGCCCAAAAGGTCTGGAACTGGATAGAGGCGGATCAGCTGTCCGACAAGCTCGTGGCCGCCCTGGAGCAGAATTCCCCGCTGGGTAAATTGCTGGCTATCGGGCTTGCGAACCGCTTCAAGCCGCGCGAACTGATGGTCGAACGCCTGGAGGATGGCGGCAGGCACGTCGTGCACGACCTCGAGCGGTTCCTGAACACTCTCGGCACCATCGCCGCCATCGCGCCGCTCCTGGGGCTCCTGGGCACCGTGGCGGGCATCATTCACGCGTTCAACGCCATCACCGCCAATGGTCTCGGCGATCCCAGGATCCTGTCCGGCGGGATCGGTGAGGCGTTGATCACCACGGCTGCCGGTCTGACCGTGGCGATACCCTCGCTGATCGCGTACCGATACCTTAGGGGCAAGGTGGAACGCCTGGTCATTCAGATGGAAAAGGAGGCGATGAAGCTGGTGGATGCGCTCGATGAGCGCAGCCGGCTGATCGCCGAGACGTGAGATCATGAATCTCAATCTTCGAGCGCGCCGTCGAGAGGATCCGGAGATCAATCTGATCAACTTCATCGACGTCCTGCTCGTGCTGCTGATCTTCTTCATGGTGTCGACGACGTTCAACCAGGAGGGGCGCATCAAGGTGCAGCTCCCGCAGGCGAGCGCGATTCCCGTGCCAAACGGCACCCACGAGCCGCTGGTGATCACGGTGACGGCGGAGGGCGGCTATCGGGTGAACGAGCGCACGCTCATCAACTCGAGTCCCGACACGCTGCGGGCGGCGATCCTCAAGGAGGCCGGCGCGGATCGCGGCCCCATCACGATCCGGGCCGACGCGCGTTCGACCCACCAGGCGGTCGTCACCGCGATGGATGTCGCGGGCCGGCTCGGCTTCGCCCAGCTCAACATCGCCACCGTGCACCAGGACAACTCGCCTTGAGCGCCACCGCCGCAGTGGGCAAAGTGCGCGCGCCACGCGGTCAAACGACCTGGTCGATCTACTGGCGGCTTCTGCGCTACGCCCGCCCCTACAAGGGGATGTTCGCCATCGGCGTGCTCGGCATGATCTTGTTCGCCTCGACCAACGCCTCGCTCGCCTATCTGGTCAAGACGTTCCTGAACGGCGCCTTCGTCGTGCGCGATCCGGCCATCATCTGGGAGATGCCGCTCGCCGTCGTCGTGCTGTTCACCCTGCGCGGGATCGGAGATTTCGTCGGCAACTTCTATCCGAGCTGGGTCGGAAGGCAGGTGGTCAAGGGGTTGCGCCACGACGTGTTCGCGCACTACCTCAGGCTTCCGACAGCCTATCTGGACCGCCAGCAGTCGGGGCATTTGCTCTCAAAGCTCACCAACAACGTCGAGTTCGTGGCGGGCGCCGCCACCAACGCCGTGATCTCGATCATCAGCGACAGCCTGACCATCGTGGGTCTCCTGATCATGATGTTCTACATGAACTGGCGCCTCGCCACGTTTTGCATCCTGGCCGCGCCGGTCATCGCCTGGCTCATGCAGATCGCCAACCGCAGCTTTCGACGCTACAGCGAGCGCATTCAAAGTTCCATGGGCGACATCACGCGGGTCGCGAAGGAGGCGATCGATGCGCACCGGCTGATCAAGATATTCAATGCGGACCAGCATCAAGTGGACCGCTTCGAGCGCGTCAACGAGTCGAACCGAGCCTCGAACATGAAGCTCGCCTTCGCCAAGTCGATCAGCAATCCCGTGGTGGGCTGCATCGCTTCCATAGCGCTCGCGGGCGTCCTGTACGTCGCCATACGCCAGGTGTTCTCGCACAACATCCCGGTCTCCGATTTTCTCGGATTCCTCACGGCGCTGGTGCAGATTCCCTCGCCGCTCCGCAGCCTCGTCAACATGAGCGGTCCTCTGCAACAGGGCATCGCCGCCGGGCAGAGCGTGTTCGAGATCTTGGACGAACCCACCGAGGGGACAGGCGGAACCCGCCCGCTCGAGCGCGCGCGCGGCGAGATCGAGTTCCGCAACGTGTCCTTCATGTACGCGGGCGACAAGGGCGGCGTGCTGCACGATGTGAGCTTCCATGTGCGGCCGGGCGAGACGGTGGCCATCGTGGGCCGCTCGGGCAGCGGCAAGACGACCCTGGTCGGTCTCGTGCCGCGTTTTTTCGACGTGCAGTCGGGCGCGGTGCTCCTGGACGGTGTCGATGTGCGCGAATACCGGCTGACCGATCTGCGCGCGCAGGTGAGCCTGGTCAGCCAGGATGTCGTGCTGTTCAACGACACCATCCGCAACAACATCGCCTTCAATGCGGTGGATACGAGCGACGCCGAGCTCGAGGCTGCCGCGCGCGCGGCCAACGTGATGGAGTTCGTCTCGCAACAGCCGCTGGGATTCGATTCGCCGCTCTCGGATCGGGGGCAGAATCTGTCGGGTGGCCAGCGGCAGAGGATCTCCATCGCGCGCGCGCTCCTGAAGAACTCGCCGGTTCTCATCCTCGATGAAGCAACCGCCGCGCTCGACAACGAATCGGAGCGCCGGGTGCAGGCCGAGCTCACCACCCTGATGCGGGGCCGCACGACGCTGGTCATCGCCCATCGCCTGTCCACCGTGGAAGGCGCTGATCGCATCATCGTCCTCGACAAGGGACGCATCGTGGAGATGGGCAGCCACCGCGAGCTGCTCGACCGCGGCGGGCTGTATGCTACGCTGCATGGAATGCAGTTCGCCGAGTAGCGCCGCCGCGCCTCGACGCACCCATGTCCGCCGAATCCTGGCTCAATCGAATCTGGTACGACCGCCCGGCGCCGCCGTGGTGGCTGATCCCGTTGTCGCTCGCCTATGGCGCGGTATCCGGCTCGAATCAATTCCTGTACGCCAAGAAGCTGCGACGTTCCACCCGTCTGGGGCGGCCCGTGATCGTCGTCGGCAACCTGACCGTCGGCGGGACCGGCAAGACGCCGCTGGTCTGCTGGCTGGCGGCGCGCCTTGCCGAGCGAGGCTACAGGCCGGGAATAGTGACCCGGGGCTACGGCGGCTCGCTGCGCGGGGTGCGCCGGGTGAGCTCCTCCGACGATCCGACGATGGTGGGGGACGAGCCCATCCTGCTGGCGCGCCGCACCGGCCTGCCCGTGGCCGTCGGCCGGAACCGTCCCGCGGCGGCGCAGCTGCTCGTGGACCTCGGGTGCGACGTCGTGGTGAGCGACGACGGATTGCAGCATTACGCTCTCGCACGCGATTGCGAGATCGTGGTGGTCGACGGTGATCGGCGCTTCGGCAACGGTTGGTTGTTGCCGGCAGGCCCGCTGCGCGAAAAGCGCGCCCGGCTGGATACCGCCGACGTCGTCGTGGTGAACGGCGGGCGGGCGCTTCTCGACGGGGCCTTCAGCATGCGGCTCGAGGCCAGGAGCGCGATGGGCCTCACCGGCGAGCGCACGAGGCCGCTCCCGGCGTTCGCCGGCCTCGAGGTTCACGCGGTGGCGGGCATCGGTCATCCCGAGCGGTTCTTCAACATGCTGCGTGCGCACGGAATCGAGGTCATCGGTCATGCGCTGCCCGACCATGCGCGGCTCACGCCCGCGGACGTCGATTTTCCCGACGCGAAGCCGGTGCTCATGACGGAGAAAGATGCCGTAAAATGCAGACACGCGGCCGACGATCGGCACTGGTACGTGCCGGTGAGCGCATGTTTCGAAGGCGCCGAATCGACTACACTGCTCGATATCGTGATCGGGCGAATTGCCGAACGAGAACCGCCGCGGGAGACCGTCGATGGATAAACGTCTTCTTGAATTGCTGGTCTGCCCGATCTGCAAGGGTCCGTTGCGGACCGCGGGCGCGGGTGGATCGCTCGAGCTCGTCTGCCGATCGGATCGGCTGGCTTATGCCGTGCGCGACGGCATCCCGATGATGCTGCCGGAAGAGGCCCGGGTTCTGGGAGCGGATGATCCGCTCGTGGTCCGTTGAGCGCGGCCGGACCCCCGGGCCGTCGGGCGCAATGCCGGCGCGCGTGAGCCCGGATTTTCACGTCATCATTCCGGCCCGGTTCGCAGCGAGCCGTTTGCCGGGCAAGCCGCTGGCGGATATCGGCGGCCGCCCGCTCATTCAATGGGTCTGGGATTGCGCCCGCGCGAGCGGCGCCGCATCCGTGATCGTGGCGACCGACGATCCGCGGGTCCAGGCCGTCGCCGCGGGATTCGGAGCCGATGTGGCGCTGACTTCGGCGCAGCATGCCTCGGGGACCGACCGTATCGCGGAGGTGGCGCGTGCGCGCGGCTTGGGCGCCGACGAGATCATCGTCAACCTGCAGGGGGATGAACCGCTGATGCCGGCTCACGTGCTGTCCGATGCGGCTGCCGCGCTCGGCGAGCGTCCCCACGTCGATATCGCGACGGTTGCAGCGCCGATCTCAAGCCTCGAGGAATTTCTCGACCCGAGCTGCGTGAAGGCTCTGCGAGCCCATGACGGCAGCGCGCTCTATTTCAGCCGCGCTCCGGTGCCCTGGCCGCGCGATCGCCTCTTGGATGGGCGTCCGGCCGCCCATGAGGGCGCGTTACGGCACATCGGTTTGTACGCCTATCGCGTGAAGAGCCTGTTGCGGTTCGCGGGTTGGCCGGCGACCCCGCTCGAGATCACCGAGAGGCTCGAACAGCTGCGCGCTCTCGAATATGGCATGCGCATTCACGTGCTCGTGCTCCCCGAGGCGCCGCCGGCGGGGGTGGACACGCGGGAGGATTTGGAGCGGGTGCGCGCGGGGCTTCGGGATCGGTGAGGATTTTGTTCGTTTGTCTGGGCAATATCTGTCGAAGTCCGACCGCCGAAGGCGCGCTCCGCCATCTGTTGGCCCAGGAAGGCTCCAGCCTCCGAGTCGAAGTCGATTCAGCCGGGACCGGCGATTACCACCTCGGGGAACCGCCGGATATCCGCAGCCAGAGTGCCGCGAAACGCCGGGGCATCGATTTGTCGGGGCTGTCCGCGCGGCAGGTCGATCGGCGTGATTTCGACGACTTCGACCTGATCCTGGCCATGGATCGGAAGAACCTGCGCGATCTTCAGGCGATGAAGCCCGCGCGGTGTCGGGCGGAGCTCGAGCTGTTCCTGGAGTACGCGGGCGAACCGGGCTCATCGGAGGTTCCCGACCCGTACACCGGCGATGCACACGACTTCGAGCACGTCCTCGATGTCGTGACGGCGGCGTCCCGACGGCTGATCGAAAAGCTGCGCCGTTAGAGCATCTGGCGCAGCAACCAGTACAAGCTGCCGGCCAATGCGATGGAGACGGGCAGGGTGAGAACCCAGGCCATCAGTAGATTTCGCACGGTCGCCCACTGAAGGCCGGAGCGGTTCGCGACCATGGTGCCTGCGACACCGGATGACAGCACGTGGGTGGTGCTCACGGGCAGGCCGTACATGTCGGCGGCGCCGATGGTGAGCATCGCGACGAGTTCCGCGGACGCCCCCTGCGCATAGGTCAGATGGGTCTTGCCGATGCGCTCGCCGACGGTGACCACGATGCGCTTCCAGCCGATCATGGTGCCGAGACCCAGGGCGATCGCCACCGCGACCTTGACCCAGGGTGGAATGAACTTGGTCGATTGATCGAGCTCCGCCTTGTACTGACCGATCACCTTCCTGTCGACATCGGTCACGCCGATGGCGGGCGACTTGCCGAGCAGCCGCAGCCCCTCGCTCACCAGGTACATCTCGTTGCGGATGTTGACCATCTGGTCGGCGGGCACCTTGTCGAGCGAATGAAAACCGTTGACCTGAAGCTGGATGGTCGCTGCGAGCGACACCAACGCCGGCAGGGACTCCCGGGTGACCGAACGGGTGCGCACGATGTCCACCGCGGCCGCGTGCGGGTCGGCGGGCGCCGGCCCGGTGGCGTAATTCCTAAGGGCGGTCTGCGCCTGCGTGGAAACCGCGACGAACCTGTCGACGTCCTGCTCGTGCATGGTCCGATTCAGCGCGTAAGCGGTGGGCACCGTGCCGATCAAAATCAGCATGATGAGGCCCATGCCTTTCTGCCCGTCATTCGAGCCGTGCGCGAAGCTCACGCCGGTGCAGGTCAACACCAGCAATCCCCGGATCCACGCAGGCGGCGGCTGGTTGCCCTTGGGTTCCCGGTAGAGCGCCGGAATGGGGACGAGCTTCATGGCTGCGAGCAAGAGGACGGCGGCCAGGCTGAATCCAACCAGCGGGGAGAACAGCAGCGACTCGCCGATCTTGGCGGCTTGGCCCCAGTCGACGCCGCTCGTGCCGCTGTTGCCCGAGGCCATGACCTGGTTCATGAGACCGACACCCATGATGGAGCCGATCAGCGTATGGGAGCTGGAGGAGGGCAGGCCGAAGTACCAGGTACCGAGATTCCACAGGATCGCCGCGATCAGCAGAGCGAATACCATGGCGAATCCCGCGCCGCTCCCCACCTGCAGAATGAGCTCGACCGGCAGCAGCGACACGATGCCGAACGCGACCGCGCCGGTCGACAGGAGCACCCCGAGAAAGTTGAAGGTGCCGGACCAGACCACGGCAAGGTTGGGCGGCATCGAGTGGGTATAGATGACGGTAGCCACGGCGTTCGCGGTATCGTGGAACCCGTTGACGAACTCGAATCCCAGCGCGATGAACAGCGCAATCCCGAGCAGCACGAACGGGTACGCTCGCGTGTCGCGCACCACGGACAAGTCATCCGCGAGGTGATAACCGGCATATATGATGCCGGCGACGATGACCACGCCCGCGAGGATGTTGAACCAGGGATTCGGTCGGTGGCCGATGAGCGGCGAGGCCTTTCGGACTCGGAATGACGGCATCTGCGTGGGTGGCCATGAATGCTCTCGGCGCGGGGTAAAATCTGCGGCCTTTATAGTTCTGTAATATTGCAACTGGATGACATGCTGAGCTCTTGATGCCGTTCACCTTATCCCACCCGGCCACCGTGCTTCCGTTCGGCCGACTGCTCGCCCGCTGGCGCCTGCTCTCGGCCGTGGTCGTCGGCAGCATGGTTCCTGACTTCGGGCGCTTCCTGCCGTGGCAGCCGGCGCGATTCGAGACCCACAGCGCCGATGCGCTGCTCACCTTCTGCCTGCCTGTCGGCCTCGCCACTTATTGGCTGTTCCAATGGCTGATCAAGCTACCGTTGATCGAGCTCCTGCCCGCCGGCGCCCATGCGCGCTGGCGCGAGTCGTCCGCGCCCGCCGACGTGACGAGCATCAAGCAATGGATCCTCGCCGCCTGCGGGGTGCTGTTCGGGGCGGTGACCCATCTGGTCTGGGATGCTTTCACTCACGAGGGCGCGCGCGGGGTGCGCATGTTCCCGGCGCTGGAGGAGCCGGTGGTCGAATTAGGCGGCCACCGGCTCGTCGGGGCACACCTTCTTCAAGACGCAAATTCCGTGGCGGGCTTGATCGTGGTGATCGCGATCGTGGCGTACGGCTTGCGCCCCGGCAAGCCCGGGGACGAGCTCGCGGCACGCCGCTTGGGGCGCGGGGAGCGGTGGATCTGGATCTTCGGCTACCTGATCTTGACGGCCGGTCTGAGCGCACTGTTCTTCGTCAGCCGCCGCCATGCCGCGCCCGGCACGTTGAGCGGCGCGGCGATTGCATTCCTTCGAGGCGCGGCCGCCGCTCTGATCTCGATCAGCGCGGCGCTCAGCCTGCGATTGCGGCTGCGCCCCCGCCGGTCCGGATGAGACCGGCCGGGGCGCCTCCCCAAGCTTTATCGATCGTCCGGTCCGCTGCGCGGCGCATCACTCGGCGCGGACGACCACACCACGTACTTCTCCTGCGAGGAGGAGGCGGACGTTGTGGGCGCCTGCGCAGCCGGTGTCACGCCGGGCGGGCTCGCGAGCGGGCTCGCTGCGCGAGGCTGCCGCCGCGGGCGGTGGCGCACTCGGTGCAGGTGCCGACGGCGCCGAAAATGACTCCGACGCGGCAGGTTGCGAGGCGGGCGCAGGCCTGCGGCCGGCTGTCCGCTTCGCTGCGGCCCGGGTCGGGCCGACCGCTGTCGGCGCGCGTCCCGTTGTCCCCGCGGCCGCCATTGCCCGTCCCCGGTTCGCCGTTGGGGGAGGGCGCGGCGCCTTGGCCATTGCCGCTTCCCTCAGCGCCTTCGCGCCGCCCGCCGCGGCCGCGCCGGCGTCGTCCCCGGCCGCCGCGCTCGGAGCGCTCAGGGCGCTCGCCGCCGGCTTCGGCGCTTCGATTCTGCGACGGCTCCGTGCGCGGGGTTTGATCCATGCGCGGTGCGGCCACGTCGCCTCGCGGTGCATCGCTTCGCGGCCCCTCGGCGCGCGACGCGTCGCCGCGGGGCGCCTCGTTTCGGGGGCCGTCGCCACGGGACGTTTCCGCTCCGCGCGGGCTCTCGGTGCGGCGCGCTCCATCGGCGCGGCTGTCCCCGCGCGGGCGGTCGGCGTCGCCTCGAGGGCGGTCGCCTTCCACGCGTGCTCGGCTGTCGCGCCGCGCGTCCCGGTCGCGTCCGCCCTCCGCCGGCGCCCATCACGATCGCGACTTCGATCGCGGTCCCGCCCGCGATCCCGATCCCCGCCCCGGTAGCGCTCATGGCGTGCATCCCGATGCGACGAACGCTCGCGCTGCGGCTGCGCATCCGTGGTGGTCGAGCCATCGGCCCCGGTTTGCGGGGCCGGGCTGCCGAACAGCCAGCGCCACAGGCGCACGAATACTCCGAGCTGTGGCGCGGCAGGCGCGGCGGCCGCCGGCGCCGCCGCGGGCGGTTCGGGCTCGGGCGGCGTCGGAATGGGCGAAGCCTCAGACCGGCAGGATGCTCGGCACCAGAGGCGCCTCGCCCTGGGGCTTCTTGTCGCGGGTGCCGATGTTGGAATCGTCGAGCACCGGCTGCTCGGCGATCTGGTAGCTGACGGTCGTGTTTTCCGGCAGCTCCTTCTCGTCGTCGCGGATGCGGCGCAGGCTGTAGGCGGGCGTTTGCAGGTGCGGATTCGGCACGATCACGAGCGACACCTTGTCCCTCGCCTCGATCTGATTCATCCACTCGCGTTTCTCGTTCATCAGATACGTCGCCACATCCACGGGCACCTGTGCGATGACGCGGCCGGTGCGCTCCTTGCGGGCTTCCTCGCCGATCAGGCGCAGCAGCGCGAGCGACATCGACTCGACGCCGCGGATGGTTCCCATGCCGCTGCAGCGCGGACAGTTGATATGCGTGGTTTCGCTCAGTGCGGGGCGCAGACGCTGCCGCGAGAGCTCCAGCAGGCCGAAGCGCGAGAGCCGGCCGAGCTGGATCCGGGCGCGGTCCATCTTCACCGCATCGCGCAGCATGTCCTCGACCGCGCGTTGATTGGCGGTGGACTCCATGTCGATGAAATCGATCACGATCAGTCCGCCGATGTCGCGCAGGCGGAGCTGTCTTGCGATCTCCTCGGCCGCTTCCAGGTTGGTGTTGCGGGCGGTCGCCTCGATGTCTCCGCCGCGCGTCGAGCGCGCGGAATTGATGTCGATGGAGACCAGCGCCTCGGTGTGGTCGATCACGAGACTGCCGCCTGACGGCAGGGTGACCTTGTGGGAGTACGCCGATTCGATCTGGCTCTCGATCTGGTAGCGCGTGAACAGCGGCACCGGATCCTGGTAAAGCTTGAGTTTGCGCTGCGCGTCCGGCGGCATGAAGCGCTGCATGTACTCCTGCGCCTTCTGGAACGCCTCCGGCTGATCGATGAGGCATTCGCCCACATCGTCCGAGAAATAATCGCGCAAGCCGCGGGTCACCGCGTCGCTTTCCTGGAATATGAGGAACGGCGCGGGGCGGCCCTGGTGCGCCTGGCCGATGGCATCCCAGGCGGCCTTGAGATTATTGAGATCCCATTGCAACTCTTCGGTCGAGCGGCCGACGCCGGCCGTGCGGACGATGGCTCCCATGCCTTCGGGAATCACCAGCCCGTTCATGGCTTCGCGCATCTGATCGCGATCTTCGCCTTCGATGCGCCGCGAGACGCCGCCCGCGCGCGGATTGTTCGGCATCAGCACCAGAAAGCGTCCCGCCAGGCTGATGAAGGTCGTCAGCGCCGCGCCCTTGTTGCCGCGCTCCTCCTTCTCCACCTGAACGATGAGCTCCTGGCCCTCCTGCAGGAGATCCTTGATGTTGAGCCGTCCACCCGGCGCAGGCTGGGAGCGGAAATATTCCTTGGACACCTCCTTGAGCGGGAGGAAGCCGTGACGCTGGGCCCCGTATTCGACGAACGCCGCTTCGAGACTCGGCTCTACGCGGGTGATCCGGCCTTTATAGATATTGGATTTTTTCTGTTCCCGGGATGGGATCTCAATCGATAAGTCGTAGAGTTTCTGACCGTCGACGAGTGCGACTCGCAGTTCTTCTTCTTGAACTGCGTTGACGAGCATTCTTTTCATGTGCCCCAACTAAGATGGTAGAGGCCGAGGAGGGTGCGAGAATTAAAGCCGGGGCCGCGACACGGCCCATCGCCGTAGTGACAACAGCAGCAATGAATAGGGAAACGCCGAACGCTAGCCATGCGAACGGCATCAATTCAACCCAATTCTGCCAAAACGTATACAGCAAGCCCGGGGCCTTGTTCTCGGTTAATGCCTGTCGGATATCCCGAAAGATCCCGAAGGGCATCCCCAAAGGGTATCCGGCATTGGCTCATCGGCCGAGCGATGGTCTGGATGTCCAGAACCAACTAATATGCGGCGCCCCCAAATGATCGGGGCCGCCGCCGAAACCGGTGTCGGCTCGTCCTACCCACATAGATATTCGAGCTGTCGCTCCCCTTCAAAAAGGGTAGGCGCTCGACACGGTTTTGAAACATTATCATAGTGGTCAACTAGGGTCAATGTAATCAATGTCTTAGAGGATCAACGAGCGTAAGATGCGGGTTATGAAAGAAGTAATTGCAGCACCGAGGGAGCCTGCGGCGGCAAAAAGCCCGCTCGAGCTGCGCACCATCACCGAGCAAGAGGCGGGTCAGCGGATCGACAATTTCCTCATGCGGCACTTCAAGTCCGTGCCGCGTAGCCGTGTCTACCGGCTGCTGCGCAAGGGAGAGGTGCGAGTCAACAAAAAGCGTGTCGACGCCGAATATCGAATGGCAGCGGGCGATGAAGTGCGGCTGCCGCCCGTGCGCCTCGATTCATCGGAAGAGCCTGGCCGGCCCTCGACCAGCCTTCAGGAGCTCATCGAGAAGTCGGTGATATTTCAGGACAAGCACCTCCTGGTGATCAACAAGCCGCCCGGCGTGGCGGTGCACGGCGGCAGCGGCATGAGTTTCGGCGTCATCGAGGCGCTTCGCGCCTCGCGACCGCGCGAGACACTGGAACTCGTTCATCGGCTCGACCGGGATACCAGCGGGTGCCTGTGCGTGGCGCGAGACCGTGCGACGCTCGTCGCGCTCCACGCGCTGATCCGCGAGTCGGGGATGCACAAGACCTATCTCGGTCTCGTGGCGGGCAGCTGGCAGCTGGGCACCAAGCGAATCGACGCTCCGCTTGCGACCGATGGCCGCAGCCACGGCGAACGCCACGTGCGGGTGGCCCCCGCGGGCAAGGCGTCGGTGAGCGTGTTCAAGCCGGTGCAGTTCTTCGCCAGCACGGCGACGCTGATGGAAGTGGACATTCCAACCGGCCGAACGCACCAGATCCGGGTGCACGCGGCGTTTGCGGGCCATCCCCTGCTGGGGGACGACAAGTACGGGGATCGCGATCGCAACGCGGAATTCAAGCGCCACGGCCTCAAGCGCATCTTCTTGCACGCGCAGTCCGTGGCGTTCGATTGGCCCGGATCCCAAGTGCCGTTTCACGCGAGTGCGCCGTTGCCCGAGGACCTGGCTGCCGTGCTGGACGCCATCGCGGTCGCCCCCCGCAAGTCGCCGCGGCGGGCGGGCCGCCGCCGATCTTGAGCCCGCATCGAGGCGGGCGCGGGAGCTCAGGGAATGTCGAAGCCCACGCCCCTCAACGCGGCGCATAGCCGGATCAGCGGCAGTCCAATGAGCGCACTCGGGTCGTCGTTGTCGATCGACACGCAGAGCGCTATGCCGAGTCCCTCGCTCTTGAAGCCGCCGGCGCAATCCAGGGGCGATTCTCGGACGACGTAACGCTCGATCGTCGTCTCATCGAGCGTGCGAAAGGTGACCCGCGTGGTGTCGACGAAATCCAGCTCGGTCTGCGCGGAGCGGCGCACCACGGCGACGCCGGTGAGATAGGAAACCGTCTTCCCGGAGCAGCTCCTGAGTTGCTCCATGCAGCGTGCCGGCGTGCCGGGTTTGCCGAGAATGCGTTCCTGCTGGAAGGCGTCCAGGAGCACGGCGGCCTGGTCGGACCCGATCACCCAGGCATCCGGATTCAGCGCGGCGACCGCACGAGCCTTGTCGCGCGCCAGCCGGGTCACCAGCATCCGGGCCGATTCTCCAGCGTGGGGCTGCTCGTCGACGCCGGGCGACACGCACCGAAAGGAGGTGCACACGCGGGCGAGAAGCGCGCGCCGATAGCTCGACGTGGACGCCAAAATCAGCTCAGGTGGAGACTTCAAAAACAACGACTTGCACCGCGCGCTTGTTTTGACAGGGGTGGGGACCCGCCCTATTATACGCGGCCCATGGCAGCCGGCCCGCCAGACCTCGTCGATTACGCACAGCTGGCGGGGGATGCCGCGGTGCTGGAGCGCGTCTACGAACTGGCGGACTTGGATCGGCTCGGGGACGTGCTCACGGACACCCGCGGCCTCGTCCACGCCAGGTTTGCGTTCTCGAACTTGGGTACGGGCCGGCCGGGTGCCAGTGTAGAGGTTCGTGCCGAGCCGCAGCTGCGATGTCAGCGCTGCATGCAGGGTTTCGCCCTCAAGGTGAGCGGCAGGAGCCAAGTCGAGTTTGCGGAGGATGAGGCGGCCGATGCCTCGGACGCGCAGCGCGAGGTGTATCGCGCCGCAGGGGGCAAGGTCTCGTTGCGGGACCTGGCCGAGGAAGAGTTGTTGTTGGCGTTGCCGATCGTACCGGCCTGCGGCGAGCCGCAAGGTTGCCGCAACGCGCCGAGCCTCTCCGGGGATCCGGAGCGCGCCGAGAATTCGGACGCGATGCGCCGTCCTTTCGGCGGGCTCAAAGAGTTGTTGAAGAAAACGTGACAGGACATAGCACTCATGGCAGTTCAAAAAAGCAGAAAGACCCCGTCGAAGCGCGGCATGCACCGCTCGCACTCGGCGCTCGCGGCTCCCGCCGTGTCGATCGACTCGAAGAGCGGTGAAACCCATTCCCGGCACCGGATCTCGCGCGATGGTTTCTATCGCGGCAAGAAGGTCCTGAAGACCAAGGCGGACATCGAAGCGGAAGGGGCCGAAGAATAGATCGCGAGCCGCACGCCGGCGGCTCGAGCGCCGTTTGAGGCTTTCTTAAAAGACGCGCAATCCCGTGTCCGCGCCCCTTCACATTGCCATCGACGCCATGAGCGGCGACTGCGGGCCTTCGGTTTGCGTGCCGGCCGCCCTCGCGGCGGCCGCGGAATTTCCGGACGTCCGGTTCACGTTGGTCGGCAGGCGGTCCGAGCTCGAGCATCGGGTCGGGTCCGCCAAGCGGGCGAACATCGAATGCCTGTTCGCCGAACAAGTGGTGGAGATGAGCGATCATCCCCGCGAGGCCTTGCGGCGCAAGAAGGACTCCTCCATGCGCCGCGCCCTCGACCTCGTCAAGGCGGGGCAGGCCAATGCCTGCGTCAGTGCGGGCAATACCGGCGCGCTCATGGCGATGGCGCATTTCGTGCTCAAGATGCTGCCGGGCGTGGAGCGTCCCGCGATCGTGTCGCTCATCCCTTCGCGGGGCGGCTACACGTTACATGCTCGATTCCGGCGCGAACGTCTCCTGTACGCCCGAACAGCTTTGCCAGTTCGCCGTCATGGGCTCGGTGCTGGCGCAGGATCTCGAGGGCGCGCATGAGCGGCCGAGGGTGGGTTTGCTGAACATCGGCGAGGAGGAGATCAAGGGCAACGAAACCGTGCAGAGCGCGCACAATTTGATCGCCGCGAGCGGCGTGAACTACGTGGGTTTCGTCGAGGGGCACGATATTTTCTCCGACAAGGTCGACGTGGTGGTCACCGACGGCTTCACCGGCAACGTCGCGCTGAAGACCATGGAAGGCGCCGCGCGGTTGATCGCCGATACGCTGCGCGAGGAGTTCACCCGAAGCACGGCGCGCAAGCTTGGGGCCCTCGCCGCCGGCCCGCGCCTTCGCGCATTACGCACCCGGCTCGATCCGAGGCGATACAATGGCGCCACCATGGTGGGATTGAACGGGATCGTGATCAAGAGCCATGGCGGCGCCGATTTATTCGGCTTTCAGCGCGCGATCGAGGTCGCCGTGATGGAGGCTCGAAACGGGGTGCCGGCGAAGATCGCGCAGGAACTGGGCGCAGCGCCCTGAAAATATAAAGGGTCGCCATGTATTCACGCATTGCGGGCACCGGCAGCTATCTGCCGGAAAAGATCTTGACCAACGCCGATCTGGAGCGGCTGGTCGACACGAGCGATGAATGGATCCGCAGCCGCACCGGCATCGAGCGGCGGCACGTGGTGGTCGACGGCGAGACCACCACCGATCTCGCCGAACAGGCGGCGCGGCGCGCGATGGAGGCTGCCGGGGTGGCCGCGGCGGACATCGATCTGATCTGCGTGGGCACGACGACGCCGGATCTGGTGTTTCCGAATGTCGGCACCCTGCTTCAGGAGCGCCTGGGCATTCAGAACGGCTGTCCGGCCTTCAGCCTGGAGGCGGCCTGCACCAGCTTCATGTACGCGCTCGAGCGTCGCCGACAAGTTCGTGCGCCTGGGCGAGGCAAAATGCGCGCTGGTCGTCGGGGCCGAGACGCTGACGCGCATCGTCGATTGGACCGACCGCGGGACCTGCGTGCTGTTCGCCGACGGCGCCGGCGCGGTGATCTTGAAGCCCTCGCGATGAGCCGGGGATCATCAGCACCCGACTGCATTCGGACGGCCGCTACAAGGACATCTTGATGTATCCCGACGGCGTCTCGAAGGGATTTCACCTCGTGCGGGAGGGCAAGGCGGGCGTGCAGATGAAAGGGAACGAGGTCTACAAGGTCGCCGTCAACACGCTCGGCCAGCTGGTCACGGAGACCTTGAGCGCGAACAACCTCTCCAAGAGCGATCTCGATTGGCTGATTCCGCACCAGGCCAACATCCGCATCATCGAGGCCATCGCGAGGCGGCTCGATCTGCCGATGGAGCGCGTCATCGTGACCATCGCCGACCAGGGCAACACCTCGGCGGCGTCCGTGCCGCTGGCGCTCGATACGGGCAGTTCGCGACGGGCGCGTGAAGCGCGGGCAGCTGCTGCTGCTCGAGGCGTTCGGCGGCGGATTCACCTGGGGCTCTGCGCTGATCCGCTATTGATCACGGCGGGTCGAGCCGGCACCCCCACAAAGAAAAACGCCGCGGTATGAGCGCGGCGTTCGTCCTCGAAAGATGTACCGGTCGAATTACTTCGAGACGGACTTCTTGAACATACGATCGATCTTCTCGTTGATCTGCTCGATCGCCTGCGAATTCTGCTGAGCGGTCGACAGTGCCTGGTTCGCCGTGCTCTGCGCGCCGGAAGCGGCGGAGGAGGCGCTCTGAGCGGCGCTCTGAGCGGCCTGAGCATCGCTCTCAGCCTTGGCGGTGTCGCTCTGCAGCTTCGCCACCTGCGACTTGAGATCGTCGATCTGGGCCTGGATCGGCTTCAGGTCGGTGCATCCTGCGAACGCAATGAGGCAGGCTGCGGCGACTGAGGCCTTGAGTGTCGTGGAAAATGTCATAGATAGTCCCCTAGGGTTGTTAATTCATTCGTTTCGGAACATCCGAACGTGTCCTCGCACACAAGTCCAGTCCGCTAGTCGGGCTCGAATGCGTCGCAACACAGTCACACATGAAGCCAAATTCGCGCGTTGATTGCAACTGAAAGGCTCTTAATGTCTCTGCTACCCGACGATTTTACCCAATTTTGCGCCTGAAATTAACTCATCGTAAGAAAACTTCCGCACCGCCTCCCGGCAGGCATGTAAGTTTTACAGCAGCTCGCGAATGAGACGCTCTTCCGTTCGCTCAACTGTGCAACAGTTCCATGACCGCTCGATGACCCTGATCGATGGCCGAATCGGTGTAGGCGGCGCCTCCGGCGTCCGAGTTGGCGATGGTGATTCTGCCGAACGGTGCACGGCCAAGCACGTGCGGCAGCTTGTCCTCCGGAAGCTCGGGCTGGAACAGCACGTTGTACTCCGGCGCATAGCCATGGGGCCATCGATTCACGGTGATCGCCGTGATGTCGCGCGCCGGATCGAAGCCACCGTCCTTGAGGGTGCGGCCGAGCTGGTCGCGGATGTTGTACTCGAAGGTCTCGAAGGGCGTTGCGAGAAGCTCGGCCCGGCCGGCGCGATTCTGATCGTGTTCGGGAAGTCCTGGCTTACAGGGCGTGCGCACCATGTGCACGAGAATCGGCTCGCTCGGCGATTTCGTGCTTTGGTAGGAGCCGATGGTGACGTGGGGGTTCAGATGAAAATAGGTGTGGTAGCTCCCCGGCGCATAGACACCGTAAAGCTTGAGCGCGGCGAACGCCTGCCAGTTGGCCAGTGCCACGCTCGTATAGACGAGCGGGGTCTTCACCAGGCTGTGCAAGGCCTCCTTCTGCACGGGCGGCAGTTCCGGGCATAGATAGGGGATCATCATGTTGTAGCACGCGAGCACCACGCCCCGCGCCCGCGCCGTATAGGCGCCCCCGGCCCGCATGTAAGTCACTTCCACGTCGCTCGCACCCACGGGGGTCCCCAGATGACGCGCGCGAACGACGGTGCTGCTCAAGCGCAGCCGGATCGGCGCGCCGGCTCGATCGAGCTGCGAATAGTCGACGCGCGCCGTGACGATATCTTCCGGCCCATTCGCCGCATGGGTGCGCCCGCCGAAGGTCTGTGGTATGAGATCGCGCACCAGCGAGCGTGCGATGGTGGCGTTGCCGTCGGGAAAATGCAGCTTGTAGGAGCCGCCGGTGTCCTCGTAGCCGGCGGGCGTCGGTCCCATGCGCGGTGTCGATCCCTTGGCGAGCTTCATGCCCTGGAAACCCGGCATGCCGTAGCCCCAGCAATCGAGTGCCGACACCGCATCCGTGCCCACACCCCATTCGCCCATGGTGGTTGCATGGTAGTAGGTGTTGACGGCCGGATCGACCTTCACCACGTCGCGCAGGAAGGCTTCATAGCTCATGCGCGACAGGCGCAGCTTTTTCTCCGCCGAGGAGATTCCGGCCATGTAGTCGATTTGTGCGGTCTCGATCTGCACGATTTCCTGGCGCGCCCGATCCGACAAGGGCGCCTGCAAGACCGACTGCGCCAGCGCGGATCTATCGGCGTGGTAACCGCCCATGCCCAACACCAGTTTGTCGGTACCGAAGGTCTCGCGATCGAAAAAGGTGCCCTCCTCGAGTCCCATTTTTTCGTAGAAATCGAGATGCTGCGTGGTCTTGATGAGCTTGTCGACCTGGATGCCGAGCGTGCGCAACAGCCCGTCCGCGACCTTGCTGTAAGGGCGCGGGCTGTCGATTTCCAGCGTACCTCCGTTCAGGAGATTGAGATGCCCGTCGAGATTGAATTCGTTGCGCTTCGCATGGCCGCCGAAATCGTCGTGATTGTCGAGAATGAGGATGCGGCTCGCGCGGCCCGCGTGCTCGCGATAGAAATGCGCGGCGGCAAGACCCGAGATGCCCGCGCCCACCACGATGAGATCGTAGTGTTCGCCGGTATCGACGGGGGAGGGCGGGGCCTTTCCGTCGCGCAAGGCGTGGGCGGATTCGAAGGATCCGGGATGACTGCCGCGCATGCCGGTGAGGAGCGGCGGATAATAGCCGGGAGCATCCTGGGCCGCGGTCGAGACTTGACCGGCCGAACCCGCCGGCGGGGTGGGATATCCGGCGGGGCTGTCGCCGAGGCTTTCGGCGAACAGGGGCGCTCCCGTTAGTGCCGCCGTTCCGACTGCGACGCCATTCAAGAAGTTGCGCCGCGTGATAGGCCGATCCATCCCGAGCGCCCGCTCCGATTGGGGGTCTTTTTTCATGATTTCCTGGGCTTATGTGTTTTGTAGGATCGGGCAAGTTACCGCGCCTACAGGGCACTTGCCAGTATTCTCGAACTGTATATAATGACAGTTAACTGGCTGCATATACAGGTGACGTCATGACGGATCTCACGCCCCGACAAACTCAGATCTTGAGGCTCATCCAGGCATCGATCGCCGAGAACGGCATGCCGCCCACGCGAGCCGAGATTGCACGCACCTTGGGCTTCAAATCCCCGAATGCGGCCGAGGAGCATTTGCGTGCCTTGCAACGCAAAGGCGTCATCGATTTGATTCCCGGTGCTTCGCGCGGCATTCAGCTCAAAGATATTTTGAGGGAACAATTGGGACTGCCGCTGATCGGCCGAGTCGCCGCAGGCCGTCCGATCCTGGCCGAAGAACACATCGAGCGGCACTATCAAATCGATCCTCAATTGTTCCAGCCTGCGCCGCACTACCTGTTGAAGGTTCAGGGCATGAGCATGAAAAATGCCGGAATCCTGGATGGCGATCTGGTTGCCGTGCATCGCACGCCCGAGGTGCGCAATCGCCAGATCGTCGTCGCGCGTCTCGAGAACGAAGTGACCGTCAAGCGCTATAAGCAAGAAGGCACCATCGTGTGGCTTTTGCCCGAGAACGCCGATTTCGAACCCATCCGCGTCGATCTGAAAAAAGAGCCCATGATGATCGAAGGGGTGGTGGTCGGAGTGCTTCGTCGCGGTAAAGACGTGGATGCCGCGTGACACACCCTCGCTTGGCAGTATTCTGGCTGATGCGCGTGTCTGGAAGTTATCTTTAAGTTCCCGGGACGCCTCGGCCGGTCTCTCGTCGTCTCGTCCGGTTTGGTCCACCGGACGAAGCGCGCTCGATGCGCGCTTACCGGGAGGAGGCTGGCCGACGGCGTCGCTCATCGAGGTTTTGCTGGATGCGCCGGGTCTCGGCGAAGTTCAGCTTTTTCTGCCGGCATTGATGCAATCCCAACAGGTCCCGGGTGAGACTCCCTGGTTGGTTTGGATCGCCCCTCCGCATGAGCCTTTCGCACCTGCCTTGGCTCAACACGGAATCGATCTCGACCGGCTATTGGTGGTAAGGCCGGTCAGCGGGACGGAAGCCTTGTGGGCGGCTGAACAAGCGTTGGGCTCCGGGGTGTGCGCGGCCGTCCTGCTTTGGCTGAAGGGTACCGACGACCGCTGGCTGAGGCGTTTGAAATTGGCGGCTGAGGCGGGGGGTTCCCTGGGCGTTCTGTTTCGGCCTGAGCGCCATCGGTTCGAGTCTTCACCGGCGGCGTTGCGCCTGTTGCTCACTCGAGGAGATCGCTACCCGCGTCTCGATATCATCAAGGTGCAAGGCGGGCGGCCGGGCCCCGTCGATCTCGATTCCAGCACCTCGAGCTGACATGCGGTCGCGCGCCCCCGCCATGGCGGATTTGTTCGCCGCCACCGAGGCGCCGGCCGCGCGGCGTCCCGCCGCCGCACCGTCGGCGGCCGCCTCGCCGCCGCCTCCGCCCCAACAGCAGTCCGCTCGCTCGCGCCCGAGACATTTGTGGTACGCCGTGGTGTTTCCGGCACTCGGCGGCCCGGAGGGCATGAACGCGAGCCTCGAACGTCTGTGCCTGCACGCACAGCGATTCACGCCGTGGGTGAGTATCGAGCCGCCCAACGCGCTGCTGCTGGAGATCAGAGGCAGCGTGAAGCTCTTCGGCTCGCTCGCGGCACTGCATGCGGACATCGATGCGGCATGGAGCGCACTGAAGCTCCGTGCGCAAAGCTCGACGGCGCCTTCCACTTTGGCGGCGCTCTGGTTGGCCCGTGCCGGCCAAAAGGCCCTCATCGAGGATCCCGGCTCGCTCGCGGGGCGGCTTGCGAAGCTGCCGGTGGCCTGCACCTCCTGGGATGGCTTGCAGCTCTCCACGCTGCGCACCATGGGCGTCGGCCGGATCGGCGAGTTGATGCGATTGCCGCGTGCGGGCATCGCGCGACGCCTCGGCCCGGCGGCGGTGCTCGATCTCGATATCGCACTGGCGCGCCAGTGCGCGCCGCGCCGCGCTTTCGCGGCACGCGAGCGCTTTCGAGAACGCTGCGATTTCGAGACCGAGGTCGAGACCGTCGTCTATTTGCAGAAGGCGCTCGACCCGCTCATCGGACGCTGCGCCCAATTTTTGCGGGAGCGGCAGGCGGGCGTGCAGACTCTGGAACTCAAGCTCAGGCATCGTACCGAGCCCCTCACCCGGGTTCGCCTCGGATTGGCGAGTGTCACCGGCGACCTTAAGCGCTTGACGGATGTCTCGATGCAAAAGCTGTCGCGACTCGAGCTCGCCGCGCCGATCCTCTCCATGGAGCTTCGGTCCGGCCGGTTGCAGCCGCTCTCGGCCGATTCTCTCGATGTGTTCACCTGCCTGGGCGGTGTCGGCGGCCGCGACACGGCGCCGCAACTGGTGGAACGTCTGCGCGCCCGGCTGGGTGAGCAGGCGGTCTATGGCATTTGTCCCGTGCCCGAGCATCGTCCCGAAGCGGCCTGGCAGCGAGTGCATGCATTGCAGAGTGCGCCGCGCCGGCCAACTCATCGGCGGGCCGATGCTCCCGAGATGCCGCGGCCCGTGTGGCTGTTGAACGAACCGGCGCGACTCTCCGATGCGGACATCGTCGAGCTGCATCGAAGCCGCCCGATGCTCGAGGAAGGTCCCGAGCGCATCGAGAGCGGCTGGTGGGACGGCAAGGATGTGGCGCGCGATTACTACATCGTTCGTCAGGCGGGCGGCGCTCGGCTGTGGGTTTTTCAGGAGCGACGATCCCAGTGCTGGTATGTGCACGGTGTGTTCGCTTGAGGCTTTCGGATGTATGCCGAGCTGCATGCCTTGAGCAATTTCACGTTCCTGCGGGGCGCCTCGCATCCCGAGGAACTGGTCGCGCAAGCCAAGGCGCTCGGCTATCGAGCGCTCGCCCTGACCGATGAGTGCTCGCTGGCCGGCGTGGTGCGTGCGCACACCGAGGCCAAGCGATGCGAGCTGCCTCTCATCATCGGCGCGGAATGTTGCGGAGCCGGCTCGGGCGATGACGGGCTCAAGCTCGTCGCGCTCGCCACCGACCGGGCATCCTATGGCGCGCTCTGCCGGCTGATCAGCCGGGCGCGGCGCGCCGGCGCGAAGGGCAGCTACCGGCTCGAGCGTCCGGATCTCGAGAACGCTCTCGAGGATGCCTGATTCTCTGGCTGCCCTCGGGCGGGCGCATTCCCTCGCCTCAGCAGGAAAGCGATGGCCTATGGCTGCGCGAGCGGTTTGCCGGGCGCCTCTGGATCGGCGTCGAGCTGCTGACCGGCGGCTTCGATGCGCGCCGCCTGCAGCTCCTGGGGGCGCTGGGCAGGACACTCGGCTTGCCGCAGGTCGCCGCCGGCGACGTGCACATGCACCGGCGCGGCCGCCGCGCGCTGCAGGATGTGCTGACGGCGATCCGCCTCAAGGTGCCGATCAGCGCGGCGGGCACCAGCTCTATCCGAACGGCGAGCGCCACTTGCGGCCGCTGCCGCGCCTGAAGGAGCTGTATCCGGCCGCGCTGCTCGAGGAGACGCTTGAGCGTCGCCGAGCGCTGTGCGTTCAAGCTCGACGAGCTGCGCTACGAGTATCCCGAGGAGATCGTGCCCCCGGGCGAGACGCCGACCAGCCATCTGCGCCGCCTGACGGAACGGGGCTGCGCCAGGCGCTGGCCGGCAGGAGCGCCCGCCGCCGTGCGCGAGGGGATCGAGCACGAGCTCGCGCTGATCGCCGAGCTCAAGTTCGAGCCTTTCTTTCTCACCGTGCACGACGTGGTCCAGTATGCGCGCTCGCAGAACATCCTCTGCCAGGGCCGCGGCTCGGCCGCCAATTCGACGGTCTGCTACTGCCTCGAAATCACCGAGGTGGATCCCTCGCGCATGTCGATGCTGTTCGAGCGCTTCATCTCCCGGGAGCGCAACGAGCCGCCCGATATCGACGTGGACTTCGAGCACGAGCGGCGCGAGGAGGTGATGCAGTACATCTACCGCAAGTACGGCCGGGAGCGCGCCGCGCTCGCGGCGACCGTCATCTGCTACCGTCCGCGAAGCGCGCTTCGCGATGTCGGCAAGGCGCTCGGCTACGACGCGGGCGAAGTCGACCGGTTGGCAAGCGGCATGCAATGGTGGGATGGTCAGCGCATCGACCCCGAGCGCATCCGTGCCACGGGGTTCGACCCGGAAGATCCCAGGGTTCGTCGTCTCATGACGATGAGTGCCGAGATCCTGGGCTTTCCCCGCCATCTGTCGCAGCACGTCGGCGGCTTCGTGATCGCCCGCGGCCGGCTGGACGAGCTGGTGCCCATCGAGAACGCCGCGATGCCGGAGCGCACCGTCATCGAGTGGGACAAGGACGATCTCGACGCCCTGGGACTGCTCAAGGTGGATGTGCTGGGGCTCGGCATGCTGAGCGCGATTCGCCGGGCGTTCGGACTGGTCAACGACTTCGGCCGCGCGTCGGGCGAAGCGGGACCGCTCACGCTCGCAACGGTGCCGAGCGAGGATGCGGCGGTATACGACATGATTTGCCGCGCCGACACCGTCGGCGTATTCCAAATCGAATCGCGCGCGCAGATGGCCATGCTGCCGCGACTTCGGCCGCGCAATTTCTACGATCTGGTGATCGAAGTGGCGATCGTGCGTCCGGGACCGATCCAGGGCGAGATGGTGCATCCGTATCTGCGCCGCCGCAGCGGCGAGGAGGCGGTGAGCTATCCGAGCCAGGAAGTCGAGGAGGTGCTGAGGCGGACCTTCGGCGTGCCCATCTTTCAGGAGCAGGTCATGCAGCTGTCGATCGTCGCCGCCGGCTTCTCCGCCGGCGAGGCCGACGCCCTGCGGCGCGCCATGGCGGCATGGAAGCGCAAGGGCGGCCTCGAGCCCTTTCAGCGGCAATTGATCGACGGCATGCGCGAGCGGGGCTATGAGGAGAGCTTCGCGAATCAGATCTTCAATCAGATTTTGGGGTTCGGCGAATATGGTTTTCCTGAGTCCCACGCTGCCAGCTTCGCACTCCTGGTCTACACCTCCGCCTGGCTCAAGGCGCACGAACCCGCTGCGTTTTGCGCGGCGCTCATCAACAGCCAGCCCATGGGTTTCTATGCGCCGGCTCAACTGGTGCGTGACGCGCGGTCGCACGGCGTCGAGGTGCGTCCGGCGGATGCGACGGTGAGCGACTGGGACTGTACGCTCGAGCGGTGCGACGACGGCCGGCCGGCGCTGCGCTTGGGACTCCGGCTGGTGAAGCATCTGTCGCAGGAGGGTGCCGGGCGATTGCTCGCGGCGCGCACGGCGCGTCCGTTCGAAAACCTCGAGGATCTTGCCGGGCGCGCGGCGCTCGATCGCCGCGATCTCGAGGCGCTCGCCGCGGGCGATGCGCTGGCGCGTCTCAGCGGGCATCGCTACCGTGCTGTGTGGCAGGTGAGCGGGGTGGAGCGACCGTTGCCCTTGCTGCCGGCGGATACGCAGGGCCCGGAGGGCATCCCTTTGTTGCGCGCGCCGCGCGAAGGCCATGACATCGTCGCCGATTATGCGAGCCTCGGTTTCACGCTCCGGCGCCATCCCCTGGCGCTCGTGCGCGACAGGCTCGAGAAGCGCGGCGTCATCGATACCCAGGCGCTTTGGGGTCTCCCCACCGGCCGTTGGGTCACCACGGCCGGTCTCGTCATCACACGACAGCGGCCGGGCAGCGCCAGCGGCGTCACTTTCGTCACCCTGGAGGACGAGGTGGGCTACGTGAATGTGATCGTCTGGAAACGGGTGGCCGACGTTGAGCGCGCGCCGCTGCTCGAATCGCGGCTGCTCGAGGTGCGCGGTCAGCTACAGCGCGAAGGCGACGTGCTGCACGTGATCGCGCGGCGTCTCGTCAATCTCTCCGCGCTGCTCGGCGGGCTCGTGGTGGAATCGCGGAACTTTCACTAGGGGCGCGCGTTAAGTGGCCTGCCCTTCCTCTTGACCTCAAGTGCAGTTGAGGTTGTAGGATGCCAATAAAGTCGAGGTCCGAAAGATGCTCAGCGCGATAGCTCTCTTTTCCAGCTCCCGCCGCCGCGGTAATACCGGCAAGCTGATCGATCGCATCGCGTTGGAGTTGAACATCGAGGTCGTCGATCTCGCCAGTCAGCGCATCTCATCGTATGACTACGAGCACCTCAATAGGGATGATGACTTCGAGCCTCTCATGAAGCGCGTGCTGGAGCACGAGCAGATCATCTTTGCGACGCCGATCTATTGGTATGCAGTAAGCCCGGCGATGAAGGTGTTCATCGATCGGATTTCCGATCTCCTTGAATTACCGGACCTCAAGTCCGCGGGTCGCCGGTTGAGGGGAAAGACAGCATACGTCGTGTGCACATCGATCAGCGACGAACCCTCCGCAGCCTTCATGCAAGCGTTGCGCGAAACTTTCGATTACCTCGGCATGCGCTTTGGCGGCGTGGCGCACGTGAACTGTCAGGACGGATATCTGCCCGCCGCCCATGATCCGGAGGCATTGAAACTTGCAGCCCTGGTGAGAGAGGCAATTCCAGTACCGGTTGAACCGCGGTCCTGAAATCTTGATCAGGGCAATGCAGGTCGAGGCGCGTTTCCGCGGAAACGTCGGTCGGCTATACCTAGGCGCATCAATCACTTACGGTTGGGGAATCTTCATCCCGCGTGGTCGGATGAGGCTTCTTCGAAACCCGTCAGCACGTTCACCGCGTTCACACCGACATCCGCGACCGCGTAGCCGCCCTCGAACACGAACAGCGTCGGCCACTTGCCGGCGCCGATCATGCGTCCATAAGTGGAGAAATCCTCGGACTTCAGCCGGAAGAAGCTGATGGGGTCCTGCTCGAAGGTATCCACGCCGAGCGAGACCACCAGGGCATCGGGGGCGAACCCGCGGATGCGCTCGAGCGCGCTCGTGAGCGCCTGCGACCAGGCCGCAAACCCGGAGCCCGGCGGCAGGGGCAGATTCATTGTGAAGCCGGTCCCTGCGCCCGCACCGGTCTCGTCCGCGTAGCCGGAGAAGTAGGGGAATGCGTGCGCCGGATCGCCATGCAGGGAGACGTACAGGACATCGGAACGGTCGTAGAAGATGTCCTGGGTCCCATTACCGTGATGGAAGTCGACGTCCAGAATGGCGACGCGATCGGCGCCCCGGTCGCGCAGGAACTGAGCCGCAATGGCCGCGTTGTTCAAGAAGCAGTAGCCGCCGTAGAGGTCGCGCGCCGCGTGGTGCCCGGGCGGGCGGCACAGCGCAAAGGCGGATCGCGCGCCTTTCTCGACGTGGCTGGCCGCGGTCACGGCGACATCGGCGGCGGCCCGGGCCGCTTCCCACGTTCCCGCGCTGATCGAGGTCTCGCCGGCCATGGCGTAGTAGCCGAGCTTTCCCGCGATCCCGACCGGGCAGCGCTGCGACATGCGACGCGCCGGCCAGCAGTCCGGGATTGCTTCGCCCAGGTTGCCGGCGGCGGTCCAATCGGACCACGCGCTCTTCAGGAACTCCACGAAGCCCGGATCATGAACTTGGAGGACGGGTGCGAGGCCGAAGCGCGAGGGTGCCATGACCTCGCCGAGCCCGACGGCGCGCACGCGCTCGATGACCATCTCGGCGCGCTCCGGACACTCGTGGGGCGGCACCAGCCGCCCTCCGTACAGCTCCGTCTTGGCGTTGCGCAGCAAATGCTCTTCGGTGAAAACGGTGATCACGGGTGGTCGGCGACCGGGGGACTTCAGCGGTGCTTTTTCTTCTTGCGGACGGCCTTCTCGTCGGGCTCTTCCTCGCCCGCGTCGGCTTCACCGGAATCGTCGCCGATCTCGTAATCGTCGAAATCGCTCAACAGCTCGGCGGTTCGGCGCTCTTCCATCACGCGCTCGAGCCGCCGCCACGCCGGCTCGGCGCCCTTGGGAGCCCGGCGGCGCTGCGACTCGACGTCGCGCATGATGTGGTCCACATCAACGTCGTCCACCGGCGCGGCATCCTCCGCGTCCTCTTCCTCGAACTCATCCGACTCGGGTTTCTCGCTCATGCTGCAACGGCTTCCCATCGACCAC
Source organism: uncultured Gammaproteobacteria bacterium (assembly GCA_963730565.1). Classification (GTDB taxonomy): domain Bacteria; phylum Pseudomonadota; class Gammaproteobacteria; order Steroidobacterales; family Steroidobacteraceae; genus Bog-1198. The sequence continues at coordinate 153,010 of CAVSSU010000021.1, forward strand.
GCGCGGTTTATAAACGGAAAGACGCCTCGAGAGCAATAGCCTGATGCGCACTCTTTTATTTCACCAGATCATTTAGCTGGAAAATAGGCAGAAGCAGCGCGATTACGATGAACATGACGATGCCGCCCATGAACACCACCATGAACGGACCCAACAGATTCGTCATGGTGGACAGGAGGCCGTCCATTTCCCGCTCTTGATTGCTGGCCGCGCGTTCGAGCATCTTTTCGAGCTCGCCGCTGCTCTCGCCGCTCGAGATCAAGTGGATCATCATGGGCGGGAAAAGCTTCCGCGCCGCCAGCGACTTGCCGATGGGTGCGCCCTCACGCACGCGAAGCGCGGCTTCCTCGACCGCCTGGCGCATCGGCATGTTGCTGACCACCTCGGCGGAGATCCGCAGCGCGTCGAGCACGGGCACCGCGCTCGCGGTGAGAATGCTGAAGGTGCGGGAAAATCGCCCGGTATTCAGGCCGCGGATGAGCTTTCCGACCAGCGGCAGTGCGCAACAGCGCGCGATCGACCTTCAGCCGGGCTTCCGGCGCCTTGACCCAGCGCGTGAAGCCCCAGACGGCGGCCGCGATCGCGATGAGGCCGTAGAACCAATAATGGCGGATCAGATCGCTCATGGCGATGAGGATCCGGGTCGCGAGCGGCAGCTCCTGGTGGCCGGACTCGAACACGGCCACGACTTGCGGCACCACGTAGGCCAACAGGAACGAGACGATCGCGAAGCACAGGATCAACAGCACGATCGGGTAGACCAGCGCGTTGCTGACCTGTTGCCCCATCACCTGCCGCGACTCCGTATAGTCGGCCAGGCGCTCGAGCACCGAATCGAGCTTGCCGGATTGCTCGCCCGCGGACACGGTGGCCCGATAGATTTCGGGGAAAGCCTGAGGGAAATCGCGCAGTCCGTCGGCCAGGGGATGGCCCTCCACCACCTTGCTGCGCACCCCGAGCACGATCCGTTGGACCCGGGGCTTTTCGGTCTGTTCGGCGACGGCTTGCAGCGACTCCTCGAGCGGCAGCCCGGAACGCAGGAGCGTCGCGAGCTGGCGGGTGAGGAGCGCGAGATCGAGCGTGGACAGTCCGCGGCGCATGAACGGGCGCCGCTTGCGCTGGTTCTGCTGCTCGCGCGACGCGGCCTCCTGGATTTCCATCGGCAGGAGCTGCTTCTCGCGCAGCAACTGCCTGACGTGCTTCGGCGTGTCGCCTTCGATCAGCCCCTTGCGCTCCCGTCCCTGGGCATCGAGGGCGACATATTCGAATGCGCCCATCAGCCTAGTCCTCGCGGGTGACGCGCAGAACTTCTTCGAGGGTGGTCTCGCCGGCCATCACCTTGCGCCGGCCGTCGTCGCGGATGCCGGGGCTGGATGAGCGTGCGTAACGCTCCAGATCCTGTTCCGAGGACGCCGTCGTGGATCATGGTGCGCATGTGATCGTCCACGGCGATGAGCTCGTAGATGCCGGTGCGGCCGCGATAGCCGCCATGCCCGGCTCGCTGCTCGGCCGATAAAGCTGCACCGGGCCATCCTTGGGCTCGAGATTCAACAGCCGCCGCTCGTATTCGCCCGCCATGAACGGCTCCCGGGTGTCCGGGTTCAGCACCCGCACCAGGCGCTGTGCCAGCACGCCGATCAGGCTCGAGGAGAGCAGGAATGGCTCGATGCCCATGTCGCGCAGGCGCGTGACGGCGCCCACCGCCGTATTGGTATGCAGGGTGGAGAGCACCAGGTGCCCGGTCAAGCTCGCCTGCACGGCGATCTGGGCGGTCTCGAGGTCGCGGATTTCGCCGATCATCACCACGTCGGGGTCCTGGCGCAGGATCGCGCGCAGGCCGCGCGCGAAGGTCATCTCGACCTTGGTGTTCACCTGCGTCTGGCCGATGCCGTCGATGTAATACTCGATCGGGTCCTCGACCGTCATGATGTTGCGGGTGTTGTCGTTGATGCGCTCGAGCGAGGCGTACAAGCGTGGTGGACTTGCCCGAGCCGGTGGGTCCGGTGACCAGGATGATGCCGTGCGGCTTGTGGATGATCTCATCCATCGGTGTCCTGCGTCCTGCGGATCCATGCCGAGGGAGGTGAGCTCGATCCGGCCGGCCTGCTTGTCGAGCAGACGCAGCACCACGCGCTCGCCGTGGCCCGAGGGGAGGGTCGAGACGCGCACGTCGACGGCCCGCCCGGCGATGCGCAGGGAGATGCGTGCCGTCCTGCGGCAGGCGCCGCTCGGCGATGTCGAGCTTGGACATGACCTTGATGCGCGAGACCACGAGCGGTGCGACCGCCCGCTTGGTCTGCAGCACCTCGCGCAGCACGCCGTCGACGCGGAAGCGGATGACCAGGCGGTTCTCGTAGGGCTCGATATGGATGTCCGAGGCGTTCTCCTTGACCGCCTGCGTCAGCAGCGCATTGATCAGCCGGATGATCGGCGCCTCGTCGTCGCTCTCGAGCAGGTCCGAGGATTCGGGAATGTCCTCGGCGAGATGCGCGAGATCGGTGTTCTCGTCCAAGCCCCTCGAGCATCTGCATCGTCGCGCCCGACCCGGCCTCGTAGGCGATGCGCAGCAGCGCGTCGAATTTCTCGGCCGACACCCGCTCGAGCCTCAAGGGCACGCCGACGAAGCGCCGCACCTCGGCGAGCGCCTGCGGGGTGACGCCCGGGCGGCACACCGTGTCCGCGAGCTGGTCCGCGATTCCGCGCACCAGGACGCCGTGGCGCTTGGCGAAGGGAAACGAGAGCTTCCGTTGCTCGACTGCGCGGCTCGTTCGAGTTCGGCGCTCATTGCGGCGGCACCGGCTGCGGCGCGGGCGCGGCGCGGCGGTACGGGCGCCGGTTGGGCGGCGTGGCCGGTTGCGTCGCGGGGCCGGCTGCGAGAGCGGCGGGGCCGGCTGCGGCTGCGGCACGATCTGGCCCGACGGCGCCGGTTGAGGGGCCGGCACGGGCTGAGGCGGCCGGTGCGACGATGGTGCCGGTCCCGTTCGGATAGGTCCCAGGTTTGCTCGGCGATGGGCGGGATCGAGGGCTGCTTCTCGCCGGGCAGCAAGGTGATCTTGCCCTTGTGCAGGGTCCTGCTGCTTCGTCGCGGATGTCGTTGTATTTCGCTCGAGCTCACCGCCTCGGTCGCCGGTCTGATCGCGCAGGATCTTCGGCCGCAGGAAGACCAGCAAGTTGCTCTTCTGCCGGGAGCCCGAGCGCGACTTGAACAGGTTGCCGAGCAGCGGGATGGCGCCGAGCACCGGCACGCGATCCTCGCTCTCGGTCACGGTGTCCTGCATCAGGCCGCCGAGCACGATGATGCCGCCGTCCTCGATCAGCATGGTGGTCTTGATCGAGCGCTTGTTGGTCGAGATGTCGGCCGAGTCCGCGAGCTTCGCGCCGGGCGAGGAGTCCTCCTGCTCGATCTTGAGCTGAATGGTATTGCCCTCGCTGATGTGCGGGGTCACCTTGAGGATGGTGCCGACCTCCTCGCGCTGGATGGTCTCGAACGGGCTCGTGGTGCCGTTCACGGCCGCGGTGGAGCTCGTGTACTGGCCGGTCATGAGCGGAATTTCCTGCGTCACCTTCACCTCCGCTTCCTCGTTGTTCATGGTGATCACGCGCGGTGTCGAGATGATGTTGCTCGGCCCCGTCGCTGCGGATCGCCTGGATCACCGCCGCGAGGCCCTTGCCGGTGTTGGAATTGTAGGTGCCGACGGCGAACGTGGCGCCGTTCGGGATCACCGAGGAGAGGCTCGAGGCCGCCGTGGCGAACCCGTCGTGCCGGTGGTGGTGGTCGCGCTGGTGGTGCTGCTGGTAAGTCCGCTCACGCCGCTCAGGGCGGCAGCGGCGATGTCAACGATGCTCGAGCCGCTGCTGCCCGGGAAATTGGTGACGCCGTAGCCGAGCGAGGAGCCGCCGTCCAGGAGCCATTGCACGCCGATATTGGCGCTCTTGTTGACCGCCACCTCGACGATCATCGCCTCCACTTCCACCTGGGCGCGGCGGATGTCGAGCTTGTCGATCACCGCCATCAGATTCTTCATGATCTTCGGCGGCGCCGTCATGATGAGCGCGTTGGTGGGCACATCCGCCCAAATCGTGACGCTCGCATCGATGTTCGATCCGCCGCCACCGCCCACGGCGCCGCCGCCCGCCGCACTGGCGCCGCCGCCCGTACCTTGCGGGCCATTCTGGGCTTTGGACGTCGCGGATGCCTGGCCCTTGAGCTTGTCGGCCAGCTTCTCGGCGTCCGCATAGAGCAGGTAGCGGACCTCGGTATCGCCGTTCCCGGCGCGCGGCGTGTCCAGGTCGAGAATCAACGCCTTTTGCTTGAGACGCAACGATTTCTCGCCGCTCACCAGCACGCTGTTGGTCCGCTCGTCAGCGACCAGCTTGACGGGGGACCCGCCTTCCGCGGCGCCGGCCCCCTGATTCAGCTGATTGAGGGTACGGACCACCTCCGAAGCGCTGGCATTGTGCAGGGGGATGACCTCGATGGGCTCGTCGCCGCTCTCATCCATGCGCTCGATGATCCTCATGATGCGCGATACGTTGCTGGCCCGATCCGAGATGATCAGCATGTTGCCGGCCTGGTACGCGGCCAGGTGTCCTTGTTGCGGAATCAGCGGGCGCAGCAGCGGCACGAGCTGCGACGCGCTGATGTTCTTCATGGTGATGATCTGAGTGACGATCTCATCCGAGGTGGAGCTCACGTTTTCGGGCAGATCGAGGGACGGAGACTGTCTCACATCGGTGTTGGGGATGATCTTGATGACCTTCCCGGCGGGGACCGCGGCGTAGCCGTACACCTGGAGCACGGACAGGAACGCCTGGTAGAAGGCCTCCGGGGACATCGGCGTCGACGACAGCATGGTGACTTTCGCGTTGACGCGCGGGTCGATGATGAAGTTCTTGCCGGTGACCTCGCCGACCGCCTGGATGATCTGGTTGATGTCCGCGTCCTTGTAATTCGGCGTGATCGTCGCCCCCTCCTGGGACGGCTGGCCCCGCGACGGCATCTGCGGCGCTCCGGGAGGCGCAGACCGCGCCACCGGCGCCATCAGGATCGATACCGCGCAGGCAAGCGCCAGGCATCGGCGCGCGGGGAAGAATACGCCATCGCTCGAGAATGAATTCGTCATGGGCTACCCGTGAATGAAGCGCTTGGCAAGCTCGAGCGCGTTTCGACCATCGGGCTCTTCATTGGTTTGGAACTTCGGTTGGATTCGCAGGTGTGGCGCCCGGAGGCGGGGCGCCGGGAGGCGCCGCCACGCCCGGCGCGCCGCGCGCCGCCGCGGGATTGTCGCCTTCCAGGTCGCGGGTGGCTTCCGCGGCAACCTGGGCGATATTCAGGGTGATCTCCTGCTTCTGGCCGCCACGCTCGACCGTGACGGCAACGGTGTTGGACGATTGGATCGTATTGAATACCTCTTGGCTGTGTTGCGGATCATCCAGCGCTTGCCCATTGATTGCCGTGACCAAGTCTCCAGGTTGCAGCCCCAGTTTATTGAAAATGGCGCGATTCCTGCCCGGGTAAGCGCGAAAGCCGCGCAGCTTCCCCGCGGCGTTGTCGTATGAAGGCACCGTGCGCATGACCTGGTCCAGGAGTCCGGGGTCTTGTTGCACCATGCGCCGCACGTTCTCGACCGCCTCGGCCGTGCGCGGATCCGCGCCGATCCGGCGCGACATCCGCGGAGCCGCCCGCGACCCGGCGATCAGGCGAGGCAGGATCAGCGTTTCCAGCGTTCCCGCGCGGTCGAGGATCACGTGGTCCAGGTAGACCGAATACAGGGAGGCGCCGTTCACATTATCTCCGATCGAGTAGACCTTCGAGGGACCCCCGTCGCTGATGATGGCGATCCCGCGCTTCGGATCCTGGGTTGCGATGGTGCCCGCCAGCACCAGATTCGCGCTGGAAAGCGGCGCGTTATTCGGGTCCTGGGTGGTCGGGTCCGCCACCGCGACGCCAAACAGATGCGCCGAGACCACGGTCTGGACGTTTGCTGCGGGACGCTGATGACTGGCCGGAGTTAAAGCGATCACCGGCTCCGGAGTCTTCACGTGGCCACCCACCAGCGCCACGGCCATGCGCGCGAACTCGATCGCGATGAGCACCGCGAGCGCGATCGACACCGCATAGGGGCCGTTGCTCTGCAAGCGGGCCAGCCATTCATTCGTCCGCGTATCCAGCATGTACTTCAGGTCGCGCGCGTCACTTCAACAAGGTTGCGCGCGGCAGGAGGCCGCACGCCCAGAGCGATTAATCATAGGGCTACCTGCTAGTGTGCTCAAGCATTTGTTTTTCCTTGTTAAAGTGGAGTGACACCGATTGGCGACAGTGGCGCCGCCCACGGACTTTTGCTTATCAGCGCTTGTAAACCGCGAAACGGCGCCCTATAAACCCTAAAGACATGAGCGATGCTGAACGCGGGCGGGAAGGTACGGGCTTGGTCGTCGAGGAAGCGGCGCCGAAGCTCAAGCGCCCGCCTCTTTACCAAGTTGTGCTCATCAACGACGACTATACCCCGATGGAATTCGTCGTGGACATCCTGCAGCGATTCTTTGCGATGGACCGCACCAAGGCAACCCGGGTTATGCTGGAGGTCCATACCAAGGGAAAAGGAGTGTGCGGGGTCTTTACTTACGAGATCGCGGAGACCAAGGTGGCGCAAGTGATCGCATATGCGCGACAACATCAGCACCCGCTGATGGCAACGCTAGAAGAGGCGTAACCAGTGCTAAGTCAAGAACTCGAGTTTTGCTTGAACGACGCTTTTGCCGGTGCCCGCGAGGCGCGCCACGAATTCATGACGGTGGAGCATCTGCTGCTCGCCATCGTGGACACCCCGAAGGTGCGTGAGATCTTGAAGTCCTGCGGGGCCGATACCGGGAAGCTCAAAACGGAGCTCAAACAGTTCATCGACCAGACCACGCCGCGCCTGCCGACCGGCGAGGATCGCGACGTGCAGCCGACCTTGGGCTTCCAGCGCGTTCTGCAGCGGGCGGTGTTTCACGTCCAGTCGAGCGGCAAGAAAGAAGTCACGGTGGCCAACGTCCTGGTCGCGATATTCAGCGAGAAGCAATCCCACGCGGCCTATCTGTTGAGCATGCAGGACGTATCCCGGCTCGATGTGGTCAATTTCATCGCGCACGGCCTGTCCAAGGCGGGCGGGGAGGAGCGCAGCGAGCGGGAGGAGGGCGGCGGTGCCCCGGGCGACCCGGAGCGCGACGCCGACGGCGGCGGGAGCGCCCTCGAGAAGTACGCCACCAATCTCAACGAAGCCGCGCGCAAGGGCAAGATCGATCCTTTGATCGGCCGCAAGCTCGAGGTCGAGCGCACCATCGAGATTCTCTGCCGGCGCCGCAAGAACAATCCGCTCTACGTCGGCGAGGCGGGGGTCGGCAAAACGGCGATCGCCGAGGGGCTCGCGCGCATGATCGTGGAGAACCAGGTCCCGGAGGTGCTGCTCGACGCCACCATCTACTCCTTGGACATGGGCTCGCTGGTCGCGGGCACCAAGTACCGCGGCGATTTCGAGAAGCGGCTGAAGGCGGTGCTCGCCGAGGTCAAGAAGCAGCCGGGCGCGATTCTGTTCATCGACGAGATTCACACCGTGATCGGCGCCGGCGCGGCCTCGGGCGGCGTCATGGATGCCTCCAACCTCATCAAGCCGGCGCTTGCCAATGGCGAGCTGCGCTGCATCGGTTCGACCACCTACAACGAGTATCGCGGGATATTCGAGAAGGATCACGCGCTCGCGCGGCGCTTCCAGAAAATCGACATCACGGAGCCCTCGATCCAGGACACGGTCGATATCCTGCGCGGCCTGAAGTCGCGCTTCGAAGAGCATCACGGGATCAAGTACGAGGACGAGGCTCTGCGGGCGGCGGCCGAGCTCGCGGCGCGGCACATCAATGACCGCCACATGCCGGACAAGGCGATCGACGTGGTGGATGAGGCCGGCGCGAATTTGCGTCTGCGGCCGGTGGAGAACCGCGAGCCCTCCGTGACCGTGACCCATATCGAGAACGTCGTGGCGCGCATCGCGCGCATCCCGCCGAAAAACGTCTCGCTGTCGGACCGCGACGTGCTCAAGAATCTCGAGCGCAATTTGAAGCTCACGATCTTCGGCCAGGACAAGGCGATCGAGGCGCTGGCTTCGGCGATCAAGATGTCGAGGTCCGGGCTCGGCGACCAGCGCAAGCCCGTCGGCTCGTTCCTGTTTTCGGGCCCGACCGGCGTGGGCAAGACCGAGGTCACGCGCCAGCTCGCCATCGCGATGGGCGTGGAATTCGTCCGCTTCGACATGTCGGAGTACATGGAGCGCCACACGGTGTCGCGCCTGATCGGCGCTCCGCCGGGCTACGTGGGTTTCGATCAGGGCGGCCTGCTGACCGAGGCCATCACCAAGCATCCGCACTGCGTGCTGTTGCTCGATGAAATCGAGAAAGCGCACCCGGACGTGTTCAACCTGCTGCTGCAGGTCATGGATCATGGCACGCTGACCGACAACAACGGCCGCAAGGCCGACTTCCGCCACGTCATCATCGTCATGACCACCAACGCCGGGGCCTTTGAAATGAGCCGCCCGAGCATCGGCTTCACCCAGTCGGATACCGCCTCGGACGGTATGGAGGCGATTCGCCGACTGTTCTCGCCCGAGTTCCGCAATCGATTGGACGCCGTGATCCAATTCGGCGCCCTCGACTCGGACACGATCGAGCGCGTGGTCGACAAGCTGCTGGTCGAGGCCGAGGCGCAACTCGAGCACAAGCGGGTCTCCATCTCGGTGGACGAGGCGGCGCGGCGCTGGATCGCCAAGCGCGGCTACGACCCGAAGATGGGGGCGCGGCCGATGGCGCGGCTGATCCAAGAGCACATCAAACGGCCGCTCGCCGAGGAGCTGCTTGTTCGGCAAGCTCGTCAACGGCGGGCACGTGGATGTGACCGTCTCGGAGGACGGCGAGAAGCTCAAGCTCGAGTCGCGCTCGGCGGATGCTCCGGCGCTTCTATCGCACGAGAGCCAGGAGACGCCATAGCGGGGAGGAGGAGCCGGGAGGAGGGGGTCGCCGGGCTTGCGGCGGCAGCTTCAGCGGCCGCGATAGACGATTCGCCCCTTGGTCAGGTCGTAGGGCGTCATCTCGACGGTCACCTGGTCGCCCGTGAGGATCCGGATGTAGTTCTTGCGCATCTTGCCCGAGATGTGCGCCGTGACCACATGACCGTTTTGAGCTTCACCCGAAATGTGGTGTTCGGCAGGGTCTCGACGACCTCGCCTTCGAACTGAATTGCCTCTTCTTTTGACATGCGTCCTTATGGTGTATACGAAGCCGGGCGCATTGTGCATAAAGCACCCTGGTAATGCAATTTCAGGCAGGCGCAGACCCCCAGCGGCCGCTCGGGACGCGCCGGGCGTGTCGTTCGAGCAACGAGACGAATTCGCCGCGCGGAAGCTCGCGGGCGCCCAGGCTCGACAGATGCGAGCTCGCGACCTGGCAGTCGATGAGCCGGATCGAGCGGCTGCGGCACTCCGCGACCAGCCGTGCCAGGGCCGCCTTGGAGGCATCGCGCTCCCGGCTGAACATCGATTCGCCGAAGAACACGCCCGCCAGTTGGATGCCGTAGAGCCCCCCACCAGGCGATCTCCGGCTAGGTCTCCACGGAGTGCCCGAATCCCTGGCGATGGAGCTCACCGTAGGCGCCGATCATGTCGTCGTTGAGCCAGGTGTCGGCGCCCGAGCGCCGGGGAGCCGCGCAGGCTCGCATGACGGCAGTCGAAGGCCGTGTCGAGCCGGGTCGTGTACGGGCCGTTGCGCAATGTCTTGGCGAGGCTCCTGGAGACCTTGAACTCGTCGGGAAACAAGACCATGCGCGGGTCCGGCGACCACCACAGGATGGGTTGCTGGTCCGAATACCAGGGAAACATGCCCCGCTCGTACGCTGCGAGCAGCCGTTGAGGGTTGAGGTCGCCTCCCGCAGCCAGAAGCCCGGACGGCTCGCGCAGCGCCTGATCCACCGGAGGGAACCAATCCGGGTCGCCCTCGGGGGGAAGCCAAACCAGCCGGGTCAGAGGCGCAACTCCTCATCCGCCGGCCGGTGGTACGGCACGTGCTCATTGACGGCCGCGGCGTAATGATCCACTCCGCGCGCCTCCCGCGCCGCGAAATCGCGGATGGCGGCGGCGAAGCGCTCGTCGGCGATGTAATGGGCGGAACTCGTGAAGGTCGGGACGAAACCGCGCGGCACCTTGTGCTCGCCCTGGGTGCCGGGCTCGAAGCTGCCCAGCCCGTGCTCGATGCAGTATTCGATTCCCTGGTAATAGCAGGTCTCGAAATGCAGGCTGTGGTAATTGCCTCCGGCGCCCCAGTAGCGGCCGTACAGCGCATCTTCGCCCACGAAGAAGATCGCGAGCGCGATCGGCGTCTTGCCCTGGCGCGCGATCTTCAGCATCAGGCGCTCCGGCATGCGGGCACTCACCAACTTGAAGAAATTGAGGTTGAGGTAGGGCTCGTGCCCGTGCCGGATAGAAGGTATCGGCGTAAAACTCGTACACCGTTTTCCACAAGGAGTCGGTCATCTCGCCGCCCAGGCGGGTGTCGAAATCGATGCCCGCCTCCGCGACCCGACGCCGTTCGCGCTTGGCCTTCTTGCGCTTCTCCGCGGTGAACGTGGCCAGGAAATCATCGAAACTGCCGTAGCCTCGGTTGAACCAGTGGAACTGGCAGTCGCGCCGCGCGATCAGTCCCGCCTGCGGACAGGGCGCGCGCAAATCGCCGCTCGAGGGGAACAGCACATGCCACGACGAGAGCTCTTCCGAGATGCGCGTAATCGGTGCGCCGCGCCGAATCAGCGGCGGCTGCATGTGCGCTGCGGCGGTCGATCGCGGGGTCCACCAGCAAGCCGGGGGCCGGTCACGGGCGTGAACGGCACGGCCGACAACAGCTTCGGGTAGTACTTGATCCCATATTGGGCATAGGCATTGGCCCAGGCGAAGTCGAACACGAACTCGCCCCGCGAATGGCTCTTGCGGTACAGCGGCAGGGCGCCCCTGAGCCGGCCTGTGCGTCCTCGAGGACGGATGCCGCGGGGCCCAGCCGGTCCGCGGCGTGGTGCAGCCCGACTCCTCGAGCGAGAGCAGGAATCGTGGCGCAGAAAGGGCTGTACGGCGCCCGCCAGCGCGTTCCAGTCGGCCGCGCCGACTCGCGTGATGCTGTCGAGGAATCGGCGCGCGAGTGGTCAAGCGTGCGCGGTGCGGGCTTTGGCGTGATGCTCGGCCTCGATGAGCGCTCCAGGTATTTGTCGGCATCGAGCGCCGACATGCAGCCCGTGCCCGCCGAGGTCACCGCCTGGCGATAGACGTGGTCGGCGACGTCGCCCGCCGCGAACACGCCCGCGACGCTGGTCGCGGTCGCATCGCCCTCGCTGCCGCCCTTCACCACGATGTACCCGCCGCGCATGTCGAGCTGGCCCTCGAACAGCTGCGGTGTTCGGCTGTGGCCGACCGCGATGAAGACGCCGGTCGACGGCGATGCACGCGCGTAGCGCGTTGGCCGTGCAATCCGCGCAGCGCGCCGCCGGTGACACCGGTATCGTCACCCAGAATTTCCTCGATCGTGATGGTTCCAGAGACGGCCACCTTGCCCGTCGCTTCCGCGCGAATAGCCGATCCTGCAGGATTTTCTCGGCCCGCAGCGTGTCGCGCCGATGCACCAGCGTGACGTGCGAGGCGATGTTGGACAGATACAGCGCCTCTTCCACCGCGGTGTTGCCGCCGCCGACCACGGCGACCCGCTTGCCGCGATAGAAGAAGCCGTCGCAGGTGGCGCAGGCCGAGACTCCCTTGCCGCGAAAGGTCTCCTCGGACGGCAGGCCGAGATAGCTTGGCCGACGCCCCGGTTGCGACGATCAGCGCATCGCAGGTGTATTCGCCATTGTCGCCATGCAGCCGGAACGGCCGCTGGCGCAGCTCCACGCGGTTGATGTGGTCGAGCACGATGTCCGTCTTGAACCGTTCGGCGTGCCGGCGCATGCGCTCCATCAGCTGGGGGCCTTGCAGATGCTCCACATCGCCGGGCCAATTGTCCACGTCCGTGGTGGTCATGAGCTGGCCGCCCTGCTCCAACCCGGTGATCAGGAGAGGGGCGCGATTGGCCCGGGCCGCGTAAACTGCGGCCGAATATCCGGCGGGACCCGACCCGAGGATGATTAGACGACTGTGCCTGACAACGCTCATGTATGATCTGCCTCTCTACCGCGCCGGTTCATGGTAAGTAAATCCGCCCGCGCCAGCCAGTTCCACCGAACTGCGCACCTTTGCCGCCGCGTGATGGGGCGCTCGCCGCGGCGCAGGGTTGGTAACCGCCAGCCGGCTAAGCTACTATCGCTCTCTATTTGGCTTCAGTTTGGCATATTATTCAATTGGTTAAACGCTAAACATCTTAAGGGATCTAGGTTTGAGTGAAGCAGCCGCTCTGAAAAAGCCCAAATCCGGCGTCAAGCTGTCGGCGGCCGTCGCGCGCTCGCTCCGCGAGGGTACGCTGGTCACCCTCGGTGCGCTTGCCTTGATGCTGCTGCTGTCTCTGATCACCTATCACGCGAAAGACCCGAGCTACGCCAACACCGGCGAGGCCGGCCCGGTGGGCAACTGGATTGGGCCGATCGGGGCGTGGCTGGCCGGCTTCTTCTTCTTCCTGTTCGGGCGGCCCGCCTATCTGTTTCCGATCATGCTGGGATATGCCGGATGGCTGGTGCACAAGAACCAGTCCCTGCCGGATGCGCGCTCGAGAATCAACACGCTGTTGCGCGCCGCCGGATTCATCCTGACGCTGCTCACCAGCTGCGCGCTCGCCACCCTGCACTGGGACGGAAGATCGCTTCCACAGACCGCGGGCGGCGCGCTCGGCGATTTCGTGGGCAACGGCAGCGCCCGGGGATTGAGCTTCCTGGGGGCGACTCTGCTGCTCCTGGGCTTGTGGTTTTCCGGCGTGGCGCTGTTCCTGGGCGTTTCGTGGTTCGACGTGATGGACAAGCTTGGCGCCTGGGTGCTCAAGGGCGTCGAATGGACGCGTGCGCGAATGGAGCAGAAACGCGAGCTCGCCTCGGGCCAGCAGCGCAAGCAGGCGCGCCAGGAGGTCGTGCGCGAGGAGCAGAAGAAAGTCGCGAGCCGTCCGCCGCCGCGAATCGAGGCGGTCGCCCCCGTTCCCGAGAAAAGCGAACGGGTCGAGCGCGAGCGGCAGGTGCCGCTGTTCGAGGCGCCGAAGTCGAGCGAGCTGCCTGCGCTGTCGCTGCTCGACGAGCCGCCCGCGCGGGAGCAATCCTATTCCGACGAGGCATTGGAAGCCATGTCCCGCCTGGTGGAGCTGAAGCTGCGCGATTTCGGCGTCGAGGCCGAGGTCGTGGCGGTGCAACCCGGCCCGGTCATCACGCGATTCGAGCTGCGTCCCGCGCCGGGCGTCAAGGTGAGCCAGATCAGCAATCTGTCCAAGGATCTGGCGCGCGCGCTGTCGGCGGTGAGCGTGCGCGTGGTGGAAATCATCCCGGGCAAATCGGTGGTGGGCCTGGAGATCCCGAACGAGAAGCGCGAAATCGTCACCTTGGGCGAGATCATCAAGTCCAAGCCCTACGACGAGGTGAGTTCGCCGCTCGCGCTCGCTCTCGGCAAGGACATCGGCGGCGTTCCGGTGGTCGCGGATCTTGCACGCATGCCGCACCTGCTGATCGCCGGCACCACCGGCTCGGGAAAGTCCGTCGGGATCAACGCCATGGTGCTGAGCCTCGTTTACAAGGCGACGCCCGAACACGTCCGGATGATCATGATCGATCCGAAGATGCTCGAGCTCTCGGTGTACGAGGGAATCCCGCATCTTCTCTCCCCGGTGGTCACGGACATGAAGCAGGCGGCGAACGCCTTGCGCTGGTGCGTCGCGGAGATGGAGCGGCGCTATCAGCTCATGTCGATGCTCGGCGTGCGCAACGTCGGCGGCTTCAACCGCAAGGTCAAGGAGGCCGAGGAAGCCGGCAAGCCCATCAAGGACCCGATCCGCCTGCAGAAGATCGCGCAGGGAGTTCCGGGCGTCGTCGCCGAGGACGTGGAGGATCTCGCCAGTTTGCCGTTCATCGTGGTGATCATCGATGAGCTTGCCGATCTCATGATGATCGTCGGCAAGAAGGTCGAGGAGCTCATTGCGCGTCTCGCACAAAAGGCGCGCGCCTCCGGGATTCATCTGATCCTCGCGACGCAGCGTCCTTCGGTGGACGTGATCACCGGCCTCATCAAGGCGAACATCCCGACCCGCATCGCGTTCCAGGTGTCCGCCAAGGTGGACTCGCGCACCATCCTCGACCAGATGGGCGCCGAGTCGCTGCTCGGGCACGGAGACATGCTGTACCTGCCCCCCGGCACGTCCATCCCCACGCGGGTCCACGGCGCGTTCGTCTCGGACCAGGAAGTGCACCGGGTGGTCGCCGGGCTCAAGGCCTCCTCCGCTCCCACCTATATCGACGAGATCCTCGACGGCCCGCGCAATGCCATTCCGGGGTTCCCCGCGGACGACGAGGAGGGCGGCGAAGGCGGCATGGGCGATGCGGAAGCGGATCCGCTCTACGACGAAGCCGTGCGGGTCGTCACCGAAACCCGCAAGGCGTCCATCTCCGGCGTCCAGCGCCGCCTCAAGATCGGCTATAACCGTGCGGCGCGCCTGGTCGAGGCGATGGAGGCCGCGGGCTTGGTTGGCCCGTTGCAGCCCAACGGCGGCGCGCGAGATTTTCGGCGCTCCGCCGCCGGAGGAATGAGATACCGTGCAGAAAGCTCGATCGACCTTGTTCGCGTTGGCGTTCCTGTTCGTGCTGCGTGCACTACCCGGCGCCGCATCGTCCGGCGCCGCATCGGCCGCGGCGGATGTCGATCATTACCTTGCGGGCCTGTCGAGCTGGTCCGCGGACTTCAAGCAAACCATCAGCGACGGCCATGGCAAGGAGCTGCGCAGCGCCGCCGGCAGGTTCTATCTCGAGCGTCCGGGAAAATTTCGTTGGGATTACTCCGAGCCCTCGGAACAGCTCATCCTGGCGGACGGCAAGCAGATCTGGTTCTACGACAAGGATCTTGCGCAGGCCAACGTGCGCGAGATGGACTCGACGCTCGCGAGCACGCCGGCGATGCTGCTCTCGGGGACGGGCTCCGTGAGCGCCGAGTTCGACATCAAGGCGCTCGCGAACGATGGCGGCTTGCGCTGGTTCCAACTCGTGCCCAAGCATCCGAACGGCGATTTCCAACTGGTGCGCATCGGCTTCGACAAGGACGGCGAGCTCTCCTCCATGTTCCTGGCGGACAAGCTCGACCAGATCACACAGCTGTCGTTCACCCATCCGATCAAGAATCCCAAGTTCGCCCCCGACCTGTTCACGTTCGTGCCGCCGCCGGGAGTGGATGTGATCGGGCGCAACGCGAAGTGACGACCCGGTGACCCGGATAGGCGACGGCACCTATCGGCCGCTGGCCGACCGGCTGCGGCCCCAGACCCTGGACGAGTACGTCGGTCAATCGCACCTGCTCGGGCAGGGGGCGCCGCTCCGGCGCGCTCTGGAGAGCGGCCGCCCGCACTCGATGATCCTCTGGGGGCCTCCCGGTACCGGCAAGACCACCCTCGCGCGCCTGGTCGCCAAGGGTGCGAATGCCGAGTTCCTATCGCTGTCCGCAGTGCTCGCGGGCGTCAAGGACATCCGGGCCGTCGTGGAGCATGCCAAGAGCCTGCGCGGCACGCGCGACACCGTGCTGTTCCTCGATGAGGTGCACCGCTTCAACAAGTCGCAGCAGGATACCTTTCTGCCCTATGTCGAAGATGGCACGCTGATTTTCGTCGGCGCGACCACCGAGAACCCGTCGTTCGAGGTGAACAACGCGCTCCTTTCGCGCGCGCGGGTTTACGTGCTGAAGGCGCTGACAGCCGACGATCTGGGCAGCCTGCTCGATAGAGCGCTGAGCGACCCCGAGCGCGGGCTGGGGGCGCTCGATCTCGAGCTCGACGCGGGTGCGCGGGAGCTGTTGCTCGCGGCGGCCGACGGTGATGCGCGGCGAATGTTGAATCTTCTGGAAACCGCGGCTGATCTGGCCGCGCCGGGCGCCGCCGCGCCGGGTAGCGCGGCAGGCGCGCGCCGGCTGGACATGGACACCATGCGCGCCGTCATCGGCAGCACCTACGTGCGTTTCGACAAGGGCGGGGAGAATTTCTACGATCAGATCTCCGCCCTGCACAAGTCGGTTCGCGGGAGCGATCCCGATGCCTCGCTGTATTGGTTGTGCCGCATGCTGGAAGGCGGCTGCGATCCCATGTACATCGCGCGGCGCGCCGTGCGCATGGCGAGCGAGGATATCGGCAATGCCGATCCGCGCGCACTCACGCTGACCTTGGAGGCGTGTGCGGTGTACGAGCGATTGGGCAGTCCCGAGGGCGAGCTCGCCATCGCGCAGGCCATCGTGTTCATGGCCTGCGCGGCGAAGAGCAACGCGGTCTACGCGGCGTTCAATGCCGCGAGGGCCGATGCCGCGAGTCTCGGCTCGCTCGAGGTGCCTCTTCACCTGCGCAACGCGCCCACGCGCCTGATGAAGGACATCGGCTATGGCAAGGGCTATCGCTACGCGCACGACGAGCCTGACGCCTATGCGGCCGGTGAGCGCTATTTTCCCGACGGGATGCCGGAGCGGCGCTACTACGTGCCGGCGCCCCGGGGTCTCGAGATCAAGATCGGCGAGGCGCTCGCGGCGCGGCGCGCGCGGGACCGCGTTTGATGGAGAAATGGCCGCCCGGTTGGGCGATGGCGGCTGGGACGCCTACAATGCGGGGCAGGAACCCGGAATACTCGAGGAAGGAATAAGGTGCTGGATCCCAAGTTGTTGCGCGCTGAATTGCCGAAAGTTGCGGCCGAGTTGGCGCGCCGCGGGTTTGTGCTCGACGTGGAGGCGATTGCGGGGCTCGAGGAGCGGCGCAAAGCGGCGCAGATCGAGGCGGACGGGATTCGCGCCGAACGCAATGCCAACGCCAAGGCGACCGGGCAGGCCAAGGCGCAGGGGCGGGACGCGGCGCCCCTGTTCGCGCTCGGAGAGTCGCTGTCGCGCCAAGCTCGCGGGACTCGAGGTTGAGCTCGAGCGGATACAGGCGGAGGTCTCGACGTGCAGTTGGGGATACCCAACATCCTGCATGCGAGCGTGCCCGCCCGGTCGCGACGAGGCCGACAACCTCGAGATCCGGCGCTGGGGGGCGCCGCGCAATTTCCAGTTCGAGCCCAAAGATCATGTGGCCGTCGGCGCGCGCCTCGGCATGGATTTCGAGGCCGCCAGCCGCATCTCGGGCGCCCGCTTCGTGGTCATGACCGGCAATCTCGCGAGACTGCATCGAGCGCTCATTCAGTTCATGCTCGACATGCACACCCGCGAACATGGGTATCGGGAGGCCTACGTGCCCTATCTGGTGCACGCCGCCGCGCTACAGGGCACCGGTCAGCTGCCGAAGTTCGAGCAGGACCTGTTCGCCGTGAAGGGTGATCCGGGATACTTTTTGATCCCGACCGCCGAAGTGCCGGTCACGAATCTGGTCCGCGATCAAATCCTCGAGGCGGCCACGCTGCCCCTCAAGTATGTGGCGCACACCCCGTGCTTCCGCTCCGAGGCGGGCGCCGCCGGCAAGGACACGCGCGGCATGATCCGGCAGCATCAATTCGAGAAGGTCGAGCTGGTGCAGATCGTCGCGTCCGGAGGACTCCTACGCCGCGCTCGAGGAACTCACGGGCCACGCGGAGGCGGTACTCAAGGCGCTGGAACTGCCCTATCGCGTCGTGGCGCTGTGCGCGGGCGACGTCGGATTCTGCGAGCGCGAAGACCTACGACATCGAGGTGTGGCTGCCCTCGCAGAAGCGCTATCGCGAGATTTCCTCCTGCAGCAACTTCGAGGCCTTCCAGGCCCGCCGTTTGCAGGCTCGGTGGAGAAATCCGGCCACCGGCAAGCCCGAACTCGTTCACACCCTGAATGGCTCGGGCCTCGCGGTCGGACGGACGCTGGTCGCGATCCTGGAAAACTATCAGCAGGCCGACGGCAGCGTGATCGTGCCGCCGGCGCTCGGCCCCTACATGAGCGATTCGATGCTGCTCGGCGAGCCGGCGAGCGCATAAAAAAGCCCCGCGGCGAGCGCCAAAGCGCGGCCGCGGGGCTTGGGTGATCGGCCCCTCATCGGGCCAAGCCCTGGGAAGACCTCAGTTGCGGCTTCCCATCATCAGGCGCAAGACGTACCAGAACATCAGTGCGATCGATGCAAAGAGCTGCATCGCGGCGGCCACGTACCGGTCCTCCGGATACTAGTGGATGATGTTCGAGGTATCGTAGAGCACCGCGGCGCCCGCGAATCCAATCATCGCGACCGAGAACCAGGTGCCGAGCTGGAAGCCGAACACCAGGCCGCCGACAATCGCGATCAGCGCGAGAATGCCGCCCCACATCAGGATGGCACGCAGGAACGAGAAGTCCTTGCGGGTGCGATGCGCGACCACCATGAGGCCGCCGGCGCCGAGCGCGTGATCAAGGTGGCGCTGTCGATGGTGCCCGGCGCTTTGCTTTCGGCGATGTACAGCAGCGGAACGAAGATCAGCGCTTCCACCACCACGTACATGGCATAGGCGAAGTACTGCATGCCGAGGGACGTGCTGCTCTGCGCCGTGCGGGTGGCGAGCCACCCGATCAACATGAAGGCGCCCAGGATGAGAAGCCAGTGGCATGCCCATCATGTAGCTCGCGATGTTCATCGCGAGGCCGGACTCGAACAGACCCAGTTTCGATCAGAATGAAGCCCAGGATGCCCGCCCACCACGTGGGTGTAGGTGCGGGTGATGAAGACGCTGCGGCTGTCGACCCGTGATCCGGGAAATGCCGCATTGCTGCTCGGGAAATTAGCCATGGAACTGAAGACCTCCTTGGAGACCTCTGACGATTGAACCTGGCGGCATTTTACCACCTTGCCGGGCCGATCGCCGATGAGCGGGAATCGGCCCTGAGTCATGCCCGCGGATCATGGGGTTGCCCGCCGGCGATTCAAGGGCCAAACCCCGTCAGGCCGCGCGCAGCGCCTCCGCCACGGGCAAGCGCGCGGCGCGCAGCGCAGGGAAGAGGCCGCCGAGCACGCCAATGGCGCATGCCCAGAGGACGCCTTCGATCAGCAGCGCGCGGGTGACGGTCAGTTTGAACACCACCTGAGCAAAGCCACCCCCGAGCGTCGACACGCTGTGGCCGTTGAAAAAGAGCCACGCGAGCGCCCCCCGAGAACGCCCCCCAAACATGACAACGCCAGCGCCTCGATCATCACCGACAAGAGGATGGGCGCTGCGCCGAAGCCGATGGCTCTGAGCGTGGCGATCTCCAGCCCCCGCGCGTCGACCGCCGAGTACATGGTATTGAGCGCCCCGAACATCGCTCCGATGGCCATGATGATGGCGACCGTATTGCCGACGATGTTGATGAAGTGCGTCAACTGCTTGGACTGTTCCGCGTAGTAGTCGGGTTCGCGCTCCACGTCGACCTTCAGCCGCGGATCGGTGGTGAGCGCATCCTTGAAGCGATCGAAGGCGCCCGCATCGGTGAGCAGCCCCACCGCTGAGCTGTAACCGGCATTGCGCCCGATGGCCGAGCCGACGGTATCGACATCGGCGAGCAGTTCCGACTCGTGGATGTCGCCGTTGCTCGAGAATATGCCGGTCACGGTCCACTCGGCATTGCGCAGATGCAGCACGTTTCCGACGCGAAGGCCGCGAAACTGCTTGGCCGCGCCGGCGCCGGCGATCAATTCGCGCACGGCAGGCCGGAACATGCGGCCCTCGACGAAGGTGATCTCCGGTCGCACCTTCAAAAGCTGCAGGCCAACGCCGCGCAACGTGACGTTCGAATCCGAGCCGGTGTCGATTTTCGGGACGTTCACGACGGTCAGCATCTCCTCGGAGAGCAACGCCTTGCCTGCGGCGTCCTTGGCGAGGCCGGGGGCGTTGCCGATGGTGTCTATCTCCTCGCGGGTCAGGTTGCTGTTGAGCTCCGCGTCGGAGCCGCCGCGCAGCACGATGACGCGGTCGGGCCGGCCGCTGTCCGCCACGGTGTGCCGAAATCCGGTGGCCATCGCCAACACCGACACCAACACGGCGACGACTCCCGCGATGCCGATGACGATCACGCTGGAGGAGCCCAGGCGCTGCGGCAACGTACTCAAGCTCATCGAGCTCACCGCGAACAACTGCTTGAACATTCGATGACTCCCCGGCCGCCGCGCTCAGCGCTTGTCCATGAGGGCATCGACCACATTGAGCCGCATGGCGCGCACCGCCGGCGGGAGCCCCACGATGAGCGCCAACAGCACGGCGACCCCGATGCCGAGCGGCTGAGCACCATGCGACAAGTCCACCCCTTGAAGCCCGAGCGCCACGATGGGCATCACCGCGTAGCTCAACGCCAGCCCGGCGATCGCGGCCAGCACGCAGAGCAGCAGCGACTCGCCGATGACGAGCCCGAGCACTTTGCCGTCCGTAAACCCGAGCGTCTTCAGCACGGCGAGCTCCGGGATCCGCTCGCGCACGGATTGCATCATGGTATTGCCGGTCAGGAACAAGAGGGTGAAGAACACCGCGCCGAGAATCGCGCGCAGGACGAAGCCCACGTCGCCCAATTGCTTGATGAAGGCGATCGCAAAATCCTTCGCCGGCTGCGTTTTGGTCTCGTTCGGCGAGTTCGCGAACAGCGCGTCGATCCTTGAGGAAACGGCCGCGGATTGCGCGGGATCGTCGATGCGCTCCTCGTACCATCCGACTTGGCCTTTGCCGAAGCTGCGACCCTCATCGAACAGCTCGTAATGGAACAATACGGTGGAGGCCTGCTGGGTGGCCTGGGTCGGGTCCTTGGCGTCGAATGTGCCGACGATGTCGAAAGTCCAATTGAGCGAGCCGTCGGCTTTGTTGGTCCAGATGGTCGAATGGAGCGGTAATTTGTCGCCTATCTTCCATCCGAACTTCTTCATGAGCGCGACGTTCACGATCGCGCCCGCCCTGGAGTTGCGAAATGCGGACATCTGATCGGCGCCGACGATGAACTCGTCCTTGTGCAAGTTGAAGTAGCTGTCGGTGTCGATCGGCAGCGCGAACACGAAATTCTTGGATTCTTGATAATACGCGCCGAACCAGGTGATCCAGGTGACCTCCGCGACGCCGGGTACGCTCTTGATCTGCTGTTTGAAGGAAAAAGGCAGCAGCAAGGTGAGCGAGAACCTATTGGTGGTGATGAGCTTGTCCGCGCCGGTCACCCCGGTGCCGGGATTCTCGAATGCATAGTCGACGGTCTGGAGCACGCCGTACAGAAGAAATGCGATCACGATCGAGATCAGCGTGAAGACGGTCCGCAGTTTCTTGCGCCATAGCGAAGCCCATATCAACGGCAGATATTTCATGGCGCTGCGGTCCGCCTCAGGCCGCCAGGGTGCCGGATTCCAGCAATGCGCCCTTGTCCATGTGCAGGTGGCGGCTGCCGAATTCCGCGGCCTTCGGGTCGTGGGTCACGATGACGATGGTCTTGCCGTGCTCGCGATTCAAGATTTGCAGGAGCTGCAGGATCTCGTCGGCGGACTTGCGGTCCAGATCGCCGGTGGGCTCATCGCAGACCAGGAGTTTGGGGTCGGCAACCAACGCCCGCGCGATCGCCACGCGCTGCGCCTGGCCGCCGGAGAGCTCGCCGGGCTTGTGCTTGGCCCGATCCGCGACGCCGACCAGGGTGAGGGCGGCCGTGGCGTTCGCCGCCCGCTTCGCCGCGGACAGGCGGGTGAGCAGCAGGGGCAGCTCCACGTTGCGCTGCGCATTCAGCATCGGCATCAGGTTGTAGAATTGGAATACGAACCCCACGTTGTTGGCGCGCCAGTGTGCGAGCTGTCCGCTCTTGAGCTGGTCCAAGCGCTGGCCGGCGACGGTGATCTGCCCGGAGGTCGGGGTGTCCAGTCCGCCGATGAGGTTGAGCAGCGTCGTCTTGCCTGAGCCGCTCGGGCCCATGAGCGCGACGAATTCGCCCGCCGCGATGTCCAGATTGAGATTGTCGAGCACGGGCACGTCCTGCTTGCCGCGGGTGTAGTGCTTGACGACATTGCGCAGGCTCACGATGTTCTCGCTCATGTCTCGCTCCGTTTCGGACCGCGGCCTCCGCGGTCATGGTTCGATGTGAATTTCGGCGCCATCCTTGAGTTTGCTCAAATCGCCGACCGCCACGCGCTCGCCGGGTGTCACGCCGGCGAGTATGACGACGCGTTCGCCGTTCGACGCGCCCAGCCTGACCGCGCGCCGCTCGACGGTCGAATCATGCAGCACGTAGATGACCCCGGTCTCGCCCGAGGACTGTACCGCGCCGGGCGGCAGCGCCACACCCGCGCCGGCCGCGTGCGCGCCGCCGGCGTCCGGCGCCTCTCCCAAAAACGCCACCCGAACACCCATTTCCGGCAGGATGCGGGGGTCTTTCTGGTCGATGGCGATGCGCACGGTCACCGTGCCCTTGCTGCGGTCGGCAGTCGGGATTACCGCGATGACGTGGCCCGGAATCAGCCAGTCGGGATAGGCGTTCAATTTCGCCGTCGCCTTTTGATCGGGCTGGACGCGATTGATGAAATTCTCGTTCACGTCGACCTGGATCTCGAGCGATTCCATGTCGACGATGGTTCCGATGCCCGTGCGCGTGAAACCGCCGCCGGCGGAGATCGGCGATACGATCTCGCCCGGCTGCGCAGCCTTCACGGTCACGATGCCCGAAAAAGGAGCGCGCACCACGGTGTCGTCGAGATTGCGCTGCGCCAGGTCGATGTTTCGCTGCGCGACTTCGATGTTGCTGCGCTGGGTGGCGAGCTGCGCGGCGAGCGCATCCATCGCCGTTTGAGAATTGTCGACGGCCGACTGGCTCACGAAGTGGCCGCCGAGCAGGCTCGTCTGCCGATCGTAGTCGCGCTTGGCGTTCTTGAGGTTCACCTCGGTTTCGGCAAGACCGGACCTGGCATAGTCGAGCTGCGCCCGGGCCGCGTTCAGAGCGGCGCGCAGGTTCGTGTCGTCGAGGCGGGCGATCACCTGTCCCTCCTTGACGTGATCCCCCTCTTCGATGTCGAGTTCCTTAAGCTTGCCCGTGATCTTCGATGCGACCGTGGCCTGACGGCGGGCGACCACATACCCTGACGCATCCAGGATCGAGGAAGCGGCGGCTGCGCCATCATCGGCGGCGGATTGCGCCACGGCCACGTGAACCGGGATGCCGCTCGGGCGGTGCCAGAACCAGCCGAGGGCGGCGACGGTCAGGACTACCGCGGCTGCGATGACCCATCGGACCCATCTCGCGGACGGCGGCGGCCCGCTGTCGCGATCGATGCGCAGCTGGTTGAGCAGGGCGGATTTATCCTCCATGCGACCGGGCGCCTTGAGCGATGGAAGATCCTGCGGAGTGGCGGGCGAAGGGGGGTGTCAGACTCGCGCCTATGCGGTCGGGTGGTTTTCAATGCAGCATAATGGGTAGGGAGTCGCCATGTCCACGACGAGGGGCAGCCCTCTCGCCGACCGCATGGGCTGATCCGGATTGCGCGTGGGCGATGCGCCTCAGGTAAACTTCTGCGCGGAGCGGCTCCATGCAGCTCGAAGACCAGGTGGGATGGCCGAGCGGTTTAAGGCAGTAGTCTTGAAAACTACCGAAGGGGCGACCCTTCCGTGAGTTCGAATCTCACTCCCACCGCCAGTTTCGATCGGACGAGGCTCATCGCCGGCGAGTCATGGCGTGCCGGGGCCTTTGAGCCGGCCGATGAATGCGTCAATGGCGTGCCAGGTTTCGCCGGCGACGATGGCCTCGCAACCCTCAACGTCGCGCGCGCCCAGGTCCATGTGGAAATCGACGTCCTCGACCGTGACGATGATCCGGGCGGTGTTGCTGTTCGTATGGGTGCCGCCGGATTTGCAACGTATCGATTGAGCGGCAATTCCCGCCCGCTCGAGCTCCTCGCGAACGTGAGCCGCAAGCTTGAGCTTGCCGATGTCGAATGCGGATAGCGGCAATTCGGAGTTCCCGCCGGTGAGCAACCACCCGCATTCTAATCCTCGGAGCCGGTCTTTGAAATCGCCGCCGTCCGCCGACGGGGCCTGACGCGAGATTTTACTCAATCCCTCCTGCATCCGGCCGACATAACCTGATCGACGGCCAACTGCGATGGGAGGAATCAGCGTGATCAGAGCGTCAGAATGAGCATCGCATCACAGTCCGTGCGGCCAGGCGATTCGAGCTTCGACTCCTATGTCGCGCTGGCGAACGGTCTGGTCGGGGATCTCGCGGGCATCTGCCTGCTCGACGGCTCGCTCGTGCCGCGGGGTCAACACGGCGAGCTCACGGGGAACCCGGTCGCCAAGTGGGTCCGCTCGCTCGATTGGACGGAATCGCACGAGGTTCGGCCGGCGGCGGGCATACGCGTCGGCTATCGGTGGTGGTCCGCCATTCCCCTTCAGCAATCCGATGGGTCCCTGCTCGGAGTCTTCTGCGTCAGCCAGCGGCTCGCCGAGTCGGCGACCCAGCCTTCCCGTGTGGCGGCCGAGGTCGCGCTGCGACTGAGCCCCCTGCTCGATTGCATCCATCGGGAATTGTCGACCGCGGTGCCGGCCCGCGCGAGGTTGGAAGTGCTCACCGGGCGAGCGGCGGAACTCGAGTGGCTGTTCAACCTCACGGCCAACCTGAAGGGTGCGGCGGACGGCCAAAGGATGCTCGAGCAGCTGGTGGCCCAGGCGACCTCGCGGCTCAACAGCGCCCTCGGCGTTCTGTATGTGCCCGAGAAGCGCCTGACCATCAAATGCGAGCACGTCAAGGGCGCCGCGGCGCCGCTCCTCGAAGTGTGGTCGCAAACGCGGGAGCACCTCATCACCTGGGTTCAACGACAGCGGCGCCCTATGGTGGTCAATGGCGGAGGCCGCGCAGGGGGGCACCTCGGCCGGTGCAAGGTGCTGTGCGTGCCGATGGAGCGCAATGCGGGCCATGTCAGCGGGGCGCTGATGTTCTACAACCCGACCGACGCACCCAACTACTCGAGTCGGCAGATATTTCTGGCGCGGCACATCGGACGGCAGGCGGCGAGCCTCGTCGACGCGCAGTTCGACTTGATGACGGGGTTGTACACGCGCGGCGGCCTCGATCAAATGTTCTCGGATCTTCCGGAAGACGCAGGGGACGGCGGTGAGAGCAGCGTCCTGTATCTCGACATAGACCATGTGCGCGTCGCGAACGAGCTCCATGGATTCGAGCTCGGCAACGAGCTCATCGTGGGCGTGGCCGAATTGCTGACGGCGCCGTTCCTGCCCGATGGCGCGCTGGCTGCGCGGATTTCGGGGGACCGGTTTGCCGTGGTGTTGCCCGGTACCATCCCGGATGAGGCGCTCGAGATCGCGCACTCGCTTCAGGTCGCCGCCTCGAAGCTCGCCATCGGCCCGTCATCGGAAAGATTCGATGTGTCGATCAGTTGCGGGGTGTCGTCATTGGTGCCGATGCCCGACGGCCTGGCAAGGGCCATCGCGGCGGCTGAGCTCGCCTGCAAAGCGGCCAAGACCCGTGGCCGCAACCGGGTTGAGCTGTATGTTTTCGAGGACAACAGCATGATGCGCCGCCACGCGGACATGCTCGCCGTGGGGCAGCTGCGGTCTGCGCTGAAGTCCGACCGTTTGCTCTTGTTCGCCCAGCGGATCACTCCGCTGCAAAATCCCGGCCTGGCGGGAGGCTACGAGCTGCTGCTGCGACTGCGGGATACGGACGGGTCGCTGCTTTCGCCGGGACCGCTGGTCGACGCCGCCCAGCGCTATCAATTGTTGCCGACCATCGACCGCTGGGTGGTGAAGCAGGCGCTGCAAATGCTCGGGCCCTACCGCGCGATGCTGGCGAGTCGCGGGCTCACGATCTCGGTCAACGTGTCCGGCCAATCCATCGGCGATGAGATGTTCATCCAGCACTTCAGCCAGCTGCTGAAGAGCGCCAATCTGCCGAAGGCTTGCATCAGCGTGGAACTCACCGAGCAGGCCGCGATCATCAATTTGCCGAGCGCCAATAGCATGGTCACCCGTCTCGGCGCGCTGGGGTGCAGGTTCGCGCTGGATGACTTCGGGACCGGCGCCAACTCTCTGATCTACCTGAAGGCCTTGAACGTCGATCGAGTGAAAATCGACGGCAGTTTCGTGCGCGACGTTCTGTCCGACCGAAATTCTCAGGCAACCGTGAGGGCGATCGTCGAGCTGGCCCGGGCGCTGGGAATCGAAACAGTCGCGGAATATGTGGAGAATGACGAGATCGCGGCCGAGATCCGGCGCCTGGGCGTCGATTACGCTCAAGGATATGCTTTCGGAAAGCCCGAGCCCTTCGATTTACTGCTGGAGAGCCTGGCCGACGATGAGTCCAAGCGGCTTCGCAAGCTCTTTCTCGAGACTTAGGGCTACACCGCTGCGGTGACCGGGACCGCGGATGCGTAATCCAATGCGCGATGCTCGGCCGGGCCGCGCTCCGCTTCTCCGGCCGGTCCCGGAATCCCGCGCACCAACAACACGGGGATCGGCGAGCCGCCGAGCACTTCCGCGGTATCGCTGCCCACGGCCCTCGGGCCGCCGCGCGGATGGCTTCCCATCACGATCAAGTTCGCGGGCCATTGCCTCGCCTGATCGAGAATCACCGCGGCAGCCGACCCCGCGACCGATTCGATCAACAGGCACTCCGGAGCGAGTCCTTGCTTCCGTACCGTGGCCTCTGCGTTGGCGAGTATGCTTTTGCCGATCTTTGACAACGCGGCGATGATGTCCTGCCGCGATGAGTCGGCCTCGCTGAATCCGTAGTCGAGCATCGGTGCCTTGACGATGTGCAGCAGCCGAAGCTCGCCGCCTTGCTCCTTGGCGAGCCGTATCGCTTCGCTCAGGGCACCGAACGAGGCCTCGCTGCCGTCGACCGGAACCAGGATTCTGGAATACATCGCCCCGACCTCCGACACTTGGCGACTTGCGCCCTATGCTGCGACACTGTGCTTTCACAGGTCCCCTTGGCAATGATGGCTTGCCGAATTTTTTTTCGGTAACTGCCTAGTGTCGCTCCGAGGTATTCAACGATGCATGCAATGGTGTTGCGAGGCCTCGGTATTCCGATGAATCTCGAGGAGCGTCCCGATCCGCAACCTCTGGCGGGACAGATCCGCATCCGTGTCGAGGCTTGCGCGGTGTGTCGGACGGACTTGCACGTCATCGACGGCGAACTGCCCCACGTCCACTATCCCATCGTTCCCGGGCATGAGATCGTCGGGGCGGTCGAGGCGCTGGGCGAGGGCGTGCGGCAATTCGCCGTGGGGCAGCGCGTCGGGGTGCCTTGGTTGGGGAAGACCTGCGGGCGGTGCGAGTACTGCCGCTCCTCGCGCGAGAATCTTTGCGATGCCCCGGAGTTCACCGGTTATAGCCGCGACGGCGGGTTTGCAACGCACGTCATCGCAGAGGCGGCCTTTTCGATTCCGCTGGACGATTTTGCCGATCCGGTCGCTGCGGCCCCTCTCTTGTGCGCGGGGCTGATCGGTTGGCGCTCACTGACGGCAGCCGGGGCAGGGGGGGCGATCGGTCTGTATGGGTTCGGGGCCGCAGCTCATGTGATCGCGCAGATCTGCCGCTGGCAGAACCGCCGGGTGTTCGCCTTCACCCGGCGCGGGGATACCGCCGCACAGACGTTCGCGCGTTCAGTCGGCGCCGTCTGGGCGGGAGATTCCGAGGAGGCTCCACCGGAGCTTCTGGATGCGGCGATCATCTTCGCTCCGGTCGGCTCCTTGGTGCCCGCAGCGCTGCGGTCGGTCAAGAAAGGCGGTCGGGTGGTGTGCGGCGGCATTTACATGAGCGACATCCCCGCGTTTCCCTACAGCATCTTGTGGGAGGAGCGTCAGCTCGTGTCCGTCGCCAATCTCACTCGCACGGACGCGGCGAGCTTCCTGCCCGTTGCCCGCGAGGCGCATGTTCATACCTCGACGAGCGTGTATCCGCTCGATCGAGCCAACGAGGCGGTGAACGACTTGCGGGAGGGCCGATTGCAGGGAGCGGCGGTGCTGGTCCCCGCTTCGGGCTACAGGACCTCCCCATAACGCGCATCGGCGCTTTCCGGCAAGCGTGACATGAAGTCCGCAACGGCTCTCATGTCGTCGGGAGTGAGCTTGCTCACGGCATCGATCACCGCCGGATCGGCCTTCGATCGATGCCCGGCGGCGAAGCCGTTCAATTGGTCGACCAAGTAGGTGTAGTTTTGACCCGCGATCGCGGGAATTGCCCCGTCCGCCCGTCCATTGCCGAGCGCGCCGTGACATGCGGCGCAACGCGCGTTGTACACCTCACGACCCCGCCCGAGCCGGAGCGCATCCCCATGCTCGCCGTGCGGGTCGTGCGGCTGAGCCGCCAGATAGGCGGTCACGTCGCTGAGAGCTTGCGGATCCGAGAGACCCCGCTGAGCGAGAACCCGGTGCATTTTGGGGGCCGACCGGTCGAGCGCGATGATCTCCGCCAGCTGAGTCAGGAGATATTGGCGTTGCTGGCCGGCCAGCTGGGGGATCTCGCGGTCACCCCCGCCGCTGCCCCGGGCCTCGTGACAATGAATGCAATGGTGCTCATAGAGCGCCCGCCCATGTGAGATATCGGGGGTTGCCGCGAGGGCTCGCTCCTCGAGCGCCTGCGCGGACTCATCGGACGCAAAACCCATCCGGCAGCACACCAGCACCAAAAAAGGCAGCACTCCCAGACGAAAGGCTTGCCGAAAGGCGCGGCGCCCACCTGGCCGAGGTCTCGTTTGCGGCGGGGCCCTCAGCTTTCGTCGCCCAAGGTCATGTGCAACTTGACCAGGTGCGCAACCGATCGCGCACCCATCTTCTCCATCACCTTGGCACGATGGATCTCCACCGTGCGTTCGCTCAGCCCGAGGTCGATCGCGATGACCTTGTTCGCATTGCCTTCGACGATCAGTTCCATGACCTGTTTCTCGCGAGGGGTCAGGGAATCGAGTCGATGCTGCACGTCGGAGCGGCGCGCGGCGGTGCTGCGATATTCCGCGTCCTGTTTGAGCGCGTGGTTGATGTGGTCCAGCAACTCCTGGTCCCGGAAGGGCTTCTGGATGAATTCGAAGGCGCCTTCTTTCATGGCCTGCACGGCCATCGGTACATCGCCGTGTCCCGTGATGAAAATCACCGGAAGCATCGAGCCCATGCGATTCAAGTGCTGCTGCACCTCGAGACCGCTCATCTCCGGCATGCGGATGTCGAGCACCAGGCAGCCCTGGGAGTCCGGCGTGTAACGCCCCAGAAAGTCGCTTGCGCGCGAGAATACCGCCGTCTTGTAGCCGACCGTGCTCAAGAGCGTATCCAACGCGCGGCGCATCCCGTCATCATCGTCGACGACATAAATCGTGGGCACGGCATTCTTTTCAGCTGGTTGGACCATAAACGACTCCCAAGCTCAAATGTTATCACTGTAGCGTGAGTGCCGCCGCTACGGGTAATCCCGTATCCTCCGCCGCGGGGGGATCGGGGATACTCCAACGCGGTTTCGCTCAATACCGGGGGTTTCGGGTGATCAAAGGCTGCCTTCTGTCCGCATTGTGCCTGTTCCTGAGCCATCAGGCGCCGGCGTCAGAAGCGAGCGCGGATCGCCTGACTCAATCCGCCCTGGATCTCGATGCGCACAGGGAGCGTGGCGCCGTGGAGTTTCACCGCTCCTGCGCACGGTGTCACGGCGATGCGGCGCAAGGGGATGCCGCGCAGGCCATTCCTTCTTTGGCGGGGCAGCGGTTCAAATATATCGTGCGGCAATTGGCGAACTTCTCCTCGGAGGAGCGCGATAGCGACATCATGCAGCGTGTCCTGGCGCACAAAACGTTGAAGGAGCCGCAAACCTGGGTCGACATCGCGGCCTACTTGAACAATCTGCCGATGACGGTTGCGGCGGGCACCGGCAACGGCGAGCGCGTCGCGCTCGGGCGGGGAATTTTTCACGAGCAATGCGCTTCGTGTCATCACCTGGATGCGCATGGGGATGACGAGGGGTTCGTGCCCTCGCTGAGAAACCAGCAATACACCTACCTCGTCGCCCAGCTCAAGAAATTGGCCGAGGGCCGCCGCCACAACGTGGATGAGGATCTGGTCCGATTTTGGCGCAGTCTGGAGGATCAGGACGTGCGCGGCACCGCCGACTACCTGTCCCGACTTTCCGGGCCCGGCGACGTGCACAAGCTCATGCGCGGCGATGGATCGGTGGTCGATTAGCGAGGCTAGGCTTCGCCCGTTCGTGAGTGCGCAAAGTGCGGGCTCGTGTCCTTGGAGTCCGTCTGCAATAGACCCTGCAGCAGCGCGAGCGCTTCCTGCGGATCGTCGGTATATCGAAACAGCTCGAGGTCGTGCCGGTCGATCATCCCATGCCGCGCCAGCGCCTCGAAATTGAGGATCTCGCGCCAATAAGCACTGCCGTAGAGGACGACGGGGATGGAATACTCGAGCTTGCGGGTCTGTGCCAGGGTCAGGATCTCGGTGAGTTCATCCAGCGTTCCGAAACCACCCGGGAAAGCCACCAGCGCCCGGGCGAGATGCGCAAACCAGAGCTTTCGCATGAAGAAATAGTGGAACTCCAGGGAGAGTTCGCGCGTCACGTAGGCATTTGGCCGCTGCTCGTGCGGCAAGCTGATGTTCAATCCGATGGTTCGTCCGCCCGCCGCCGCGGCGCCGCGGTTGGCCGCCTCCATGATGCCGCCACCACCGCCCGAGCAGACGACGTAGCGATGGGCGTGGGAGGACAAGCTCTTGGACCACAGGGTGATGAGCCGTGCGAGCTCGTGCGCCTCCTGATAATAGCGGCCCAAGGGCCCGTCGGCGCGAAGACGTGCCGACCCGAAAAATACGATGGTGTCGTGTATCGATGCCTGGCGAAAGCGCTGCAAAGGGCCCAAATATTCGGCGAGAATCCGCACGGGCCGGCCGTCCTCGCTATCGAGAAAGCTCGGATCCTCGTAGGCAAGCACCGCTGATTTTCCGGGTGTCATAGGCATCTTCTCTATCCCGCGAGTTCGAAATCGATGAAGCCGCGCTCCACATCGGTGCGAATCAGCCTGACACGGACCCGGTCACCCACCTCGAGGCCTGCGAAACCGTGCACCAGCCTTCCTTCCACCGTTGGGGATGCGATTCGTACCCAGGTCCCCTTGGTGGCGGCGCCCGTGACGATTGCGTCGAATCGGCCGCCAATTTGCCGAGAAAGCAAAAGAGCGGCCGCCGACTTGCCGACCTGACGCTCCACCTTCGCCGCATTGTCCTCCTGGGCCGTACAGTGCAGGGCCAGGGCGCGCAATTCCTCCGGCGCGTAGGGAGGCGCCTGTCGGGACAGGGCGGATTTCAGCAGGCGCTGTGTGAGCAGATCGGGAAAGCGCCGATTGGGGGCGGTCGAGTGGGTGTAGTCGTTGACCGCCAGGCCGAAATGCCCTTCGATCGGCTGGCCCGGCATCTCCAGCGCATATTCTCCTCGTCCCAGTAGTTTGATGACGCAGAGAGACAGGTCGGCAAATCCGTCCGGATCAGCTTGGCGCCGCCGCCCAAGAAACGCGTTGAGCGCCGGCGCGCCG
>CAVSSU010000022.1:0-19798 GCA_963730565.1 uncultured Gammaproteobacteria bacterium
CTCCTATCAGTCGAGCCTGTGCCTGGAAGGCGGCGCCATACATACCGACGGCGAGGGTACCGTGATCACCACGGAATCCGTTGTGCTCAACCCCAACCGCAATCCGGGAATCAACAAGCGCGCTGCGGAGCGCGAGCTTTGCGAAGCACTGGGCGCCAGCACGGTCATCTGGCTCCCGGGCGACCCTGACGGAATCCACGTCGACATCACCGATGGCCACATCGATGGGCTGATGTGCTTCGTGAAACCCGGCGTCGTGCTGTTCGAGAGCAATCCGACCGCCACCGGCGCGGCGCGCCAGCTTGCCGCCGACAATCGACGCGCGCTCGAGGCCGCCGTCGATGCAGCCGGGCGTCGATTAGAGATCATTTCGATCGACGATGCATATGAGGTCGCGACCCCTCACCAGATGTTTTGCCGATCCTATGTAAACTTCTACATCGCGAATGGCGGCATCGTGATGCCCTGTTACGGCGTTCCCGGCGACGTTCGGGCCCGTGCCGTGATCGAGGCTTGCTATCCCGAGCGCGAGGTGGTGCAAATCGACGTGAACCAACTCGCCAGCGGCGGCGGTGGGATCCACTGCATCACCCAACAGCAACCCGCTTGAGTGAGGCCGGGCATCGGCGCTGCGGATATCCCGTATTGTCCGAAACGCCGCGATGCGGAATAGTTCTCCTGATTCAAGGCTGTTATTGATCACGAGAACGAACCATGCCGCTGTCAATCCGGATCACTTGGCGAGATATCGAGCCGTCGGCGGTCCTGGGTGCGCGCATCCGGGAGCTTGCGCGGCGCCTGGCCCAGTTCCACGCCAAAATCATTCACTGCCACGTGATCATCGCGCTGCCACACAAACACAGCCATCTAGGGCGTGTCTACGAGGTGCGCATCGAGGTCACGACCCCGGGCGCCCATCTCATCGTGCAGCATGAGCACCCCGAAAGGAATTCCCATGAGGATCCGTATGCCGCCGCGCGTGAGGCGTTTCAGACCATGCGGCGGCAACTCGAGGATCATGAGAGAAAGCGCCGGCAGCACGTGAAGCATCCCGTGACGGCAATAAAAGATCCGCGCATTTATACGGAGGGGCCGATATGATCAGTCGAATCGCCGCAATACCGGGGCAATGGTACCTCGATCGGGAGTCCAGAGATCTCTTTCAAGTTGTCAGCGTCGACGCGGACGATCGTTTGATCGAGACGCAGTACGCCGATGGATCGCTGGAGGAGACTTCGATGGAGGACTGGGCCGCAAGAAGCCTGGAAAACTGCGAGCAGCCGGAAGATTGGATGGGACCCTTCGATGACCTCGGGCCCGAGGACATCGGGCTGCCGGAAGTCAACGTCGAACCACATGGCTCGGGAATATCGATGGAACGCGCCCTGCTCGACCTCGAGGAGCACCGGTCGCCCCCGACGAATTCCTCCGAGGAGTGACATCGGCTCTCTAGTTTGACCATGGCCGCGGGATCGGACGGTTATACTGCGGGTGCGATGAGACGCTCACCTGTAAGGCTTTGAATCGAACGATGTCTCGACGCGGGGGGCCATTCTGACACCGCCGTTTCCTTATTCATGGCGCTAGCATTTGCGCGGCGCCCGGGTCGTGCATCCTGGCCCGCGAAGCTTTTGGCGTGGATCGCGAGGCGCCTTCTCGCCTTGCGATATCGCGTACGCGTAAAAGGCACAGCCATCGCAAGAGAGCCCCGGGCGCCGGGCATTCTCTTCATGCCGAACCATCCCGCCCTCATCGATCCCGTGATCGTGCTCGCGCACCTCCACGGGAAATTCGGGATCCGGCCGCTGGCGCTCGAAGATCAGATCGATCTGCCGATCGTCCGGGAGCTCGCGGAACTGCTGGGAACCCTGCGTGTCCCCGTCCTCTCCGGACTCGATGAAGGCGGTGTGAAAGCGGTACAGCGATCGATCGACCTTTGCATACAAGCGCTGAAACAGGGCGAGAACGTGTTGCTGTATCCGGCGGGCCGCTTGATGCACCATCGATTGGAGACTTTGGGGGGCGTCAGTGCGGCCCACCGCATCATCACCGAGCTGCCGGGCATCCGGGTGGTCCTGGTAAGAACCACGGGACTGTGGGGAAGTTGCTTCGGATGGGCCTTGGGCTCGCCACCCCGCTTGAAGGATGGCCTCTTCGGACATCTCGGCGGGTTGCTGGCGAGCGCAATATTTTTTGCGCCCAAGCGGCACGTGCAGATCGAGCTTGTTGAGCCCAACGACCTTCCACGCCATGGCCAACGCGCGGAGCTCAACAGCTATCTCGATCAGTTCTACAACCATGAGGCGCCGCCCGCACTCTACGTTCCTTACAGCATCTGGCAAAAAGGCGGCTCGCACGAGATCCCGGAGCCCAAGCTGACCGCGGAACAGTCCGCGTACGATGCGCCGGCAGCAACGAGACAAATCGTAATGGCGCGCCTGCGCGATGCGACCGGCATCGACGGATTGAATGATGAGCAGGAGCTCGCGAGGGATCTTGGGCTCGACAGCCTGGCCATTACCGACATTCTGCTTTGGCTCGAGCGTGAGTTCGCCGTATCGGTCCCCGGCGTGGAAGCAGTGCGCACCGTGGGCGATCTGGTCATGGCCGCATGCGGAACTGCAGCGGCCGAGTCCACCGATGTGCAGATACGTGCGCCATCGGCTGCTTGGCTGCACGCCCAAGGCAACGCGCGTCTGCAGATTCCGGCTGGCCGCAGTATTCAGGAGGTGTTTCTCGCGCAGGCGCGCCGCTCCCCGGGACGGGTCATCGTGGCCGATTTGCAGCAGGGAAGCCGCACCTATCGCGACTTGATCACCGCGATTTTCGCCCTACGGACCAGGATCGCCGCCCTTCCCGGACAATACGTCGGGATCATGCTGCCGGCCTCGGTCGCCGCCGACACGATCTATCTCGCCACGCTCTTCGCGGGGAAGACGCCGGTGATGATCAATTGGACCGCAGGCTCGCGCGTGGTTCAACTGGGCCTGGAGATGGTGGGAATCCAGAAGATACTGACGGCGGATCTGCTCCTGCGTCGCCTATCCTCCCAAGGCATCGATCTTGGCGAACTCAAGGACCGCTTCGTTTCGCTCGAGAAGTTGACCGGCACGCTTCGTTGGGCGGAGAAGCTTGCCGCGGCGATTCGCGCACGATTCTCGTGGCGGAGCCTTGCGCGCATCGCGACAACCGACACGGCCGTGGTGCTTTTCACCAGCGGATCGGAATCCCTGCCCAAAGCGGTTCCCCTCACCCACCTCAATCTCCTGACGAATATCCGCGATGCGCTGTCCAGCTTCGAGATCCTGCAAAGCGACCGGATGTTGGGCCTGCTGCCCCCGTTCCATTCGTTCGGTCTGATGGGCACGCTCCTGTTGCCGATCCTGGCGGATATACGGGTGGTGCATCACCCGAACCCGAATGAGGTATCGGCGCTCGCCAAGATCATCGAGAAGTACCGGGTGACCCTCCTGCTGGGCACGCCGACCTTCGTGGCGAACATCGTGCGCGCGAGCACGGGGGCCGATCTGAGCTCGCTTCGGCTGTGCGTGACCGGTGCGGAGAAATGTCCCCGGGAAACTTATGATTCCATGAAGAGCCGTTGTCCCAAAGCCGTCATACTGGAAGGGTATGGCATCACCGAATGCTCGCCGGTCGTCGCGGTCATGCGCGAGGACGACGTCCAGCCGGGAACGATCGGCAAACCTCTGCCTTCGGTGACCGCGCTCGTGTTGGACTTGGATACCGGGCAGCCCGCGGCTTCGGGCCGCACCGGCATGTTGCTGCTCCGGGGGCCGAGTATTTTCGGGGGCTATTTGAACTACAGCGGCCCCTCGCCTTTCGAAGATTTCCGCGGTGAGAGCTGGTACCGGACCGGCGATCTCGTCAAAGCCGACGACCAGAACCGGCTGACATTCATGGGACGGCTCAAGCGGTTCGTCAAAATAGGCGGGGAGATGATCTCGCTCCCGGCGATCGAAGACGTGCTGATGCGCACTTATGCCCGGCAGGACGACAAAGGTCCGCCCTTGGCCGTGTTGCCGACCGCGGATGATCAGCATCCGGAACTCGTCCTGTTCACGATACGGCCATTGGACCGGGCGCAGGCCAACAAGACCATTCAAGAGGCCGGATTATCCGGCTTGCACCATATTCGTATCGTTCGGGAAATTTCCCAGATCCCGGTTCTCGGCACCGGCAAGACCGATTACCGCGCGCTCGCGCAACTGCTGGCGGCGGACGCGAAGTCCTAACGCCCGGGAAACCGCTTGCGCAACTCCTCGACCAGTACCCGTTCGTTCTCGGAATAATCGATCGGTACGGCAACGAGATGCACGCCGCCTGCGCTGAATGCCCTTTCGAGCACCGGAATAAAATCCCGGATCGCATCGACGCGGGACCCGCGGGCGCCGTAAGCCTCGGCATACCTCGCAAAATCCGGGTTGCCGAAGGTCATGCCGAAATCGGGAAATCGATCCACGGATTGCTTCCAGCGAATCATGCCGTAGGCACCGTCCTCGATCACCAGCACCACCAGGTTCAACTTCAAGCGCACGGCGGTTTCCATCTCCTGGCTGTTCATCATGAAGCCGCCGTCCCCGCAAACGGCCATCACACGGCGCTGCGGATAGAGCATCGCCGCCATCATGGCCGAGGGCAACCCCGCCCCCATGGTGGCGAGCGCATTATCGAGCAGCAGCGTGTTGGCGACGCGGGTCCGGTAATTGCGGGCGAACCAGATCTTGTACATGCCGTTGTCGAGCGCGACGATGCCGTCGGGGGGCATGACCTGGCGGATGTCGTGCACCAGACGCTGCGGGGTGAAGCGCTCTTCGGTGGCGCGGTCCGCGATATGAGCGAGGATGCCCTCCCGCAGCGGCAAGAGCGCACCCGCGTGCGGGATCTTCCCTTCGACGCGATCTGCGAGAAGCCGCAGCGACGGGCCGATGTCTCCGACCACCTCGGTTTGCGGGAAATAGACCTGTTCCACACTGGCGGGCTGATAGCCGACGTGCACCACCTGGGGTCCGCCGGGACCCATGATGAAGGGCGGCTTTTCGACCGTGTCATGACCGATCGTGATGATGAGGTCCGCACGATCGATCGCCTCGTGCACGTAATCCCGTTCCGAGAGCGCAGCGGTCCCCATGTATAGTTCGGTACCCCCGGGCACCGTGCCCTTGCCCATCTGCGTGGTGAAATAAGGTATCCGGGTGCGAAGCACGAACTGCGCAATGCCGGCGGTCGAGCGCGGTCGGGAGGCGGCTGCGCCCAGCATGGCGAGCGGGCGCTCGGCCCTGATGATCAGCTGCGCGGCGCGATCGAGCGCCTGCATTCCCGCCACCGGCAACTCGACCGGGTGAGGCGCCACCAACGCCACGTGTTCACAGGTCTCGGCGGCAATGTCCTCCGGAAGCTCCAGGTGCACGGGCCCGGGCCGCTCCTCCTCTGCGACACGAAACGCTTCCCGCACGATCGTCGGTATCATGCCGGCCGATACGATTTGCCGTGACAGCTTGGTCAGCGGCTTCATCGTCGCGACGACATCCACGACCTGAAAGCGAGCTTGCCTCGATGAGAGAATTCCCTTCTGGCCGGTGATCATGATCATGGGCATCGCGCCCAGCAGGGCGTACGCCGCGCCGGTCGTGAGATTCAACGCCCCGGGCCCCAACGTGGAGATGCACACGCCGGGTTTGCCGGTGAGCCGGCCATAGGTTGCGGCCATGAACGCGGCGGCTTGTTCATGGCGCGTCAGCACCAGTTCGATGGATGACAGCCGGATCGCTTCGACGACATCGAGGTTCTCCTCTCCCGGAACACCGTAGATTCTGTCGACGCCCTCGTTCTCCAAGGCCGCAACCAGCAGGGTCGATCCTTTGGTCATCGTGTCTCCAATTGCAACGGCCCAGGGGAGTAGTAGTCTATCGCAGACTCCATGAAGATCTCGGGCACTCACTATCGCACCATCTGGCCGACCGGCACGGGTTCCGTCCGCGTCATCGATCAGTCGCGCCTGCCCTTCGAGTTCACGACCGTCGATCTGCGCACTCTCGATGACGCCGCGCGAGCGATCGGATCCATGGTCGTGCGGGGCGCGCCCCTGATCGGGGCGACCGCCGCCTACGGGCTGGCGCTCGCCATCCGATCCGACCCGTCCGATGAGTGCATCGAGCGGGCATCGCAGGCACTGAAGGCAACGCGCCCCACGGCCCACAACCTCGCCTGGGCGTTGACGAGAATGCGCCGCTCGCTCGCTTCAGTGCCCGTCTTGGAACGCGCGGACGCCGCGTTCCGGGAGGCGGCCCGCCTCTGCGATGAGGACGTTGAACAATGTCGGTCGATCGGAGCTCACGGTCTGGCGCTCATCCACGAGGCCGCAGCCCCGCGTGCCGGCCGCCTGAATATACTCACGCATTGCAACGCCGGCTGGCTCGCGTGCGTGGACTTCGGGACCGCGCTCGCGCCGGTCTACCTGGCCCACGATGCCGGGATCCCGGTTCACGTTTGGGTCGATGAAACTCGACCGCGCAACCAGGGCGCCTCGCTGACCGCATTCGAATTGGGTGCGCACGGGGTACCGCACACAGTCATCGCCGACAACCTCGGAGGCCATCTCATGCAACGGGGCCAGGTGGATCTGGTTCTGGTCGGCAGCGATCGGACCACCTCGACCGGCGATGTCTGCAACAAGATCGGCACGTACCTCAAGGCGCTGGCCGCACGCGACAACGAGGTGCCCTTTTACGTGGCGCTGCCGGCGAGCACCATCGACTGGTCCCTCGCCGACGGCGGCGAGATCCCGATCGAGGAACGTTCGCCGGCGGAACTCACGCACGTGACCGGCAAAACGGCCTCCGGGCGTCTGGACACGGTGAGGGTGGTGCCCGATGCAAGCCAGGCGCTCAATGTGGCGTTCGACGTGACGCCGGCAAGATTGGTGACCGGCCTGATCACCGAGCGGGGCGTATGCCGGGCGAGCAGAGACGGACTTCTGCGCCTCTATCCCGACCAAGGCGCAACGTCATGAGCGTTCCGCCCGGCAAGAGCGAGGACTCGAAGATTCGGGACTCCATCGTGCTTGGCTGCCGCGAGATGACGCGCCGCGGCCTGACCCACGGCAAGTCGGGCAACATCAGCGTGCGCCGGGATGCGCACAGCTTCTTCGTGAGCCCCACCGGCTTGTCCTATGAGCTGCTGGAGCCCGACGACATTCCGTTGATGAATTTGGACGGCCGCTGGTTCGGCCGACGGCGCCCCTCGAGCGAATGGCGCTTCCACCGCGACATCTTGAAGGCACGCAGCGACATCGGCTCCATCGTTCACACGCATTCGCCAAAGGCGACCACGCTTGCCTGTACCGGCCGGGCGATTCCCGCATTCCACTACATGGTTGCGGTCGCGGGCGGCGTCGATATTCGCTGCGCCCCGTACCGTACGTTTGGCTCCCAGGAATTGTCCGACGTGGCGCTCGAGGCGCTGAACGGCCGCCGTGCCTGCTTGCTGGGAAACCATGGCGTCATCGCCCTCGGGCGGGACCTCGACGAGGCCTTGTCGCTTGCGGGCGAAGTCGAAGACCTCGCCGCCAAATATTGCGCGGCGCTCACGCTCGGCCAGGTCCGCCTTCTCGACGACGACGAGATGGGGCGGGTCATAGAGAAATTCCGCACCTACGGAAGACCAACCGCGGTCGATGCCGGGTTGGATTTTGGCGGAGCGGACCTGCCCGGCGCGGCGCCTCCCCGTGACGGTCCCTGAAGGCTTGGCCATGGCGGAACAGCGCCCGACCTATCAAATCCTGGACATCCAGAGCGTACCCCCGCTCATCGCCGGGCTCGACCACGTGCGCGCGCGGCTGGGCGGACGCCCTCGCGACTGGAGTGTCCGCGAAGTGGGCGATGGGAACCTCAACCTGGTGTTCCTGGTGGACGGGCCGGAGGGGTCGGTCTGTCTCAAGCAGGCGCTGCCCTACGTCAGGGTGGCGGGTCCCGGATGGCCCTTGTCGCCGGAACGCGCCCATTTCGAAAACGCTTATTTCCGCAGCGTCGCACCGTACGTCGGCGGGCTCATCCCCGCCGTCTATCATTATGACGGCGGCCGGCATTTCACGATCATGGAGCGGCTGTCGCCGCACCTCATCTTGAGGCAGGGGCTGATCGCCGGCCGCCGCTACCCCCAAGTCGGGCGCGATATCGGGGAATACGTGGCGCGAGCATGCTTTCATACATCGGATCTGGCGGGGCCGTTCGAGCGCAAGCTGGACGGGGTCGCGCTATTCGCGGGCAACAAGCCGCTCATCAGGATCACCGTGGACCTGATATTTACCGAGCCGTATTTCGACGCCGAACGCAATCGGCACACCTCTCCGCAGCTCGATGAGGCGGCTTCGGAGCTGAGGCGCGATCCGCTCATCAAGGTGCGGGCCGCACGCTTCGGCCAGAAATTCCTAACCGAGGCCCAGGCGCTGTTGCACGGCGATCTGCATTCGGGTTCCGTGATGGTGACCGGATCCGATACTCGCGTCATCGATCCGGAATTCGCGTTCTACGGCCCGATCGGGTTCGATCTGGGCGCGTTTTTTGGAAATCTCCTGCTCAGTTGGTACTCGCAATTCGGCCGCGAGACGGCGGATGACGATCGGTCGGCGCATCGAGCGTGGATTCTCGATCAGGTGAAGGTTTTCTGGACCACCTTTCGCAACCGTTTTCTCTCGCTCTGGGCCGAGAATCCATTGGGCGATGTGTTTCCGAGGGCCATGTTCGCCGCGGCGGCCGATGCCGCCGCACTCGAGTCTGCGCGCAACGCCTTCGTCGATACGCTGTTCCACGATATGCTGGGGTTCGGCGCCTGCAAGATGATCCGGCGCATCCTGGGATTCGCCCATGTCCTCGATCTCGATGGGATCGAGAACGCCGAGGTGCGCGCCGCCTGCGAGAGCGCGGCGCTCGCCATGGCTGCCACATTGCTGAGACACCCGGAACATTTCGATGCGATCGAGGACATCGCCGAAGCGGTGCCGCGCCTTCAACCGCGGCGTCGATGATCACCGTGAGATCTTTGCTTATGCCCGATCGGCATCATGACCGATGCCGGCATGCGCGTACACTCCGACTCCGATGGCCAATCCCCTGCTCTACGCTCTCTGCGGCTTGATTGTCGGCGCACTCGTGGGCCTCACGGGCGTGGGCGGCGGTTCGTTGATGACGCCGATCTTGGTGCTCGCCTTCGGACAGCCACCTGCCATGGCCGTGGGAACCGATCTCATGTTTTCGGCCAGCACGAAACTCGTTGCCACCGCCTCTTTTGGTTTCAGCCGACGAGTCGATTGGCGCATCGTGGGACGGCTGGTCATCGGCAGTATTCCCGCCACCGCGGCGGTCATCGTCTGGTTTTGGTTCGACCACCGCCCGCCCGGCGTCGTGGATCAATTGATCTCCCGCTGCCTCGCCGTGATCCTGGCGCTCGCCGCGGCGGCGCTGCTTTTGCAGGATCCCTTGCGGCGGTTGGGCCTGAGATTCACGGCTGCATGGCTCAATGGCACGGAGCGTCACAAAGTTGCGTTCACCATCGCTGCTGGGGCGTTGCTGGGAGTAGGCGTGACCATGACGTCGGTGGGCGCCGGCGCCCTCGGCGTCG
This sequence comes from uncultured Gammaproteobacteria bacterium, assembly GCA_963730565.1. Classification (GTDB taxonomy): domain Bacteria; phylum Pseudomonadota; class Gammaproteobacteria; order Steroidobacterales; family Steroidobacteraceae; genus Bog-1198. The sequence goes on from CAVSSU010000022.1 coordinate 9,637, forward strand.
CGGTACTGGTGGCCTTGTACCCCCTGCGTCTGCCATCCGATCGGCTGGTGGCGACCGATATTGCTCACGCGTTGCCGATCACGGCGATGGCGGCGGCGGGCCACGCTTTCCTCGGGCACGTGAATCTTCGCGTGCTCGCATGTTTGCTGGTGGGGTCGATTCCCGGCGTCATCGTCGCCACTCGGGCAACCATCCGCCTTCCGGCTCAGCTCACGCGTACGTTGATTGCGCTCATGCTGGCCCTCGTGAGCGAGCGCCTGTTCGTCTCGTGAGCCCTGCTTTGCGGAGCGTCCTCAGCCCTCGTGCAGGCCGCACTCGCGCTTCAATCCGAAGAACCGCAATTCCTCCATGCTGTCCACCTCCACGAGCGAGCGGGTCGTATGCCAGTCGCCGATGGACAGATATCCCTTCTCCCACAAGGGGTGGTAGGGCAAATGATGCTTCTCCAGATACCTGCCCACATCGCGGTCGGTCCAATCGAACAGCGGATGCACCTTGTACCGGCCCCGCTTGAATTCGATGGGCTCGATCTGAGCCCGGGTGGCGGCCTGCACTCTGCGCAAGCCGGCGAACCAGGTCTCGGCACCCAGCTCCCGCAAGGCCCGATCCAAGGGCTCCTGCTTGTTGATTCGATTGTACTGCTCGATACCGGCGAGGCCTTGGTCCCAGAGCTTTCCAAATCGGGATTCCTGCCACGCCGGCGAGGCATCGGAGCGGAATACTTTCAAGTTGAGGCCGAGTTTCTCGGTGAGCCCGTCGACGAAGCGATAGGTCTCGGGGAACAGGTAGCCCGTATCGATCAGCACGACGGGAATTTTCGGGATCACTCCGTTGATGAGATGGAGCATCACCGCCGCCTGGGCGCCGAAACTCGAGGTCAGCACGTGGGCCCCCGGCAGCAGCTCCACCGCCTGGGCAACGCGCTGCTCGGGCGAAAGCGACTCGAACGCCCGGTTGATCTTCTGCAGGGCGTCTTGGTCGGCGGGTTGGCCGCCGCCGCGAAGCCACTCAGTAAGACTCGATCTCAGGGCCATATGCCACACGTCATCTCCAAGGCTACCGGTGCGCAAAAGGCATGATATCCCGGCAGTCGTGGCCCACTTAGTCTCAAACGTTATGAACTCATAACCATCCTCAGTGATTCGAGAGAGAGACCGGGCACACGAGCATTACCTGCGGGCGCTCGACCTGGAGGCGGCCGACTGCATAGCGGCATGCTTCTCGATCGCGGGGGCGAGGCGCAAAGCGCCTACCGGCATCTTCGGCGGCCGATCAGCCGATCGATGTCAGAAATCCGATGTTCTGGAGGTAGCCCGCGAGACCGACGATCGCCTCGCTGTTGTGGCCACCGGGCAGGTCCCTCAAGCGAAATCTTCGGCGACGGGACATTGCATCGAGCACCCCTTCCAATTGCGTTGGAAAACTATATCTATTTCCATCGAAGTCGAGCATGAGCACGGCTGCATCATTCGGCCCATCGAGGATTCGTGAAAGGTGATATCGGTCGTCAGGCGGTGTTTCCAGCAGGGAGTTGGACGAAATCACCGCCACATCGGCACGAAAGCGCCCGGGCATGCGCCGACGCGACTGATTCACGATGCGCAAGGCTGAACTCAATACTCGATCGAGATCGCTGTTCGTCAAGCGCGCAGGGGCCAAGCGTCTCAACTGCTCCCTTATTGCCGGCCGAAGCTCGATGCGACTGGCAAAGCCCGGCGGTAACGACTTGCGAAACTCTTCCACGCGAACGCACGACGAGTCCGCCTCTTTCAGGACACCCGCCCAGGTGTACACATGGATGCCAACCGTGACATGCGCGGAGTGACTATCGGATGTCGTCGCCGCATGCCCGTACCCGCGTGGGAGATACAAGAGATCTCCGGCTCGCAATTCGACCTCCGTGAGCCGAGGCCCGGGACTGAAGCTCTTGGGTTCGCATGGCTGACTGACATCCGGCAACCTGATGGTTGGCTCATGTATTCGCCACAGTTTCCTACCGGCTATTTGCAGCACCAATATGTCGTGGGTGTCGTAATGAGCAGGAAAGCCGCTCGTGTGCCCGGCCGTCAGGTAGACGTTTGTCTTGATACCATGATCGAGTTGCTCCTCCAGCCTCAAACAGAGATCGCTCAACGGTCTCCAATGTCGGTCCAATGAAGTGAGCGCGATCGTTGCGCCTTTGCCGTATTCCGCCGACAGTTTCTTTAGATTCGGCACCCCAATGAATGTCACCTGGCCCATTTTGACGTCGTCGCAATAGGCCTGTGGCGGGTAGAACGCCCCGTCTTTCGCCAGCATGATCGCCGGGTATCGCGCGTCCGCGGAGGAGATGATTTCCTCCAGATTTTGATTCGTCAGCAGTTCCTGGTAATACCCTTCATCACCGCGCTGCACCAATAGCCAGTTTTTTTCCCAGTACGTCGAAAAAAACACATCCGGCGAGACTGGATGCAGCAATGACGCGAAATCGTGGATCGGCCTTTCCATCAACCCAGAAACGCCAGCAGGTAACTCATAACGGCCTCCACAACTCGCTTATGTCGGTCGAATTCATCATAAGCCTGGGGAAGCGTATTGTGACTGGTCTCGTCGCGGCGCTTGGTTGGCTCCGCGAGCGTGATAGTAGCGAACCCTGATTATGACAAGAGATTTTCCCTTAAAGGCCGCCGCGCCCTCATGCACGGGCGTACGCGGCCCCCGAACGGCTGCGCCTGGCGAAGTAGTAAGCCGCACTCACGACCACGAGCCCCACGATCCAGGAGAAATCGATACCGCCCATGGCGCGGGCAATGGGACCCGTGTAGACATCGCTGGCGATGAACGGAATCTGCACCAGAATGCCCAGCAGATAGCAGATGAGGGCCGCCACGTTATATCTGCCGTAGACGCCCCCGTCCGCGGCGAAAAACGACGCCACATCGTAAGATCCGCGGCGGATCAAGTAATAATCCACCAAGTTCACGGCGGTCCACGGCACCATCACATAGAGCAATATCTCGTTGAAGCGCCCGTAAAGCGGCAGGAAATTCGTCGCACCGACCAGACCGATGAGGAGCGCTGCGACGAAGATCGCCGTGGCGATCAGCGCCCGCGCACGCGAGTCCGCGCGCCAGCTGGTCGCAAACGTCTGGATCAGCGTGATCACCGCCAGCGCACCTCCGTACAGGCAGATCGCGCCCGCGACGGCCACGCCCGGCGCGAACAGCATCACGATCGCCGTACTCGCGCGGCCGGTCAGCCGCGAGATCGCCTGGACCACGTCTCCGCCCACGACCGCCGGCCCGATCAGCGCACCCAAGATCATCGGCATGACCGCCCCGATCACGCTGCCCCAATAGCATGCCCAGAATGCCCGGCGCGGGCCGGTGTCGGGCGGAAGATAGCGTGAGTAATCGGAAACGTAGGGAGCGTACGAGAGCTGCCAAAATGCGCCTATGGAGACCATCCCGAAGAACCCGACGGGTGAATACTTCCCCTGCGTCAGGAATGTCTCCGGCACGGGATGGACGATGAGCACCCATACGTAGCACAACACCACCGCGCCGCCGGCGACGTACGTCATCAAACGCGTGCAGACATGGATCAGATCGTGCCCGTAAATCGCCGCCGCGAGACTGACGAGGCCGATCGCCATGATGCAGGTCGGCTCGCCGACGGCGGGCAGAATGGCGTGCAGCGATTGTCCGCCGGTCACCAACGCGGTCGCGGCATATCCCACGTACATGAAGACGACCAACCCGACCACGGAGGCGGCGCCCCGGGCCCCGAACTGACCCCGGCTTTGCACCATCTGCGGCACGCCGAGCCGCGGGCCCTGGGCTGCATGCAGCGCCATGAAAATCGTGCCGACGAGGTTGCCCACGACGATGGCGATACTGCCCGCCAGAAAGGACTGGCCGAAGAGCGTCGTCGCCAATGCGCCGGTGACGACGGTCAATACGTTGATGTTCGCACCCAGCCAGAGCGTGAACAGGTGCCGCGCCTTCCCGTGCCGCTGGTCGAGCGGGATCTGATAGATTGTGTGTTGTTCGATCTGCGCCGGCCGCCGTCGGCTCCGTCTCCCGGAAGAGTTCATCGCGACGGAAAATATTTGGCCTCGATCATCGGCGAGCAGTATAGTCAAAAAAAAGATGACCACCGATATTCCTGACTTCGGCCTGACCCCCGCCCAACGCCGCGAAGCGGTTTTCGGACATCGCTATGATTACCCCGGAATGTTCGGCGCTCGCGGCGAGATCTGGTGCTACACCGATGCCTTTTCCTATACGAGCGGCAGCACGGTGCGTCTGCACGTGAGCTCGAGCGCGGACCGGTATAGGCTGTCGGTTCTCCGCGACGGCGCGACCCTCACGCCGGTGATGGAACGCACCGTCGCCGGTGCGCGCTGGCAGGATACGCCGGACCAATGCTCGGTCCAGGGCTGCGGCTGGGAGTCCTCTCTGGAATTCAGCATCGGTGAGCGCTGGCCCTCCGGCGCCTATCGCATCAGCTTGACGGCGCAAGGCCGCGACGGCGCGCCGATCCACGCCCATCACCTCTTCATCGTCCGGCCGCCGCCGGGCCGAAGGGCACAACGCGTTCTTCAAGTGGCGGCGACGGGAACTTGGACCGCCTACAACACCTGGGGCGGCTCGAATCATTACCAGGGAATCACCGGGCCGAAGCGCAACCAATACGCGACCACGGTCAGCATCGAGCGTCCCTGGTGCCGGGGATTTGTGGTTCTTCCCGAGGACGCGCCACGGGTTGCGCTGGAAACCTCCCTGCCGCCCGCGACCGCGCCTCGCTATCCCCACTTGGAATGGGCGTTTGCCAACGGCTATTGCAACAAATACGCCTCCGCAGGCTGGGCGAGCTACGACAGGCACTTCTTTCAATGGGCCGAGCGCACCGGCTTCGCGGTCGATCTGGCGAGCCAGCATGAGTTGCAGTTCAACCCGGAAATTCTCGACGGCTACGATTGCATCGTCTGCGTCGGCCACGACGAATACTGGACTTGGGAAATGCGCGACGCCGTCGACGCTTATGTCGAGCGAGGAGGACGCGTAGCGCGCTTCGCGGGCAACTTCATGTGGCAGACACGACTCGAGCGCGGCGGGAAATCCCAGGTGTGCTACAAATATCGCGCACGGGCGGAGGATCCCGTCTACCGCTCCGCAGACCCTTCGCGCACGACCGGGTCATGGGAAGCGCGCGAAACGGGACGGCCGGGCGCCATGACTTTCGGGCTCAACGCGACCCGGGGGTTGTATGCCGGCTGGGGTGGCTGCGCTCCCCGCGGCGTGCGGGGCTTTCCGGTCTACCGGCCCGAACACTGGGCGTTCGACGGGACCGGTCTGTACTACGGGGATTTGCTCGGTGCCGACGGTCACGCATTCGGATACGAGGTCGACGGACTCGATTACGTCATTCGAGGCGGACTGCCGGAGCCGAGCGAGACCAGCGGCGCACCGGAGGGGCTCAGCATCCTCGGACTCGGCCTGTCGTCATTGAAAGAGGAGCCGACCAATCTCGCCTTCGACGATCGATTCCTATCCGATGAGGATGCGAAATTCGTTGCAGAGATCATGACGGGAGAGGACGGCGATACCGCCGTCGACCGAATCAAGCGGGGCGCCGGCATGATCGTGCATTTCCCTCGCGGCCGAGGCGAGGTGTTTCATGCCGGGAGCTGCGAATGGGTGGCGGCTCTGCTACGCCGCGACGCGATGATCGAACGCGTGACGTTCCAACGTGCTTCGCCGCTACCTGCACCTCTGAGCGAGGTCATGTTGGGCGGCTTTCTGGAGTTGGAGTTCGATTTCGTCGCGGATAACGCGGGCCTCACCCTGTTTCACTGTCACCAGCAACTGCACATGGACTTCGGCTTCATGGCGCTTCTGCGGTATGGGTGAGCCCGCATCCGTCGAAGTTCTTCGGATATTCTTGAGGCTGGGTTTGACGTTGTTCGGCGGGCCGATCGCTCATCTCGGCTATTTTCGAGAGGAGTTCGTGGTACGCCGCCGCTGGCTCGACGATGCGGCCTACACCGATCTGGTGGCGCTATGCCAATTCCTGCCCGGCCCCGCATCGAGTCAAGTCGGATTCTCGATCGGGCTGATGCGTGCAGGGTATGCGGGTGGACTTGCAGCATGGGCCGGCTTCACCTTGCCGTCGGCGGTCGCACTCGTGTCTTTCGCCTATGGGGCCGCCGCATTGAGCGGACCGATCGGGATCGGTCTCATCCACGGCCTGAAACTCGTCGCCGTCTCCATCGTCGCGCAGGCCGTTGCGGGAATGGCGCGCACGCTGTGCCCCGACCTCGCCCGCGCGTCGATCGCCGCCGCCGCCGCGCTCGTCATTTTGTTCAGCAACTCCTCGATCGCTCAGATCGCCGTCATCGTGGCGGGCGGCCTCATCGGGCTTTGGCTCTGCCGGGTCCCTGCATCGGTCCCGGCAGAGCCACCGGTCAGGGCGATCCCTGTGTCCCGCAGGGCGGGCATAATATCGCTCGCGGCATTCGGTCTGTTGCTGATCGGCCTGCCTGCGGCCCAGCGATTGGGAGGCGGGCCCGGCGTGGCGCTGTTCGGCTCGTTCTATCGCTCCGGCGCGCTGGTGTTCGGCGGCGGTCATGTGGTGCTGCCCTTGCTGCGCGACGCGTTCGTCACTCCGGGCTGGGTCAGCGACGGCACTTTCCTGGCGGGATACGCCGCCGCGCAAGCCATCCCGGGCCCCCTGTTCAGCTTTGCCGCCTTCCTCGGCGCGGTCGTACAACCCACCCCTCATGGCCTCGCAGGCGCCACCCTCGGCCTGATCGCGATCTTTCTGCCCGGCATGCTGATCTTGGTCGGCACGTTGCCATTCTGGAGCGCCCTTCGAGCCCGCACGGGGGCGCGCGCCGCCATGCGCGGGATCAATGCGGCGGTGGTCGGGCTGCTCGCCGCGGCGCTCTACAGCCCGGTTTGGACCAGTTCAGTCAAGAACGCAGTGGACCTCGGCGTGGCGCTCGTCGGTTTCGTGCTGTTGAGTGTGTGGCGCACGTCCGCGCTATGGGTGGTCTTGCTGGGCGCGGCCGCGGGCATCGCGATCAGCCTCGTCGGGTAGCAGCTTCAACCGGCGCAACAGCGGTGTGATGGTCAGCCCTTGCGCGAATACCGAGAAGGCCACGACGGCGAAAGTGAGCGTGATGACCAAGTCACGGTGCGGAAGATCCTCCGGCAACGCCAGCGCGAGGGCGAGTGCCAAGGCACCGCGCAATCCACCCCAAAAGAGCACATGTTGATGGCGCGCGTCCACTCTCAGTCGGCCGCGCGAGAACAGCGCGCAGAGCGGATAGATCGCCGCCGCGCGACCCAAGATCACCAGCAGGAGGACGGTCGCCAGAGGCACCCATACGCCGCTGAAATGCTGCTGAGCCTCCTGCGCACCGATCAACAGAAATATCAGCGAATTGGCGATGAACGCAACATACTCCCAAAAAGGCCCCAACGCCTGGCGTCCCGTGTCCGTCATCAGGCTCGAGGAGCGGAAATTTCCCACCACCAGTCCGGCGGTCAGTGAAGCGAGCACGCCCGACGTATGAAGATGCTCGGCAACGAAAAAGGAGCCGTACGCCGCCAGCGTCGTGAAGGTGATCTCGACCAGGTAGTCGGGAGTGCGCCCGGCGAGCAGCATGAACCCAGCGGCCACCACGGCGCCGATGAGAGCGCCGCCTAGGATGGTGGCGGCCAGCGTTCCGGCGACCACCGCGACGCCGTGGTGATTTCCGGCCAAGATTCCGAGCAACGCCACGAACGCGACGGCCGCCGTGCCGTCGTTCAATAGACTTTCCGCCTCGATCAGCAACTTCAGACGCCCCTGCACGTTGGCCTCTTTGAACGTTGCGATCACCGACACCGGGTCGGTTGCCGCGATCAGCACGCCGAACACGAGTGCGCTGCCCCAGTCCCAACCGAGGGCATAACGCATGCCGGCTGCGGTGACCGCGGCCGCCACGGCCACGCCCACCGTCGCAAGCAACAGTACGACGGGCAGGTCCTTCTTGAACTCCCGCCACCCGATGAACAGCGCTGCCTCGAACACCAGCGGCGGCAGGAACACGCTGAAGATCAGCTCCTTCGAAAGGCGCCATTTGATGTAGATGTGCAAGAAATAGAGGACCATGCCGGCGAGCACCAAACCCACCGTGTAGGGCATGCGCAAGCGGCGCATCAGCATGGCAACCAAAGCCGACACGAACAGCAGAAAGCCAAGCTGCGAGAGATCAGATGTCATGCAGAGATCCTTCTCGAGGACGTTGCCATCCGTTCAGCGTAGCAATCTCCTCGCAGCTTCGGCCAAAAAGATTTCGGATCAGCGCTGACTGGGCTCCGGCGGTGCAGGCGGCGTGCCCGGCCCATAAACGGCGACTTGAAAGATTCCGCTGCTGCTCTCGCTTCATCGCGGGGCAATCCATGAGAAGCTCGCCAGGGCGGCAATCAAGGCGGGCGGCATGACGAGGCAACCCAGGGCGAGAAATCGCCATGCACTGACTTGCTGACCTTCGCGGCGCAGCGCCGCCAGCCAGAGGATGGTCGCCAAGGATCCCGTCACCGAAAGATTCGGTCCGATATCGACGCCGATCAGCAGCGCGCCGGCGACATCGGGATGCAGGTGAGCGCCGGCGACGAGCGCACCGGCGAGCAGCCCCAGCGGCAGGTTGTTCATGGCATTGCACAGGAACGCCACGATGCCGCCCGCCGCGAATGCCGTCGTATGCACGGACGAGGCCGATTGTTGCGCAAGCAGGTTCATCACGGGCTTGAGCAAACCCGTGTGCTGGACCGCCTCGACGAGTACGAAGAGACCCGCGACCAGCGGTAACACACTCCAGGAAATTTCCTTCAACACGGGCCAAGGGCTGGCACGATTCCGCAGGAGAATGACGGCGGCCGTCGCGATGCCGGCGATGAAGGTCGGCAGACCGAGTTGCCAGCCGAGGCCCGAGGCCGTCAGCAGAAGGATGCCGGTCGCGGCGATGCCGCCGCACGCGAGCCGCCCACCGACGCTCAAAGTGGGCACCTTCACCTCGCGGGCGATGTCGCCTTGCAGCTCTCGACGCTGGGTCCAACGCAGCACCACGAACGTGACGCCGATCGAAACGAGCGAGGCGATCCCGAATTGCTGCAGCCAGCTGCGCAGCGGAGGCATGTGTGCCCCGTAGACGACGAGGTTCGCAGGATTCGAGATCGGCAGCACGAAGCTCGCCGCATTCGCTATGAACGCACAGATGAGCAGATAAGGGAGCGGGCGCGCCCCGGCACGTCGGGCCGCCGCGTAGACGGCCGGCGTCAGCACCACGGCCGTGGCGTCGTTGGAAAGGAACACGGTGACTACGATCCCGACCCCGTACACCAGCGTGAACAATTTCGCCGCGGAGCCCTGCGCATGCCCGACCGCATGCGCCGCAAGCCAGTCGAAAAGCCCTTCCTGGCGGGCCACTTCCGCAAGCACCATCATTCCCACGAGAAACACGTAGACGTCGGCTCCCTTCAGAACCGCGGCCGCCGCATCGGGCAGCGATATCAAGGAAAGCAGCACGAGCGCGACCGCACCCAGAGTCGCCCACAACGCCTCGGGCAGATTCCCGGGGCGGACGATCACCCCGAGGACGGCAAGCGCCGAGATCGACCACGTCGCGAAATTGGCCATGGGCCCGCTCATCACGGTCTACGTCAACTGACGATGCACGCAGATCAAATCGCTCCAAACTCCGCTCTAAAGTCTTCGAGCTTTCGCCGCTGCCCTCCGGCGCCGTCGAAGTTGCCGGGATCGAGCCACCCTCGATATGCCCGGCGAAGCGCCGGCCACTCGCCGTCGATGATCGAGAACCAGGCCGTGTCGCGGTTTCCGCCTTTGAAGACGACGTGTTGGCGGAATACCCCCTCGAATTTGAAGCCGAAGCGGACGGCGGCCCGTTTGGACGGCTCGTTCATGTCGTGGCACTTCCACTCGAAGCGGCGGTAGCCGAGCTCCTCGAAGATGTAGTCCGCAAACAGATAAAGCGCTTCGGTTGCAGCGGGCCGGCGCGAAACAAGCGGGCCCCAGTAGATGCCGCCGATCTCGATGACCCCGTTGGCGATGTCGATCCGCATGAGCGAGCAATACGTAGACGGCGGCGGCGGCGGCGGCAACGGGCAACAAC
>CAVSSU010000023.1:0-26715 GCA_963730565.1 uncultured Gammaproteobacteria bacterium
CATCAGCAGCAGCCCGACCAACACCGCCTGCTTGAGTCGAAGCTTCCCCGGCGCCGCCGTGGCCGCCGCCGGCGAACAGCGCGAGGCAGGCGCCGATCGCCAGCACCGTCAAGCTCGGGATCGAAACGCGCATCACGAAGTCATTCGCGCCGCCAAAGCTCACCACGGGCAACACCGCGAGCACGCACAACGCCAGAACCACGGCAGCCGACCGCCGAATGCTCAGGATCGCCAACCCCAGGAGCCCCGCTTCCAGCAGGAAGAATTCCGCCTGCCTCCACAGGTCTTGGGCGATGGCGGCGGGACCGAACCCTTCATGGCCGAGGGTCCAGCCCTTGGGAATGCGGCCTGCATCGAGCGTCAAGTACGCGGCGACCACGAGCCCCACTGCGAGTGCGGGTGCCCAGACCCGGGGATGGAACAATCGGCTCGAGCGCTCGCCTATCGACACCGTCCACACCCGCAGCAGCACGAAGGGCACGAGACCCAGGGCGGCGAGCGGAGACCAGAGCGCGACAGCGACTACGGTCATGGGCAGGAGCGCGTCCGCCGCGTCCGCGCCCCGTTGACGGCAGAGGAGGCCGATTCCGAGCCAGGCGCCGAGCGCGTGATTCGGCACCCAGAAAAGCTGTGTGGTCATGGATGAATATTGATAGCGGGCCGCCCACCATTCCAAGTGCTTCGTTACGTCCCAATGCTCGATCGCAGCCGGCACGCGCAGCACCGTGCCGACGACATCGAGCCCGCTGAACGACACGATCACCGCCACGCTCGCAAGGGCCGCTCCGACCCTGACGGGCATCAGCGACAACACCTGCATCAGGAAAATCGTCGCTCCCACCGCGGTCCATATCGCCAAAGCGACATGCGCGGCCGCGAGCTCCTGCCGCCTGCCGACCAGCGCGGCGGGCAAATAGTATCCCAGTGGCGCCCTGAGCAAGGTCGGGACGCCGTCTTTGGCGCCGTAGCCCACCGGCCATGCGCCCGCCACGAGATCGTGCAGCACCGCGTCCCGGATGTGCCAGTCTGCATTGGCGAACACCCAGTGCCCAGTCCCGCCGAACGAGGTCCAGGCGCAGCCGACGGCGATCGCAAGCGCCACCTGCCAGCCCGCCAGTCGCCGCTGAAGTCTCCATCCGTGGGAAGCGGCGCTGAGCGGCCACAGCGCGTACATCAACGCCACAAGAAACGGCAGAGCGGCCCAGAGCCTCCAGCCAGCCGATCAGGAAGATCCCGAGCGGAAGCGCCAGTAAGCAACTGCCGCGCCGTCCAGCACCCCCCCCGAGGGCTGGCGCCTCGGCCGCGATCGTTTCAGCCGAGCTCATTGATGCCGCTCGCCCGAGCCCCCACACCCATGGCAGGTCTCGCGCGAACACCGGCGTGACTGCCGCACAAGTCGGTGAGCTCACCCGCCCCCAATGCGTCGTCCAGCGCCACGAAGTCCGCCCCCGCGCTCACCGCGGCACACGCGTCGTCGGCATGCCGGCACGACACCCCGCGAAGCGGCCGGCCGCCATCCGGCCGGGAGCCCTCCGAGTGTCCCGCCATGAAATCCTCGAACGCATGAACCCGATAATACGGTGTCTCGACCACCCGCAGCCGCTCCGGCAGCCGCAGCGCACCGATGATCGGCCGATCCGCCGGCAAGAGTCCCGCGTTTTGGAGCGATGAGCGGCTGCACCAGCGCAAGGATTGGCCGTCGAGACCGCGCGGCTCGCCGCGGTAGCGGCGCACGACCCACACATCCAGCAGCACGTCGCCGTAGGAGTAGCTGTGCCTCAGGCGAAGCAGCGGCCGGGGCTGCTCGATGGCGATCCCGATCTCCTCCCGGAGCTCGCGCCGCAGGGCATCCACGCGGGTCTCGCCGGCTCCACCTTGCCACCGGGAAACTCCCACATGCCCGCCAGGTGCTTGCCCGCCGGCCGCTGCGCGATGAGCACGCGCCCGCGAGCGTCGATCACGGCCGCGGCGACGACGTGGATCGCGGGGCCCGGAAGCGCTCCCCTCGGCGTCTCGATCGTCAGCCGCTCGCTTGCTGCAGAGCGCCGTGGCAGTGCTTGTACTTCTTGCCCGAGCCGCAGGGGCAGGGTTCGTTGCGGCCGACCTTGCGCACCTGCCGCACGAACGGCGCCGCACGCCGGCGCGCAGGGCGAGCCTCGACACCGCCCGCGCCGGCGCCCGGCGGCGGGAAACTGCGATCCCGGCGGCGGCGCGGCAGCCTCCTCGAGCGCCGCGCCGACCTGCATCGGCGAGACCGCTTCCGCGTGCTGCCTGCAGCGCGCGGCACAGGCGCTGTTGCCGCTCGGGCTCCTCGCGCTCGACCTCGCTCCTGGGTGCGCACCTGGATCTTGGCAGGTCGAGACCGTGTCGAACTTGACGCGATCGAGCATCGCCGAGAACAGCTCGAAGGCCTCGCGCTTGTACTCCGTTGCGGTAATCCTTCTGCGCATAGCCGCGCAGGTGGATGCCCTGGCGCAGGTAGTCCATCGCCGCCAGATGCTCGCGCCAGTGCTGATCGAGCGTGCGCAGCATCATTTCGCTGCTCGATGTGGCGCATGAATTCGGCGCCGACGCGCCGCCTCCTTTGTGATCGTAGGCCGCCTCGAGCGCCGTCACGATCTGGCGCCTCGAGCACGCGTCACGTTGCCCGCCTCGGCGCCTGTTCACCCAGTCTTCGATCGGCAGCGTCGGGCCGAAATCGCGCTCCACCGCCTGCGTGAGCCCGGGCAGGTCCCATGTCCACCGGCCACGCCTTGCGGCATGGATTGATCGACGAGCTGCGCGACCACATCCTCGCGCATCGCCCTCGATCGGCGCTCGGCGACATCCTCCGCGCCCATGAGATCTCGGTGCGCTGCTGATAGATGACCTTGCGCTGATCGTTGGCGACGTCGTCGAACAGCAGCAGCTGCTTGCGGATGTCGAAGTTGTGCGACTCGACGTTGCGCTGCGCCTTCTCGATCTGGCGCGTGAGCATGCCGCTCTCGATCGACCTCGCCGTCCTTCATGCCGGCGATCATGAGCAGCCGCTTGGTGCGCGTCGGGTCGCCGAAGATGCGCATCAGGTTGTCTTCCATCGACAGGTAGAAGCGGCTCGAGCCCGGGATCGCCCTGGCGGCCCGAGCGGCCGCGCAGCTGATTGTCGATGCGCCGCGACTCGTGGCGCTCGGTGCCGATGATGTGCAGGCCGCCGGCGGCGAGCACCTGGTCGTGGCGCTGCTGCCAGGCCTCGCGCATCTCGCTGCGCGCGCGGCCTCGTCGGCGCTCGCCGCAGCGCCGGCGAGCTCGCGCCTGCGAGGTTGCCGCCGAGCACGATGTCGGTGCCGCGGCCGGCCATGTTGGTGGCGATGGTGACCGCGCCGGGCCGGCCGGCCTGCGGCCACGATGTGCGCCTCGCGCTCGTGCTGCTTGGCGTTGAGCACCTGGTGCGCGATGCCCTCCTTGCTGCAGCAGGCCGGCCAGGAACTCGGAGGTCTCGATCGAGGTGGTGCCGACCAGCACCGGCTGCGCGCGCTTCACGCAGTCCTGGATGTCCTCGATGATCGCCTGGAACTTGTCCTTCTGCGTGAGGTAGACGAAGTCCGGGCTGATCCTTGCGGATCATCGGCCGGTGCGTCGGGATCACGACCACCTCGAGGCCGTAGATCTGCAGGAACTCGGGCGCCTCGGTGTCGGCGGTGCCGGTCATGCCCGAGAGCTTCGAGTACAGCCGGAAGTAGTTCTGGAAGGTGATCGAGGCGACGGTCTGGTTCTCCTCGCGCACCCGCACGCCTTCCTTGGCCTCGACCGCCTGGTGCAGGCCGTCCGACCAGCGCCGGCCCGGCATCGTGCGCCCGGTGAACTCGTCGACGATGATGACCTCGCCGCTCGCGCACGATGTACTCGACGTCGCGCTTGTAGAGCGCGTGGGCGCGCAGCGCCGCGTTCAGGTGATGCATCAGGCGGATGTTGGCGGCGTCGTACAGGCTCTCGCCCTCGCGCAGCAGCCCGGCCTCCGCCATCAGGTCGCTCGACCTGCTCGTGGCCGTCCTCGGTCAGCGTGCACCTGCTTGGTCTTCTCGTCGACCGCGTAGTCGCCCGGGCCGTCCTCCTCCTTCTGCCGGGTGAGGCGCGGCACCAGCGTCGTTGATCTTGATGTAGAGCTCGGTGCTCTCCTCGGCCGGTCCCGAGATGATCAGCGGCGTGCGCGCCTCGTCGATCAGGATCGAGTCGACCTCGTCGACGATCGCGAAGGCAGAGCGTGCGCTGCACGCGGTCCTCGAGGCGGAACGCCAGGTTGTCGCGCAGGTAATCGAAGCCGAATTCGTTGTTGGTGCCGTAGGTGATGTCGCAGGCGTAGGCCGCGCGCTTCTCTGCCTGGGTCCTGCGCGTTCTTGATCACGCCCGACCTCGAGGCCGAGGAAGCGGTAGATCGGCCCCATCCAGTCCGCAGTCGCGCTGCGCCAGGTACTCGTTGACGGTGACCACGTGCACGCCCTCGCCCGTCAGCGCATTGAGGTACGCCGGCAGCGTCGCCATCAGCGTCTTGCCCTCGCCGGTGCGCATCTCGGCGATCTTGCCCTGGTGCAGCGCCATGCCGCCGATCAGCTGCACGTCGAAGTGGCGCAGCCCGAGCGTGCGCCGCGACGCCTCGCGCACCAGCGCGAAGGCCTCGGGAAGCAGCGGATCGAGCGTAGCACCGCCCGCCACGCGGGCCTTGAGCTCGCGGGTCTTCTCGGGGAATTCGTCGTCCTTGAGCGCCTGCATTTCGGGCTCGAGGAGGTTGGTATCGGCCACCCGGCGGCTCAGCTCCTTGATGAGGCGCTGATTACGGCTGCCGAAAATTTGCGTCAAAAGCTTCCACACGCGGGGGGCGTCCTTCAAAAACGGGTCGGAAAAACCGGGTATTGTACGGATAGACAGAACCCCCGGTAAAACGTTTCGCACCCCAGGGGCCGGGCCCCGTTAGTGCCCGAGGGAGTGCCGCTGCGCGAACGACCGAGTGTAAGGGTTCCGGATGAGGAGGGCCTTTTCCCGAGCGTGGAAAACATGGATGTTTTCCCCGCAGCCTCCAGGGACGGATTCACGGCGTTCGGGAAAAGGCCCTCCTCATCCGGAACCCGTGCCCGACCGCGGTCTTAGCGCCCTAGCGCTCCCCGCCAATAAACCGCAACGGGTCCACCTGCGCCCCATCCTTAAGCACCTCAAAGTGCAAATGCGGCCCGGTCGAATGCCCGGTGGACCCCATGAGCGCCACTTCCTGCCCCTTGCCTACCATATCGCCCTGTTTCACCAGGAGCTTCTCATTATGACAATAACGGGTCGCGAGCCCATTGCCGTGGTTGATTTCCACCATCTGGCCGAAACCTGCCCGCTCGCCGGCGAACGTCACCAATCCCGCCGCCACCGAGGAAACCTTGGATCCGGCAGGACCGGCAAAATCCAGACCCTTGTGCACTGCGAGATAACCCGTGAACGGATCGGCCCGTCGGCCGAAATACGAGGAGATGAAGCCGTCCTGAACCGGGCGACCCTCGGGGTACACCTGCTTGTTCAGCTCCCGGGTCAGGATCATGTTCTCGAGGACGCCGAGTTGTTGCTCGCGGCTCGACAGCTCGCTTTGCAAATCATCGACCATGGCGGTGAGATCGGGAATCTGAGCGGGCTGTCCGTCGGCGGTATCGCTTCCCCCCAAGGCGGGAGGATTACCGAAGTCGAACTCCCCGTCGTCCAGTTTGGCCATCCGGGTGAGCCGTTTGCCCAGCGCGTCCAGGCGGATCACGTTGGCGTTCATCTGCCCTACGCGCATCGCCAACGCGTTGACTTTTTCCTGCAATATGCGTCGAACATCTTCGATCTGGGCTCGTTCGCGGACCAGTTCCGCCGACCATCCACCGAGTTGATCGATGGCATTGCCGGCCCGGCTGCGCGAGCCGAGTCCCATGCCGATGGAAAACGCCCCGCCGACGATCACGATCACCAGGAGCACGGCAGCGCCCACCACCAGCGGGTGCCGTAGGTCCAATTGCTTGACGCGACCGGTCTTGCGGCCGACGAATATCACATTCATCGCGGTCTCATTGGGTGGTAACGAAACGGGGGTAGACTATGCAAAATTAAGTTCATTAAAACAAGGAAATAAGCACGCTTTTGGTGCTGATTCTTCGGGCTCAAATGCGTGCTGCAGTGCGAAAATCAAAGGATATCAAGGGATTATTTGAAGGTGGTAGTGAGCGCCTCACGAGCCTCAAGGCGCGGGTGCTGGAGCGCTCGCGAGTCCTCGATCAGGTCATCGCCGCGTTGCCGGAGGAGGTGGCGCCCAATGTGGCGACCGCCGGCATCGATCAAGGAGTGCTCATCATCGGTGCCGTGAACGCCGCTTGGGCGACCCGACTGCGTTACCTGACCGAAATATTGCGCCTGCGTGTGGGCCAGGCTTTGGGAGTCGAGATCGAGCGCGTGCGCATCAAGGTGGTCAGCGTTCCGGCGGCCCAGCGCAAATCCCCGCTGGAGTGAGATCAGTCAGGCCCGCGCGGCTGCGGCCGCGACGTAGGAAATCGGCGCTTCGGCCAAGCTCTCGAAGGTCACTTCCTGCCAGGCGCTCTGGGTGTCGATGAGGGCGCGCAGCAGCTTGTTGTTCAGCGCGTGTCCCGACTTGTAGCCGGAGAACTCGCCGATCAGGCTGTGCCCCAGCAGGTACAGATCGCCGATCGCATCCAGGATCTTGTGCTTGACGAACTCATCCTCGTAGCGCAGACCGTCCTCGTTCAGCACCCGGTAGTCGTCCAGCACGATGGCATTGTCCATGTTGCCGCCGAGCGCCAGGTTTCGCGAGCGCAGGCTCTCCAGGTCGCGCATGAAGCCGAACGTGCGTGCCCGGCTCACTTCTCGGAGGAACGAGGTGGTGGAGAAATCCATCGATGCCACTTGGGAATGCTTCTTGAACGTGGGATGGTCGAATTCGATCTCGAAGTTGACCTTGAAACCGTCATATGGATCGAAGCGCGCCCATTTGTCTCCGTCGTCGACCTGCAGGCTCTCGAGGATGCGGATGAAGCGCTTGGGCGCGCGCTGTTCCTCGATGCCCGCCGATTGCAAGAGGAAAACGAACGGTCCGGCGCTTCCATCCATGATCGGCACTTCGCCCGCGCTCACTTCCACCAGCGCATTGTCGATGCCGAGCCCCGCCAGCGCGGATAACAGGTGCTCCACGGTGGAGATCTTGACGTCTCCGCTCTGCAGGGTCGTGCCCATCATGGTGTCGCCCACGTTCTGGGCATCCGCCTTGATGTCCGGGGAATCGCCCAAATCGGTGCGCCGGAACACAATGCCCGTATCGAGCGCCGCCGGGCGCAGCGTCATCAAGACTTTCTTGCCCGTGTGCAGCCCCACTCCCGTGGCGCGTATGGAATTCTTCAAGGTGCGTTGATTCAACATCGAGTGGGACCGGGCTTTATTTCAAGCCTTAAGTTAACTGTCACAAAGGTATCACAGGCGCCACACCGGCTAAAGCGCGACCCGCCCGCATCATCCCCATCGCTGATCTTCAGCGCGGCGCCGTCCGGACGTGGGGAACTTCCCAAAGCTTCCGTCAAGAAACCTTAAGATGAGTTCCGTGTTAGACCCTCGGGCGCCCTCGCCGTTCAACGCCCGCCCCCCTCGGGCGAGCGGGTCAGACCTAGTCCGCCTGCCGCCTCAAGAACGCCGGAATGTCGAGAAGATCTTCCGATTCGCTTTCCGCCCGCAGGCCATCGCCCACGGCACGCTGCCGCTGCACGGTCGGTTTGTCCAGCATGGCGTAGTCGGTCGGCGCCATCGGTGACCTGGGTCGCACAACTCGCATGGTGGGCTGAGGAGCCACCGCGGCCTGCATCGCCGACTGCATCGGCTGCGGAGCCGCGCGCGCCACCGGCTTTCCAAGCCCCGTCGCGACCACGGTCACGCGGATCTGGTTGGCCATGTCGGGATCGATCACCGTGCCCACCACGACCGTCGCATCGTCCGAGGCAAACTGCTTGATGACGTTGCCGACCTCCTGGAACTCGCCGATCGACAGATCCATGCCCGCGGTGACGTTCACCAGAATGCCTTGGGCGCCGGCGAGATTGATGTCCTCGAGCAACGGGGCTGGAAATCGCCGCCTCCGCCGCCTCGCGCGCACGGTTTTCGCCGCTCGCCGCGCCCGAGCCCATCATCGCCATGCCGGTCTCCGACATGACGGTGCGCACGTCGGCGAAGTCGACGTTGATCAAGCCCGGGCGGGTGATCAGCTCGGCGATGCCCTGCACCGCGCCCTGCAGCACCTGGTTGGCCGCCTTGAACGCATCGAGCAGCGTGGTCGTGCTGCCCAGCACCGTCAGCAGCTTCTGGTTGGGAATGGTGATCAGCGAATCGACGTACTTGGAGAGCTCGCGCATGCCGTGGTCGGCGACCGCGCAGCGCTTGTTGCCTTCCATCTCGAACGGCTTGGTGACCACGGCGACGGTCAGGATGCCGAGCTCGCTCGCGACCTGCGCGACCACCGGAGCCGCGCCGGTGCCGGTGCCGCCGCCCATGCCCGCGGTGATGAACAGCATGTCGCAGCCCTCGATCAGCTCGACGATGCGATCGCGGTCCTCCATCGCCGCCTGGCGGCCGACTTCGGGATCGGCGCCGGCGCCCAGCCCCTTGGTGATGTTGCAGCCGATCTGCAGCGCGGTCTTCACCTTGGAGTGCTTGAGCGCCTGCGCGTCGGTGTTGATGCAGATGAAATCCACGCCCTCGATGCCGGCTTGGACCATGTGCGAGACGGCGTTGCCGCCGCCGCCGCCCACGCCGATCACCTTGATGACGGCGCTTTGGCTGTAAGCGTCCATCAGTTCAAACATTCAAGTTCTCCTGTCGGTTGTCATTGGTCATATTCGGCTTGAGCATCAAAAATTGCCCTGAAACCAAGCTCTCATGCGCTCGAAAATCGACTTCACGCCTCCGGCGAGGAGCGGCGCTTCCCGCGCGCTCGTCACCTCCAGATTGCTCTGCGCGTACAGCAGCAGCCCCACGCCGGTGGAGTAGATCGGATTGCGCACCACGTCGACGAGTCCCTGACACGTACTGCGGCACGCCGAGCCGCACCGGCACGTGGAACACTTCCTCGGCGAGCTCGATCGCGCCCTCCATCTTGGAGCTGCCGCCGGTGAGCACGATGCCGGCGGCGATCACTTCCTCGAAGCCGCTGCGGCGCAGCTCCTCGCGCACCA
Source organism: uncultured Gammaproteobacteria bacterium (assembly GCA_963730565.1). GTDB lineage: Bacteria > Pseudomonadota > Gammaproteobacteria > Steroidobacterales > Steroidobacteraceae > Bog-1198. Next base: position 9,216 of record CAVSSU010000023.1, read on the forward strand.
GCGCGAACAGCTCCTCGTAGCGCGGCTCGACGATCTCGGCGAGCGTCTGCCGCGCGAGCCGGCGCGCCGGCCGGTCGCCGACGCTCGGCACCTCGATGCTCTCGTCGGGATTGGCGAGCTGCGACAGCGCGCAGGCGTAGTGGATCTTGATGTCCTCGGCGTACTGCGTCGGGGTGCGCATCGACACCGCGATGTCGTTGGTGACCTGATCGCCGGCGATCGGGATCACCGCGGTGTGGCGGATCGCGCCGCCGCCGAACACCGCGATATCGGTGGTGCCGCCGCCGATGTCGACCAGGCAGACGCCGAGCTCCTTCTCATCCTCGGTGAGCACCGCGTAGCTCGAGGCGAGCTGCTCGAGCACGACGTCGTCGACCTCGAGCCCGCAGCGCTGCACGCACTTCACGATGTTCTGCGCCGCGCTGTCGGCGCCGGTGACGATGTGCACCTTGGCCTCGAGGCGCACGCCCGACATGCCGATCGGATCGCGGATGCCCTCCTGCCCGTCGATGATGAATTCCTGCGGCAGCACGTGCAGGATCTTCTGATCGGCGGGAATCGCCACCGCCTTGGCCGCATCGATCACCTGCTCGACATCGCCCTGGGTCACTTCCTTGTCCTTGATCGCGACGATGCCGTGCGAGTTCAGGCTGCGCACGTGGCTGCCGGCGATGCCGGCGTACACCGAGTGGATCTCGCAGCCCGCCATGAGCTCGGCCTCTTCCACCGCGCGCTGGATCGACTGCACGGTGGACTCGATGTTGACCACCACGCCCTTCTTCAGGCCGCGCGACGGATGGGAGCCGATGCCGATGATCTCGAGCTCGCCGTCCGCCTTCAGCTCGCCCACGATGGCGACCACCTTGCTGGTGCCGATGTCGAGACCCACTATCAAATTTCGGTCGGAGCGTTTAGCCATACTCGGCACTGTTTCCTTCAGGCATCGGTGTCGTCGGTGTGCTTGGCCGGCAACGTCGCCGGCGTTTGAACGTTGCGCCAGCCGATCGCGAAGCCGTTCGAATAGCGCATGTCCACGTACGAAATGTCGGTCAGCCGATGCGCGATCACCTGCGAGGCGGTGCGGATGAAGCGGTCGATGCGCTCGTCGACCTGCAGCCGTCCGAGCCGCACCGTCACTCCCGAATCCAGGTCCATCTCCCAGGCGCCGCGCTCATCGAGGCGCAGCGCCGCGATGCGCATGCCGGCCTCCTGCATGCGCCCTTCGGTCGCGAGGTAGCGTTCCGCAACCTGCGACTCGGTGCCCTCGGGGCCCGAAAGGCGCGGAAGCTCGGCCGGCACGTGCGCCGCCTGCCGCACGAACAGCTCTCCGCGGGTGTTGAGAAGCCCCGACTCGCCCCAGCGCGCGGCGGCGACCTGCTCCACCACGGTGACGTGCAGACTGTTCGGCCAGCGCCGCTGCACCCGCGCATGATCGACCCAGGGCAGCGCCTCGACCGCCCGCTCGATCGCATCGAGGTCGGCCGACATGAATCCCGAATGAGCGAAGGGAGCGACCGCCTTCTCGATCTGTCCCGGCGAGACCCGCTGGAAGCTTCCGTCCATCGAGATCACGCGCACGGGGCGGTCGAGCCCCCAGACGAGCGCCGCGAGCGCTCCCGCGACCAGGCCCACGAGCGCCGCGCGCCGCGCGTAGCTCCGCCACTCGGTGACGACTGCGCGCGCGAACCCCGGCCAGCGCCGGGCGGGCTTTTCGGCCTTGCTGCGATTCTTGTTCTTGTATCGATTGCGCCGGATGAGCATGTTCAGCATGCGCGCGCTCTCATGAAACTGGACTCGAGCACCCGCCACACGAGCTCCTCGAAGTCGATGCCGGCCTGGCGCGCCGCCATCGGCACGAGGCTGTGGTCGGTCATGCCGGGCGTGGTGTTGATCTCGATGAAGAAGAATTTGCCGGTGCGCGTCTCGCGCATGAAATCGACCCGTCCCCAGCCGCAGCAGTCGGTGACGCGAAAGGTCGCGAGCGCGGCGGCTTGAAGCTCCGCCTCGGCGCGCGCATCGAGGCCGCTCGGGCAGTGGTACTGGGTGTCGTTGCGGAAATACTTCGCCTGATAGTCGTAGAATTCGGTCGCCGGCTCGATGCGGATCGAGGGCAGCGCACTCTCCCCGAGCACGCCGACCGTGAACTCGTCGCCCTCGATGAACGCTTCCGCGAACACGATGGGGTCGACGCGGCGCGCCTCCTCGTAGGCGCCCGGAAGCTCCGCCGCCGCTTTCACTTTCGTGATGCCGACGCTCGAGCCCTGCGAGGCGGGCTTGACCATCATCGGCAGGCCCACTTCCTCGAGCGCCAGGGGAAGGTCCTTGGGCCCGGCGCAGCACCGCATACGGCGGGGCCGTGAGGCCTGCGCCGACCACCACGCGCTTGGTCTTGAGCTTGTCCATGGTGAGCGCCGAGGCGAGAACGCCCGAGCCCGTATAAGGGATGCCCAGCCATTCGAGCGCCCCCTGCATCACCCCGTCCTCGCCGCCGGGGCCGTGCAGGGCGATCCAGGCGCGATCGAAGCCGCCGCTCACGAGCTCCTGGATCGCGCGCTCGCCCGGGTCGAAACCCTCGGCGTTCACGCCGCGGCGCTTGAGCGCGGCGAGCACGGCGTTGCCGGAGAGCAGCGAGATCTCCCGCTCGCTCGAGTCGCCGCCGAGCAGCACGGCGACCTTGCCGAAGTCGGCGCTCGACCCGGCGCGGCGCGTGCTGGTCAGCGTCTTGAGCCGGCTCATGCCGCTTCTCCGACGATACGCACTTCGGTGGTCAGATCGACGTGGTGCAGCGACGCGACCGTGCGCTGCACGTGTCGGATCAGAGCCTCGATGTCGGCGGCGCTCGCGTTGCCGTGATTGATGATGAAATTCGCGTGCTTCTCGGACACCGACGCATCGCCGATTCGAAATCCCTTGAGGCCCGCCGACTCGATCAGCCGCGCCGCATGATCGCCGGGGGGATTGGTGAACACCGAGCCGCAGCTCCACGCGCCGATCGGCTGGCTTTGCCTGCGCTTTTCCATGAGCTCGCGGATGGCCGCTTCGCTGACGCTGGGTCTGCGCTCGAACTCGAGGCGCGCGGCGATGAACCATTCCTCCGCCGGCCCTTGGACGCTGCGGTAGGCGACCCGGTACTCGGCCGGCGTGCGCACGTGCCGCACCCCGCGCCGGTCGAGGACCTCCACCTCGATGACGTGACGCCACGTCTCGCCGCCGAACGCGCCGGCATTCATGGCGAGCGCCCCGCCGAGGGTCCCCGGAATGCCCGCGAAGAATTCGGCGGGCCCCAAGCCCCATTTGACGCATTGGCGGGCGATGCGCGCGCAAGGTACGCCCGCGCCCGCGCGGATCCGCGTGGCGCTCGAGCGCTCCATGTCGGCGAGCGCTCCGTGCGTCGAGATCACCGCGCCGCGGACTCCGCCATCGCGCACCAGAAGGTTGCTGCCGAGGCCGATCCACAGGATCGGCATGTCCGGCGGCAACTGACGCAGGAACGACGAGAGATCCATGATGTCGCGCGGCGTGAAGAAGAGGTCCGCCGGTCCGCCGACGTGCCAGGAGGTGTGCTTGGACATGGCCACGTCGCGCAGGACCCGCGTGGCGAACTCGGGGCCGAGCCCGTGCACGCGGTCCGCATGTCCGTTCGCGTTGCCGCCGGCGCCGCTCATGCTGCAGGTTCCGCGCACGTGGGCCCTGCGCTCGGAGGACCTGCGCCAGTAGCCCCCGCCGCGAAGCGGCTCTTGAGATCCGCGGCGATGGCGCCGATGTTGCCCGCTCCCATGGTCAACACCACGTCGTCGTCGTGAAGCACCTGGCGCAGGGCCTCGGCCAGCTCGTCGACTCGCTCCACGAACACCGGCTCGATGCGCCCGCGCGTGCGCACGACCCGGCAAATGGCGCGCCCGTCGGCCCCCGCGATCGGCGCCTCCCCGGCGGCATAGACCTCCGTCACGAGCAGCACGTCGCAGACGCCCAAGGCGCGGCCGAAGTCATCGAGCAGATCGCGGGTGCGGGTGAATCGGTGCGGCTGAAACGCCAGCACCAGCCGGCGGTTGGGCCAGGCCTGACGCACCGCCTCCACCGTCGCCTCGATTTCGGTCGGATGATGCCCGTAGTCATCGACGACGATGGCGGAGCCGCCGGCCCAATGAATGTCGCCCAATTGCTGCAAGCGCCGGTCGATACCCTGGAAATTCGAGAGGGCCCGCTGGATGGCCGCGTCCGCGACCCCGAGCTCGGTCGCCACCGCGACCGCGGCCAGGGAGTTGAGTACGTTGTGCCGGCCGGGCAGATTGACGGTGAGTCTCACGGGCGCGCGCCCCGCGCGAAGCGCCGTGAAATGCGATTGCAGCCCCGCGCGCTCCACATCGACCGCACGCAGGTCCGCACTTTCGCCGAAGCCGTAGGTGACGATGGGCCGCGCGATGTCGCCCAGGATGCTGCGCACTTCCTCGTCGTCCGCGCACAGCACGGCGAGGCCGTAGAACGGCAGGTTGTGCAGGAACTCGACGAAGCTCTGCTTGAGCCGCGCGAAGTCCCCCTCGTGCGTGCCGAGATGATCGTTGTCGATGTTCGTGACGATGGCGATCATGGGCTGCAGGTGCATGAAGGACGCGTCGCTCTCGTCCGCTTCCGCGACGAGGTAGCGCCCCGCACCGAGCCGCGCATTGCTGTCCGCGCTCTTCAGCCGTCCGCCGATGACGAAGGTCGGGTCGAGGCCGCCCTCGGCGAGGACGCTCGCGACGAGGCTCGTGGTGGTGGTCTTGCCGTGAGTGCCCGCGACCGCCACCGAATATCGGAATCGCATCAGCTCGCCGAGCATTTCGGCGCGGGGCACCACTGGAATGCGGTTCGCGAGCGCGGCGGCGACTTCCGGATTTTCGCGATTGACGGCGCTCGACACCACCACCACGTCCGCCTTGCCGAGATGCTCCGCGGCATGGCCGACGAAGATCTTCGCGCCGAGGCGCGCGAGCCTCGCCGTCACGGCGTTGGCCTTGAGGTCCGAGCCCTGCACCTCGTAGCCGAGATTGAGCAGCACTTCGGCGATGCCGCCCATGCCCGAGCCGCCGATGCCGACCAGGTGGATGGGATGGATCCGGCGCATGCGGTCGTTCATGCCGCAGCGCCTCCCGCCGCGAGGCATAGATCAGCGAGCCGTGCCGCCGCGTCGATGTTGCGCAAGGAGCGTGCGGCTTCGGCCATCTTGAGCATGCGCGGCCGGTCGAAGGTGAGCTCGGCGATCCCGGCGCTCAAGCTGTCCGGCGTCATGTCGCGCTCTTGCAGGATGCGGCCCGCACCGGCGCGAACCATCGCCTGCGCGTTTCTGGTTTGATGATCGTCGACCGCACCCGGGAAAGGCACCATCAATGCGCCGAGGCCGGCGGCCTGAAGCTCGGCGATGGTCATGGCGCCCGCGCGGCAGAGCGCCACGTCGGCCCACGCGTACGCGGCCGCCATGTCCTCGATGAAAGGCAAAACTTGGGCCTCGACACCGAATTCGAGATAAGCCGCGCGGGCGGCGTCGATGCCGCGCGCGCCGGCCTGATGGCGCACCTCGGGGCGCTTCGAAGGATCGAGGAGCGACAGTGCCTGGGGCACCATGACGTTGAGCCGCTGCGCGCCCTGGCTGCCGCCGAACACCAACAGGCGCGCCCGCGATCCGCGGCCGGCGAAGCGCGCAGCGGGATCGGGAAGATCCGCAATGTCGGAACGCACCGGGTTGCCGACGGCGCGCGCTTGGACGCCCGCGGGGAAGCTGCCGGGAAAGGCCTCCAGGACCTGCGTCGCGACGCGTGCCAGCCAGCGGTTGGTCATGCCGGCCACGGCATTCTGCTCATGAATCAGCAACGGTATGGACAGAAGCCACGCCGCGATGCCGCCGGGGCCGCTGACGTATCCACCTGCGCCCAGCACCACGGCGGGCTTCACGCGCCGCATGATTCGAATGCACTTGAGCACGGCGCCGGCGATCCGAAACGGCGCCATCGCCCAGGATCCGAGCCCCTTGCCGCGGATGCCGGCGACCTGCACCCACTCGATCGGGAAACCGTTCGCCGGCACGAGACGCGACTCCATGCTTCCCGGCACGCCGAGCCACACCACCGCTACTTGCCGTTCACGCAAAACCTTGGCGACGGCGAGGGCGGGAAACACGTGCCCCCCCGTGCCGCCGGCCATGATCATCACGGGGCCGTTCATCGCGCGCCCCCGGGCGTGCGCATCACGGCGGAACGCGACGTGCATTTCACCTCGTGATAGATCCGAAGCAGCACTCCGATCCACGCGAGGCTCACCAGCAAGCTGCTCCGCCCATAGCTCAAGAGCGGCAGCGTGAGACCCTTGGTCGGGAGCACCCCCATGTTGACGCCGATGTTGACGATGGCCTGCAGACCGAGCCACACGCCGAAGGCGAGCGCGACGTATGACTGGAACGTGAGCCCCGCCTGCGCCGCCATGCGCGAGATGCGAAACGCGCGCCATACCAGTGCGAGAAACAGGGCGAGCACGCCGATCACGCCGATCAGCCCGAGCTCCTCGGCCAGCACCGCGAAGACGAAGTCGGTGTGCGCCTCGGGCAGATAGAACAGCTTCTGCACGCTCGATCCGAGACCGACACCGAACCAGGAGCCCCGGCCGATGGCGATCAGGGATTGGGTCAATTGGAAGCCGCCGTTGTACGGATCGTCCCAGGGATGCAGAAATCCCATGAGGCGCTTCAACCGGTAGGCGGACGTGAAAGCGAGCGTCGCGAAGGCCAGCGCCGTGCCGGAAACGAACAGGATGACGTAGCGAAGCCGGGCTCCGGCCACGAACAACACCGCGAAGCCGGTGGCGAACAGCACCGTGGCGGCGCCAAAATCGGGCTCCATGAGAAGGAGTACCGCCGCGACGCCGAGCAGGCCCACGGGCTTCGCGAGGCCGCCGAGGGTGTGGGTGAGCTCCTCGCGCTTGCGCACGCAATAGCTGCATACCCAGGTCAGCACCAGGACCTTGGAGAGCTCGGACACCTGGAAATTCATGGGGCCGATGCGCATCCAGCGGCGCGCCCCGTTGACCGTGGCGCCGAGCCCCGGAATGAGCACGAGAAAGAGCAGGAGCACCGCGAACAGCAGCAGCCCCAAGCTGTACTTGTCCCAGAGCTGCGCCGGCACGCGCGTCATGGCCCAGCCCGCGAGCACGCCCACCAGGCCGAACGCGAACTGGCGCTCCAGGAAATAGAACGGATCGCCGAGATCCTTGGCGGCGATCGACATGGAGGCGGAAGTGACCATCACGAGCCCGACCAGGAGGAGCGACGCCGTGAGGCCGAGGGTCACCCCATCCCACGCGAAAGGCATCCGTTCGCGCGCCCGGATTCCGTAGGACATGGTCGTGGCGCTCACGCGGCGGCTCCGAGCGCGCGCACCGCCGCGGCGAACTCGTCGCCCCGATGGTTGTAGTCGCGAAACATGTCGAGACTCGCGCAGGCCGGCGACAGGAGCACCGTGTCGCCGGGGCGCGCCACCGCGGCGGCGGCGGCGACCGCGGCCGGCATGGTCGCCGCCCGCTCGGTCGGGCAGACCCCCGCGAGCACGGTCTCGATGGCCGGCGCGTCCTTGCCGATCAACACCGCGTGCCGGACCTTGTTGCGGAACGCCGCCGCGAGCGGCGCGAAGTCCTGGCCCTTGCCCTCGCCGCCGGCGATGAGCACCAGCGGCCCGGACATGCCGGATACCGCGGCCAAGGTCGCGCCGACGTTCGTGCCCTTGGAATCGTCCACGTAGCGCACGCCGCCGATGTCGGCCACCCACTGCGATCGATGCGCGAGGCCCGGGAAACTCTCGAGCGCGCTCAGGCTCGCGGCGAGCGGCAGGCCGGCCGCCTCGCCGAGCGCAAGCGCCGCGAGGGCGTTGGCGGCGTTGTGGGAGCCGGAGATCTTCATGCGGGTCACCGGCAGGATGGGCTCGCCGCGCCGCGCGAGGAAACTCCCGGATCCGCGCCGCACCAGCGTGAAGTCCGCATCCGCACGCTCGACGGAGAAGGTCAGCACACGGGAGGGCCGGGCGCCGCCCGAGGCTCCGTCGCGCATCGCGACGACTTGCGGATCGTCGACGTTCAACACCATCGTGGCCGCATGCTCGAAAATCCGCCGTTTCGCCCGGGCGTATGCCTCGATCGATGCGTAACGGTCCATGTGATCCGAGGTCACGTTGAGCACCACCGCGGCGATGAGGTCGAGCGAGCGCGTGGTCTCGAGCTGGAAGCTCGACAGCTCGAGCACATACAGATCGGGAACGGGCTCCGCCAGCAGATCGAGCGCGGGCCTGCCGAGATTGCCGCCGGCGAGCACCCGCCTGCCGGCCGCGGCCGCCATGCTCGCCACGAGGCTCGTCACGGTGCTCTTGCCGTTGGTGCCGGTGATGCCGATCACCGGCGCCGACACCGCGCGCGCGAACAGTTCGATGTCGCCGAGCACCTCGATGCCCCGGGCCCGCGCCTGGGCGGCGATCGGCTCCTCGAGCGACACGCCGGGCGACATCAACACCTGCGAGGCGCCGTCGAGCAGCGACAGATCGAACCCGCCGAGGCGCAGGTCGAGGCCCTCGGCGAGGCCGCCGAGCTCCGCGAGTCCGGGCGGATCGCGGCGTGAATCGGTCACCGCGGCCGGTATGCCGCGTCTGGCGAGATACCGCACGCACGAAGCGCCCGTCTTGCCGAGGCCCACTACGATGCTGGTCATCGCGTTGGTCGTCATCGGATCTTCAGCGTGGCCAGGCCGGTGAGCACCAGCAGGAAGCTGATGATCCAGAAACGCACGATCACCTTCGGCTCCGACCATCCCTTGAGCTCGAAATGATGATGCATCGGCGCCATGCGGAATATGCGTTTGCCCGTGAGCTTGAACGACGCCACCTGCAGCATCACCGAGACGGTCTCGAGCACGAAGACGCCGCCCATGATGCAAAGCACGATCTCCTGCCTCACGATCACGCCGACGGTGCCGAGCGCCGCTCCGATGGCGAGGGCGCCCACGTCGCCCATGAACACCTCGGCGGGATAGGAGTTGAACCACAGAAAGCCGAGCCCGGCGCCCGCGATGGTGGCGCAGAAGATCAGCACTTCGCCGGCTCCCGGAATGTAGGGAATCTGCAGATAAGTGGCGAACTTGAAGTTGCCGGTGGCGTAGGCGAACACGCCGAGCGCCGCCGCCACCATCACGGCGGGCATGATGGCGAGCCCATCGAGTCCGTCGGTGAGATTGACCGCGTTTGAGGTGCCGACGATGACGAAGTAGGCGTAGGCGATGAAGCCGGCGGTGGACATCGGCACGGCCACCGTCTTGAAGAACGGCACGTACAGCGAGATCTCCGCCATCGTCTGGTGGGTCCAATGCAGGCTCGCGGCGATGCAAAGCGCGGCGAGGGATTGCGCCAGATATTTGTAGCGCGCCGCCAACCCCTTGGAGTTGCCCACGACCAGCTTCAGGTAATCGTCGTAGAAGCCGATGCCTCCGAACGCGAGCGTCGCGCCGATCAGCATCCATACGAAGCGGCTCGACAGATCGGCCCAAAGGAGCGTCGCGATCACCATCGCCGCGAGCATGAGGCCGCCGCCCATGGTGGGCGTGCCGGATTTGGGCAGATGCGTTTGCGGCCCGTCGGTGCGCACCTGCTGGCCGATCTGGTAACGGGCGAGCGCTGAGATCATGTGCGGGCCGATCAACATGGCGATGGCGAGTGCGGTCATCGCCGCCAGAATTCCGCGCAGCGTCAGGTACTGAAACACGTGGAAGCCGGAATAGGAATGCGCGAGATATTCGGTGAGATAGAGCAGCATCGGTCAGCCCCCCGGCCGCAAGCGCCTGGACCACCCGCTCCAGGCGGTTGACGCGCGAGCCCTTGATGAGCACCGTCACCCCTTGCGCCATCTCCGCCTGCAGGCGCCGGATCAAGGATCCGCGTCCGCGAACCACTCGGCGCCGGAGCCGAACGTCTCGGCTGCCCGCGAGCTCTCGGTCCCCAGCGCGAACAGCCGCTTCACGCCGCTGTCGCGCGCGTAGCGGCCGAGCTCGGCGTGACTGTCCGCCGCGTGAGGCCCGAGCTCGGCCATGTCGGCGAGCACCAGCCAGGCGGTTCCGGCAACGGCGCGCAGTACCTCGAGGCCCGCGCGCACCGAGCTCGGATTCGCGTTGTAGGAATCGTCGATGATCCAGCTGCCGCGAAGCCCCGCCTTCAACTGCAGCCGGCCCGGGACCGCCCGCAAGTCCGCAAGGCCTGCGACGATGTCCTCGAGCGAGGCGCCGGCCGCGGCGGCGGCGGCGGCCGCACCGAGCGCGTTCGATACGTTGTGCGCACCGCCCGCCGAGCACGACCGCGCGCTCGCCGAGCGGGCACCTGAGCGTGAACGCGTGGCGAAGTCCGCGTGCTCGATGGTCTGAACGGGATTCGCCGCCGAGAAGTCGGCCGGGCGCGCGACGCCGAAGGTGACGATGCGCGACGCGGTCGCGACGCCGCGCCAATACTGCGCATAGGCGTCGTCGGCGTTGATCACCGCGGTGGCTTCCGGCTCGAGCCCCGCCACCATCTCGCCTTCGCCGCGCGCGACGCCCTCGAGATCGCCGAAACCCTCGAGGTGCTCGGCGCCGGCATTGGTGATCAAGCCGATGGTCGGGCGCGCGAAGCGCACCAGCTCGGCCACATCGCCGGGGCGGTTGGCGCCCATCTCGACCACCGCGCTGCGATGCGGGCCTCGAGGCGCAGCAGCGTCAGCGGCACGCCGATATGATTGTTGAGGTTGCCGCGCGTGGCCAGGCACGGTCCGCGGCGCGCGAGGATCGCGGCGGTCATCTCCTTGGCGGTGGTCTTGCCGTTGCTGCCGGCAACCCCGACGATCGGAATCGCGAAAGCCGCGCGCCACGCGGCGGCCAGCCGCTGCAGCGCGACCTGCGGGTCGGGCACCACGATCTGCGGCACGCCCAAGCCGGCACGCTCTGCTCCACCAGCGCGCCGGCTGCGCCGCGCTGCGCCGCCGCCGCGACGAACTCTGGCCGTCGAACTTCGGTCCGCGGAGCGCGACGAACAGCGACGCCGGCCGCGAGCGTGCGCGTGTCGGTCGACACGGCCCCGTAAGGGCCATCCGCGCCGACCAGCCGCGCCGCCGGCGACGCGCGCCGCTTCGCTCGAGCGTGCGCTTCATGCTGCGCCCCCGAGAATTTCGGCGCTGCCATCGCGATCGCTGAATCGCAGGCGCGATCGCGCCGAAGATCTGATAGTCCTCGTGGCCCTTGCCGGCGATCAGCACCACGTCCCGGGCGCGGCGGCATTCAAGCGCCTCCGCGATCGCGGCGCGCGGTCGTGCACGATGCGCGCGGCGATGCGCGCTGATCCCGCCGGTGATCGCGCGACGATTTCGGCGGGATCCTCGGTGCGCGGATTGTCGTCGGTCACGATGATCTGATCGGCGAGCTCGGCGGCGACCGTGCCCATCATCGGCCGCTTGCCCGCATCGCGGTCGCCGCCGCAGCCGAACACGCACCACAGCTGGCCCCGGCAGTGCGCGCGCGGCGCGCCGAGCGCCTTGGCGAGCGCATCGGGCGTGTGCGCGTAATCGATCACCGCCATGGGCTTGCCTGGGCGGCCGACTCGATCACTTCCATGCGCCCCGGCGGCGCCGTGCACCCGGCGAGCGCGGCGGCGGCCTCCTTCACGGGAATGCCGAGCGACACCAGGCAACCGAGCACCACCAGTGCGTTCTCGGCGTTGAAGCGCCGAGGAGCCTCGTGGACAGGTGGAGCTTGCCGAAGCTTCCGTCGATATCCATGGAGATCCCGCGCAAGTCCGGCACGACTCGATCCGCGTGCAACGACCGCTCGGCAAGCCAGGCATCGCTCGAGCCGCCGACCCAGACGGCCGTGAGAGGCGCGCGGCCCGCGAGCTTCATGGCGAGCTCGCGGCCGAATGCATCGCCGATGTTGATGATCAAGTGCTTGAGATCGGGCGCCGCGAACAACCGCGCCTTGGCCTCTCCGTAGGCCTGCATCGTGGCGTGATAGTCGAGATGATCGCGCGTCAGATTGGTGAAGGCAGCGGTGTGGAACCGCACGCCGGCCACCCGGCCCTGATCGAGCGCGTGCGAGGAGACCTCCATCGCAACCGTACGCGCGCCCTGCGAACGCAGCTGGGCGAGCATGCGGTGCACGCTCACCGCATCGGGTGTCGTGTGCGTGGGCGCTTCGAGCGCACCGAGACGGCCCCAGCCGAGGGTGCCGATGTAGGCCGAGCTCTGCCCGAGACGGGCCAGCGACTGCGCCAGCAGCCAGGCGCAGGTGGTCTTGCCGTTGGTGCCGGTGATGCCGACCACGCGCAGGTGCGCGGACGGCCACTGGAAGAAGCGGTCGGCGATCCGCCCCACGAGGTCGCTCAAGCCGGCGATCGGGGCCGCGAACAAGGGCTCCGAAGAAGCTCGGAGCCTCGATGCCAGGCGCCCGGCTCCCAGAGCACCGCGCACGCGCCCCGCGCTTCCGCCTCGGCCGCGAATTGGAGCCCATGCGAGTGGCGCCCCCGGCAGCGCCAGGAACAGGCCGCCGGGTCGGACCTCGCGGCTGTCGATCGTGAGATCCGCGACCTGGGCGTCGTTGGCCGGCACCGCCGCGATGCCGTCGAGCAGCCAGGTGAGTGAGGTGCTCATGGGGACGCGCTGGCCTGTACCAGCGTCGCCGCGGGCACGTTCTGCAGGTCGTCGGGCGGGATGTCCATGAGGCGCAGGGCGCCGGACATCACGCTCGCGAACACCGGCGCCGCGACGGTGCCCCCCTGCGCCAGGGTGCCGACCTCGTGCACGTCGCGGCTCGGCTCATCGATCACCACCACCGTGGCGAGTTTCGGGTGCGAGGCCGGCACCAGCCCGGCGAACACCGCCATGATTCTGTCGGTGGAATAGCCGCCGGCGATGGATTTGAAGGCGGTGCCCGTTTTGCCGGACACCCGATAGCCGACCAGCGAGGCGCGCGTCGCGGTTCCTCCCTTGGCGATCACCTGCTCCATCAATTGCACCAGCGAATGCGCCACCTTGGCATCCATCACCCGCTCGCCGGGGATCGGATGGGCCGGCGTGGGCGCCGGCAGGCGCTCGAAGGAGATCGGCCGCTTGATGCCGCCGGCGCCGATGGTCGCGTAGGCATGCGCGAGCTGCAGCGGCGTCACCGAGAGGCCGTAGCCATGCGACAGCGTGGCGATGCCGATCGGCCGCCAGTGCGAGTAGTGGCTCAACAGGCCGGCCGATTCGCCCGGAAAGCCGCTGGCCGGTGACCTGCCCGAAGCCCAGACTCGATGAGCGTGTCCCAGATCTGCTCGGGCTTCAGCGACAAGGCGACCTTGGCCATGCCGACGTTGCTCGACTTGGCGAGGATGGTGGCGAGATCGATCGACGCCGAGGTTGTGCTCGTCCTCGAAGACCTTGTTTCCGACCTGGATGAAGCCCGGCGAGGTGTCGATGACGCTGTCGGGCCGGTACTGGCCCGAGGCCAGCGCCGCGGCCACGATGAACGGCTTGATGCTCGAGCCGGGCTCGAAGATGTCGGTGACGGCGCGGTTGCGGTAAGGCGCGGGCTGCATCTGCTCGCGGTCGTTCGGGTTGTAGGCGGGCTGGTTCACCATCGCGAGCACTTCGCCGGTGTCGACGTCGATGACGATCACGGAGCCGGCGCGCGCGCGATAGTCCTGCATCGCCTCCTTGAGCTCGCGGTAGGCGAGGTACTGGATGCGCAGATCGATGCTGGTGACCAGAGTCGCGCCCCGGCCGCGGCGGCGCGGATGCTCTCGACGTCCTCGACGCGGTGCGCCCTAGCATGTCCTGGATGACGCGCTTGGCGCCATCCTCGCCGGTCAGCCAGTTGATCGAGCGCGAGCTCGAGGCCCTCCTGGCCCTGCATCGTCGATCGTTGGTGAAGCCGAGCACATGGCCGGTCACTTCGCCCGCCGGGTAGTAGCGGCGGTATTCGCGCGCAGATACACGCCCGGGATCCCGAGCGCCTTGATGTGCGCCGCCTCCTCGGGCGGCATGGCGCGCGCGAGATACAGGAACTCGCGATCGAGGATTGCTGGTGATGCGCCGCGCCAGCACCTGCTGATCCTGCTTCAGCGCCTTGGCGAGCCGCGGGAGCTGGTCGATGCTGTCGTTCAGCTCCTGCGGGTTGACCCAGACGCTGTCCACCGGCGTGCTCACCGCCAGCGGCTCGCCGGATGCGGTCGGTGATCGTGCCGCGGTGCGCAGCGATCTTGACCACGCGCATCGAAGCGCGCATCGCCCTGCTTGGCGAGAAAGCCGTGATCGATCAGCTGCAGCTCGACCGCGCGCGCCGCGAGGCCGACCGCGCCGAGGACCACCAGCCCCAAAATGACGGCGGAGCGCCAGCGGAAGGTCGCGGCGCCGGCGGCGCTGTTCGCTCGGGCGCTGCTTCACGGCCGCACGATCCGCATGTCCCGTGTTTGCGGCAGGCTCATCTGCAGCTTCGCATTGGCGACGCGCTCGACGAACGCGTTGGTGGACCAGGCGCTCTGCTCGAGCTGCAGCCGGCCCCATTCCATCTCGAGCGAATCGCGCTGCGCATTCAGTGCTCCAGGTGCACGAACGAGCTCGCGGGCCATATGGCGCGCGTAGATCACCTGCACCGCGGAGCCCAGCACCGCGAGCCACAACAGCGGCAGCGCCAGCGGCAGAAGTCCCGAAGGTCAGCGGCTTGGCAGTCAGCTTGCTCGGCGTCATGCGGCGATTCCTTGGCTCAGGCGTTCGGCCACGCGCAGCCGCGCGCTGCGCGCGCGCGGATTGCGCTCGGTTTCCTCGGTCGTCGGGCTCGCGGATTTGCCCACCAGCTTGAGCGTTGGGCCTCGCCTGGAGCGGGATGTCCGGCAAGCCCGCGTACGCGGGATCGGGCTCGCGTGGCGGCGCATGAAGTGCTTCACCATGCGATCCTCGAGCGAATGAAAGCTGATGACCGCGAGGCGCCCCTGCGGCGCGAGCGCTCGAGGGCGGCGTCGAGCGCCGCTCTCGAGCTCGACCGAGCTCGTCGTTGATGTAGATGCGCAGCGCCTGAAAGATGCGCGTCGCCGGATGCTTGTGCCGGCTCGCGCGTGACGCGGCGCGCACGCGCGCGATCATCTCGGCGAGCTCGCGGGTGCGCTCGAACGGCCGCGCTCGCCGGTCGGCGACGATGGCGCGCGCGATGCGCGGGGCGCAAGCGCTCTTCGCCGAAGTCGCGGAAGATGCGGATCAGCTCCGCTTCGGATGCGCCGTTGACCACGTCGGCGGCGCTCTGGCCCCGCGCCTGGGTCATGCGCATGTCGAGCGGACCGTCGCTGCATGAAGCTGAAGCCGCGCGCGGCATCGTCGAGCTGCGGCGAGGAGACGCCGAGATCGAACAGGATGCCGTCGAATTTGAGGCCGGGCTCGACCGCGTCGGCGCAGGCCGCAAGCCGGGAGAACGGCGCGTGGAAGAGCTTGACGCGCGGGTCCTGTCGCAAAGCGAGCCTGCGGCTCGGCCACGGCCGCCGGGTCGCGATCGAGGCAAAGCAACCGACCGTCGCGATGAGCTTCTCCAAAATCGCCGCTGCATGTCCGCCCCGCCCAAAGGTGGCATCCAGATAGGTGCCACTCGCCCGATGTCCAAAGCGGCCAGCACTTGGGGTAGCAAGCACCGGCGTGTGCTCCCGCGCCTTCCAGCATCGCTCGTCGCTTCGCCCCGGCGCTCAAAGCGACAGCGAATCGAGATCAGCGGGCAGGTCGGTGGCGGATTCCTCGCTCTCCAGCCACTCGTCGCGCCGCTCGATTCCAGCGCTCCTCATCCCACAGCTCGAACGGCTGCCCTGGCCGATCAGCATCGCGTCGCGCGTCAGCGAGGCGAACTCGCGCAGGTCCGGCGGCAGCAGCATCCGGCCGTGCCCATCGAGTCCGAGATCCGTGGCGTGACCCGACCATCAGCCGCTGCAGCCGCCGCGCCTGCGGATTGCAGGCTCGGCAGCTCCATCAGCTTGCGCTCGATCTGCTCCCAGTCGGGCAGCGGGTAGATGAGCAGGCACTGGTCCTTGTCCACGGTGACCACCAGCTTCCCTCCGCAGCGTTCTTGCAGCCGCTCCCGATACCGGGTCGGCATGACCATGCGCCCTTTGTTATCGAGAGTGAGTTTATTGGCGCCGCGAAACATCGCTGGATGGGTCCGAGCGACCCATTTTCTCCCACTTTTTCCCACCGGACTCCACTATAGGCAGCGCTCCGGCACACGTCAACGGGATAAGTTAAAAAAAACTCGGGACAACAGAGACTTAGATCACATTTTGTCCGCAACGACCGATCACCGGTCAGTAGCCGTTCCGAATCAACCTGTTATAGGAGGTTAGTTAATCAGGCGCGCAGAGCGATGCCGCCTGTTGTCGTTCTTTTTGATTTATCTTTCGCTTCACGCCTCGATTTGGTTCATCTCCGAAACACTCAAGGTCGGCGGTCGCTTCGATCGCCGTTAAAGGCGCGCGTCAGCGCTAGAGAAGAGTCGGCCTATAAGCCGGGTTCTGTCGTGGACAATCATTCCTCTGGGATGCGCGTCGCCGCGCACCTCAAGCGACCTACCCGGAAGCCCATGTGGGCCACATGTTGCGGCCATGAGCACCGCTCGCTTCCCTATTTGGTCTTGCTCCAGGTGGGGTTTGCCGTGCCGTCGATGTTACCACCGCCGCGGTGCGCTCTTACCGCACCATTTCACCCTTACCGGCGTCGCTTGCGCGGCGCTTAGGCGGTATACTTTCTGTTGCACTTTCCGTGGGCTCGCGCCCCCCAGGCGTTACCTGGCACCTTGCCCGCGGAGCCCGGACTTTCCTCCACCCGCTGCCGGCCGAAACCGTCGAGCAGCAGCGGCTGCCCGGCCGACTCTTAGCGCGCACCATACGCTTCGTTTGAGCTACGAGCGCCCGCTTATAGGCCTCGTTGTCGCGCACCGCCGCGATGCTGCGCCGCCAGATGCGCCGCCTGCTTCAGCGGCAGCTCCTCGAGCAGCGGCGCGAGCACCCGGTCGAGCGCGCCGCCGTGCCGTCAGCTCCCGTCTCCGCGAGCGGCGGCGGCGCGCGCGCCCGCGATCACCAGCATGATCTCTCCGCGCGCGAAATCGGCCTCGGCCGCGGCGCGCGCCGCGAGCTCCGCCGAGCGCTCCGCGATAAAGCGTCTCATGCAGCTTGGTGAGCTCGCGCGCGACCACGGCCGGCCGCTCGCCCCCGAAGCTCTGCGCGCAATCCTCGAGCGCGTCGCGCATGCGATGCGGCGACTCGTAAAAAACCAGCGTGCGCGGCTCGAGCGCCAGGGAGTCGAGGCGCGAGCGCCGCGCGCCGCCGCGCGCCGGCAGGAATCCCTCGAAGCAAAAGCGATCCGTCGGCAGGCCCGCGATCGACAGCGCGGCGATCAAGGCGCAGGGGCCGGGGATCGCGACGACATCGATGCCCGTCGCGGCGCAGGCGCGCACCAGATCGAAGCCCGGATCGTT
>CAVSSU010000024.1:0-22277 GCA_963730565.1 uncultured Gammaproteobacteria bacterium
GACGCCACTTCCTGGGTGTTTGCCTGCTTGCGGCGTTGCGCCCAACATAGCCCTATGAAGTTCTTGGATCCAGACACTAGAGCGCAGTGCGCGCGTTTCTAGGCCGGCTTCCGGTCGATTTGCGGCTGGAATACGCGATTCTGTATGGGGCGCGCGCGGCGAGGACAGGCCGGATAGCGATGCCGATCTTGCGCTGATATTGGCTGAAGGCGAGGCCGACTGGGATCTCGTCGGTGACTTGGCAGAGTTGCACCCGGAGCGGTTCCTAAAGCCGAGCGTGCATTGGCGACTGCGCGCGAAATACAGGAGCGTGATCCTGACGGCTCGGTCAACAGATCCTATTATGCGATGTTCGATATCGCGCGAGCCGCGCTGTTGAGTGCGAGCGTCCGAGAGGACGAGCTGCCCCGGACTCATAGCGGACTTATCGGGTCCCCAGCTTCTGCAATTCGCCCAGTGCTTGCGTCACCGTCGGGGTCGTGAATCCGGTCGACTGCGTAAGCGTCGCTATCGTTGCCAGCGGCTTGGCTTGCAAGGCTTCTTGTACCAGCAATATCGTGGCCGCCTGACGCCCCCTCTCCCGCACACGGTTTCGATCCTCACGAAAGACCGCGGAAATTCATGGTCCCGTGGTGGTGGCCTGCTCGGCGCCGACACGGATCGCCGTTGCGAAAAAATCCAGCCGGCGTTCGAAGTCGCCCGACTCACGCGCTGCGTTGAGTTCGTCGTAATACTGTTGGCGATTCTGCTTGAAATAGAGGCTCGAATAGAGAAGCGGCTCTCGTAATATTCCTTCGTGGCAAAGCAGAAGCCGCGTGAACGCGTGGCAGACTTCTCAAGTGGTTTTCCTGCTTTTTTTGGGCGGCTTGGCACCCGCAGGTCTCATCGGAGGACGGAGTTTCGCACTTTCGATGGCGGCGCGGATCTCGATGAGCTCGCGCCGGATAGGGGCGGCCCATTTCTGAAGAATCGCCGGAATATCACGCCGCTGGCAGAGGACCGCGACAATGACGACGTGCTGTTCATCCAGCGGCAGGTGTCAGGCGGGAAGGATCGCCCCCAGTGCCCGGTCGGGCATGGGGTTACCGCTGGCGCATTCGAGTACCGAGACGCACAGACATTTCAATCTCTTCTGGCGCGAGTTCGAGCGGGAAGTAGGCACCGGACACATGTGCCGCATGCAGGCTCGCACCTTCCAATCGGCAGCTGCGCAGGTCGAGCCCGCGAAGATCCGCTTGCCGAAAGTAGCAGTCGGAGAAGTCGATATTGCACACGTCCACGCCGCGCAGATCGATGCCGCGAAAGTCGCACCCGCGAAGATCGCTCGTCTCACCCGCCTTGCTGCGCCGATTGAACTCCTCGCTGCTCCCTTCGCGCAGCAACAGGTACAGGGCATCGGCTGATTTTCGTGGTTTTCCGCCTGACATCGGTAACTCATCGGCGCAACAGCGGAAGTCTTGACATCATAAATGGTGGGCCGCGGCATTTTCCGCAAAGCTCTGGGACAGAGATCACCAGATGGCGACGGCCGCCAACGCGGAGCGGCGGGAAAGCCGAGCCGCGTTCCGCGGCGAGAGAGTCAGCACCCCCTTCGAGTTAGCCCGAACTGCGGGTATCCTTCGCGGTGCCAGTTGATCATGTCTGCCAGGCGCACCTGCGCTCGACAATGAGGGTTCACAAGGTAACACCATGGATGACCACGCGTTCATCGAGTTCAAGAACCGCCAGCGCAAAATGTGGGCTTCGTTTACGCCGACAGCGATGTTCACGACCCCGGTCGCCGGCCATCTCGTAAAATTTGCGCAGTTGGTGCCGGGGGACACCGTGCTCGACATAGGCACTGGGACAGGGGTCGTGGCGATTACGGCGGCGCGTGCCGGGGCGCGCGTCACGGGGCTGGATCTGACGCCGGCGTTGCTTGAGGCGGCTCGCGAAAACTCTCTCATTGCCGGCCAGAACATCGTATGGACCGAAGGCGATGCGGAGCACCTGCCGTATCCAAACCACTCTTTCGATGTCGTGGTCAGTCAGTTCGGCCACATTTTCGCGCCCAGGCCGGACCTGGCAACCGCTGAAATGTTGCGTGTGCTCAAGCCCGGCGGCCGCATTGCCTTTGCGACGTGGCCGCCTGAGCATTTCGTTGGACGCATGTTTGCCTTCGTGGGCCGCAACTCGCCACCGCCGCCGCCGGGAACATCGTCACCCGTCGAGTGGGGCAACCCCGCAATAATCAGCGCGCGCCTGGCTCATGGCTTCGGCACAGCGTTTTTCGCGCGCGGGCGCATGCTGGTCCCGGCGATCAGCATCGAGCATTTCCGCGGGTTCATGGAGCGTTCGGTCGGCCCCATGCAAGCCCTCGTAGACAGCCTCGCTGCCGATCCAAAGAAGTTGGCGGTTCTGCGCTCGGAGTTCGATGCCTTGGCGGGCCCTTATTTTATCGACAACCAAGTTCACCAGGATTACCTGCTGACGCGCGCGCAGGCAAGGTAGAGCCCATACCGGGGGCCCTTAGGCGTGGACGTCGATGTGCGTCAGGGGCGCATCGGACAATATGCGCTGCGTACTCGAATACAGGGCGATGCCCCGGCTCGAGCTGTAGGGGTTGCCGCGCGGCGAGGGCAGCGAGCTGCGCGCCGGCAGGGCGGTCAGCATGGGCACGGGCAGGGCAGTGGACGCGGCGCTCGAGGGCTCCGCGGACTCCGCCGTCGAGGCGTAATCCGCCTGCAGATAGACCAGCGTGTCGTCCGGCCGGGAGGCGACGATGGTGACGCGCCGCAGCGCCGTCTCGGCGACCATACTGCGCAGCGCCGGGGTGGGTAGACCGCCGGACATCCCGCGCTCACTGGCGAGTATCAGCGTCTGGTTGCTGGGTATTACTTTCACGTACGTTTAACGATCCATCTACGTCCAGCGATCCATCATTGATCGCTCGCCAGTCAGGCTCCTCTTTAGGACCGCTCCGCGCAAGAGGAATTGCATCACAGATCGCGCGGATCGGCTCCTACAAGAAGGCAGTATGTGCTGTGTGCGCTGCAGCACAGCGGCATTGCCGACGACCCGCCAAGATGTCGGCGGGCCGGTGGCTGCGTTGAACGTCCCAAACGTTGCACGTATCCTAAACTTGCCGAAGCTTGTAATCCGCCCGCTGAAACTGATCCCGCATCAATAAAGCCATTTGAACACCTTACTATTCCACGAGCCCTGGTGGTTGTCCGCCGTTACGGCCGGTTGCTACCAAGAAGTGACCGTGGAACGGGGCGGCCAAATCGTCGGCCGGCTGCCCTATTTTCTCTCCCGGCGCGGTCCGTTTCGCCTCTCGGTCATGCCGCCCTTCACGCATGTTCTGGGCCCGGCGGTGGACGCGGGCGTGGGCAAGCCGCAGTCCCGGTTGGTCAAGCGATTGTCCATCACCCGGGAATTGATCGATCAGCTGCCGCCGTTGGCGCATTTCGAACAGTACCTCGATCCCGGCGTCGATGAGGGGCTGGCGGAGGCTGACGGGCTCGCCTTTCAGAGCCGGGGATATTCCGTCGCGCCGCAGTACACGTTCGAGATCGATTGCCGCCAGAGTCTGCCGGAGCTCTGGAGTGCCATGCACTTCAAGACACGGCAGCACATCCGGCGCGCCGAGGAAAAATATTCCGTCGCGACCGTCCTGGATCCCGCTTTCTTCGTCGATGAGTACCTGAAGAACATCGCGGCGCTCGGACGCACCAACCTCATCCGGTTCGAGTATTTCCCCGCGCTGTTCTCGGCCTGCCGCTCGCGTCAATGCGGGGAGATCCTCGCGGCGCTCACGCCCCAAGGCGCGCCGGTGTCGCTGGTGTATCTGGTGTGGAGCCCGCAGACCATGTATTACGCGCTGTCGACGCGCAGTTTCGATCCCGGTGACAATGGATCGGTGAGCCTGCTCATCTGGTCCGCCATGAAGCGGGCCCACGAGCTCGGCCTGAAATTCGATCTCGATGGAGTCTACACGAGCGGCACCGCCCGTTTTCTGAGCGGATTCGGGGGACGGATCAAGATCCGCCTCGCCGTCAAACGCAGCGCCGGTCTGTTGAATGTCTACCGCGGGCTGAAGTTCAAACCCAAACAGGACCACGAGTTCTTCACGTAGCGGGGCTCACCAGACCCGCAGCACGGTGCGCTGGAACAGGCGCAGTGCATGGAATTCGAGCGCCCCGCGCGCACGGATATATTTCTCCCCGATCCGCCTCGCCCCCGCGCGCTCCTCGTCGAGCTGCGATTGGCTGGGATTCGGCGAATGCATCAGCGAGGGGCTGCCGATGCGATAGTGAATCGCCGTTCGATCCAGGAACCGGACGCCGAATTCCCTCATCGCGCGAACGTGGTAGTCCGCGTCTTCCATCAAGCGGATCTCGGGATCGAATCCGCCGAGGGTGGCCAGACATCCGCGCCGGATCACCGAGGCGCTGCATACCAAGAGCGCCGTGTCGAACATCATTCGCGCGACGAAGGCCCAGCGGGTGCCGAAGCGCCCGCTGGCAGCGGCCTTTTGTGCCGCGGCGGCAAAGTAGCGGCGCTCATGCTCCAGTTGTTCGGGCGGCCCCGATCCGAAAGGCTCGATGCGGCCGAACACCAGGCCGACGGGCGGCTGCGCTTCGAATGCCGCCCGGACCGCCGCGTAATGTCCCTCCGCGACCCGGTCATCGTCATCCAGGAAGTGCACGAACCGCCCGCGTGCCAGCGGCCATCCCAGGTTGCGGACCACGCTCGGCCTTCCTCCCGTGGGCTCGGGATTTTTCAGATAATCGATGCGGGGGTCGCGCAGTCCGCGAACGGCTTTCTCGGCGGACCCCTCGGCGCTGTCATCGATGACCAGGACCTCGACCGATACGTCACGCTGATCGACGGCGCTCGCGATCGCCTCGAGCAGTTGGGCCGGGCGGCGGAAGGTCGGAATGATCACCGAAAAATCAACCATTATGTCGAACCGGCTTTTTCGATGGCGTGCATCATAGCAGGGGCCTCCCGCCCGCGAGCGGCGCGACCGCGACGCGCCGGCGGTGCTCATGCTAGGTTTCGACTCATGTCCGAAACGCCCATCGATGCCGACGCGAAATTCGCACGCAACGCCTGGCTGCGTGCGCTCGGTCGCACCGCCGCGATCGAGCAAGACCCGACGCTCACGCTGCCGGTGCTGATCGAACGACTGGCGCGGGAGTTCGGCGCCGCGCCGGCGCTCGCCTCGCGCGAGGAATCCTTCAGCTATGCGCAGCTCCGGGCTCGCTGCAACCGGTACGCGCGCTGGGGGCTCGCCCAGGGACTGAAGGCGGGTGACGTGGTCGCGTTGTTGATGCCCAATTGCGCGGAATATGTGGCGGTTTGGCTCGGGCTGTCGCGCATCGGCGCCACGGTCGCGCTGATCAACATCCACCTCGGGGGCGAGGGGCTCGCGCATTCGATTCGCATCGTCAGCCCGCGGATCATCCTGGCGGAGAGCCGGTTCGCCTCGCGGGTCGCCGCCATCCGCGCATCGCTCGGCCCCGGCATCGAGGTCTGGGTGCACGGCGCGGACAGCGCGCAATTCAAGCCTTTATTGCCGGAGCTCGAGCGGCTGGCGGGCGATGCACCGCCCGCGGGCGATTTTCGAGCCCCGACGCTCGATGACACGGCGCTGTATATCTACACCTCCGGAACCACGGGCCTTCCGAAGGCCGCTCATGTCACGCACTACCGGTTGGTGCGGTGGAGCCAATGGTTCGCGGGCCTGCTCGACACGCAGCCGAGCGACCGGATGTACAACTGCCTGCCGCTCTATCACAGCGTGGGCGGTGTCGTGGCCATCGGCGCGTTGCTGGTGGCCGGAGGCGCGGTCGTGATCCGACCGAAATTCTCGGCGTCGGATTTCTGGCGCGACATCCGCGACGAGCGCTGCACCCTCTTTCAGTACATCGGCGAGCTGTGCCGCTATCTGGCGAACTCGGCGCCTCAACCGGGCGAGGCCGATCATGCGCTGCGCATCGCGTGCGGCAATGGGCTGCGCCCCGAAGTGTGGGAGAGATTCCAAACGCGGTTCAAGATCCCGCGGATTTTGGAGTACTACGCCTCGACCGAGGGCAATTTCTCGCTCTACAACTGCGAGGGACGGCCGGGCGCAATCGGCCGCATCCCCTCGTTTCTGGCGCATCGGCTCCCCGTCGCGCTGCTGCGCTTCGATCTGGAGTTGGGCGAGCCGCTGCGCAATGCGGAGGGATTTTGCGAGCGCTGCGCCGCGGATGAGATCGGCGAGGCGGTGGGCCTCATTGCCGCAGAGGGGGACGGGCGCGCCGGACGTTTCGAAGGATATGCCGATGCGGCCGCGACGGAGCGCAAGGTGCTTCGCGGCGTGTTCAAGCGGGGCGATGCCTGGTACCGGACCGGCGACCTCATGCGGCGCGATGCGGCGGGCTTTTACTATTTCGTCGACCGGGTCGGCGAGACCTACCGCTGGAAAGGCGAAAATGTCTCGACGGCGGAGGTGCTGACCGCGCTCGCCGCGGTCCCCGGTGTCGAGGAGGGCGCGGTGTACGGAGTCGATGTGCCGAACGCCGATGGGCGGGCCGGCATGGCGGCGCTGGTGGTCGGCCGCGGCTTCGATCTCGATGCGCTCCATCGCCACGCGGTCGAGAGCCTGCCGCCCTATGCGAGGCCGGTCTTCGTCCGGCTGCTGCCGGCGCTCGAGGCGACCGGAACCTTCAAGCCGCGCAAGCACGACCTCGTGCGCGAGGGATTCGATCCCGCCCGGACCGGCGATCCCCTGTACTTCGACGATCCGCGCGCCGGTCGCTACGTGCCCGTGGATGTTGCGCTATATGCCGCGATCGTCGCGGGACACATCCGGGTGTGAGGGATTCTGCAGGCCTCAGACGGTGTTGCCCGCGTCCACCGTGAGCACGATGCCGGTGATGTTCCGTCCCCCCGGGCCGAGCAAAAAATCCACGCTTCTCGCCACATCCTGCGCTTCCGCCATGCGCTTGAGGGCGCTGCGGCGCGCGATGCGATCGCGCTGCGCGTCGGTCAGTTCGTCGGTCATGGCGGTGTCGATGAAACCGGGAGCGATGGCGTTCACGGTGATGCCGAGGGGACCGAGCTCGCGCGCCAGCGAGCGCGTGAATCCGACCAGGGACGCCTTGGTCGCGCTGTAGACCGAGAGGCCGCTGTAGCCGGTCGAGGCGACGATGGAGGCGATGTTCACGATGCGGCCGTTGCGCTCGCTCATCATCATGCGCGCGACGTACTTGGTGAGGATCAGGGGCGAGATCGTGTTCAATCGGATCAGCCGCTCGATCTCGCTGTCGCGCATGGTGCTCAACAGCCCGCTGGTGCCGAGCCCGGCGTTGTTGATCAGCGCGTAGATGGGGCCGAAATCGGCGCGCACCGAGCGCACCAGCGGCTTGATCTGAGTCACGTCCGACAAATCGCAGGCTCGAAACTCGATCGCTCCCTGGTGCGCATCGCGCGCGGCGGCGGCGGCCTCGTCGAGCTCATCGCTCCTTTTGCGGGCAACCGCGATCACACGATAGCCGTTCGCCGACAACAGGCGCGCCATCCCGAGGCCCAAGCCCCGGCTGCCGCCGGTGATCAGCACATTCGAGCGGGAGGTAGTCAGGCGAACCCCTGCGGCCGGTCGAGCTTCCCCGCGGCGGTGAGTTTCAAGAAGGGCACGAAGCTCAATCGGGCCGGCACCTTGTGCGCGGGGAGGGCACGGCGGCACGCCTCCAGAAGATCGTTCTTGAGATTCTCGGCGGCGGGCGCATCGAGCGCCGGGCCGCACGAATCCTCGAGCACGACCTCGGCGATCACGATCGCGCCGGTGATCGGGTTGCGCTTGGGGCGAACCAACGACATGCGCACCCGCGGATCGGCATTCAGCACCCCTTCGACTTCCTCGGGATACACCTTCATGCCGCCCACGTTGATGATGCCGCCGCGACGGCCCCGAAAGTAGTAGCGGCCGTCCTTGAGCTCCACCAGATCGCCGGTGTCGACGAAGCCATCCTCGCTCGACAGCGGGGCGGGGCCGGAACCCAGATACCGCGCGGCCGTGCGGTGGGAACGAATACGCAGCGTGCCATCCTCGATCTTCATCTGGATGCCGTCGCGCGGCGCATCGAGGTATTGCGCCGGAAAGCCGGCCTGGCCATCGGTCACGTCGAACGCGACCCCTGCCTCCGTGGAGGCGAATGCGTGGGCGATCTTGGCGTTCGGATAGGTCGCGCGCAGCTGATCCAGGAGACCCTGGTCGGCCACCTCGCCGGACAGGCGCACATACTGCGGCTCGAGCGATTGCGCCGCGCCGCTCATCAACGCGCGGCGCCAGTGCGAGGGCGTGCCGGAAATATGCGTCACGCCCGCGGCCCCGGCGCGGGCCAGAAACTCCGCGGTCGGCTCGCCCGCGCTCGACAGCACCAATGGCACGCCGCCGAGCACGGCACGCAGGTAGATCTGCAAGCCGCCGTAGCGGCGGATGTCATAGAACGTGCTCCACACCATGCCCGGTGCGGGCGTCTGGCGCGGCAGCGCGCCGGCCAGGCTCGAGAGGGTGTGGGCGACGAGCTTCGGGGTGCCGGTCGTGCCCGAGGTGAGAAGGATCCACTCCGTGGCGAGCGTCGGCTGCCGATCGATCTCACCGGGCACGGGCGAGGGATCCAAGTCCGCGAGCTGCACGGCCGTCCCGGCGATCGTGGTCACCTCGGCGAGCGTCTCGGGGCTGAGCTCCGGCGTGGCGAGCACCAGCCGGCGCGCGATGCCGTCGAGCTCGATGAGCGCGATGGCGGTGCTCAATTGCTCGTGCATGGCGAGAAGTATCGAGCGCCCGCGCAGCGATTCGAGCCGTCCGCCGAGGCAGGAGGCGTGCGCAAGACGCGACAGCTCCAAGGACACACCCGGGGCATGAAATGCGCCTCGGCCGCTCGCTCCTCGCGCCGCCACTGATTCCCACAGGGATGTCATGATGTTAGCTTAGCCATTCCCTGGTGTTGGTGGCAAAGGAATCCCGCCGCATTGCCGATCAATTCGCAGTTCACGCGGCCGCTCGCCGCCGCGCCGAATCCGGCCACGCTCTCGATGGTGCTCGCGGAGCTGTTTCCGCCCGGGGTCGCGGCGGCCGAGTTGCGCCACGCGGGAGACTCATCGCTCCTCCACCCGGAGGAGGCGCTGAGCGTCGCGAAGGCGGTGCCGAAACGCGTGGGCGAATTCGCGGCCGGGCGGCTCTGCGCACGCCTAGCGCTCGCGCAATTCGGGATCACCGGTTTTGCGCTGAAGATGGCCGCCGATCGGGCGCCCGTGTGGCCCGACTCGATGGTGGGCAGCATCACCCACACCCAGGGGTTCGGTGCCGCGGTGGTTGCCGAGCGGCGCCGTTTCGGCTCGCTCGGGCTCGACGTGGAAGCTGCGGGGGGCGTGAAACGCGAGCTGTGGCGCCATATCTGCGTGCCCGCCGAAGCGGACTGGCTCGAATCGCTCCCCGAGGACGCTCGCGCCTGCGCCGCGACCCTGGTGTTCTCGGCCAAGGAGGCCTTCTACAAATGCCAGTATCCGCTCACCGGCGAGCGGATGAGATTTGCCGATCTGTGCGTGACCCTGCCGGGCTCGGGTGTGGGCCGGTGGGACGGCGCCGTCGAGGCGGTGACCGCAACGCCAACCCGCCCTCTGGCGGTCTCGGCGGCCCGCGAGCCGCGCTTTGAGGGATCCTATCGGCTGCACGAGGGTTACATCTGCGCAGGATTTCACCTGCCGGCGGCGGAGCCGCTCATCTCCCCAAAAGAACCAGAACCCATACGCTCAACAACAGCAGCAGACTGAGCAGCACCGCGGCGGACCCCATGTCCTTCGCCATGGCGGCGAGCCGGTCTTTCGCGAGACCGCCGCGATCCACGATCGCCTCGAGCGCGCTGTTCAACAGCTCCACGATCAATACCAGGAAGATCGGCGCGATGAGCGCGGCGCGTTCCAGGCCGCTGCGCCCGAGATAGCACGCGGCCGGGATGAGCACGACGGCGAGCGCAACTTCCTCGCGAAACGCGCGCTCCTCGAGCCAGGCGGATCTCAGTCCCTGCCAGGAATACCCGGCGGCGCGAAATACGCGCATGAAGTCTTGTTGTTTGTTGCGCTCGATCGTCAATACGCCTTGTCGTCCCGAAAAATCTTCACCACCGTCAGAAGGATGATCTTGATATCCAGCATCGGTGTCCAGCGGCGCAGGTAATCGAGGTCGTAGTTGACCCGCGCCTCCATCTCCTCGAGCTGCGAGGTCTCGCCGCGGCAGCCGTTGACCTGCGCGAGACCCGTGATCCCCGGCAGCACCTTGTGACGGACCATGTAACCCTTGATGAGCTTTCGATATTCCTCGTTGTGGGCCACCGCGTGCGGGCGGGGACCGACCAGGCTCATGCGGCCCTGGAGCACGTTGATCAGCTGCGGCAGCTCATCGAGCGAGGAGCGGCGCAGGATGCCGCCGATCCGCGTGATGCGATTGTCCGTCTTCGAGGCCTGGCGGATCTGCGCGCCGTCCTCGGTCACCGTCATGGTGCGGAACTTGTAGACCGCAATCTCGCGGCCGTCGAGACCGTAGCGGCGCTGCTTGAAGATCACGGGGCCCGGGGAACTCACCTTCACCATCACCGCAACCACGGCGAGCAGCGGCAAGAGCAGAAGCAGGATCATCACCGACAACACGATATCGGTCAGGCGCTTGGTCACGCCGCGGTAGCCGTAGAACGGCGTCTCGCACATGGCGACCACGGGGATGCCCTGGATCTCGCCGGAACGCGCTTGGATGAGGTCGAAGACGAAGATATCCGGCACGTAATAGATCGAGGCGGTGGTGTCGCGCAGATCGTCCAGGAGGTTCATCACGCGTTTCACGTGGCGGATGGGCAGCGCAATGAAGATCACGTCGGTGCGATGTTGCTTGACGTAGGCGCCGAGATCCGTCAGCGGTCCGATGAGCTTCGCATCCGATTCCATGCCGAGCCGGTCGGTGCTTCGATCGTCGAAGAACCCGGCCACCTCGAGGCGCATGCCCGGGTTCTTCTTCAGGCGCCGGGCGAGCTCCAGGCTCGAGCCGTTGTAGCCCGCAATGATGGCGATGCGCGCCTCGAAGGCGTTCATCAGGAAGCGGCGCATGAATTCCTGCATGGCGAGCGTCGCCACGATGAGCACCATGGGCGTGCACACCGCCCAGGTGAGGAACACGCGGCGCGGATAGGACTGGAGCGGGGATTTGGTCACGTAGGCGATGCCGAGCAGCACCGCCAGAATCAGAAACCAGCGGAACAGCACGTCGACCACCGCCGATACGCGCGGCGAGGTCAACTGCGCGGTCACTTCGCGCGGCGGCTGGATCAGCACCAGGCACACGACCGCCACCACCACGATCCCGGAGGAGCGCAGGTCGAATTGGCTGCCGAATGCGATGATCGTCACATACAGCGCGGCGACGGCGACGATCGCGGGCAGCACCGCCTGGGCGCCCGTCAGCAACGCGATCAAGAAACTTTGTCTGAATTGGACCGGCTGGGTCATCTGGCATCCGTCGAGAGGCGGCACGCGTTCGCAAGGCTCTGCGAGCGTAGCGGGGCTGCAACAAAGTTATGAGTCATTATCGGTCAATTCCTGCGTATTGCGCGGACCGGATCCACAATTGTTAAATCATCTGACTACGATGGTATTCTAGTGTTGCATGACGAAGGTTCCATTACTCGATCTTAAGGCTCAGTACGCGCAGATCCGTGCCGAGGTGCTTCCCGTTATCGAAAATGTGTGCGAAAGCCAACATTTCATCCTGGGAGAGCACGTGCGCGCCTTCGAAGCCGAGGTCGCACAGTACTGCGGTGCATCGGCGGGCGTCGGCGTCTCCTCGGGCACCGATGCGTTGCTATTGGCCTTGATGGCATTCGGCATCGGCGCGGGCGATGAGGTGATCACCTCGCCGTTCACGTTCTTCGCCACGGCGGGCACCATCGCGCGCACCGGCGCCCGGCCGGTGTTCTGCGATATCGACCCCGGGAATTTCAATCTATCCGCCGCGGCGGTCGAGTCGTTCATCGAGCGGCAGTGCCGCGTGGAGCGGGGCGTCCTCGTGAACCGCTGGACCGGCGGGCGGATCCGCGCGCTCATGCCCGTTCACCTGTATGGCCAGTCCGCGGACATGGACGCGCTGGTGCGGATCGCCCGGCAGCACGGCTTGCGCATCATCGAGGACGCCGCGCAGGCCATCGGCACCGAGTACTCGGACGGCGCGCGCGTCGGGTCGATCGGCGACATCGGATGCTTCTCGTTCTTCCCGAGCAAGAATCTCGGTGCATTCGGCGATGCCGGGCTGTGCACCACCAACGACCTGGATCTGGCCGAGCACATGCGGGTGCTGCGGGTGCACGGCGGCAAGCCCAAGTATTTCCACGCGTTCATCGGCGGCAATTTTCGAATCGACGAGCTGCAGGCGGCGATCCTGCGCGTGAAGCTGAAGCACCTCGATGCCTGGACTGAAGGCCGCCAGCGAAACGCGGCCTACTATTCCGCCGCGTTCGGGCGGGCGGGACTCGCGCCGCACGTCGTCACCCCGCGCGCGCCCGCGGCCGGCCGCCACATCTTCAATCAGTACGCCGTTCGCGCCGAGCGCCGCGACGAGCTGCGCGCCGCGCTCACCGAGCGGGGGATCGGAACCGAGATCTACTATCCCGTGCCGCTGCACCTGCAGCAATGCTTTGCCCATCTCGGCTACCAGCACGGCGACTTCCCCGAATCCGAGCGCGCCGCTGCCGAGACGCTGGCGCTGCCGGTTTATCCGGAGCTCTCAGAGGCGCAGCTCGCCCACGTGGTCGCGGCCGTCGCGGAGTTCTACGGCTGACCTCAGCTCTTCTTGAAGTCGTCCGGCTGCAGCTGATGGCGCGAGAGCAGCTTGTAGAAATCCGTGCGGTTGCGCTTGGCCAGTCGGGCGGCCTGACTCACGTTGCCGGTGGTGATCTGCAGGATCTGCGAGAGGTAATTGCGCGTGAATTCATCGC
This sequence comes from uncultured Gammaproteobacteria bacterium, assembly GCA_963730565.1. Classification (GTDB taxonomy): domain Bacteria; phylum Pseudomonadota; class Gammaproteobacteria; order Steroidobacterales; family Steroidobacteraceae; genus Bog-1198. The sequence continues at coordinate 13,011 of CAVSSU010000024.1, forward strand.
GCGCCTCGTCGAACGAGGGCAGGCGCGTCGGGTTGCCGCCGAGCGACTGTTGAACGAGCTCGGCGGTGATGATGGCGCCGTGCGATAGCGCGACGTTCTGGCGGACCACGTTGTAGAGCTGGCGCACATTGCCCGGCCATTCCGCCGTGGCGAGGAGCTCGACGGCTTCCGGGGCGTAGATCTTGCGTTGGCCGGTTTCCTTGGCGATCTGCTCGAGAAAATGCGCGACCAGGAGCGGGATGTCCTCGCGCCGCCGGCCGAGCGCCGGCACTTCGATGTGCACCACATTCAAGCGGTAGTACAAATCTTCGCGGAACTGACCGCCCGTCATCAGTTGATGCAGGTCCCGGTGAGTGGAGGAGATCACCCGCACGTTGATGGCGACCGCCTCGGGACTTCCGACCGGCCGGATGGTGTTCTCCTGCAGCACGCGAAGCAGCTTCACCTGCAATCGCATGGGCATGTCGCCCACTTCATCGAGAAGGAGCGTCCCGCCGTCGGCGGTCTCGAAAACCCCTTGTTGCGAGCGGGTCGCGCCCGGAATCGCGCCTTTCTCGTGCCCGAACAGCTCCGACTCCAGCAGATTCTCGGCCATGGCGCTGCAGTTGACGCAGGCGAACGGCTTGTTTCGGCGCGGGCTCGCCTCGTGGATGGCGCGTGCGAGGATCTCCTTGCCGGTCCCGCTCTCGCCGGTGATCAACACCCGCGCGTCGGTGCCCGCGACCATGTTGGCCTGAGCCAGCTTGTCTTCCATCAGCTGGTTGCGGGTGATGATGTTGGCGCGCCAGTCCTCGGCGACGTGCGCGAAGCCGGAGACCTTGAGCGCCCTTTGCACGTTGTCGAGCAAGTCCTGCTTGTCCACCGGCTTGGTCAAAAAACCGAAGGCGCCGCTCTGGGTGGCATGCACGGCGTCGGGAATCGTGCCATGCGCGGTGAGGATGATGACCTTGAGTCCCGGCCAGCGGCTCTGCAGCTCCTTGAGCAGGCCGATCCCGTCCATCTGGTCCATGCGCAGGTCCGTGATCACGAGGTCGGGCCGGAATCGCGTGCAGGCGGCGAGCGCGGCCGCGGCGCTTTCGACGGCCTCGACCTCGTAGTTCTCGGCCCGCAGCCGGATGGTCAGGAGTCGCAACAGGCCCGGGTCGTCGTCGACCACCAGAATCCGCGCCTTGCGCTTCTGCGTGGAGGAATTGTCGCGCGAGGTGGGCTGCAGCCCGAACGACAGGGGGGTGGTGGAAGCAATCGAATAAGCGTTCACTGGCGTCTCTCCGGTGGCATCATCGCGGTTCATCAGGGCGTGTGAGGCGGCTCGCTCGTCCCGCGATCGTTAATGGACCGCTCGATATGCGTCACCGCGTCGAGCTTCGCGTGGGCCTCGTCCAGCGCCTTGCGCAGACGGGCGTTTTCATCCGATTCGGCCTGCAGCCGACGGTTGATCGACTGCAGTTTGTCCTTGGAATCGTGCAGCGCCTCGTCCCGCAGCCGTTGATTCTCGGCCTGCAAAACCAGCCGCTGGTCGACTTCTTGAAGCTCTACCAGGGCCAATAGGCGCTCATCCGGGAGCAGAGTTTCAGGCCTGGCGAGGAGTTCCGACAACTGTCGCTGTGCGGCGACGGGATCGGAGCCGCTGTGACCGGGTATGGCCAGGGCGAGCGCGTACCTGAGCCGGTTGCTGGTGGTCGGCGACAGCGAGGCGGATTCCTTGGCGGACTGGAAGAGCTCGGCCTGCCGGGCCGGATCGCCCTTGGGGAGGGCGCTCATCAAGTCGAGCAGCGGGGTGATCGGGCCCGTTTCGGGCTTGTGATCCGGTTCCGAGGGCGGGGGCGCCTTGGCGCCCGACGAGCCGCCCATGGCCGCGCAACCGCACAGAGCGCAGAGGGTCAGGAGCGAGAGGGCAGAGCGCCGCAGCTTAAGCCGCATGAGCCTTTTCACGTTGGACGGGCGCCGCATGGCGCAGGGGGAGACGCACGCGGAAATGCGCGCCGCCGGCCGGCGCCTCGAGGATTTCGATGCTGCCGCCGTGCGCGTTGACGAACTCGGTCACCACGGAAAGTCCGATCCCGGTGCCCTTCACGTGGCCGCCTTGGGGGGTCTTCCCCTGATAGAAGGCCTCGAAGATGCGGTTGCGCTCGTCGACCGGGATTCCCGGGCCGGAGTCCATGACGTCGAGCACCAGCTGCTCACGCTCGCTTCTGGCGTGGATCGAGATGGTGCCGCCGCGCGGTGTGAACTTGATCGCATTCGACAATAGATTGTCGAGGATGAGGCGTATTTTTCCGCGGTCGGCGAGCGGTGTGAGATCCTCCACCTGCACGTCGAGCCGCACGCGCTGCGCGACCAAGGTGAGCTGTTGGTTCTCCAGGACCGACTTGATCAGCGGACGCAACTTGAATTCCGACACCTCGAGGCCCACGCTTTTGGCCTGCCAGGCGCTGAACGACAGCAAGTTCTCGATGAGTCTTTGAAGCTTCATTCCGTTCTCGCGCAATATGCCCGCCACCTCGCGCTGAGCGCTTTGCAGCTCACCGACTGCGCCATCCATCAATAGTTCGGTTCCCTCGCGAATATTCGCCAGAGGCGTCTTCAGTTCATGCGACATATGTCGCAAGAATCGATTTTTTTCCTGCGCAAGCTCCAGAAGCCTGACCCGGAGCCATTCGAGCTGTGCCGCCAGGCGCTCGAGGTCGGCCGGGCCGCGGATGGCGATGGGCCGCGAAAAGGTGCCGCGGCCGAGCTCGCTGATGGAGCGGTCGATGGCCCGGATCGGTCTGCCGAAGAGATAGGTGAACACGCCGACGACGGCGAGCGTCATCGGCACCAGGAGAAGCGTGCGCCAGAAAAGATTTTGCTGCGCCACTTCGGCCGATTTCTGCAGGGCGGTGAGGTCATGGTCGATCTGGCCGCTGACGCGGCTCGAGATCCGGGTCGCCCGGTCCGACATCTGCGCATAGGAGCTCACCAGATCGCTCATGCGCGACGAGTTCGGCGGCGCCGTCTTGATCTCCGCCCACGCATGATCCGCGTCACCCTTGAGCTCCTTGAGATCGGACTGCGCCTGCGCATCGAGGGGCAGGGTGAGAAGCTCGTCGAGGGTGTTCTCGAGCAGCAGGTGATTGCGCGCGTAGGCCTCCAGCAGGTCGTTGTTCGGCAGGATCTGGTAGAGCCGCGCGGTGCGCTCGAGCGAGGCGATCTCGACGAACATGCGCTGATTGTTGCGCGTGCTCTGCACGCCACGCACCACCAGCTGCTCGCTGCGGCTCGACATGCGGTTCATCTGCACGGCGGCATTCACGATCGCGAACAAGAGCGGCGCCGCGACGATCGTGAAGCCGATCAGCATGAGGCCGCTCAGTGACTTGGGTCGGGGCAATCGCATGGCGGGCATTCTAGCGTAAGGGGGCCGGCGCGGAGCGACGGCGTCATATCTGTAGAATTCCCCGCATGACCATCGAAGCACCCTATTCCGAGCTTTCACCCGAGGCCGTCTTGGACGCGATCGAGGCGGTGGGGTTCCGCTGCGACGGGCGCGTGCTGGCGCTCAACAGCTACGAGAACCGGGTCTATCAGGTGGGGGTCGAGGACGCGGATCCCGTGGTCGCGAAGTTCTACCGGCCCGGCCGCTGGAGCGATGCCTCCATCCGCGAGGAGCACGCGTTCGCCGCCGAGCTCGCCGCCCAGGAGATACCGGTGGTGGCGCCGCTGTCGAGCGAGGGCCGGACCCTGCATTTTCACAAGGGCTATCGCTACGCGGTGTTCCCGCGCCGGGGCGGCCGCTGGCCCGAGCTCGGCACGGCGCACGAGCGGGAGTGGGTCGGGCGGTTTCTGGGCCGAATTCACGCGGTGGGCCGTGCGGTGCCCTTCCGGGAGCGCCCGGCACTCAGCATCCAAGACCTCGGGCGGGGCGCGCGCGATTTCGTGCTCGACGGCGACTGGATGCCGGAGTACCTGGCCGACAAGTACGCCGATCTCACCGATACCCTGCTCGAGGAAGTGGAGACTCGGGCCCGCGGGTGGCGCGGCACGATCACCGGGCGCATCCTCGGGGACTGTCACCGGGGCAATATCCTGTGGACCGACGCGGGTCCGCATTTCGTGGATCTGGACGACTGCGTGACCGGCCCCGCGATCCAGGACCTGTGGATGCTGATCGCGGGAAACCGTGAGGAAATGGCCGTGGAGCTCACCGACCTGCTGCGCGGATACGAGCAGTTCCTGCCGTTCAACCGGCGCGAGCTGGCGTTGATCGAGCCGCTGCGGGCGCTGCGCATGATCCACTATTCGGCGTGGCTCGCGCGGCGCTGGGACGATCCAGCCTTTCCGCTGGCTTTTCCCTGGTTCGGCACCCCGCGCTACTGGGAGGAGCATTATCGCGCCCTCGAGGATCAGCTCGCCCAGGTGCTGGAGCCGCCGCTCGAGTTGTGAACACGGTCGTATTTGAGGATGATCCTCTGAAGGATCATAGGTACCGCATGAAACTCGGAACATTCACCCTGTGTGCGCTGGTCTTGACGGCCGGTTGCCAACGCGAGTCCGGCGAGGGCAACAGCCCGAAGTCGGCGGTTCGCCATGCGGCGCCGGTTGCGCTGCAGCGCGGACCCACGGTGGAGGAGCTGACCGCGGGGATGGTCGAGGCCACCACCCAGGGCAAGTCGCAGGCTCCGGTAGGACTCAAGTTCGACGTGCTCAAAAAGCCCGTGCAGGGCGAGCCGCTGGAAATCGCGATCGCGCTTTTGCCCCGCGAACCGGCCGGGCCGGCGACCATCGAGGTGAGCGGGCCGGTGAGCCTGCAGGTGCCTGCCGGCGAGAGTAAGTTCGAGTTTGCCTCGGTGGAGCCGGAGCAGGTCTATCGTCGCAGCATCCGGTTGACCCCCACCGCGGAGGGTGTCTTCCTGTTGACGCTGACCGTGAATTTGAAGCACGACCAGTTGGCGGATACGCGCGTTTTCTCGGTGCCGTTGATCGTGGGCGCGACCGCGCCGGCGCCGGCCTCCTCCGGCAATCCGCCGCCGACGCCGCCGGCCTCACCCACCGGCTAGTGCGTCCCGGAGCGGGGCGCGCGGGGTCACGGGGTAAAACATTCGGCAGGCGCCGCGGTTTAGGCCTATAATGGGCGGTTTCGTCCTCACTCTTCAAGGTCTGCCGTGACGCTCCAACTTCGCAACATCGCCATCATCGCGCACGTCGATCACGGCAAGACCACGCTCGTCGACCAGCTCTTGCGCCAATCGGGCACGCTCGATGCCCGAAAGGACCTGCAGGAGCGGGTCATGGACTCGAACGTTCTCGAGCGCGAGCGCGGCATCACCATTCTCGCCAAGAATACGGCGATCAACTGGGGCGAGTATCGAATCAACATCGTCGACACGCCGGGGCACGCGGACTTCGGCGGCGAGGTGGAGCGCGTGCTCGCCATGGTCGATTGCGTGCTGCTCTTGGTGGATGCGGTCGACGGTCCGATGCCGCAGACCCGCTTCGTCACTCAAAAGGCATTCAAGCATGGACTTCGGCCCATCGTGGTGATCAACAAGATCGACCGCGACGAGGCGCGTCCCGGCTGGGTGCTCGATCAGACCTTCGATCTGTTCGACCGGCTCGGCGCGACCGACGAGCAGTTGGATTTTCCCGTCATTTACGCCTCGGCCCTGCGCGGTTTCGCGGGCCTGGACTCGACGGTTCGCGAGGGCGACATGCAGCCCTTGTTCAAGACCATCGTCGATCATTGTCCGCCGCCGGACGTCGACGTGGACGGCCCTCTGCAGCTGCAGGTGACGCTGCTCGATTATTCGAGCTACGTCGGCGCCATCGGCATCGGCCGCATCAAGCGCGGCACCCTGCGCCGCGGCATGGCGGTGACCGTCGTCGACCGCGAGGGCCGCCAGCGCTCCGAGCGAATCACACAGATACTGGGCTTTCACGGGCTGACCCGCATCGAGGTCAGCCCGTGAAAGCCCAGTACTGTCTGTGATTCACTCGGAGCGCTGGCGGCCCTCGCCGTCGACGACGGTCACGGGCCGCGCGCAGGTGCCGCGCTTGATGCCGCCGAATGCCGATGGCGCCGACGTAGCTCGAATAATCGACGGCGTGGCCTGCAGCTGCAGAGGGCCGTCCACGTGAACATCCAGCAGCAGGACAATGATCGACGATGGTCTTGAACAAGGGCTGGTTGTCGCCCTCGCGAACCGTCGAGTCCAGCCCGCGAAAACCGCGCAGGGCCGAGGCGTAAATGACGGGAAAATCCAAACGCTTGGATCCGGTCGCGCCGACCGTCGACGGAGATCGAAGGTCTGATCGAGCACCCAGCCGGGACACGGCCTCGTCGCGGTCGATCTTGTTGATCACCACGATGGGCCGAAGTCCATGCTTGAATGCCTTTTTGAGTGACGAACGGTCTGCGGCATCGGACCGTCGACCGGGCATAGGCCGACGACCGCGACATGGCGAGGTGGAGCACACGCTCCACCTCGCCGCCGAAGTCCGCGTCGCCGGGCGTGTCGACGATGTTGATTCGATACTCGCCCCAGTTGATCACCGTATTCTTGGCGAGAATGGTGATGCCGCGCTCGCGCTCAAGGAGAACATTCGAGTACCATGACCCGCTCCTGCAGGTCCTTTCGGCATCAGACGTAAGCGATTAGCACAGGAGCTGGTCAACAACATAGGTGCTTGCCCGTGATCAACATACGCCGATGATGGCGATGTTCCGAAGTTGGAGCATCACGGCAGACCTTGAAGAGTGAGGACGAAACCGCCCTTTATAGGCCTAAACCGCAGCACCTGCCGAAAATGTTTTACCCCAGACCCGCGCACCCGCTCCGGGACGCACTAGCCGTAGGTGAGGCCGGCGGCGTCAGCAGCGGATTGCCGGAGGAGCCAGCGCCGGCGCGGTCGCGCCCGCCATGGGCGGCGCGGAGAAAACGCACGTATCCGCCTCGTCCGTGTTCAAATTCACGGTAACCGTCGACAGGAAGCACCCTCCGCGGTGGGGGTCGACCGGACGGATGCTCGACGATTGCTGCAGTTCACCGAGGCAAACTCGAACTTACCCTCTCGCCGGCAGGCACCTGCAGGCTCACCGGCCCGCTCACCTCAATAGTCGCCCACCCCCGGCCGGTTCGCGGGGCAAAAGCACGATGGCTCTTTTCCAGCGGCTCGCCCTGCACGGGCTGTTTGAGCGCGTCGATTTTGAGTCCTACCGGGAGCCTGCGATTTGCCCTGGGTGGTGGCCTCGACCATCCCCGCGGTCAGCTCCTCACCGTGGGTCCGCGCTGCAGCGCAACCGGCGCCCGGCATGGCGAACCGCCGACTTCGGGCTGCTGCCTCGCCGGTCTGCGCGTTGGCAACCGGGCGTCAGACCACGCACACAGGTGATCCTTCCGAGTTTCATGCGGTACCTATGATCCTTCAGAGGATCATCCTCAAATACGACCGTGTTCACAACTCGAGCGGCAGCTCCAGCACCTGGGCGAGCTGATCCTCGAGGGCGCGATAATGCTCCTGCCAGTAGCGCGGGGTGCCAAACCAGGAAAAGCCAAGTGGGAGGACAGCCAGGGTCCCAGCGCCGCGCGAGCCACACCGAATAGTCGATCATGCGCAGCGCCCGCCGCTGCTCCGATCAACGCCAGCTCGCGCCGGTTGAACGGCAGGAACTGCTCCTATCCGCGCAGCAGTGCGGTAGGAGCTCCAGAGACAGAGCCTCACGGTTTCCCGCGATCGGCGTCCGCAGGTCTTAAACCGCGGGGCCGGTACGCGCGGTCGTCCAGATCCACGAAATGCGGACCCGCGTCGGTCCACGGGATCCTGCCCCGGTGAGCACTCCCCGAGGATGCGCCCGGTGAGATCGTGCCGCGCCACCCGCGGGCCCGAGTCTCCACTTCCTCGAGCGGGTATCGGTGAGATCGGCGTACTTGTCGGCCAGCTGTCTCCGGCATCCCAGTCCGCGTCGAGCACGAAATCGCACGGGACCCGAGGTCTTGGATGCTGGGTCCAGGCGCTCGCAGAAGGGCACCGCACAGAGCCACCGCGTGAATTCGGCCCAGAAACCGCCCGACCCACCCTCCCGCTCGTGCGCCGTGCCGAGCTCGGGACACGGGCGCCCAGGCGCGGGAACACCGGCGTAGCGATCCACCTTGTCCTGATCCGGGCCGCCCTCGCTCGGACGGCGGCGCCACCAGCCCGGTCCTCTCCTGGGCGGCGAGCTCGGCGGCGAACACGTGCTCCTCGCGGATGGAGGCATCGCTCCAGCGGCCGGGCCGGTAAAACTCGCGACCACGGGATCCACATCCTCGACCCCCACCTGATAGACCCGGTTCTCAGTAGCTGTTGAGAGCGCCAGCACACACCCGTGGCAGCAAATGCCGCCGCCTCGATCGCGTCAACGAGGGCCTCCAGGCACTCGAAAGCTCGGGAATTAGGGTGCTTCAATGGTCATCGAGGAATTCTACGGAGTATAAAACAGTCGCTCCGCACCTGCCCCTTTAGCGCTAGAATAACCACATGCGAACATCCCCCGAGTCCAAGATCACTGAGCGGCCTCGTGCTGATCAGCTTTACCGCGATGCGTCGCGGCGCCGCTCCTTGTTCCGCCATGAACCCGCAGTGGCCCCCAGGATCGAGCCGCAGCGAGCAGCTCGTGGTCGCATCAGCGTGCGCAGAGCACGCGCAACAATAACATGTTCATCAGAGATCGCCTCGCTCGAGCACAGAAGCAGCTCTTCCAGATCCTACCGAACAACAACCTGTGGAGGTCTACACAACGCAGGATCACCTGCTAGCTCGGGAGGAGCCGAGACAACTTCTCGCCCTGCCCCTGGCACTGCGCAGGCGCAGTAGAAGCGAGGAGCTCAAGGGTAACGCGTAGGGGGGGGGGGGGGAGATGGGGACGGCGCCGCCGAACTCGTCGCGCATGACGATCTGGTGACTCCTATGCGCGGATCTTCGGACCGGGCGACCCGGATCTCAAAAAGAGTCAGCGGCCAGATCAACCATAACCTCGCCGCCTGCAGAATCGGCCGAAGTAGCACAGCAAAATCTTTAGTAGTTTCTGCTGGTTGGCCGATGACGCTCGCCGTCGTCGGCGTGTTCACCTGTCTCTTCGGCAGCCATGCACGGCCATAAAACGCTCCATCAGCAAGACCTGGCCGCGGCACCTTTTCGCGGCCCATCGCCGTGCACAGCCCGGCCGACCTGAGCACCTGGCGGCACAGCTGAAATAGCTGCAGTGCACAGAAAAAAGCAACATATGTGAAACACCCTATCAAAATGTCCAGC
>CAVSSU010000025.1:0-82529 GCA_963730565.1 uncultured Gammaproteobacteria bacterium
GCGCCGCATTGCTTCAAATCATTTCCGGCAGACGCTGCGCGCCGTTCGAATCGGCGTCGTGCGATTCGGTAAAAATCACACGCTCAAAGGCGTCGGCGTTGTAGGTCTGGGCGACGATACCCGCCACGGCATTCATGTCGCGGTCGGCGTCATCGGCGGGGATCAGCGCGTTGCGAATCTGCGAAACGAAAGTCGGCCCCCACTGCGCATTAAATCCCGCGCCGCCTTCGCCGGGCGTTTTCGTGATCCACTCGTTGTCTTTCATGTCCTCGGCGATGGAGATCTTCCACGGCTGGCGCGCGGCAACGGTCAATTGATCCACTGCATCAGGCTCCAGCCATCGGGGATATCGTCGGCGGGGTCGTTGTTTTGGTCGTAGACGTTGCGGATGGAGCCGGTCGAATCCCAGCGCAGGCCGTCGGCGTAGCGCTGTTGCAGCCATCGCATGGCGTTGTCGCAAAGGTACTGGCGAACTTCGCCGCGGCCGTAATCGAAGCGCGTATCGCCCCAGTCGGTGTGGCTGCGCCAGTCGTTATAGAAGTAGATGCCGCCCTTGCCGTTTTCCGACCAGCCGTCGAACTGCCACATGTCGCCGGCGGAATTGCCGAGATGGTTGTAGACAACATCCACGATGACGGCGATACCCCGTTGGTGCGCGGCGTTGACGAATGCGGCGAAGCCCGTCCGGGCCGCCGAACTCGTCTTCGATGGCGAAGATGTAGGCGGGATTGTAGCCGGCGGAAACATCGCCGATGAATTCTCCGATCGGCATCAGCTCGATCACATTGACGCCGAGGTCGCGAAGGTAGTCGAGCTTCGTTGCGGCCGAGGTGAAGGAGCCGGTTCCGTCGACGCCATCCGCGCTGTAAAGAAATGACTGCAGATGCATCTCGTAAATGATCATTTCATTCCACGCGGGTGTGGAGTAATTCGGTGTCGCGTACGCTTCGTCGGAGGCAGCCGCCAGGCAATTGAGATTCGAGCCCGCGCGGGTAATGGCACGCGCATACGGGTCGACCCGCCATAACGGCGCCGCGGCATTTGGACTGGTGAGCACGAACTTATATTGCGAGCCTACCGCGGCACCCGCGACATCGGCCGACCAGTATCCGTTGCCTTCGGAGTACAGGCCATTCGCGCTCACCGACCAGGCGTTGAAATCACCGGCCACCGCGACCGCACTTGCAAACGGTGCCCATACTCGAAACGTGACGCCGTTGCCCAAGGCGTCGCTGTAGGGGGTCGCGCCCATGAAGGGTCGTGAGGAGGCCGGCATATGATCTCCAAATCCGCGGTCGCTTAAGGCGGGGACCGGGACCGTCCGCTTCGCCCCGTTAGGCGGGCGGACGGTCGGCGATTGCGTTCAGCTACTTGAGCATCCACCACAGCAGCACTATGACCAGGATGATAACCAGCAAAATGATGAGCCACATCGGGAAATGAGTTGCCGAGATGACCTCGTGTTTTTCCTCGGCGCTGTTGCTCGCGTTCAAGGCACCCCACCCCTTTGCGGAGACGAACTTGGCCTGGATCTGATGCTCGCCGACAGTTAGGGTTGTCGTACTCCATTGCGCCTGACCACTGGCATCGAGGCTCATCGGAGTGCCCACATTGGCACCGTCCGCGACGAACTGCACCGTACCGACCGGTGTCCCGCCACCGTTAAAGCCCGTCCGCATCGAAGTCGCCGTGAAGGTCACGTTCTCCCCGAGCGCGGTCACGTCCTTGTCGGCTTTCAGCGTGGTCCGGCTCGCTCCCGGCAGGCGCTCTTGGGAAAGTTGGTAGCTTTTCGCAAATCCCGTAAAGCCGGTTGCGGTCACATCGAAGACGCAATCCGCATGCGTGTGCGCATCGACAATGGCACTGCAGGCGTTTTCGGCGACGGTGACCGCGACCGGCTGCGCCTGCACTCGGCCGGGAATCGTGCACGAGGTCGGGTTGTCTTGGGGCCATCCAGCCAGTGTGAAGTCCGCGGTCGAGGTACCGGGTGCGTAGTCAAACAGGCTGGTGGCAGCGGTCACCCGCCAGGAATCGGCGAACGTCACGTAAAGATCATGATAACGTTCGGCCGTTGAGTCCTTCATGGGGCCGAGCGAAGTGCCGTTCGCCAGTGCGGGCAACCAGCTGCGCTCCGCGATCCTGCCATACACCGCCTTGGCCGCCGTCGTCCCAAAGACGTTCACATTGAGGTACCACAGCGACTGAGCGGGCCAATAAGATGGCGTGACCATCAAGGTCGTCCCGTCCGAGTAGTCGACCTCGATGCCATCGCCGCCCCACGGCTGCACAATTTTGCCGCTGACGGGTGATCCCGCGAGAGGGATTCCCGCCGCACTCAAGGTGGTCGGCACCCCATCGACCCGCAGCTGCATGCCGGACGCGGCGGCGGCGCCGTCCGCGCCTAAGATCGGCTGGTAGCTGACTCTGTGACTGCCGACACTGGCCGCGACAGCGCTGTAAACGGAGACGCAAGTCTTGAGGTTGTCATAGGCATCTGCCGCCGGGAGGTACAACGTCGACACCGGGGTCTGGCGGGTTTGAATTTCGATTCCGGTGCCGCGCAGCGCCGTGAACTCCCCCGCTCCCTGGAAATTGTAATGAACGCCATCGATCGTGGTGATGTGCGGATCGCCCCAGCCGCCCTGGCCGCCGGGCACGTAGTTAAGGTAATAGGGCCGCGTACAACTGCCGTTGTTAGTGCCGCCGATGCTCGCGTCCGACGCCGTCACGCTAAAACTTGCCTGCGTTGACGGATTATTGCCCGCGAATTGCAAATAGCCCGACAACGTCGTCGACAGCGTCACGGTGTTGGTACCGTCGGTGCACGACATGCTGGAGCCTCCACCGGTGCAGCCACTACTCGGCATGATCGACCACGTCACCGTGGACGAGGAGGGACAAAGCTCGAGTTGGTCCGTGATCGCGGTACCGGCCGGATTGTCGTAGGGGATATACGGTTGGTTCCCGCCCGAACATGCAGCGACTTCGATGTCGGGATTGGTGGTGGGTGTGGGGCACGCGGCGAACGCGTTGCCGGCGTCGAGCAAGGCGAGCAGTGGCAGCAGGCCGCGAAGCCAGCCGATCCCGAGCGCTCCCAAGGGAAAACGTTTATTCCTGCTCATGCGAGTCCTCCTGATATGGTTGATTTCGTGCCCCGCTCTTAAGGTTTGAATGGAAGTCATGCGGATCCCTCCTTGGATACGGCCGGCTTGGTGGATGAACGCGTGCGTGACTTCGGCCGCCGCTCAGCCCCGGCCTCGCTGTGCGCTTCGGCGAGCGCCTGCTCCAACTGCTCCACCCTTCCCGCGAGTTCCTTGACGGAATTCACGAGCAGATAGGTGAGCAAGGAGGCGTCGTAGACCCGCAGATCCTTCAGATCGGGCTCTTGGCTCGCATTGTTGGATATCCGCGTAATCATCTCCGGGAGGATTCGCTCGATCTCCTGCGCGATTACGCCGACACCTGCTTCCCCGGCCCGAGTGCCGGCCCGACCGTTGTAGCGAAATCGCACGGGTCGCACCCCCCGCAACTGGGTCAGCCCGAATTCCAATTCGCGCACATCCTGCTTGAGCCGCGAGTCGGAAGGCAGCAGCCACGAGGCACTGCCGGTGGACTTGAACGCGTCGCCATTGACCTGCAGGACCGCCGCACCGGCGGTCGGCAGATCGGCGTTGCCGCCCACGATCACGTTGCCGGCAAGCGATATGCCGAAGCGGATCGAAGTGCCATTCTGGCTGATGGTCACCGACTGCCCGGCCGCCGCATTGAGATAAACGTTGCCATTGGGACCCTGCCGCAGGGCAAAATCGCCATCGGAGGCGTGGCTCTTATGCGCAAAGACTGCATAGCTCGAGAAGGCGCCCGTATTGCCGTTGCAGCACACCGCGTTTCCGAAACGAACTTGATTGCCGACGTTGGTGTTGTCGCTGAGATTCACCTCGAACCCATACGTCGGCGGAGTCGCGGCGGGAAAAGCGCCGATGCCGACGCTGCCGCCGCCGTAGGCCACCGCACCGGCCGTACCGACGGGCTGGAAAAAGAGTCCCGCATTGACCTGGGAAATGACTCCCGACAGGGTGGTGAATTCGCCTTCAATGGCGTGCATGCGGGCATTGATGCCGTTGGTGCCACCAGCCTGGACTGTGTCTACGAAGTCACAGTAATCCTTCCAAACAAACTGGGGCGTATAAGTGATGCTGCTCATGGTCGTCTCTCCTGCGATCGTCTCAGTTCATTCATAGCTAGGGCTCGACTCGATAGTGTTGAAAGGTGGCTTGGGTCGCTATCCGATCCCACCGGGGCGGTCGTCTGAATCCGTGCACGTAGGCGCGAAGGGACTTGGTCACCGCGCTGGTCCCGAGCGGATGATAGGCGTCCAAGAAATTCATCAGATCATCGTACTGATCCTTGGTCAGTGTCGGTGCCGCCGCGCCCGGCGGCGCCGCGATCGGCGTGATGGCAAATTGGTAGGGATCCGAAAAGTCATTCAACGAAAATGTCGCCACCGCGGCGACTGCGCCGGCAACGGTCCCCTGAAAGACCTTCGATGTCATACCGGGCTTATCGGTGGGATCGGGAAGCGCCGAGGACAGATTGGCCTGTGCGGGGCAGGCCGCTTCCGCGCCCCAGTCCAGCCGTCCCGCTACCGCAAGCTGTGGCCTGATCGAAAGCCGAGACAATGCGTTGATCGCCACCTCAAAATACGCGGCGTTGGGATCGGTATTCGAGACTAGGTTTATCGGGGGACCGGCGGCGGGATAACTCGCCATGTAAACCGCCTCGCCGCCGGGGTCGCTCGGACCACGGTGCCAAACGAAACCGAACCCCGCCTCCAGCGCGTAGCCGGCCAGCCGATCCGCGCCGACCACAGGATGGCGCGCGAGCAGCGCGCGCCCCACGCCTAAGAGCGAGGGATCATTGGGCGTGTAGCCGCCGATTACCTGCAGTGCGCCCGTGACTGCGTCGGCTGTCAAAGCCGTCAACAGCGCCGTCAGCGCAGTGGCCAGCGCGGGCTGAACTTGGTTGCTGACGCCCGCGGCGAAGGCGGCTCGCGGGTCGGCGAAGGCCTGCAAAGTTGCCGGATTGAAACCCGCATCGGGTGGCCCCGCGGCATCAAACTCCGTCGCCATGAGCATGCCTTGCCCGCTGATCCGCGTGTACTGCCATAATCGCTGCAAGGGTCCGGCGGTGATTTCAAAGCGGTTTCCCTCCGGCACCGACAGGTAAATGGACGCGGGGTAGCGTCGGCGTTCGATGTAGGAGAAGCCCGCGAGAAATGCGAGCGCGCCGAGCCGCCCGGCCGTCAGGGACGCGGAGCTCGGCGCCACCACCAATCCGCGCCCGACCACTTGAAGATTCGTTGCCGCCGGATCGTAGGCCGACAGCACCGTGATTCGCGGCGCACCGGGCTCGAGCGCGACCCGCGATGCCAGATCGAGCAGCGCGGTCTCGAGCGCGAGTTGCATCTGGTGCGGCGCCGGCGCGGCAGGCGTGACGGGCGCGTAGTCGAGGGCCGCGCTGTGGCTGGTGACCAGATAAGCCGGGCGAAAATCCGCCTCCGGCGCGCCCGACATCGCCAACTCCGTGGCGTTCACCGTGCCGTCGCCGCCTAAGATATCGCAACCGTCGAGCGTTTGAGGCGCAAAGATGATGGGGATGGAGCCCTTGAGCACGGTGACACCGTCCGGCAAGGTGCATCGCAGTGCGATGGTGGCCGTGCCCGCGGCGGTGCCTGTGACCATGATCGCGCTGCTGGTGGGACCGCTCAAGGTTCCCTCGGCCGGTCCATCCGCCAGCAAGCTCCAGTCGAGCGAGGGATTCACGCCGTTCACCGGCAGCGGTATCGGACGCTTGATCGCGATCATCACCGGCACATTCAAGGGGATGATCTGGCGTCCGGCGCTATCGGTACCCGGGTTGGTGCCGACCGCAAAATTGCTCGCCCACAGTTGCAGATCATCGCCCGCCACCGCGACGAGTCGCAAAGCTGAACCCGACGCCGGATAGAAAACGAAGGGCGCGCCGCTCTCGAATGCGAGGGCGGCGAGCAACCCCAAGCTAAATCCGGGCCCCACCACGCCGAGACCGACGCGCAATGCGAGACCCAGGCTATCGTTGGTCGTGGCCCCTGCCGGCGCGGCACGGAAGGCGCTTTCGATCATCAAGGTGGAGGTCGGCGACACCTGCGCCAGCCTCGCCGCCAATTGTTCGAGCATGAGAGCGGTCGCCAGCACCATGCTGCGGCTCGATGCAGCGGAGAAGTGGTAGTTGCCGCCATCCGCCTCGCTCAACAAGGCCGCGGCATTCGCCGAGAGGGGTTTCGCGCTGCTGGCGTCGGGTTCGACCGCCGGCATCGTGCCGTCGGATGCAATGCTTTGACCAGGCGACAGCGGACCCGGAATCACGCGAATCCAGCGGGAAGCGCAAAATCGCGTGCTGTCGGTCTCATCGACATCGAACTGCACGAGGTTGGGCGGCGGGTCCGCCTCGCCCAAGAGCAGATCCACGACATCCGTCTGCGTGGGATCGCTTAAGGACAGTGCCTGCACGCATCGCCGGACCGTCGGGTAGTTGGGAACGCGCCAGGGCTCGTAGATTGCGAGACGTTGCCGGTAACGCGTGTCGCTCTCCCCCAATACGGGCGCAAAACTTCGCCGTGCGACGCGGGAGATGCGCACCTCGTCGATCTTTCCGGCGAACGGCGCGGTCCGCATCGGGTTGTTGCCGATGGTCATGGAGGCCGTCGTTGCCGCCGCGGCGAGATTGGCGAGCGGCGTCTGCCCTACCGCGACGCCGTCGACATACAGCAGCGCCACGTTGAGGTCGCGGTCCACGACACCGGCGATGTGGTGAAAGTTGCCATCCGCCAGTTCGCTGTTCGCATCGACCGTCACGAGCGTGCCCGACGTATCGCCCAGGATGAAGCGAAGATTGTCGGGAATTCCGCGGTAAGGACCCAGGCACAAGGCCCATCCGGCCTCGTTTCCGGCGGATTCACCATCGCGCAGGCCCGCGGATCGGGACGCGATCACCGCGCGCGCGTAGTCAGCGCTCACTGATTCGGCGTTGATGAACGCCTCCACCGTAAAACTGGTGCTGGCGTCGAAACCCCATGCGGCGGCGCCGGGGATCGAGACGGAAGCCGTACCGCTCGATGGCATCGAACAGGGTTCATAGGCCGCAGTGATCTTGAAGCGTGCATATTGGGTGGTGAAAAAGCTCGCTGGCAGCCCGTACCATTCACCGAAATAGTCGATCGCCTCCTGCGCGGAACGGCCGGCGGCCGTGAATTTAGCGATGGTTTGCGAGGGATCGTTGCTGTTGGTGGCATCGACCGGGACAAAGCCGTAGCACGCGGTGGTCACCGCGCCCTGCACCGGGAGCGGCGCTTGATCATTGACCATCACCGGATGCAAAGCGCCGTCCAAACCCGGCTCCAAGATGGCGCCCTGCCGGTAACCGAAGCGCGCGTAGGGGCCCGCCGCCACCGGCGTGGTACCGAGAGATCGGTTCCAAGTACCATTGTTCAACTGGGTCTGGAAATCCGCCTCCGCGGCGCAACGGGTATGGGGCAGCGGGTCACCCGGGAATTCCAGCCCGCCGTTGAAGCGTGCCGGCGTGCCGCGCAGCGCGCCTTGGTTGAGTGCGAAATGCGCGCCCGTATCCTCGTCAATCCAGTCGTCGGTTTCATCCAAGTGATACAGGCCGAGGGTGAATGCGTCAGGCGAGTAAGGGCGTCCACTCGCGCCGAGTACCGTGGCGAAGTCGCTGCGGGCCACATTGGAGATCCGCACCTCATCGATCACGCCGTCAAGATACGGCACGCCTTGCAAATCGCCGCCCAACCCGATCGCGGCACCGGTATCGACTACGCCGAGCGCGCCCAACGGCGCGCTCTTGACCACCGTGCCATTCAGCAGCACGGCGATCTGTTGCGCGACCGGGTCGATGACGCCGGCGACGTGGAACCAGCCGCTGGGCAGCGTCATGTTTTGCGCCGCCTGTACCACGTTTCCGGCCACATCCGTCAGCGTGAAGGCGAGGGCCTGGACCGCGCCCACGGGCTGGAAAGTCAATGCCCAGCCGGGTGAGCCTGAATCGGCGTAGTTCGGCCGTTTGACGGCGAAGACGACCGTCTGGCCGGCGGTGGGGGGCGCGCTCAAGTTGGCGAACATCTCCACCGTGAAACCCACCGTGGGATCGACCGCAAAGGCAATCGCGTCGGGAATCACGAGCCCACCGGAGGTCACGTTACATCCTTGACCAAACATCCCAGCAACGCCGCGCGTGGCTCCCTTGCTCGTGCCGGGATTTTGCGATGCCGCGTCGAGAACCGGCGCCACGGTGTCATCGAAATGCCAAAGCGCAACGGTGTCCGGGTCTTGGTCGAGGCGATACGGCGCGGGCAGCAGGCGTGGCACGCTCAGCCCCTCACCGATCCAGTCGAGGCTGCGGCCGCGAGCCGTTGCCAGATGGCGCTGCGCGCGAATGTCGCGCGCCATCCCCGCGAGCGCCTGGGCTTCTCCGGTCGCGGTCCAGAGCAGACGCGCGCCATGACCGAGCAGCGCCGTCAAGGTCCATTTGTCCGGACCCGAGGCTTCCCCCGCCGCGGGCGGCGGAATCTCGCTTAACGTTCGCAGCGTGAGACTGGGATCATTCGGCAAACCGGTAATGCCAAAGGTCATTCCCGCGAGCGAGCCCGAGGGCACCAGCAGTGTCGAGGTGCCGGATCCGGCGACGCCGTCGTAGGCGATCCGCACCAACGCCGGCCCATCGAGCTGATCGGCCTTCAAGGTCAGGCTGTAGGTGGTCAGAACCTCCTCTGCCTGCAACCCATAGAGCGAGAGAAACGACAAGAAATCGTACGGCAGTACGGCGCAGACGCCCGCGGCCGCGCTCCCGAGCGGCAAGGCCTGCGTGGCGGTCGCGCGGGCATACGGTGCGGTGGCATTCTCGAGCGCCACATCAAAGGGGGCTGAGAACATGGCGCTCACGGTGCTCACGTGGTGAGCTCGTTAAGCGTCGAGGTCGAGTCGAATACGGCGACTTCGGTTTGTGTCAGCGTGAGGTTGCCGCCGCAGGATGCCTCGATGGCCACCGTGTCGTTCGGATCGCCGAATGTGGCGGGTGGACCAAA
The DNA here is from genome assembly GCA_963730565.1 of uncultured Gammaproteobacteria bacterium. Taxonomy (GTDB): domain Bacteria; phylum Pseudomonadota; class Gammaproteobacteria; order Steroidobacterales; family Steroidobacteraceae; genus Bog-1198. The sequence goes on from CAVSSU010000025.1 coordinate 9,137, forward strand.
GGTGATCTCCCCGTAGCGAGGCGGCGCACGGCGGAGCCTCAAGTTCTCGACATCCGTGACGCCCGGCAGCTCCGCGAGCGTTCGCAATACCTGCGAATACAATACCGCGCCGCCGAGACGCAGCGTACCGATATAGTCATCGAGCGCCACGAGCGCCGCGGCTATCACGGTACCCGAGTCCGCGTCTTGGTCCAGTACCAGCTGCGCACGCACCGCAACTTCGACCGAGTCCGCCTGGACGAGCGTCGGGAACGTGGAAATCGGCCGGATGGGCTCGAGCGCCGCGAGGATCTCATCCTGCAAACCGGTGATCGTGTCGGGCGCGCTGCCGGCAGATTCCCACAGCACGCCGGGATTCGCGGCCACGATGATGGAAAAGAAATAGGGACTGCACACATCCCTGGGCAACTGGAACAAGCTGTCGCCGAAGCACACCGCGCCATAGGGCGGGGCCGGCGTATCGAGACCGCCATAGGGATCGCTGACCAGCGCGTCGCGGACACCGTCGAGGCCCAATACCACCGCCCGGATCGCGTCCTCGGTCCACTGCGTGCGCGGCTGCGCCTGCAGCGCCTGGCGGTAGCTATCGTCATCGATCGACTGGTCGCCGCCGGTGAAGGGGGCCGTGTTCTTCACGAGCACGAAGCTGGGAGTGAAACTCAAGTAGCGTGACGCGAAGGTGGGATTGATCCTCGCGAGCTGACCGGCGCCGATGTTGCCCGCGGCGCCCGGCAACACCGCGGTGACGGTCACGCTCGCGGTGGCGGCGGCCGGCCGCGTCGGGTCGTTCGTCAATGTGACGGTCGCCGTCAGTTGAAAAGAGATCGAATTACCGGGTCCGGTATCGATGAGGGTGCCAATCGGCAGGATGAGCATTGCGCCGGCGGGCGCGCTCGGTGCGAGCGCGAAGGTTGCAAGGCCGCTCGCCTGCTGGTTCGCGCGCGCAAGACCCAGATCGGCGCCGAGCAGATCGAGCGCGTTACCCACCGCCGTGGAAGTAAAGCCGCTGTGATAAACATCGTCCAACGCCATCCACAGCAGGGCGGCATCCATTCCCGTGAGCTCGAGGATCTTTCTGATCGTGCTCGAAGAGCGCAGATCGATATCGGGTCCAAAGGACAGTTGCGCGCGCGCGAACGCATCGCTCAAGATGGCCTGAAAAGGCTTGACGATGAACCCCTGAGGCGTCACGCCGTAGGTGGAAGTATCGCCTGAGCCTGGGACTGTGATGGTTGCGCTCATCGGTTAGGGCCCTACGCCTTGAATGCCGGCGATGACTTGATCGTTCAATCGGGTGTCGAACCGTACGTCGAGCGACCACTTGCGCGATTGCCGCTGCGCCTGGAGCTGCGCCTGTTGATCCGCCGCCGTGAATTCAGGATGGATCGTGAGCCATTCGGGATCGCTGACAAAGGCGATCGCCGTGATCTGGCGGATGCGCGGCTCCTGCGACAACGCTTTCACCACACACATCCGGATCAGCTGCTGCATGCGCGGAAACGAAGTCGGCGTCGCCAGCGTGTTGATCAGGTCGAAGCCGAACGAGGTGTTGAATATATCGGTGCCGAGATTCGTTCCGACGAGTATCTGAATCCCCTGCGCCAGCTCCGATTTGCCGGCGATCAGGGGCAGATCCGAAAAACCATCCGCGCCGGCTTGGATCGCAAAGTCACTCGCGGTCAGGGTCAGCGTCCGCCCGTAAGGATCGGCGGGCGCGTATGGCGTCGCCTGGGCCGGCAGAGAATATTGCGCGAGCGCAGCGGCGTAATCCGATGCGGCTTGCGATTGTGCGGCGGTTTCCGAGTCGATCATGCGCGAGGTCCCATGTGCTTATTCATCGACTTCCAACAGGCTCTGACCCGCGCTCGCGATGCTCCACGTGCCCGGGCCCGCCGGGTTGACCGTGAGTCCCGTGGCATTGTCGAGCAGCGCACCCACGCCGCCGATCAAGAGCAGCGTCGATACGCCGGCCTGGGCGGGCGAACTGGTGCAGGGTGAGGGGTTGCCATTGGGCAATACCGCCGTACACGGCGCGACCACGCCCGGGCTTCCGACTGCGAAGACCAGGCCCGCCTCCATTCCAAAGGTAATCGCTTGCGATCCGCTGACCTCCAGCTGACTGCTTCCGCTGGAGAATTGGATCTGGCCGCTGTGACTGCACTCAATGACTCCACCGGCTACGACGACATTGGGCATTTGTCTCTCTAGCTTCCGATGCTGACTTTGCCGCCGCCGATCGTGAGCGTGACGGTGCCGTCGGTCATTTGGACTTGACCATTGCCGACCGTCACGGTCGCCTTGCCATCGGTCATCGTGATCTGACCCTGCTCGAGGGTGATCTGCGTCGAGTTGTCATCCGATTGGATGGTCAACGTCCCATCGCTGCCGGGCGTCGGACGGGTTCCCAAGTCCGACAGCAACCCCGAGCCAATGTTGAGGGTCATGCCGGCGACTTCGATCACCCGCAGCCCGTCCTGCGTCGTCAGGTCGTTGACGGCAGAGCCGCTCGGCGTACCGTCCTCGTCGACCTCCGTCGGCAGACACAGCCACCAGTCGCCGATCTCATTCGGCGGCGGGGTCATCTCGTCGGTCCAAACGAATCCCGCCGAGACCGCATCCTCGGGTTCATTCCATCGGTGCATCAGCAGCGATCGCATGCCGGGGTAGACCGGCACCACGAGCCCGCAATTGTCGAGCGCAAACGGAGAGGAGATCGGTTTGTCGTTGAGCGGCACGGGCTTGTCGCGCAACGTTGCCTGAATCGACGGCGAGACCATGTCCGGCGTCGTATCGTAGCCAAGATTGAAGGTCGCGGTCACATCGCCCGCGCTGTAGCTGTCCACATCGCCAATGTCGATCGCCGGCCGGGTGCGCTCCCGTCCCATGAGATTCTGGCCGATCTGCCGCGCGACCAGGGAAGCGCTCGGCCTGCCGGCCTTTTGCGCATCATCCGCCGTCGCCTCCGGGCTGAGTGCGCGCCCCACGCAGGTGTAGCCGCCGTAGCGCGAGAGTTTGTGCGTAATGGACTGGATCCGGTACGTGCCGGTGCCCAGCGTCACCACGTCGTTCGGGCGCAGCGCCGGAATGCCGGCGATGTCGAAGTCCTGGCCCTGCATGGCGGCCGCGGCAGCCTTGGCGCCGCGGATCGCGAACGGCTGGCTGGTGGCGCCATCGTCGATCGGCGTGGTTTGCGTGACGCCGAGCGAATCGGGATCGCCCATCCAGAGCTTCCCGTCCTTCGCCTGCAGACTGAAACAGGCCATTGCGGCCAGCTGCTTGAGCGCACTCAACGGCGTGCGATCCACGAACGTGATGGTATCGATCGTCGGACCCGGGGCCTGGATCTGGACCCCCACATTCGCCAAGTTGCAAATCGCCGTGGCGGCGTCTTCAACCGTGCGGCCTTCGTAATTATCGGCGACGAGATCCACCGGTCGTTGCAAGCGGTCGAACACCAGATCGACGCCGGTGAGCGTGGTCTCATACCACTGATCGCCGGACTTCACACTGGCTTCGGTCAGGAGCCCGGTCATCACTTCCGTGGAAATTCCGTCGTCGTAACCCAGCGTGATGTGCACGATGGTCGACTCCGGCACGAGCAGGGTGTAGATGGCATCGGTCAGACCGTAGATGCAGATCGAAAACTTGTTCGTCCCCTCGGTGGCGTCCATCTCGACGGTGATGTCCGCCTCGAAATAGTCCGACGAGATGGGGACGATGGTGGGCAGATCGACGGGCGGCGGAGGCGACGGCAGCCCAGCCGACGGCGGAATGGTCTGGAACGAGAGGCTATAAGCGGCCCTGAAGCCCACGTCACCACCGGCCAAACTAAGCATTCGCCACCGCCACATCCGCCGTCAGTGCGGAACCAAACGATCCGGGGCCCGCGAGGTTCGCCTGCGCGATGCGGATACGGCTGAATCGGAAGCGCAGCGGCCCCAGTGCGATCGGCATGTTGAGCACCACACGCCGCGCTCCGATCAAGCGCGTGGCCGCCGGCAGATTCTCGAACTCCACCCGGAGGTTCAGATACAAACCGAGAACCGGATCCGGCAGATCGAACATGGTGTTGGCGTAGGCCGCACCGAGCACGAGATCCGGATCGGCGTAGTACACGCTCAATGTCAGTCGATATACGGTCTGCTGAATCATGGCCAGGAAGACCTGCGGGAAGCCGTCATCGCCGCTCGCCGGCAGCGGCGAGTAACTCAAGCTGTCGTCGGGCCAAGCGGGGGTGGCGGCGGTCGCGCTCATGGCTATACCTTCCGCGGCGTCGCGCTGGCGAGCGCGGCGGCACCGACGATCGCGCTCGCCGCGTTGGTGACCGCACTCAACAGCGCCATGAGGCCCGGACGCGGACAGTGCTTGAGCGATATGCTGACCATGGTCAGGTCTTTTTCCTCCGCCGACTGGCTGAAGTTCAGGCTGTTTATTTGCATGTCCATCAGCGTCGTGAGGCCGGCGACCAAGGGTATCCCGGAGAGCGTGGGCGATACCGCCGGCAGGGTTTTCGACAGATCCGCCATCAATTCCAGGCCAAGCCGCGTGGTCGGCCCATCCACACCCAGCAGTGCCGCCTCGATCTGGATCGTGCGCGTGATCTTGCTCGTGTACTGGCTGAGTCCCTTGTCTCCAATGGGCGGCAGCTCGTATTGCTCGTTGAGCGTGATTCGATTGACGGCGAACAACGGTACGATGCCGATGAGGATGGAGACTTGCTGGGTGACGAGCTCGGACATCGTGGCTTTCGCGTGCGTTCCGTTCGTTTATTGGTTTCGAGCTTCGCAAGCGCCGCCGACGTGTGGCGCATTGTTGTTCAAATCAGAGGGCACGAGCTGCTGCTCCTGTGCTCAACACCGGTCTCGGCGCAAAGATCGTCGATCGAGGCACAGCGCAGCTTGATCGGGAACGTGAGCCCCGGTCCCGCCCTGCGCTCGCGCTTATGGATCATCTGCAGCAAGGTTTTCCGACCCTAGCCAAGCGCTTCGATGTGCAGACGCAGCGCGTCGAAGATCTGCTCCGCCAGCGCGTCCATCCTTCCGCCCACCACTTCGATCTCCACGGGGAAGTAGTAGTTGACCGCGTTGGCGGGCAGGGCCTCGAGCGGCGCGATGCTGTCGTCCGCCGGAAAGATCCGCTCGCCTTCGTGAACCAGCGCGATGCCGGTCCGCTCGACCCGCTGCGGACCCAGCGGTTTTTTGCCGTCCGGTTCCATCAGGAGGTCGGCTCCACGTCGAGGCAGACACCGCTGAACGTCGCGGTGGGCGCATCGTCCAGAGCGACGTTGCTGGGCGCCACCGAGGTGAAATAGCACAGATTGAAGGCGATGCTCTTGAAGGTCCAATCGCTGCCGACCTGCTCGGTGAGCACGATCGAGAATTGCGTTCCGGCCAACGCGAGCGCTGTCAAGGTCGCGACGGAGGCGCCGATCGCGCGCACCGTCATCGTGAAGGTGAACGTCTGCGCCTGCAGCACGATCCCGACGTTGTCCGCCTCCAGGGAGTGCTGCACGCGGTGCGCGACGTTCAAGGTCGGGCTGAAACTCTCGATCGGGCTGACGAGCACATTATTGACCATGACGGCCAGTTTGGTATTCCAGTTAAGCGTTCCGGCCACGGTAATCTCCTAAAGGTCCGGGGAATCAGATGAAGCTGAGCGTCACCACCAATTGGTGGATCGAACCCGAGTAGGTGACCGACACGTTGAACGCCAGCTGGCGGCTGTTCTGCACCTGTTGCAGCTGTGCCTGCTGATCGGCCGTGAGCTGCGAGGGGTCCAGCTCGGTCAAGGCCTGGATCGGAATATCCACATCGAAGTCATCGATCTCGCCGACGGCGACTCGGCCGCGCAACGTCGCCCGGACGAGCGAAGCGAGTACCCGCAATCCCGGGCGATTGATGCGCAGCGTGCCGATCACCTGCGGACTGGTGAGCGCCGCCTTGAGCCTGAACGCGATGTCATCGATGGTGCGGACGATGTCGACGTACAGCCGCTGACCGGTGCCGTCGGCGCTGAAGCCCTCGCCCATCACGGGCCCTGAGCCTGCCAGGAAGTCGGGGTGCACGATGGGAATGACGTGCGGCTGGGTGATGCCGCTTTGCGACGGCGCGATATAAATCTGAATGGCCTGGTCGCTCAAATCACCGTTGACGCCGACGCCATCGACGGGTTTGAGAATCAAGCTGACCCACGGATCGACGCCCGCGATCACGCCGGCGGCCGCGGATGCGATGTCATCCGGAGAATTGGCGGCCACGAACGCCATGCGATTGCTCGACCAGTTCATGGGCGACGGCAGACCCTTCTGCTGTTCTTCGAGCGTCTTCCAGTCGGAGAACTTGTTGGTCAGGTTGCCGTTGGCATCGGTGATGCCGCCCATGGGCAGCATGGCGACGCCAATGCGCGGCCGGATGCCGCCGCCACCCGCATCGTTCGGCGACGCGGACTCGACGTGGGTGCGCAGCGCCGTGATGTCGTCCGGGTTCGAGTCCGAGGACAGGCACACGATGTTGATTTGCCGGTTGCTGAAATCCGCGAAGGCGGCCGTGCCGTCGAACGGCTGTCCCGGCGGCAGACTGTAGCCCCACACCTGCAACGCGCCGTTGTTCAGCGCCAGGTTGATGGAAGTCGCCAGCTGGCAAAGACCGAACGTCACGGTGTAATAGATGCTGCCGTTGGCGGCCACGGGCTTGCCGGTGCCGCCGCTGGAGCTGCCGAGCGTGCCGTCGATATTGAGCACATTGCCGGAAAAGTCGACGAAGGCGCTGGCGGGAGGTGCATCCGGCCGCATCAGGAGATTCGGGATGGGTTGTCCGTCGGTGTCGAGCGGCACGCCCCAAACGGGCGAAGGTGCGGCGACGGTGGCAGACAGGATGGAATACCCGTCCAGAACGATCGTGGCGTTCTCGCTGCCGTTCTGGAATGCCTGACCCGTGGTGTATTGCAGCGTGCGCGTCGCGGTATTGACCGAGAGAGGATTGCCCGACACCGTATCGATGAGATCGAAGCTTGCCGGGTCCCAGCCGACGTTCGGGATCACGACGTTGTCCGGATCGACCGGCAATACGAATGCGGCGACGCCCTGGCCAACGGTCGTATGGGCCACATTCACCTGCGGACTGCCCGCACCGACCAGGCTCGCGGAATTCGCGGCGATCGTAGGTTGCGGTCCAGGCGCCAATTGACCGGCGAATGTCATGACCACGTTTGCACCGGGTAGCGGGCCGCCCGTGCAAACGATATTGCCGGCGCCGATGGTCGCCAAGCCGACGAGTGCGGCCTGCACCTGCGCACTCGTCGCGTTGAAGGGAATCGGCGCGGTGACTTGGCCGCCGAAGCTCAAGGTGAAGGATCCCGCATTGGGATTGTTGCTCATCGACAAAGTTTGCACCGCGGCCGTGGCCACCCCCGGGGTGGTCGCTGCGATTTGCGGCCCCGGTGTGGTGCCCCCGGTCAGACTGTTGGTTCCCAGTGTGATGGTGGCTTGGGGCCCGGAGGCCATGGTGCCCGCGAATGTCATGGTGATCGGGCCCGCCGGCAGCGCGGCCCCGGTGCAGTTGAGATTTCCCGACCCTATCGTGGATAAAGCCGTGAGCGCCGCCTGCACCTGAGCGCTGGTGGCGTTGAAGGGTATCGCCGAAGTCGTTTGGCCGCCGAAACTTAAAGTAAACGTGCCGCCGGTGGGAATGCCGGTGAGCATCAGCGTCTGGACCGCGGCCGTACTCGCGCCGGCCGTGGTCGAGGCGACGCTCGCGGCCGGACTAGCCGCGCCCGTGAGCGTGCTCGGACCCGCCGCGATCACCGGCTGTGCGCCGGATGCAAGTCCTCCGGTGAAGGAGATGGTGACGGCGGCCGGCAGCGGACCGATCGAGCAGCTGACGTTGCCTGCGCCGATATTGGACAAGGCAGCAAGGGCTGCCTGCACTTGCGCGCCGGTGGCGTTGAACGGCAGGGGGGAGGTCGTCTGCCCGATGAAGCTGAGCGTAAAGGTTCCGGCGGTCGGATTGTTGGCGAGCGACAGGGTCTGCACGTCGCTCACCAAGGCGCCGGCACCGGCCTGCACGATGGCGGGGCTCGCGCCGCCGTTCAATCCATTCGCGCCCACCGAGATCGGTGGCTGCGAGCGAAACGCGAGGCTCCCCGAGAAGCTGATGAGCACGCTCGAGGCCGGCAGAGGACCGCCGCTGCAGGTGACGTTGCCGGCGCCGATGCTGCTGATCGCAACCAGGGCCGATTGCACTTGCGCCGCGGTGGCGTTGAAAGGAATCGCGGCGGTGGTTTGACCCCCGAAGGTGAGTGTGAAGGTGCCGCTGGTTGGGGTGCCGCCGGTGATCGACAGGGATTGCGCGGCACTGGCCAGCTGCGCAACCCTCAACACCGGCACGACTTGCGCGTACGGCTCGCCCGGGGCGCCGACCAGGGGTCGCGAGAACAGCGTCGGGTTGGAGAAGCCGGCGCCCGCTGAAGGTGCCGGGCCAATGACGCCGACCACGCCGACCGAGGATGACAGCGGCTGGTAAAGACCGCTGGTGTCAATTTTAACTGTGACGTACTGAATTCCCATTCGGCAAGCTCCTGCTAAATTGATTGAACACAACGACGGGTCGCAGCGCCGCCATCAGATGTTGGGAACCGTGAGAAACGCGGCCAGCGTGTCGGATGCCGCGAAGGCGGCGACCACCGCCTGCTGACTCACCGGTGTCGCGGCCAAGACACCGGCCGGATACAACTGCACGAAAAAAAGCGGTGTCTGTTCCGACGTTCCGTCGAGCGAGGCGAGAAACGCGCCGTCCTGCTCGACCATGCGTCGAACCGTCGTGATTCGCTGCAGATCGTTGACAGGAGATGGGTCCGCCGCCGCGAACACGAAGCAAGACGCCTGGAAGTTCAAGGTGAGCGCGCTGGGGTCGACGCTCACCTGAAACTGCAAATCGTGAACCGTCGGTGCCGGATCGGTGACGCCCGCCTGGGTGAGGCCGCCGGTGGGCCCGAGCTCAATCGAGCCCAAGGGTTGCACCGCCAATTGCACCGGCACCGTGGCGATGACGTCGACCCAGGAGGGCGCTTCGCGGCCGATCTTGAATTGGTACCAGTCTCGCGGCGGCTGCTCGCTGCGTCGTTCGCGAAATCCGGAGAGCCGGGCTTCGCAATTGAAGGGTGCCTGAAATCGAAAATCAGTGGCCGCGCCCAAGGTCACGGAAGTGACCTGATATCCGTTTTGACCGTACTTGCTCGTGAAAGAGGTGCTCGCGAACGCGGCCAGACCCGTCAGGGCCGCGAACTGGGCCTGGTTGGCGGTCAGCGCAAAATAGGTCAGGACCTGATCCCCGAAGCTGATTGTCAAGAAGACCTCTCCTTGCATTCCCATCGACAAACGAGTTCTCCCTTTGAACCCGGCGACCACGCGGCGAGCGACGACGGCATCATTCTGGATTCGACCGGCCACAGTGACTATCCATCTTGCGGCGGAGAAGGTGCGGAAGAGGATTTAGATCCTTGCGCGGCAGGGTCTAGTTCGCGGTGGCAAAACCAGGCCATGATCGGCCGGGGGAGTCAATGCGCGGTCAACACCTCAAGGAAACGCGCGCGGTCGTAGTCGGTGATCACCCAGGTGTGCGAGTCCGTTGCCGGGAGGGCACGCCAGCCGTCCCGCTCGCGCACCATCGCCACTTCCGCCCACGTGCCGATGGCCGGATCGATCGCACAGCACGCCGCGAAAGGATCATGCAATTTCTTGCCGGCGGGGTGGCGGCGCAGATAGGCGTCCATGCCCCGCCAGATCAGTTCCAATGACTGGCTGCCGTGACGCGCGGCGCCGATGATCTCGTGCATCGCGGAATCGTATATCACGCCATGGCAAATATTCTTGGAGACGATCCGCCGCAACGCGATCGCAGGTGAGTCCAGCGCATTGCGCGCAGCCTTTGGGGCGCCGTCGAAATTGAAGCTCGGGCAGGCGGCTCGACCCTTGAACTTAGGTAGCTGCCGCTCCTGCGGCACCACCCCCTCTCCGGCAAATCCGCCCTGCCCAACCCAGCAACCGAGGGTGAAGCCGGGCAACGCGAGCGCCCCGCCCAGATTTTTCGGCGGCCCACCGGTCAGCAATGTGGTCCTGGCATCGCAAATACGGCGCAGCAACTCAGGTGCGGGCTCGGCATCGCGGCTGGGCGGCGCGTTCCCATAGGTGCGGAAATGCCAGGCGGACACGCAGGATTTTGGATGGTTGATGTCGAACGCACCGACAGGCATATCACGCCCGAACCAGGTGAGTGCCCGCCGTACAAGACCGATCTGATCGGCCGCACCGGGCGTCACCGTCACCGCCTTCAAATCTACACGCGGATGACCGAGCAGCAGCAACAAGGTCAGGAAATCGTCAGGGTCGCCGGTCTCCATGTCCAACACCATCTCGATTGCATCACTCGTCACTGTCGATGGTCTCGCCCACCATGAGCAGCGCGAATCGCGACTCGAGCGGCGCAAAATCGGCGGGCCCGAACTCCTCGGTGCGGTACGTAAAAGACACCAGCATCACGGGCAGTACACCCTCGCTCAACTCCAAGATGCGCTCCAGGGGGAGCAGCTCGTTCTCGATCCGCTCCACGGTATCCAGCCGCGTTACGTGGTAATACACCCGCTCGCCGAAGACCGCGACGATCGCATCCTCAATGACACGCATGCGGCCAAAGTCCTCGGCGTCGCGGCCCGAAACCTGACGAGAGATGTAGGCCCGCCCGGCACCGGGCATCACCCACCCCCGCGTTCGGTGAGAATCCGGATGATCATGTCTCGCGTGGTCTCGCCGGGATTTGGCCGCAGTGTCTCAACGATATGGCCTTCTTGATTGAAAATATAGAGCGGCTCGGTGCCGGTTCCTTGGATGATACGCGGCGCATCGTCGCCCACGATGAACGGCACGTCGAAGGCCTTGCTGCGCAGGTTCGGCACATTGGCCGGCGTCACCAGGATGTCCACGCCACGGGCAGCGACCCGCCGCTCGTAGTTCAGTCCCTCGCGCAAATAGAACCCGCGGAACTGTGCTTCCGGATATTTTTTGGCAAGCGGCATGATGACATCATTCTGCAGTTTGTTCACGGCGCTGCCTGACATTATCACTTCGCCGAAGGCGAAACGTCGCTTGCCCTGAGCGATCATGGCCTCGATGCGCGCCTTCATTTCCTCCATCGCCAGGCTTGCCGTTCGCCCGGCAGCCTTCGGATCCGCGATTTTGACGATTCGTGAGGTCAGCTGCTGCTCGCCGCCGGCGGCCGACTCGGCGAGAAACGGGCCGCTGCGCTCGACGCCGAAGAACGCATCGGGAGAGAAGGCGAGCACTTCCTTGCGGACCGCGGCCAGCTGGCGGGCCTGGCGGATCAGCGCCGTGTCGAGCACGGCGGTCTGGTACGCACCGGTGTTGCGCAGCTTGCTGATCACCAGCTCTCGAGCCTTCTCGCGGGTGCCCGCCGCCAGTTCTGCTTGCAGCGCGTCCGGCGTCGGCGCAATCTCCGCCGCCAGCGATTTGAGCTGCGCTTGTGTCTTCGCAGCCTCGGCGAGCACCTGGGCGGGCGGCCGCCCGTGTGCGAGTTGCAGGGCATAGTCCTGCTCAGAACGCGACAACTTGCCGAAGCCCTCGGCGTACTCGCGCAGCGATGAGCCCGATCCATCGAACAGCTTGCCAACCTTGATGTCCGAGTCGAGGGATCGCTTCAGGAGGTCGAGCGTCGGAGCATCCAGCGTTCCCACCTCGCGCGCCGCGGCCAGCATCAAGTCGGGGGACAGCGGGTTGGCCGTCCCGATGGCATCGAGCACGCTTTGGCGCGCCGCGGGCGTCAGGATCTCCAGCTGCGATAGGTACGCCTCCAGGCGGGAGACCCCTCCCTTGAATGGTCCGCGCAACGCGACGGATGCCGCCTCGGCACTTCGCGTGAGCCAGGCCATGACACGAGGCGAGGAGGCCAGTGCCTCCAGCTGCCCGCTCTTCGCGATCTGCGTGAGTACCGTCTCGTCCAGCTCACCCAGCGTGCCCAAGAGCGCGCTCGGCGCCACGTTGCTGTCCAGCAACCGCCTCAGCAGCGCATCGATCTCCCGCTCGCTCGCCACGCCGAGCAGCCGCCGCAGCCCACGCGCCGCGACGCTGCTGAGCTCGGGCCCATAAAGCTCCAGCAAGGACGCATAAGCTCGCGACTGGTACTCGCGCGCCAGGGCGACCAGCACCTCGCCCACGCGCTTGCGAAACCCTTTTGTCATGGGTCCCACCGCCGTGTCCTTGCCGATGGTTCGCGCCAGCGCGGCTTCGGCATCTTCGGCGGCCCTCAGCAGCGGGCCTTGCAGCTCGTTTAGCCCCTTCCCGCTGGAGAACAGCGCACGCGCCGCCTCATATGCGCTGCCTGCCCGCTCCAACAGCGCCCGCGCCGGCGGAGCGAGCAGCGGGATAGCCACAAACTCCATCGCCAGGCCCATGACGAAGCCCGACTTGAACGTGTCCCAATATTTCTCGGCACCGGACCATTTTTCGCAATTGCCCAAGCGCAGCAAGTCCTTGGCGAACAGCTCTCCCACCCCCATGAAGCCGAATCCCGCGGCAGTGAGGGTGCCGCGGAGCCCGAAGCTGATCCATTTGGCCGTGACCTCGCCGATCAGTTCGCGGGTCAGCGCCCGGCCGACGAAGGCCCGCACACCCCACTTGGTGACCCCGCCCAGGAGCTTGAAGCCCAGGGCGTCCAGCTCGCCCTGCAAGGCCGCCACCAGGTAGCCATCGAGCGTGCGATCCTCCATGTCGGTGGTAAAGCGATAGATCAGGAGCCGCACGCCAACGAACACCAACAACATGCCCACCGAGACCGCGGCCATCTCAATGACCACCAACCCGCCGAGCAGCACGGACTCGGCCAGCACCAAGGTGCCCAACAGGTCGATCATGCGCTTGGCGCGATACGCCTCCAATCGCTGCTCGAACGCATAGGCCTCGAGTTCCCGAGGCTCAGCCGAGGGCTCCCATTCGCCGTCGCTGAATCGGCGCACGTCCTGAAAGGTGACGTAGGTCTCGGTCACGCCGCGTTCCACCCGGCGGTCGAGCTTCAGCACCCGGATGCTCTGCTGCAGCGTGACCTTGATGAAGTCCTTTTCCTCCGGCGCTGGATTCAGTTCCGCCGCGGCTTCCTGCATGGCCTTGGCGAGCATTTCATCGCGGGTCAGGGTCTCGCCCGAAGCGCACACCATGCGCGCCATCATCTCGCCGATCTTCTTGCGGGTGGGCGCGCGCAGCCGCTCCAATAGCTCCGGCCCCAGCTGACGTACCCGCGCGCTTTCCGAGTAGAAGTCATCCGCCTCCGCGACAACTCCCTGCTTGGCATCGCCGCTGTTACCGGCCGCGCGAACTTTCTTGCTGGCGTCGCCATCGATCCAGATTTCCTGCGCCTCAACGTCGTAGCGAAAATTCTGCACGCTGGCCGCAGCCCGCTCGACGGTGGCGGTCAACGCCGCGATGCGCCCGTCGTGGGCATACTTGGTCCGCGAAATCAGGTTCAACACGTCGCGGCGGCGGGGGGTATCCCACAGACCCCGCATCGTGCGCACCGCCTCGAGGAACGCATCCAGCAGACCACGCCGCACAAGCTCATCCAATAGCAGTTCGAACAGCCGTGCATCCGCGTGCGCCCAGCGGTCCATGAACTGTTCGAAACCGTCCGTCCTGTCGAAGCTGAAAGTACCGTCCGAGAGCTTGAGCAAGGCCGCCACACTGTCCGCCTCGGCTGTCAGAATGGCGGCATTTTTAACAGCCAGCACCCGCATCGGAAGATCGTCAACGAATGCCGCGTTGACATTCGCTCCGCGTGCACCCACCGGCCAGAATCCCTCGACGGGCGGCGCAGGCGGCGCCTTCGCGCGCGCCTCGCGCAGGGTTTGCAGAAACGTCTTGAGCCCGGGCGCAAGCGGGCCCAGCGCCGCATCGGTCAGCGGCAGCGCCTGCCCTATTCCCCCCTGCTGCTCTCGCCGCTGACTGAATAGCAGCGCCAGCGTGCGGTCCGGAATCTGGCGCCGCACGGTGAACTTCTCGGCGAGCACGTCGCAGCGGCTATCGCCGGCGTAACGCAGCGCTTCGCTCCAGTCCACGTGGAAGGCGTGGCCGAATACCTCCGCTGACACCAGTCCGGTTACGTCCTTCAGTGTCAGCGTTGTGTTCGAGGGATCGCCGAACTTCACCATGTCTTCCAGAACGACCCGCGGCAGCGGCAGGAACACCAGCAACAGATACGCGCCCGGCACGAGCACCTGCTGCGGATTCGACGCGCCCGCCGTCTCTCGCTCCTGGAGAAAGCCGGAGCTTTCGAACTCCGGCACCTTGGCATCGAGGACGTGATCCTCGGCGACCCTGGAAAACTGGCGGCGCAGGTGTCCGAAGCCATACAGACCGTAGACGACCTCGGTTGCCGGGCGGGTGGCATGGAACGCGGTATGAACATGGTCTGCGAAAGCTTGCTTCTCGCCTTCTTGCAGCACTTCGACCACCCAGGCCGTGGCGGTATGGGGCGTGTCCAGCACCTCGGCGTGCAGCGTGCGCAGCTCATCGGAGCCGTTGTCGGAAATCGTGTCATAGACATCGAAGTAGTGCGCCGGCGTGATGCGGAAATTCGCGCTGACGAGCAGGCGCCAACCCCGGTCGGCCTCTTTTTTCCGTACGGGCAACGGCCGCTTGTGACCGTCGCCCGGCACGGGCGGATTGTTGTACGAGGGTACCGTGTAGGTGCCGCTCGCCCGATCGAAGCGCGCTTTGTCGAACGGCTCGCCCGCCTCACGGGAACGCGGCAGCGGTGCCGGACGGGAAAAGGCTTTCAACCCCGACAAGCCGATGGCGTGAATCACCGCGGCCGCAAGCGCCCGCTCGATGGCAAACCGCGCAGCGGTCCCGACCTCGCCCGCGCGCTCGCCGGTCCAGCGCACCGTCGGCACGGCGAATCGCACTTGCACCGGCCCCAGCGTCTCGAGCACCTGGGCGCGGGAATTCTTCAGCGCGCGCCGCGTCGCCGCCACCAGAGCGCTGCCGATGGCGCTGGCGTTATGTTCGGTCAAGCCGCTGGGATCCGCATGCACGCGGATCGGCACATGGACGGGGACGGGCACCGCGGTCGCTTTTTAGCGCCTCCTTACAAAACGTCAACGAACTGTCGAGGCTGAGGGCGGCGATGCCTATCCATCTCAAGAGGGAGGAGTCGCGGCGAAGGATCTAGATCCTTGCGATGGCGGCGATCCAGCGCAATCTTCCAGCCGCATGGGATGTCTCCGAGCTCATTGCCAGCCTTTCGCTGTGCACAGTCGGGCGGCCGTCTCACCGCGCAAGACCGTTACGATCACCTCCGCGCAGGCCAGCGTCCCGTCCGCACTGCGCACCGACACCTGATAGCGGCCGGCGGATACCGCAAACCGCATTGGTGGCTTGGCTCATTTTCATGCCGTTGATCGTCACGACCGCACCCCTCGGTTCGGACGAGATCACGAGCTTGCCGGGCTGCGGCGGCATTTGTGCTAGGGAGTTCAAGTCTCCTGCAGAATGTCGCTCAGGCGCTGGGTCAATGTGTCGAGCGTGAGCGGGTCGACATCGTTGGGACCCGGCCCCGAAACTCGGGAAAGATTTTCCGACAGCATCAGCACTCGAGCATCCGCCCCCGCCCACGCCGCGGCACGCTGCTCGGCTTTGCTCGAAGGTCCCAGAATGACGAGATCGGGGTGCATGTCGCCAAGCTCGGGCGGCCAATGCTCAAGGTCGTCGATATCCGCGATGATGGACAGTCGCGCGTGCGGCTGCTTGATGCGCGATTCCACGATGTATCGGATCAATCCCGCCAATAGGGGCGAAACCATCACCAGCACGGTCCGAAGCTCGCGCATCTCCCCCTCCTTGAGTGACGACACACTACCTAAGCGCGGATGCGAACGTCATCAATCGGAGGATGGAGGTAAGATCGAGCCCTCAGCTCCCATCGGGGCCGATAGCTTCGTGTCGAACGCCATGCATGCGCGCCATCACATCGGTGCGACGGCGCAAACTGAGCTTGCCCAAGAGATTATGCACGTGCGACTTCGTTGTGCCTAAACTGATGCGAAGCCGACGAGCAATGTCCTTGTTGCTATATCCCGCAATCACGAGGCGCATGATTTCCGATTCGCGGCGAGTCAGTGCCGAGGATGATTCCGGCAGGAGCGGTGCACGGCGTGCCGCGGAAGCGATCCGTCGCAACAGGCTCCCCGCGATGCGCGACGGGCAGGACTGTTCGCCGCGGCTGATTTGTTCTACCAAGGAAATCAAATCATCGACCGATGCGGTGTTGGGGACATAGCCCGCGATGCCGGCTTCGGCCCACTTAAGCACATGCTCCTCGGTTTCGTGGATGCCAAAGGCGATGATGCTGCTCTGTGGCATGACACAGCGCAGCTGCGCGACGGTATTCGCGCCCCCCGGAAAGGCCACGTCCAATAGCACGACCGCCGGTTGACTCGCTTGGGCGGCGAGCGCCTGCTCCCAGGTCGCCGCCTGCGCGCAGACACCGAGACTGGTTTCGCGCTGCAAGAGGTCGATCAGACTGTCCCTCAGGAATCGCACTTCCGAAATGATCAGGGCGTTCTTGAACAGCGTCGAGTCAGATGCGATAAGACCCTCCGCCATCCCCGTATCGATCGTGCCTACCGCGCTCATGCGCCCTCCTTCGCTTACAGCTTCCCTAACAGGGCGGTGCCATCGGGCGTACCTAAACCGGTACAGGCGTCCCAACCGGGTCCCGGGCTGTAGCCATTGACGGTATTGGTGATGGCGTTGGTCCCGCTGGTGACATCGTGCACCACACCGGCACCCGCGTTCGCATGCAAGGTCGCGTTTGGAAATCCGACGTTTTTTTGTTTGGCCTGATTGAGCAGCGCCACCCACGCCGACATCAGCGGCGCCACGGCGCTGGTGCCGCCGGAGGCTCCCTCAGCGCTGTCCACGCGCGTGTAGTCATTGGTAGCGCTCATCGCAATATCCGGAACGCCGCGCCCGGACTTTCCGGAATCGATGGACACCGGCAAATTGGCATTCGCCTGACAGCTCCGCACGGCAATCACTTCGCTGATGCCGCCGCCGCGCCGCGGGGATGCCGAAGAATTTGCGCGCGGTCGCCGGTATAGTGGTGTGTTGCAACAATGTCCATGCGTATCCCCAATGGTTATTCGCGGGCGAATGGATCTTCGCCTTTCGCCGGGCTTCCGAGTGAATGGTGATGAGGCGGGCGAGATCGTTACAAGAAAGCCGGAAACGTCGGGCGATCACCGGGGGTCGCTCTTCAATCGCCCAAATAGGTGACCAGGTTGTCCGGGGTCTGGGAGGTGCCGGTATGAACAGTCCCGTCGCCCACGCGTTTACTCGCCCATCCGGACTTGAGCTTCTCTTCCGCATACAGCGCGACAAATCGCACTTCCTGGTCGGCGCTCGAGGTGAGCGAGCCCTCGCCTTCGATGATCCGCCAGGCAAACTGCAGGTCCTCCGTCACTTGCCGGCGCGACCGATCGCGCGGCAAGGCGCGAAACTTGCGTGAGGTGCTCAATGCCACAGTGCTGGCCGAGGGCGAGATGACCGCCGCGAACAAGGGGCCCGCTACACATGATCAACGGAATGACTGCTCATTGCCGCTCCACGATGAAAACGCGGCTTGTGACATCCAATGCCTCTTCGAATCCGGTCGCCTCGGCACCCACTCCTATTCGAAAGTGCTCCGGAAGACCGAAGCAGTCTCCCGGTGCCACCAACACACCCTCGCGCGAGAGCGCCCGGCAGATCGGGCGCGCGTCTCGGCCATCAAGCAGCCACGGAAATGCGACCGTCCCGCCTTCCGGTGGAATCCACCCGAGCGTGCTGCGGTGGCGCTCCATGAATTGCTTCAACAACGCAAAGTTGGCCTGGGCGACTTCCCTCAGACGCGCCAGGACTGTCCCCGCGTGAGCCAGCGCGTGGGCCGCAATGGCCTCCGTCAAAGGCGAACTGGAGACCGTGAAGTAGCTTCGCAGGTTAATTAACTGCTCGCGCCGCTTAGGGTCTCGGTCAATAATCCATCCGAGTCGAAGGCCACTCAGCGAAAATGCTTTGGAAAAATCGCTAACAACTATGGCATTGGGAACTTTCGCCGCAGACGGAACGTCGGCTCTGAAATAGAGCGGGTGGTATACCTCATCGACGAGTAACGGAATCCCACGCTCGCTGAGCATTCCGGCCAACCGCCGGAGCTCCGCTTCCTCCATGACGGAGCCCGTAGGGTTGTGAGGCGTATTGACTAGTACCAGTCGTGCGTGCTCATTGGCCGCAGCGAGGATCTGATCCGCCGACTGCACGAACCCTGCCCTACGGTCCAGCGTATAGCTCTGTACCCCCAACGCCCAAGCCTGGGCCATTACGGGCATCGCAGGAAATGCGGGGAACGGAAGCACTATCGAAGCATCATGCTCGGCTACCATGCAAAGGAGCGCCGACAACGCCTCCGACGCGCCGGTCGTAACGACTACCCAATCCGGGTCGACGCCGTAGAACTGACCGATGCGCTCCCGAAGCAATTTCGAACCTTCAGGGGGTGCATACGAGAGGCGGATGCCATCGAGTTCGTCTCGCGCCGCCTCGCCGCCGAGCGCGAGAAGCTGTCCAAGCGTCCATGCTGGTCCGGTGCTGGATGCCAGGTTGAAGCGGATCGGCGGGGATGCGAACTCGTGCGCCGCCAACCAGTGATCAAGAAGAAATGGAGGTAGCTTCATTTAGGCTGTTCGGCCGTCGGTATATTGGCGCTCATCCTGGGCACGTGCATTGAGCGAAAGCGAGGAAGCTGCGAGACACGTGGATATGGTAACAGTCTTGATCATTTCCTTTTCACCGGTTGTGATCTATCGGCAAGCAGCCATCCTCATGACTTAGGTTTGCGGAACTTGAGGATGAACTGGTCGGTGTGTCCGCGAATCGTCTGGTCGAACACTTTGGCCGTGCGGGGGTCCGCCGGATTGGCGAGAATCGAACTCTCGGTGTCGAACTTGAACCCAGCCGCTTCGACTTCTCTGCGCACCGTCGAGGACTCGATACGATGCAAAGTCTCGGTTACATCGGCGGCAGCGCCCGGAGCGGCGGAATGATCGAGAACGACATAAAAGCCACCGGGTTTCAGCGCTTCGTATACCGCCTTGTTAAACGCGGCGGTGTCAACCGGCTCCATGAACTTGTCATGCAGGTCGTGATAGTTTCGGGAAATCCAGAACAGGTCGAGTTTTTCCGGGAATCTTAATCCTTCGAGCGCAGCAGCAGTCGTAACCGTTACATTCGGATGAGCGACGGCGTAGCCCTGAAGCTCCGCGACCGCCGTGGGGAAGCTCTGGAACTTGAAGAATGCGGTGGGCTCCACCGCATAAACGTGACCCTTGGAGCCGATGACGCCGGAGAAGAGACGCGTGAAATAGCCTGAGTCGGCGACATAGTCGGCAACCCGGTCCCCCGGTTTGATGCCGCTGAAGGCCAGGGTTTGCTCCGGTTTTCGGTCGGCATCCTGTGTGGTGTCAGAGTCCGGGCGCGAGGAGTCGGCGACTGCCGCGGCAAGTGCCGCCGATACATGGGGCGAGGGACTCCCCGCAGCAAGGTCGATAACCCCAAAAGCAACAGCGGAGGCAGCGAAGCCGATAGCCATGATTCGCATAGGGGTTCTCTGAAGACTCCGCTCCTGCGGACGGTGGTTGAACCGCGTGTTGATGACGCCACTCATTGTTCTCATGGTACGGCTCTCCTGATGATGCAATCATTGGGTGAACTCTCAAATCACCGGTGCCACCGGTTCACGCGCCTGGGGCACTCTCGACGGTCTAAGACACAAGCGCGGACGGCGGCACCTCTATTTCGCCGCTGGCGATGTAGGCCGTGGCACCGCTAACGCTGACGGAGGTGACGACGCCTCCGCTCTTACGCGCCTCCGCTTCGATTTCGCTTCGGCGCCCCATCGAGACACCCTGCTGGATCGAAAGGTGATAGGCCGTCCCGCCAAAATCATGCCTCGATGCCATGGTGCCAACGAGAGCGGCACAGGCACTGCCCGTCGCGGGATCCTCTTCTACGCCCAGCGCGGGTGCGCACATGCGCGCATAGAGCTCGCCACCGTCCCGTAGATCTCCCGCAAAGAAAAAGAGGTTGGGGGACCACGCTCGCGAGAGCGTCGCTGTCCAGGCGGCACGATTGATCGCCGCTCGATCGACGGCCTCGTTCGACTTCAGTTGGGCAAAACAGAATGGAAGACCGACGCCCGCGAAAAATGATTGACTCACCTCGGCGGGCTCGATCGAGAGGATGGCGGCGAGATCGGCCGGAGCCGGTGCGCCGGCCGGTGCGTCGATTTTCCCAGACAACGTCAACGCGCCGTGATATCCCCCGTTTCGCCGAGCGACATCGACCATCACGGGACCGATATTCTCCTCCAGAATCAGTCGAATCCGATCAGCCGTCTGGACACGCTGCTTCATCACCAGCGCACAGGCGGTCCCGATCGTCGGATGCCCCGCGAAGTCGAGCTCTGCCCGAGGCGTGAAGATGCGCACGCGATAGGCATGGAGATCGTTCTTCGGCAGGACGAAGGTCGATTCAGGAAAATTGAACTCGCGCGCGATTTTCTGCATGCCATCGGTCGAGATACCGGTGGCGTCCGGGAGAACGGCGAGTTGGTTGCCCCCGAACGGTGTCGAACTGAAAACATCGACGATGTGAAATGGGTACTTCACGAGATTACCCTCCGTGCGTCGCCTCACGCCTTGACGACGAGGTCGATCTCAACGCAAGCCCCCAGCGGGAGCGCGGCCACCGCGATCGTCGTGCGGGCGGGAAAGGGCTGACTGAAATACTTTGCGTAGATGCCATTCATCGCAGCGAAGTCACTCATGCTCGTGAGATACACGCCGGCGCGCGCCACGTGATCGAAACTCCTGCCGGCCGCCTCGAGAACTGCTGCGAGATTCCGGAAGACGCGCTCTGTCTCGGCCACGATACCCCCCTCGACCATCTTGCCGGTGGCCGGGTCTTGGCCGACCTGGCCGCTGAAGTAGAGGAAGCCACCGGCTTCGATCGCCTGGGAAAACGGGCCGACCGGCGGCGCGAGTTCGGGCGAGGTAACTGCGGTCATGCTCATGGCAAACTCCTGTGGAAACTGAGTTAAACGGTCAGGATGGTGGAGCCCGAGGTTGCGTGCGCTCCCAATGCCTTGGGGCGCCTGCGGCATCCATCGATCGCTGTCCAGTACAGAACTTCGGGAGCGACTGTCGGCCGAATTTGAATCGCATGAGGCATGCCGATTTCCGAAAAAATATGTTCTTCTCGATATTTTGATGCAAAATCAAAATTCTACAACTTCATTATTATCACGATCATAATGCCCTTGGAGCACGATTCTATTGCTCGTCGGCGAAGCGCTTTAGGAGATCCCCTTGCTCGAAGATTTACGCGCCCTCGTGGAGTTCGCCCAGGCCGGGTCCATCGCCGGCGCAGCCGGTCGTCTATTCCGGACGCCCTCTGCGATTACCCGTCAAGTGCAAAGGCTGGAGGCTGCATTGGGTGCCGAGTTGCTCGACCGCTCGGTAAAGCCGCCGCGTCTGAACTCACTGGGCTCCAGGGTACTCGAACAAGCGCGAGATCTGCTGCGGCGCACCGAGGCGCTGAAATCTCTTACGTCGAGCGACGCCGAACCTCGCGGCCTCTTGCGCATCGGGCTCGCGCATGCCCTGGCCGAGGGGTCGCTTATCGAACCTATTGAGGCGCTCACTGAGAAGTACCCCAAGATCCGACTGCGGCTGTCGACCGAATTGACCGGTGAATTAATTCACCGGCTGCTCGCGGGTGAGCTCGATGTGGCCGCCGTGCTTTTGCCCGAAGGTAAAACCGCGCCTCCACCTCTTTTGACGAATATCATCGCTCGCGACCGCATGGAAATCGTTCAAGGCGCCGCAGGCAACGTTGACGCTGATTGGAAAAGTTTGGGCCGAGCGCCCTGGGTGCTCAATCCGCCCGGGTGCTTTCTTCGGGCGAGCCTCATCGATCGAATGGAGCGTGCCGGCTTCGCCCCGATGATTGCGGCTGAAATCCACAACATGCATATGCAGCTGGCGTTCGTTCAGTCCGGTTACGGTGTCGGGCTGCTACCCGCTCGCTTTATCGCGAGGAATCATTCTATCGATCCCGTGAAAGTATTGAGTCCCCCATCGTTTGACCTGCACCGATCCGTCGCGATAGTCCGGGTTGGGCAACTCGGCGCCTTGGGGAAGGCCGTCGAACAGTTGGCACAGGGGTTTCGGCACCTGTTTGAGGCAGCCGACACAAGGAAGCCCGTGACGAGGCACCGCAGAGGGGTGCCCGCGAATCGGCGGGCGGCGCGATGATATTCCTGCTGTGCCCGCGCGCGTCTTTTCAGCGCCAAATTCCCCAAATGCAACAGAACCGCTAGATGCGCTGCATGCGCACTTCACGGAAGGAATAGCGAGCGATTTCCGGGATCCATCGGCGCAGGATGCTGACCAGGTCAGGGCGGGTAAAGTTTATTCCGTCGAGGTATGTCATGGCATAACGCAGAACCTCGGATTCGTCCGCAGCCACAGTGTCTGGAACGAGCGCACTAGCGGACCAATCAACCATCGACTGCGTCGCAAAGGTAATGCTCGCGGGGTCGCTGCTTATCCGCAGCGTCTCTTTGCGCAGAAGCTCGATGATGCGTGGGGCAGTCACAGGGGCGCCACTCAACAAGGCGAACAGCGCCAGGATTACAGCGTAGTGCTGCTTCACGATCAGATCCTGCACGTCGCCCTCCTCCATTCCAGCGCGCATCAACCTATATACGTCGAGAAAGCGCCGCACTCTGCGCGGCGATGAGCCGACGGATTGATACAGGTCTTGGATCGATTGCAACTCCTGAGGATAGAGGGACAGCTCCTTGGGAACGAGTTCCTGCTGAAAGACGGTCGAGGTTTGCGCTGGAGCGCCTGCGCTTCCGCCGGAGAGGTATGGTTGGCGCAAGAGGCCGCTGAGCAGCAGTTTGCGGATTTCTGGCTCCATTGGGTGGATGCGATAGGGAATCTGGAAGATCTTCTCGAGGTAATCTTCCGCGGAGGCCGACGAGGGCCCGTTGGTCGCGCCGCCGGTCTCTTCGTCCCAGCCGACCAGCCTGCCGTAGTGCTTGCGGATGGACTGTCCTACCCAGCGCACGTCAACGGCGACAACGACGACAAACAGAGGCAGACCGAGCATGAGCTGGACCGCCTGCAGGACTTCGACGACTTTGTCTTCCGGGCATCGGTCGAGGTCGTCGATGTAAAGGACGATGCGCTCGATGAACGGCACTTGCTCGCTCGTTACCTTGCCGAGCGCGTCACGCACCTCCGCCAGGATGACGGGCACGGGCTGCTTACGATCCTGCCAATATTTCTGCATAAGATCGTAGAGTGATGAGAAGTCTTTACGAACCAGGGAGATCAAGCCCAAATGTCGTTGGTAGGCGTCGTTCTTGACCCGTTCGGCGAGGAAGGACTGCAATCGGCTTCCGAGTTGGTTGGGATCCAGCTCATCTGCCAACCGGGCAAGACGATCCTGCTGATCCGATATTTGCCGGTCGACGAGTGTCAAGGCGCTCTGCGCTGCGGCTAGCTCACTCTGCGCCGTTTGCAGCTCAGCGTCTGAGGTACTCTCGACCTTCGAGCGCACTTCTGCCAAGACCCCTTCGATCTTCTGCGCACCCGCGATAATCTGGCGTCCGGCGCGAGCTAGCCACCCGAGCGCACCGGTAGTGACGACTGCGTAAGCGCCAACGAACGTGGCTATGCGCTCCAGAATGTCGGCCTGGGTGCCGAGTAGCCAACGTAGGAGTACCGGCAGACCGAGTACGGCGCCGCCTATCAGAACTACGAAAATCCAGGACTGCCAACCTCCCCACCAGCTGAGTTGCACACGGAGCCGACCTGCCCATGTCTGCCCTTGTTTAACGACGGCGGCTACCTCCTCTTGCGCCGCACGAAGCTGTTCAAGATTACTCACGTGCAGCAAATCGTCTAGGCGCGAGCGATCTTGCGTGGACAGTTGGTCTGTAACGATGGTGGACAGATTGCCGCGTAGAACGGCTGCAAGAGCCGAGAGCCGCGTCGATATCGCCTGTTCGGCGTCCAGTTTCTTCTTACTGGCGGCGTCACGCTGCTTTGCGAGCGCCTCGATGAGCTTGTCGAGCCGCTCCTTGTCGGCGACTGCCTGTTTGTAGACCGAGAATTGCTGGTAAAGGCCGTCGATGTTGAGGCCGGTTCCCTCTGCCTTGCTGCGTCTGTCGAGTTCCGCGTAGAGGCGGTCAAAGATGTGAGCGGCGAGACTCGCCCACAGGTTCGATTCGACGAAATGCCAGGCGTTGAACTCGATCTGGACGGTGTGACTGCAGAAAACAGTGGCCCGATTGACGCGCAGCGCAGCGCGTGACTGATCCGCCAACAGCGCGATCTGACTTTGGAGCGCTCGAATGAAGAAAGTTTTGCCTGAACCCCAGTCACCGAATACCCCAACGGCGACGGGGGGTACCAGGCCTTCGTGCGCGATGTAGCGCGCTAGGTTGTTGACCGCCGGGCCGATGCCGATGAGGTCTGCTTGCTCCCAGTGCTTGAACAGCGGGTCATTGGGTTCGGGCACCGGGGTCGACGGAGCAGAAGGACCTGACGGCGGAACGGGCGTGGGGGCAGGCGGTGCTATGACCGTGGCTGAGGGCATCGGCGCGGCTTCACTTGCCGCAGTCAGTGCCGGGGGCTGTCCGGTGGGACCCGGCGGTCGCGCGCCTTCGACTGGATGGGCGACGGACGGGGCTCCCGTCGGAGAGGGGGTGGCCTCTGGCTCGCGCGCGGCAGGGAGTGTCTGGGCTGGAACTTGAACTTCCGCCGCCATCCCTGCGAATCGGGCGAGTTGAGCCAAGTCGTTGGTCAGCCGCGCGCGAGCCGCATCGAGCGGCGCAAACGCACTAGTCCTGCGGCGTGTCGCTGGTGCTACGGCCGCCGCGAGCAGGTCGACCACGGCCTTGGTCTTTTCGTAGGCACCCAACGCGCCGCCCGCGCGAAGGCTCTCGGTCGTGGAAGAACCGAGCTCAGCCAACTTCTGCGCCAGATTCGGCTCGACACCTGCTTCAGGAAGCATCTTGGGCAGATCGGCTAGCTCGCGCTCCAGGCGTCGTGCGATGGGCTCAAGAACCTGATCGATGGCAATTTCGGGAGCCGGAAATTTTCGGCTGAGCAGAAAATCGCGCAGGCCGTACGCTTGTTCGGCGGACAGGCGGAAGTAGGTTCCAGTCTGAACCTGCCGGATGAGGGGCGCATCGGAGAGTCCCGAATAGGAGGCGAGCTCGGCGCGCGGGATCGTCGTCGGCAGTGCCAAACTCACGCTGAAGGACAATGGTGGCGAAAGCGGCGTGGCGACAATTTGGGGCGCTGTCCCCGCCCGCGCGGGTGCACCTGCGG
Source organism: uncultured Gammaproteobacteria bacterium (assembly GCA_963730565.1). GTDB lineage: Bacteria > Pseudomonadota > Gammaproteobacteria > Steroidobacterales > Steroidobacteraceae > Bog-1198. The sequence continues at coordinate 34,637 of CAVSSU010000025.1, forward strand.
ATATGGACGTAAGTGAAGGCACGGCCGCGGCATCAGCACTCGATGAACCAGCCTGTACCGCGAGCACGGTTCCCCATCCGCGAAGACCTGGCTCTTTGCCGCCGAGCCAGAGGAACACGACGTCCTGATCGCTTAGCTCGGAGCTGCTGCTCAGCATGGCCTGCTCGACCGGACCATCGGATCGCGACAGGGCGCTGAGCTCGTCGGCGCCCTGCAGCTGATAGAACCAGTACCCTGTCGTCAGAACGTTACGGCTCATCACGCGGATTCCTTGTGCGCGTTAGGAAGCGAGTTCGCCGGGTTAGAGTATGCGGCACTCCGGATGCTGGATCGATTTGGACGCTAACGTACCAAGCTTGGCGATTCGTCGCTCGCCGAATCACTTTTGGCGAACCGATCAACAATACGTCCCAAATCACAGTATCTTCCCATTCCCGGGGCGATACGCTAGATGTTCGACTGCGTTCATAGGCTGCGGTACATAACTGTGATGTGTTGTTCTTCGGGTGTTACCTGGTATGTCACGGCGATGATTGCGGGCGCCCTGCATATTACGATCAGCCGGTAACGTGTGTGTGTTCAAGAGAAGGCGATATGCGGAACATTTCCTCGGAGACCGCGCAATCAAAGGCTAACTTGCTAATACTTGCATAGCGGGAATCGAGCTCATGCAACAGCTGATAAGCAGCGCACCATTGCCGCGCCTCGTCCGCCTGATCATCCGAGGATCCCGTCGGCTTGAGCGGCACAAACTCGGTCTTGTGGTCTTGCACCTTTGTACGCAATGCCGGAACCATCGTCTGATAGTCGAGTTGGCGCAGCGCAAGGCGGTCATGACGCATCTCGCCGGGGGTTGTGAATTGCTCTCGCAGGAAGTGGTAGGCTGTGAGCTCGCTGATCAATATCGTAATGGTTCGCTCTGTGCGGTCGGGCTCGAATTCGACCAGATCGGCGATCGCCTTTCTGCCGCTTTCTAGGCCTAGATACAGGGTATACAGAACGTTGCGCGAGGCATCCTGCCGTCGGCTCAGGACATCGGTCAGGAGAAAGTGAGGTTCGTGCATCGACTGTGTAGGTGCCTGTAGCGGTTGCGCTACTGCAACCTGTCGGAGCGAGTCACGAACGGCCTTAATAAAGGTATAGAACGCCGTAATGTGGGATACGACTCTGACCTCGAGCTTCTGCAGCTCGTTGACGCTGCTATCCAGAATTGGGAAATAGCTTTCCTGAGAGTCGAACGCGCGACTAGCAGACACCGCAGTCCGCGTGGAAGAGCTCTCGTCCATCCGATCGTGGAGGTACTGTTTGATCTGATTCTGAACCATGTCAGTCACAGTTACGACCCGACAGATGGTGTCGATCTCGCACGCAAATAGGTCGACAATGCCGAGTCGCGCATTGCCCGATTGGTAGGCCCAAGTCAGAATCGCGCCGAAAACGACGATAGTCGGACCGGACACCTTGAGAAAGGCAGTAAATCCGGCGATTGCGGCATACGCAACGGGGTGGAGTTCACTCACGTTTGAGGGCATTGCCTTCAAATCCAAGTAGCCGACAAAGGGCGCTGCAACCAATGCTATCGCAATGATCCACACGACAACGATTGTGGCAACCGCCGCGATCAGTCTCAAATCGTAGACGTGTCTGGACGTAAATAGTCGGTCGATGGTCGCCGACGCTTGTCCGGTTATGAGTCGGCGCGCAATGGGCGACAGAACCTTCTTAGCGGTGTAATCGTCTTTCAATCCTTGAAATAGAAAGGCTCTAGTGACTGGCGACATTCCGTGTCCTTATATAGAAAATTGAATAGAGAGCTCCACTTGGCATTAGAGAGGTTTTCCGACCTCTTCGATTCTTACAGTCGCGTACAGGTTCGTCCAGAGGGACTTTAGTTGTTCGCGTGGATGCACGCGGATCTTGCCGGTACGCCGAGCGATATTGCGCTGCGACGCGTGGGGGAAATGGGGCCACCATGCGCACGAACCCCAGCTGAAGCGCCGCAGCCAGCCGCGACCGAGAGCGAAGCCGGCGGCGCAATGCCGATCCTCGCTCGACAGCGTGAAAAACCGACGCGCCTCGAAGGTGTGATCTTGCGGCCTACGCCGCCTTGCTTTGCCGCACGGTCCCCACAAGCACCGCCGCCGAATTGAGCAGGCTCTGGACGCTCCCCGTTTGCTTGATGGCGTTCTCGGCTTGGAGGATCGCGTTCTGCAGTGCCGTCGCATCCGCCGGGCTCACCGCGCTGATCGAAGGATCCGCGCCGTCGTCGAGCACGGCGTTCAGCGCGTTGGCTTCGTTCTCGAGCAATTGCAATGTCGAGTTGATCGGATCATCGGCCGATGTGCCCGTGAGTTTCGCGCGCAGCGCGAGCTCCAGATCGACGATTGCGTCGTATTTATTCTCCAGTGCCGCTTGCACGCCTCTATCCATTTGCTTGCCTCCCTTGGCACCCAGAACGCCCGACGCGCGGCGGTCGTGGTGCCCGCCCATCGGCTCTCTTCGACTTGCGCTTCTTAGTCACCACTCACTGTCACCACTCACTTCGCCGGCGTGGGCGCTGCCTTGGCCGGCGCCGCCGGTTTCGCTGCCGCGCTCGCGGTGCTGGCATTCATCGTCTTCATGTCGCCATATACCTGCTGCGAAAACGACACCAGGGCCGATAACTGATCGTGCGTATCCAGCGGCTTCGCGAGCGCCCCCACGGTGGTTGCCACCTGCGTGAGCGGTGCCGTATCGAAGCTGTTCTTGCCGAGCTGTTGCGCGAGTGCGGAGGTACCCGCCTGTGTCGCGGCAGACTGCGAGTTGACCGGGGCAGGTTCGATCGGTGCGCGCAGCGCGCTTAACAGGGCGCGCGCCCGGTCATCGCCCGCGAGGGTCAGGATCTCGAACTGATTGGCATTAGCCGCCGCTTGACGGGCGGCTTGCTGCTGCTCGAGCACCAGCCGCTGCTCATCGAGAGTGCGCTGCGCGTTGCTCGCCGCGACGTAGTCCGCCACCGTGCCATTCAACTGCACCGTCAACTTCGATACTACACTGGCGGTGTCGATGACCCCGGACGGGGTCTGGCAGCCCGCGGCGAACCCGAGTATCACGGCGCCGAGCAAGTATTTCACCGGTTCACTCCGACCGCGGTGCCGACGAGACCGATGCTTCCAATTAGCTGCGCCACCGTCTTCGGGTCAATACCCCCGGTGCCATACTGCACCAGCGTGTCGAGACCCGGCCCAATCGTCTCGACCCACGCCTGTGTGGCCCGGGCGCTTTGTTGCACGACCGCGCGCCGTTCGGCGATATCGCTTTCCACCAGGATCTCGTCAGCCAGGATCTGCCCGCGATTCCAGGCGCTCGTGTAATAGAACAGCGCCGCGGTCGCGTGACGGTACGCCTCGTGCGAGGTCTTCGGGTTCGCGAAAAAGTCGGTGAGACCCTCCCCGGCCGCGAGCTTCACGTTCGCCGCATGCAGCCCGGTCTTAGCGCGCGACAGCATGTAGAGCGCGGTGGTGATCGCCTCAAGCTGAGCGCTCGCCGCATTCGCCTGCGCATTGAGATCTGCGATTTCCTCGTTCGCCACGTCCTGGCTGTAGCTCGTTTGCGCGCGTGCCACGGCGAGCACGTTCGGATGCGGAATGCGCGGCGGGTCGCTGAACGCATCGCCCACGTTCGCCGCCGCCTGAAATAGCGCCCATGCCGCTTGCAGCGAGGCCTCGCCCGCTCCGCTCCCGCAGCTGCCGCTCGCCGCGGCGGCGCTGGCGGCGGGCGTACTCGCTTTGGTCGTGCTCCCGGCCGTCTTCCCTGTCGATGCAGTCCCCGAGGCGGCGGTACTCGTCGGCGTCGCCGTCGCATCGACGATCGCCTCGATGCACTCGCCGAGCTTAGCGGAGACAATTTTTTTCGCGTACGGATTGTTGAGGTAGGTCTCGCCCTGGCTCAATGCCGTGTGAATCTCGCCGCGGAACGTACTGAGCTGGCCGCTGTCGCCATTCTTCGCGGTGAGCGACGTTTCCAGCGCCTTCTCGCTCGCGGTCAGTGATTTGTTGAGAGCGTCGGCGGCGCTGCGCTCCGCCGCGATCTTGTCCTGAATCGCGGCGACCGCTTGCAGCGCCTCTTGGTAATTGAACGCGACGGCATAGGGCGTGTACAACCTGGCATTTCCAGCGGCCTGCCCCGTCGTCGCCGTCGCTGTTGCACCCCTGGCCGGTTTGAGCGCCTGCGCTTGCGCCAGCGCTCGCTCCTGCGCGAGCTGCGTGCAGCGCGTGGCTAGTTCTGTATAGTCATTCTGCGCAGGCTGATCATCGTTCCCCACCGGCGGCTTCAGCAGCACCGTTACGCAGTCGGTTGGCCGCTTTCCTTTGGCGGCTTGGTAGTCACGTACTGCACGCTGATAGCCGTCCTGCAGCTGCGCGGCCAACCGCACGTCGAGACCGATGATATCCATACGACGCCAGAGCGGATGCCCGGGATCCGGATCGACGGAGGTGTCACCGGCGGGTAATGCACCATAAAAGAAGCTGAGCCGCGTCTCGATGTCTTGTGCAAGGAGTGTGGCCCCGTCCATGCCTTCGTCGCCCACCAGAAACAGAGCGAGCTGCGCGTCGCGTTGTGCCTCATCACGGGCGATGACCGCGGCCACCTCCCGCTGTTGCAACGTATCGAGATACTGCGATTGGCGCGTGAAAACGTCCATCACTTTGGCGTTGTCCAGGCCGGCGCGCGCCTGAGTCATAGATTGCTGGACCGTCGCACTATGCACGTACAAATTGGCACAGCCGCTGAGCCCCGTGATCAATACGTACGATAAGAGCCCGGTGGCCCATCGACGCGCTACACTCGGCCAGCGAGGCGTAGGCGTGACCGAGAGATGGGTGCCGTTACTGATGTCGCGGCAATCGATACAACCCGTCGAGGCTGCTGCGCCGAGGACCCTGGATACGGAATAATTCAAGCGTGCCATCCCTAGCTATTTGTGAGGAGAACCCGTCGCTGCCGTCTATCCTCTGGTTACCCGTCCTGGGCCCCACGGGAGAGTTTACTGCGAATTCAAAGTTCAGCAAGTTAAGAACTAAAGACACGTCGGGAGCCAACACGCCCCGGCGAACACGGCGGACGCTACGCGCGGCGCTCTACTCGAGCGACCAGAGATCACCCAAGAAAGGGGGGTTCTTGCTAAGGAGGGTTGCGCTAGTCGGCCACCGCTCCGATACGCGCCCTTCCGCAATAGCTCGTGGCGAAGGCAATCATCGCCCCGAACATTGGCGCGAGCAGCAAGCCTGAGTCATATTGCGGCGGCGCAACGACAACATGACGTTCGTCCTTACGGCACTGCACTTATTGACGCCGGATGGGCTCGCGCCTATGTTGAGGCGCTAGGCAATACCAAAACCTTATTCGGGGTGCATGCAGCGTAGCGGTCCGGTCGGCGCAAAGTCGCCGAGCTGCTCTGTGCCACCCAGCTCGTTCAATGCCGAGTCGCGGGAGGACCGAGCATGACGCCGAAGGAGCAACCGGGTCCGACACGTCGAGCCAAGAAAGGCAGCCCGTCTTCGGTCAACGGAAGGAGAGATACCGTGTCGATAGAGTACTTGCTTGTGAAGGCCGCCGATCAGCGCAGCGTCCTCGCGGACGGAGAGAAAGTCGGCGTGACCAACCACATCCTGATGCTGCCCGCCGACGAGTACACCATCACCCTCGACGGCGCCGGCTACACACCGGCGCAGCAGGACGTTGCGCTCGCCGGCACCTCCGTGGTACGCCCGGCCGTGTTGGTGTTTCAGCCGTAGTGGCCGGCGTTCCCACCGCTCAGGCCCTCCTCACGTCGCGGCGGCCCGCCATTCTGCTCGTCGTGGTAGTGCTAATCGGCTGCACGACCCGCTTCGAGAACAGCCCATTGGCTGGCGCGGGCGTCAATCAGGAACGCCGGGTGCAACCTGCGACAAGTGACGGTCATCCCGCCATCCTGATCGCGATCTCGGGCGGCGGCTCGCGAGCGGCCGCCCTGGGCTGGGCGGTCTTGGAGCAGCTCAAAGCCACCAGCTACCCGGACTCCAGCGGACCGAGCGGCCGGCGGCGGCTGATCGAAGATGTCGTCGCGGTTTCCTCCGTATCCGGTGGTAGCATCACGGCCGCGTATTTCGGGCTGTACGGGGCCGACAAGCTGGACTCTCTGGAAGACGCGTTCTTCCGGCCCGACAACATGTCGGCGCTGCTATGGCGGGCCGCCAACCCCTACAACTGGTTTCGGCTGAAGTTTCGCGGCAATGCGCGCATCACGTTGCTCGAAGAACTACTCGACCGGCGGTTGTTCGCGCACGCGACGTTTGCCGACATGAACCAGCCCGGCAAACCCTACGTGGTGCTGAATGCCACCGACATGGGATCGGGCGAGATTTTTGCGTTTTCTCCGGCGAGGTTCGATGACATTTGTTCCGATTTCGATAGGCAGCCGCTGTCGACGGGGGTCGCCGCCTCTGGCGCCTTTCCTATCTTGTTGTCACCGGTGGCATTGCGGGACTTCTCGTTCACCCCGCCCTGTGCGTCCCGGCCGCTACCTTCCTGGGTGAGGAGTCGCGTGGTCACCAACCGCTATTCGCGCTTCCTCAATCTGCCGGAATTCAAGAGCGCGCAATACGCCTTCGACCTGCGACACGGGGGCGCCGTGGCCGCCGATCGGGACCTGGTATTGCGGAACATCGACTATGTGTACCTGCTCGACGGTGGCCTGCAGGACAATCTCGGCATCCACGGACTGCTGGATGCGCTGAATTCCATCCACGGGCCGTCCATCCTTCCCGATCCGCGCCAACCCGGTACAACGGAACCACTGCTCGCCGCCATCAACAGCGGCGACATTGGCAAACTCGCCGTCATCATGGTCAATGCCCGCACGGATCCCCCCAGCCCCCTATCGACCAAGCGTTCCCGGCCGGGACTCCTCGGAATGATCGGCTCCGTGACGTCGCAGCCCATCGATGCCACCACCGCCAGCGTCCAGGAACAAATGAACGTGCTGCTGGCGCAGTTGCAAACCGGCAGAGACAAAGGCATGCAGATCTACAACGTGCAGGTGGACATCGACCAATTGAGAACAGCCAACGCCGACGAGAAGGCGCTGCGCGATGCCGTCAACAAGGTGCCCACCAGCTACTCCATATCCGCGGGCGACCTGCACGTCATCGAGAAGTTCGCCGACGTGCAACTCGCGAACAACCCGTGCTTTCAGCGGCTCTTGCTCGACATCGGCGCAAACCCTCCCACGCCCGACGCGCGATCTGCCATGACGGGCTGCCCGCAACTGAAGGACCGGGCGCCTCCCAATGGGAATTAGCTTCAAGGTGCGTCGAATCGGCAGCGCTCTCGTCCTTCCTTGGGCGCTGTTCGTCGGCCTCTCGATATCACGCGCGGAGAGCACGCTGGTCTCGAATGCGGCTCCGGCAGCGCGTGACTCGGGCGCCTTCCTCTGCCCCACGCAGCCTCAATACGTACGCGCCGACGGCTCGACCGACATCGATCTCGGCACGGCCGCGCCGATCGACGACAAGACGGTGAGCATGAAGGTGTCGACGTTCATCTCCAAGGACCAGGAGGTTGGCGACATTGGGTTCAGTGGCACCGCGCCGGGCGAGCCGCTGCAACCCGAGTTGTCGAGTTACCCGATTGCGGGGCCACGTCTTACGCCGCCCCTCCTCTCCAATGATCTCACCCCCGGAACGAGCTACACCGGCACACTCTGGATCACCGTCGGCGACCACAAAGTGACGGCCTGTGAGATCGATCTGGTCATGCCGAAGTATCCCCGCGGAGAACTGCGCTCCGACCGGCCGTCGGTGTCCCGCGCCGTGATGCTTCGCATGTGGTTTGGCGATCCGGACGACGCGCATGCGTCCTTTATTCTCTACGAGAAAGACCGGCGCCGTGTCGACGCGGTTTCGGCAATGCTCGAAGGAGCGTCCGCGGCGCCGTCGGGTACCTTCGATCCCGCGCAGTTCGTCACGTTCCTCGTCGACGGCACGCCGAATCCTCGCTTCATGGAAACCTCCCCGAGCAATGCGGCGCCGCGCGACGCCGCGAAGCCCATCGAACGCGCGCAGGCACCGCCCATCGTCATTCCGCGCGATCGCCAGCTCGGCATCGGCATGCAATTCCGCTCGCTCTCCGCCGGCCAGTATGCGTTCTCGCTGCGGCTGTCCGCCGCGAACGCCGCCGTTCCGGGACCCAAGGTCGACGTTTCCCTCACCGTGCGCCATCACTGGTTCTGGGCGGTGCTCGCGGTGTTCCTGGCGCTCGCCCTCTCCTTCGTTATCAGCAAAGGCATCGTGAATTGGCGTGAGCGCATCCGAATCCGGACGCGCATCGCCCAACTGGAGGTTGAGCGCTTCGACGCTCATGCGAGCCTCCCCAGCGTTGTCTTCCTGCGCGCGGTCCTCGATCAATCCACCCGGCTGGTCGAAAAAGAGCGGATGCTGCCTCCGCCGCCCAGCGTCTACGACTATCTGACCCGTGCCGACCGCGTCGTCACCATCATCCGGCGCTACAGCCTGTTGAAGCGAGATCTGGATGCGTGCCCGTGCCTCGACTCGGTCAAGTTCCACTACGACCAGGCGATCGCCGACATCATGCGCCGCATCGGCCCGCAGCCCCTCGACCAGAAAACCACCGACGGCATCGTCGAAGACCTGGCCGCCCTCAACTCCCGGCTGGCCGACCCGGATGCCTGGTACTGGACCACCCTCAAGACCAAGGCGATGCTGCTCGCGAAGCGGACCGAGGAAGTGCGCAGCGAATTCGGTACCCAGACGGTCGTCGATGACTGGCTCGGCAAGCTCGAGAATTTCCCGGCGACGCAGGACCGCTCGGTGGATCAGGCGTTCTGGATGGTGAACCTGCTGTATTCGCGGCGCGAGTTCGGCGACGACATCTCCGCACTGATTCAGCGGTACACCGACACCAAGAGCCTTGCCGAGACGTTCAAACTTGCCGATGATCTCGCCTGGAAGCGCCTGACCCAGGCCGCCGCCAACAAGGCAGTACGCATCGTCCGCATGGATGACTCCGATTCACCGGAGACCTTGAGCCCGACGAAGTTCCTGCTGCACTTCGACGACCCCGTCATCGGCGAGAGTTATCTCGTCACCAACATCCTGAAGTATCAGTGGCATTTCGATCTCGCGCAAGTTCACAAGCCGGGCAGATCCCGCCACAAGGAACCGCAGACACGCCATTGGACCGTCACCACCACCGGCACTCGCGTCACGCAATACGCCCCCTTCGCCGGCCAGCTGAAGGTGAGCATCACTATCCGCCGCATCACCTCCGCCGGCGTCGAACAGATCGAACTGCCAGCCCTCTCCATGCCCGTGGTCGAGAATACCGAACTGTCCCTCGTCAAAGCACTCGACAGCAGCGAACTGTTTCTGATGGGGATCATCGCCGCGGTTGCGCTCGTGACCAGCATTCCCGCGCTCTACCTCGCGAAGCCTACCTTCGGCTCTTTCGCCGACTACATCGCCATCCTCGCCTGGGCCATCGGCATCGACCAAGGTAAGAATCTGGTCCAGTTGATGAAAACCTTCCCCGCTGACGCGCCGGCGGAGAGCAAATAGCTCGTGTGGCGGGCCAGGATCAAGTGGCTACAGCTAGGCTCAGGTGTGGGGATCCCGCTGCTCAGGCTTGTCGCCGCGGCCCGCTGATCCGGACCGTGCCTGTATATACGCTGACGCTCCAAAGTAGGAGGCGATGACGACCCCGACTATGCTCGTAAAGCTGGTGATGAGCGTGTCGCTGATTGCTGAATGCGCCTCGGGCAGAAGTGATTGAGTCGCAATACTGAGAAGGACAAGATAGACGATAACGATTGTTCCGGCCAGTGCCGAGCGCATTGAAGCCTCGCTAATCGGAGCCTCGGGACCCTCGCCATGACCAAGCATCAGCAAGCTTGAAAAAGTAATCGCGGCAACGGCAATAACTATCAGCGCCGCAATGGCGGTGTTCTGAAATCGGTACATAAGCCAATAGCCAATGGAACTTATCGCCACTATCAGTAGCGCCATGCCAACGAGGATTCCTGATGTTGATGGTCGCCGCATACCTACCCCCTTCCTGGTCTTCCGTCTAACCACACGTACTAAGAGTGCATCCTCCCATCGCGTCGCACTCAATCGATGTTACAAGACCCCACGATGAACAACAGATGCGTTTTGCCGATAAGCGACAGGCAAAATGTACCACGCGATGGGCTGCTCTTGGCCGGGCAGTTCGACTTAGCCCCAGTACGGTCCGTACCCGTGTGGAAAGCATTTGCCGAAAAACTGGAGTGTTCCGCTCGAGCCGCCGCAACACTCAAAGCGTATACCTTAAGAGTTATTCGAGCCTATCGGCGACAAGGCGCCCCAATCGATGAATGATCCTTTGTTGTGTCCGCAGCTTATGAGGTCTCCATCGCTTGCGGCGCGGCTCGCGTCAAGTGCGCAATGAGGCCCGAACGAAGGTCACTGGTCCCCCGGATTGGGTGGCTCGTAGTTCTGGCTGCCGCGCTGCTGCCTGCTGCCATTCAAGCCCAGGCGGCGCCAGCCTGCCCGGACCGCCCCGAGATGGGTGCCACGGTGAGCGATGCGCCGGCCTTGCGTAGCGTCCAGGGAGTGCTGCAGGTGGACCTGCGCTATCGCAGCAGCGTCGGTGCCGACGGACAGCGACGTTACTGTTACGTCACGCCCCTGGGAACTGAGGCTCCCACCTTACGCCTGCAGCGCGGGGACCTGCTCATTCTCTCGCTCAAGAACGAGCTGGCGTCGCCAACGCCCGTGCCGCCCCTGGCGACACACGCAGGAATGGGCGGCTGCGGCGCCGGCGTGATGAGTCCCGCGGCGACCAATTTGCACTTTCATGGCATGTCAGTGCCACCGCGTTGTCACCAGGACGATGTGTTGCATACGCTGATCGGGCCGGGTGGGAAGCCATTCGAATATCGGGTCCGAATTCCACGCGACGCGCCCCCGGGATTGTACTGGTATCACCCGCACGTCCATGGATTCACCAATGCCCAGGTGCTGGGCGGCGCATCAGGCGCGCTGATCGTCGAAGGTTTGGAGCGCGCCATTCCCTCGCTCGCCGGTTTGCCCGAGCGCGTATTTGTCATTCGCGATCAGGAGCTGGTCCACCCCGACGCCCTGCCGGCGCAAACCGACTCCATGCCGCCGCCGGTCGTGATGCGGGATGCCGAAGGCGACATCTTGAACACCGGCACGGGGGGAGGCAAGCCGGCCAGGGACCTGTCGATCAACTTCGTGCCGGTGCCTTTTCCGGCCTACGAGCCGGCGCAGATCCGCCTGCGTCCCGGCGAGCGGCAGTTGTGGCGCATCCTCAATGCGTCGTCGGTCACGTATCTTGATCTGCAGCTCTTGGTCAACGATGAGCTGCAGGCGTTGGGGGTGGTGGCTCTGGATGGTGTACCGATCAATCAGGACGGCGACCCGGACCGACACGTGCTGTGGCAGAGCCACGCACTCATTCCGCCGGCGGGTCGAGTCGAAATCGTCGTCAAGTCGCCGCAGCCCGGCGCAAAGGCGAGCCTGGTGACACGCACCGTGGATACCGGTCCCGCCGGTGAGAACGACCCGACGCGGCCGCTTGCGCGCATTATTGCGGATCCGAACGCGCCGCCCGCAGCGGCTCATCTGGAGCCGGCGCCCCGACCGCTGCCCGCATCACACATGCGCTGGCTGGGCGACGTCGAGCCGGTGCGCACGCGCACATTGTATTTTTCCGAGCACCCGCGCGACCCCAACGATCCGAAGAGCCCAACCGATTTTTTCATCACGCTGGAAGGCCATGCGCCGAAGCTCTTCGATCCGAGTTCCAGGATTCCCGATATCGTGGTGCGCCAGGGCGACGTCGAGGATTGGATCGTGGAGAACCGAACCGCGGAGCTGCATGCCTTTCACATTCATCAGAGCCATTTTCTCCTCGAGCAGTGGAACGGCATCCCATTGCAGGAGCCCTACCTGCGCGACACCGTCAATGTGGGATACTGGGATGGCAAGAGCACAGAGTACCCGAGCGTCCGGCTCCGGATGGATTTTCGCGATCCGAATATCGTGGGCACCTTCGTCTATCACTGTCATCTCCTCGAGCATGAGGACGGCGGGATGATGGGCGTGATACGCGTCGAGCCGCGCCGCCGGCCACAGGGACGTCGCCCGTAAAAGCGCTTGTGTCCGGCGCGCGCCCGGGCCGGGCTTGCTGCTGCAGAGCGTTCACCTTGTCGTCATCCAACAGTAACATCGCGATCGTAGATTTTCGCTGCCTGAAAGGGATTGCGAATTCGGGCGCCACTCCCTGGCGCCTTGTGCCAGCCGCAGTGCGCGCCGCAGGCAACCACTCACTCGAACAGAGGAAGAAAATATGGTCTCCAACAAATTTTGTGTCAGGGCGACGATTGCTTTGATGTGTGGCGCGCTGGCCGCTCCGATCAGCGGACTGGCGGCCAATGCAGCCGACCAAGCCCAAACGGCCACGCCCATCAAGCATGTCATCGTGATCTTCAATGAAAATCGGTCGTTCGATCACTACTTCGGAACGTACCCGTACGCGACCAATCCCCAGGCAGAGACGCCGTTTCATGCGGCGGCGAACACCCCGCGTGTGAACAATCTGCTGAGCGGCGGCCTGCTCGACCAGAATCCGAACTCGGCGCAGCCGTTTCGGATGGAGCCAGGCGTTTTGTCGGTGACCTGTGACCAGAACCACAGCTACACCCCGGAGCAGCAAGCCGCGGACCATGGTCTCATGGACAAATTTCCGGAATCGACGGGCTCGGGCTCCTCGACCGGCTCCCCGTGCAATGATTACGGCAAGGGTGCGGGCGTCGTGATGGGTTACTTCGACGGCAACACGGTGACGGCGCTGTGGAACTATGCGCAGCACTTCGCCATGAGCGACAACTCCTATGGCACGATGTTCGGACCGTCGACCGTCGGTGCCGTCAATCTGATCGCGGGGACGACCGCCACTGCGACCCTGGTGCCCTACCGGCCCAATGGCCAGCCCGCCAGCGCGTCCGGCATCATTGCCAACGGCGCGAACAGTGGAGCCGCCATCGGTGATCCGCGCCCGGGGTACGATGATTGCGTCTATACCAATCCCGGCTTGCAGAGCACGACTCTCGTGACCATTGCGGGAAAAAACGTCGGCGATCTCTTGAACGCGAAGGGGATCACCTGGGGTTGGTTCCAGGGCGGCTTCGCCGCCACCGGCTATGACAGTAAGGGCCGGGCAATCTGCGCCTCGCACCACACGGGCCTGGCCGGCGATGATGCGGTCGAGACCGTGGGCGACTACATCCCGCACCACGAGCCGTTTCAGTACTATAAGAGCACGCAAAACCCGCACCACGTGGCGCCGTCGGATCCCGCGCTCATCGGTACGTCTTCCGACGGGACCAATCACCAGTATGACTTGAGCGCATTCTGGACGGCGCTCGGAGAAGGCCGGCTGCCGTCGGTGACGTATCTGAAAGCAGCCGCCTACCAGGATGCTCATCCCGGCTATTCCGATCCGATCGATGAGCAACAGTGGGTGGTGAGTGTCGTGAATGCGATCGCCAACAGCGCGTACTGGGATAACACCGCCATCATCATCGCCTACGACGACTCCGACGGCTGGTACGATCACGTGCTGGGACCCGTGGTCAATCAGTCGGCCGTGTCCGACGATGCGCTGGTCGCGCCCGGCAATTGCGGGTCCGCGAGTGCTGCCAGTCAAGGGCGCTGCGGCTATGGCCCCCGTCTGCCGCTGGTCGTGATCTCACAGTTCGCAAAGGAGAACTACGTTGATCACCGGACGACCGACCAATCCTCGATCCTGCGCTTCATCGAAGACAACTGGGATCTCGGGCGCATAGGCGCAGATTCCGCCGATGCGAAAGCGGGCACACTCAATGGCCTTTTCGATTTCCGGGATGATCATCACGCGTCAAGGTTGATTCTCGACCCGGCGACCGGTGCGGTGTTGGGACACTGATCGGTACGTCGAGGAGATCGGCGGTCCGTTTGCGGGCCATGCTGGCGATCACCGGCATGGCCCGCACCGAGCGACAAGATCTCGTGCCCGGAGGGAAGGCCACAGAGAGCTGGCGGCTGAAGGGAGGCTGCTGAACTCCTTGCCAAGCTCGCGGGCGGCGTGACCGCCTCGCATAGCGTGCCTTCCAGGTCTCGGTGTGAGCCTGGTGCCTATGGTCATCGCGCAAATGGCTGCCGACGTACCGGCAGCCCACTTGACGTACGCTGGTATAGCAGCGGAGCCTTCGCGCGAGCCATCAAGCACTTAAGCCGCTGGGGGCGCCTGGCCGGCGAAGCTCGGCAATCTATCATTGATACAGGCCCACGTAGGCGCTTCGGCAGTCCAGATCGTAACTGTTGGGCGAGCAATCTCGGGATCGTCCAAAGTTCCTGAACGAATGAATATCAAGTGGGGGCGTGATTCTGCTTCGCTAAATAAATGCGTACCGCATACAGGGCAAAATCGACGATGCATTTTGTTCCCGCTCTCCGAGATACTGGGAAAGTCGCTGAGAGCTCCCGTGATGATGACGGACTCTCGGGCGAAACAGGTGTTTACGGTTCCGCTCCCTGCACCCAGGTATTGACACAGCCGACACCAGCATACGCGTGTCACCATGGGCGCCGCGGACGCCTCGTAGGAAACGGCACCGCATAAGCATTTTCCAGTGATCAAGTGGCTCTCTCCAATCACAGTGGCACGAGGATCTGGCTGAGTCGTATTGGTGATACGCGGGTTCTTTCGTCGCTCGTTTTCATCCCAGGGAGAAACCTCGCTCCCGGATCTGTTTGGTTGGATCCAGAATCTTCGCTTCGCCCAAGGTGCTGAGACGCGTCACAGCTTCCACCACGGCTCCCAGCGTGGCAGGTGCCTGGGCGTCCAACCGCATGAATTCACTCATGAAATCGACCTACCTCTGCATGCATAATATTACTATACGCTGCTTCGTAATTCCCACTTAGCGACTCGCGTCAAGCGCGGCTGCGAGGCCTTCGCCACCGGCTCATCCGTATAGAAAAAGCGTCCATCTTTAGGCCGACGGACCGACGGCGGAAGCGTCGCCGCGGTCGATAGACGGATCAGACCAAGCGACTATAGACTCCCAGCAGATCATCACCACCCGCCGCCGCGGCGTGCAAACCAATTCGTCCGGCAACGCCTGCGTTTTGGCTCAGTACGATGGCGCTATCCTCAATCACGATCAACATGCCTACCCGCAGGAAACGTCCGCTGTCGGCCCGCGCCCAAAACACCAGGGGTCGGCAATAGCGGCGCTTGGCTCGCTGCACGAGATGGCACAGCGGCAACAACACCACTTCTCGCGCAGTACGGGCAACGCGCCGCGATTTTCGCGGCGGCACAATATTCTGCCTTCTGAAACGTCTTACTGAGCATGGAGCCGCCGAATGAGCTTGTTTTGACAGACACTGACCGTGACATCTCCGGGACTCTCTTGCGGGAAGCCGGGAAACTGGCGGCCTTCATCAAGGCGCGCGTTCGCAATGCCGCGGACGCGGAAGACATCTTGCAGGATGTGTTTTTTGAGTTCGTGCAAGCGTACCGGCTGCCGGAATCGATCGAGCAAATCAGCGGTTGGCTTTTCCGCGTGGCGCGTAACCGCATTATCGATCGGTTTCGCAAAAAGAAGGCAAGCTCGTTGACCGAGGCCGACCAGGATCATGAAGGGGAAAGCAGCGCATTGTATTTGGGAATCGAACTTCCCGCGTTAGAAGGGGATCCGGAAGCCGAGTTCGCTCGATCAGCAATCCTCGCGGCGTTGCAAAAGGCCCTGGAGGAATTGCCCGCTAATCAGCGTGATGTCTTCGTTGCTCATGAGATCGAGGGCGTGAGTTTCGAGGGTCTTTCGCGCCGCGACGGCGTTCCGGTCAACACCCTGCTCGGTAGGAAGCGATACGCGGTGCTTCACCTGCGTCAAAGATTGCAGGTGTTTTACGACGAATTGGAAACATGAGGAATAAATCCATGAGATTTAAAGTGAGATTGGTGGGGCGAGGCCTGTTGATTCTGGCCGCCATTGCGGTCCTCGGATATGTCGTGATGCTGCTTTGGAATGCCGTCGTCCCAGGCGTGTTTTCGGGTATTCGAACGGTGAACTATCGACAAGCGCTGTGCCTTTTGGTCCTGAGCAGGATCCTCTTCGGTGGCTTTCGAGGTCGAGGGGGCCTCCCGGGCCGCCGATGGCAGCGTCTGGAGAGTCTTACACCCGAGGAGCGCGCCCGGTTTAGAAGAGGGGACTGTCGACCCAACAAAGAACCCGAGAGCAGTTCATGAGCGCGCGAGTGATCGAATGCAACGAGGCGGCAGGCGTGATCAAGCCGGCTGTTGACTTCAACCGATGTGAGGGCAAGGGCGATTGTGTGCGCGTATGCCCCGAGAATGTCTTCGCGATGGCACGGATTGAGGACATTGATTACCGGAAACTCGGACTATTGAGTCGATTCAAGTTGCGGGTTCATGGCATGCAAGTCGCCTACACCCCGAACCTCGAGGCCTGCCGCTCCTGCGGTCTTTGCGTGTCGGCCTGCCCAGAGAAGGCGATCACGCTGGCTAGAGCCTAGCCTGGTCACTTCCATCTGAACCGCCACGCGAGTGCCTGGGGACACCGGGGCGCCACTCACTACCTCAAGAGACAGGCTTTCCACCGAGTTGGGTGGGCCGGTCGGTCTCGAGGCAAGCGAACTGCGCCCGCGACGTCGCGGGCGGTTCGCTTCGGCTGCTCAGATGGCCGCGCCACCCGACACGTACAACGTCTCGCCGGTGATCCAGCGGGCATCCTCCGAGGCTAGGAACACCGCGGGCGGCGCGATGTCGTCCGGCTCGCCGATGCGCCCGAGCGGCGTGGCAGCGACGGCTCCCTTTTCGAAGTCGCCGTTGGCGAAGCCAGCCGTTCCTTCGGTCCTGACCAGTCCCGGGTTCACGGCATTGACGCGGATGTTGCGGGGCGCCAGCTCCTTGGCGAGGGAGCGGGTGATGGAATCGATCGCTCCCTTGGTGCCCGAATAAACCGAGCTCATCGCCGGTGCCAGGGTGCTGACCACGGAACTCACGTTGACCACGCTGCCGCCGCTCGGCGGGAACAGCGGCAAGGCCGCTCTCGTGGTCAGCAGCACACCGAGCACATTGGTGTTGAACTGCCGGGTGTAATGCTCCACCGTGAAGTCCTCGAGCGGCGAGAATTCGTACACGCCGGCATTGTTCACCAGGATGTCGATCTTGCCGTATTTCTTCTTTACGGTATCGAACAGCGCCGCGATCTCGGCTTCGTCGGGCACGCTTGCCTTGACGGCAACGGCCTTGCCGCCGCGCGCAACGATGTCCGCGACCGTTTTCTCGGCGCCCTCCTTGCTCGAGGCGTAGCCGACGACGACGGTGGCGCCGGCCGCCGCCAAATGCCTGGCGATCGCGGCCCCGATGCCCTTGGAGGCCCCGGTCACCACCGCCACCTTGTTGTTCAGATTGCTCATGGCCTTGTCCTTTGGATTCGTCCAACTGGTTTAATAATGAAACCAGACACAGGATTTCATATTTGGTATCATAATGCAACTACTTTAAACGGACCGGCGGGAAAGGCCACTGATGCGACACAAGTGCATGAAAACAGCGGATTGTCCCGTAGCGCGAACCCTCGACCTCGTCGGCGAATGGTGGACTCTCCTCATCCTCCGGGACGCGCTCGGCGGGTTGAAAAGATTCAGCGAGTTCCAGCAAAGCCTCGGAATGGCGAAGAACATCCTTACTGCACGGCTGCGGAAGCTCGTCGACAACGGCATCCTCGAGCTCAGGCCCGCATCCGACGGCAGCGCTTATCAGGAGTACGTCATCACCGAGAAGGGCCGTTCGCTGAGCGGCGTCGTCGAGGCCCTGCGCGAATGGGGAGAGAAACATCTTGCCGACGGCAATCCCCCACGGCGGCAGAAGCGCACGGCAAAAACGGCTCAGACCTGATTCGCGCTAACGTAACGCGGTTAAGCATTGTCAAGTCGCGGACTTCACGTCCGGGGACTTCGCCACCGGTAACATTTACGAAGTAAACGGCGTGACCACGATGCTTACTCTGTTCAATTACCCTCCTTCGCGGAATGGCTGGAAAGTTCGCTTGTTGCTCCAGCATCTTGGCCGAACGTACCGTACGGTGACAGTGAACATTCTCGAGAACGGGGATCAGCGTGCCGAGTACCGGCATATCAACCCCACCGGCAAGGTGCCCGCCATCCAGCTTGACGACGGTCGGACACTCGCGGAATCGAACGCGATTCTTGTTTATCTTGCTGAAGGCTCAACATATCTCCCGATCGATCCATTCGATCGCGCAAAGGGACTGCAATGGATGAGCTTCGAACAGGAGCAAGTTGAGTCTACTATTGGAACGCTGCGGTACTGGATGCATTCTGGAGAGGTGTCGCAACGCTCAACTGAATTGGTCGAAGCCAAACGCATGGCAGCACAGCGCGCGCTTGGCATCCTGGATCGTGAGTTTGCCAGACAGCCATTCATCACCGGTGACCGTTACACCGTCGCCGATATGGCCATATTCGCCTATGCCACGTGTGCTGAAGATGTCGGAGTGCCTTTGGATCTCTTCCCACACTTCCGCTCGTGGAGCACGCGCGTCGAAGCGCAGCCTGGCTTTCTGGCCCCGCCACGGTGACGGGAACGGCGCTTCCCGCAGGCACGATTCCCACCGCTGCCGCAGCCGCCGCGCTCCCGATGCTGGACATCACCGAGTGGATCGACTACTCACGCAACCGCTCTCAGGCGGCTTGATGAGCAGGAGGCCAAGCTGACCGGCCTACGCGCCGCGCTCATCAAGGGCGAGGAAAGCGGCCCATCGGTGAGTGGCTGCTGGTAGACGTCCTCGGACACCGGGTCCGCACAAAGTAGTGCGCGAATTCGCTGCACTAGCGGACCGTGACCAGGTCCGTCGCCACATCGTCCGCGATCGAGGGAATTCGAGCGCCGTTCGAACGCGGTGCGGAGGTGGTTGCAAGCAGCAAGACCCGTCTCAAACGGAAGCGCCCTTAGTCACCGACTTCAGAGTGCGCGCTATCACTTCGCGAAATATCTTGGTCATCGGATTATAGTCGCGGCTCAATCCAGCGCGGACGGCGCCAATATACTCTCGTTTCTTGGCGCCTCGGATCCCTCCGAAATCCAGAGCCGGTAACCCCGGCTGTAGCCTCAACATCGCAAGAAGCCGAGCGCAACGCCCATTGGCATCGCGAAAGGGGTGAATCAGGATAAAACGCGCTCCCGCGGCGGTGTCCACGAACGCAATGGCAGCGTTCACGGGTGGTAGACTGTCTACCCATGACGATTCGCGAGTACCTCAAAGAACGGGTGAGCCAGTTCAACCGCAAATTCCTTCCCGTGTCCGGCCTTGCATTGTTGAGCGCCATTTACTCGAGGGGAAATGTGTACCTGGGCGCTTTGACCGTGCTGATGGTTTTCGGGGCCGTCGCAACGTTCGTGGTTCTCATGCGCCAGACACCCTGTCCACGTTGCTCCATGCCGTTGGGCAACGTTGCATTGCAGTGGCGATCGAATCGCGTGCCCGCACCCCGGTGCTTGCACTGCGCCGTCGGTATCGATGAGCCGATGAAGCCCGGCTCGCCAAGCTGATCGAACCGCAGCCGGCGAGCACGACGGCTATTCTGCATGCGACATGCCATACCCGGAGCGGCGATTCTCCGGAAGACCGTCAGATGCCGGTTGCCGAGATCGATGATGTGGCCTTCATCCAGATGCAAGGTCGGTGCGGTGGTCCGGACCTGATAGGCGCGTGGATCGAAATCATCGCGCGGCCAGGCGTCCAGCAGAAGCTCGGGCAACTTGTAGACGGCCCCTTGGATCGCATCGATAACGGCGGGGGTCATTTGATTGCGACACAGTGCACCCCACCGAGGACCCGCAGGTACATCGCGCCTCACCAGGTGACCGACTTCGGGCGGAGCGGCGCGGTTTCGGCGCACCACGACGGCTTTCGCGACAATGATTGTTTACAGGCTCGTCTTGCAGCTGCTACAACGGACCGGCCCTTGCGCCATTGGCACGACTTCGCAGGGAGTTCCGGGTTGAGCACGCGCGACGACGAACAGATCATTCTCCACAGCAACGAAGTCTTCAGCATCGAAGTGCGGGAGTTCGATCATATTCCCGAGCCCGAGCGCACGCCAGGTCGATGCCTTTTGGGTGGCGAACAGCGTCCACCTTTTCCCCTTCGTCATCGGTGCGCGCGGGACTGCCGGTGAGCACCTTGACGCGCGCGGCCTTCGGCATGCGGGGCGACCTGCCGAATGTGGTGCTGTCGTTGGGTGGCCTCGGTGGCGTTCAAGGTGATCAATACTATCTTTGGCGTCGACGCGTTGCTGGCGCTTTTCAAACTGCTCCACTGGACCGACCCCGGCGCTGCCGGAAAATGGCTGGCCATAGCGCTGCAGCTGCTGCTGCGGTGCTGATCGTGTGGGTGGGACCCTATGGCGGAGTCTGGATCTGCGATGGCTATCTGCGCCGGGGAAAATTGAATTTTCATGCGATTCACAGCAGGGCGGGCCCCGCTGGGCGGTACTGGGGGTGGCACGGACTCAACCAGCCAGGATGCATCGCCCTGCTCACCGGAATGACGGCGGCGGCACTCACCATGAAGTCACCGCTGTACGATGGCCCCATCGCGCTCGCCCTGGGGGGAACCGACCTCAGCTGGCTGGTGGGAGTGCCTGTGTCGGCCCTCGTTTACGCCGGCCTGACGCTGCTCGGTGAACGCCGCCGCGCGCACGCTCTCGGTCTTGCGGCGGATTGAGCATGATGCCCGAGGATTCGCGGCGTGCCTCGTGAGGAAGATCGCTCGTCGGAATGTGTCGATGACGTGCGCGGATTGTGGAAGCGAACCGTCTATCGGCGCGTCGATGGCGTCATCGATACATCGGCCGAGGTTTTCTGGCTGCAGGGGCCGCATTTCTTCGTGGACATACGCCAGCCGATCGAGCGACGGTCGTTCGTGGGCGTCGGCTGCCTTCGAGATCTCGACGACGGCCACCTCTCTTGGCTCGCCTTGCAGAATGCCTTCGCGGGAACCCTGGAGCTCGACGGCGCCGCGGCATGGTGGCATCGAACCATCGACATGCAGCCGACAGGTCCATTGCAGGATCGCGCCCGGCTACAGCAAACCGGCGAGGTTCTCGAGGAGTTCGGCACCGAGTCGCCCTATTACGAACGATGGCAGCGCCAAGGTGCATCGACCGGCCCGTGCTGGGGCTTGCAATTGCAAGGCACGGTGGACGGCCGCAGCGGCTTCCTGGTGCGCGTCGCCGACCGGATGATGTTCGCCCGAGCGCGTAACTCTGCTCTACCGCCCGGCCGCACTCTGACGGAGGCACTCGAGGCGGCGGCAACGCTCGAGGCGAAGCAGGATCTCATCGATTTCGAGGTGTCGCTCGGCCGGGTGGCAGCGAGCGATCGCGAATGGCTGATCGAGCGTTCGACGCTGCCCTTCAAAGCGGAAATGCCCTGTTCGATCCGGCGGCGCGCCGACGCTGCGGGCAGCGGTGCTTACGTCATCGAGATGGACGATCTCGACCCGAAGGGACGTTGTATCGTCAGCAGCTGGCGCATCATCGATGCGGACAGCCGGGACGCTGGCGTTGAAATCGATTAGCCCGATTCGGTTTGGAGTGGGCCGGATTGGCGGAGCGCAAGGAATAGCTAGGTGAAGTGGGCGCGCACGTTGGGCCAAGATCTACGCGCCACGAAAATGCCTCCGACGGCCTGGCAGTGATCAGCCGAATCCGAAGGCGCCGAAGAAAGCGGGCCTTACTCGCGCCGTAGCGGTGATCCGGATCGAGCAGATAATCGAACGATCCTCTCGTTCGACCAGCAACAGCTCTCGCGCAGGAAGGATCGCGCTCGCTGCGCTACTGAACCGAGGACGCCCACCCATGTCCGGCGTCGCGGACACGATAGAATTGTCCCTTATAAAGGATATGTCCTTTTCCACGGATATCACATATAGAGGAGCGGGCGCCGG
Source organism: uncultured Gammaproteobacteria bacterium (assembly GCA_963730565.1). GTDB lineage: Bacteria > Pseudomonadota > Gammaproteobacteria > Steroidobacterales > Steroidobacteraceae > Bog-1198. The sequence goes on from CAVSSU010000025.1 coordinate 56,727, forward strand.
CGCGTTTCCTGTGGTCCGGCAGCGCGGTTTCCATCGGTCTTTAGCGACCAGGTCCCTGGAACTTGATGCAGGGAGAGAATTGAACATGACGCGAAAAGCCTATCCATTACAGCATTCTTGAATGACCGATAACTGGTTTTACCCGCGCGGTTACCCACAGTTGATTTTGCGGAAAACGGCCACTGAACCCGGGACACACGGCTAAATTTCCGACTAGTTTTAGTGTCCTAGTTTGCTATCGGCGTTCGGATCCTTGGCAACGACTTTCCCATTTTCCCATACGTAAATCGGCGTGCCACGCCGCGGGCAGCAGCACTTTCCCTCACGAGAGCACGACCGATCAATGGTTCAGCGAGTCGCAATTGGAGTCCTACCGCGCGCTCGGCGCCGGCATCACCGAGTTCGTCTGCAGCGGTGGGCAGGAGGTGCCTCCAGGTGATCAGCCGAGCGAAATCGATCTCGTCGCACTAAAGGCGTTGGCCACGCACCTCATGGACCGGGAGGCATCCAGCCTCCAGGGCGCCAGTCGCATATAAAGGGCAAAAAGAGACCCCCTTTGCTGCATCGCGGTCCTTGCCCTGTTCGTGCCACAACTAGTCGTCTGACGAACGCGCTCACACGCCAAGGTGGCCCACCGCACCGCTTGACGCGGCCCATCGATCGCTCAAGAATGCGTGCGTCGGCCACGTCGAGTCGCTACGTCAAATCAATCCGACTCGTTCACTGACATTATCCGGCTAGCTTTCGGTGTTGTGCAACAGGGAGGTCGAGCACATGAGCTGGGCGAAGCGCTGGGGAACATTCCGAAGTAAAAATAGTCTGGCGAGGCTGTTCTTGGTGCTCCTGGTGCCGGTGGCGATTCTCGCTTTGGATTTTTACCGGTATCCCGTTCTCTTCAGCAAGTACACCCCGCCCAAGGCGGGGAACATCAACGAGATCTTGAGAAACGGCTCCGCACCGCTGGGCAACTATCGCGGCCATCGCGTATTCGCGTCGATCGGCGAAATATCGGACCCTCGATTCCTGTACTTCATTCGCAACGGAACCACGGGACTCGCCATTTCTGCCTACGTCGAGAACCAGAAGGACCACACCATCATACAAGGCGCGCTGCAGGGAGCCATGATTGATCGTCTCCAGTCGATCTCGAAGACCCAGGCGGTCGCGCTGGCGGATCAATTCTCGAAGCTGAGCTCGCCCTCCAGTTGGGATGTCAGCGACTTTTCCCTCGATCTGTCGGCCACGGAGCATAGACAATTTCCAGTCAACCGAATCGTCCTTGTCGCGCTACCAACGGGGCACCCGGATGCCACCGAGCTGAGAAAGGCGCTTGTTCGAATGATGATCGTTTCGCAGGAAGCCAATATCGCTAACCTCGTGGTGCCTCCGCTCACCGTTCGCATCGGTGAGCATGCCAAGGACTCACTATCGTTCGGAGAATTTTTCCAAGCCTTCCTCTCGGCGATTCCCATCGCCGACTATCCTGACCGATTGTACTTGTCTCTCGACCAATCCTGGCCCACGGCGGAGTTGCAGGATGCAATGGAATCGCTCAATGGAGCCTGGCGGCAAACGGTTACCGACGAGGAAGGCAACTATGTCGTATATCGACATGATCTCCGGTTGACCTTGGTCGCCCTTGTCGTATGTTTGATTGTTTGCAGCTTTAGCGTGAACTACACGCTCAAGAATTTTCTCATCATTTTCTTCGCCTTCATTGGTTTGGCATTGGGCGCTGACAAGTGGTTTGCCCCCTTGGTTGTCGGCGGCAACGCCAATGCGCTGCTGGAGGCACAAGCGGTCATTTTGCTGATCATGGCCGTCGCCTTTCCGCTCATCGTCACCTGGAATCCGAGAAACGTGTTCGACACACAGGGTGACAAACATGAGTGACGAGGCCCGCATACCATTGCCGAATCAGTTGGCGACTCGCCTGCTGATCGACAACGTCACCTACAGCGGTGCGCTTCCCGAGTGGTTCGAACCCCCTGTTATCGATTATGTTGCTCGAGGCGAGACGCTCAATAGACTCACCGCATCCTATCTTGGCGCAGCCAAGCCCTCGGCCCCCTATACAATCGAGGTTCCAAAGCGAGACGGAAAGTCGAATACCTGGATCGTCCCCCGCATCAACGACCAGATCATTTGCCAAGCCTGCATCTCGGTCATCGCAGACAAGATACAGGCGAAGGTGGTCGACACAACGCGGGTGTTCAGCAGCCGACTGAACAGCGAGCCCAATCAGGTTGCGCTGCTGGAGGATCAAGTGTCCGCCTGGGCGAAGTTTAACGCACAGATGATGGCCTCCTGTTCCAAAGACGAATGTGTGCTTCAACTTGATCTCAAGGAAGCCTTCAATCGCGTCACACTCCCCCGAATCCGTTCCTTTGTCGATTCAATTGGCGTGGACGCCACGACATCGCAATTACTCGGACGGATGCTGGAGGTATTCAGCGTCACCGGCGGACTGCCGTTCCTCAACGACTCGCTGTTCTTCCTCGGCAATGCGTATTTCAGCGAGGTGGACAAGATCGTGGCCAAGAAGTCGCCGAACTTCATCCGCTTCGTGGACGACTACAAGATTTTTGGTCCATCCCGTCAAGCGCTTGAAGCGGAATTCAGCCGAATTCATCAGGAGGTGCAGGGGATCGGGCTCGATATCAACGAAAGGAAGGTTTGGCTTGGATCCGCCGAGGACTACCTGAACTCGGTTGCCAACCAAAAATACGGCAAGACTCAGCCTACAGAGTATTCCGGAGGCGCCACCGTACAACCGGGTATCACCGACCCCGAATTCCTGCTGGCGTCCATCGCGACAACTCTAGGAAAGCCGGATGAATATATGCATCAAGGCTTTGGACGATTCCAAATGGGCGCGCTGCGCCGGATGCGGGTTGCGAAGATTTATTCGGATAGCCATAACCTGGGTATTTCCCCTTCCGCGCAATTTGCCACCCTGCTGACAAAAAGAACTGACGTTCCTGCAAACAATTTGCGACAGGCTCGAGCAATATTCGCGCGATGACACAAATACTTGGCGGCTGGTGTGGGTTCTCTATGTCTCCAAAGATATTGATGTTGGCCAGCTGACTGATGCCACGGTGAAATCTAGGCTCATCGAGAATTTGAGTAATATTAGAAAGTCCGCCGGTGTTTCGCCGGTGGCTCGCCTGTGGGCCGCGGAGATGCCCAACTATCCGAATATCTCTAAATCAATGGAAGAAATAGAGAGTCTTCACTCCCTCGACTATCTCGAACGCGGCCAGCGTTGCTACGGAGGCTAGATCATGTACAGGCGTGTACTGCTGCAACTGATGGGATCCTTCGTGGGTTCGATACTATACGGCAGAGCGTTGCCAGCACGGCGTCGCGACGGGCCGCTCGTGGTTTCGTTTTTTGTGGCTGGCGTACGCTTTCAAGCGCCCCGTTCAACCGCAGCCGTCGGCGATCGCGTAACCATTTCTGCCGCGACCTTCCAAGGTTCGCGTTGCTATGAAGTTCTAGCTGGGCAGTCCAGAATTGGGTATGTTCCGCGAGACATTATCGGAAAGCTACCCGCCCTGCCCCGATTAAGCGGCGTAATTTCGGCTGTCCACGTCAACGCGTTGCCTTGGAAGCGAGTTGAGGTGAGCCTGAGGATTTAGGATCGCCTCATCATGAATAGAATCGCCCGCATTCAAGGATGAATGATGAGCCGCGACTCCCCCGATGAATTCAAGGTCGCCATCAACATCGCCTGTGCGCTTTCCTGTGCTGTCTTTGGTCGGAGTCAGCCGCTCGCAACGCCAGGCCCGGAATGGACATTTGATTTATTGGCAGGGAGGGAATTGAAAAATACGCGGAAAAGCCTATGAATTACGGCATTCTTGAATGACCGAAAACCGAGTTACCCGCGCTGTTACCCACAGTTAGTTTAGCGGAAGACGGCCGCTGAACCCCGACACTCGGGTAATTTTTCAGCTCTATTTATAGCATTCTGTTCGGTGTCCCGTATCTGCGCGCCGCTTACGGAGCCGCGGGGTTCCCCAGGTCCGACAGGGTCTTTACTAGCCTTTCCCACTAGACAATGTTCCTTTACTAACGCAGAATCTTTGGTAAAGAATGCTTTCCTAGAGGATCTGGCATGCGCGCCACTGGCAAAACGATAAGGAGGACCGTTGCGGGCGAGGCCATCGCCACATTTGTCCCCCACCCGCTTCCGCCTCGTGACCCACCACTGAGCTTGGCCGGAGAACTTGCCGCGACACTCGCCCGCGCGGAGCATGCGCTTGCGCGTCTCGAAGTAGCCGGCGAGATGGTGCCTTCGCTCGACTGGTTTATCTACGCCTTTGTGCGCAAAGAGGCCGTCATCTCCTCGCAGATTGAAGGTACGCAGGCCACACTTATAGACCTCCTCGAGTACGAAGCGGAGCAAGCAACCAGAGTTGCCGTCGAGGACGTTCATGAGGTCTGCAACTACCTCGACGCGATTAAATATGCGAGAGCGCAGATCAAGGGCTCTCGCGGGCTGCCGATCTCGATTCGTTTGCTGAATGAGGCTCATCGTCGTCTGATGCGCGGAGTCCGTGGCGCCAATAAGCAGCCAGGCGAGATCCGCCGCAGTCAGAACTGGATTGGCGGGACACGCTCGGGCAACGCCGTATTCGTTCCAGCCCCATCCGAGGAGGTCCCCGCGCTCCTGGCGGACCTCGAGAAGTATCTTCACGCGGAAGGTGGGTTACCGCCGCTCGTGCGCATCGGGTTGGCGCATGTTCAGTTTGAGACCATCCACCCTTACCTCGACGGCAATGGCCGTATCGGTCGGCTGCTCATTACGCTGCTGCTCGAGCATTGGAAGCTGCTGTCCGCGCCGCTCCTCTATCTAAGTCTCTTCTTTAAGCGTCACCGGGCTGAATATTACCGACTCCTCGGTGAAGTGCGAAGAACGGGCGACTGGGAAGCCTGGATGGGCTTTTTCCTCGAAGGCGTGGAGACGACCGCGGACGAGGCCGTCATTGCTGCGCGGGAGGTATTCGCGCTCGTCACCGAGGATCGACAGCGCCTATTGGTCGCGCCGGGCGCCTCCGTCATGGCCGTACGACTCATGGACCAGTTGCCGACCCACCCTGTCGTCACCATTCCGACCGTCGTCAAATTACTCAAGACGACGAAGCCAACCGCCGGCAAGGCCGTTCACCTCCTGGAGAACTTGGGTGTGCTCACCGAAACGACTGGCAAGCAGCGCGACCGGACCTTCGCATACGCGGGTTACCTTGAGAAGCTGCGCGTCGGAACTGAGGTCGAGGCAGGATAAGGCGACAAGAATTGCTGGCCTGCTGCCCGATCTTGGTGTCGCAGCGAGGTTAGTAAGGCTCGGCTGTGAGCTCACCGACACATAGGTAACTGTAACTGGGCTCCATGCAGGGAGGGAATTGAGCCCCCGACACGCGGATTTTCAGCCCGCTTTCGGCGGTTCCAGGGGTTTATTAATCAATTACTCGCAGCGTCTTACCGACCCCTTCCCAGGCACACCAAGGCACAATCCTGACATACCAAATCCGAGTTGGTCACAGATGTGGCACAGCACTTTCGAACGGAGGAGCCTCACGTGAGGGAAAAATGATTGGCCTTGATCTGCATTAGCTCAGACTCGAACTGATATTGCGATGTCCGAGTTCGACCCCGCGGCGGCGCGGTGAAGTGCTTACCAACTTCCGGAGCTTCCGCCGCCACCCGAACTGCCGCCGCCGCCGGAAAAACCGCCACCGCCGCCTGACGAGCCGCCACCGGAAAAACCGCCCCCCATCACCGTGAAGCCGCCGATGCTGGCCCTGCCTTTCGACTTCAGATCCTCGGCAGCCTTGGCGTACCAGGCAGTGCGCGACACCGTGAGCTTCGCGATCGGGAAACTGATGAGGTAGATGGCGAACACCACCAAGGAAACCTTCATGCCGAGAATAACAACCGGAAACATCGCCCAAAACGGGACCAGGAAGACATACAGGAACCAGCCGCCGAACCCCGGTGTCATGACACCCATGAAAGTGAAAAGCCCGATAATGCCGAAGATGAATGCGCCGAGCAGTATGCGCATCGGCCAGGGCATGGCCGGAGAAAGGCCATTTGAAGACGGCTTCGTGCCATTGGTCGCTGCGGCGTCCGGCGCGACATCCGGTTGGCCCTCGAGTTGCGCGATGACGGCCCTCACGCCGTCCTCCACACCCCTGTCGTAATTGCCCGCCTTGAACTGCGGGGTCATCAGATTGCGAATGATGCGGTTTGAGGCGACGTCTGTCAGCGTGCCTTCGAGTCCGTAGCCGACCTCGATCCGCATTTTGCGGTCCTGAGGGACAATCACGACGAGTACACCATTGTCCTTGCCCTTCATGCCAAGCTTCCAGGTCTCGAACACCTTGGTCGAGTATTCCTCCACGCTCATGTCGCCTATGGTGGGCACGGTGAGCACGACGATCTGGTCAGTTGTGCGTTGCTCGTGCGCTCTGAGCGCTATGGTGAGCCTGCTTCGGGTCACAGGCTGGAGGATTTCCGCATTGTCGACGACCCGTCCGGTCAGGAACGGCACATCGGCTGCGCGCACCGGAGTCAGGAATGTCAGGGTCAGGAAGATGATGCACGCCCGTATCAATTGGCACGGCCGCCTGAATTGGCTCACGCGCCCTTTTCCTCAATCAGTGGCTCGGGCGGCCCGTTGTCGGCGCCGGTACCTCCCTTGTGGCCAGTGCGCACCAGTAGCTCTTCTACGGCCGCAAGACCCGCCTGCAGCGCATCCGCGGTCCGCGCCTGTCGCAGCGCCGGCTTCATCCGCTCGATCACCGCCTGCCACTCGGCCTCCCCGACCGTGCCGTTCAAGCCGGTATCAGGCAGGATATGCACACGGCGCTCGAACCGGCTGACCAGAATAAGGACCGCGTCGCGATATGGGGTCTTGAAAAGCTCGCGGCGCAGAAACAACGCCCGCGCATACTGGCCGACCTCCAGCTCGCATCTCGCACCGTGAAGAAACAGCCGCCCGAAAGCGGGAACGGATATTGCGAGCAACGCGGCCAGCGCGCCGGTCGCCAGCACGATTGCCACCGACAGTATTGTCGGGTGCAGGGTCGCCCACTGCGGGCTCAGGACATCGGTACCGAACACCGCCAGCGCGGCGAGCGATACACCCAGCGAAAAGGCCTTCCAAGGCAGCTCCTCGTAAGTGTCGGCCTTGCCGATTTCCGCGGCGACCATTCGCACCCCGGTTGCCGCGTGGACACGGGCGATCTGAAGATCCAGCGCATCGATCTCTGTCTTACTGAGGAACACGAACGACGCCGATGATGTTGCTTCAGCGGTCTGGTGGTCGCTGCGTCGTCAGTGCGGGCTGCCGGCCGGCATGCCAGGCATTTGTCGGCAATTGTCGGGATGAACGAATAGCGAGGCATCAGGCTCGGTCAAGCTTATGTCTTTGTATTCCGTGGTAATGAGCCCACGCTCGGTCTGCATCTCCATCTTGATAGGAAATCCATGCAGGTCCTGCGCCTCCCAAACCTTCATGTGAGTGGCCTGTCCGGCACGCGGCCCGGTGTGCGGAGTGAGGGTCAGATTCTCCACCTTACAGACATGGCCATCCACGGTTTCCGTCCCCGCCGAGGAGCGCTCGGTCGTCACATCCGGAGCCTGAGCGAAAGGATTCTGCTGCTCCTTGGCGGTCATTTGCATGCACATGCCGCTGCCCATGACCATGTACATCATGCGCGCACTGGTATCGACGATGGAATAGCCGGCACCGCCCCCCAGATCCGTCCTGATTTTGCCGCCGGAGCGATAGATCTTCGTTCCCTGTCCCTGGTGCGCGTTCGAGGACATCCCACTCATGACAACGGTTGCAGAAAACGCTTTGACGGCTTCGAACGGACTTTGTGCCCGCGCAGTCAGCGCCACGCACAGCATCACAAGCCCGCTGGCTAGGTTGTTATATTTGGGCATCGCGGTCCCCCCCAAACGGCATTTTCATCGTGTTCTACGGCCCCTGTCGAGTGTACACCCCGGTCGCGACAGAGGTCTAATTCGACAATTGGAAGGACCACGGTGCCGCGCACCCATTCCTCGCGTTATAGCCCGGCCGAAATTCGCGCGTTATCATCGGCCGCATGTCGGGACGAGACTGACGGTATCGACGGGGTGACCAGTACGTCTAGCGCGGGGTGCCGCCACAGTGCCACGTCCTCGGTTCCGAGGCTTCAATTAATAACGCGAGTGATAAACCATGAACAATGACCAAGCGCTAAAAATCATAAATTTCAATATCGCGACGATGGTGAGTTTCATGCTGAGGGTTCAGAAAGGGACCCAGGTGGATGTTTTCTGCGATGCGTCGGGAAAGAATTTTTCCTTCGCGAAGCCCTCGGGCGAAGCGAACCTCAAGCTCTGCTCGGTCAGTGCGCCGGATCTCGAAGGAAGCTACGCCATACTTCGCAAGGGAAATTCGTACTTCACCGACGAAGGGGAGGAAATTCCACAGGATCAACTGGCGTCTCGCATCACGGAACAGATCACCAATATGAGGGATGAGGGCGCCGACTGGGGCTGGGAATTCAAGCTGAGCGATGGCTAGAGCGGGCTCGTGAAAACGGCCCTCGCAGCGATTCTTCTTTTGAGCACCTCGACGGGACTTTCGGCTCAGATGATGCACTCAGTTTACTGCGCAGGACGAGGCAAACGTTCGGCGCCGTTTGCGCCAAGCGCTGCAGTCCTTTCGCTTTCTGAATTAGCGCGAACTACCCGATGACGACTCGGGAGCGTAATGATGGAACGCCCGCGGCGTTCACGTCTTGACGAGCTCCACTCGCCGATTTTTGGCTCGACCCTTCTCGGTGCCATTGTCGGCGATGGGCTGATCAGGCCCGAAGCCGCCCGAGCTCAAGCGGTCGGGCGCGACATGCGCCGCGACGAGAGCACTGACGACGGCTGCCGCGCGCATCTGCGACAGTTTGACGTTGTAGTCATGCTGGCCTACGTTGTCCGTGTGCCCGTTGATGACGAGCGTCAAGCGCGGATCATCCGTCAGGAGTTTTACCACCTGGGCGATGATCGGCTTTGCGTCGGGCCTGATGGTGGATTTGTTGAAGTCGAAATTGATGTACAGAACTGCCCGGCCGGTCTTGTCGAGCTGAGACTTGAGTGAGTCGGCGGTCGGTGCCTCGATATCTGCGTAAGATCCTGCCAGCCCGATGACGGCCCACATGGTCGGCGCGAATTCCGAGGGCTGTGTGGACGCGGTGTTTTGACCCGGCCATGCGCCGGTGTCCTCTTGCGTGCCGAGCAGATATTTGGCCCCACGAACGAACTCCGCCGATCGAGTGTCGACCCCGGCTTCCTTGAACGCATACAGCACCTGTCCGGTGGCAAAGGCGTTTGGCCCCGGCGATGCGCTCGACTCGCGCCAACCGCCGTCGGGCCCCTGCTCGGTTTTCAGCCGTGCGATCAGCCCGCTCACCAGGGATTGCTGCTGCGGACTCCCGAAGCGCGACAGGGCAAGGATCGTGAACACCTCGTCCTGAGTGGTGGCGGGTTTGGCCGCGGCAATGAAGTCCACAGCTTTGCCACCGGCCACCTGGTAGCGCGCATCACCTGTCTCCGCGAAGGCCTGCATGAAGGCGAGCGCGGCATTCGCCGTCGTCATGAATGAACCCTGGCTGATCGGCGCCCTGTCCAGATCCGGTATCAGCTCACCGGTCGGTTGTTGCTTGCCGGCGAGCCAGCCCACGAATTTGAGCAGAATTGGGTCGGGTTTGTTGTCCCCCATTTGATCGAGATAGGCAAAGCTCATTGCCGCGAATTGGGTGGCAGTAATCGGCTGATCGGCGGCAGTGTGGGAGCTCTTGGCCGCCAATTGGGCGGTCATGACGGATTGATTATCGAGCAGAAGCATTCCGCTTTCGCCTCCATCCGTATCCTGAAGCAGCCGCATGTAGTCGGTCAGCTCCTGCACGGCCGCCGGGCTGACGAGATAGCCGTTGCGTTTTGCCACGGCGAGCCCCATCGCCGCCTGCGCCTGGACGTGACAGCCGAAGCATTGATTCTGATTCTGCCAGTCGAGGGCCGCGGGCTGCAGCCACTCGATTCCATGTTGCGCCGCGAACCGCGCGCTGGTCTTCCAACCCGCGATCTCGGGATGGCGTGCGCGCAGCGCGATGTAGCCGGGACGCGATCCTTCGCTGACTTGAATCTTGGCAATCTCGAGCACGCCCTTCTCGCCGCTGGAGAGCACGCGCAACTTGACGTAGCGCGCCTCGACGGGAGCAAACGAGATCCGCTGCACCGGCTTTGCGGTGGTGAAAGTGGCGGAGGCGACCTTGGTGAAGGCGGCCATGGACTCATCCGCCGCCGTCCATATCTCGACCTCTTTCGGCCCATGCGTCCGCTCAGGCGGCAGGGTGACGAGCACCGCTGACACCAAGGCCGACTCCTGCGCGTAGAAGCAGATGACGATGTCCTGCGGGAAGGTGAATTCCTTGCCCTCCGGCTGCCAGACCGATCCAGTGGAGCCGTCGATGAGGCTGCGGCCGGTGTGGCCGGGACCGTAGGTGCCCGTGATGCCGGCGATGTCGCCACCGAATTCCAGCGCGGCGATGTTCGTGCCGGCGGGCATCGATGCCAGGGCGTCATTCGCGGCTGACGCTGTGGTGCACGACAATGCGAGGATCAGGCAGAGGCACCCGAGGATTGTGCCCAGAATCCATCCCGCCGGTCTTGCCGCAACGGAAGGCTTACTTTGCGGGAACATCGGGCAGAGCTTTCTTGGTGTCCGACTGAAAACCGCGATAGCGGAGGACGAGATGAGCCGCCGTCTTGGGCACCTGGTAAACGACTTGATATCGGGCCTGGCCGTGGGGCGGTATCACGCTGCTTTCCGTCAGACCATGCGGCAATGCCTCGAGTGCGTCCGAGTCGACCGCAATCTGATCCTGCCCGTTGAGGAAGAAGAGTTGCTCAGCGGTCTGGAATTCAATGCCGCCATCGACCTTCGAAACGAAGAGCAAGTCGAGAATCAGGTAATCCTTGCCGGCCGCGGCGGAGTTGCTGCCGATCGAGACAGCGTGGCTCAGCCCGAGCACGCTCAGCGTGAGCGTATCCGGATCCTCGAAGCTCAGCAGGGGTTTGCCGGCGTGGGCCGCTGCGGGACCCGAATTCGGTAAGGCGAGCGAAACCGCCTTGTACCCCGGCAGATTGACCGCGAGGGTCAGTGCGGAGTGCGACAGGGGAACAAGGTACGCCAGCGTGCCGCGCGAGGGGATCAAGGGGACGAGCTGCGTCGCGGCGGTAAATTCATCCTCGAGCCCGTCGACCGGTGTGACACGATAGCTGTAGCCGTCCGCATCGCTCAGGACCGAGTACGCCGTGGGATCGAATCGCACGAGGTTGCCCGGCGACAGCGCACGCATCCTCAAGTCGATCACGGCATACGTCTGGCCGGACGGGGCGCGGATGCCGCCGACCGCAGCGGCCTCGCGCAGCCCCAAAATCGAGGTCTCGATCAGCTCGTTGCCTGCAGGCCCCGCGATCGGGTGCGGTTCGGGAGGAGCGTGCCCGAACAGCGCCAGGCGCATGTCCCCCTGCTCGGAATCGATGAAGAGCAATTCGAGACTGGTCACGCCGTGATCGGGGATTTCGAACACAGCGTCGCCGGCCACGGCGGCTCCCGTTGCTGGTACGAGCAGCGGGTCGGTCGCCAAGGGGTGTGGAGCTGCGGCCGTGGAATCGCTCAAGGTGGCCGGGCGGTCGCCGTCGATAACCAGGAACAGATGATTGTTCACCTGGGGCACAAGGTACTTGATGCCACCGACATTTCTCCACTCCGTGCTGACGGTGACAAACGCGTGGTGCGGAGGTGCATGCTGCTCGCCCAAGGCTGCCGTCACCCGGAATCGCGGAACCGTCAGCTTCGCCTGCCGATTGGTCGCCGACACCGTTGCGCCCGCCGGTCCCGGAGTGTAATCGCCGGGTGCCAGCCCTGCCGGCGCCGACGTTGGTCCTGGTGGCGCGGCGTTCGCCGGTGTAGCCAGAATCGCGAGACAGGCGATTAGCAGCGCAGCGTGTGGCACCGTGCGGAGGAATGTTCCGGCGTGATCAACGATTGTGGCTTTAACTCCACGCACGAGCGTGAGCGCGCGAGACGAGAGTTCGGATGCGGTCAACTGACGCCCTCCAGATCCAACATTGCCACCCGGAGATCCAACTGGGCTTGGTCCTAAATAGGCACCGACCGTTTCATCAGTCCCTCATCGCAGCGGCGGAAATAATGAATTTTCCGCGAATTCATTCTCCCAATTCAGGTGTGCTTAGCGACCACACTACCTAGCACGTCGAGTAAAGCCGATACTATAAAGAAAAACGAGGCTCCGAATTTAGCTCCGCCGTACGCATTGAACACAATTCCCGATCCGCCGAAGAAGCCACCGACCAAGCAAATCCCAAGTCCTGCAATCTTGCCCTGCCTAGTTTCTGCCTCACCTGCTTCGAAAGCGCAATATGAAACGCCGACTACGGTCACTACATATTCGGAAAAGGCATTCCCACGACCGCCGGGAAAGAGTCCGATGAGCTCCCCGGACGAATCGTCGATCCTCCACCAAGCCAGCTGAGGCCGTCCACTGATTATCGGCGCTTTCACAGGCAACACCAGGGTGTTCCCCGCTCCAAGGCTTTCAGACAGCTCTGCCTTGATCGGATCCGGGACTGATAGGCCGGCAAGCTGCTTAAGACCCTCAGCGCCAGGACGTAATACGATCGAGGGCACCTGCTGTTCCTGTGCGGCCGCAAACACCTCCGTGGTATTCAGGACGTGCCGATCCTTGTCGGCCGCGGAGTTTGCCATCAACGCCCATTCGAGCCTCGTAGCAAGAACGCCCTGCGCGACGCGAAGCGATCCGACCGCACTACCAAGATTCTTCGCCGTGCTCGCCGGATTGGCGATCACTCTCAGCTTGTACGCGACAATGTCGTAACCTTCCTTGAGGTTCGCTGCGGAAGATGGGCCGGTGACAGCTCTTTCGAAGGCCAATAGCCCGGCCTGTCCAAAGTAACTTCTTAATCCGGGGAATTGAGTGTTGGTGAGGCTGTTTGCTATCTGCATTGTCCCCGCAGATAGAAGAGTATTAGCCACAGGTAGTCTGGGCGAATTGGGCAGGCCCTGACTGGACGGTACTCCAGAAGCCATTCTCGACATGAATTCAACCAGTTCGCGATTTTGCCTCAACGATTGCAGCTGCAAGTAAGCTGCGTAATCAGGAGGTACCGCGCCCGACACCGGCAATAATTCCACGTTCCACAGCAAGTGGCGGCGGAGTGCATCAATTCCGAGGTCGGTGGGAACCGTTTCAGCACCTTTGTCGACTGTCCATGATTTGACAGTTGCGGGAGCTACGATATCGCGGTGATAGTTGCGTTCAATCGGCGGATTGCCGTTCGGCTCAGGCGCCTCCACACGGTAGTCCACCCACTCTCCAACGATCCTCGTTGCTTGTTCCGTTGACGCGTTTCCCCCTCCGAATACACCATTCATGCCCCCGCCGAGTCCGCCGACGCTCCTGCCAATCCCACCAGCATTTGTGACGGCATCCCCTTCGGGTCCTCCTAGCGTGTCGGACACGCGCCCGTTGAGATCGAAGTACTTTCCTTGGATATATTGGCCGCCGACCTGGAGCATTGTCTGGTAACCCTTCGTTGGGGCCAATGCTCCCTCAAGGTTCACACCAATTTTCATGAAGTCAGGCATTGGAACAGGAGAATTGGCAAGGACGATGTCCATCCCCTGCTGCTCGGCTACTCGCAGTTCTTGATCGAGTAGCACGGTGTCGGTAGCAGAGCCATCTTTTCCGTCTATGACTTCCGCTGTGCGTAGAGTAAGTGTGATTCGCAAGTGATGGTAGAGTGCTTCCGGAACAGAATCAGACGCAAATGTATTAGTGGGTGATGCAAATGCCTTCCCCGGCTCAGCTCCGGTGAATGCGGAGTCGAGGTTCACCCATTGCCCGTTTGAATCTTGAAACTGTACCCAGTAGTGTTCGCTAGCCTCTGCAAGTAACTTATCGTTCGGGGTGATTACTCCCACGTCGACGCCGGCTTTGCTGAGTAGATTTGAAAGCAGGCTGGTTTCGCTGTCGACGTAGTTTACGAACTCTTTTTGTTGCTTTTCTCCGTTCGCTTGTACTTCGTCCGCAGCCCTTAAGAGCGTTGATTGATCGACACCGATTGCGTGGCTGAAGTCGGGTGCTAGCTGGGCGAGAGGCGGCAACGCTCCGGGGACTGGTTTGGCAGGTTCAAACAAGCGGTTAATTAGGATCTTAGCTTGCTGAGCCGTAAGCTGTCCGCTGGCGATCTGCGTCTTTATTCCTGCTTTCTCTAAAAGAGTCGCAAGCAGCAAACTGCGATCGAGTGAATTTCCGGCTCGGCAGAGCAGCGTTCCGAGCGAGCCACGCAACACACCTGTATAGGGCTCATATCGAATCTGATCCCGCACGAAGTGAAAGATTGTGGCCGGATCCGAACCCAATCTATCGGCCAGCGCGTCAATCTCGAACAACGAGTGGTCAATCTTGCTGTTGACTCCATCCAACGCAGAGTAGAGTTGACTTATCTTGTCGTCCGCCGCCTTGTAGGCCGCCTCGTCCGGCGGCGTAATCTTGCGGTTCTCGGTGGCGCCTGCGGGAGTGGCGCTCGCAGATTCAGCCGGGTTGACCGAAGCAGTGTCGGCCGGAGCGGCGGTTGCTGCATTGGCATCATCAGCCGGCGTTAGAAGAGTGCCGACAGTAATGACCCAGCTTATGCAAAGTGCGGCGACTTTGGATGCAAGCCCTGGAGTCCTGTCGCGCGCGACTCGCCGAATCCCGGAGGCAATTTCCAGGAGCAGAGCAAGAAGCACCAGGAGCAGGCCACCCACGGTGGTGCCCTGCAGCCCGAATGGCAGCCGCATCCATTCTTTGGCGTCGGGAGAGGCGCCCGATTTCGGCTCGATCGGATCGGTCTTTTCAAATTCCAGGGACTTGCCGCACCGCTCACAGAATGGCGAGTCTGGAACTTCGTGACCACAGGAAGGGCAGCGCATGTTGGACCCTTTGGAGTTACCGAAGGCCCGCGAATTAGTAAGAATTTTTACCGGCTGGGTAACTCTGAGGGAGTGGATATCACACGCGCCCAAATCCTGTCAAGCGCCACGCCGTTAATCGATCACTCTATTCGATAACGGCCTAAACGTTTTCAGCAAAAATCTTGATATAAGGCGTATAGCGAAATCGTCGATTGCGAACTTGTCCGGTGATCTCGGTCAACAGCCCGTGTTTCACAAAGCGCTTGATCAAATCGTTCGCGCTGGGAAAGCTCATACCCGTGAGTTCGATCACTTCTTTGACACCCAAGATAGGTCGCGCGTAAAGGGACTCGAGAACGATCAGACCATTTGCAGCTGAGCGCGCGAACTCCTTGGTGATCAAATTTCGATGCAGCTCGCGCATGGCAACAATCTCACGCGCCGTCTGCGTGGCCTCCCCCGCAACTTGCAGAACGCCGCGAAGCATGAAGATCAACCAACTCTCCCATTCGCCGCGGTCTCGGACTGCCTGGAGCCGCTCGTAGTATTCCTGCCGATGCTGTTTAAAGTAATGCGACAGGTAAAGCACGGGTTTACTCAGTACTCCCCGGGCGCAAAGATGAAATGTAATCAGCAACCGGCCCACGCGGCCATTGCCGTCCAAAAACGGATGGATCGTTTCAAACTGCGCGTGCGCCAAGCCGATTTTGACGAGCAGTGGCAGTTCATCGTCTTGGGCGACAAAGCGTTCCCAATCGGAAAGTGCCTCCGGTACGACGTTGGGCGGCGGCGGGACGAAGCTCGCTTCATTCAATGTCGCACCAGAAGGTCCAATCCAATTTTGCGTGCGACGCAGTTCGCCGGGCTGAAAACGTTCGCCCCGTACTCCCGTCAAGAGACGTTCATGAATTTCTCGGATGAGCCGCACGCAGAGAGGCAACTCTTGCAAACGCTCCAAGCCGTAATTCATGGCCTTGACGTAGTTGAGGACTTCAACAACATCTTTGGGCGTATCCGGCGCAAACACCTGTGCCTCGGCTTCAAGCAAATTCACGAGCGAACTCTGTGTGCCTTCGATCTGGCTCGACAGCACCGCTTCCTTGCGCACGTACATGAAGACGAATAAGTCTGGATTCGGCAGCGTTTGAATTGAACCGTCGAGACGGCCCAACGCCCGGTCTGCATCGGATAGCAGACGGTGCAGCTCAGCATTCAAAACGACCGGCGGATTTGGCGGCAAAGGAGTCGGGACAAAGGGTTTATATCCAGTCCGCTGCTCCACGTACTGTCCCGCTCGCAAGGTAATTGGCGCTGCCCTTGCCATGAGAAAAATCAGCTTGTTATATAGCTCAGGACTTAATATAGCATAATTTTTTCACCATGTTAATGGCTGGCAGATATATGGAGCGTTCTCGCGACCTTATTAAAGGTTGGATCCTGACCCTCGCAATCCAGTCCGCCCGCCAATCTTGGTGATTGACGAGCACTTTGGTAGTTACGAATGATTGTGATACTTGATTCCTAAGATCAACTATCGAAGTTAATTCATACATCGCTGTCTTGTGATTGTATAATTTGAACTCTATAGTTGATCTATGGCGTCAAATAGCGAGTCTTTTTCATTCAAGCGGGTGCTGAGCGCACTCCCTCGCGGCGAGCCGCTGAGCACCGCCGCATTGCGGACTTACAGCGTCAGCACATTCAGAGCCTCGGCACTCGCACGCGCTGGATGGCTCAATCATCTAGGTCGCGGCGTCTACATGCTGCCCGGCGACACGCTTACCCGCGACGGTTGCTTGGCATATCTCGGTCACCACATGCCCGGCCTTCACGTCGGCGGAAAGACCGCCCTCGCGTGGCGCGGAATCCGGCAGAACATCAGCTTTCGAGAAGTCCTGACCTTATGGGGCGATAAGCCGAAGCCCTTGCCGGCCTGGTTCACGCAGCGTTTTGCCAGCCGCTACCAATCGACCCAGTTGTTCGATGAGGAACTACCGAGCGGGTTCGGGCTGCAGCCAATCCCAAACGGCCGGCCTGAAATACTCGTCTCCGTACCCGAGCGGGCGCTCCTCGAACTCCTCAGCGACGTCGCAAAAGCTCAATCGCTTCAGGAAGCGCGGCAACTCGTCGAGAATCTGCGCACGTTGCGCGAGAAGACCTTTGATAAGTTGCTGGCACACACGACGAGGGTCAAGGTAGTTCGCCTCGCGGAGCTGCTCGGAAGAGAGCTCGATCTTCCTTGGGCGGCCGCTGCCAAGCGGCATAGCCAACGAATCGGCGGTGGAAAACGCTGGGTGGGGGTTGCGAAATCCGGCGAGCGCCTTGACCTGAGGCGCTCATGAACCAGGAATACATTGACACCGTCCGATTGCTGTTGGCGATAGCTCCCGCCATGTTCCAGTCGCCGCGCCTCGCACTCAAGGGTGGCACGGCGCTCAACTTGTTCCTGCACGACATGCCGAGGCTCTCTGTCGACATCGACGTTGTGTTTACCGATCACACCCTCGGTCGCGAGGATGCACTGCGGGCGATCGCAGCGGACCTCAAGGCCGCGAAGACCGCCATTTCGGCCTTGGGCTACCGCGCCAGCTTGCCGACCACGAAAAGCGGCGATGACGTTCAAACTGTTCGTCGAAGACGACGGATTGCGGGTCAAAGTCGAAGTCAATTTCGTCTTTCGAGGCACCGTATTGCCCGTCGCGCAACGGCCTCTCATGCCGATCGCCCAAGAGCTCTTCACGAGCGACATCGCCCTGCCTGTCCTTGATCCTGCCGAACTCTACGGCGGTAAACTGGTCGCCGCCTTGGACCGGCAGCATCCCCGAGACATGTTCGACGTATTGAACATGCTCGAACGGTTCGGCTGGCAGCCCTCCTTCGTAGATTGCTTCGTCGCGTATCTCGCCGGTCACAATCGCCCCGTTCACGAAGTACTGTTCCCAAAGGCGGCGGCGCTGGAGCCAATCTTCAGCAACGAATTCGCGGGCCTAACGAAAGACGAGGTCGCACTAACCCTGCTAGAGCGGACCCAGAAGCGGCTAATATCCGAGCTTCCGCGCGCTTTGATCCAACGGCATCGTGATTTTCTCCTATCGCTGGTGCGCGCAGAGCCTCAGTGGGACTTGATGCCGTTCTCCAATCTACAGCATCTTCCGGCGCTGCAATGGAAGCTACTTAACCTGCGGAAGCTCAAGACACGCGATGCCGGACGATTCTCGGATCAACACGATGCACTTGCGGACAGGTTCAGGGGCATCTCATAACAGCGCGATACTGAGTTTTGCCAGAAAGCTCATGCGGGGCGACGCAGAACGCGCGTTACTTGCAATTTGCCCCTCAATTTCCCCGTGCACGCGGGCTGGTCTTGTTGGAAGCTGTTGAACCATGGGGTATGTTCAATGACCTTCGGGCAAAGAACGCGACGGACGAGGACGACTTCGAAGCCGCCCACAATCAGCTCGCTCACAGCGACCGGAAAGCCACGCAGATGGTTTACGTGAGAAAGCCTCGGCGTGCGCGGGCAGGCAGAAAAGGTGGGCGCATGAGCGGCTGAATATTCCACGCCGCGGCTCATCCGATTGTGCCAAGCACCGGCCTCTGCTAGCTGCCCAGCCCGGCGACTAGACGCGACAGCGCGACGGTCAGTTGTTGCAGCACTTGCGGTTCTGGCAGAGGCAACTTCAGCACCGAACGGCCCGTTAAACCGTCGGTCTCGATCCATCCCGCGGACTTATCTGTTATAACCTGCTCTTTGCTGCCACCGCCGACACGCTGCGCACCATTGCCGCTGACCCCAAGCACCTCGGCGCCGAGATCGGCTTCTTCGCCGTTCTGCACACTTGGGGGCAAAATCTGAGCCACCACCCCCATCTGCACTGCGTAGTGCCGGGCGGCGGACTCTCCGCCGATGGGCAACGCTGGCTGGCGTGTCGCGCAGGGTTCTTTCTGCCGGTACGTGTGCTGTCTCGGTTCTTTCGTCGGCGCTTCTTGGAACTACTGTCGCAGGCCTTCGATCGCGGTGAACTCGAGTTCTTCTCGGCTTATGAAGGGCAAGCGTGCAAAGCGTAGACCCGTAGATTTCGGGACGGGCGTTGGGCGGGCCTCGCGCAGCGCCGCCAAGGAGGCTCAAAAGATCGCCCGCATGCATAACACGCCACTCTACTATTGGGAAAATGGTGGAGTTGTTGCCGGGAAGCCTTGGCTATCGAAACCTGCGCGCGCGAAAACCTTCGCACGGGAAAATAGACCGAGCTCATCGCCAGCGCTATCCATTACCCCACCTGAAAATGCTCATCCCCGCTGAGCTCGATCGATCCCGCGAGCGGTGTAATCACGATCGAGCCGGGCGCGGCGCCCGGGATGTCGAAGAACGGCTCGTCCGGCTCGGAATGAAGGTACATGTCGTCCTGCTCGGCGCCGCAGTTCGGGCAATGATTCGCGAAATAGGCGTCCCCGGTTTTCGCGACGAGGACTTTCCGGTAGTTGGGCCAAGGGGCAAGCTGGCGCGCGAGCGACTGGTTGATGGCCCGCACATCGGCGACGGTGAACTGTCTCAAGGGATCGCCGAACACAACGCCACTCGCGCAGTGGATGCAGATGACCTGGATGGCTGAATGGCAATGTTGGCAGACTGTCGTCGCGGCGGCGACGTACGCTTCGGTCGAGGTGATGTTGAATTCCTCGTTTTGATTTTCGTCCGGCAGCCACCTCGAATAGTGTGCCGACGGCTCGGCGGAGTCGATGTACCAGCGCTTCGAGCCTGAGTCCCAAAGCGCGCCCAACGACTCGGCCTCAGCCTTCTCTTCGGGGGGACAAAAAGGTAGGTTCGTGGCACGGTGGGTCCAATGCGCATCATTCTGACGCGACCGGAGAAGACTGGGTAGTGGGATTGGCGGCCGCTTCGAGTGATGGCCTCTCTGGGCGAGAGACGGCTTTCGGTGGGCGTCCGCGTCGGGACTTGATCTTCAAGGCGGGCGCGCCCACCGCGGGCGGCGTGCTCGTCGGGGATGCCGAGGGCACGGCTCTGGACGGACTCGCGACGATGACGGGTTTGCGCCGGCGGACGGGCGCCGCGCCGGGCAGCGGGGTGAGGCGCACTGCCTGCCAATCCGGAATGGAGGCGAGCTTCAAAAATCCCGACAGATCGGGGAGGCGCTCGATTTCCGAGGCCATGATGGCGGGCTCGATCCGAAGATGCTGGCCGGTCGTGGTGGACCCGATCATCTCGGCGGCGCCGCGCGTTTTGGAGATCGTGGTATGCATGACCTCGCGTTGGCCGATGAGCTTCGATGCAAATTCCGACGTGCCGCCATGCTCGCTCGCAGAGCAGCGAAGGATGAGCGTGTTGCCGCAGTTCTCGACGATATCTTGAGCAACGCAAATTGCTGTAATCCGACAAACCACCCGCGTCGCGTTATCGCCTGACGCCAGAAGCCCCGAACGGCACAGGGTAACGATGGCGACAGCTCGATCATGCGCTCGAGCAGCTGGTCGGCCGGCAATCCCGCAAAGCTCTTCAAGACCAGCTCCTTGACGTACAGGCGCACGATATAGCGCAGCTGCAATGCTCGATGGCGCGTGGCGCGCTACCACTGTACTGCCATCGCAGTGCCGGCCGATTGGCCACCGCGACATCAACCACGTGCGCGAGGTGCAGGCTGCTTAATTGAGTCAACGCGGGAAGGATTCGTCTCCCGGCTCAAATAATCTTGCATTACCCGCCGGATTTCCTCGCGCTCATTGTGCGTCAGGTCCGGCCTCTCTACAGATCTTTCAGCCATCGCGCGGCGGATTCGTCAGGCGACGATAACGCAGCCATCAAGAAAAGCGACGGCCGAATAAGGACTGGTGCGCGGCGCGATTAGCGCTGATGACGCTCGCACCGAAAGAACGCTACGCTGCGTCAGCAGGGACGACCTGCTCGCGCCCTATCGGGCAAGAGAACAAGAGAACGCCGCCGTCATGCAGCGAGTCGGCGAACATCCTGCCAGCCGCGTCGCCGAGCTCACCCCGCGGCTGTGGAAAGAGCACTTCGCCACCAACCCGCTGCGCTCCGACATCGAAGATTTCCCGCTTCTTTGAGTCGCACATTCGCGTAGCATTCGTTGCACGCAACTCTCGGAGACAACATGGCGGCTCGAAAGAAAACAGCACTGAAAATCTACGATCTGCACGTTGAACTAGAGGAGATCGAGCCGCTGATTTGGCGGCGCATCCTAGTGCCCGGGAAGATCACGCTGCCGCGGCTGCATGATTTATTACAATTGGTGATGGGCTGGACCAACTCGCATCTGCATAGCTTTGAGATCGGCGAGCGCACCTTCGGTATGGATGGCACGGATCTCGAAGAGCTGAACATGTTGAACGAGAAGAAGTTCACGCTCGAGGAAGTTCTCGGCGACTCAATTCGTGATTTCACCTACGAATACGATTTCGGTGACAGCTGGCACCATCACATTACAGTCACTCCAATCGCCAATCCGAGGACCGATTGGTCCTATCCGCTCTGCATCGGCGGTGCCGGAGCCGCACCGCCCGAGGATGTCGGCGGCGTGGGTGGGTACGAAGAGTTCTTGGCGGCCATCAAAGATCCAAAGCACGAAGAGCACGACAGAATGCTCGAATGGGTCGGTGGGGCATTCGACCCCGCAGGCTTCGATCTAAACGAGATCAACAGAACCCTACGAATCGGTCCCCGACCTTACGGACAATCCGACGCTGATCGCTGACCTCCCATCAAACTATGGAGGCGTCGGCAAGCACGCCGTCTGGTTACCGCTTACCTTCGTTCACCGCAGCAAGGCTCGGCGCAGGCCAGCGCGGCCTGGCGCGCCAGAGCGTACCAGGGAGGGAATTTAACAACAAACCTATATCATTGTTTGTAAAGACGTTTTCATATTGACTCTCAGCAGTTACCCGCACCTTGCCCATCGGATCTCCTAGCTGTTGATGGACCTCCATGGACATGGGGGGCTGCGCCGGATTGCCAATTCGCGGATGCGGGCTGGTAACGCCAACTTGCGGATAATGTGTATTCTACGTACAATACGCACCATGAGCACAGATGACAGTGTCACCGTCAGTGCAGCGGAATTTCACCGCAATGTCGGCGCGTATCAGGACATCGCACTTACTAAGCCCGTCACCATCACGAAGAACGGTCGCGAACGTACTGTGCTGCTGTCGGCGCAAGAGTATGCGCGTCTGAAGCGCCGCGACCGCCGAGTCATTGCAGCCGGCGATCTTTCGGAGCGTCAAGTCGACGCTATTCGCAACGCCCGAATTCCGGACCGATACGCGGATCTCGATAAAGAGCTCAAAGACTGAAGGCCGTGCCGTTCCCGGAACCGTACGCCGGTCTGGTCATCCGTTATTCCTATCTTTGGAAACGGGAACAACAAGCGGGGCGCGAAGAAGGAACGAAGGATCGACCGTGTGCGGTTGTCATGGCGATCATGGACCAAGATGGCGAATGGGAAGTGTTGGTTCTACCCATTACGCACAGTCCGCCATCCGATCCTGCCGATGCCATTGAGATTCCCGCGGAAACCAAGAGGCGACTTGGGCTCGATACCGACAGATCCTGGATCATGATCACAGAGGCGAACGAATTTCTATGGCCCGGTCCCGATCTTCGACCTGTCCCCGGAGGCGACGCATCGACGATTGCCTACGGGCCGCTGCCGCCGCGGTTCTTTGCGCACGTGCGCGACAGGTTTCTTGAGCGCGATCAGCGTGAAAAATCCTCGCGCATCCGGCGCACCGAATAGCGTCCGGATAATGATCGCCATGTGCGCAGATGCCACCGTCACGGTCAGTGGAGCGGAACCTCACCGAATTATCGGCGATTGCATTGCGCGATTGACGTCCCCGAGACTGAAGGCCGTCACGGCCGGGTTGTTCGCGCCCGGCTTCGGCGGTGATTGAATCCGCGCCGCCGTGCCAATTGCAGCAGCCGACTGGAAGTTGCTGACGCGCGTGCACGCGCTTGCGCTCGCAAGCTACTGCGAAGAGGTGCTTGCCGAGATTGAGTGCGTGACACACAATGGGCTCAGAGTGCTCATCAGCGCGACCTCGATCTCTTAAAGATCGAGGTCGCGCTGATGAGCACTCTGAGCCCATTGTGTGTCACGCACTCAATCTCGGCAAGCGCCTCTTCGCAGTGTTTTTGTAGACGCGGCCGTGGCGCGTGGCGGCGACTGCCGATGGGCTGCTGCAATTGGCACGGCGGCGCGGATTCAATCACCGCCGAAGCCGGGCGCGAACAACCCGGCCGCATGATAAGCCTCAGTCTCGGGAACATCAAATGGCACAATGCAATCGCCGATAATTGGCTGCGCTCCACTGGCAGCATGACGGTGGCATCTGCGCACATGGCGATCATTATCCGGACGCTATTCGGTGCGCCGAATGCGTGTGGACTTTTCACTCCGGTCGCGCTCGAGAAACTTGTCGCGCACCTGGGCGAAGAAACGCGGAGGTAGCGGCCCGTAAGCAATCGTCGATGCATCGCCCCCGGGGACAGGTCGAAGATCGGGACCGGGCCACAGAAATTCGTTTGCTTCCGTGATCATTATCCATGATCTGTCGGTATCGAGCCCAAGTCGCTTCTTGGTTTCCGTGGGAATCTCAACGGCATCGGCCGGATCTAGCGGCGGGCTTCGCGTAATGGGTAGAACCAACACTTCCCATTCGCCGTCTTGGTCCACTATCGCCATGACAACCGCGCACGGGCGATCCTTCGCTCCTTCTTCGCGCCCTGCCTCATACTCCCGCCTCCACAGGTAGGAATAGCGGATGACCAGACCGGCGTACGGTTCTGGAAACGGCACGGTCTTCAGTCTTTGATTTCTTTATCGAGATCAGCGTATTGGTCCGGAACGCGGGCGTTGCGAATGGCATCGACTTGACGCTCCGAAAGCTCTCCGGCTGCAATGACTCGGCGGTCGCGGCGCTTCAGGCGCGCATACTCTTGCGCCGACAGAAGCACCGTGCGTTCGCGACCATTCTTGGTAATCGTGACCGGCTTCGTGAGTGCAATGTCCTGATACACACCGACATTGCGGTGAAACTCCGCCGCGCTGACAGTGACGGCATCATCGGTGCTCATGGTGCGTATTGTACGTAGAATACACATTATCCGCAAGTTGGCGTTACCAGCCGATTGGCAATCCGGCGCAGCCCCCCATGTCCATGGAGGTCCATCAACAGCTAGGAGATCCGATGGGCAAGGTAAAGAGGCATGTGAAAACGTCTTTACAAACAATTGATATAGGTTTGTTGTTAAATTCCCTCCCTGGTACGCTCTGGGCGCGCCAGGCCACGCTGGCCTGCGCCGAGCCTTGCTAGGGTGAACGAAGGTAAACAGATAAGAAGTGCAACACCCTCCATAGTTTGATGGGAGGTCAGCGATACAGCATCAAGATTATCCGTAAGGTCAGGGGGACCGATTGGTTCGGGTTCTGTTGATCTCGTTTAGATCAAAGCCTCTAATGCCCCACCAACCAATTCGAGCATTCTGTCGTGCTCTTGCGTGCTTTGGATCTTTGATGGCCGCCAAGACTCTTTCAGTACCCACCCACGCCGCCGAGGCATCCTCGGGCGGTGGGGCCCGGCACCGCCGAATGCAGAGCGGATAGGACCAAGTAATGGTCCTCGGGGTGGCGATTCGAGTGACTGTAATGTGATGGTAACAGATGGGACAAAGATAGGTGCGTAGGTGAAATCACGAATTGAGTCGCCGAGAACTTCCTGCGAGCGTGAACTTCTTCTCGTTCAACGTGTTGAGCTCTTCGAGATCCGTGCCATCCATACCGAAGGTGCGCTCGCCGATATTCAAAGCTATGCAGATGCAAAGCGTGCAGCCATCACCAATTGTGATAAATAATGCACCAACAAGCATCCCCGGGCACTAGGATGCGCCGCCGAGATGGCGGCTCGATCTCCTCTGGTCAACGTGCAGATCGTAGATTTTCAGTGCTGTTTTCTTTCGAGCCGCCATGTTGTCTCCGAGAGTTGCGCGTGCAACGAATGCTACGCGAATGTGCAACTCAAAGAACAGAGAAATCTTGGAATATATTAAAGCAGCGGGTTGGTGGCGAAGTGCTCCTTCCACACCAACGGGGTGAGCTCGGCGACGCGGCTGGCAGGATGTTCGCCGACTCGCTGCATGACGGCGGCGTTCTTGTTCTCTTCCCCGATAGGGCGCGAGCAGGTCGTCCCTGCTGACGCAGCGTAGCGTTCTTTCAGGTGCGACGTTGATCAGCGCTAATCCGCGCGCACCAGTCCTTATTCGGCCGTCGCTATTCTTGATGGCTGCGTTATCGTCGCCTGACGAATCCGGCGCGCGATGGCTGAAAGATCTGTAGAGAGGCCGGACCTGACGCACAATAGACGCGAGGAAATCCAGCAAGCCAAGATTTCTTAACCGGGGACGAATCCTTCCCGCGTTGACTTCAATTAAGCAGCCTGCACCTCGCGCACGTGGTTGTTGTCGCGGTCGCCGAAGGAGGGTCGTTGCGATGGGCGTGCAGTGGTAGCGCGCCACGCGCCATCGAGCGTTGCAGCTGCGCTCTGTGGTACGGCCCCTGTACGTCAAGGAGCTGGTCTTGGAAGAACATGCATCTGCCGGCCGACCAGTACTGCTGAAGCGCATGATCGAGCTGTCGCCATCGTTACCCTGTAAAGCTGAGCTTGTCGCGTCAGGCGATAACGCGACGCAGTTGTCGGGTAGGCCGTTT
>CAVSSU010000026.1:2500-246626 GCA_963730565.1 uncultured Gammaproteobacteria bacterium
GCTTTCTGCACCAGGTCACCGACGGCGCGGCGCTCGACGCTGCGGCGAGCCGCGGCCGAATTACCGGCTACATCGGCTTCGATGCCACGGCCGACAGCCTGCACGTCGGGAGCCTCGTGCAGATCATGCTGCTGCGCCATTTGCAGCGCAGCGGCCATCGCCCCATCGTGCTCATGGGCGGTGGCACCACGAAAATCGGCGACCCGTCGGGGCGCGACGAGACGCGACAGCTTCTGACCGAGGCTCAGATCGACGCCAACATCGCGGGCATCCGCCGCATCTTCGACCGCTTTCTGCGCTTCGAGGACACCCCGAGCGGGGCGGTCATGGCCAACAACGACCTGTGGCTCTCGGAGCTCAAGTACATTCCGCTGCTGCGCGACATCGGCCGCCATTTCACCATCAACCGCATGCTGACCATGGACAGCGTCAAGCTGCGTCTCGAGCGCGAACAGCCGCTCACCTTCCTCGAATTCAATTACATGATCCTGCAGGGCTACGATTTCGTGGAGCTCAACAAGCGCTACGGCTGCACGCTGCAGATGGGCGGCTCGGACCAATGGGGCAACATCGTACAGGGGGTGGAGCTCGGCCGCCGCCTGCACGAGGTGCAGCTTTTCGGCGTGACCTCGCCGCTGATCGCGACAGCCTCCGGAGCCAAGATGGGCAAGACGGCGAGCGGCGCCGTATGGCTGAACCCGGAACGCCTGTCGCCGTATGATTATTGGCAATTCTGGCGCAACACGGAGGACGGTGACGTCGGCCGGTTCCTGCGTATGTTCACCGAATTGCCCCTCGCCGAAATCGCGAGGCTCGAGGCACTCGCCGGCGCCGAGATCAATGCGGCGAAAGAGATACTCGCGACGGAGGCGACGCGTCTTTGCCACGGCGAGGCTGCCGCGGCCGACGCCGCCGCCACCGCGACGCGAGCTTTCGCCGGCGGCGCGGCGCAAGGTTTGCCGACCTACACGCTCGTGCAGGAGGAGGTCTCCGTCGTCGACGTGGTCGTGGCGCTCGGCATGGCGGCTTCCAAAAGCGACGCGCGGCGGCTCATCGAGCAGGGCGGCGTCAAGCTCAACGATCGGCTGGTCGCGGGCCCAACCGCCCGAGTCACTGCGGCGGACTTCGACTCCGGCGGAACCATCCGCCTCAGCGTGGGCAAGAAGCGTCACGGGCTGATCCGACGCTCCGGCGAGGGCCGTTAGGACGTGATTGGGATCAGCAAAGGCGCATGAACAGATTGTGACAAATGGGGCCCGCCGCATTGACCGAGCGGGGGGTGCCAGCTAGCCTGGGTATCTTTGCTGCGAGAGTTCGAATGGTGCGACCCCGAAGCCGCCTAGCCGCAAAGTTGTTCGCTGCAAAATTAGCGAGTCAATTCAGCAAGTTAACCACGCGACTCGCGCCGTTCGCCGCGGCCATCAGCGCCGTCCTCATTCTCTGGCATGCGGCCCGCGATATCCCGCCCCCGGCTGCCGGCAGCCCGGCGCCGCTGGTGTATCCGGCCGGCGCCCCATCGCCAGCCGCCGCGCTTAAGCCCGGATCCGCGCCGCCGAGTGCCCTGCAACAAGCGACCGTGGCATCGACCATCGAGGTGATCGTGGGCCGCAACGACACCTTGGACGCTATTTTCCGGCGTATGGCGCTCGATCCGGCCGATCTCGCGGCGATCCGCGGGCTGCCCGGCATCCGTCAGAGCTTGGACTTTCTCAAGCCGGGCGACGCCATCAAGGTGACCCATCGCGATGGGACGGTGAAGGAGCTGTCGCGCAAGGTCAGCGAGACGGAAACATTGCACGTGGTGCGGGACGACGCGGGTTTCGCCGCCCGGATGACCGAAAATCCGGTGCAGACCCGAATCCGCACGGCGAGCGCCACCATCGACAGCTCGCTGTTCCAGGCGGCGGAGTCCGCCCAGATATCGGAGACGGTGGCGCTCCGGCTGGCCAACGTGTTCGCGTGGGACATCGATTTCGTCCTCGACATCCGCCAGGGCGACCACTTCACGGCCGTGTATCAGCAGATCTATCAGGACGGCAAATATCTGCGTGACGGCGACGTGCTCGCGGCGGAATTCGTCAACAACGGCAAGGTGTATCGGGCGATCCGCTACCTGAGCGAGTCGGGCGCGGTCGGCTACTACACGCCCGATGGCAAGCCGATGCGCAAGGCTTTTCTGCGCACGCCGGTGGAATTCACCCGGGTGAGCTCGGTGTTCAACCCCCACCGACTGCACCCGATCCTGAATCTGATCCGCGGGCACATGGGGACCGACTACGCGGCGCCCATCGGCACGCCGGTGCATGCCGCCGGAGACGGGCGCATCAGCTTCGAGGGCGTGCGCGGGGGTTACGGCAATGCCATCGTGCTCTCGCATAGCAACGACGTATCGACGCTATACGGACATATGTCGCGTTTTGCGCGCGACATCCACGTGGGCTCGCACGTGCAACAGGGCACGATCATCGGCTATGTGGGCATGACCGGCCTCGCGACCGGCCCGCACCTGCACTACGAATACTTGATGAGAGGGGTGCACATGGACCCGCAGACCGTCAAGCTTCCCGGCGCGGACCCGCTCACTGCCGATGCCCTGGGCAAATTCCGGGTGCAGACCGCCGCCTACCTCGCCGATCTGGCGTCCCCACAGGATGCTCCCCCGATGGTGGAGCAATCCTCAGCGGCGGCTGCCACGCCGGCCTCCGCAATGACGCACGACGCTGTCGGATCCGCTCTGCCTCCGGGCTTCTCGGTCGCGGGAATGGCCCAATACGTGGGCGAACCGCGCGGCGCCGTCAACTAGCGCGGTCCCGTCGACCTTAAGCCCATGGATCTGTATCTAGGACTGATCTCGGGCACCAGCATGGACGCGGTCGACGCCGTCCTGGTGGACTTCGGCGAGTCGCCTCTGTCGCTGGTGGCAGCGAGCGCCACGCCGCTCGATCCGCGGCTCAAGGCGAGGATCACCGCCGTCATCGAATCCCCTGAGCGGGCATCGCTCGACGAGATCGGTCAGATCGACGTGGCGGTCGCGCACGAGTTCTCCAAATGCACCCTCGAGCTGCTGCGCCGTGCCGGCGTCCAGGCCTCCGATGTGGCCGCCGTGGGGAGTCACGGACAGACCTTGCGCCATCGGCCGGACCTTCCCTGGCCTTTTACCTGGCAGATCGGCGATCCGAATACCCTGGCCGAATTGACCGGCATCACCGTGGTGGGCGATTTTCGCCGTCGCGACGTCGCGGCCGGCGGACAGGGCGCGCCCCTCCTGCCGGTGTTCCACGATCAGGTATTCCGCAGCGGCGCCGAGGACCGCGTCATCTTGAATCTCGGCGGCATCGCCAACATCACGGTGCTCGCGCGCGGCACGGAGGTGTCGGGTTTCGACACGGGCCCCGCGAACCGGCTGCTGGATGCCTGGATCCTGCGACATCGCGGTGAGGCCTTCGATGAGCACGGCGCCTGGAGCAGAACCGGCCGGAGCGACCCCGTGTTGTTGAGCCGCCTGCTTGCCGAGCCGTACCTCGCGCTGCCGCCGCCCAAGAGCACGGGACGCGAGCTCTTCAACATGTCCTGGCTCGACGACCGGCTGGGAAGCGACGAGCGCCGTGCGCAAGACGTGCAGGCGACGCTTGTCGAATACACGGCCGCCACCGTCGCCGATGCCGTGCACCGGCACGCGCCGGGCGCCTCGCTCTACGCCTGCGGCGGCGGTGCGCACAATTCGGCGCTGCTCGCCGCCCTCGCCGGAAAGCTCGCACCAGCCCGGGTGGCAACCACCGCGGCGCTCGGGCTCGATCCCGATTATGTCGAGGCGATTGCGTTCGCCTGGTTCGCGCGCCGCACCCTCGGCGGGCTGCCCTCCAGCGCCCCGAGCGTCACGGGCGCGCGCGGCCCGCGCATACTCGGCGGCATTTATCCGCGCTAGCATGTACGCCTCGACGGCAGGTGCGTTTCACGGAACTGTCACGGCAAAGGCTTCAAACTCGTCCACATGAACGATACAGACCTGCAGGCCCCGCAGCTCTTCATCAACCGGGAGCTGTCGTTCCTGGAATTCAATCAACGCGTGCTGGAGCAAGCCAAGGACGTCCGCATCCCGTTGCTCGAACGGGTTAAGTTCCTGTGCATCTCGTGCTCCAATCTCGACGAATTCTTCGAGATCCGGGTCGCGGGCCTGAAGGAGCTCCTGGAGGCGGGCGCGCTGCAGGGCGGTCCGGATGGCCTGTCCGTCCCCGACCAGTTGAAGGCGATTCGCGTGCGCGCAGTACACCTGGTCGAGGAGCAGTATCAGGTCCTGAACGATGTGCTCATGCCGGAGCTGGCCAAGAACGGCGTGGTGTTCGTTTCTCCGGAAAACTGGACTGAAGCTCAGGCCACGTGGCTGAAGGAGTACTTCCAACGGGAAGTCGAGCCGGTCTTGAGCCCGCTCGCGCTCGATCCGGCGCGCCCGTTCCCCAAAGTGCTCAACAAGAGCCTGAACTTCGCCATCGTGGTCGAAGGCGAGGACGGCTTCGGCCGCAACTCCGGACTCGCGGTGGTTCAGGCGCCCCGATCCCTGCCGCGGCTCATCCGCCTGCCCGACGAGCTGGGGAGCCGGCATTTCGTTTTCCTCGGCACCATCGTCGAGGCATTCGTCCCCAAGCTGTTCGACGGGATGCGCGTGCGCGGCTGCTATCAGTTCCGCGTG
Organism: uncultured Gammaproteobacteria bacterium; assembly: GCA_963730565.1. Lineage (GTDB taxonomy): Bacteria > Pseudomonadota > Gammaproteobacteria > Steroidobacterales > Steroidobacteraceae > Bog-1198. The sequence goes on from CAVSSU010000026.1 coordinate 7,188, forward strand.
ACGCGCAACAGCGATCTGTTCGTCGAGCAGGAGGAAGTCGACGACCTGCTGCGCGCCGTGGAAGGCGAGCTCGCCTCGCGCCGCTACGGCGACGCGGTCCGGCTGGAGACGCCCCACGACTGCCCCGAGGAGATCCTGAAGTATCTGCTCGAGCAATTCGCGCTCACCGCGGATGACCTGTACAAGGTGTCGGGCCCCGTGAATCTCAATCGCCTGATGGCGCTCTACGACCTCGTCGATCGCGCCGAACTCAAATACGCGGCCTTCACCCCGAGCGTTCCGGAGCGCCTGAAAATCGGCGGCGACCTCTTCGCGACGCTGCGCGCCGGCGATGTGCTGCTGCATCATCCGTTTCAGGGTTTCGGCCCGGTCACCGATTTCATCAGGCATGCCTCGAGCGACCCGCAGGTGCTCGCCATCAAGCAGACTCTGTATCGCGCGGGCACCGACTCGACCATCGTGGGCGCACTGGTCGAAGCCGCCCAGGCCGGCAAGGACGTGACCGTCATCATCGAGCTTCGCGCCCGCTTCGACGAGGAAGCGAACATCGAGCTCGCGAACAAGCTGCAAGAGGCCGGTGCGCACGTGATGTACGGAGTATTCGGATTCAAGACGCACGCCAAGCTGGTGATGGTCGTGCGCCGGGAGGAGAAGGGCCTCCGGCGCTACTGCCATCTCGGCACCGGCAACTACCATGCCAAGACCGCGCGCCTGTACACCGACTACGGATTGATGACCGCCGACGAGTCGATCGGCGAGGACATCCACGAGATCTTCCTGCAGCTCACCGGCCTCACCCGGGTGCCGCGCCTGCGCAAGCTCCTGCATGCACCCTTCAGCCTGCATCAGGCGATCACGGCCAAGATCGAGCGCGAAGCGGAGCACGCCCGTTCCGGGAAGCCCGCACGCATCGTCGCCAAGCTCAATGCGCTGACCGAGCCGACCATCATCAGTCCCTGTATCGCGCCTCGCGCGCAGGCGTGGAGATCGATCTGATCGTGCGCGGATTGTGCTGCCTGCGGCCGGGCGTCCCGGGGGTCTCGGATCGGATCCGGGTGCGCTCCATCGTCGGCCGCTTCCTCGAGCATTCCCGCGTCTATCAATTCGAGAACGACGGCAACAGGGAAGTGTATTGCGCCAGCGCCGACTGGATGGACCGCAATTTCTTCCGCCGCATCGAGGTCGCGTTCCCGGTGGAGCAGCCCGAGCTCAACGCGCGGGTAGGCGATGACTTGGATCTCTATCTCGCCGACAACTGCCAAGCGTGGGTGCTGTCATCCGACGGTGAGTACACCCGCGTCGGCGGGGCGGGACACCACTCGGCGCAAGCGCGGCTGTTGAGCATGTACGACGAGCGCGTCGCGCTCACCGAGTCGTAGCGAACCGCTCCGGCGTGATCCGCCGCTCCAGCCGTAGCGCGCCGCTCCGGCCGTGCGCGCTTATTGCGCCTTCACCGCGGCGTCGGCGGACGCCCGGTTCAAGTTCAGGCGAAAACCGGCATCCTTGAGATACGCCCGCTCCTGCTCCAGATCCTCGAGCGTCAGCGGGTGGTCCTTGATCCAGCCTTGCGGCAATTCCAGGTTCAAATTGCGGCCTTTGACCTGCAGGCGGACCTCCGGCAGCGGCTGCGGGCTGCGTCCGCGATGCAGCAGCACGGCCAGACGCAACAGGACGATGAGAAATTCCGCGCGCCGATCCCAGGGCGGCACCAGCTCCTCGAGCGCCTCGAACGAGAGCTGGCGCCGGTGACCGCCGACCAGGCCGGCGAGCAGGAGTTGCTCCTCGCGGGGGAATCCCGGCATGTCGGCGTGCTCGAGCAGATAGGCGCTATGGCGGTGATAGCTGCTGTGGGCGATGTCGAGCCCGCTCTCGTGCAGTCGCGCGGCCCATCGCAGCATCGGCTCGGCCAGCGGGTCCTCGAGCCCCCACTCCGACTCCACCTGCTGCAAAAGATTGACGGCGGTGGCTTCGACGCGGTCGGCCTGGAGCGAGTCGACGTGGTAGCGCTGCTCCATGGCGCGGACGCTGCGCACGCGCGCATCCTCATCGGTGAAACGGCCCATCAGATCGTAAAGCAGTCCCTCGCGCATCGCGCCTTCGGCGACGCGCACGCGGTCGACGCCGAAGCTCTCGACGATTTCCAGGAGTATCGCGAGGCCCGCCGGAAACACCGGGGCACGCTCGGCATCGATGTCCTCGAGATCGAGGTCATCGACGTGCCCCGCCGCGATCACGCGCTGGGACAGCGCTCGCAGATGATCGAGCGTGATGCGCGGCGGATCGGGGTTCAACCGGCGCACCACGTCGCCGATCACACGGACCGTGCCGGAGCTGCCGAAGGCCTGCAGCCAGCCGAGCTTGCGGTAGGCCTCGGAAATCGGCTCGAGCTCCAGCCGACCGCCGTGCGCGCCCGCTCGAAGCGCTTGGCGGAGATCCGGCCGTCGTCGAAAAAGCTCGTGGTCAGGCCCACGCAGCCCATCTACAAGCTCTCGAGCTGCAGCGGATTGAAGCCCTCGCCGATGACGACCTCGGTGGAGCCGCCGCCGATGTCGATCACCAGCCGCTTGTCCGGGCTCATGGGGCTGGTGTGCGCCACGCCCGAGTAGATCAGGCGCGCCTCTTCCATCCCGGAGATGATCTCGATCGGGTGGCCGAGGGCGGCGCGCGCTCGCTCGAGGAACGACTGCTTGCGTTTCGCCCGGCGCAGCGCATTGGTGCCGACCACGCGCACGCTGTCGGCATGCATGTCCCGCAGCCGCTGACCGAAGCGCTCGAGACAGCGCAGCGCGCGCTCGGTGGCGGCATCGTCGAGCCGGCCGCTGTCGTTGAGGCCCGCGGCCAGCCGCACCATCTCGCGCAGCCGGTCGAGAATGACCAGTTGGCCGTGCGAGTAGCGCGCGACCACCATGTGAAAACTGTTGGAGCCCAGGTCCACCGCGGCAAGGACGTCGGGAACGACACGACCCCCGCTCATCTAGCTGTCGTCTCGGGCGGTGCGCGTCAGGCGGAGAATGAGGACCCGCACCCGCAGGTCGTCTTGGCGTTCGGATTGCGGATGACGAACTGGGCGCCCTGGAGATCCTCTTTGTAGTCGATTTCCGCGCCCATGAGATACTGCGCGCTCATCGGGTCGATCAAGAGCTGGACGCCCTGTTTCTCGACACAGAAATCGCCCTCTTCCATCTTCTCGTCGAAGGTGAATCCGTACTGGAAACCCGAGCATCCGCCGCCGGACACGAATACGCGGAGCTTCAAGTTCGGGTTGGCCTCTTCGCGGATCAATTCACCCACTTTGCCGGCGGCGGCATCCGTGAAGACGAGGACATCGGGCGGAGGCGGCGGGGCAGCCCCGGTTACGGCGGATTCAGAAGTGGCGCTCATAGGCATAGTCTACTCGGCACCCTGCGTCAATCAAAGCGAAGGCGTCAAGTTTGCGACCCGGCTTCGCCTTCCCCCATTCCGGGGGCCTGCAGGGCGGAAGCGGCGGCCCGGTGGATCAATTTCCCATTGATTTGGGCGCCCACCGCCGTTTCAATGACTGTGTAGGCCACGTTACCGAGCACTTTCGCCCTGGCGCCGAGCTCCACGCGGTCGGCGGCATCGATGTTGCCCTTGACGGTGCCGTTGAGCAGCACGTTGGGCGCGAACACCGACCCTTCGATGCAGCCCTGCTCGCTCACGGACAGGAACGCATCGGGGGCGCCGTCGCAGGTGACGTTGCCGTTGATATAGCCGTCCAGATGGAAGCCGCCCGCGAATTCAACGTCGCCGTTGATCCGGGTCTTCGCGCCGATCAGCGTGTCGACGGTCGCGTTGTTATTCGGTTTCCGTTTGAACATCCGCGCTTTCCTTGGGCGTAGTGCCGCCGTTGGCTTCCATCTCGACCGACATTCCCTGGGCCTTCCAGGCGAATGCCTGCCGGAACCCGCGACTCTGATCCCTGCCGCTGTGGATCTCGATCCCGATCCGCGTCGGCACGAATGCTTTCGGCAGCCGGACGAGCTCGTCGAAGTCCTCGAAATAGCGAAAAGAGTATGCCAGGCTCTCGCGCCGGTTGGGCGAGATCTCCGCGAATTTGAGGCTTTGCGGCCTGCCGCCTTGCAGGCCGTCGATCACGATGGATGAGCTGCCCGAAACCTCCTTGTCCGGTTTGCCGGTCTGCATGAGCACGAACTTGAGGCGGAATTGCCCCTCAGCGCGCTCGGGCACGATTTGCATCTGCTGCACTTTCACGTGCACCAGGGAATCGGGCTGCACCAAACCGCGATAGAAGGACAGATCCTGATTCAGCCGCGCGATCTGGCTCTGCATGTCGCCAAGGCTGCGCTGGACTTGTTTGTAGCCCTCCTGGTCCACGCGGCGCCCCACGTCGGCGGCCTCGAGCTGCGTGCGCAGGCGCGAATTCTCCGCCTCGAGCGCGCGGATGCGAGAGCTCGCGGCCAATGCGCCGCGCACCGAGTCGATCACTCGAAAGCCCGCCTCGTAGCGGCCGGCCTCGAAAATGGCGTACACCACGAGCGCGAGCGCAAGCACGAGGCCTGTCAGCAACCAGGCCCGGCGCCTGGGCGCCGCGCGCACGACGAGTTTGCCGAACAGGTCCGCCACGCTATGATCCGCCTTTGTACCCGGGGAACGACCCTTGCTGTTGTGGCTGAAGGCTTTGCATGTGATCGCGCTGGTGACCTGGTTCGCCGGTCTCTTCTACCTGCCGCGGCTGTTCGTGTATCACGCCGACGCCCGTGATGCGGTCGGCGTGGAGCGATTCAAGGTGATGGAGCGGCGCCTGTTCGCGATCATGACGATCGGGGCATGCGCGACGCTGGCATTCGGCCTCGCCATGCTGGTCGCGGCGCCCGCGTATCTTGCGATGGGCTGGTTGCATTTCAAGCTGATGCTGGTGGGTCTGCTCATCATCTACCATTTGTACTGCTACAAGTTCACCCGGGCGTTTGCGCAGGACCGCAACGTGCGCACCTCCAGGTGGTATCGCATGTTCAATGAGCTTCCGTCGCTCCTGTTGATCGCCATCGTCGTCTTGGCGGTCGTCAAGCCCTGAATCTCGCGGCGCCCTCGGGTCAAACCGCCTTGGCTTTCGCGGCCGGGATGTTGAGCCCCGCCCACCATTCCGGATAGGGCGGCAAGCCGTCGGTGAATATCAGCTTGCCGAGGTCGTGCAGCGCCCGCGCGTACACCCGCCGCTTGAAGTACACCACTTCGCGCACCGGCGTCCAGAAATCCACCCATCGCCAGCGATCGAATTCCGGCTGATCCGTGGTGTCGAAACGAAACTTGGCCTCATCGGCGGTGAGTTTCAAGAGAAACCATCGCTGCTTCTGGCCGATGCAGCGATCTCGCACGTATTGCCGGGGGAGGCGATAGCGCAGCCACCCGCGAGTCGAGCCGAGCACCTCGACATCTCCGACGCCGAGACCGACCTCCTCGGTCAGCTCCCGGAACAACGCATCTTCCACCCGCTCACCGCGGTTGACCCCGCCCTGGGGGAACTGCCAACCGCGGCCGCCCACGCGGCCGCCGAGGAACAGCTCCCCGTTGCCCCGGGTCAATACGATGCCGACATTGGCACGAAAGCCGTGCCGGTCGATGTAGTCATGGGCGTGCGGGTCGAGCATGGCCCATTGTGCCCTCAGCCGGCTCCGACTTGCACACGGTTTCGGCCCAACGCCTTGGCTCGGTAGAGCGCGGCGTCGGCATCGGCGATGAGCCGGTCGGCGACTGCCTTCAGGTCGGTCTCGTGCCGCCCGGGCGAGAGCGCCGCAACGCCCACCGACACGGTCAGGTTGCGTTCGATCTCTGCGGTGAGCGCGACCGGCTGCGCCGCGATGCATTCGCGGATGCGCTCGGCAAGCTTCGCGGCCTCGGCGGCGCCGGTATCGGGCAATAGGATGGCGAGCTCGTCGCCGCCGAAGCGCGCCGCTGTGTCCATGCTCCGAATCTGCGACTCGACCCGCTGGGCGACTTCCTTGAGCGCGATGTCGCCGGCCAGATGCCCGTAGCCGTCGTTGATTCCCTTGAAGTGATCGATATCCATCATCAAGCACGCGATGCTCCCCGCACGCCGCTGGGTACGCGCCAGCTCCTCCTTCAGTCGTTGCTGCAAGTACCGGCGGTTGTGCCATCCGGTCAGAAAATCGGTGATGCCCGCGCGCAGCAGGCGGGTTCTGTTCACTGCGTTCTCGATGCAGACGGCGGCGACGGCGCCCAAGTGCGAGAGGAAGTCGGTGCCGTGGTGGCGCGTGAACCGGGTCGGGTCGCGGCTGCCGAAGCACAGTGCCCCGGTGGCCAGGTCCTTGCGGGGCAGGGGCACCAGTGCGGCACTTCTCAAATGGGGGTTGCCTGGGAACAAGAGATGATGGTCCGCCCCGACGAAGGGACCGAGCCAGGGCTTGTGCAGGGCGGCGAGCTGCGGCGCGAGACTGATCAGGGAGTCGACGAAAAATATCTGCTTGAACTCCTCGGGCCGGTCGCCGCCGGCCACGAGCAAATGGCGGATTTCGTGCTGAGGATCCAAGAGCACGACGCTCACTGCGTCCAGGGAATAGGACTCCTTGAGGCCGTCGACCAGCGCGTGCAGCAGCTGCGGCAGGCCGTCGGCACGCAACAACGAAAGCTCGCGCGCCTGCGTGCGCTTCAAGATCGACTCGTTGTTGGCCGCCTCGGCGGTCAGTTCCGTGAGCCGCTTCTTGAGTGCTTCGTTTTCCTGAATGATGTCATCCACCCTTCGGCGCCCTTGTCATCCCGTGCGATCCCCGGGGTCAGCCCCCCCGCGCTTGAGCGCGTACATCGAAATATGCTCTTCCCCGTTGCATGAGTGCAGTGAACGCGTCCGCATCTTTGGATCGCACCGCCGTGACCAGTCGTGCCACCGCCTCCTGGAGCGCCATCAATGACTCTTCACCGTACTCGTTGAGGCTTTGAATCTCGAAGTACAGCTCCGGGCTCTCGGCCGCCACGCGGCTCGCCACCTCCATCTGCGAATCGAAGGTGGTGCTCGACAGTCTCGCCAGGCGGGGGGCGGCCTCGCCCGAGTCCGCGAGGGCCGTGAAGAACGCGATGTTGAGCGCGTGCGAAAGGCCCAGCACGTACGCGATCAACCGGTCGTGCTCGTCCAATCCCATGACCACGCGCTCCGCCATGGTCGGTGCGAAGAGCGCCTGCGCTTCCTGCAACGCCGCCTGGTCGCCGAGATCGATGAAAATGACGTGCCTGCCGGAAAGCAATTGGGTGTCGGGGCCGAACATGGGATGGAGCGAGGTCACCCGGCAGCCAGCCTTCACCAGCGCATCGAGACCCGCCCGGAGCGGTGTCTTCAGCGACCCGAGATCGAAAATCAGCCCGCGCGGAGCACGCTTCGCCAGGAGTTTGAGGATGTCGGCGGTCGCGCTCAGCGGGGTCGCCAGCACGATCAGGTCGGAATCCAGCGGATGGTCCCGCCAATCCGCGAGCTGGTCGAATCCAGGCAGCCCTCCCCGTGGGTCGGCGATCGTGACCTGAAAACCCTGCGACGCCAGGAAATCGCAGAACCAAGCGCCCATCTTGCCGCGCCCTCCGATCACCAGCGCCCGTTTGCCGCTTCCCTGGCCTTGCGCCGCAACACGCGCTTGTTCCTGGGTGGTGAGCGAGGATTGGATCAACTGCCGCAACAGCGATTCAGCCAAGTCGGGTTCGAGTCCCAGCCGTTCGGCGGCCGTGCGGCCGCGCAGGATCACCTCGCGCTCGCGGGCGAAATCCCTCGTGGCGACGCCGGTCGCGCGCTTGACGGCCGCGACCTCCCCGCTGAGGGCTTGCCGGCGGGCGACGAGCGTCAATATTTCAGCATCGAGCGCGGTAAGCTCGGATCGCAATTCATCCAAATTCATCTGAAATCAATCCCCTGTTAGTGCGTCCACCGCAGGCCCCGCTATCGCAGGAACGCGGCCACGGCTACCATCCGCTTATGAATACAAGCATAAAGCCTTTGTGGACTGAAACGTTGCCCGACCCGTTGCCGGCGAACCCGCTCGAGATCGCGGCGCGATGGCTGGCGGAAGCAGTGACCGATGCGGCTCAGCCCAATCCCAACGCCATGGTACTCGCCACGGCCAATGGGCAAGGCCAGCCCTCCGCGCGGGTGGTGCTTTGCAAGGAAATCGTTCCCGACGCGGGCTTCATCGTTTTCTACACCAACTATGAGTCTCATAAGGGCCGCGACCTGAAGGCCAATCCGCGTGCCGCCGTGGTCTTTCACTGGGACCATCATCACCGCCAGGTGCGCGCGGAGGGGCATGTCGAACGCGTGCCCGGCAGCGTCAGCGACGCCTATTTCGAATCCCGCCCCTGGCAGAGCCGTCTCGGCGCGTGGGCGAGCCGCCAGAGCGAGCCGGTCGAGTCCCGCGGCGCCCTCGGCGCGAATGTCGCCGCAGCGGCCCGCCGCTTCGGCATCCCCTACGGCGGCCCCGGCACCCCCGAGCCCGAGACAGTTTCGGCCCATGTGCCGCGCCCGCCCCACTGGGGGGGATACCGTCTGAACGTCGATGCCGCGGAGCTGTGGGTGGAGGGTGAATTTCGCATTCACGAGCGCGCGCGCTGGACCCGCGTCGCCGGCGGCACCGGAGCGCCGACGTGGACCGTGCAGCGATTGCAGCCCTAAGCGCCCATGGAACTCGTCCGGGGACAACAGGCGAGCTGCCCGCACTGCGGGGAAACGATCGACCTCACCCTCGATCTATCCGTCGAGGAACAGTCCTATATCGAGGACTGCCCCGTGTGCTGCAGACCCATGGCCGTGTCATACGTTTCGGTCGACGGTGAGGTGGTGGAACTCAGCGTCGAAGCTGCCGATTGACCCCGCGCGGACTTCGCGCGTGACCGGAACGACATCCCCGCCGGCAGCCAGACGCACCCCGTGGCGCTCGCTGCGCATCGCCATCCTTCTCGCAGTGCTGCTTCTGGTCAGCGTCACCACCTGCGAGGATCGGTTGCGCAGTGTGGCGTGGCGGCAGCCGCTGTACGTGGCCATCTACCCCGTCGCGGCGGACGACAGCCCCGTGACACGTGCCTATGTGGCGAATCTCGACGCGATGCGCTTTCGGCCCATCGACCAGTTCTTCGCAGCCGAGGCCCGGCGCTATCGACTCGGCATCGATGAGCCCGTCAAAACCCGGCTGCGGCCGGAGCTTCACGAGCAGCCTCCGGCGCGCTCGCCTGGAGCCTCCCTGCCGGCGACCGCGCTTTGGAGTCTTCGACTGAGATATTGGGCATGGCGGGTGAGCGGGCACGTCAAGGATCCCGAGGATGTTCGCATGTTCGTGCTGTATCACGACCCGGCGTTGTCCCCGGTCGTGCCGCACTCGCTCGGCATCGAGAAGGGCCTCATCGGTGTGGTCAACGCATTTGCCGCCCCCGCGATGGACGGCGGGAACGACATGGTGATCGCACACGAGCTGCTGCACACGCTCGGCGCGACCGACAAGTACGATCCCGCCAACGACGCGCCCGTCTTCCCCGACGGCTACGGCGATCCGCGCCAGTCACCCCTGTATCCCCAGAAATTCGCCGAGTTGATGGCGGGCCGGCGCATGCTCTCCGCCACCTCGTGGGAACAGCCCTCCAGCCTGGACGAAGTCGTCATCGGGCCCGCGACCGCGATCGAGATTCGTTGGCAAAAATAAGGGGCCGTCAGGGAAACGTCGCGCCCTCGTCGAGAGCCTGCAGGATCAGCGGGTGCATGAAATCATTGGTCGCAAGAACCGTCCTCGAGGCGAGTGTCAGCGGCGCGCCGTCGAGCTCGGTGAAACATCCTCCCGCCTCGGTCACGATGGCGGCGCATGCCGCGATGTCGAGTATGTTCACGTCCGTCTCCACCACCGCGTCGATCTTGCCCGCGGCGAGCAGATGATAGTGGAGAAAATCACCGTAGCCGCGGATGCGATTGACCGCGGCCACCAGCCGGCCGTAGCGCGGCCATCGGCGGCCCGATGCGAGTGACTTCAAATTGCCGGCCGAGAGCGCCGCGGCGGCGAGCGTGGCGGTTCGGCTGACGGATATCCGCTTGCCATCGAGATAGGCGCCGCCGCCACGTTCGGCGTATGCCAATTCTCCGTACGCGGGCGCCTTCGATACGCCCAGAACGATCTCGCCGGCGCGCATCAGCGCGATCTGGGTCGAGAAAAATGGATATTCGCGCACGAACGCCTTGGTGCCGTCGATCGGATCCACAAGCCAGAGGTTCTCCGCGCCCTCATTCCGCACCCCCGTCTCCTCGCCGTAAAAGCCATACGAGGGGAATCGGGATTCGAGAATCTCCCGGATGGCGATCTCGCAGCGCACGTCGGCCTCGGTCACCGGGGATTTGTCCTCCTTGAGGCGCACCTCGAGGTTGTGCCGGTACAGGGACAAGGCGATGGTCGAGGCCTCTTCCGCCGCATCGAGCGCTGCCTTAAGTTCCGGCGAGGGATTCATGGTGACGCGGGTCTCTTGGGGGGAGGTGGCGGCAATTCTAGGCAGTTTTGGCCGCGGCGAAGCAGCGTTTTTTGGAGAAAGGCCATTGTGCTACCGTCGCATCTGCGAATTCCCGCGGGAGAGCACGGCACATGGGCAACCGACTGAGCAAGATATACACCCGCACGGGCGACGACGGGAGCACCGGGTTGGGGGATGGGGCGCGCGTGTCGAAGGAGAGTCTGCGGGTGGAGGCGTACGGGAGCGTCGACGAAACCAACAGCGCGGTCGGGCTCGTACTCGCCGTTCCGGCGCTTCCCGATGCGGTGCGGAGCTGCCTCACCGAGGTGCAGCATGATCTGTTCGACCTCGGCGGCGAGCTGTGCATCCCCGGGCACCGCATGATCGTGCCGGCCTACGTGGAACGGCTGGAACGCGAGCTCGACGGCTTCAACGAACCGCTCCCCGCCCTCAAGGATTTCATCCTGCCCGGAGGTGGCCCCGCCGCGGCAGCCTGTCACATGGCTCGGGCCATCTGCCGCCGCGCCGAGCGCCGCTGCTGGTCGCTCGCGCGCGCCGAGTCGATCGCCCCCGATGCGCTCAAGTATCTGAACCGCTTGTCGGATCTTCTTTTCGTGATAGCCCGGGTGCTGGCGCGGAATGAGTCCGGCAGCGAGGTTTTGTGGCGGCGCCGCTAGCTAGAGACCTCGCGTGTCCAAACGATCAGGGGCCTTGCGGCGAACGGGCAACCGGCATGCAAAGCTAAGGCGCTTCCAACGGATAGCTCGCCACGCGCCCCACTTTGACGATCGCGGCACGCACCCCGGGTCTGGTCAGCAACGCTCTGCGGCGGGCGTCCAACTGAATGTCACGGGGCGTCCCGGGCGTCGGCGCAAAATCCTGGATCCCGAGCAACGCCTCTTGGCGCAGATCCTTGTCGAGCAGGCGCCTGACCAGCTCGGCCGCCGCCCGGTCCTGCTGATCGGCGATAAGCAACGCCTCTTCATAACTGGACGGGGCATCCGCGCGGTGTGATCGCAGATACTCGAGAGAGCGCGATACCTGCTTGCTGTCCTTCAACTGAGCATAAGCATCGACCCGCGCCAACTCCATCTGCATGGCGCCGAACGGACTCGTTCCCGCTGTCATCCTCGTCAGCGTCGAGAGAGCGTCACGCGGCCGCTCCAACGAGCAATAAAAGCCCGCAAGGTTGAGCAGCTGATCGACGTTGCCGCTGTATTTCTCGTGCAGTTGGCTGGCGGCCGTCAACTGCGCGAGCGCCTCGTCAAAACGCCCCACTCTGAGCAGAGCCAGAGCTCGCAGATTGAGAAACCAGGACATCTCATCGCCGAGATCCTCGTAAAGCTTCTCCGGATAGTTGGTCGAGCGAATATCCTGAAGTGTCGAATCGGCTGCGGCCAGTGCGGCCTCGTAGCGTTGGCGGTCCAGCAGCGCCCTGATCACCCCGGATTTCAGGTGGAGAGACCGCGGCGCTTTTTCGGCTGCGGCCTGCAACGCGTGCAATTCCCGGTCGGCCGCCGTCCCGATGTCGAACTGGGCGGCATTTGCCTCGACGATCCGGTCGAATCGCCGGTCTGCGCGCATGGCGATCAGCACATAGACGTCCGTCACGCGTAATACGACATCGTTGGCCTCTGCGGTGCGGCCCTTGTCGAGCAGGCGGAGCATCAAATCGCGCCATGCCGCGCTCGGCTCGATGTCGCCTGGGAGCTTCCACTGCGCGTCGTATAGGGCCTGAAGCAGCTCGAGCTCGGCAGGCGAGCCTTTTGCCTCATGGATGATGTGAAGGATGTAATCTGGATTGAACTGGCGGCTGCGATCGGGCCAGCGGCGCGTGAGCACCGTCAGCGTGCTGATGACATCCGCTTGGTTGTCCACTTTTCCCGCGGCCTGCAATCGCCCATACCAATCCTCGTAGCCCGCTCGAGGCAGTGCGGTGACCCGCACCGAGTAGTCATGGGCGAGTTGAGGGCTCCCGTGCCAGAGCGCAGTCCGGCCCGCAGTAGAGAGCGCTCGATATTGAAAGTCGTCCGGCAAATGGCCGAACGAAGGGGACTCGACGATGGCTCGCAGCGCGATGATGGCATCCGGCCAGTTCTGCGAGGCAATCAAGCTCATGGCCCCCGCCAACTGCTCCGCGGGCGCCGTCGCATCCGACGCATGGACGGCAGGTTTCGTCGGGTGCCCGGCTCCGCAGGCTGCGAGGACGAGAACAGCCAGTCCGGCGAGTATCCTCAACTTCAAGGGATTCGGGCTCCAACTTTCAGCGACGCCGACTATTCTAGGCCGCCCCCGCGTCACGGTGCCGGCGCGACAGCAGCCAATCGGCATGCCAGAGTTCCAGATCCACGATCTGCAGCGGCCGGCAGAACAGGAAGCCCTGGACCTGCGCCGCGTCGCAATCCTTGAGGTATTGCCATTGAGTCTCGGTCTCCACGCCCTCGGCGACGGTCGCAAGTCCGAGGCTCTTCGACATGGCGATGATCGCGTCGACCAGAGGCGCATTGCCCGCGCGCCTCGAGGTGATGTCGCGCACGAAGACTCGATCGATCTTCAGAGTATCGACCGGGAAATGCCGCAGATAGGACATCGAGCTGTAGCCGGTTCCGAAATCGTCCAAGGCGGTGGTCACGCCGAGCTCCTTCAAGGCGTTGACCGCCTTGCTGACGGCCGTCGAATATTCGATGAGCGCGCCTTCCGTGAATTCGAGCTCGATCCTGCGCGGCTCGATGCCGGCTGCGGCAATCGCGCCGGCCACCCGTCGCACCAGGCTTCCATCGCGAAACTGCACGCCCGAGACGTTCACGGCCACCTGCCAGTCGTTCGCATCGGCGTCGCGCCACCGCCGCACCTGCGCGCAGGCTTCGCGCAGCACCCAGTCGCCGATCTCGACGATCAGGCCGCTTTGCTCGGCCAGCGGTATGAACTCATCCGGAGGAACCATGCCCCGCTGCGGATGCGACCAGCGCAACAGCGCCTCCACGGCCTCGACCTTGAGATCCTGGAGTGACAGACGCGGCTGGAAGCTCAAAGACAATTCGCGGCGTTCCACGGCTTTGCGCAGATCGGCCTCGAGCGACATCCGCTTCGCCGCCCGCGTGCTGATCGATTTCTTGAAGAACTCCATGCCGCTGCGATGCGCCTTCTGCGCGTGATGCATCGCCGCTTGCGCGTTGGTGACCAGCATCTCCGCGCCCGTGGCATCGAGGGGGAATATGCTGATGCCGATGGCGGCCGACAGCGGCACTTCCTGCTCGCCGATCACGAAGGGCCGCGCCAGCGCTCCCTGCACTCGCCGCGCCACCAGCTCGGCGCCGTCCATGGTTGACACGCCCGGCAGCACCAAGCCGAATTCATCGCCGCCGGTACGTGCGACCCAGTCCTTTATCAGGTCGTCCGGCGCTTCGTCGAATGCGGGTCCTGCGCGTTCGCAGTCGCGCAGACAATGCTGCAAGCGGTTTGCCACGTCCTTCAACAAGGCGTCGCCCACCGCGGGACCCTGGGTGTCATTGATGCGGGAGAAGTCATCCACGTCCATCATCAACACGGCGATGCCGCGCCCTCCCCGCTCGGCCCAGCCGACCTGCTCATCCAGAATCTGGCGCAGGCGCTGACGATTGGGAAGCGCCGTCAGGGGATCGTAGTAGGCGAGGTATCTCACCCGCGCCTCGCTCGCGAGCAATTGGTCCTGGGTTCTCTTCGCGCGCACCAGGAATTTCACCCGCTGTGCGAGCAGCATCGGGTTGATGCCTTTCGAGGCGAAATCCGTGGCGCCGGCGGTGTAGGCGCGCTTCACCGATTCCATATCGTCCAGGCTGGTCTGGATCAAGATCGGCACGTGGTGGCAATTGGGCAGCGCCCGCAGCGCGATGCAGGCCTCGAAGCCGCTCATCCCCGGCATGACCACGTCCAGGATGACGCAGTCCGAGGGATGGACGCGAAAGGCGGCCAACGCGCTGTGCCCATCCGCCACGGCCGTGACCCGGAAGCCCGCCATTTCCAACGCCGTACCCAAAAGCAGCCGCGCGCCCGGATCGTCGTCGACCACCAGGATCGTTGCCGCTTCAGCCAGTTCCGCCAGTGGGTCCATCGCGCCGTCCATCATGCCGCCGTGGCGGATTTTTCCCGCCCGAGCGCGTCGCAAAAGTCGCGGTATTCCGCATGGATGCGCTGCAGCCGCGGCACCGCCTTCTCGACTTGCCCGCCGCTCACCATCGCTTCGCACTCCTTCAACAGCGCCGCGAGGCGCGCGCCGCCCAGATTCGCCGTGCTCGACTTGAGCGTATGGATCGCTTCCGCGAGTTCCGTGGTCTGGCGGTCGCGCGCCGCCGTCTCGATCGCACCGATCAAGGACGGTGAGTGCTGCATGTACAGATCGATGAGCGAGCTCAACAGAGACGGCCGGCCGAGAGAGGCGATGTCGCGCAACACCCCCGCATCGATCAGCGGCGCCACGGGAGCGCCGCTCTGCGGCGCTGGCACAGGCACAGGCGCCGGAGCCGCTTCGCGCCGTGCCGGGCTCGGCCCCAGCGGCACCCACTTCTTGAGCACCGTCGCAAGCTCGAGTTGAGTGAACGGTTTGCTGAGGAAATCATCCATGCCGGCCGCGAGGCAGCGTTCGCGATTGCCCTCCATGGCATTCGCCGTGAGCGCGATGATGGCGACCCGAGGGCCGCCCGTCCTGGCCTCGCGCCGCCGGATTTCCGCGGTTGCCGTCAGGCCATCCATGACGGGCATCTGGCAATCCATCAGCACGGCGGCGTAGCTCGCTTCGCTCACGGCTTCCAGGGCGAGCATGCCGTTTGCGGCGGATTCCGTTCTATAGCCCAGATTCTCGAGCATTCCGACCGCGACCTCGCGGTTAACCGCGTTGTCTTCGACCAACAGAACCAAGGGCCCGGCGCCCGGCGCCACCTCGCCCTGCCTCGTGTCCGGCGACCACACGCTACTCGCCGCCGTGAATGTGGCCGCTGGATCCGCCGCCGGCTCCAACCGTACCTCGAACCAGAAAGTGGAACCGCGATTGAGCGTGCTGTGCACGCCGATCTCGCCGCCCATCAAACCGACCAGCTGCCGGCAGATCGCCAACCCCAGCCCGGTTCCGCCGTATTTGCGCGTGGTGAAGGAATCCGCCTGACTGAACGCGCTGAAGATCTGGGCTTGGGCGTCCTGCGAGATCCCGATGCCGGTGTCGGTCACCTCGAATCTCAGCTGACCCCCCGCATCGACGGCCCGCACTCGCACGGCCACCTCTCCCGACTCGGTGAATTTGATGGCGTTACCGGCCAGATTGACCAGCACCTGGCGCAAGCGCACCGGGTCGCCGCGCACGGCGGCGGGGACCGAGGACTCGATCACGCACTTGAGCTCCATCCCCTTCGCTCGCGCGCGCACTCCGAGGATTTCGATGGTCTCCTCGATGACCTCGCGCAGCCCGAACTCGATGGTCTCGAGCTCGAGCTTTCCGGCCTCGATCTTCGAGAAGTCCAAAATGTCGTTGATGATCTCGAGCAGCCCCTCGGCCGAGCGCGTGATGATCTGCGCCAGGCGCCGCTGGCGGCCCGACAGTTCCGTTCCCTGCAGGAGCTCCGCCATTCCCATGACGCCGTTCATCGGCGTGCGGATCTCATGGCTCATCCTCGCCAGGAATTCGCTCTTGGCGCTGCTCGCACGTTCCGCCGACTCCTTCGCACTGGTTGCCTCGGCGATCGCCTGCTGCAGCTCGCGGTTGGCGTTGGCGAGATTGACGGTGCGCTCCTCGACTTGCTGCTCCAGGAATTGCCGGTATCGCTGCAAACGCGAATCGCGCTGCCGGATCTGGTTGAGCATCTGGTTGAAGCCGTCGATCAAGGCGCCGATCTCGTCCTGCGAGCAGCCCTCGACGCGCAGCGTGTAGTCCTCCTCCGTGGACACCCGGCGCATGGTCTGGGCGAGATTGACGATCGGGCCGGAAATCTGCTGCTGCAGCCGCGCGGCGAACCAGAACGCGCCGCAGAGCGCCGCCACGATCGCCGCCGCGGTCATCCATAGGTATCCAGGCCAGTCATCGTAGACGGCGCTCAACGGCGCGATGACCTGAACCCATCCGATGAGCTTGCCGTTCTGCGCGGCGGCAACGGTGACGTGAATCCCATCGGCCTTGAGACTCAGCACCGGCCCCTGCCTGGAAATGCGGTCGGTCGCAGGCGGGGCGGCGCTAGCCTCACCGGGGGCGATCGGCTCGAGCTGGATGTCGCCGGCCCCGCGGCGATAACGGGCGAGCCGGCGGCCGTCCGGAAGCGAGATTTCCACGGCGCTCACGAAGCGCTCGTTGCGCAGAGCGCTGAGCGCCTTGAGCGCGGCGTCGCGGTCACCTGCTTCAGTCTCCTGAATGACCTCGATCCCGCAAACGCCGGCGATGCGCGTGGCGCGGCTCTGAATGTCTTCCCGCATGTGCGCGATGTTGGTCGCGACATGCAGGCCTAATGCGATGGCGAACGCGGTCAGAGCCGGAAATGTGATGACCAACCGGAGCTTGCGCTCGATCGGGAGGTCCGCGAACCTTGACAACGAGGCCTCCGCATGAGGGAAACGGGACGGATGGCCCGTCCATTCCAGGATGTCGGCTTTTGGCTCGAATTCTGCTGGCGGGAAAGGTGATTCCGATCACGTTGCGCCCACGCTAGGGGCAAGCCGGCATCGAGCCTCCGGGATTGGATTGGCTCCCGGTCGGGAGTGGCCGCGTTATGTCCGATCGGACGCGCTTCCGGCCGCGATGAGCCGGCGCGCATGCGGCCAATCGAAGGCCGGTCCCGGGTCTGTCTTGCGGCCCGGCGAGATATCGCTATGCCCCACCAACCGCTCCGGCGAGAGGGAGGGATAGGCCGCGCAAAGGGCCGCGACGGCCTCGGCGAGCACTTGATACTGGCGGTCGTCGTAGGCGGCCGTATCCGTGCCTTCCAGCTCGATGCCGATGGAGAAGTCGTTGCAGGCACTGCGGCCCTCATAGCTCGACACGCCCGCGTGCCAGGCCCGCTCGTTGAAACTCACATATTGAGTCAGCGTACCGTCCCTGCCGATGCATAAATGCGACGAGACGGTGAGCCCGGCAACCTCGGCGAAATAAGGATGCGTATCGGCGGGCAGCCGGTTGGTGAACAGCCGGTCGATCCAGGGCCCACCGAACTCTCCCGGAGGCAGGCTGATGCCGTGCACGACGATGAGATCCGGCGCAATCCCGGTGGGACGGGCGTCGCGATTCGGCGATGGGACCTGGCGCGCGCCGCTCATCAGGCCGCTGCTCGGATCTGCTTTCAAGGATGGCATCGTTTCGGCCTTGGAAATTCCGGTTCATAGCATATGCGACAATCCGGGCCATATGAACGCCCCGCCCGCCCCCCGCCTCGAATGCGCCTGAGCCGTGTTTACGTAGACGCCCCCTTGAACGCGGGCAGCGTGATCGAGCTGCCGGCAACGGCAGCACAGCATCTCGCCAAGGTCCTGCGCGCGCGAAGCGGCGACGAGATCGTGCTGTTTGCGGGCGATGGGTGCGAATTTGCCGCCGCCATCGAGAGCATCCGCGGCTCGCGCGTGACCGCCACGGTGGGCGAAGCGCGTCCTATCGACCGGGAGTCGCCGCTCGCCGTCACGCTGATTCAGTGCATCGCGCGCGCCGACCGGATGGACGTGATCGTGCAGAAGGCCACGGAGCTCGGCGTGGCGCGCATCGTGCCGCTGATCAGCCGGCGGAGCGTCGTGCGTCTCGACACCGCGCAGGCCGCGTCCAAGGTGGATCACTGGCGCGGCATCGCCATCGCGGCGTGTGAGCAATGCGGGCGCAATCGACTGCCGGTGATCGAGGCACCGCGGCCGCTGCTCCGACATCTGGGCGAAACGCCGCCGGGCGGCGCTCGTCTCATCCTCGAGCCCCCCGCGGGCGGATCGGGCGCCGCAGTCGAGGTCGGCGTCACGATCGAGATCGGCGCTGCGGTCGAGCTGGCGGTGGGACCGGAAGGAGGCTTCGACGCCGAGGAGCTCGAGGCGTTCCGAATCTCTGGGTTCACTTCCGTGGCGCTTGGGCCGCGCGTGCTGCGCACCGAGACCGCCGCCATCGCCGGAATTGCATGGCTCCAGAGCCGGTTCGGCGACCTGGCGGTCGCGCCGGGGACGCCGGAGAGCCGTTGATCGCGCGGCGGCTATCGGGCCTTGCCCTCGACATATCCCTTCGTGGACAAAAGCATGGTCATTTCCGCGACCGACAGCGGCTTGCTGATCGGCACGGGGCTCAGGTCATCACCGAAGTCTCCTCGGCAATCATCTGTTCGAGCCGCGCCAGGTCCGGAATGAGCGGCGTCTCGTTGATCATGCGCACCTGGCAGATGACCGGCGCCCGCTCAGGAAAGCTGCGCGACGGGTCGGGGCGGATCACGTCGGCATTGACACGCACGAGCTGCGGAAACCCCTGGGTGAGCATGCCGAAGTAGCCGCCGGGCAAAAGACCTCCCGGCGCGTGAAATATCACGATCCGCGTACGGCTCGACACACTTGGCAGGGCCTGGCCGAAGGCGCCCTCGAACGAGACCACCGGAACCGTGCGCTCGCCCCAGGTCACGAGACCGGCGTACCAGGGGGGCGCGTTGGTCATTTCCGCAGGCGCCTGATAGCCGATGACTTCGGCGACGCAGGCACGCGGCACGATCAGGCGCTCGCCCGCCAGCGGCACCAGGAGACTATAGAGCTCATCTCGCAGGTCGGACATGCAGCCTTCAGCGCGCGACGGCGCGGCGACGGTTGACCAGCGGCTCGATGGCATCGAGCAGCTGATTCTCCTGGTAAGGCTTGCCGAGATAGTCATCGACGCCGAGCTCGATGGCGCGGGCGCGGTGCTTCTCGCTGACCCTGGAGGTGATCATCACGATCGGTATGTGCTTCAGGCGTGGATCGCCGCGCACGTGCGCCGCAACCTCGTACCCGTCCATGCGCGGCATTTCGATGTCGAGCAGGATGATGTCCGGCAGGTTTTCCTGGAGCAGCGAGACGGCGTCCATGCCGTCCTTGGCCGTCAGCACGCGCATGCCGTTTCGCTCCAGCAGCCGTTGCGTCACGCGGCGGACGGTGATCGAGTCGT
Source organism: uncultured Gammaproteobacteria bacterium (assembly GCA_963730565.1). Classification (GTDB taxonomy): domain Bacteria; phylum Pseudomonadota; class Gammaproteobacteria; order Steroidobacterales; family Steroidobacteraceae; genus Bog-1198. Next base: position 26,752 of record CAVSSU010000026.1, read on the forward strand.
CGACCACGAGCGCAAAGGTGCGCCGATCGCGCTGTTCGAGGACGGTCGTATCGGTCGGGCGCGCACGCCATTCCGCGCGAACCAGCGAGCCCATGTCCAGGATGATGACGATGCGCCCGTCGCCCAGGATCGTCGCGCCGGCAATGCCGCGAATCCCGGAGATCTGCGGCCCCAGCGACTTGACCACGATCTCGCGGCTGCCCACCAGCTCGTCGGTCACCAGCGCGGTGGAATGCTCGCCCGCGCGGATCAGTACCACCGACATGGAAACGTCGGTTTCGGGCAGGCGCGTCGGCCCGAGACCGACGAACGATCCGAGCTGCTGGAAGCGATATTTCTGGCCTCCGTATTCGAACAGCGTCGCATCCTTGCCGAGATGGCGCGCCACGATGTTGCGCGGCAGGCGCACGACGCCCTCGACCGTTGCCAGCGGCAGCGCGTAAAACTCCTCGGCAACGCGCACGATCAGCGCCTGGCTGATGGCGAGCGTGAACGGCAGGCGAATGGTGAAGCGCGTGCCCTTCCCCAGCGACGACTCGATGAACAAGCCGCCGCCGAGCTTCTTGACCTCGGTCGCCACCACGTCCATGCCGACTCCGCGGCCCGCCGCCTGCGTGACACGACCGGCGGTGCTGAATCCCGGCTCCAGGATGAGCTGCATGGCCTCTTCGTCGGTGAGCTTCGAATGCCGGTCGGCCAGGCCCAGGGCCACGGCTTTTTCGCGGATCAACTTCACGTTGATACCGCCGCCGTCGTCGGTGACCACGATCACGATCTCGGCCCCGTCACGCGTCAAGCTGACCGAGATGCGCCCCACGTCAGGCTTGCCGAGCGCCGCACGCCGCTCCGGTGTCTCGATGCCATGCACGACGGCATTGCGCAGCATGTGCTCGAACGGCGCCACCATGCGCTCCAGCATTTGCCGGTCGAGCTCGGCGGATGCGCCCTGAACCACGAGTTCCGCGCGCTTGCCGGTATCGTTTGCGGATTGCCGCACCAGTCGCGTGAGCCGCTGCACGTGCCGCTGGAACGGCACCATGCGGGTTCGCATCAGGCTGTTCTGCAGCTCGGTGATGATGCGGGCTTGTTGGTGAGCAGATTCTGCGCTTCGCGCGTCAGCGTCTCGAGGAGTCCCTGAATGCTCGCGACATCGCCGGAAGTCTCGGCGAGCGCGCGCGAGAACTGCTGGAGCGAGGAATAGCGATCGAGCTCGAGCGGATCGAAATCGTCGCGGCGCGGATCCTCCTGGTCCTGATGCCGGTTCAGCACCTGCGCCTCGGTCTCGATCTCGAGCCTGCGCAGCTGCTCCTTCAGGCGCGTCACCGTGCGCGCCAGCTCGGCCAGGTTGAACTCGATCGAGCCACCTGCTGATCGAGGCGCGCGCGGAAGATGCTCACCTCGCCGGCGCTGTTGAGCATCTGTCGAGCAGCTCGGCATCGACGCGCGCCATCTCGACCCGCTCCGCGGGCATATTTTCCCGCCCCGGCAGCACCGGACTCGCACTCGTCTCGAGCTGGGATGCCTCGAGCTGGGATACAGAGTCTTCGGAGATCGAGGGCGGCGATTCATCGTGCGCTTGAGATGCGGCGGGCGTCGATGAAGGCGCCGTGCGCGGCGCGACGGTGGCCGGCGTCGTCGCGGCAGCGGGCGTCGTCGCGGCAGCGGGCGTCGTCGCGGCGACCGGCGCCGTAGGCGCGGACGGAACCGCCATGCTGTGCGCCGCGGCAACGACGGCCGCGCCATCCACCGGCGCCGCGGGAGCCCCCGAGGCAAGGCCGCGGATCTGTGCGAGCAGCGCATGCGCCGACGAGGGCAACTGGCCGGCGCTCACCAGGTCGCGCATCCGGGCGAGCTCGTCCAAACTGGTCTGCAACAGGGCGTGCGCACGATCGTCCGCCGTCACGGCCCCGCCGTCGATCTGGATCACCAGGGTCTCGAGCTCGTGACTCAAATCGCCCATGGCGGTAATGCCCGCCATCCGCGCGCCGCCTTTCAGGGTGTGCAATTGGCGTTGCAGCTCGGCGACCCGATCCTTGTCCTTGCGATCCCGATTCCAGGCCGTGAGCGAGACTTCGGCGGCTTCGATCAGCTCCGTGGCCTCCTCGCTGAAGATACTCGCGATCTCGTGATCGAATTCCTCGGCTGCGGGTTCCGCGGGATGCTCGGCTGCGGGGGCCGCCGATGCATCGTCCAGGATCTCGTCCGCCGGCCGGCCGGACTCGGCCGGGGTGGAGACCTCAGGCGCTTCGCTTGGCACTTCGATCAGCTTGGGAACGAGCGCCGAAACGCTGGACTCGCTCGCCGCGCGCGCGAGTTCCAGGTCGAGCTCGGCCTCGAGCGCGCGCAGCCTCGCGAGGAGCGAGGGCTGATCGGTGAAGAAAGCGGTGGTCTCGTTGATGTGCAACACCACGTTCTCGATGGCGCGCACCGCATCCGCCAGGACCGCAAGGCCGGCATCACTCAGGCCCCGTCCGCTGTCGAACACCTTGCGCATGTAGTGATTGAGCGGCTCTGCGATTCGGATGCCGTGCCGGGCCTCCGCCATTTTCGAGCTTCCGCTGAGCGTGTGTATGGCGCGGTATACCGACTCCGGCAGATCGTGCGGCGCAGGCTGGCCGGAGCGCTTGCGCAGGTAATCGCGGATTTCCGCGAGGTGGCTCGACGTTTCCTTGCTGTAGATCTCATGCAGCTGGGGATCCATCGGCAACGATGCGGGCGCAGCCGCCTCGATGCCGGCGGCGGTGCCCGCCCCCTCGTCCGGCGGCGAGGAAGCCGCCGCAGGAGCGCTCTCGACCTCTTCGGCTGAAGGCGCTGGCGCGGGAGTGCTGGCGGCGCCCGCTTGCACGGCGCCCGCTTCCGGCGATTTCGGAGTCGGCGCCGCCAACACGGCGGAAGCACCGGAGTCGGCTCGATCCTCCGGCGCCATGGCCGCCCCGAGTTGCTCGGCCTCGCGGCCGTCGGCGTATGCGAAGGCGTGCGACATGAGCGTGTCAACGCCCACGGAGGTTTGCCGGCCGCTTTCCAGTTGTTCGACCAGCGCGGGCAACGCGGCGACCGCGTTGCGCAAGAGACCCATCATGCCCGGCGTGCGCGACAGGGTCTTGTCGATCAGCCGATTCAGCAGATTTTCGATGGACCAGCCGAATTCGGCGATCGAGCGGGCACCGACCATTCGGCCACTGCCTTTCAGGGTGTGGAAGCTGCGCCGCAGGGACGCCAACGCTTCCAAGTCCATGGGATTCTGGTCCCACAGAGGGAACGTCTGTTGGATCGCCGCGATCTCTTCCTTGGCCTCCTCGATGAACAGTTCCAGGAACTGCGGGTCCACCTCCGCCGCGACCGGAGCCGGGGGCGGCGCCGCGAATGGCGGCGCCGCGGCGATGGCGATCAGAGGGTCGGTGGCTGCCTGCGTGCGCCTGAGCTCATCCAGCGCGAGCGTCGACTCGGGATCCAGTTTGACGGTCTTGGCCGCGTCCGTCGCAGGGAGCTCCACGTTCGGCACGCGCGGCGCTGCATCCGCGGCCAGCGCCTTCAGACACGTCTCGGCGTTGTCCAGCATGTACCACGGATCGGCGCGCCCGTTCTGCACCGTCTCCATGTAGTACTCGATGCTGACGATGGCATCCGCGATGCGCTCCAGGCGCAGCGAATCGGGAACCCCGGCACCCGGCTCGATGAGCCTGCGCACCTCAGCGCCGATGGCATCCATGAGTTCGACCGCCCGGCTCTTGCCGAGCATCAATAGACCGGCCGTGATGCCGCGCAGCAGCTGCGGCACGTTATCCAGACCCTGGGATGCGGGCGCATCGGCGGGTTTCTGCACGGCGATCGACACGGCCTCTTTGACCCGCGCCAAATTGACGATGCACTCCCGAAGTACGGCCTCGCTGACCTGGCGGAATTCGAAATCGTGGTCGGAGCCGGCCTCGGCGGCAGCGCCGGCTGGAGCTGTCGGCAGGATGAGCCGGACCAGTTGGTCGTCGAGGCTGTCCTCCACCGACAGGAGCACGCCCGCCATCTTGACCAGCGCGGCCTCGGACGGGTTCCTACCGTCGCTCAAGGTGTCCGACAGCTCGGAGACCTCCTGCTGCACGCGTTGACGCAATTCGCCGAGGCCGAGCACCCCGAGCGTATCGCTGATCTTTTTGAGGAGCTCGAGCTGCGGCATCAGCTCGTCGTGGCGCCCGCCGCCGCGACGTACGAAGATGTCGAGGACATCCTTGACCTTGGACAGGTCCTCCTTGATGGCCGCGGCGACCGTGCGCATCAGCTTGACGCTCGGCGCCGACAGGCTTTCGCGCTCCTGTTCGATGGAATCGTCGACCGGCAAGAGCTCGGAGAGCTTGAACGATGCACGCACCGCCGCGATGCGCCCGCCGGTCGTGGTCGCGCGCGCCACGTAGTAGAGCAGATTGTTGAGCAGATCCACCGGAGGATCTTCGCCGTACTGCGTTTCGCCCAATTCGTAGAGGAGCTTGATCTGCCGGTCGGCCTGGCCGAGCAGGCGCTTCAACGTGGCGCTGCCCTCGAGCCCGTTCGCGCGCACGGCCTCGAGAATCGCCCCGATCACCCACCATAGCTGGAACACCGGCTGGCTGGTCGCGACCTGCTCGAGCTTCTCCGCCACCTTCGCGAGGATCTCGAGGTTCTGCACGGTGCGCTCGCCCCGGATGTACCCCAGCAAGCCCACCTGGTAGCGGGGCCGGAGCCTCCGGGCCCATTGCGCCACGGTGATGGACTGCTCCTCCTGGCGCTGCTCCTGCGGCTGCGCCGGCTGGTCCGACTTGAGGTTGAGCAGCAGCAGCGTGCCTTCCGACAGCAACGGGCTGCCGCGCACCGAGCGCAAATCGTTGAGCAGGGGGAGGAGCACCAAGGCGAGATCGCGTCCCCCGGAAAGCACCCGCTCCAGGTACGTGGGCAGCTGCACCATGGCGCGCATCAACGCATCGAGCCCGTCACCTTGGCGCTTCTGGTCATTCGCGCCGCCGGCGATCAAATAGCGGGTGACGTGCTCCATCTCCTCGGCGAGAAGCGCCGCCCCGTACACCTCGACCAGTCGCAGCACGCCGTGCGCGAGGTGCAGCTGGTCCGCGCATTTCTCAAGAAACGAGTGCTGATCGGGGCGTTCCGCGTATCCCTCGAGCGAGGCGCGCGCCTCGTTCAAGGTCACACCCAATTCTTTCGCGACCAAATGCAAGGTTTGAGAGCTGATATCGGTCATCGGAAGCGTCGATTCGCCGCGCCGTCAGGCGCCGGCCCCACTCGCCTTGCGCATTTTTCCAGCACCGCCCGCCGCGACCGGGCCGGCGGTCGCGGGACCTGGTTGGGGAGGGCCCGGATTGAGCGGCCCCGAATTGCGCGGATCGTTCACGGACTTGACGACCGTGACCGGGGGCACCGCACCCACGGTGGTCGTGCCCGCGCCATAGTCCGGAAGCCGGAATCCCGACACCGACTTGCGCAATTGCGCCGACAGGGCCGCAAGCTTGGCGATGGAGGTGGAGGTCGCGGTCGAGCCTTCCGCCGTCTGCGTGGAGATCTCGCGCACGACTTGCATGTTCTTCGAGATGTCTCCGGACGCGGCGGCTTGCTGGCGCGCGCTGGCCGAAATGTTCTGCACCAGGCTCGCGATCTGGTTCGACACCTGCTCGATCTCTTCGAGCGCGGCGCCGGCGTTCTCCGCGAGCAAGCGCGCCGCCGACCACGTCGGTCGTGCTGCGCTCCATGGAGACGACCGCCTCGTTGGTATCGGTCTGGATGGTGCGCACCAGCACCTCGATCTGCTTGGTGGCGTTGGCGGCGCGCTCCGCGAGGCGCTGCACCTCGTCGGCCACGACCGCGAAACCGCGTCCCGCTTCCCCGGCCATCGACGCCTGGATCGATGCGTTGAGGGCCAGAATGTTGGTTTGCTCGGCGATATCGTTGATCAGCTCGACGATATTGCCGATCTCCTGCGAGCTCTCGCCGAGGCGCTTGATGCGCTTGCTGGTTTCTTGAATGGTTTCGCGGATCGCGTTCATGCCGTCGATGGTCCGGCGCACGGCATCGCCGCCCTTGTGCGCGATGTCGACCGAGTGGCGCGCGACGTCCGCAGCAGCGCTCGGAATTTCCGGACACTTCCTCGATCGAGGCGGCCATGTCCTCCATCGATTCCGAGGCGGCGGAAATCTGTCTCGATTGGGCGCTCGAGGCTTTCGCCATGTGCGCCGCCACCGCCTGGGTCTGCCGGGCCGCGCCGTCGAGCTGGATCGCCGAGTCGTTGATGGTCGTGACCAGCTCTCGCAGCGCCTCGATGGCGTAGTTGATGGAGTCGGCGATCGCCCCGGTGATGTCCTCGGTGACCGTCGCCTGCACGGTGAGGTCGCCGTCCGCAAGGCTCGACAGCTCGTCGAGCAGGCGCATGATGGCCTCCTGGTTGCGCTCGTTTTCACGCACGCGCAGCTCCGTGCTGCGACGCGCGGTGACCGACTTGCGGAATAGCCAGACGAGCGCTGCCAGCAACAGGGCGGCGCATCCCAAGAGCGCCAGGATCCACGGCCGGTATCCGCTTCCGGATTCCGTCGGCACCACCGGCGCGGCGCCGAGCTGTGAGCTCATGGTGCTCGCGAGCGTCGGCAGCGTCCGGGCTGCGGTCTGCGCCTTCGACAGCGATTCGGCGGCGCCGATCGCTTTGCGCACCGCGGCCGAGAACTGCTGGTTGCGCTGGACCACGGTCTTCAGACGCTGCTCGGCATCGGGGCCGGTGACCTTCGACAGCGCCATGCCGGATTCTTCGCCGGACAGGCCGCGCACCACCTGGTTGAGGAATTCGAGGCTGTCGGCGAGCCGTTGCGCGGCCGGTGCCGCGTCGCTCACGCCGGAGGCCAGGCCGTTCAGATCCTGCTGGATACGCTGCACGGCGAGCTCGAAGCGCTCCAGGTATCGGCTCATGCCCTCGAGCTTCTGCACGCCGACCGCGCTGGCCAGGTCGCCGAGTTCGGAGAGGAGCTTCGGGGCCAGGTCCCGGGCCTCCTGGTTGGCGGACTGGATGGATTCGACCGCGGGACGGGCATCCCCCACGGCGGACACTGCCGCGCGGAATTTGCTGAGGGAGGGCTCGAGCCGGGTGTCATGCCCCCCCAGGGATGCGCCCGGGGCCAGCGTTTCGAGCCGCGCCATGCTGCGGTTCATGGCGTCGAAAGCGCTCGGCTCGCCGCGCAGGGCGTTCTGCGCCTCGAAAGGAACCCGCTCGATCACCAGGGTGATCTGCTCGTTGGGGGCGGCGACCGGGGGGGCGCTTCGGGAGAGCAGGGTGAGGGACGCCGCCCCGGCGAGACACGCGAGGGTCAGCGCCAGGAACAGCGGCAACAACTGGGTCTTGGGAGCGGTGTCTCGCATGGTCATCCAACGCGTCCGAAATTCAACTGGCCGCCTGGAGGAAGCTCTGGCTCTCCACCAAGCTCTTCAAACTCAGCACCGGCCAAACCTCGCCGCCCCGGCGGAACGCACCCGCGAGATACGTGTCGCAGCGAATGACCGTCGGGGGGGCCTCCGGATTGAATTCCGACTCGGCAAAGCGCCGGAATCCCAGAACCTCATCGACGATGAGACCCGCCGGAATCTCTCGATGATGCACCACGACCACGCGCGTGTTGCGTCCGGGCGTGGTGGCTCCGCTGCCGAGGAATTGCCGCAGATCGAGCATCGGCAGGAGCGACCCGCGTACGTTGGCCAGCCCTTCGGACCCAGCTCTTCGCGCCCGGAATCCGTGTGATCACGGCCGGATAGCCCAGCACCTCGCGCGTTTCCTCGCGGGCGATCAAGAATGTCTCGCCTCCCATCCGGCAAGCCACACCCACCCATTCCCGACCCGCCGCGGCGTCGGGAGGACCCGCGGTGGAGACCGTGCGGCTGCGCTTCTCGAGCTCCTTGAGCAGTTCGAACGGCCGGTCTCGCAAGCTGCGTAGGCTTAAGTCCACTCCGCCTGCCGTACTCGTCATACGGCCAGCGCGGCCTGCGCCTTTTCGACCAATGCCTGGGCCGAGACCGGCTTGACCAGATAGTCCACCGCGCCCTGGCGCAAACCCCAGACCCGGTCCGTTTCCTGACCCTTGGTGGTCACCATGATGATCGGAATCAGGCTGCGTCTCGGGGTCGTTGTTGAGCATGCGCGTGGCCTGGTAGCCGTTCACGCCCGGCATCACGATGTCCATGAAGATGAGGTCCGGCTTCATGGCCTTGCGCCTTGCGGATGCCCTCCTCGCCGTTCTCCGCCGCCGCGGTCTTGAAGCCATGCTTTTCCAGCGCCTTCTGCATGACGAGCACTTCGGTCGGCGAGTCGTCTACGATCAGAATGAGCGCCATCTGATTCCTCCGTCATTTGCCCGACATGCGCCTCGATGGCCCCGAGCAGCTCGTCCTTGGTAAACGGCTTGGTCAAATAGTGCTCCGATCCCACGATGCGCCCGCGAGCACGGTCGAACAGGCCGTCCTTGCTCGACAGCATGATCACCGGGATCTGCTTGAATACCTTGTTGTGCTTGATCAGCGAGCAGGTCTGGTAGCCGTCGAGCCGCGGCATCATGATGTCGACGAAAACGATGTCGGGCTGATGATCGGCGATTTTCGACAGCGCATCGAACCCGTCGACCGCGGTGAACACCTCGCATCCCTCCTTGGTCAGGAGCGTCTCGGCGGTACGGCGGATAGTCTTGCTATCGTCGATCACCAGGACCTTGAGTCCCGAGAGTTTGGGTTTGCCGTTGCTGATCATGCTCTGCATGGAATTGGAGGACCTTGAGCTATGCGTGCGTAGGTGCTGGAATCTTGTGGCTTTTTAACATATCCAGGGCAAGCAAGCCACGGTACGGAGTCGACATTTCGAAGTAACGCGGGGCAGAGGACGGTGGCGTGGTTCACAGTTTTCGCACCGAACGATGCATCCGCGCCTTGCGATAGACTGGCGGAGGGTTGCCGGGCTGCTCAGGATCGATAGGAGGTTGTCGAGATGTCTTCGGGAGTTCGACTGGTCGTGGTGATGGACCCCATCGAAAGCATCAATCCTGCCAAGGACTCGACGCTTGCGATCCTATTGGCGGCCCAGGCGCGAAGGCTGGGAGATCCACTACGCCGAGCTCAAGGACTTGAGCCTGCGGGACGGCGTAGCCTTCGGAAGGCTCGCCCCGCTCAAGGTCATGGACGATTCGAAGGCGTGGTTCGTCCGCGGCGCGCGCGTTCCCGCCAAACTGGGCGATTACGACGTCATCTTGATGCGCAAAGATCCGCCGTTCGACATGGAGTACATCTACAGCACCTACATCCTGGATCGTGCGGGCGAGCAAGGCGCCCTGGTATGCAACGCTCCCAGAGGCCTCCGGGACATGAACGAGAAGGTGTACACCGCCTGGTTCCCGGAATGCTGCGCGCCGACTCTGATCACGCGCGATATGCATGACATGGGCGAATTTCTCAAAGAGCATGGCAAGGCCGTCTGCAAGCCGCTCCACGGGATGGGCGGACGATCGATCTTCGTGCTCGATCAAGGGGACAAGAATCGCAACGTCGTGTTCGAGACCCTCACCGATTACGGGCATCAGTACGCCATCGTGCAGCGCTACCTGCCGGAGATCGTCACGGGAGGCGACAACCGGATCATCCTGATCAACGGCGAGCCCGTGCCTTTCGCGCTGCAGCGCATGCCCGACGCCGCCGACCATCGGGGCAACCTCGCCGCGGGCGCCACGGCCAGCAGCCGCCCGCTCAACGATCGCGACCGCTGGCTGTGTTCGATCATCGGTCCGAAGCTCAAGGCCGCGGGCATGGTGTTCGTCGGCCTGGATGTGATCGGTGATTTCGTCACCGAGATCAACGTCACAAGTCCGACCGGTATCCGCGAACTAAACAAGAAACACGGTGTCGACATTGGGTCACTCCTGGTGAAGGCGATTGCGGGGATTTTGGACGCCCGATGAGTTCCGACTTGCTCAAGGCGGGCCTCCCGCCGGCCAACGATCGCATGCTGACCACGTGCTTCCTCGCGGCATTGGTTCACTGCATCGTGATCCTGGGCGTCACCTTCAGCGGCCCGGGAAACAAGGGCGAGCAAGGCGATGGTCCCGCCCTGGAAGTGGTCCTGGTCAACGATCAGGCGCCCAGCGTCACCAGGAACCCGAACGCCCAATACCTCGCGCAGCGCAGCCAGCTCGGCTCCGGCAACACCTTGAAGCGCGAGCGCGCGTTGATCCCACGATCGTCGTTGAGTCCGATGGAGCGGGAAGGAATTCCCAACGGCGAGGGCGAAGCCTCCGATCAGACCGGCCGGGATTTGGGAGACGACGAAGTGCTGACCTCCCGAGCCCCGACCACGAAGATCCTGTATTTCGCCTCGGCCACCGCGGCGGACCAGCCGGCGAAACTGCCGCTGCTCCTCGAGAAGCGGCCCGACCTCGGCATGGCTCCCAACGACGACGGGGTGATGCTCAGGATGCGCGGCGAGGCGCGCCAGCAGTTGTGGGTCGCCGCCGACACGAAGGAGTCCGACGTGGCCGTGTACCTCGATAGCTGGCGGCGCAAGGTGGAACGGGTCGGCACGGTGAATTTCCCCGAAGTCGCACGCCGCGAGCGGCATTCCGGAACACCTGTGATCGAGGTGACGATCGGCGCCGACGGCAAGCTGCTGCAAAGCGTGGTGCGCCGGAGCAGCGGTCACGCGGAGATCGACGAGGCGGCCATGCGGATATTGAAGCTCGCCGCGCCCTACGATCCCTTCCCGAGTGAGCTTTCGGCCCGGCACGACGAGATTCGGATCGCTTACGAATGGCAATTCCTCGACGGGTCGGCGCAAGGCTCGAGCGTCTACTATGCGGACCCCGATAAGCCGGCCGAGGCAGCAGCTCTGAGCGTGCCCGCCTCCGGCGCGCCATGATCGGCCCATGAGTCAGGCCGAGTACCTCACCAACCAGCTGCTGATCGCGATGCCCACGATGGGCGATCCGAACTTCGCTCAGACGGTGGCGCTCATCTGCGTTCACGGTCCGGACGGCGCCCTGGGACTCATACTCAACAAGCCGCTCCCGATGCACATGAGCGAGATCTTCGAGCAGCTCGAGATCGAGCTGCCGGGCGGACCGCTGGGCGAGCGTCAGGTGCTGCGCGGCGGCCCGATGCAAACCGACCGCGGCTTCGTCGTACATCGGGCCGGCGGCGAATGGGATTCGACGCTCAAAGTCTCCGACAAGATCCACGTCACCACCTCCCGCGACATCCTCGCTGCGATGGCCCGGGGCGACGGCCCCATGGAGGCCATCGTCGCGCTCGGCTATGCAGGCTGGGATGGCGGCCAGCTCGAGGATGAGATCAAGGCGAACGCCTGGCTCAGCGCACCGGCCGATTGCGGCCTCATTTTCGACCTCCCGTTCGAGGCGCGTTGGCTCGCCGCCGGGCGCCTGTTGGGCGTGGAGCTCTCCCGCATCTCATCGATCAGCGGCAATGCCTGATGAGGCTCCACGCGACGGGCAGGGTCCGGGCCCGGGGCGTCATCTGGTGCTGTCATTCGACTACGGCAAGCGGCGCATCGGCGTCGCCTGCGGCGACAGCGTGAGCCGGGCCGCTTCGCCGCTCGGAGGCGTACCCGCCGGACCGCAGGGCCCCCAATGGGGCGGGATCGACAAACTTATCAACGATTTCCGTCCCGCCATGCTCGTGGTCGGGCTGCCGTATAATGCCGACGGTTCCGAGGGCGCAACGGCGAGCGCGGCGCGCGGCTTCGCCGCCGAGCTCGGCAAGCGCTACTCCTTGCCGGTGAAGCTCGTGGATGAGCGTTATTCCTCGCTCGAGGCGCAGGAGCGGCTCAAGGGAGCGCGCGAGTCGGGGATGCGCAAGCGGCGCGTCACGAAAGTCGACATCGATGCGGCGGCGGCATGCGTCATCTTGGAACGTTGGTTCGGCGAAAACACATGAGGCGCGAATGCGATCACAAACCGATTCCGCCGGGGGCCTGCGGCATCTCATTTCCCTGGACGGGCTGACTCGCGAGGCGATCACGTCCATCCTCGATCGCGCCGAGAGCTACCGCCGTTTCCCGGGACAGCCGGCCTATGAGGGACGCGAGCTCGCCGGCGCGACGCTCGCGAACCTTTTTTTCGAGCCCAGCACGCGCACCCGCGCATCGTTCGATCTCGCCAGCCGGCGTCTGGGCGCGCACGTGCTGAACCTCGAGATGCAGTCCAGCTCACGCGTCAAGGGCGAGACCATGCTGGATACGATCTACACGCTCGAGGCGATGAATACCGACATCTTCGTGATTCGAGACTCCGAAGCGGGGATGCCGGAATTCCTGATCGACCACGTGGCGCCGCATGTCTCCGTGATCAGCGCGGGAGAGGCGCACGTCTCCCATCCCACCCAGGGGCTCCTCGACGTTCTGACGATCCGGTCGCACCGACGCCGCTTCGCGGGCCTCAAGGTGGCGATCGTCGGCGACATCAAGCACTCGCGCGTGGCCCGCTCCACGGCGCGCGCGCTGCGCACGCTCGGCACCTCGGACGTGCGGCTGGTCGCGCCCGAGTCCCTGCTACCCGCCGAGGACGAATTTCAGGGGGCTCTGCGCTTCACCCGGATCGAGGACGGCATCGAAGGCGCCGACGTGGTGATGATGCTGCGTATCCAGAAGGAGCGCATGGAGCAGGCTGCCTCGCTCGACGATGCCGCCTATTTCCGCGCCTTCGGATTGGATGCCAAGCGTCTGAAGCTCGCCCGCCCGGATGCGCTCGTCATGCATCCCGGTCCCATGAATCGGGGCGTCGAGATCTCCTCGGAGATCGCCGACGGGCCGAACTCCGTGATCCGGGAGCAGGTGAACAACGGGGTGGCGGTGAGGATGGCGGTGCTCGCGGCGATTGCCGCTACCCTGACGCGGCACCGCCGGCCGCTCTAGCCAGCGACTTTCGCAACCAGTATCGATCGTGTTTGCCGCTGAATCCCGAAAGCCTGCCGAACTCGACGTAACCTAATTTTCGATAGAACCCGAGAGCCTGAAAGCTGAGGGTGTCCAGGAAGGCGTGCTCGCACCCTCTGCCCGAGGCCTCGCGCTCCGCCGCGCTCATCACTTGAGTCGCAATGCCCCGCCCGCGATACCTCTCGTCGACCCATAGAAATGCGATGTCCAAGTAGCGCCAATAAGTTCTGCCGGTTAGACCGCCAATGATGGCGTCATTGTCACCTCGCGCGAACACGCAGAGGCTTCGGGCATCATTCTCGGCAAATGCCGCGTTGTATGCGCGGGTCTGCGCGATGATGAACGCTTCATCGCGCTCGCGTGGAGCATCGGTTATTTCCATTCGCATGAGTTACGCGTTCCATGGAGGCGGGCCTTCCGGATAAACCGCCAATTCGTCATTGCCGCAGGACCAGTTCGCACGCGACCCCGAGAAGATGCGCGCCTGCGGCCTCATCGGAGCCTCGTCGTCCAACGACCCAGCCGGAATTATGACGCTATCGGTGTCCTTCGGCTGGCGCGGCAAGCGGCCGCCGCAAAGCGCGCAAAAATTGTTGGTAAATCGCTTGGCTTCCGGCACCTTGAAGGCACGGACCTGCTCCTCGCCAGTGAGCCACTTGAGCACCGCCGGCTGGAGAAACAGATTGGAGGCGTGTCCGGTGCCAGTCGCTTTTCGGCAGCGCGAGCAATGGCAGTGGAAGAATCGTTTCGGCTCGCCGCTGACCTCGTATTTCACGGCGCCGCACAGGCAACTGCCACGAAGTGTTGACTGGCTCATGATGTCTCCGGTCGTTGATCGAAGTGACACAGCATACGACAGGGCGGCGGGGTCGCGGAACCCGACATGCCCGGTGCTCTCCAGGCGCCGCGGCCGGCACGGAGTTCGATTGACCGGAGACGGCAATCGGAGGCAGCGTGAATTTTGCGGACAGAGGCGTGTGAAATCCTTCCATGGCGTGGGGGCCGAATGAAATTCACGCATGTGCCAGAGGATTTTGCAGTGTCGGAGATCTCAAAAGAACCGCGGCACAAGTCACTGAATTCCGTCAACCTGCTTTGACTGTGATCGACCCGTTGCTGCCAGATGTGACCGGCAGCTTCCGGGTAAGCAACTGAAGTGAGTTCACTTCGTTCATTCGGAGAAATACTCGTACCGGGAGACTACCTTTCCGTCGCTCGAATAACCAAATGCGAAGGCGTGGACGAAGAAATTGTATCTCACCCATTTTTTGCACCGACCGTCATTAGATGGCGGGCTCTCCTGATCTCCATTCCATCAAAGATACTTGCCACACTCCAGTACCTCATCTGGCGGCCCGAGTCGCTCCAAGATGATCGCTTCAGTTCGCCCCAGAGTTGCGCTTTCGTATGCTGACCTGGCCCGACCTTCGCGTATCAAATAGCGTCCGCATGAGCCGGCAAGAACCTTCCTTTAGGCCTTTTTGGGGTCGCTTGCGTCTCCTGTGATGACGAATCCTGCGGCGTCGCCCATCGGGACCCAGTGGTCCACCGCAACGCCGTGCGGCGGCGCGGGAGTTGCAAACTAGCCGCCCTCGCGCGGGCAAGGGCGCGAACCTTCGGGTTTTACGTTCAACAGCTCGGCGGGAAAGGCGCATCCTCAACAGGCTCAGGACGAAACACACGGTCTGATCCCTTCGTAAATACAATCCGTCGTGCCGCGGTTCCGGAATATGGGATCGCGAAACTCTTGCCTCTTTCTACGGGAAGGATCTTCCCCTCATAGCTATAGTCCTTAGGGCCCCTGACATCGACCTGTTCCTGATAGCTGCCCGACAATGTAAATGACCCCCTTTCTTCCGGTCCCGTGGGTGTCAGTGCGATCAGCGTGTCTACTGTATTCGTACATCCCATACCAGCAGAATCATTTGAAATCAGCATGGTCGGAACGTCATCTAAGTCGGTGCGAACCACCCACTGGTTCACGAGGCCGTAGCTAGCACCACCCGAGTCGATTTCCCAATGTCCAAGCACTGTAAAAGCCTGGCCCGCGCGTTTCAGATAGTGCATGGTCATCGCACCGACGCAGGCATGACACGAGTAATCTGTGTTTCTGCCTTCACCCTTGGACACTAAAGCCACGACATTAGGTGCAATGTCGATGAAGGCTAAGGGTGAGAACTCCAACTGGTGTTCTTCTGACCCATCCGAGGCTGGCATTGTCACCCGATAAGGTGCTGGCTGACCGAACGCCGTGAGAAACGCTTCCAGGAGATCCGCTCCGTTAGCGGCTGTGGCGCTCTCAACCCGGGGTGCCGCTGGCGGCCGGTTCGATCCAGCATCGCAGGCACAAAGTAGAAGCGACACCAACACAGCGATAGGGGTATGTGCGTTCATCGTGGGACGAAAACGCGGGGCCGCGCGGACAGCTAGGCTCCCGGTTTTTTTTGGCTGGTGGTGGCGTCGGCTGCGGTGGTGCGGATGGCGCTGCTTGCGCTTTAGGTGGCGGTGGGCGCGGATTGCTCGGTGGCCTAGTGTTCATGCTGTCGGCCCGTGCCTCTGCGTGGGATAGCCAGTGGTCTACTGCAAATCTAGGAGGGCGTGGTGGCAGAGTTTTGTTATCGCCCATTTAATTAACCTTTGGACTTTTTCGGCGGTGGCACAGTTGGCGTCGGCGCTGCTGGCGTCGGCGCTACTTGTGCCTTCGGCGGTGTTGGTCGAGGGCTGGTCGGGGGAGGGTTTAGGGTCCTTTTGATCGTGCCGTCCAGAGCATGGCCGACTGGTGGCGGGGTCTTTTGATCAGCCATTCAGGTAGTCTCCTATCTGTTCGGCAGTGGCGCTGTGGGGCGCGCTGCTGGCGGCGTCGCTACTTGTGCCTTTGGCGGGCCCGGTCGAGGCCCGGTCGGCGGAGGGTTTTGGTTCTTTTTGACTGTGCCTTCATTGATAACAACACGCTGATTTTGCTGGGGTTTGTTAGCCATGGAAGCTCCTTGAAAATATGAACGTATCCTAGGCACTGGTCTTCAATTCTAACACAGCGCTCTTTCGGTCAAGGCCAAGGTACAGGACAGGAACTGTATCGACCGCTTGTAGCTCATTAGTGTTCGGGGTTGCGGCGAACACGGTCACCTCTGTTAGCAGCAACTCCCGTTCATCACCGCCATCCGAGTACGCGCGAACCCACCCTTGGTAGACCTTACCGTTGTCGTGATGACGAACCGTTACCCAATTATCTATGTCTGGAGAATTGAGTGTCATTTCCCAGATATCGACCTCATTGGTTCGCTTTGTGAGACGCAGCCAGCGCAGGAACTGGTGCGGGATACTGTGCATCTGAAGTTTAGCGACGGCGCAGCCGACAACGACAGCAATGCCTGTAGCGAAGGCAATTTGTCCCGCACTTAAGCCTTTTTCGGGATTTAGGGTCGCTAGTCCGAGGGCGTTTTCTCCAATTACTTGCCAAAACCTCTTTGCTGCTGGCGTTACTGTTCGCGGTAAGCCATGCCAAAGGTAGAGACCTTCGAGAAATCCCGCAATCGCATAACACGCGATTCCATATATGAATATTTGTAACCCAGTTTCAAAATCTGACCGAGGGCGTTTTGGGCCAATTGATTTCATAACCCCTAACGTAATGATCCCCGGAATTAGGAGAAACAGAATTTTTAGGCCAAGGTCATCAATTTTGGGTGGCATGGCGGGTCGCTCCTGTTTTGTTGTGGTGCAAGTGGCGCTGCGATGATATTCGCGTCGGCGAATAAGTGGCGCACGTCTTGTCGCACAAAGGGGAAGTATTGCGACAATTTCGCGGCGCTGTAAGAACAAGACCGAGTTACTGATTCCAATGTTCTGCCTCGCTGTGCTGATGCGGTCTACCTACGCGAACGGCAGCTGTCGGGCGAGCAGATTGCTCGCTCCACTGCCTGGTCCTGGCCGGGTGGAGCCCGTGGCGTCGGCAGCGACCGTCAGCGCGTACTCTCGACCCACTCCTGACGATGACGAGCGGCCGCTCCCGAGCAGAGATATGAGCCAGCTATCACACCACCCGGGAGAAACAAGAGTCACTGATATACTGACGCCGGTCGGCCCGCGAACGAGGGGGCGTTGGAGCTTTCCGGCTTGTACGGCATGTAGCATGAAGACCATATTTCTCGTCCGGCACGCGAAGTCGAGTCGGGATGACACTACGTTACCCGACAAAGACCGGCCATTGAATGATCGCGGCAAGCGCGACGCGCCAACGATGGGTGAGCGATTGGCGAAGCGCCATGTGAAGGCCGACTTGATCCTGTCAAGCCCGGCGAAGCGAGCGCTCACGAGCGCGCAGATCATCGCCAAAAAGCTGGATTACAAGCTCAAGGATATCGCAGTGGATGATCGGCTGTATCCCGGCGCCGTGCATGACCTGCTCAACATAATTCACAAGCTCGGCAACAAGCTGGATCGCGTGATGCTTGTTGGCCATAACCCCGTGTTGACGGAGCTCGCACATCGTCTCTCAAGCGAGATCACCGACATGCCGACCTGTGCCGTCGCCGAGTTCACATTCAATGCGAAGTCATGGCCAGATGTGGGCAGCGCGACGCTAGCAACAGTGTCGCTTGACTATCCAAAGAAATCGTAGGGGGGATGGGGCAAAGCCGCCAAACTGAAAATAATATTAGCGGGAATCCTGGCCGGATTGAGCGCGACTCTGTGCAAGGCGGCGGTGGTAGTCGTACCCGTCCCGGCCCCACAGTTGCGCCCTGATCAAGTGTGCGTGTCGCCATCTGCCAAGGTGGGCGATACGATCACGAATGGCGATGGGGACATCCTCACCTTGAACGACGTGCATGGTTGGCTCGGCAGCCGCTCCAGCCCATGTGCAGGAGAATTGAGTCGCGTCGCAGAAGCAAGCTTCACTGAATCCCCCAGCTTCCATTCAACCTTCACCTGGGTGCTTCCTATTGGATTCCGCGCGCTCGACTTGTCGGTGCGCGATCGCATGTCATGCATTCGATTGCGGGCCATCCACCAGGAAGGTGGCCGCGAAATCGAAATTGTCATGCGTTCTTGGAATCGGTCGAAGGCAATTGCCATGGATTCCATGATTGAGAATATCCGCAGTGCCGAAGCGAAGTTCAAAGGAGTCACTCAGAGCCCTGTCGCACTATCCGCGGTCGGTGGCTTGCCGGCGAAGCGGTGGGAAGCCCACTGGAAGGGCAAGTTGCTGGCGCCGGACGAAGGCGTGGCAACCACCCTTCTCCAAGGCGCCAATGAGCTGGTTCAGATCGCAGTCGCGGGGCCCGATAAACTGGTCGATAAAATGAGCATCGACCTTGCAAGGTTGGTGGATTCGATCCAGGGTATTCAGGCCGAACAAGCAGCGAACTTACCAACCAACCAGACAGCTGCGGACAAGCCTAACCAATGAGCTCGGAGATTGACCATTTCTAGATTCCGCATGGCAGAAAACGACCCGAGGCTGTCGGTGGTCAGTGTCGGCTTTGCCGCATCAGCCCGAATTGCACAGAGCTAGATCACTCCCAATCCGGACACGATTATCGAGCCACCAACCAGAAACGCACATGCAGACCAAAGGAGCGCCATCCTTTTACCACCACTGGCTGGCAAACGCTCGCACGCCCATAAGAGTCCGCGAAAGAAGAAATTGGTGTGGCTTTGGTAGTACGAAGCAAAAAGCATGATTCCCCAGGTAACTAAGTAAACACCGACTAAGACGGTCCCCCACCCGCGTTGGAATTTGGCGGGAGCAAACATAACAGCTGCGACCAGTAGCGCGATCAATAGGAATATAAGCGACACGCCGAAAAGCACGCCGGGTTTATTGGCACGCGACTGAATCGGCTGAGGATTTGCCTTCAGGCGCACTTAATTGAGAAAATCGAATTGATGAAATCGAAACATCTGCGATAGATTACCGCAGGCCTCGAATGGCCGGTTAAAGGCGATGATTTCGTGTGATCCAGTGCCCGGTTTTGGCCGGAAGCCGCTGGATGCTCTTCGCGGAAGCGGTCAATGGGCCAGTGCGAAAGCGATCGATAGGTACCACACCGAGTTCGACCATCGTCCTTTGCCTGTGTGCGATCAGTCTAATGCTCGCCATGAAGGACAGCTACTGAGCGACCAGAACATCGATGATCGCAACCCCGAACGCGCTGTCGCCTTTCGGGTCCACCGCATCGAACACCATCCGCCTCCCGTCCGCAGACCAGGCTGGATGTGTTGCGTTCAAGTTGAAATCGGTGACCTGGGTCAAGCCCTTGCCATCTTTGCCAATGATGAACACGGCGTAGCGGCCCTCGTCATTCCCACGGTCGGATTCAAACGCCACACGCGTGCCGTCTGGCGACCAAGCGGGAGATCGACCCTGCACGGGTTTGTCTTCGAGTGTGCGTAGGGCGCCGTCCTCGCCAACCACCCAGATCACGTTCTGCTCCTGATCGTAAGGCTGGCCGTCATTGCGCTGGCCTGCGAATGCAACCCACTTCCCATCGGGAGAAACGCTCGGCTTGCCGGTCAACACTTTCGCGTGATCCGTGATGGCCACCGCTCCGCCACCTGCGAGGTCGAAGCGCTTGATGACCAGATCACGACCATCCATCGCCGCCAGCCGAGTGCCGTCCGGATACCATGAGGGATAGAACATTTGATCGGATAAACCCGGCACACTGAGGGCGCGCGTACTTGTGCCATCGCCGTTGACGATCCATATCGCCGCCATGCCTGGCGCGGATGTCCCGGTAAAGGCTATCAGGTTGTTCCTGGGTGACCAGCTTGCGCGTGTCGCGGCGATCAATACCTGCGATCGCACCAACTTTTTCGGGGAGCCTCCGGCGACGGGCACCCGGTCGAGTTCCCAACTGCGTCCATCGGTCGTACGGCTGAACAGCACCCACATGCCGTCCGGCGAAAAGCAGGGCCAAAGGTCTCGCCCATGGGTGATGCTGGTGAGAAATTGCGGCTTGACACCAGCCAACATGGGCCACGTGCGAGCCATCGGATGCCCTCGGCGGGGCAAAAGCGGCCCGACGCCCTGCGCCATGGCGGTGCGAATCCTCGAGGGCAGCCAATGTTGCGTCAGGGGCAGCACGCCGAGCAAAAATGCCAGCGTTGCGGCGCTCCACAGAAACTTCGACTTCATGGGCCTGATGCATCCCGTAAGCTACCGGCGACAGCTTAACGGCAATCCGCGATCGATGAACAGGGTTGCCCGCGTCGTCCAACCGCGGCTCAGGCCAGCCGCATCAGCGCTTCTCCCATGCGCACCCGCCCGCCTTCGCCCAGCCCCTCGCAGAGCGATGCGCCCGCCGGCGCGAACACGATGATGGTTGAGCCATGCTCGAACCATCCCATTTCATCCCCCTTGAGAACGGGCGCATCGCAGGGGATCACGTTCGGGCCCCGGTAGTTCAGGTGCAGCCGCACGTCGAGAAACTTGAGCCGGATGCTCGCGACCAGGATCGCCGCCACCGGTACGAGCGTGACGAGTGCGCCGGAGGGCAGGCGGCAGCGGATGATGGCGCGTTCGTTCTTGCAGAAAAGCCGCTCCACGCGTGCCAGCGCGATCGGATTCACGTTCCAGGTGTCGCCCGAGATGTAGTTGACCCTCTCCACCCGGCAGTCGTAGGGGGCGTGAAAGCGGTGATACATGCTGGAGGTGAGCCGCAGCGTCGCGAATTGGCCGTCGCGGTAGGTGTCGACCAGCTCCTGATCGCCGAGAAGATCGATCAGCGGATAGGGAAATCCCTTGGCCTGCAGGACCGTGCCGTCCTCGACCCGGCCGCTGGCGCCCACCAGCGCATCACAGGGGCTCGCCAGCACGGCGGGGTCCATGTCGATCGGCCGGGCGCCCGCCTTGAGCTCGCGCGTGAAGCAGTCGTGCAGGCTGTCGAACCGCTGCGTCTTGGCTTCGCTCAAGTCCAGATCGGAAAACAACCGCCAGACCGCGATGGCGGCCGCACAGAACCAGGGCCTCTCGATCCGGCTCAAACGCCCCATGATCTGGGTGAGCCAGCGGCGGGGGATTCGATTGGTGAGCAGGAAATTGACGTCCTCCTGCTGCAGGATCCGCATCAACGCGGCGCGGGCGGTCATGTAAGTGTCATTCGCCTGAAATACAGTCCGCGCGGAGGTTTCAGGTGACTCAAACGACGATCATTTGGATTGCGGCGGCGTGTGCGCTGGCCCTGGCGCTGCCCAAGCTTCGGCTTCGGCTGCAGCTTTCGCGCGCCAAACACCGTTCGGTGGCGGGACATTCGCGCATGGCGCGCCGCCTCGCGCGCCTCATCCCCTACTACGAGTACGGAGATGACCGGGTTTTTCGCGTCGACGAGCCTCCCCCGGGCATCGCCGAAGCACGGCGGACGGGCTTCATGCGCTTGGCGGCGGCTCTCGCCGCGCGAAGCCCGAAGAACGCCGCGCTGACCGCGGAGGTCATCGAGGGCATCTCCGACCTGCAATTCACCAGCCGTTACCGCGTGCCCTATCAATTCAGCGGCTTCGTGCGCCGGCATTTCAGGGGCGGTGCGTTCGTGGCGTCCTCCTCCGGCGTGACGCTGACCGATTTGGACGGCAACCAGTTCTACGACGTGACGGGCTCCTACGGCGTGAATGTCTTCGGCAACGACTTCTACAAGGAGTGCATCGCCCGCGGCAGCGAGCGGGTGCGCGACTTGGGCCCGGTGCTCGGCAGCTACCATCCGGCGGTCGCCTACAATGTGCGGCGGCTGCTCGAGATATCCGGCATGGACGAGGTGTCCTTTCACATGTCCGGAACCGAGGCCGTGATGCAGGCGGTACGCCTCGCCCGATACCACACCCGCCGCAGCCACCTGGTTCGATTCTGCGGCGCCTACCACGGATGGTGGGGCGACGTGCAGCCGGGGGTCGGCAATCCGGCGAACGAACGCGAGACCTACACGTTGCGCGACATGGACGAGGCGTCCCTGCGCGTTCTCGACAGCCGCGGCGACATCGCCTGTGTGCTGGTCAATCCGCTGCAGGCGCTGCATCCGAACTCGAGCGCACCCGGGGACTCGGCGCTCCTCGACAGCGGCCGGAAGGCGCAATTCGACCGCGCGGCGTACGCGAGCTGGCTCGAGAAGCTGCGCGCCGTGTGCGAGCGACGCGGCATCGTGCTGATCTTCGACGAGGTGTTCGTCGGCTTCAGGCTCGCGCCCGGAGGCGCCCAGGACTATTTCGGGGTGCGCGCCGACATGGTCACCTACGGTAAGACCGTGGCCGGCGGGCTTCCCGTCGGCGTGCTGTGCGGCAAGCGCGAACTACATGCGGCGGTTCCGGGAGGAGCGGCCGGCCGACATCTGCTTCGCCCGCGGCACGTTCAACTCGCATCCCTACGTCATGGGTGCGATGTGCGAGTTCCTCGAGCGTCTGGAGGGCCGGGAGCTGCGATCTCTTTACGATGGGCTCGACGACACGTGGAACTCGAGGGCCCGCGAGCTCAACCAGCGGCTCGAGTCGGAGCATCTTCCGGTGCGCGTCGCCAATCTCTCGACGATTTGGACGATCCGCTACGAGCAGCCGTCTCCGTACAATTGGATGTTTCAATATTATCTTCGCGAGGCCGGCATCGCCCTCTCCTGGGTGGGCACCGGCCGCCTGATCTTCAGCCTGAATTACACGGCCGAGGAGTTCGAACAGGTGGCCGGGCGGCTGTTGTCGGCCGCCCGCGCGATGCAGGCGGACGGCTGGTGGTGGGCTCTGCCCACCACCACGAACAAGTCCATCAAGCGCCGCATTCTCAAGGAGATGATTCAGGCCCGCTCGCCGTTCGCCGCGGGCTCGATCGAGCTCGCCGCGCAACAGGTAAAGCGGCGACTTGAAGTACAGCTTCACGTCGTTGAACGGGTCGGTGATGATCTTCGTCAGCCACACGAGCCCGGTCTGAACATCCCGCAGGAAGAACAGATGGATCGTCCGGAACAGCAGGGCGCCGATGCCGACCACCAGCCAGATCTCGCCGACGTGCCGAACGAATCCGCCGCTCGCGGGCGCGAAAACCCCGAAGAACGTGGGATTCAGCCACACGAGTAGCGGAACCAGCGCCCAAACCGCGTGCAGGATCACCTTGCGCTTCAAGTTGTAGCCCACCTTGATCGCTTCCTTGTGCTCGTGGGTGACGTGGTTCACCTCGTCGTAGCCTTTCGGCTCGAAGAAAAAATGACCCGACTGCCGGCTAACCATGGAGACCAGCCAGCCGATGAGAGCGGCTGCCACCGGATCCTTGAACATCATCACGTATGCGACCAGAAAGCTGACGGCGCTCAACAAGTGGAGCGATTGATTGATGCGGCTGTGGTGGTAGAAGCGGTGGTCGTCCCAGCGCTGCGTTCTAAGTTCCGTCAAGAAGCTGTGCATGCAAACTCCCATGAGTGGTTGGGCGTGAACGGATGAAACAAATATAGGAATTTCGTGACACGACGATGACACGGGCCGCCGAAACCTGTAACGGTGTTCACAGAATCGTCAAATCGGCGCAATCATCGGAAAACTTTGCCGCCCCGTTCATCACATCGTCACAGCCCGATGAGACCTTTGGGCAGCATGAGAATCATGATCGTTTCGGATGCATGGTTTCCCCAGACCAATGGAGTGGTGCGCACGCTGGCGCAAACCGCCGCGTGGCTCGGCCGCTTCGGTCATGAGGTTCGCACGCTGACCCCGCGCGATTTTCGCAGCATCCCCTGCCCCACCTATCCGGAGATCCGGCTGTCGCTGTTTCCGGGAAGAGGGGTGCGCAAGGCCATCGACGCCTTCGCCCCGCAGGCCCTGCACATTGCAACCGAGGGCCCGTTGGGGCTGGCCGCTCGTCGCCACTGCTCGTGGCGCGGCATGCGCTTCACGACCTCTTATCACACGCAATTCCCGCAATATCTTCGTGCACGCTTCCCGATCCCGCTCGGGGCCTCCTATTGGGCGCTGCGCCGCTTCCACTCGGCGGGCGCTCGCTGCATGGTGTCGACGCGCACCCTGCGTCAGGATCTGGCGCAGCGCGGCTTCCGCAATCTGACCGCCTGGCGCCGCGGTGTCGACACCGAGCTGTTCAAGCCCCAGTCGAAGGATTTTCTCGACCTGCCCCGGCCGCTCGCCGCCTGCGTGGGGCGCGTTGCAATCGAAAAGAACATCGAGGCATTCCTCAAGATGCCTTGGAGCGGCGGCAAGATCGTCATCGGCGACGGTCCCGAGCGTGCGCGCCTCCAAGCCCTGTATCCGGACGTGAAATTCACCGGGTACCGCTTTCAGGAGGATCTCGCGCGCCATTTGGCCGCCGCCGACATCATGGTATTTCCCAGCCGCACCGACACCTTCGGGCTCGTGAATCTCGAGGCGATGGCGTGCGGAGTTCCGGTGGCCGCTTACCCGGTGACGGGCCCGATCGACGTGATCGAGGACGGGGTGACGGGTGCGCTCGATGAGGATTTGGGGCGCGCTGCGCTCCGCGCGTTGACGCTCGACCCGGAGGCCTGCCGCAAATACGCGCTGCAATATGGCTGGGACGTGATCACGCGGGAGTTCGAGTCCAATCTCGTGCCCTGCAACTCGACCGGCGCAGAGTGCCTGCCCGTCGTCGGTGAGCGCTCCGCGGGAGCGCCGGGCTCCGCAGCCCCGCGCGCGAGCCTCAGCCGAAGTTGATCTTGGCCTCGAGATTGGTGCGCGAATCGGCGTTCATCAGCGCCTCCTCGAGCTCGATGCGGCCTTCCTGCAACAGGTTGTAGAGC
The DNA here is from genome assembly GCA_963730565.1 of uncultured Gammaproteobacteria bacterium. Classification (GTDB taxonomy): domain Bacteria; phylum Pseudomonadota; class Gammaproteobacteria; order Steroidobacterales; family Steroidobacteraceae; genus Bog-1198. The sequence continues at coordinate 51,424 of CAVSSU010000026.1, forward strand.
GACATGTCGAAGCTCAGCATGCCCCTCTCCGTGCCGGTGCTGATCGCCTCCTTGACGCCCACGACATCGCCGCTCTTGATCAGCTCGGAGATGTGCGGCGTGTTGACCATGACTTCCGCGGCCGCCACCCGGCTGCCGGACTTCGCGACCACCAGCCGCTGCGCCAGGATGGCGCGCAGGTACTGCGACAGGTCGAGGAAGATCTGCTTGTGCTGGTCGCGCGGGAACATGTTGATGATGCGATCGAGCGTCTCGGCGCAGTTGTTGGCGTGCAGTGTGGCGAGCACCAGATGCCCGGTGCCGGCCAGAGTGATGCGCCGCCTCCATGCTCTCGCGATCGCGGATCTCGCCGATCAGGATCACGTCGGGCGCCGCGCGCACCACGCCGCGCAGCGCGCGTGCGTAGCTCTTGGTGTCGAGCCCGACCTCGCGCTGATTGATGATCGAGCGCTTGTTGGTGTGCAGGAACTCGATCGGATCCTCGATGGTGACGATGTGGTCGGAGGAGTTCTCGTTGCGGTGGTTGATCATCGCCGCGAGCGTGGTCGACTTGCCCGAGCCGGTCGCGCCGACCATCAGGATCAGCCCGCGCTTGAGCATCACCAGCTCGGTCAGCATCTCGGGCAGGCCGAGGTCCTCGAGCGCGGCATGTCGGCGGTGATGTAGCGCAGCACCATCGCCGGATAGCCGCGCTGGTAGAAGACGTTGACGCGGAAGCGCCCGAGCCCCGGCTCCGAGATCGCGAAGTCGATCTCCAGCTCCTCGTTGAAATGCTCGATCTGCTCCGCCGTCATGAGCCCCAAGGCCGCCTGACGCACCGTCTCCGGAGGCAGCACCTGCTTGTTGACCGGAAAGATCTGGCCCTCGATCTTGATCTTGATCGGCGCATTGGAGGTGAAGAACAGGTCCGACGCCTTCTTCTCCACCATCAGCTTGAACAGCGGCTTGGTGTTCATCACCTGCGCCGGGACCGCCGCTGACATCTCGACACCATCCATGATTGGGAGAAACACATGATCGCCGAGCTACTCGTGAACGACAACTCCACCGTCAGCAGGCCGGATCGGAGAGGCGTTTCCCGGAGCGTGGAAAACATGGATGTTTTCCCCGCAGCCTCCAGGGACGGATTCACGGCGATCCGGGAAACGCCTCTCGGATCCGGGCTCCGTGCTGGGGGAAATCGATCGTTCACAAGCAGCTTTAAAAAACCTGCCCTTCTTCTTCCTCGAAGATCTGCAGCGCGTCCGCCGTCCTCCGGATTCTTGGTCTCGCGCTTGCTTTCGAGCTTGATGCGCAGCCGCAGCTCGTTCTTCGAGTCGGCGTTGCGCAGCGCATCCTCGTAGGAGATGAGGCCGGTCTCGTACAGCTCGAACAGCGCCTGGTCGAAGGTCTTCATGCCGAGCCGCGTTGGAGCGCGACATGACATCTTTGATCTTGGCGACCTCGCCCTTGAAGATCAGGTCCTGGATCAGCGGCGAGTTGAGCATGATCTCCATCGCCGCGATGCGGCCCGCTGCCGGACTCGCGCGGAATCAGGCGCTGCGAGATCAGCGCGCGGATGTTGAGCGACAGGTCCATCAGCAGCTGCTCGCGCCGCTCCTCGGGGAAGAAATTGATGATGCGGTCGAGCGCCTGGTTGGAGCTGTTGGCATGCAGCGTCGCGAGCACCAGGTGGCCGGTCTCGGCGAACTGGATGCCGTACTCCATGGTCTCGCGGTCGCGGATCTCGCCGATCAGGATCACGTCCGGCGCCTGGCGCAGGGTGTTCTTGAGCGCGGCGTGCCAGGACTCGGTGTCGACGCCGACCTCGCGGTGCGTGATCACGCAGCCCTTGTGGGCGTGCACGTACTCGACCGGGTCCTCGATGGTGACGATGTGGCCGCGGGTCTTCTCGTTGCGGTAGCCGACCATGGCGGCGAGCGTGGTCGACTTGCCCGAGCCGGTGCCGCCGACGATGATCACCAGGCCGCGCTTGCGACAGCACGACTTCCTTCAGGATCGGCGGCAGGTCGAGCTCCTCGAACGTCGGGATCTTGGCGTTGATGGCGATGACGCAGCCGCTCCGGTGGCCCTGCTGCACGAAGGCGCTGACGCGGAAGCGGCCGATGCCGGGCGGCGCGATCGCGAAATTGCATTCCTTGGTGGCGTCGAATTCCTTGGTCTGGCGGTCGTTCATGATCGCGCGCACCAGGGTCGCGCACTGCTCGCCGGTCAAGCGCGCTCGGTCTGCGGGCGGATCTCGCCGTCGATCTTGATCGCCGGCGGGAAGCCGGCCGTGATGAACAGGTCCGAGCCCTTCTTCTCCACCATCCGGCGGAGCAGGTCCTGCATCAATCGTATGGCTTGTTCGCGATCCATTAGATGCTGTCCTTGTTCTGAGCCTTGTACTTGGCCTCTTCGCGGCTGACCACGCCCTTCTGGACCAGTTCCTGCAGGCACTGGTCGAGGGTCTGCATGCCCTGTCCCTGGCCGGTCTGGATGGCGGAGTACATCTGCGCGATCTTGCCTTCGCGGATCAGGTTGCGGATGGCGGGCGTGCCGATCATGATCTCGTGCGCCGCGACGCGGCCGCCGCCGACGCGCTTCATGAGCGTCTGGGAGATCACCGCTCGCACGACTCTCGGACAGCATGGCGCGCACCATGTCCTTCTCCGCGGCCGGAAACACGTCGACGATGCGATCGATGGTCTTGGCGGCCGAGCTGGTGTGCAGCGTGCCGAACACCAGGTGGCCGGTTTCGGCGGCGGTCAGCGCCAGGCGGATGGTCTCGAGGTCGCGCATTTCGCCCACCAGTACGATGTCCGGGTCTTCGCGCAGCGCCGAGCGCAGCGCCTCGGTGAATCCCAGCGTGTCGCGATGCACTTCGCGCTGGTTGACCAGGCAGCGCTTGCTTTCGTGCACGAACTCGATCGGATCCTCGATGGTGATGATGTGATCGGGGCGGTTGTCATTGCAGTGGTTGACCATGCCGGCGAGCGTGGTCGACTTGCCCGACCCGGTGGGGCCGGTGACCAGCACCAGGCCGCGCGGCAGCATGCAGAGGTCGTTGAAGATCTTCGGCGCATTCAGCTCATCGAGCGAGAGGATGGTCGATGGAATGTTGCGGAATACGGCGCCGGCGCCGCGGTTCTGGTTGAAGGCGTTGACGCGGAACCGCGCCAGCTTCGGGATCTCGAACGAAAAGTCGGTCTCGAAGAACTCTTCGAAGGCCTTGCGCTGCTTGTCGTTCATGATGTCGTACACCATGCCGTGCACTTCCTTATGCACCAGCGCCGGCATATTGACGCGCTTCATGTCGCCGTCCACCCGAATCATCGGCGGCACCCCCGCCGACAGATGCAGGTCCGAAGCGTTGTTCTTCACCGCAAAGGCGAGAAGCTGCGCGATATCAACCGCCATTTACGGCTCCTAAATCCGGCTGTACAAGCCTCAAGCAGTATATAAGAGGGTGTCGTCACCCAATATGTTAATTGGTCCGCAGAATCTGACGCTCAACGTGAACCACGTCCGGTCTCGGATAAACGAGGCGGCAAAGGCCGCTGGACGCGATCCGGCCAGCGTCACGCTGGTCGCGGTTACCAAGTCCAAGGCTGCCGAATCCATGAGGGAGGCCGCCACGGCGGGCGTCACGGATTTCGGCGAAAACTATCTGCAGGAGGCCCTGGGCAAGATGGACGCACTCGCCGGGCTCCCCGTGCGCTGGCATTTCATCGGAGCCCTCCAGTCGAACAAGACCCGGCCGGTCGCCGAGCGCTTCGACTGGGTCCACAGCATCGATCGTTGGAGCGTCGCCAGGCGCCTCTCGGAACAACGCCCCTTTCATGCGCCGCCGCTCAATGCCTGCATCCAGGTGGCCCTGATTCCGGAGCCTACCAAGGGCGGAATCGAGCCCGAAAATCTGCCCGGGCTCGCCGAGCAGATGGCCTCCCTGCCGCGGTTGAAGTTGCGCGGCCTCATGTGCATTCCCCCGCCTCAACCGGATGCACGCTCCGAGCGGGCGCTGTTTGCCCGGCTGCGGGGGCTGCTCGAGAGTCTCAACGCGCGCGGGCTCGCGCTCGATACACTGTCGATGGGGATGAGTGCGGATTTCGAATCCGCGATCGCGGAAGGGGCGACGATGGTGAGGATTGGAACGGCGATATTCGGTGAACGGTGAGCAAACACGACATGCACAACATACGCAGACTGGCTTTCATCGGCGGGGGCAACATGGCCGCCGCATTGATCGGGGGTCTGATCAAGCGCGGGCTCCCTCGCGCTCGGATCGCGGTGGCCGATCCGAGCGCCGAGCAGATCGCGCGTCTCGAGCGCGACTTCGGCATCTCCGGCGCGCCGGACAACGCCAGTGCGGCGGCCGGCGCCGAGGCCGTGGTCCTCGCCGTCAAGCCGCAGCAGATGCGCGCCGCGGCGCTCGCGCTCGCCCCGCATCTGGCGGCATCGAAACCGCTCATCATCTCGGTCGCCGCGGGCATACCGCATGCCGCGCTGGCGCGCTGGTTCGGGTCCGGCATCCCGGTGGTGCGCACCATGCCCAATCGCCCGGCCCTGAACGGCTTCGGCGCCACCGGACTGTACGCCCCGGCGGGTGTCGGAGCCGCGCACCGGGCGCTGGCGGAATCCATCATGGCCGCGGTCAGCGCGACCGTCTGGGTGGAGCATGAATCGCAGATGGACACGGTCACCGCGCTCTCCGGCTCGGGCCCCGCCTATTTCTTCCTCTTCATGGAGGCGCTCGAAGCCGCCGCGCATGAGCGCGGGCTGCCGAACGACATCGCTCACAAGCTGACCTTGGAGACGGCGTTCGGCGCCGCGCAAATGGCGCGCCAGTCCACCGAGTCCCTCGCGCTGTTGAGGGAACAGGTGACCTCCAAGGGGGGGACCACGGCGGCCGCGCTCGCCGTGCTCGATGCCGCGGGACTTCGCGCGACGGTGGCTCACGCCGTTGCGGCCGCCGACCGCCGTTCGGCGGAGCTGGCTCAAGAATTCGGGGCGCCGTAGGTTCGACATGGAAGCGATTCGGTTCATCGTCGATACGTTGCTCTGGCTCTTGACGCTGGCGTTCCTGCTGCGCTTTTTGTTCCAGCTGGTGCGCGCGGATTTCCGCGATCCCATGGCGGACGCCATCGTGCGGGTGACCAATTGGTTGATCCTGCCGTTGCGGCGCGTCCTGCCCCCGATCGGCAAGGTCGACACGGCGACGGTGCTGGCCGTGTTGCTGGCCGCCTCGGCGCGCACGGCGGCCCTGTTGTGGTGGCTCGCGGCTTTGCGCGATCCCTTGATGTTCGCGCGGATCACGGCGCTCGACCTCCTCGAGATGGTGTTGCGGGTGTATCTATTCGCATTCCTCCTCTACTGGGTGGCCACGTTCGTCGCCCAGGGCGCCTATGCGCCGGGTGTTCGCTTGCTGGCGCAGCTCTGCGAACCCGTATTGAAGCGCGTCCGCCGCGTGATTCCCCCAATCGGGCAAATCGATTTCTCCTTCCTCTGGGTGTCGATCGCGATCGGCGCGCTGCTGATACTTCTGCGTTGAACATGCCCTCCTACGTGACTGAAATTACTGCCAACGCGGCGTTTCGATCGCTCCTGCGGCGGCCCGGACGCAGGGCCCGTGGCGCGAACGCCTGAAAATTAAGGCTCGCGCGCGCTAAGGTGACGAATTTTTTTTTACAAATGCGCTAAACATCGGCTTTTTTCTATGTTATTTTCGGCGCCGAGTTGAAATTGTGGGGAATCAACGTCCCGCGTTCGCAAACATCAGCAGGAGATTTAATATGGCGAAAAAGAATGCAGCACCGACCAAGTCTGAAATTCTCGCTACGATTTCGAAGGAAACAGAGCTCTCGAAGAAGCAGGTCGGAGCCGTGTTTGACTCGCTTTCCGGCGCTATCAAGAAGAGTCTTCGCGGTCATGGGCTGTTCACCTTGCCCGGACTTCTCAAGATGAAGGTCGTCAAGAAGCCGGCGACGAAAGCGCGTGAGGGCATCAATCCGTTCAACGGCGAGAAGATGACCTTCAAGGCCAAGCCCGCGAGCAAGAAGGTCCGCATCGCGGCGCTGAAGAACCTCAAGGAATTCGTGAACTAAGTCGACGTTCACCCTCGGTCGCCTCGCGCGTGCGAGGCGGTTCGACTCCTTAACTTCCGGAGCGGTTGGCCCCAGCCGCTCCGGAGTGCCTCGCCCGCGCAAGGTCCTCGCGCCGGACGCGTTACTCGATGCCGACCAGCGTGACTTCGAACACGAGGGTCGCGCCGGGCGGAATGACGCCGCCGGCGCCCTCTTGCCCATAGGCGAGATCGGCGGGGATGATCAGTCTGCGGCGCCCGCCCACCTGCATGCCGGCGACGCCCTGATCCCAGCCTTTGATCACCTGGCCGCCGCCGATCACGAATCGGAACGGTTGGCCTGAGTTCGCGGAACTGTCGAACTCCTTTCCTTTCTTGTCCGCCGTGGAGGCGTCGTACAGCCAGCCGGTGTATTGCACGACGGCTTGCTGTCCCGCGGCAATCGGGGCACCGGTACCGACCTTGAGGTCGTCGCTTTCCAGTGAATTTACCGTGGACGTCGCTGCGGGAGCGGGGCCGGCCGTTTGGCCGGTGCACGATGATATGGCGGCGAGAAGCATGGCCGCAGCCAGGATGCGGGCCAGCGCGATGTTGCCGATCGCGCTATGGGAGTTCAGTCGTGTGGAGGATGCCATGCGCGCATCCTAACGGAATTTCCGAACGCGAACGATCGCGGCGGCGGGCCGTTACGCGATTCGCCTCGAGCGTCGAATCTTGAGGAGCGCGGCGAGATTGGCGACGACAGCGGCGGCGCCCAGGATCGCCGGCTGGGCGCCCAACACGGGTCCCGCGAGCTCCGCGCCGATGCCGAGTCCGGCCAGCGACACCGCGCCGATCTCGGCAACGAGTCCCAGCCAGCCGTGACGCAGCACGCCGAACGCATCGTCGAACTCGTCGGCTACTTGCAGGACCCATTCCATGGTCGGGAGTCTAGGCGGGGAGCCCTTAAGCCGGGCGTGAGTAAGGTCACATATACTTGCCATGCCGCAGGCGCCTGCGTAGGCTCTACGTCACATGCAGCGCATTCTCGTCCTGAATCCGAAAGGCGGATCGGGCAAAACGACGATAGCCACGAACCTCGCCAGTTATTTCGCGAGCCAGGGCGACCATCCGCTGCTGTCGGACAACGATCCCCAGGGCTCCAGCACCCGCTGGCTCAAGAAGCGCAAACCAGAGCAGCCCTTCGTCCACGGCATCGCGGCCTTCGAGCGCAATACCCGCATGACGCGCGCCTGGCTGATGCGCACTCCGCCGGATGCCGCCCACGTGATCGTGGACACGCCGGCGGCGGTCCCCGCGCAGGACATGCCGGAGATGACCAAGACCGCCGACGCCATCATCGTGCCGGTGCTGCCTTCCGACATCGACATACACGCCTGCTCCAGATGCATCGCTGATTTGCTGCTCATCGCCAAGGTCAGGCGCGATGAGAACCGGATCGGAGTGATCGCCAACCGGGTGAAGCGCAATACGCTGATCTACCAGTCGCTGATGAGGTTTCTGGAGACGCTGCGCATCCCGGTGATCGCTACGCTGCGTGATTCGCAGAATTACGTCCGTGCCGCCGAGCAGGGGGTCGGGCTCTACGAGATGAAGCGCAGTCTCGTCGCCCAGGACATCGAGGATTGGGAGCCACTGCTCGCCTGGTTGAGGGCCAAGGAGGGGATCGTCCGGCCAAATTCCGGCGCCAGTCCGATTTCCGGCATCAACCCGCTGCCGGAAACCGCTTGAAGACGGTTACTTCTTGTCGTCCCAGCTGACGCGGGCTTTCTCCGCCCAGTTCTTGTAGCTGTGCCAGTTGTAGAGGCTGTTGGTGATCGCCGCGTGACGGCCGCTCGGCTTGTAGGCCTCGCGGGGAAGCGCGGGTCCAGCGGCACCCGGCTCGACGCGCGGAGCACGCCGGTCCACACCGGTGTATCGAGTCTTAAGTTTGAAGTCGTCGCTCATGGATGCCTCTCGTTTGCCCGACAGTAGGAGTCCGGCACTTCCTGGGGCAGTAACTGTGTCACAGGCGGGGGGGGCGCGTCCGCGAGCCGCACCCGCATTGCGATGCGCATCTCACCGCCCGGCACGGTAAGTTAAATCGCGCGAAGCTACTTGGCTTCCCACGCGTCGAACAGAGGCCTCCATTCCTCGAGCGAACGCTCGAGAGCCGCGGGCAGGAGCGTCGCGTAGGAGTCGAGCAGCGCCATCGCATTGCGGGCGGGATCCGTGTGGGTTGCGGCGCCGAGGCGGCGGGACATGTCCCTGTTCACGACGTGTAAATTCTCGTAGAGCTCCGTGAGCGCGCTGAACGCGGGCCGGGCGTCCGCGGCGGTCATCTCGCGCGACAGCAGGAACATCGAGACGCTTCGATAGACCGTTTCCGCCTCGTTCGCGAAAGGCAGATGGAAGCGCGCCATCGGACGCAGCCGGTCGGTCCAGGGACAGCCGGCCGTCGCCATGATGAGCCCGAGCACCGAGCTCATCGCCTGCTGCGCGCTGGTCTCCACATGGACCGTGCGCTCGGTCTGGTGCACCGTGACGCCCACGGTGTCGAAGGACACGAGCGTCTTCAACGGCTCGAGCGCGGCCGCCATCTGCAACGCGGCCGGGCAATGCGGGTGCGCGGCGGGGTCCAGCGGGCAATTGGCGCACTGGTTGAACGTGAGCTCGGTCCAGAACGGGGGTTCGGCGGGCGGCGGGTTGATGAGCCTGAAGCTCGCGGGATCGAACCTGAAATGGAGCGTTTTCTGCGATCCGTCGGGCAAATCGAATCGATACCGGATCGACTTGGGCTCGCTCATGCCACCAGCCGGTAGCAGGGCGTGTATTCCGTGCCGCTGAATTTCATACGACGTTGCGCCACGAAGGAACGCAGCAATCGATCGAGAGGCTCCATGATCGATGGCTCGCCGGAGAGCTCGAAGGGCCCGTAACGCTCGATCGCGCTGATGCCGTATTCCTTGACGTTGCCCGCGACGATGCCGGAGAACGCGCGCCTCAGATTCGCCGCGCGCTCGTGCACGGGCTGGTCGTGGGACAGGCGCAGCGCGCGCATGGACTCGTGCGTCACCTCGAAGGGCAGCTGGAACTCGAGCGGGATGTTCAGCAGCCAATTGAAGCCGTAGGAGTCGCTCTGGCGCCGCCGGTAGTCGCGCACCTGCGCGAAGCCCTGGACCATGAGGCGCGCCACCTCCGCAGGATCGTCGATGACGATCCGGTAGCGGGACTGCGCGCTCTTGCCGAGCGCCGCACCGATGAAATCGTGGATCTGCCCGAAATAATCCGCCGCGTCCGCGGGCCCCGTGAAGACCACCGGGAACGGGAGTGCGATGTTCGCGGGATCGAGCAGGATTCCGAGCAGGTACAGAATCTCCTCCGCCGTGCCGGCGCCGCCCGGGAATACCACGATGCCATGCGCCAGCCGCACGAACGCCTCGAGGCGCTTCTCGATGTCCGGCATGATCACCAGCTGGCTGACGATCGGGTTGGGCGGCTCGGCGGCGATGATGCCGGGCTCGGTGATGCCGAGATAGCGGCCGTTGACGATGCGCTGCTTGGAATGGCCGATGGTCGCGCCCTTCATGGGGCCCTTCATGGCTCCGGGGCCGCAGCCGGTGCACACATCCAGGCCGCGCAGCCCCAGCTCGTAGCCGACCTTCTTGGTGTAGTCGTACTCGACCCGCCGGATGGAGTGACCACCCCAGCACACGGCCAGGTTGGGCCGCACCTGCGTTTCGAGCACCCGGGCGTTGCGCAGGATGTGGAACACGGCGTTGGTGATGCTCGGCGAAGAGGACAGGTCGAAGCGGCCGCTCTCGATGATTTCGTTCGAGATGAACACCACGTCGCGCAGCACCGCGAACAGATGGTCCTTGAGGCCCCGGATCATCTCGCCGTCGACGAACGCCGCCGCCGGCGCATTCTTGATCTCGAGCTTGATGCCCCAGGCGCGGCGCACGATGCGCAGGTCGAAGTCCTGGTATTTGTCGAAGATCGTCCGCGCATCGGCGACATCCAAGCCCGAGCTCAATACGGCGAGCGCGCAGTTGCGGAACAGCGGGTAGAGGCCGCCCTGCCCCGAATCGAGGAGCTTGGCGATCTCCTCCTGCGACAGGTTCTCGAGGCTGCCTTTCGGGGCGACGCGGGCATCCACCATGTCAGATGACAGAATCGTGGTTTCCACCCGTCACCGCCTCAAGGGTAGATATCGATCGGGATGTTGTCCTGGGTGCGCATCCATACTTCGACCATGTCGGAGTTCGACAGTGCGATGCAGCCGTCGGTCCAGTCGCTCGAAGAGTAATAGCTCGCCGGGTGCTTCAGGGTATTGGGCAGGCCGTGGATCATGATGGATCCGCCAGGGGCCCAGCGGTTCTTGCGCGCCCGGATCTCGTCTTCCCGATTGGGGTAGGACACCTGGATGGCCAGGAAGTAGTCGCTCCGGGTATTGCGGCGCGCCAGATAGTAATGGCCCTCCGGCGTCCGGAAGTCGTGCTCGCGCTCCTTTTGGCCGACCGGCGCCAGCCCCAACGCGACCTTGTACGAGGCGAGCAATTGGCTGCCGCTGTACAGATAGAGCTTGTGCTCCGCCTTGCGGACCACGACGTGATCCGCGGTTGCGATCTGCGAGCCGGCCGCGCTATCGGCGAAGGCCGCGGCGCCGAGCAGGCCCAAAATCGGCAGCACGCGCCGAAAGACCCGAAAACCACGATGAACACTGCGATAGGACATATTCAAAAGTATAGCGCCTGCGGCGCGCCGCATAACCGGCTGCAGCTCACGGACCGGGTATAATGCAAAGATGCGACCGATTTTTTGCCTCGAGTCCGTTCTTCCCGTCCTCGCCGCCGCCTCACTGCTCGCCGCCTGCGGGGGCGAATCCTCGATCAAACCCTCCGAGCTCCTCGATGAGCGCACGGGAATGACCGTGGGCACGCTCGACAAGCCCATCGAGTTGATGCAAGGAATAGCGGCCCTGCCCGCTTCCGACCGGCGCGCGAGCTACGCGTATCTCGGTCCGGTGGAATGGGACAACATGGGGAACATCACTTACGGGCTCTGGATTCACGTTGCACCGGGCAACGACTGGCGCTTCGAGGACATCAAGGCTCCCGGGGCGGTAAGTCTGTCGCTCGACGCGGCCGCGACGCCGCTGTCGCCGATCGAGCCGCCCGCGCTCGCGCGCGCGCCCTATCAGCCGGTCGCCTCCTGGGGCGCGACCGCCTATTTCGGCGTGGATCTCGAACTGCTGAGGCGAATGGCCGCGAGCGGCAGCATCGGGCTCGACGTGAAGGCCGGCGACTCGGTGGTGCATTTTACCGCTGCGCCGGATGCTCATGAAACGCTCTTGAGGTATCTGCACGCCCGCGGCTATTGACGGTTGATGTCGACCACCTGCGGCAGCGCTATGGTGGTGCCCGGCTTGAGGTCGTGGAAATCCACATCAGGGTTGTACTGCGCGACCAGCCAGATCGGCAGATCGCCATGCTGCAGAGCCACCGTCCACAGCGATTCGCCGCGCTTCACGGTGTAGCTCTCCGTGCCGGCGATGCGATGCGCGGCGAAGAACGCCTCTTGCATGTGGTGATGATATTCCGTGCGCACAGCCACGAATTGCGCCGCCGTCACCTTGGACAGGTCGAGCTTGATCTTATGGCCGACCGTCACCTGCGCGTTCGGGTGCAGCCGGTTGAGCTTGCGCAGAGTTTGGCTGTCGACCCCCGCCCAATCGGAGAAATGCCCCAGCGTCTCACCCGCCTGCACGACGACGGTGTCGCCGGCGCCCACACCATAGTCCGTCGCGTCGGGCCCGCCCGTCGGTGGACTCGCCGGCAATAGAGCCGCGCTATCGGTCTGCCGCGGCGACACCGGCTCTCGCGGCGCGGCGGTGGCGGTCTTCTCCGGAGCGCCCGTCGGATGCTGCAGCGACTGTTCCGCCGCGGTCGGCGGCGTCGGCGGCGGCGCTGACGGAGTCGTCGCATTCTCCGCCGGCAGACCGCTCGGCGGTCGAGCGGCCGCCGCCACCTCCGGCGGGCCTCCGGCCACCTTTTCGGGCGACCCTCCGGCTCCCGCTTCGCCCCGGGATGCGGGCATGGGAATGCGCACGATCTCGCCGCGAGCCGCGGCGTGGGCGGCATTCCATCCATTCGCCGCCAGGAGCCGCGACAGGCTCACGCCGCTGACCGATGCGACCCCCGCGAGGGTCTCCCCCTGCGCATCCGATGCGCGCCGTCGTTGCGTTGGGCAAGATAGCGCTGCGTCATCGGCACGCGCGCCCAAGCCGCATCGATCTCGCTCGGCGACTGACTGCCCGGCAGGCGCAAGGCATAGCCGCGCGGCACCAAGCGGGAGCCGTTCCAGATCGGCGGCCGCAGCGCCGGATTCAGCACTTTGAGCGCTCCCAAGTCGACTTTGAACGCTTTCGCCAGCGTGGTCACGGCGATGTAATCGGGAAGCTCGACGGGCGTGTTGTCCGTTTCCGGAAGCCGCGTCAGCGCACCGAAATATTTGTCGGCATGACGATCCACCTCGAGCGCCGCCAGGAAGGCGACATAGAAATTGCGCGAGGCGAACCCGAAGGTCGCGCCCTGATAGCGTTTGACGATGACGGCGATGTCGCTCGTTCCCAGTTCATCCTGTGCGCGCCTGAGGCCGCCCGGGCCGTGGTTATACGCGGTGACGGTCAGCGGCCAGCTTCCGAGCAGCCGGTAGTTGTAGAGCATCAGGTTGGCCGCCGCCTCGGTCGCGGTGTACGGGTCGAGCCGCTCATCGACGATGCCATCGACCCGCATGAAGCGCTTGGCGGTCGATGGCATGAACTGCCAGAGCCCCGCCGCGCCGACCTTGGAGTAGGCCTCCGGATTGAACGAGGACTCGACGTGCGGCAGCGCCGCGATCTCCTCCGGAACCCCATGACGCTTCAGCACGCGCGCGATGTTCGTCTCCCAGGCCGCCGAGCGGATCAGCCCCTCGTGGAACCGGTCGGCCTGACCGAGCTGAAACCGGATCCGGTCGATGGCATCGAGAAAGTCCTGCGGCCGGGGCTTTTCCCCGAACGCATCCAGAATGCGCCTTTCATGCGGCGTCAGGTCGGTCGTGTCCCCCGCCGCAAAGCGTCGCAGGAGCGCTGCGTAATGAGCCTTGGCCTCCGCCACGCGGCGCTCGCGCTGCGACGGAGACGAGGCGGGATCGAAGCGCAGCACTTCGTAGACCAGCTTGAGGTTCCAATCGTCGTGCAACAGGCCCTGATCGGTGGTGACCTCCGTGTAGACCCGCACCCAGAAACGGATGTCCGGCTCGAGCGCCGGTGGATGAGCGAAAGGATCGGATTCGTCCGCGGCGGCCGGAAGGCCGAGGACCGCCGGGACGAGCAGCAAGCAAAGCGCCGCAATCCTTATGCGATGAGGAGTGGGGTACAACGTGGTGACGAACGGCCCGGCAGCTTATACCGCGCTTTGATCTACCCGCACTTCGACTCGCCGCAGTTCAGGCACGTCATGCAGCCATCCATCATGACCACCGCGGCGGTGTTGCACTTGGCGCACAGCTGCGCGCCCTCCGGGAAAGTGCGACTTGGCAGAAGGCGTCCGCTGCTTGGTGCGCGCCTCGAACTCGGCGCGCTTCTCCTCGACCAGCTTCTTCTGGTGCGCGTCGAGCTCGGGCTTGCGCATCAGGCCGATGGTCTGCAGAGTGCTTCTCGATCACGTAGCCGAGCTCGGCGATGATCGAGGGCATGAACTTGCCGCCCGGCTGCCAATAGCCGCCGCGCGGATCGAACACCGCCTTGAGCTCATCGACCAGGAACGTCACGTCGCCGCCCTTGCGGAACACCGCCGAAATGATGCGCGTGAGCGCGACGATCCACTGGAAGTGATCCAGGTTCTTCGAGTTGATGAAGACCTCGAACGGTCGCCGCTGCTCGTACTCGGTGCCCTCGTTGAGCACGATGTCGTTGATGGTCACGTACATGGCGTGATCCGACACCGGCGTCTTGATCTTGTAGGTCGAGCCGATCAGCACCTCGGGGCGCTGGATCTCCTCGTGCATGCGGATGACTTGTCGCGGTGCGTCCATCGCGACCGTGCGCCAGCTCTTCGACCGGGCCGCCAGCACTGCTTGGGCGCCGCCTCCTCGGGCTTGTGGACCCGGTACTTCACGATACTTCTTATCGATCGTGTGCTCATGATCAGAACTTCCCGTAGTAGCCTTCTTTCAAGGCATCGAACAGATTCGCGGCGCTGTGCTTCTCGCCGTCGTACTCGATCTCCTCATCGCCGCGCGCCTCGATCTCGGTGCCGTCCTCGAGCGTGAACACGTAGGTGGTGTTCTTGAGATCCTCCTCCTTGACCAGCACGCCCTGGAACGCCTCGGGATTGAAGCGGAAGGTGGTGCAGCCCTTCAGCCCCTGCTCGATAGGCATACAGATAGATGCCCTTGAACTCCTCGTACGGGAAGTTCGTCGGCACATTGGCGGTCTTGGAGATCGAGGAGTCGATCCACTTCTGCGCACGCAGCCTGGATGTCGACGTGCTGGCGCGGCGTCGACTGTCATCGGCCGAGGTGAAGTAATCCGGCAGCTTCTCGCCCTCGATGCTCGAGCCCGGCATCGCGCTGCGGATTGACCAGCTCGCGGTAGGCGAGCAGCTCGAAGGAGAACACGTCGATCTTCTCCTTGGTCTTGCGTCCCGGGCGGATCACGTTGCGGAAGTAGTGATGCGCGAACGACGGCTCGATGCCGTTGCTGGCATTGTTGGCGAGCGACAGCGAGATCGTGCCGGTGGGCGCGATCGAGCTGTGATGCGTGAAGCGTGCTCCGACCTGCGCGAGCTCGCTCGACGAGCTGCGGCGCGACCTCGCCAATGCGCTGCATGTAGCGGCTGTAGCGCGCATGCAGCAGTCGGCCCGGGATCTTCGCGCCCACCCGCCAGCCATCACGCGCCATCTCAGGCCGCTTGCGCAGCATCTCGCAGCGTGACCGTGAACTCCTCATTCATGATCGGCGCCGGGCCCCTTCTCGCGCGCGAGCTCGAGGGCCGCCTCCCAGCCCGCGAGCGCCATCTCGCGCGACACGTCCTCGGTGAACTTGACCGACTCGCTCGAGCCATAGTTCATGCCGAGCAGCGTCATGGTCGAGCCCAGGCCGAGGAAGCCCATGCCGTGGCGGCGCTTGCGCAGAATCTCAGTCGCGCTGCTGCTCGAGCGGCAGGCCGTTGATCTCGACCACGTTGTCGAGCATGCGCGTGAACACTCGCACCACCTCGCGATACTCGTCCCAGTCGAAGTGCGCATCCGCGGCTGAACGGATCGCGCACGAAGCGGGTGAGATTGACCGAGCCCAGCAGGCAGGAGCCGTAGGGCGGCAACGGCTGCTCGCCGCAGTTCCCTGTCACAATCCCATTAAATATCAGAGTATTGTGATCATATTGAGTCGTATCAAACACAGTCTCACGCCCGATGAAATCAATTGATACGATTTTACTCGCAGAACGATTCAGGGTGCGCCATCGAGCGCTGCTCGCGCCACTCCGCGTACTTGCGATTCTTCGCCTCCTCAGGAAGCCGATCTCCTGCATGAACCGGTCACGCGATTGCGACCCGATGATCAACTCGTAATCGGCTTTGCAGTCGTACAGGCGTTTGCCCGCCTTTGCCGTCGGGCAGCAGTCGTGGTCCGGCGTCACGACGCTTGAGATCCGGCAGAAGATGCCGAAATTCGCCAGCATCACTGCACGTCCTTCAGCAAGCGATCATGGCTAGATGCGAGGCGAATCGTGCAGTATGCGTTCTGTATCGTCGCGCTGCACCGTGCCGTCGGATTGGAACAGGCCGCGCAAATAACCCTTGACGCACTCCTCGCTGCCGCGCCAGACGATTTCCGGCACTTGCGTCTTGACCTTGCGCCGTCAGAGCCATATTGTACTCGAGCAATCGCATGAGAAGCACCGAGCGGATCATGACGATGATTTCGCTGCGGGACCGCGACGGCGCTGACCCGATAGTCGCGGGGCGCCGGTCGGAGCATCTCGCGATCAGGGCGTTGACGATATGCCACGACGGCATCCGCAGCGCGCGGTCCAAGCCCCAAAGATTGACCACCGCGGCTTGCTGCCCGTTGCCGCGGTTGGTGAAATGACCATCACCGGTCAGGAGCCCGAGCAGCATCCCGAGCTCCGCGCTGCCCTTGCTGCCAAATTGACCTTTGCCGGACTGGATCAGCAGCTCGTCTCCGGGCCTCAGGTCCTTGAGCTTGATCTTGCCGCGAGTCGTGTAGAAGTCATGCCACTCCGTCGCTTTGATCTCGTAGCCGTCTTTGGTCACGACACGATAAACGTCGGCGGACGGCGCGGTCATGAAAGCGGGTACAGCCGGACGAACGTCGACGCCCTGCGCTGTCTCGCCGAGCGCACGCCGATCCACGGTCGCCTGAATGTCGACGCGCGCGTCGTACAAGTCACCGATTCTCACCATGCCGAACTGCGTCGCGAGCCGGGTATCCGCGGTGACGCAGGGATTGGTGGCGCGGATGTCTCTCGGTCCACCAGTTGTTGTTCATCTCATTGACGCGGTCGATCAGGATGAATCCCGGCTCCGCGAAGTCGTAGGTGGAGGACATGATGAGGTCCCACATCCGGCGCGCCGGCAGCGTCTTGTAGATCTTGCAGGCGACCAGGCCCTCCTCGTTCGCCACGTAGCCCCTGGCATCGGGCCATTCGCGCCACACGAATTTGCTCGTGTCCGAGAGGTCCGGCTGCTCGGTCTCGTATTCATTTTGGCGCGAGCGGGAAAGCGAGCTTCCACTCGCC
The DNA here is from genome assembly GCA_963730565.1 of uncultured Gammaproteobacteria bacterium. Lineage (GTDB taxonomy): Bacteria > Pseudomonadota > Gammaproteobacteria > Steroidobacterales > Steroidobacteraceae > Bog-1198. Next base: position 68,272 of record CAVSSU010000026.1, read on the forward strand.
GTCGCTCTTGCACCGCCTTCATGAACTCGTCGGTGATCAGCAGCGACAGATTGAATTGGCGCAGCCGCCCGTTCTCGCGCTTGGCGCGGATGAATTCCATCACGTCGGGATGTCCGACGTCGAAGGTGCCCATCTGCGCGCCGCGGCGTCCGCCGGCCGACGATACGGTGAAGCACATCTTGTCGTAGATATCCATGAACGACAGCGGGCCCGAGGTGTATGCGCCCGCGCCGGACACATAGGCGCCGCGCGGCCGCAGCGTCGAGAATTCATAGCCGATGCCGCAGCCCGCCTTGAGCGTGAGCCCGGCCTCGTGCACCTTCTTCAGGATGTCGTCCATCGAGTCGCGGATCGTGCCCGACACCGTGCAGTTGATGGTCGAGGTGGCGGGCTTGTGCTTCCAGCGCTCCGGCGTTGGAGGTCACGCGGCCGGCAGGGATCGCGCCGTGCCGCAGCGCCCATAGGAAGCGACTCGTACCACTGCTCGCGCAGTTCCTCGCGCTCGACGTCCGCGAGCGCGCGCGCGACGCGCTTGTAGGTGTCGTCCATCGACCGGTCGATCGGCGACCCGTCCTTGGCGATCAGCCGATACTTCTTATCCCAGATGTCATAGGACGCTTCTTGATAAGGAATACTTCCGACGTCTTTGGGCTGTATTTGAACCACCGTATTCATGGGTTTGAAACCGCTCCCTTATAATTATGGCGCGACAGTGAAAGACAAGCTGCGGTGGTCCCGGGCGAGAAAACGGCCTTGCGGTCGGATCAGGGATGCCAAGGGGGACTTTCGCGACTTCCGACCACAACATATTGTGTTCGGAGTGGAAGGTTAAGACTTGACTGTGATCAGCGTCAAGAATTTTTTAAGCTAATTTTTGACCTAAAAATACTATAAAATTCATATACTTACAAGATTGTCCCGAGAAATCTTCTTACGACACTTTGCGCTCGGGAGGTCAAGGGGGAAATTTCCCAATCTCAAGATATTGTGGTCCACATCTTATTCACAATATGTCCCATTGACATTCGTGAAATCGCGCGTGCCACATTTCTCTTCTCGCGCGAGATCGTTGTTGAAATGAGCGGGAGCGGCCCAACCTCGGGTACCAAGCGCTTTTTATTGTTCGTTTCATCAACATCATCATTGAGGAGAGCATCATGACTGTCGTGCGTTACGAGCCCTGGTCGCTCGTGAACCGTTTCCATCGGGACATCGATCGCCTGTTCGGCGCCCCCCAGAGCACCACCGCGGCGGACACCGGCGCATGGCTGCCGCCCGTCGACATTCACGAGGAGGACAATCGATTTCTCCTGCACGTCGACCTGCCGGGCGTCGATCCCAAGGCGGTCGAGATCACTTCCGAGCAGGGGGTGCTGACGATTCGTGGACGCCGTGAGGACACCAAGCGCGAGGATCGCGACGGCTATCGCCGCGTCGAGCGCATCACCGGCGAATTTCAGCGGCGCTTCAGCCTGCCGGAAACGGCGGATGTGCAGAACATCAAGGCCAAATCCGCCCATGGCGTGCTCGAGGTCACCATTCCGAAGCTTGCCCAAGTGCAGCCGCAGCGGATCACCGTCGAAGCAGCCTAAGAGAGTCCGCCGCGCGCGATCTTACGGTGTAAAATCGCGGGCCGAGGGCAACGACCGAGGGGCCGGACTCATCGTCCGGCCCCTCTTTATGTGGCCTGCCCGACGAGTCATCTGGATATTAAGGATCGCGCATGAATCTGCGTTTTGGACTTGCGGCGGCGGTGCTCGCTATCGGACTGTCCGCGCCACAGGCGTTCGCCGCGGTGACCGCACCGCTCCCGGCACCCGATGCCGCGCCCATGCCCTCGCTCGCCCCCATGGTGAAGCGGGTGTCGGCGGCCGTCGTCAACATCGCCACGCGCGGCACCATCAAGGAAAAGCCCGGCCAGCGCAATCCGTTGCTGGACGATCCGTTCTTTCGGCAATTCTTCAACGTGCCGCCGGACTCCAAGCCCCATGAGAGGCCGTTTCAGAGCGCGGGCTCCGGCGTGATCGTGGACGCGAAGAACGGCTACATCATCACCAATTTCCACGTAATCGAGAACGCCAACGAGATCACCGTGACGCTGCTCGACAACCGCACTTTTCCGGCGAAGGTGGTCGGATCCGACGAAGGCGCCGACATCGCGGTGTTGCAGGCCAAGCAGCCGAACCTCATCGCGATGGCGCTCGGCGATTCCTCGCATCTCGAGGTCGGTGACTACGTGGTCGCGATCGGCAACCCGTTCGGCCTGCAGCACACCGTCACCGCCGGCATCGTCAGCGCGCTCGGCCGCACCGGCATCAATCCCGACGGATACGAGGACTTCATCCAGACCGATGCCTCCATCAATCCCGGCAACTCCGGCGGCGCCCTGGTCAATCTCCGGGGAGAGCTGGTCGGCATCAACTCCGCGATCTTGTCGGGCAGCGGCGGCAATATCGGCATCGGCTTCGCCATTCCCGTCAACATGGCCAAGGGCGTGATGGACCAGCTGATCAAGTACGGGCAGGTGAAACGCGGGGTTCTCGGCGTCAACATCTACGACGTGACTCCCGACATCGCCAAGGAGTTCGGTCTCGCCGACGCGAGCGGCGCACTGGTCGCGGGTGTCAGTCAGGGCTCCTCGGCGGAGCGCGCGGGCGTCAAGACCGGCGACATCATCGTCTCCATCAACGGCGCTGCCGTGAAGAATGCCCACGAGCTGCGCAACTCCATCGGCATGCTGCAGATCGGCGATCAGGTCGAGATCGGATTGTTGCGCGATGGCAAACCCCGCAAGGTGACCGCGCTGGTCGCCGAGCGGGGCGAATCCGAATCAGCCAATGCGACCGACATCCACCACGGGCTGGAGGGCGCGGATCTCGCGGACGCCCCCGACGCCGGCGGAGTGCTCGTCCGCGCCGTCACCGACGGCAGCCCCGCCGCGGTCGCGGGCCTGCGGCCGAACGATCTGATCGTCGGCATCGGCCGCACGCCGATCTCGAGCATCAAGACCTTTCGCGAGGCGGCCAAGGGGGTGAACTTGCTGATGCTCAACGTCCGGCGCGGCTCGTCCACGCTCCTCATTCCGCTCCGCTGATGCCATGAAGCCGTTATCCATCTGCATTCTGGGGGGCACCGGCTTTCTCGGCACGCGGCTGACCGCGCGTCTGCTCAAGGACAATCATCGGGTGACGGTGCTGTCCCGCGACCGCGAGCTCCACAAACACCTGCTGGTGTTGCCGGGCCTCATGCTGGAGAACTGCAACGTCTACGACGAGGCTCAGCTCTCCGAGCGTCTGCGCGGCAAGGAAGTGGTGGTCAATCTGATCGGGATCCTGAACGAGCGCTGGTTCGGCGGCGCAGGCTTTCGGCGCGCGCACACCGAGCTCACGCGCACGCTGCTGCTCGCGGCGCGTTCGGCGAATGTGGGAAGGCTGCTTCAGGTGTCGGCGCTCGGAGCCGCCGTCGATGCGCCGAGCCTTTATCTGCGCTCCAAGGGCGAAGCGGAGAAGTTGATCCGGGAGCAAAGCGCGCTCGACTGGACCATCTTCCAGCCCTCGGTCATGTTCGGCCCCGGCGACACCTTCCTGAATCGGTTCGCCCGCCTGCTCGGCGCGGCGCCCGGCGTGCTGCCCCTCGCCCGGCCGAACGCGCGCTTCCAACCGGTGTTCGTCGACGATGTCGTCGACGCCATCCTGCGCTGTTTACGCGGGGGCGCCTCGAGCCGCCAGACTTATCAGCTCGGGGGACCGCAGATCTTCACGCTGCGCGAGGTCGTGCAGCTGGTCGCGAAGGTCACGGGCCGGCGCCGCTGGATCGCGGGACTGCCCAATGCTTTGGGCCGCCTGGAGGCGGCCGTGTTCGACTTCGTGCCCGGCCGGCCGTTCTCCAGCGACAACTATCGGTCGCTCAAGGTCGACAGCGTATGCACCGAGGACGGCTTCGAAAGACTCAAGCTCAAGCCGCATTCCATGGCCGCTTCCGCGCGTCAGTACGTCGGAGCGCTGGAAGATAACGCGAGACTCAGCATCGACCGGGCCGCGACGGGCAGGTCGTAGGATCCAGTCATAGGATCTAAGGGAGCGGAGGTTCGGCGGCTCCGGCCGGCGGCGCCACGGCGAGCGGCGTCAGGTAATACAAACGCCACGCGAATAGAAGTCCGAGCCCGAACAGTGTGGCGACGAAGGCGGCGACTCCCGTCCATCCGTGCGCCGCGTAGAACAGGCCGCCCGCGGCGCCCGCGAGGCTGGACCCGAGGTAATAGGCGAACAAGTACATCGAGCTCGCCTGCGCCTTGGCGTTTCCCGCGCGCCGGCCCACCCAGCTCGAGACGATGGAATGGCCGCCGAAGAATCCGAACGTGATCACGGCGATACCCAGGATGATCAGCGCCAGCGAATCGGCCATGGTCAGCGCCAACCCCGCGAGCATGATGACGAACATGGTCCACAGCACCTTGCGCCTTCCGCGACGGCCGGCGAGGTGCCCGATGAAGGTCGAGCTGAACGTGCCGACCAGGTAGACGCTGAACAAGAGCCCCACCGCGGCCTGGCTCAGCGCGTAGGGAGGCGCCATCAGGCGATAACCGATGTAGTTGTAGAGGGTGACGAAGGCCCCGAGCAGCACGAAGCCCTCCGCGAACAGCCATGGCAATCCGGGGTCCGAGAACGTCCCGGCGAACCGCCTCATCAGCACGTCGAGCTCGAGCGGCTGTGGCACGAAGCGCCGGGAGGGCGGAAGGCTGCGCGAAAACACCAGCGCACAAGCCAACCCCACGGCACCCATCGCCGCCATCGCCCACCGCCAGCCGAAGAAATCCGCCATGATCCCCGTCAACAGGCGCCCGCCGAGGCCGCCCACCGCGCTGCCTCCGATGTACAAGCCCATGCCGAGACCGATGGACTCCGCGTGCACCTCCTCGCTGAGATAGGTCATCGCGATCGCCGGAAGTCCCGCGAGCGTGAGACCGAGCAGGGTGCGCAGCGTCAGCAGCGCGAGCCAGCCGGGCGCCACCGCGGTGAGCAGCGTCAGCAGCGCGGAGCAGAGCGTCGAGGCAGCCATGATGCCCTTGCGCCCCCGTGCGTCGGAAACGCCGCCGGCAAACAGGAGCGCCACCGCCATCACGCCGGTGGGCAGCGACAGCGACAGCGCGCTCGCCGCCGCGCTCACGCCGTATCGGCGGCTGAATTCGGGCATCAGCGGCTGCACGCAATACAGCAACCCGAACGTCGCGATGCCGGCCGCGAACAGCGCGAGGTTGGTGCGGTGAAAAGCCGGGGTGCCGTGCCGGATGAAATCCTCCGCCGGTGGCGCACCCATCAGCGCGCTCCGCACAGGAGCGTGTCCCGCTGTCGTTGGTCGAGCTTCGCCAGTGCGCGCACCCTGACGTAAAAAGCGCCGAGATCGCCTCCGGCCGCCTCGAGCTCACGCCGGAATCCCGGCACGCAATCATAGTAGGTGGCGATCGAGGCGAGCTTGGCGTTGTTGATATCTCCCTCGAACCAGCTGTCGAAGGACGCCTGTCCGTCCCATTGTCGCTTGAGATTGGAATAGGACTCGAGAAGGGCCGCAAAGATGGCCGCCTTCTCGCGGCGCATCCGCTCGAGATCGATTCCCGACGCGTACAACGTGCGCAGCTCGCTTCTCGTCCCGGTCAGCAGCTCGAGCACCTTCGCGAAGCGCTCCTGGTACGCGCGGTAGCGCTCGAGATCCCGTTTGCGTCCTTGCGATTCGAGCCAGAGGCGTACGCCCTCCTCCTCCACGGTCGTCGCGAGCGCTTCGTTGAAGTCGGCGTCGTTCGCCAGATAAATCATCTGATGCGTGAGCTCGTGGAAGATAATCGAGGCGAGCTCGACATCGCTCCAGCCGAGCATGGTGTTCAGGATCGGATCGTCGAAATGCCCGAGCGTCGAGTAGGCCGCCACGCCGCCCACGGTCACATCGAGCCCGCGGCGCCGCAATTGCTCCGCGAACCGTCGCGCCCGGCGCTCGACGAAATACCCGCGATACGCCACGCACCCGACGATCGGATAGCACCACTCCTTCGGCTCGACGGAAAATTCCGGCGCCGCCACCACGTTCCAGACCACATAGGGCCGTCCCACGTCGGAATAACTCCGATAGCTGCCGTTGTCGGGCAGCCCCAGGCGGCGGGTCGCGAAGTCACGTATCTGCGCGACCGCCTCGAGCTGGGTCCTGACCTCGGGACCGGTCGCGGGATTGGCGATGACGCGTGCGATCGGCTTGCGCCTGGACATGAGCTGCAATTGTCCCGCCGCACTCTGCAGGAGGTAGCATCCGCCGAGCACGGACGAGGCCAGGACAGCGATGGCGGGTGCGCAGATCCGCCAATTGATGCTGATATTATGCACCCATGCAAGTGTATCTGGTCGGCGGAGCGGTTCGGGACGAGTTGCTCGGGTTGCCGGTGAAGGAGCGCGATTGGGTGGTCGTGGGCGGCACGCGGGAGGATCTCGAGCGGCAAAAATTCCGCGAGGTCGGCCGCGATTTCCCGGTCTTCCTGCATCCGGACACTCATGAGGAATACGCACTTGCTCGCCGCGAACGCAAGACCGCCCCCGGTTACCGCGGATTCAGCGTGGAGTTCGGGCCCGAAGTCACGCTGCAGGAGGACCTGGGCCGCCGCGATCTGACCATCAACGCCATGGCGAGGCAGGCCGACGGAACTCTGGTGGATCCGCACGGCGGCAGGCGCGATCTCGACGCCCGGCTCTTGCGGCACGTGTCCGACGCCTTCGTCGAGGATCCGGTGCGCGTGCTGCGGGTGGCGCGTTTCGCCGCACGCTTCGCGCCGCTGGGCTTCCGGGTGGCGCCCGACACCATGGCGCTCATGAAGCGCATGGTGCTCGCCAACGAGGTCGACGCGCTGGTGGCCGAGCGTGTTTGGCAGGAGTCGGAGAAGGCGCTGCGCGAGCCCGCCCCCGGGGCTTTCTTCAGGGTGCTGCGCGAATGCGGCGCTCTGCAACGCATCTATCCGGAAGTCGACGCTCTGTTCGGCGTGCCGCAGCCGGCGCGGTGGCACCCGGAGATCGATACCGGTGTGCACGCGCTGATGGTGCTCGATCAGGCATCGATGCTGAGCGGCGATTCGCGGGTCCGGTTCGCGGCGTTGGTCCATGACCTCGGCAAGGCGCTGAGCCCACCGGCCACGTGGCCGGCGCACCATGGCCATGAAGAGCGCAGCGTCTTGGCGATCGAGGCGCTCGCGGCACGGCTGCGGGTGCCCGGCGACTACAAGGACCTCGCCGTGATCGTGGCGCGCTACCACGGCATCGTGCATCGCGCCTTCGCGCTCAAGCCCAAGACGGCGCTCGAGTTCATGGAACGCTCCGACGCATTCCGGCGCCCGGAGCGATACGCTCTGGCTCTGCTCGCGTGCGAGGCGGACTCCAGGGGGCGAGGGGGCTTGGAGCACGCCCCCTACCCGCAGCGCGAATACCTGCTCTCGGCCCGCGATGCGGCGGCGACGGCCAGGCCGACGCCGGAGGAGCTCTCCGGCCGTTCCGGTCCGGCGATCGCCGAGCTCGTGAGCCGGCGCCGGCTCGAGGCGGTCGCGACGTTGCGCGCGCGATATTGAAAACACCGCTACAGCGTGTGCCGCAGATCCTGCAGGGAAAAGCCGGATAGCGGCATGTCGAGATCGCGCAGCCACGCCATCGCCTTGAACCGCTCCCCCATCTCACCCGGCATCATCAGGCGGCGCGCCTCATTGGCGAGGCGCGCGAATCGATGCTCATCCGCTCCCGCGAGATGGCGCATTTCTTGATCCGCGCCGAGCGCCGCGAGCAGAAACGATTGCGTGCAGAAGCCCGCGAGCGCAAAGCCGGCGGTGGCCCCCGCCTCGGCGAGCAGCGTGAAATCGACCCACGCCGTGATGTCCTGCAATCCGGGCTCGAGGAACGGATCGCCGTGCGCGCGTTGCCGGAAGTGGCAGATCAGCGTGCCGTCACGTCGTTCGGGCAGATAATATTGCCGGCGCGGCAACCCGTAGTCGATCCACAGCGCGAGCCCGCGTCGAAGTGCCCGCGTGACCTCCAGGGCCCACGCCGGAAGCCGGGCGCAGTATTCGGAGACGTAGCCGTCCTCCCAGCCGGGCTGCGCGAGCGAGCGGCAGATGCGCGCGAGCGCGGCATCCGCGGGGCGCGGCGACCACACGAACCGATCGCGCTCGATGCCCACTCCGAGTTCCTCGCAGCGGGCGCCGGACCAGCGAAAGCGCGTCACCGGCAACGCGTCGAGCACCTCGTTCGCGAGAATCACTCCGTCGAACCGCGACGCCGGCGGAGTCGCCATCCAATGCACGCGGCCGGCGAGGTGCGGCACGCGCTCCTCGAGCGTGCGCCGTTGGCGCTCGCGCAAATCGGCGCTGACATCGAGAATCAGATATTGCGCGGGCAGCCGGCCTAGGCTCGCGAGCCGCGCCAGAAGATCGGCCGCCAGCGACCCGGTTCCCGCGCCGATCTCGAGGATCGAGCCGCCCCCCAGCCGCTCGAGCACCTCGGCGCACTGCCTCGCGAGGCATCCGCCGAACAGGCGCGAGATCTCCGGAGCCGTGGTGAAATCGCCCCCCGGCCCGAGCTTGCGCGCGCCCGCGCTGTAGTAGCCGAGACCCGGTGCGTACAGCGCGATTTCCATGTAGCGCTCGAAGCCGATCCAGCCCCCGGCCTCTTGAATCTCGCTGATCAGCCGCTGCCGCATCCTGCGCACGTGCCCGAGTTCCTCCTCGCCGAGGCCGGCCCCGCCCGCGCCGGGGGCTGCTTCACCCGCCATGACCGGGCCGCCTTGTACCCGCTGGCCGGACAATCCGGTATCGTTCCGACGCATGGCGGCATGCAACTCTTCGCTCGACGGCAAGGTGGTCCTCATCACCGGGGGCGCGAGGCGCGTCGGCGCCGAGATCGCCCGGACGATGCACGGCGCCGGGGCATGCGTCCTCATCCATTATCAATCCTCCGAGCGTGCGGCCGCGGAGCTGGCGCAGGAGCTCAACCGCGCGCGGCCGGACACGGCCGCCGTGCAGCGGGAGGATTTGCTGAGTGCCGAGGCGCCCGAGAACCTCGTCAACGCGGCGGTTCGAGCGTTCGGTGGGTTGGATGTGCTGATCAACAACGCCTCGAGTTTCGCCCCGACGAGGATGGGGGAGATCACCCGGGCGCAGTGGAACGACCTCATCGGCACCAATTTGCAGGCACCCCTGTTTCTCGCCCAGGCGGCGGTCCCGAGCCTCGCCGCACGGCGCGGCCTCATCCTCAATATCGTCGACATCCATGGCCTGCGGCCGCTGAAGGGTTATCCGGTTTACAGCGTCGCCAAGGCGGGCCTTGCGATGCTGACGCGCTCCTTGGCCCGTGAGCTCGGCCCCGAGATCCGCGTCAACGGCATCGCGCCGGGGCCGGTGCTTTGGCCGGAACACGGCCTGGACGAGGCGCTGAAACGCGAGATCGTCGGCAAGACCGCCCTGCAACGTCATGGCAGCCCCGCGGATGTCGCCCGCACGGCGCTGTTCCTCGCCATGGACGCGCCCTACATCACGGGGCAGATCATCGCCGTGGACGGCGGACGCAGCATCTAGCACGGCGCCTCGGCGTCTTCCGAGCGGAGCATGCCGCGGATCGAATCGATGTCGCCGGCGAGCGGACGATCGTCCCGGTAGAGACTCACGACCCGGCGCACCCGGCGATACATCGCATCGGTCGCAGGCGCGCGGGCCGGCGCCGGTGCCCCCGCATCGTGCGCGAGGTCATACGCCTGAACCGCCGCCAATAGCTCGATCGCGAGGATGGCTTCGGCGTTCTCGACGATCTGCAACAGCTTCAATGCGGCGGGGGTCGCGTGTGCGAGGTGATCTTCCTGCAGGGCCGAGGTGATTCCGCCGTCGAGACTGGCCGGGGCGGCGCGGCGGCGATTCTCGGACGCCAATGAAACCGCCGTGTATTGGGCGATCATGAATCCCGAGCCGGCGCCCGAGTCCGCCGCCAAGAAGGCGGGCAGCCCGCTCACCAGCGGATTGACCAGCCGATCGATGCGCCGCTCGGACATGGCCGCCAATTCCGCGACGGCGATGCCGAGCGCATCGCCCGCGAGTCCGAGGGCCGCGCCCACTGCGTGTGCCTCCGAGAGCGCCCGCGGCGCTTCCCGCGTCCCGAGCACCACCGGATTGTCGCTCACCGAGGCGAGCTCCGCATCCACCGTGGCCGCCGCGTGCGCGAACTGATCACGCACCGCGCCGTGAACTTGCGGCATCGCGCGCAGGCTCAGCGGGTCCTGGGTTCGCCGACCGGCGCTCGCCGCGAGAATCGCGCTGCCTCCAAGGAATGCGCGCAGTCGCCCGCCCACGAGCTGCAGGGAAGTCGAGGCGCGCAGGCTGAGCGCCTCGGCGTCGAAAGCCGCCGTCTGTCCGCGCAAGTTCTCGAAGGTCATCGCCCCGATGAGGTCGGCCCAATCGAGCAGACGCGCGATGCGGGTGAGTGCGAGCGCCGCCATTCCCGTCGCGCACGGGAGGCCGTTCACGAGGCTCAATCCCTCCTTGGCCTCCAACACCAGCGGCTCGAGGCCGGCGGCGGCGAGCGCTGCGGCGCCGCTCATGAGCTCGCCGCCGCCAAGACGCGCGCGGCCAGCGCCGATCACCACCAGCGCGATATGAGCCATGTAGGTGAGATAGCCCACCGATCCGCCCATGGGGACTTGCGGAATCAAGTCACGGTTCAGGAACTCGCACAGCCGGATCACGATCTCGGGCCGCACGCCGGAGTATCCGCGGGCATAGTTGTTGACCGCCGCCGCCATGATGGCCCGGACCGCGGGAGCCTCCAGGGCAGGCCCCACGCCGACCGCGTGGCTCATGACGATGTTGCGCGACAGTGCTCGTTGCTTTGCTGGGGTGACGAGGACGTCGCAGAGCGCCCCGACGCCGGTGTTGACGCCGTAAGCGCGCACCTCGTTCGCCACGAGCGTCTGCACCAGCCCATGGGCCGCGCCGATGCGGCCAAGGGCGGCCTGGGACAGCGACAGCGAGGCGCCGCCGTCGCCGATTGCGCCGACCTGCCGCCAGGCGAGCGGAGAATCGACCGCAATCGACGGCCTCATGTGCCCGGCGGGATCGGGGCTGCCCGGGCGCGCGCTGCGAGCCACGACTCGAGTGCGGGGCGATCCCGCTCGAGCTCGACGCCCACGTCCTTCGAGCTTCGAACGGCCCCGGGCTTCGAGAGCACGACGCGCACCCACGCGACGCCGAACTCCTCGAGAATCAGCATCGCCACATGCTCTGCGAGCGTCTCCACCAGCTGGAATTGGGAGGCCTCGATCAAGCGCGAGCACCCGCTTGGCCACCCGCTTGTAATTCAGCGTGTCCTCGACCGAGTCCGTGAGCGCCGCCTTGCGGATATCGGCCCCTATCTCGATGTCGACGAGGACGGTCTGACGGACCTGGCGCTCCCAGTCGTAGATGCCGATGATCGCCTCGGCTTTGAGCGCATGAATGAATATCTTGTCCATTGAACTCTTGAGTCTGTTGCTCCGTCGATCTCTACTGTGCCGCCCCGAGCTCCCAATTCGCCCGGGCGTCGACCGCGAGGCCCGCTCGCTGCCCCGCCGCCAAACGCAATGCGCCGGCGAGCGCGATCATCGCGCCGTTGTCGGTGCAGAACTCGGCCCGCGGGAAATACAGCCGTCGCTCCGGCATTCCGCGCAATGGCACCGAGACGCTCGCGCAGCCGCGGATTGGCGCCCACCCCGCCCGCCACCACCAGCCGCCGGTACCCGCCGCCCGCGAGCGCCCGCCGCGCCTTTTCAGCGAGCGTGTCCACGACCGCCTCCTGGAAGCCGCGCGCAACGTCGGCGCGGATCTGCTCGTCCAGCACGCGGCCCCGCAAGGCTGCTAGGGCCGCCGTCTTCAAGCCACTGAAACTGAACTCGAGCCCGGGCCGATCGAGCATCGGCCGCGGAAAGTTGAAGCGGCCGGCGCGCCCAGATTCGGCGAGGTGGGCAAGCGCGGCACCGCCCGGATAAGGCAGACCCGAGCATCTTGGCCGTCTTGTCGAAAGCCTCCCCCGCCGCATCGTCGAGGGTCTGCCCGAGAATGCGATACTCGCCCGACGCCCGGCCACGTCGACCAGCTGGGTGTGGCCGCCCGGAGACCAGCAACGCGAGGAAGGGGAACTCGGCGGCTCGGGCTCGAGCAGCGGCGCGAGCAGATGCCCCTCCAGATGGTGAATGCCGATCGCGGGCTTGCCCCAGGCATAGGCGAGGCTTCTGGCGAACCCGGCCCCCACCAGCAGCGCCCCGATCAGGCCGGGACCCGCGGTGTAGGCCACGCCGTCGATGGTCTCGCGGGACGGATTGCGCCGCCGATAGCGCCTCGCGCACCAGCGGCAGGAGCCGCTGACGTGGTCCCGCGACGCCAGTTCCGGCACCACCCCGCCATACGCCTGGTGCAACGCAATCTGGCTGTGCAACCGATGGGACAACAGGCCCCGCGCCGGTGTCGAAAACCGCCACGGCCGTCTCGTCGCAGGAGTTTCAATGCCGATTACGCGCATGATCCCTCACAATGCTTCTCGGCTGCCAGCCGCCTTTGCCTTTTACGGGAACGCCCATTAGAATGCGCCCCCCTGCTGCCGAATGCCCGGCGGCAGTCTTTTGTCTCAAGATATTGAGGTTTGAATGCCCAGCGTTCGTGTTCGCGAGAACGAGTACTTCGATGCCGCTCTGCGCCGCTTCAAGCGAGCCTGCGAGAAAGCGGGTGTTCTCACCGAGCTTCGCCGCCGTGAATTCTACGAGAAGCCGACCCAGGAGCGTAAGCGCAAGAAGGCGGCGGCGGTCAAGCGGCACCTGAAGCGCCTGTCGCGCGAGAACATGCGCGGCGCCGGCGGCGGCGCTCCGTCGAGCGCACCGCAAGCGGCTTCCTCCCGGCCCTACTGAGGCCGGAACTCGTTCGATCTCCGGGGGTTCCTCGGTGTCTTTGAAAGAGCGAATCACGGATGACATGAAGGCCGCGATGCGCGCCGGCGAAAAGGAGCGGCTCGGCGTCATCCGGATGATCACCTCCGCCATCAAGCAGCGCGAGGTCGACGAGCGGATCGTGCTGGACGATGCCCAGGTTATTTCGCGTCCTCGAGAAGATGATCAAGCAGCGCAAGGAGTCCCTCGCACAGTTCCAGGCCGGCAACCGGCAGGATCTGGTCGACAAGGAATCCGCGGAAATCACCCTGCTGCAAACCTACATGCCCTCGCGGTTGAGCGATGCGGAACTCGACGCCCTGATCGCCGAAGCGGTCGCGGCCACCGGCGCCGCCAGCATCAAGGACATGGGGAAGGTGATGGCCGTCATCAAGGCGAAGGCGCAGGGCCGCGCCGACATGGCCGCCGTCGGCGCCAAAATCAAAGCCAAGCTCGGCGGTTGACCCAAGTCCGGTCCATGGCCGGCCGCATCCCCCAACCGTTCATCGACGAGATAGTCGCGCGCTCCGACATCGTGGAGATCATCGGCGCGCGCGTCGCGCTCAAGAAATCGGGGCGCGAGTACAAGGCTTGTTGCCCGTTCCACAACGAGAAAACGCCGTCCTTCTGGGTGAGCCCCGACAAGCAGTTCTACCACTGCTTCGGGTGCGGGGCGCATGGCACGGTGGTGGGCTTCCTGATGCAATACGAGAAGCTCGGCTTTCTCGATGCGGTCGCGGATCTCGCCCAGCGGGCGGGCCTGGAACTGCCGCTCGAAGCGCAAGGCGGCCGCGATGCCGGCACCGGCGATCTGTACGACCTCATGACCCGGGCGGCCAGATTCTTCGAGCAGAATCTCGCCGACACCCCGCGCGCACGCGAGTATCTGGCGCAGCGCGGGGTCGACGCGGGGACGGGCGCCAAGTTCGCGCTCGGCTACGCGCCCGACTCGTGGAATGCGCTGCTCAACCGCTTCGGCACGGACGAGAATGAGCGCCGCCGCTTGCTACAGGCCGGATTGATCATCGAGCGCGACGGCGGCAGCGCCCGGGCCGCGGGCGAAGCGTCGGGCGGATTTTACGACCGGTTCAGGGACCGGTTGATGTTCCCGATTCGGGATTCGCGCGGGCGCGTGCTCGGTTTCGGAGGGCGCGTGATCGATCGAGGCGAGCCCAAGTATCTGAACTCGCCCGAGACGCCGCTGTTCCACAAAGGCCGGGAGCTCTACGGACTTTATGAAGCGCGCCAGGCGCGCAACGACTTCAAGCGCCTGATGGTGGTCGAGGGCTACATGGACGTGGTGCGTCTGCACCAGGCCGGGATCACCTACGCGATCGCCACGCTCGGCACCGCCACCACCCAGGAGCACCTGAACAAGATCTTCCGCCTGACCAGCGAACTCGTGTTTTGCTTCGACGGCGACGGCGCCGGCCTGAAGGCGGCATGGCGCGCACTCGAGAACGCGCTGCCCCTGGCGCGCGATGGGCGCGAGCTCAAATTCATGTTCCTTCCCCAGGGCCATGACCCCGACACGCTGGTGGCGGCCGAGGGCGCGGAGTCCTTCGAGGAGCGCCTCAAGGCAGCGCTTCCGCTGTCCGAATACCTGGTGCGGGAGCTCGCCTCCCAGGTGCAAACCGTCGACGTGGGTGGTCGGGCGAAGCTTGCCGCGCTGGCGGCGCCATTGTTCTCCCGCATGCCCGATGGCGTCTATCGGGACCTGACGCTGGAGAGGCTCGCGACGGAGGTGCGCATGCCCGCTGCGAAGCTTCGGGAGCACCTGGACAGTGCCGGCAATCGCGCGGGCTCAGGCGCGGGCGCCGGAAGATCGGCGTTCGGCCCGGAGGCCGTCGGCGCGCCGCGCGATCCGGGCCGCGTGGAACCAACCCGGCGCAGCCGCGGTCGGATAAGCGCGGGCCGCGGAACTCTGTTGAGCCAGGCGATCAGCCTGGTATTGCATCACCCCGCGGCGGCGCGCGCGGTCGGTGCGCGCCAGGCACTGGCTGGCGTCGATCTCCCCGGCATCGGCGTGCTCAACGAGTTGCTCGACCAGGCGGCCGAAATGAGCCAGCCCACCACCGCGATGCTGCTCGAAAGGTGGCGGGAGCGGCCCGAATACCACCGCCTGACCGAACTCGCGCTGGCGCCCGCCATGGTGGAGGACGCGGCTGGGGCGGTCAAAGAGCTGCAGATGGCGATCCACAAGCTGGTCGAGCATCACGGCCCGGGCCGTCGGATGAACGAATTGTTGCGAAAGGCGGAGGATATGGGCTTGAATTACGACGAAAAGGCGGAATTAAGCCTTCTTCTGAAGTCAAAAGCCCGGCCCGGAGGCCCGCCATCGTCGGCGGGTTCATGACGCAGTCACGGGCGGTATCTATGGCCACGGAGTGGCCAAAATCGTATAATTATCGGCTTGGCATTAAAACCTCTCGATCCCCCATGAGGCGTCCACTTTGATCAAAAAAGCGCCGGCAGGCACCGCCACGACGATCGCGGACGAGCGTCAGTCGCAACTGAAGCTGTTGATTGCCCGAGGCAAGGAACAGGGCTTCCTCACGTACGTGGAGGTCAACGATCATTTGCCCAGCGAGATCGTCGATCCCGAACAGATCGAAGACATCGTCAACATGATCAACGATATGGGCATTCCGGTGTACGAAAAGGCGCCGGACGCCGAATCGTTGCTGTTGACGGATGCCACGGCGGCGCCCGACGAAGAGGCGGTCGAGGAAGCGACCGCCGCGCTCGCCAATCTGGACGCGGAGTTCGGCCGCACCACCGATCCCGTGCGCATGTACATGCGCGAGATGGGCACGGTCGAGCTTCTGACCCGCGAGGGTGAGATCCGCATCGCCAAACGCATCGAGGAAGGGTTGGAGGCGGTGAAGATCGCCCTCGGGAGCTACCCGGGAACCTACGATCTGCTGCTCAGGCACTACGAGACCGTCAAGGCGGGGCAGATGCGCCTGGTCGACGTCATCGTCGGCTTCGTGGACCCGAACGCGCCGGACGAGATCGCGCAGCCCCAGAATCCCAAGATGATGGCGCTCGAGCGCGAAGAAGCCGCCAACGACGATGATGACGGCGATGGCGAGGAGGACGAGGAGGCGATCGACACCGGCCCGGATCCGGAGGAGGCGGCGAAGCGCTTCACGTCCATCGCCAAGGCGCACCACCAGTTCCTGAACGCTTTGGACAAGCTCGGGTCGAAGGATCCGAAGACGCAGAAGATCCGCAAGAAAATCTGCGGCGAGCTGATGGAGCTCAAGCTCTCGCCGAAGATGTTCGATCAGCTGATCGACAACTTGCGCCAGCATGTCACCGAAGTGCGCCTGCTCGAGAAGGAGATCATGTTCCTTTGCATCAAGCAGGCCGGCATGCCGCGCAAGGACTTCATCTCGACTTTCCCGAAGAACGAGACCAGCACCCGCTGGCTCGACAAGCACATCAAGGCCAAGAAGCGTTACTCGGCGCCGCTCGCGAAGTTCAAGGACGAGGTCGAGCGTCGTCAGAACAAGCTCAAGGATCTCGAAGGGCTGTTCCACGTCCTGATCAACGAGATCAAGGAGATCAACCGCGAGGTGTCGATCGGCGAGGCCAAGGCGCGCCGCGCCAAGAAGGAGATGGTCGAGGCGAACCTGCGCCTCGTGATCTCGATCGCCAAGAAGTACACCAACCGCGGCCTGCAGTTCCTCGATCTCATCCAGGAAGGCAACATCGGCCTGATGAAGGCGGTGGACAAGTTCGAGTACCGCCGCGGCTACAAATTCTCCACCTACGCGACGTGGTGGATCCGTCAGGCGATCACGCGCTCGATCGCCGACCAGGCCCGCACCATCCGTATTCCCGTGCACATGATCGAGACGATCAACAAGCTGAACCGCATCTCGCGCCAGATGCTTCAGGAGATGGGCCGCGAGCCGACGCCCGAGGAGCTGGCGGTGCGCATGGAGATGCCGGAGGACAAGGTCCGCAAGGTCCTGAAAATCGCCAAGGAGCCGATCTCCATGGAAACTCCGATCGGCGACGACGAGGACTCGCACTTGGGCGACTTCATCGAGGACACCTCGGTGTCCTCGCCCATCGATTCGGCCACGACCGAATCGCTGCGCGAGACCACGCACTCGGTGCTGGCGCAGCTCACACCGCGCGAGGCGAAGGTGCTGCGCATGCGGTTCGGCATCGACATGAACACCGACCACACCCTCGAGGAGGTCGGCAAGCAGTTCGACGTGACGCGCGAGCGCATCCGTCAGATCGAGGCCAAGGCGCTGCGCAAACTCCGCCACCCGAGCCGCAGCGAACAGCTGCGCAGCTTCCTGATGGACGACTAGTCGATGTGCTGCGCGCAACTATCAACGGGCGTCGAGCGCGACCCCGTGGGCGCGGCTCGCGGCGGCCGCGGGCGCCGGCTCTTAAGCACCGATCACTTCCACCGTCAGATGCCGCTCGCTCGAGAGCGAATTCGCGACCAGGCAGGCTGCTTCCGCTTTCTCCATCAGCTTCTTCGCCCGCTCGACGTCGGCTCCCGTGTGCACGTGCAGTTTCGCGTGCGTATCGAATCGCGTGAACCGCATCTTGCCGTCGGCACGGTCCAAAGTGCCGCGGGTCGTCGCCTCGAGGCTCACCCAGGCATATTTGGACGCGGCGGCGATGGCGCGGAAGCTGAGCACGAAGCAATCGGTGACGGCGGCCGTCAACAGCTGCTCGGGCGACCATTGATTGCCCGGGCCGTCGAATTCCCTCGGCGGGGCCGATTCGATCACACGGACACCTTCCGACGCCAGCGGTACGTCGCCGTCGGGACGCACCGTGCGTATGCACTGAGTAATGATGGGGAAAGGGATGCATGGCGTTACTCCGCAAAAATGATTCCGAACAGCTTCAAATCATGGGGGTCGGCAGCCAACCTCACCATGCGCTCGAACTTGAGCCCGATTCTCTCGAGCACCGCGATCGAGCCGTGATTCTCGGGCGCGGTGATCGCCACCATGCGCTTGAACCCCATCTGGCGCCTGCCATGCTCGAGAACGGCGGCGGCGGATTCCACCGCGTAACCCTTCGACCAATGGCGCGACAGAAATGCGAAGCCCACATCGACATCGGGCAGCGTGTCGCGCTTCAAGAGACCGCAGATTCCAACGGGCTCCCCGCCCCCCGCGAGGTTGACGAGATACAGGCCGAATCCGCACCGGCGATAGCTCGCCATGGGTCCTTTCGCGATGTACTGGCGCGCATCGGAGAGGGACCTCACTCCCTTGTCGCCGATATGGCGCAAGAACCCCGGCTCGTTCAGGAGTTCCAGGATGAACGCGTCGTCGGCGAACGACAGCTCGCGCAGCTCCAGACGCCCGGTCGTGAGAATCGGCATGCCGTCATCATAACGCCGGGCGCGGGTATTTCAGCGGATTCGACGCGCGGGCCTCGCGGAGGAGTTTGTGATTTCGTGTATTCTCCTGCCCTTTACAGGACAAAGAGAGTGCAGCGGCCATCGTGACATCCTGGACCAAGGTCTACATGTTGTTGCTCGCCCCGGTCATGATGTGCGGGATCAACGGCGGGGCGGCGCGCGCGGAGGGGCTCAGCGCTTATCTGCCGCTGAATCTCGAGCCGGAGATGGAGCGCCAGATCGAGCGCGTGTTGATCCTCGCGGACGAGCCGATCCTCAAACGTCCCATCCCCGTCGAGCTGGTGAAGCTGGCGCTGCCGCAGGCGTGCCTGGTGGACAAATACCTGTGCAAGAAGGTGGGCCGCTACCTCGAGCGCTATTCCCGGGACTACGCGCTCACGCATGCCAGCGCCACGGCGGCATTCACGCACGGGGCGAAAAATGTCGCGTTGCCGGATGCCTACGGCATGGAATCCGACAGCCATTACGAGTTCTCGGCTCAAGGGTTCGCGCAGCCGAGCGACTATCTTCTCGCGAGCGCCGGTGTGATCTCCTACAAGGGCCGCACACAACCCACCGGCACGGCCTTGAGCCTCGGCTTCAACTGGGCGCAGATCGACGTGGGTTACCGCGATCACTGGATGTCGCCGATGACGGACTCCAGCATGATCATGAGCACGGAGGCGCCGACCACGCCTTCGGTGACGCTGTCGAACTACGCCCCGCTTGGGGGACTCGGGTTCCAATACGAGTTTTTCCTCACGAAGCTGGACCAGACGGGCAGCGGCAGTCCGACCGGCGGACTCTTTCCGACCGGAAGTCTCGATGGGACCACGGGCGACGTTCCGCCTGGCGACAACATTCTTTACAACGGGGTGTACGGCCGCGGCAACCCCCGCCTGTTCGGCGCCCAGTTCTCGATCGAGCCTTTTCCGGGGTGGTCGCTCGGTATCAATCGACTGCTCGAGTACGGCGGCGCGAGCGGACTACCCGATTCGGCCCGGTTCCTGCTGCGCGATTTCTTCAAGCCGAGCGGGCTCTCGCAGACGCAGGGCAACCAGGAGGCGTCCTACGTCAGCCGCTTCGTGTTTCCGGGCAAGACACCGTTCGCGGTTTACGCCCAATATGGCGGCGAGGACAATTCGAACGGCGGCAGCTACCTGCTCGGCAACGCGGCGCTGGCGGTGGGCATCGACTTCCCCGAATTTGGCACCATTTCGACGCTACTTTCGAAATCTCCGAATGGCAGAACATCTGGTACGTCCATAACATCTTTCTCGATGGCATGACGAGCAACGGCTTCGTGCTCGGCAACTGGGGCGCCGATCAGCGCAATTTCAGCGACGGAGTCGGCGCACGCAGGCAGATGCTGCGCATCGGCTGGGACGCCGCCATTCGGCGGCTACCTGCAGGAGCGGTTCCACAGCCTCGTCAATCAGAGCTATTACGGCGGCGACAGCCGGCAATACTTCGCCCGCGAGTCCTGCCGCCTATCCCTACCATCCATTATCTCGACGTCGCCGTGACCTATTCGCGACCCATGGCGAGGACTGCACCGTGGGCGGCGAGGTCGCCGGCGGACGCGACGTTTACGGCGAGTCATTCTGGCGCCTGTCGGGATTCATGCGCTACGGAGGCGATGCGCGCACCCGCGACAACGGCGAGGATCGAGGGCGACGACTCCTATACGGCGGCGCGAATGCCAGAGGGATCGGAGCTGTTCGTCGACGCCGGCGTAAACCTCAACAAGGTGCGGTCGATCTGATTCCGGAAATCCCGATTACTCGACGGCGCTTCAGGTCGACCCGCATTTCGGCTTGGGCGCGCGGCGCGCCGTTTCGACCTACAACGACCTCGGCGTCCGGGTCGAGCTCGACGAGGTCCAGCCTCGCACGCCCTGTACGGCTTCCGCTTCCTCGATTACCGGCATCGATGGCGCGATATCGTCGCGTTGGGCATGGCTCTCGGGGTCGACCGGTATCAACTCGCCACGCCGGCCTACTCGATGTACGGCGTCCTGGGTCTGCAGTGGCTCGATTTCCTGGCCGTGGCTGCTGCCGAAAGTCGATGTGGGACTGGATTTTCGTTACGCGCAGAATATCGCGCGCGATCACGTCCTCGCCACCGACCCCGTCGGGGACCGGCCGGACAGCTTCTACAAGATCGAGAGCCTGGTGCTGTATCTCTCGAGGCGATTTTAAGTTCTTCCCGATCGGGCGCCGCCGCACCGGGCGGCTGACCGACGTGAGCATGAGCGGCGGCTTCATCGTGACGAGCGTGGACCTGCGCGAGCTGCGCCGGCTCCAGACCGGGTTGGTCTTACCGCATCGATTTTCCCAGGCCACCCCGGTGATCAGCGCGTACGTGGCGCGCAGGCACCGCGACGGCATCGGGGTCGAGTGGTGTGATTTCGCACCGCAGGCGGTGGTTGAGCTGCTGCGCTCCCCGGCGGCCAAATCGCGCAACCGGACCCCCTGCCCGGCGTCGCCCGGCCCCGCGCTGATGCACGGAACATAACCGCGCCGCCGCGCGTCCATGGGATGAGCCCGCCGGCGGCGATGATCCGCCGCCCCCGCGGTAATGTCCGCCACCCATTCCCGGTCTAAGGTATATATCCCTCGGCCAACGAGCGAAGCCTTATGTTGCTGGTGTTGATCGTGTTCCTGGGCGGTGTGCTCACCATATTGAGCCCGTGCATCCTGCCGGTCCTGCCCTTCGTCTTCACGCGCGCCGATCGCTCGTTCGTCGCCAACGGCCTGCCCATGCTCGCGGGGATGACCCTGACCTTCGCCGGTGTGGCCACTCTCGCGGCCGTGGGCGGCGCCTGGGCTGTCCGGCTGAATGAGTATGGCAGGGTCGCGTCGCTGGTGTTGCTCGCCGCGCTCGCCGCGACGCTCCTCTCGCGGCGTCTCGCCGATGCGCTCGCCCGACCGTTCGTCGCTCTGGGCAACCGATTGGCGCAGGCGCCCGCCGGCGCACGGGGACAGACCGGCATCGCATCGTCGATGCTGCTCGGCATGGCGACCGGACTGCTTTGGGCGCCTTGCGCGGGCCCGATTCTCGGACTGGTGCTCACCGGCGCCGCACTCTCGGGACCCACGGCTCATACCACACTGCTGCTGTTCGCCTATGCCGCGGGCGCGGCGACCTCGCTCGCCGTCGCGATTCTGGCGGGCGGCAGGGTGTTCGCCTCGCTCAAGAAGTCGCTCGGTGCGGGCGAGTGGATCCGGCGCGGGCTCGGCGTCGCGGTGTTGCTCGCGGTCCTCGGCATCGCCCTCGGGTGGGACAGTTCGATTCTCACGCGGCTTTCCGAAAGCGGCACCAATCGCTGGGAGCTTTCCCTGCTCAAAGGGGCGGGTGTTCTGGATCGTGAACGGTCGCAAGCCGCTGCCGCGACGGCGGCGCTGCCGGTCACGGCATTGCCGGTGGAGGGGAATCTTCCCTCGCTGGCCGGGGCCACGGGCTGGCTCAATTCGCCGCCGTTGACGGCGGAATCCCTGCGGGGCCACGTCGTGCTGGTCGATTTTTGGACCTATTCCTGCATCAACTGTCTGCGCGCGCTCCCGTACGTGAAGCGCTGGTACGACACTTACCGCGAGCACGGCCTGGTGGTGATCGGAGTGCATGCGCCGGAGTTCGCCTTCGAGCGGGATCCGGACAACGTTCGCCGCGCGGTCACCGAACTCGCGATTCGCTACCCGGTGGCCATCGACGACGATTACGCCATATGGCGTGGTTTCAATAATCAATACTGGCCCGCGCATTACTTCATCGATGCGTCGGGCCAAGTCCGCGGTCACCATTTCGGCGAGGGTGACTACGCAGAATCGGAAGCCCTCGTCCGCGAGCTTCTGACCGCGGCGGGACATAAGGACCTGCCCCCGCCGGTCATTGCCTCGGACAGCACAGCGCTCGCCACCGGCGGCGTCGAGGCCGCGGCGGATCTGAAGGAAGATTTATCCGGCGAAACGTACATCGGCTACCGGCGCGCCGCGGGCTTTTCCTCACCGGGTGGATTTGCTCGAGACCGGACGAGATCCTACCGCCTGCCGGCGGCGCTTCGATTGAACGAGTGGGCGCTGGCGGGAAGTTGGAATGTGGATCCGGAGAAAGCGGTCCTGGTGGCGGCGCCCGGCAGGGTCGAATTTCGATTTTCCGCGCGTGACCTGCACCTGGTGCTGGGGCCGGGCGCCACGGGCAAGCCGGTGAGATTTCGGGTCACCATCGACGGCGTCGAGCCTAAGTCCTCCCACGGCGCCGACATCGACGCCGACGGCCGTGGCGAGGTTCGCGAGCAGCGGCTTTATCAGTTGATTCGCCAGTCCGGGTCGGTCGTCGAGCACACATTCTCGATCGAGTTCCTGGATCCGGGCGCGCAGGCCTATTCGTTCACCTTCGGTTAGGAGCCACCATGAAACGAGGCAGACGGGATTTTGTTCGGGCAGCGGCGAGCCTGGCGCTGATCCAGGCCGCCTGGGGACGCCGCGCGCTGGCCGCCGGCATCGCGGAGACGGACGTCGTCATCGAGAATTTTTCTGCGCAAGGCCGCAGCGAGGGCACGGTGAACGTCGCCAAGATCGTGAAGAGCGATGCCGAGTGGCGATCCAAGCTTTCTCCCTTGGCTTACGAGGTCGCGCGCCGCGCGGGCACCGAGACGCCTTTCACGGGCGCCTACGCCAGCAATCACGCGGACGGCCTTTATCGCTGCATCTGCTGCGATACCGCGCTGTTCGATTCCAGGACCAAGTTCGAGTCCGGTACCGGCTGGCCGAGCTTCTACCAGGCGATTTCGCATTACAACGTGAACGAGGGCCGGGATATGAGTCTCGGCATGCTGCGCCAGGCCGTCTCGTGCAGGCGTTGCGACGCACACCTGGGCCATGTGTTCGACGACGGGCCGCGCCCCACGGGACTCCGGTACTGCATGAATTCCGTGTCGCTGCACTTCATCGCCCGCGCAACCTGATAAGGAGCTCCCCATGCTGACCTCTCCGACCCACTCTCTCTCCACGATGTCGCTCTCCCCGCCGGAGCGGCCGTTCGCGGCCCCCTGGCCGATCGCGGCGGCGGCGCTCGTCAGCCTGATGGCGCTGACCGCCTGCGCGCCGCTCTATGGTGCGTCCCAATCGGCGCCTGTCGCAGCTCCGCTGATCGACAACCCCAAAGTGCCCGGCTCGATGCAGACGGCCGTGATCTCCGCGGGATGCTTCTGGGGCGTGCAAGGTGTGTTCGAGCACGTGCGCGGCGTGCAGCGAGCGGTGTCCGGCTATTCCGGCGGCTCGAAGCAAACGGCCGACTACGGGACCGTCAGCAGTGGAAAGACGGGGCACGCGGAGTCCGTGATGATCACCTTCGACCCCGCGCAGATCTCTTATGGACAGATCCTGCAGATCGCGTTTTCGGTGGTTCACGACCCGACCGAGCTCAATCGCCAGGGACCGGATGTCGGCACCCAGTATCGTTCCGCGATTTTCTATGCCGATCCCGAGCAGCGGCGCATCGCCGAGAGCTACATCGCACAGCTCAACCAGGCCCACGCCTTCCCGCGGCCGATCGTCACTCAAGTGGCGCCGCTCTCGGGCTTCTATCCGGCGGAGGGCTATCATCAGGATTACCTGGTCAACCATCCCTCGGCACCGTACATCGCCTTCAACGATCTGCCGAAGGTGGATGAGTTCAAGCGCGAGTTCCCGGCGCTTTACAACGCCCAGCCGGTGCTGGCGGCGTCACACTGATCAGCTCAATCGGTCAGGCGCTCGAAGTCCGATCCCTCCAGCAGCAGCTGCACGAGGGTGCCCAACCCGTCCGCATCCTCGCGATCGAACCGGCCGGGCTGCGGACTATCGAGATCGAGGACGCCGAGCAGCCGCCCGTCCTGGATCAGGGGCACGACGATCTCCGAGCGCGACGCGGCATCGCACGCAATGTGCCCCGGAAACTCATGGACATCCGGTACCACCAGAGTCTCGCGGCGCTCGGCGGCGGTGCCGCACACGCCCTTGCCGACGGGGATGCGCACGCAGGCAACCTTTCCCTGGAAGGACCCGAGGACCAGCTCTTCGCCCCGCAGGAAATAAAATCCCGCCCAGTTGAGGGATGGCAGGGCCTCGTGGATCAGCGCCGTGAAGTTCGCACAGTTCGCCAGGCCGTCGCGTTCGCCCGCTAGCAACCCCGCCAGCTGTTGCCTGAGTTCCGCGAAAATGCCAGCCTTGGGCAAATGAGCGACTGAGCGCACCGAATGCATGACCGATCCTCCTTCGCAGCAAGAATATCATGCTGTCCCGGAGCGCCTGACGGCCCCAGGTGACCCTGCTCGCCCATCTCGTCAGCGTGTCGGAGCGCGTCGCGGCCACCCCCGCCCGCCTCTCCAAGGTGCGCGCACTGGCGGATTTTCTGAGCTCGCTGCCGCGTGAGGACATCGACACCGCCGTTCTTTACTTGTCCGGCGACACCCCGCAGGGACGCATTGGCATCGGCTACGCCTCGCTGAAGGCCGCGGCGGCCACCGCGGCGGCGACCGTCGAGACGTTGACCATCGGCGAGACCGACAGCGCGCTCGCGTCCCTCGCGACGCTCCGGGGTCCGGGGTCGGCGGCGGGCAGGGATCAGGCCCTCGGCTCCTTATTCTCCCGCGCCTCCCTGCGGGAGCGTGGCTTCTTGATCCAGCTTCTGGCCGGGGAGCTGCGCCAGGGCGCGCTCGCGGGCGTCATGCAGGACGCCATCGCGGAGGCGAGCGGATTGCCCGGCGCCGAGATCAGGCGCGCCGCCATGTTTGCCGGGGGCTTGGGCCGCGTCGCCACCGCCGCGCTCACCGGCGGCGTTCCCGCGCTCGGCGCGTTCCAGCTCGAAGTGTTCGCGCCCGTCGCGCCGATGCTCGCGCAGACGGCGGCAAACGTGGGCGAGGCGCTGCGCGAGCTCGGCGGCGAGGCGGCCTTCGAATGGAAAATGGACGGAGCACGCATCCAGGTGCACAAGGCCGGCGGCGACGTGCGCATCTACACCCGGGGACTGAACGATGTGAGCGCGGCGGTCCCCGAGATCATCGAGGCGGCGCGGACGTTCCCGGCCGAAAGCGCCGTGCTCGATGGGGAGGCCATCGCGTTCGATGAGACCGGTCGACCCCGCCCTTTCCAGGTCACGATGCGCCGTTTCGGTCGCCGGCTCGACGTGGGCAAGCTCCGCGGCGAGCTGCCCATCGGCGCATTTTTCTTCGATTGCCTGAGCATCGAGGGGTCGAGCATCGCGCAACGTCCGCTGCGCGATCGATACCGGGCGCTGACGGAGGCCGTGCCGCTTGCATCGCGCATGCCCCGCCTGCTCACCGCCTCCGAGGCCGAGGCACAAGCTTTCTACGAGGCGGCGCTACAGGCAGGCCACGAAGGCGTGATGGCGAAATCCTTGGAGGCGCCTTACGAGGCGGGTAATCGCGGCGCCGGCTGGCTCAAGATCAAGCGCGCTCACACGCTCGATCTCGTGGTGCTGGCGGCCGAGTGGGGGCATGGCCGGCGCACCGGCAAGCTATCCAACCTTCACTTGGGCGCCGTCGAGCCCTCGACCGGGCAGTACGTCATGCTCGGGAAAACCTTCAAGGGCCTGACCGACACCGTGCTCGACTGGCAAACGCGGGAGTTCCTGGCCCGCGAGAGCCGGCGCGATTCCTCGACCGTTTACGTGAGGCCGGAGCTCGTGGTGGAAGTGGCTTTCAGCGACTTGCAGGCCAGCGTCCGTTACCCCGCCGGACTGGCGTTGCGGCTCGCGCGGGTGAAGCGCTACCGGGACGACAAGGCCGCGACCGAGGCCGATACCATGGAGTCGGTGCGCGCCCTCTATGCAGCTCAGGTGGTTTGACGAGCTAGGCCGCCCGCACTTTGCTGAGTTGTAATAATTCTGTCGCGATCCCTTGATAGGCTCCGGCCGCGTTGGTTTTCGTGCTTTTATTACAACTGAGTTTGGACGATGCGCCGCAATAGCCTGCGGAGCGGGGCCAATGGACCTCCCCCGGATGACGCGCTAGGGCAACAAAATTTTAGCCCGATGCTTGTCTGCGTGACGGAAACATGTTAACCACTCACAGTCTTGTAATAAATGCGCGCAATACGCAGGGATCACTCACCCGGCGCTGATGCGAAGCAATATAGAATTTCTTAAGGAAAGGGATCGACACATGAATTCAAACCCGAAACTGTCCTACGCGATTGCCGCCATTTTGAGCGGCGCACCCGTGGGCCTTTCGTACGCGACGGAAGCGACCGCGACCGACGCTGACACCAGCAATTCGGAGGGCATTCAGGAGATCGTGGTCACCGCTCAGCGGCGCAGCGAATCCATCGAAAATGTGCCCATCACCATTCAGGCGGTCACGGGCGAGCAGCTGAAACAGCTCAACGTCCAGACCTTCGATGACCTGCTGAAGTACACCCCGAACGTGACCTATAGCGGCAACGGCCCCGGGATGGGCAACATCTTCATGCGCGGATTGAGTTCCGGAGGCTCAGGCAACCAATCGCAGTCGACCACCGCGCCGTTTCCGAACGTCGCGCTGTATCTCGACGACCAGTCGATGACGTTCCCCGCCCGCAACGTCGACGTGTACATGGTCGACATGGAGCGGGTCGAGGTCCTCGAAGGCCCGCAGGGCACTCTGTTCGGCGGCGGCGCCCAGGCCGGTGCCCTTCGCTACATCACCAACAAGCCGAAGCTCGATACGACGGAAGGCGACGTGAACGTCGGCTACGGAATCACCGCGCGGGGCGGAGACCCCAACGCCAACGGCAACGCCACCATCAATATTCCGCTGATCAATGACGTGCTGGCCGTGCGCGGCACTGTTTTCGAGGATCACCGAGGCGGCTATATCTCGAACGTACCCGGAACGATCTCCGTTGCGGGAGGACCCGTCTCCAACAATAGCGCTCTGGTGGGCTCGAACGAGAATCCCGTTACCTACACCGGCCTGCGGGTGTCGGCGCTGCTGAAGATCAACGACGACTGGAACGTCCTCATTCAGCAGAACTACCAGAACATGGAAGCGGACGGCTATTTCCAGGATTATCCGCACACGGCACAAGGGACACCTCTGGGCCCCGACCAGATCACGGCCTTCGCCCCGGCGTACGACAAGGATCATTACGAGAGCACGGCGTGGACTCTCAACGGCCGGATTCCCGATCTGTTCGGCGCTTTCGGCGACTTGAAGGCCGTCTACACGGGCAGCTACCTGGTCCGTCACATCGAGCAGCAACAGGATTATTCCAACTACCTCACCAGCGGCGGTGGCCTGTATTACACCTGCGCCGGCGCGGGCGGCCTGGCTTACACGAAAGCGGCGGCGAACCCGACGGTCTGCTATCCGGCGGTGGGTAATTGGAACGACACCGTCGAGAACAGTCATCAGAGCCACGAGCTGCGCTTCAGCACCTCGGACGATAACCGGTTCCGCGTATTGCTCGGCGGCTACTGGGAAGACTTCATCATCAAAGATCAGATGAACTTCAACTATCTGGGCATTCCGCAATGCGACGCGGCGAATCTCGCCACGGCGCTGGGCGGCGGCCCGGGCTGCGTGTCCGCGGTCGGCCCCCTTCCCGGCACTTATGCGACCGATCCCAGCCTGCGCACGGGCTCCGACACCGCCTTCGGCGAGGACGTGAGGCGCGGCTATCGACAGACCGCGGCGTTCACCTCGGTCGATTTCGACATCATCCCGAAGGTCCTGACCCTCACCGGCGGGACGCGCTATTACCACTACGATGAATTCGAGCAGGGCTCGGAGTTCTACACCTCGACCGCCGCCAACAACATTCCGAACGGAGCGTGCATCGCGGCGGGCGGATGCGGTTTCGGCATCAACCTCAACAAGCAGGAACATGGCTTCCGCAGCCGCGGAAATCTGACCTGGCACATCACGCCCGACACCATGACGTACTTCACCTACTCGCAAGGTTTCCGGCCGGGCGGGTTCAATCGTACGTCGAGCATCAATGGCGTCCCGACACTTGCCGGCGAAGCACCGTATACCGCAGGCGACAAGAAAACCGATCAGTTCAACAAGCCGGCCGGCTACGATTCCGACACCCTTACCAATCTCGAGGTCGGCCTGAAGACCGAATTCCTCGAGCATCGCGTGCAGGTGAACGCATCCGCCTACGTGATGCATTGGAACAACGTGCAGCTGCCGCTGTTCGATCCGAGTCAGCTCGGCAACACGACCTTCGACATCAACGGCCCGAGCTACACCGTCAAGGGCGCCGAGCTGCAGTTGGTCACCCGCCCCTTCGATGGACTCACGGTACAGGGCTCGGGCTCGTACAACCATTCCGAACAGACCAACACGCCCTGCCTGCCGAGCAACCGCGAGACGACGACCAATCCGACCCCGATCGGAAATTGCATCACCCAGGTCAACAGCCTGCCATTCACCAACCCGTACGGCGTGCTCGGCACCACGCCCGCGTTTTCGCCGCTGTTTCAGTTCAACTTGCGCGCGCGGTACGACTGGACGGTCAATGAGTACCATCCGTTCGTGATGGTCGGCGCGAACCATGTGGGCTCCATGCGCAACGAGCCGGCCAGCTTCCCGCCCGGCAATCTGCCGACGACCGAGGGCGGCTGCGAGAAAAACGGCATCCCGAACACGACCCTGTGTCTGTACACCATGCCCGGCTACACGACTTATGATGCTGCGATCGGTGTCTCGAAGGAGAACTGGACGGTGCAGGTCACCGGCAACAACCTGAGCGACTCGAATGCCAGCACCTACACGTCCTCGAACCAGTTCATCGAGTCGCAGGTGCCGTTGCGTCCCCGGGTGCTGACGCTGATGTTCAGCATGAAGTTCGGCGGCGAGACTCCGCCGGCGCCTGCTCCGGAGCCGGCGGCTGCCCCGCCGCCGCCGCCTCCGCCGCCTCCGCCTCCCCCCCGCCGCCGCCGCCGCCGCCGCCGCCGCCCCCGCCGCCTCCGCTGCCCGCGCCGAAGGGCGAGGTCAGGCTGCAAGGCGTCGACTTCGCGACGAACTCCGCGGAACTAACCCCCGAGTCCGATACGGCGCTCCGGACCACGGCTGCCTCGCTGCAGGCGTACCCGAACCTCGTCATCGAAGTGCGGGGCTACACCGACAATGTGGGGTCGGCAGCCTATAACTTGAAGCTGTCGAGAGAGCGGGCGGAGACCGTGCTGCACTACCTGCAAGCGCATGGCGTGACGAATCAAATGACCGCGAAGGGCTTTGGAAAGGCGGATCCGATCGAATCCAATTCGACCAAGGAAGGGCGGCTGTCGAACCGCCGGGTGATGCTGCACATCGAGGGGGGCGAATAGTCGCTCCATAACAGCGGTCTACGCCGATGAAAGGCCCCGTGCGCCCGGCGCATGGGGCCTTTTTTTGCAATTGCACCTCCCGTGGCGCGGGCGGGCGGTGAGCGTAAGCTTGCACCCCACCCGATGCCGACGACGCCCATGGAATCCAACCGCCCCCAAACCGATGTTGTCCCGGATGCCGTCAGCGTAGCGGAGCTACGCTCGTTGCTCAGGCAACGCCGGTTTTCCGACACGGTGCTTGCCGGCGAAGAGCTGCTGGCGAAGACACCTGAGGTGCGCGATGCACGGCTGCTGGTGGCCGTCGCCCTGCGATGTCTGAGCCGCATCCCCGATGCCTTGAGCACGCTTGACACGCTCGAGCAGCGCCATCCGCGCTTCAGCCGGCTCCATGAAGAGCGAGGTCATTGCTTCGTCGCCATGAAGCAGGCACCGCAGGCCATCGAGGCTTTCCTCCGGGCGGTGAGCATCAATCACGCCCTGCCCTCGAGCTGGAGCATGCTCGAGGGCCTCTACCGGATGATGGGACAGGCCGACAGCGCCGCCATGGCGGCAAGCCACGTGGCGACGCTGAAACATCTGCCGCCGGACGTTGTGACCGCCACCGGCCTATTCGCCGATGGCGATCTCGCGGCGGCGGAGTCGTTGATACGAGGCTTTCTGCTGAAGCACGGCGATCACGTGGAAGCCATGCGGCTCCTGGCCCGCATCGGCATCGTGCACAAGGTATTCGACGATGCGGAGATCCTGCTCGCGGCCGTCCTCGAGCGGGCGCCGGGCTACCGGGCCGCACGGCGGGAATATGCCGAGCTGCTGGTCGAGCTCCACAAGTACACCGAAGCACGCGGTCAGCTCGACCGGCTTCTCACGGAGGAACCCGACAACCGTCTTCTCAAGCAGCTGTACGGGACGGTTGCGGCCGGACTCGGCGAGCATGCCCGTGCCGTCGGACTGTACCAGGAGCTGCTCACGGGCACCCCAGAGGACGCCGACCTCCATCTGTGGATCGCTCATGCACAGAAAACACTCGGACGGCGTCAAGAGGCCATCGATTCTTACCACCGGGCGTCGGCCTGCCGGGCGGATTTTGGCGACGCCTACTGGAGCCTCGCGAACCTCAAGACCTATCGGTTCACCGGGGCAGAGCTCGCGCAGCTGCGCGCGGCGGAATCGGCACCGGCGACAGGCCCCGTCGATCGCTACCACCTCTGCTTTGCGCTCGCCAAGGCACTGGAGGATGAGGGCGAGTTCGCCGAATCCTTCCTCTATTACGAGAAGGGCAATGCGCTCAAGCGTTCCGAGAGCAAGTACCGCGCCGACCTCGTCGAGACCAACACGCGCCAGCAGATCGAGGTCTGCACGAGCGGGTTCTTCGCGCGCCGCAGTGGCTGGGGGGCCGCGGAGCCCGATCCCATATTCATCGTCGGTCTGCCGCGATCGGGCTCGACGCTGATCGAGCAGATTCTGGCCTCTCACTCGCGCGTCGAAGGCACGCAGGAGCTCGCCAACGTCCAGCAGATCGTCGGCATTCTGCGGGGCCGCGACCCGGATCTGAACAACTCACGCTATCCGCGCGTCCTCGCGCAGATGCAGCCTGAGGATTTCGCGACGCTCGGACGGCAGTACCTCGATGGCGTGCGGGTCTATCGCCGTGGCAAGAACGGCGCGGTTCCTTTCTTCATAGACAAAATGCCCAACAATTTCCGGCACCTGGGGCTCATCCACCTGATGCTGCCGAACGCCCGGGTCATCGATGCGAGGCGCGAGCCGATGGCCTGCTGCTTCAGCAACTTCAAGCAGCTGTTCGCGCAAGGGCAGGAGTTCACCTACAGCTTCGAGGATATCGCGCGCTACTATCGAACCTATCTGGAGCTCATGCGGCATTGGGATGAGGTTCTTCCCGAAAAGATCCTCCGCGTCCATCACGAGGATGTCGTCGAGGATATCGACGGCACGGTCCGTCGGATCCTCGACTTCTGCGGCCTCGAGTTCGAGCCGCAATGCGTCGAGTTCCACAAGACCGAGCGAAGCATCCGCACCGCGAGCTCGGAACAGGTCCGCCAGCCGCTCTATCGGGACGGACTCGACCAGTGGAGAAATTTCGAGCCGTATCTCGAGCCGCTCAAGCGCGCACTCGGCGACGCGATCGACCGCTACCGTGACTGACCCTTAAGGATGAAGCCCGGTCGAAACGAGAGTTGCCCGTGCGGCAGCGGCCGGAAGTTCAAGCGCTGCTGCGGACGTGAAGCCGCCGCGCCGCCCTCACCAGCCGCTCTTCGCCCGCAGGAGATTGGCGCGCTCGTCGCCTTGATCGAACAGGAGCGGCTGGGCGAGGCCGAACGGGAAACCCGGGCCCTTTTAACGGTGCATCCCGATGCCGGCATGCTCTGGAAGATCCTGGGCGTCGCCCTGATGAGGCAGGGCAAGGATCCTCTGCCGGCGATGCGCCGCACGGTGCAGCTTCTGCCGCAGGACGCCGAGGCGCACGGCAATCTCGGGCTCGCGCTGCATGATCTTGGGCACTGGTCGGAAGCGCTCGAGAGCCTCGAGCGCGCGCTCGAGCTGCGGGCGGACGACGAGCAGGTGCTTTCGGCGGCCGCCAATGCGCTGAATAACCTCGGCAACGTGTTGCGCGACGCGGGCGAGCTGCGTGAGGCCGTGGCGCTGTACCGCCGGGCCGTCGAACTCGATCCGGCGCGCGCCGAGAGCCATTGCAACCTCGGAAACGCACTCCTCGAGGCCCGACGCATCGACGAGGCTGCCGCCAGTTACACCCGGGCCGTCGCGGTCGATCCGCGCTCTGCCCTGGCTCACCTCAGCCTCGCGACGGCATTTCGCCTTCAGGCGCGCGGCGCGGAGGCGGAGTCGAGCTGCCGGGCGGCATTGGCCCTCGAGCCGGCTTACGCCGAGGCGCTGTCACTGCTCGGCGAGCTGCTCGCCGACCAGGGCCGGTTTCCCGAGGCGGCCGTATGGTTCCAGCGGGCGATCGATGCCGATCCCGATTTTCCGTTTGCATATTGCGGCATCGCGGCGCATCGCAAAATGACCACGGCGGACACCGCGTGGCTCGAGGGTGCGCGGTCGGTGCTGGCAAAGCGGCCGCCGCTCAGGCACGCCATCAATCTGCACTTCGCCCTCGGCAAATATTTCGACGATGTGGAGCGCTACGACGAGGCGTTCGGTCACTACCGGCAAGCGCACGAGCACGCCAAGCGATACGGATCAAGGTATGACGCGGGCAAGCTGGCGCGGCGCGTCGACCGGCTCATCGCCCTGTTCGACGCGCCATTCCTGCGCGCACGCGCCATGCACGGGGCGCCGGGCGGGCCGCCGGCCGAGCCACCGGTATTCATCATCGGGATGCCCCGCTCGGGCACCTCGCTCGCGGAACAAATCCTCGCCTCACACCCGGCGGTGTTCGGTGCCGGCGAGATCGTCTTCTGGGATGCAGCGTTCGTCGCCCATGAGACGGGCGGTTTCGTGGGAGAGGCCGGTGCGTCGCGCCTGGCCCGCATCGCGGGCGATTACCTCGAGCGCGTCGGCACGCGGTCGGGCGGAGCCGCGCGTGTCGTCGACAAGATGCCCGCCAATTTTCTGTACGTCGGGCTCATTCAATCGGCGCTCCCGCAGGCCCGATTCATCCACATGCGCCGCCATCCCCTCGACACCTGCCTGTCGATCTACTTTCAGAATTTTTTCAACAGGGCCGCCTACGCCGACGATCTCGACGACCTCGCCGCCTATTACTTGCAGTACGCCCGAATCACCGGGCATTGGCGCGACGTGCTGCCGTCCAACCGGCTGCTCGAGGTTCCTTACGAAGGCCTCATTTCGGATCAGGAGTGCTGGACCCGGCGGATGATCGACTTCATCGGGCTTCCTTGGGATCCCCGGTGCTTGGATTTCCACGCTACCGAGCGCGCCGTGATCACCGCCAGCAAGTGGCAGGTTCGGCAGAAGATCTATGCCAAATCTGCCGGTCGCTGGCGCAATTACGAGAAGCACCTGGGCCCCCTGCGGCGTCTTTTGGATATCGCCGGTCCCGAGCCCACGCCCGGTCCGAATGCAACCGGTCCCACCGAGCACCCCTCGTAGGGACAAACTGTCAATTGTCGACAGTTGACAGTTGTATTATATTCTAGGCATGGATAATTCCCATACCGCACACCGCCCAGTTCCGGTGAACTCGCTGACGGCTCCCAGCGCCCTGCAGCTGGTCCAATCGAGTTCCCTGCCCGCCCTCGTGCAGATCGAAATCGAGCAGCTCATCCTGCGGGGAGAAATCGGCATCGGCCAGCGCCTCAACGAAAGTGAGCTGGCGGTGCGTTTCGGCACGAGCCGCGGCCCGATTCGCGAGGCGTTGCGCGCCCTGGAGGAGGCTCGTCTGGTGCGCTCGGAAAAGAACCGCGGTGTATTCGTCCGGGAGATATCGGTGGCCGAGGCGGACGAGATCTACGACATCCGGGAGGCGCTCGATGAGCTCATCGGGCAGCGGACGGCCGAGCGGGCCACGCCCGAGCAACTTCGCGAGCTCACGGCAGTCGTGGAAGACATGGATCGCGTAACCGGACTCGAGAACGTCAATGCGTATCACGCGCTGAATTTGAAGTTTCACGACCTGTTGGTCGACTTCGCGGGCAATGCGCGCTTGACGGAGAGCTACCGGCTGCTCACCAAAGGGCTGTTGCTGTTCCGCCTGCGCGGGCTGCAGGACGGCGGCGGTTTCGCCGTCTCCAACACCGAACACAGGGCGGTGGTCGCCGCCATCGTCGCGCGTGACGGCGCCCGGGCGGGACGGCTGCTGCGCCAACATGCGGCGCAGAGCCGGGCTCGCATGCACAAGGCGGTCGCCGCCGACTCATCGACATGAACATCGCCACCGGAGCACGCCACGTGAATCTCCCTCTCCCCCTCACCGTCAACGGCCGGACATATCGCTGGATGGATCGGCCCCTGGTCGTCGTCTGCGTCGATGGCTGCCAGCTCGAGTACATCACGGCCGCCGTCGCCGCCGGGGTCGCGCCCTTTCTCGGCCGATTGCTCGCGGGCGGCGGCACCGCCTTCCTCGCCGACTGCGTCATGCCGAGCTTCACCAACCCCAACAATCTCTCGATCGTAACCGGGGCGCCGCCGTCGGTGCACGGCATCTGCGGCAATTACTTCTTCGATTCGGAGCGCGGCGAGGAAGTCATGATGAATGACCCGCGCCATCTGCGCGTGGGCACCATACTCGCCGCATTCTCCGATGCCGGCGCGAAAGTCGCCGTCATCACGGCGAAGGACAAGCTGCGCAAGCTCCTCGGACACCGGATGAAGGGAATCTGCTTCTCCTCCGAAAAGGCCGACCAGGTCAGCCTTGCAGAGAACGGCATCGAGAACGTGCTCGAGCGCGTCGGCATGCCGGTCCCGTCCGTCTACAGCGCGGCTCTTTCGGAGTTCGTGTTCGTGGCGGGCGTCAAGATCATGGAGCGCGAGCGGCCGGACCTCATGTACCTGTCCACCACCGACTACGTACAGCACAAAGCCGCGCCCGGCACGCCGGCGGCGAATGATTTTTACGCGATGATGGATTCGAACCTCGCTCGTCTCGACCGGCTGGGCGCGACGGTCGTGATCACCGCCGACCACGGCATGAATGCGAAGCATGATGCCGCCGGGCATCCCAACGTGATTTATCTCCAGGACACCCTCGATGCCTGGATCGGCGAGGGAAAGGCGCGGGTCATCCTGCCGATCACCGACCCCTACGTCGTGCATCACGGCGCGTTGGGCTCTTTTGCGCTGGTATACCTGGGCGATGATGCCGATCGCGGCGCGGTAGCGGAGCGCATCGCCGCGCTTCCCGGCATCGAGCTCGTCTCGACGCGCGACGAGGCCGCCGCGCGCTTCGAGCTTCCGGCGGACCGCATCGGGGACCTCGTGGTCGTATCGAAGCTCGATACGGTGATCGGCACCGCACGCGACCGGCACGATTTGTCCGGGCTCGATGTGCCGCTGCGCTCGCACGGCGGTTTGTCCGAGCAAAAGGTGCCGCTGCTCGTCAATCGCCCCGTGGGGGATCAGCCTGCCGGGCGGCGATGGCGGAACTTCGATGCGTTCGATCTGGGGCTCAACCTGGCCGTGCAACCCTCTTGAACTCGTCCGCCACACGCGCCCCGATCCGGGAGTCGCTGCGCATCGCCGGCGAGAAAGTGTCCCGTGACCGCGTCATCGAGGTGCGGCATCCCTACTCGGGCGAGACGATCGGAACCGTCCCCAAGGCCACGCTCGCGGACGTGAAGCGCGCGCTCGAGATTGCGCGAAATTTTCATTCGAAGCTGACCCGTCACGAGCGCTACGGCATCCTCATGAGGGCCGGCGCCCTGGTCGCCGCGAGGCGCGACGATCTCGCTCGGCTGATCACGCTCGAGTCGGGGCTGTGTCTCAAGGACTCGCGCTACGAGGTCGGCCGAGCCTCGGATGTCCTCTTGTTCGCGGCCAATCAGTCGTTGGTCGATTCCAGCGAGGTGTTTTCATGCGACCTCACCGCCCACGGCAAGAGCCGCAAGGTCTACACCCTGCGCGAGCCGCTCCTCGGGGCGATCACCGCGATCACCCCCTTCAACCACCCCTTGAACCAGGTGATTCACAAGGTGGCCCCCGGCATCGCCACCAACAACCGCGTGGTGCTCAAGCCCAGCGAAAAGACGCCTCTCACCGCCTACGCCCTCGCGGACATCCTGTATGAGGCGGGGCTCCCGCCGCCGATGCTGTCGGTGCTGACGGGAGATCCCAAGGAAATCGCCGATGAGTTGCTGACCAGTGAAAACGTGGACCTCGTCACCTTCACCGGGGGCGTCTCGATCGGCAAGTACATCGCCGC
Organism: uncultured Gammaproteobacteria bacterium; assembly: GCA_963730565.1. Taxonomy (GTDB): domain Bacteria; phylum Pseudomonadota; class Gammaproteobacteria; order Steroidobacterales; family Steroidobacteraceae; genus Bog-1198. Next base: position 104,790 of record CAVSSU010000026.1, read on the forward strand.
CAAGGCGGTCTACAAGCGCCAGGTGCTGGAGCTCGGCGGCAATGATCCCATCATCGTGCTCGAGGATGCGGATCTGGAGGAGGCCGCCGGCCTCGCGGCGCGCGGCTCGTATGCCAACTCCGGACAACGTTGCACGGCCGTCAAGCGCATGCTGGTTCAGGAAAGCGTCGCCGAACGCTTCATCGAGCTCCTGGTCGAAAAGACCAAGGAGGTGAAGTATGGAGATCCCTTCGACGCTGCCATGGACATGGGGACCGTGATCGACGAGCCGTCGGCGCGCCGCTTCGAGGCTGTGGTCGAGGAAGCGGTGGCGGCCGGGGCAAGACTCCTGGTCGGCAATATCCGGCGTGGCGCGCTGTACTCGCCGACGGTGCTCGATCGTGTTACACCGGACATGAACGTCGTGCGGCATGAGACCTTCGGACCCGTCTCGCCCGTCATTCGATTCAAGACCGTGGACGAGGCCATCCGCATCGCCAACGGCACCGCCTACGGGCTCTCCTCCTCGCTTTGCACCAACCGTCTCGACTTGATTACGCGCTTCATCCAGGAATTGAACGTGGGCAGCATCAACGTGCGCGAGGTCCCCGGCTACCGGCTGGAGATCACACCCTTCGGCGGCATCAAGGACTCGGGGCTCGGCTACAAGGAAGGCGTCCTCGAAGCCATGAGGAGCTTCTGCAACACCAAGACCTACTCGCTGCCATGGACGAGCTGAGCTGACCTCATGGGCAGTACGGTCATCCTCGATCTGATCGGCGGAGTCGCGCTGCTTCTATGGGGACTGCACATGGTCCACAGCGGCGTGGTGCGCGCATTCGGCTCGCAGCTGCGGCGCTTGTTGGGCATTGCGCTTCATAACCGGTTCCGCGCTTTTTTCGCGGGTGCATTCGTGACCGCGATTTTACAGAGCAGCACCGCCACCGGCTTGATGGTGTGCTCGTTCGTCACCGGCGGGACCCTGGACCTCGTTCCCGCGCTCGCGGTGATGCTCGGCGCCAATGTCGGCACGACCTTGGTCGTTCAGGTGCTGTCGTTCAATATCGCGGTGGTCACTCCCATCCTGCTGATGGGGGGCGTGATCGCCTTCCGCCGCGGCGCCCGCACCCGGACGCGGGATCTGGGCCGCGTGTTGATCGGCGTCGGCCTGATGCTGCTCGCGCTGCATATCTTCCTCGGCGCGCTGGTGACGACGGAAAGCGCTGTGGTTTCCCAGGCGTTGTTGGGTGCGATCGCCAACCAGCCGGTCCTGTGCCTCGCGATCGCGGCCGCGGTGACCTGGGCCGCGCATTCGAGCGTTGCGGTGGTGCTCGTCGTGATGTCCCTCGGCGCCGCGCATCTGGTCTCGCCCGCCGCCGAGCTCGCGCTGGTGCTCGGAGCGAATGTCGGCAGCGCCCTCAATCCATTGCTCGAGACCAGCCAGGCGGGCAATCCGGCAAGCCGCCGCCTCCCGGTCGGGAATCTGCTGACCCGCATCGTCGGATGCGCGCTGGTATTGCCGTTCTTGCGTCCTATCGCGGATGCGCTCGAGAGCTTCGAGCCCAACCCGGCGCGCCTGGCCGCGGACTTCCATACCGCGTTCAACCTCCTGCTCGCCCTCCTGTTCATCGGACCGCTCGACTTCGTGGCCGCCTGGCTCACCCGCTGGCTGCCGGACCAGCCCCGGGCGGCCGATCCCGGCACACCGGTGTATCTGGATGCGAGCGCCACCGGCGCCCCCGCAGTCGCCCTGGTCTCGGCGGCACGGGAGGTGCTGCGCATGGGCGACCTGATCGAGACCATGTTGCGGCAGGCGATGACCGCGCTGCTCACCAACGACCGCAAGCTCGTTTCCGAGATCAGCCGCATGGACGACTCGGTCGACAGCCTGAACGAGGCGGTGAAGATGTACGTGACGCGCATGATGCGCGACAGCCTGGATGACCGCGACGCCTATCGGGCCATGGAAATCGTGTCGTTCTCGATCAATCTCGAGCACGTCGGCGACATCATCGACAAGAATCTCATGGATCTCGCCTCCAAGAAGATCCGGCGCGCGATCGCCTTCTCGAAGGAGGGCGAGGCGGACCTGGTGGAATTTCACCAGCAGGTGATGGACAGTTTGAGACTGTCGGTCGGCATCTTCATGTCGGGCGATGTGAACGTCGCGCGCCAGCTGGTTGCCGCGAAGACCCTGCTGCGCGAGAAGGAATTCGCGGCGGCCGAACGATATCTCTCGCGCCTGCGCGAAGGGACGCCGGAGATCATCGAATCCTATTCGCTCGACCTCGACATCCTGCGCGATCTGAAACGCATCCATTCGCATCTGTGCTCGACGGCTTATCCGGTCCTCGAGCGGGCGGGCGCACTCCAGCGCAACCGCCTCAGGGATCCCGTTTTCGGCCGACGAAAGGGGCCGGCAAGCCGCCTGCCGGCGGGGCCCCGTACGCCATGAAGGAGAAGTGCTCTTGAAAGACCCGATTCTGCTGACGCCAGGCCCGTTGACGACCTCGGCGCAAACCAAATCCGCGATGCTCTCGGACTTCGGTTCGTGGGACGGCGCGTTCAACGCCCTGACGGCTTCGGTGTGCCGGGATCTCCTCGCCATCATCGAGGGCCAGGCGGACCATGTGTGCGTGCCCCTCCAAGGCAGCGGCACATTTGCCGTCGAGGCGGCGCTCGGCACGCTCGTCCCGAGGGGGGGCAAGGTGCTCGTGCCCGACAATGGCGCCTATTGCAAACGCATCGTGCGGATCCTGGGTTATCTGGGGCGCGAGGCCATGGTACTCGCGCACGGCGAGCAGGAGCCGGCCGATGTGGCGCGCATCGATGCCGCGTTGGCCGCCGACCCCGGCATCACCCACGTCGCGCAAGTGCATTGCGAAACCGGCACGGGGATCCTGAATCCCTTGCCGGAGATCGCCGCCGCCGTGGCGCGCCACGGCCGCCGCTTGATCATCGATGCCATGAGCTCTTACGGCGCCATTCCCATCGACACGCGCTCGGTGCGCTTCGATGCGCTGGTGGCGGCGTCGGGGAAATGCCTCGAGGGCGTGCCCGGCATGGGTTTCGTCATTGCCCGGCGCACCGCGCTCGAGGCCTCCGCCGGCAACACCGCTTCGCTCGCCATGGATCTCCTCGACCAGTGGCAGTACATGCAGAAGACCGGGCAATGGCGCTTCACGCCGCCGACGCACGTGGTGGCGGCGCTGCGCGCCGCCATCGATCAGTATCAGGCGCAGGGCGGCCAGGGCGCCCGCCTCGCGCGATATCGTGAGAATTGCGCTGCGCTGGTGTCGGGCATGCGCGAACTCGGTTTCGAGACCTTTCTGCCCGCCGCGCTGCAGGCGCCGATCATCGTCACCTTCCACGCGCCGCCCGATCCGAACTACGAGTTCAAGGAGTTCTACGCCCGAGTCCGCGATCGGGGATTCATCCTCTATCCGGGGAAATTGACCGCCGTCGAGACTTTCCGCATCGGATGCATCGGTGCGATCGGTGCCGATGCCATGCACCAGGTCGTGGCCGCCATCGCGGAAGTGCTAAACGAAATGCAGGTCCGCCGCATCGCGCCCAAGGCCGCTGCGCCGCCGAGCGCCGAGCGGGTCGCCGTTTAGTCAGGTCAATCGGTCGCCGCCGCCTGGCGGAATCCCGGGTTACTCATAAGGGACGAAGCCCCTCTAGGTGACGTAGCCCGTTCTGAGCGCGCGCACCCAATCCGGCCGGTCGCGCTGTTCGGCGAGCCGCGCGGCCGCGTCCCAATCATAGGCGACGGCAAAAAATTCCACCGCCCAGCCGTTCTCGCGGCGCTCGGCCACCGCATAGCGCGCGTGCGGCGCCCCCATCTCCACCCGATGCGGGCCCGGATCGTGGCCCTCGTACGCCTGGATGCCCACGCTTCCCGGGTTCGCGATCACCTGACCGGTCGACAGATGCACGAGCTTCGGGATGTGCGAGTGGCCGCATAGGATCAGCGAAGCCTCGCAGTCACGGGTGCGCTGCTTGATCCGCTCGAGCGGAGCCGGGCGCAATTCTCGCTCCACCAGATCCTCGAGATAACAATCGACATCGTTGCCGGGCGTCGCGTGGCAGAGAAAGATATCGCCGCCGTCGAGCGGCAGCACGGCGGGAAGATCCGCCATCCAGCGGCGCTCCGCGTCCCCAAGCGTATCGAACGCGTGCCGGTCGGAGGCCCCCATGCGCGCCGGGTCCATGGTCAACACCTGCCGCTCGTGGTTGCCGCGGATCGTCGGCAAACCGAGCGCCATCAACCGTTGGGCGGTCTCGCGCGGCAGGAGCGGCCCCGAGACGATGTCCCCCAGGTTCACGATGAGGTCCACGCCGCGGCGTTCTATGTCGGCGAGCACGGCGTCGAGGGCGAAGAGGTTTCCGTGGATGTCGGAAAGCGCGGCGATCCGCATGCGTTCTGTGACTGCACTCATGACCTGTGCCTGCAGTACGAGCATCTGATCGATGACTCGGCAAACGAAATCGTCCAGCTTTGAATCGCCACCGGCATGCTCATGGCTTCGGGTCGGTAAAGTCTGCGATGATTTTACGCATCCCCTGGTTGTCGTAAAAAGCCACGCCGGTTTCGGCTGCTTTCTTGGCGATTTCAGCGACGAAGGCCCTGCCGATATCGCGCTGTTCGATATTCCCCCCCGCACCCGGCACCAGCTTGCCGAGCCAGCCTACCCAACGCGGCGTATGAGCATTGCCGACAATGATGCCTGGGCGGAAAATGGCCACGCGCGGAAAATGCACCGCTTGGATCGCCGCTTCCTTCAAGCCCATGATGCGGACGTATTTGATCCGGCTGCCCGCGTTGGCACCGACCGCCGACAGCAGGCAAAACTGCGCCACACCCGCTTGGCGCACGCCGCGAGCAAAAGCGCCGACCACGCCGATTTCCAGCTGTTTGAGCTGCGCTTCGGTCCATCGCAAGGATCCGCTGCCTACACCGACGCAGCTGACGGCGGAGACGCGATCGCCGGCGGCGACGACCTCCCTCGCCAGATCGCCGACACGCATTTCGAAATCGGAAGCGCCCGTATCCATCGCCACGTTGCGCAGGCGCGTGGGATCAGCGCTCGGCACCGGTCTGCGGGTCACCATGACCACTTCGCGGCATGCAGACTCGGCGAGCAGCGCCTGCACCACGGCGCCGCCGACTTGCCCCGTGCCACCGATAACGATCACGCGAAACTGTGGATCCATTCAGGACGCGACCTTGCGAAGCCGGCTATCGGATAAATGGTGGGCCCGCTCGGACTCGAACCGAGGACCAAGGGATTCACTCGACCCCGCCGTTTCCGGAGGGAGTGGACTATCTCTTCACCCCGGTGGGGTGCGGGACGCTCTTGCCTGTCATTAAGCGCGACTCAAGCGCTCAGGTAGTCTCTGCACCTTCCGGCGGTGTACCGCCGGCTTGGCTCAGGGTTGCCATCGGCGACACCGGGCGACGCTGGTGAGGGTTCCCTGAATTCATCCCGTCCACTTCGCACCTTGCGATGCGAAGGCACCATTACTGATGAGTCCCCTGCTCTAACCAACTGAGCTACAGGCCCGACCGCGCTATCCTAACATGGACGCCGGGCCGCCCTGCGGTATCGTAGCGCCCTCATGCCAGTGCCCCCGCTACCGTCCCTGCCGATCGGTCCCGCGCTCGGCCCCTTGTCGCAAGCGCTGTCCGCGCACCCGCGGGTGTTGCTGCACGCCCCACCGGGCGCCGGCAAGAGCACCCTGGTTCCGCTCACCTTGCTGGACGCCGCGTGGCTCGGGCGGGGCAAGATCCTGATGCTCGAGCCGCGCCGCATCGCGGCGCGTGCCGTGGCGAATCGCATGGCTCAGCTGCTCGGCGGGCCGGTTGGCGGGATCGTCGGCTTCCGGACGCGCATCGAGACACGCGTGAGCCGAGACACCCGCATCGAGGTGGTCACGGAGGGAATCCTTACGCGCATGCTTCAGGGCGACGCGGCGCTGGAGGGCATCGGCTGCGTCATATTCGATGAATTTCACGAGCGCAGTCTCAACGCCGATCTCGGGCTCGCGCTCTGTCTCGAAAGCCAGGAGACGCTGCGTGAGGATTTGAGGATCCTGGTCATGTCGGCGACCCTCGACCTGGAGCCCCTCTCGACACTGCTGCGCGATGCGCCCCTCGTCACGGCGGAGGGGCGTGCTCATCAGGTCGTGACCCACTATGTGCCGCGGCGCTCCGAGCTGCCGCTCGAACTCCAGACCGCCCAGGTATTGCGCGGCGCGCTTGGCCGGGATGAGGGCGACATTCTGTGCTTCCTGCCGGGCGCGGCGGAAATCCGCAGGGTGCATCGGACCCTGGAGGAAACCGCGGCGGGCGCGACCGTTCGGATCCTTCCACTGTACGGCGATCTCTCGGCCGCCGAGCAGGATGCCGCGCTCCGGCCGGCGGCCCCCGGCGCGAGAAAAATCGTGCTGGCGACGAGCATCGCCGAAACCAGCCTGACCATCGAAGGCATTCGCATCGTCGTCGACTTAGGGCTGAGGCGCTATTCGGAATTCGATCCGGCGAGCGGGATGAGCCGGCTGGTCACGGGCAAGGTATCGCAGGCGGCCGCGGATCAGCGCCGCGGCCGCGCGGGCCGGTTGAGCGACGGCGTCTGCTACCGGCTCTGGTCGGAGGGGTCGCAGGCGACGCTCGCCGCGCATACGCCGCCGGAAATTCTGAGCGCGGATCTCGCTCCGCTGGCGCTCGAGCTCAGCCTCTGGGGGGCGGCCGATGCCGCACGGCTGCGCTGGCTCGATCCGCCGCCGGCTGCACCGCTTGCGCAAGCTCGCGATCTGCTGCGCTCACTGGAGGCAATAGACGAGAACAATCTCATCACCGCGCACGGCCGACAATTGGCGGGGCTTGGCGCGCATCCGCGTCTCGCGCACATGCTCGCCAAGGGGCGCGAACTCGGCCTGCCGCGCCTCGCCTGCGACCTCGCGGCGATCTTGAGCGAGCGCGACCTGCTGCGCGCCGCTCCCGGCGCACGCGATGTGGATTTGCGGCTGCGCGTGAGCGTCCTTGCGGGTGGCGCGGGAACGTCGCCCTCCGCGCTGCCGTCCGGCCTGACCGTCGACGCCCGGGCAGTGCGCGAGGCGATGCGCAGTGCCGCGAACTGGCGGCGCATCCTGGGTGGCGCGGATGCGGGCTCCCGCGCGGAGGATTTGACGGGTGTTCTGGTCGCATTCGCCTACCCGGACCGCATCGGCCGTGCACGCGACGCGGCGGGAAGATACTTGCTGGCGAACGGACGCGGAGCCCGCTTTGCCGAACCGCAGGCGCTCGCGAAATCGGAATTCATCGTGGCGGCCGAGCTGGACGGGGCCGAGCGCGAGGCGCGAATCTTTCTCGCTGCTCCCATCGAGCGCGCCGATCTGGAGCGCCACTTCGAATCGCACATCGAGGTGCACGAGCAGATCGTCTGGGATGCGCGTGAGCAGGCGGTGCGCGCTCGCCGCGAACGTCGCCTCGCCGCGCTCGTTCTCGACTCTGAGGAAACGCGCAATCCGGACCGCGCGGCGATGCAGCGCGCCGCGCTCGAGGGATTACGGAGCCTCGGGCTGGGCGTGCTGCCCTGGTCCAAGGACCTCAAGCAATGGCAGGCGCGGGTGGCGCTGATGCGCGCATATGCCGTCCCGTCCGCGGAGCCCTGGCCCGACTTGAGCGATGAGGCTCTGCTCGCGACGCTCGAGGAGTGGGCGCCTCCCTGGATGGACGGTCTCGTCCGGCGGGACCATTTTGCCCGCTTCGATCTGAGCAATGCGCTGCATGGACGCCTGACTTACGCACAGAACGCCATTCTCGAGCGCGAGGCGCCCACGCATTTCGTGGTGCCGAGCGGCTCGCGAATACCGATCGATTACCTGGATGGCGAGGTACCCACGCTGTCCGTTCGTCTGCAGGAGGTGTTCGGCCTCCGTGAAACTCCGGCTGTCGCGGCCGGCAGGCTCCCGCTGTTGTTGAAGCTTTTGTCGCCTGCCGGGCGGCCCGTTCAGATTACGCGCGATCTCGTGAGTTTCTGGAACCGCGGGTATCACGAAGTCCGGAAGGACTTGAAGGGCCGCTATCCGAAACATCACTGGCCCGAGGATCCGCACTCCGCGCTGGCGACCCGCCGGGTGCGCCCCCGATGATCAAGGCGCTCGATAGACTCGAGGAATGCGAATCATGAGACGGCGATTGCACACCACTCTTGCGTTCCTGTGGCTTTCCATCCTGCTGTCCATCCCCGGCGCGCCTGCCTTTTGTGCGGAGGCGGGACCGCTCGTCATCTCCGTACCGCAGGGTTTCGACGGCCCGATCAAGAGCGAGGAGAACGGCGGCGTGACGATCGGTTGGGTCAAGCGCCGGCCGGCGTCCGACGGCGGCACGACGCTGCAGGTATCGGCAATCGACGTGGGTTCCTCGCTCGATGCCATCGCCCCGTCCGAGCGCATCCAGGCGGCAAGCCATTACCTGATGGAGTTTCTGAAGGGATTGGGACTTAGGCTCGGGCACTTCGAATTCGGCGAGTTCGAGCAGGCGACTCTGGCGGGTTTGCCGGCCGCGCGCGTGCGCTGGACCGGCACCGTGGCCGGTCACGCCACGATCGGCATCATGTACTGCGTGCTGGTGGGTCACTCGGTCGTCAGCCTGCAGACGCAGGACATCGGATCCGCGATCACGCCCGAGATGTACAGCGCCTTGGGCGCGATCGAGGGTGTTCGCGTCCGTTGAATCCCGAATCGTCGGCCGCCCGCCTGCTACGAGGTGCAGCCGTGATCGCAGCGGTCGCGCTCGATCTGCAGCGTCGCGTGATCGATGCGAAACCGCTTTTTGAGGCTCGGCGTCAGGGCGCCCAGGAGCGCCTCGTCCGCATCCCGGTCCGGCACCACGAGGTGCGCGGTCAACGCCACGCTCGTCGTCGACAGCGCCCAGATGTGAAGGTCGTGCACGTCGGTGACCCCGCGTTGATGGGAAAGGTACGACATCACGTCGGTCGAGTTGACGCCGGCCGGAACGCCGTCGAGCGAGAGGTGCAGCGAGTCGCGCAACAGCCTCCAGGTGCTCAATAGAATCACCGCGACGATCAGCAAACTGACCGCCGGGTCGAGCCAGCTCCAGCCGGTGAACAGGATGAGGGCGCCCGACACCAGTACGCCCGCGGAGACGGCCGCGTCGCCCAGCATGTGCAGGTAGGCGCTGCGCCGGTTCAAGTCGTCATGGCTGCCGCCATGCAGGAGCCACGCGCTCACGCCGTTCAGCACGATGCCGACGGCCGCTACCCAGACGACGGTGGCTCCCGCCACGCGCGGCGGTGATGCAATGCGTCCCACCGCCTCCCATGCGATCGCACCGCAAGCCACCAACAGGAGCACGGCGTTCACCAGTGCGGCGAGCACTGAGGAGCGCCCCAATCCGTAGGTGAACTTCCCGCCCGGCGGGCGGCGCCCGAGATAGACGGCGGCGCAAGCGCAGAGCAGCCCGAGCACGTCCCCGAAGTTGTGCCCCGCATCGGCGATCAGCGCGACCGAATTGGACATGAAGCCGAACGTGATCTCGATCGCCACGAACGACAGATTGAGGACCATCGCGATCATCATGCGCAGCGTCACCGCGTCGGCGGTCAGGCCGTGCGAATGCGCGTGAGCGTGTCCATGAGCATGCGCATGGCCGTGACCCGCGCCGTGCTCGTGCTCATGGCCGTGCTCATGGTCATGGTCGTCATGATCTTCGCCGCCGGGGGCGCCGTGACGTTCATGAGGTCCGTGATGTGCCATCCGTTTCGTGATCCTTGAGTTGCTGAAAAGTCCGCAATCGCCACAGCATGGGAAAAAAGACCTTCGCCCAAAGCACCGCCACCGCCAATGTTACTACGCCGCCCAGAACGATCGCCGGAACCAGGCCAAAGATCGCGGCGGTGGTTCCGGATTCGAATTCTCCGAGCTCGTTCGAGGCGCCGATCGCGATCGAGCTCACCGCGCTCACCCGCCCCCGGATGGCATCGGGGGTCTCCAGCTGCACCAGCAGTCCGCGGACGTACACGCTGACCATGTCCCCCGCGCCCATCAGCGCAAGTGCCGCCAGGGCGACCCAGACGCGCTGCGTCAGCCCGAAAATCATGGTCGCCATCCCGAATATGGCGACGCCCCCGAACATGTAAACCCCGACACGTCGGGTAATCGGCCGAAGCGCCAGGCAGATCGCCATCGCCACGGCGCCGACGCCGGGCGCCGCGCGCAGCAACCCGAATACCTCCGGCCCCGAATGCAGCACGTCCCGGGTAAAGGCGGGCAGGAGGGCGGAAGCACCTCCGAACAGTACCGCAAAAAGATCCAGGGAAATGGCGCCCAGTACCGTTTTGCGGTGCCAGGTGAATCGCAGCCCCTCGAGCAGATGGCCCCACGAGAACTCAATCCGGCCCTGCGGCGCGCCGCGGCGAGTGTTGACCCCCAGCAGCAGCACCACCGCCCCGGCCAAGAGTCCGGCGGCGCCGCCGTAGACCCATTGGGCGCCACCGGGCGCCCAGGTCGAGGATTCACCGTACGCGTACACGAGGCCGCCGAGGCTCGGCCCGACGATGTTCGCCAATTGGAACGCCGACGAGTTGATCGCCACGGCGTTGCCGAGCACATCCAACGGCACGATATTGGGAAGGAATGATTGCGAGGCGGGCATCAGGAACGCGCGCGAGATGCCGAACAGCGCCAGCACGGCAAATATCGGCAACACGCTGCCGTTCCCGCGCCGCGCGAAACTCAACAGCAGCAGCGCGCAGACGAGAAAGACGGTCAGACAGCACAGGATGATGCGCCGGCGGTCGAAGCGGTCGGCGGCATGCCCGGCGAACAGAGAGAGGCACAAGAACGGCAGGAACTGGGACAACCCGACGAGCCCCAAGTCCAGAACCCGGCCGGTCAGGTGGTACACCTGCCAGCCCACCGCGATGATGATCATCTGCGCGGCGAGCCCCGAGAACAATCTCGCGCCCAGATAGAAGGCGAAAGTGCGCCGGCGGAACAAGCTGAATCCGCCGGCCGTCAAGGCGGAGCTCAAGGGCTCATCTCCCCGGGCGGCCTAAAGACCGAGCGCGCTCAACGAGGGGTGGTCGTCGGGCCGCCGGCCCGAGGCCCAATGGTATTTCCGATCGGCCGCTGCAATCGGCAGATCGTTGATGCTCGCGATGCGCAATCGCATGAGGCCCGCGTCGTCGAATTCCCAGTTCTCGTTTCCGTAACTGCGGAACCAATGGCCGCTGTCGTCATGCCATTCATAGGCGAATCTGACCGCGATGCGGTTCTCGCGGAACGCCCACAATTCCTTGATGAGGCGGTAATCGAGCTCGCGCGCCCACTTGCGCACCAAGAAAGCCTGGATGGCATCCCGTCCCTCGAGGAACTCGGCGCGATTGCGCCAGAGGCTGTCCTGCGTATAGGCGAGGGCGACTCGGGCCGGATCGCGCGAATTCCATGCATCCTCCGCCATGCGCACTTTTTGAGCAGCGGTGGCGGCATCGAATGGCGGCAGCGGCGGTCGGGTCACGGCGGCGGTCATGGTCGAGTCATTGTACGCGGCAATGCGCAAGAGCTTAAGCCGCGTCGCTCTCAGCCGCCCGCGCGCGTCGATTGCAGGTCGAAGCCGCCCGAACCGCTGAGCCAGGTGTCCTTGTCCCGTATGATGGCCTGCGCGGGCAGACTCGCCGTCTGCACGCCGATGCCCGCGAGCTTGCGCACCGCGGTGCCGACCGAAAAAATCTCGACCAGGCTCGTCCCGAGCTCGATGATGTAGGTCTTGATGCCTACGACCTCCTCCGCCGCGAGCGCGGCCGCCTCGCGCTTGAGCCGGTCGAACACCTGCTCGCGCGCGTCGTAGATCAACGTGGTCAAATCGGGGAGTTCCCCCTTCACGAAGCTCTGGAACGCCGCCTTGATGCCGCCGATCGCGCCGAGGGAATACACCGACGTGGAGATCAGGAGCTTCAAGGGGATGTAGCCGAGCTGCGTCATGCCCCAGAGCTCCTCGCCGGTCAGATCGCTGGTGGCGGGGGAGGAGGCGAATTCCGCGGGCAACGCCGGGTGCGAGGCCGCGGTGCCCGCCATGTACATCTCATGGAATCCCGCGAAATGCATGACGCTGGTGCGGATACCCACCACGGCATTCGCGCCCGCGGCCTTGGCGTGGCTCACCACGCGGTCGAGCGCATGGTGCCGCGTCTCGTTGAACACGTCGCTGAACTCCTTGATCTCACCCCGCACCAGGGTTTTCAGCGTCCCGGCAATCCCCCCCACCGCGCCCACGGAATAGGCGATGTTGCCGAACACGAACTCGCGCGGCTCATAGCCCGCGTCCATGTGGCAGTAGAGCTCCTGGGCGTCGCCCGCGCTGGTGAAGGTTTGCGCACCGGGTGCTCCGCTCACGCCGGAGCCGACGAACAGGAACTCCGAGTTGCCGCCGAGGCTGCGCAGCTCCGAGGTGACGCCGACCACGCCGTGCACGCCCTCCCGCTTGGCTTGCGCCCGCATGCGCTCGAACGCGGCCTCGCGTCCCGCGTGGATCATCCTCGTGACGTTCCGGAATCTCGCCGCCGACGATCCCGCGAAAAGCCGAACGCACCCCGCCGAGAAATCCCATGGATTGGATGCTGTTGCCGAGCACCACGCCGCTCGGCGTCAGGCCCTTGAGCCGCATGCAATAGATCTCGTTTCCGGACAGGCCGGTCAGCTTGGGTTCAATCGGCATGCTGGCGTACGCTCCATTCGTTTCGAATATTCGCCGAGGTCAGTCCGCTGCCGTCGGCGCACCATCCGGGCGGCCCGAATACCACGCCCATCGCCTCGCGCCACGAGCGTGCGGCGATCAGATCGCGCGCGATGGACGTCCACTCGTGAAACGCGATGCGGACCGGATTGAAGGTGTCGATGTTCTTCACGATGCCGTAGCGGGGCGGCTCCTGCTCGCACTCCTCGGCGAAGGTGCCGAACAGGCGGTCCCACACCATGAGCACGCCGGCATAGTTGCGGTCCAGGTAGCGCGGATTCGAGGCGTGATGCACCCGATGATGGGACGGCGTGTTGAACAGATACTCGAACCAGCGCGGCATGCGCTTCACGGCTTCGGTGTGAATCCAGAATTGATAGAACAGGTTGAAGCCCTGCTCGGCCAGAATCATGGCGGGCGGAAAACCGAGAAATGCGAGCGGAATCCAGGGCGTCCAGGTGCCGACGATGACGCTGGTCCAGGACTGCCGGATGGCGGTCGACAGGTTGTACTCCTGCGAGGAGTGATGATTGACGTGGGCGGCCCACCAAAAGCGGCACTCGTGACTGATGCGGTGGAACCAGTAATAGGTGAAGTCGTCGAGCACGAACAGCGCGGCCCACGCCCACGGCGATGAGGGCGAGAGGTCGAGCCAACGGTGCTCGTAGGCCGCGGTCAGTCCCGCGAACACGACGCCCGCCATGCCGAGATTCATGACGATATTTCCCGCCTGCATGCCGAGCGACGCCAGGGTGTCCTGCACGCGGTAGCGGGCTTTCACGAGGGCCCATTGCGCGAACGCAGCCTCGATGGCAATCATGGCAAGCGAGATCAGGAGAAAGATCTCGGGCAGATTCATGCGTCGGTGCATGCTCGGTACCTCAGGCCGGCAGATATCGGTTGATGAGCTCCGCCATCCGCTCGGTGGCCGTATGGAAGAGATCGGTGCCGAGGTCCGGCAAATCCACATAGGCGGCGTCCGCCTTCAGCATGGGCCTTACCCTGAGGGTTTGCTCCATGAGGTCGTCATGGGGCGCGAACACCGTCAACGGCGAGCGCAGGCTCTTGAGCTTTTTTTCCATGGGATAGCCGCTCGCCGCGCGCAACGCCGCACCGGGATTGGCGGCCAGCAGATGCTCCACGAACCGCCGATGCGCATCGGCGAGATCGTACGGCGGCTGACGAAAGGCGAAAGAGCCGCGCCAGGCGCCGAGCACATGGCCGCCCTCGGCGGCCGGCTTCAAGGGCTGCTCGCTGTACTTTTCCATCTGCCGCTTCTGCTCCTCGACGCTGAACAGCGGCATGCCGACCGCGATCACGCGACGGACCTGCGCAGGCGCCTGATGTGCGATCTCGACCGCTTCCGCCGACCCCACGTGTACGCCCAGCACGTCGAACTGACCGTGGATTCCCGCCGCCTCCAAAGCGTCCACGGTGCACTGCGCATATTGTTCCAGCGATAGCGCCCAAGGCGGCGCATCGGAGAACCCGTAGCCGAGACGGTCCGGTGCATGGGTTGGTCTGGTCAGCCGGCCCTGCAGCGCCTCCCACATCTCGCCGGAGCGCGGCGAGGGGTGCAGGAGCACGAGCGGAACGCCCCTGCCCTCCGTGCTGCGTACGTGCAGCTGTCCGAATCGGGTGGGAAACAATCGCCGGGTGAGTGCCAAAGGAGCCTCGAATGTCAACAATCCGTTCAGTCAGCGTGCTCGTCCAGAAACCGCTCGATCAGCGGCGCAATCGCTTCCGGCCGTTCGATGTGCAGCATGTGCCCCGCCCCGGCGATGTGGACGATCTCGATGTCGCGCACCATCGCCCGCCATGCCGCATCGGCACCATCCTGTCCGAGCTTCGCCAGAAAATCGGATTCCTCGCCCAGCACCATCAGCATGGGTGCACGCATCGCGCGCCACACTGCCTCCGCATCCTCGCGTTTGTAGAGCAGCGGATTGACCCAGCGATGCCGCGCATCGCCCAGCAGATGAACACGACCATCGCTTCCAATCTTACCCCAAGCGGCGGCGATGAATCGTGAACGCGCTTCGCCGAATCGCGGATAACGGAACTGGATGATGGAGGCGAGATGATCGAGGGAATCGTAGTTTCTCAGCGGCGGAACCGTCTTGATCTGATCCAGCCATTCGACGAGCCTCGCCGGCGCGCGCTCCGGCGAGGTGCGCGGCAGCCCGAAGCCTTCGAGATTGACGAGGCAGCGCACGCGCTCGGGCCGCAGTCCCGCATACAGACTCGCGACATTGCCACCCATGCTGTGGCCGATGAGCCTCACCGGCCGATCCGGGCTAACCCTATCGAGCCATTGATCGAGGTCCGCCAGGTAATCGGGAAACCAGTAGCCGTCCCGAGCCCAACCGCTTCTTCCGAATCCGCGCCAATCGATCGCCGCCAGCGCTCGATCGCGCTCGAATTCATCCACCAGAAATTGGAAGGTATCGCCGGTGTCCTGAAAGCCGTGCAGCAGGACGACGGGAGGCTCGCCGGCGGCGGCCTCAGGTCCCCAGCGTCTCAGATGGACATCGAGTCCGCGGACACGAATGGTCTCATGCCGCGCCGGGCGCAGCACCTGATAGGAGGCCGGCGTCGTCAATCAGGAACGCAGACTGCTGCCGATGAGCGCGCCCACGATGCCGCCCACCAGTCCGCCGACGGCGGCGGCCGCCACGATGGCCCCACCCTGCGGGGGCTTGTCATTGTCGTCCGGCGTGGTTCCTCCCGTGGATCCGGGGCCTTTGGGGGCGCCCGAGCCCGAGCCGGAGCTCGACCCCGAGCCGGAACCCGACCCTGAGCCGGAACCCGAACCGGGATCTTTTGGATTGCTTTGGTCATTCCCGTTAGGCATAAGCGATTCCTCGATGGTATTTCCTGGAAGCTACCTCATACACGCTCGCCACCCCGGGTCGCAAGGCCGCGCTGCGTTTGCCGGCAGTGTGGCCGCGGGAGCATGCTCTCGGGCGTGAAAGGAGAGCGAATCGGTCCGTACCGCGTCGTCGGCACCTTGGGTGCCGGCGGCATGGGAGAGGTTTTCCTTGCGGAACGAGCCGACGCCGAATTCGAACAGCGCGTCGCGATCAAGGTGGTGCATGGGGGCGCTTTGAGCCGCGCGGTGCAATCGCGGCTCAAAATAGAGCGGCAGATCCTCGCCCAGCTCGATCATCCCAATATCGCGCACCTCTTGGACGGCGGAACCCTGCCGGATGGAACCGCCTACCTGGTCATGGAATACATCGATGGGGTGCCGATCGACACCTTCTGCGACACCCATCGGCTCGACGTACCGGCGCGGCTCGAGCTGTTCGCCACCGTGTGCGCCGCGGTGCATTACGCACATCAAAACCTGATCGTGCATCGGGATCTCAAGCCCTCCAACATCCTGGTCACCACGACCGGTGTGCCCAAGCTTCTGGACTTCGGCATCGCGAAACTGTTGGACGAACGGCAGGTGGGACAGCATACGCTCGCGGTGACCCGGGACGATCTTCGAATAATGACCCCGGATCACGCGAGCCCGGAGCAGGTTCGAGGGCAGCCGATCACCACGGCGAGCGATGTCTATGTTCTCGGTGTGTTGCTTTATAAGCTTCTGGCAGGCGTCGGTCCCTTCGTGATCGAATCCGCCCGGCTCGTCGATATCGAGCGCGCCATTTGCGAAGCCGTTCCCCCGCTTCCGAGCCACGCGGTACCCGACGCCGATTCCGCGCAGGCACACGCCATCTCGGAGGCTCGCGGCACCAGCGTGCGCAAGCTCCGTCGCACACTCGAGGGGGATCTGGACAACATCATCTGCATGGCGATGCGCAAGGAGCCCAAGCGCCGCTACGGCTCGGCGGAGCAGCTCGCGGGTGACATTCGGCGCTTCTTGCAGGGCAAGCCCGTCATCGCCCGCAAGGATACGCTCTCGTATCGGAGCACGAAGTTCGTCAAGCGCCATTGGTTGCCGGTCGCCACCGGCCTCACGGTGTTCTTCTTGATCCTGGCCTTCACGGTCACGACTTACGTGCAATCGGTGCGCATAGCGGCCGAGCGCGATCGGGTTGCCGAGCAGCGCGAGGCCGCCGAGCACGAACGGGCAAGGGCCGAGGAGGTGTCGACGTTTCTGGTCGATCTGTTCAAGCTCTCCGATCCGGAGGTGAACCGTGGCAATCAGATCACCGCCCGGGAGCTCTTGGACTCGAGCACGAAACGGTTGCGCGACGCTTTCAAGGACCAGCCGGCGACCAAGGCGGCTCTTTTGGCAACTGTGGGCGATGTGTATGACAGCCTCGGACAGTATCAGGATGCTGTGCCGATCTTGCGCGAGTCGTTGGATTTGCAGCAGCAATCGAAGGACAAATCGCATATCGACACGCTCCTGGAACTGGGCCGCGTGCTCTTCAAGAGCGGAAGTCTGCAGGACGCCGAGGTGCCGCTGCAGGAGGCATTGCGCCTGTCTCAGCGCGAATTCGGCGGAGTCGACCTGGAGTCCGGTCGGGCGTTGTGGGTGTTGGGCCAGCTCCGGCATCTGCAGGGAAACGCGGGCGGCGCGATCGATCTATACAAGCGCGCACTCGGCATCCTCGAGACCGCGCAGGCGCCGCCCACGGAGATCGCACGATTGCTGGACGACCTGGCCCAGGACTACGAGCGACAGCAGCAGTGGGTTCTCGCCAAGCAAACCTACGAAAGGGCTCTAACGATCGACCGGGACATCCTGGGCAACGATCACCCGCGCGTGGCCTCGCATGTTCACAATCTGGCGATCGTCGCGCAGAACATGGGCGATTTGAAGCGCGCCGAAAGCCTGTATCGCGAGGCAATCGACAGCGAGGAGCGCGCTTTCGGCGACCAGCATCCGGAAACCGCGGCGGCGCAGGGAAATTATGCTCTGCTGCTGGAGCGCGAAGGCCGCTTGACCGAAGCGGAACCGCTGCTGCGCAATGCGCTGGACGTGGCGCTCAAGGTGTGGGGTGTCGACAACTTCAACGTCGGCTACGCGCGCGTGAGCCTTGCCATGGTACTGCACGACGAGGGCCAGGTGCGCGAGGCCGAGAGTCAATTCCGCCAGGCGCTCGCGATCTACGACAAATCGCTGCCGCGCAATCATCCCTATCGGGCGGCCGCGTTGATGCACCTGTCGCGGCTTCTGGTCGACACCGGCCGGCCGCAAGAGGCGCTTGCTCTGAGCGAGCAATCGGTGGCGATCTGGAGCGCCGGCTTCCCCGCATCGCACCCGCCCACCGCGCAGGCGCACGCCATTCATGCCTACGCGCTGTCGCGGCTGGGGCGCCGCCGCGAGGCAAGCGATGAGCTCGCGACGGCCGTGCCGATCCTGTTGGCCGCCCGGGGGCCCGATGACCCCAGCGTAAGACGTGCCCAAGCCTGGTGGGCGAGCTCACGGGCATCCGCTTCGCCCGCAACCGCCGACGTCGCAAGCATCCCGCACGACGCGGCGCCGGCGGAGGGCGCCCCGCACTAGCTCACGGACTCAGGAAAATCTTGTAGGCCGGATTCTCGGTCTCTTCGACATAGGCGTACTGCAGCTCTTTGAGGTGCAACAGAAAATCCGGCAGCGTCTCCGGCGGCACCTGAATCCCCGCAAGCACGCGTCCGTAATCCGCGCCGTGATTGCGGTAATGGAACAGGCTGATGTTCCACTTCGGTCCGACCGCCTGCAGAAATTTCAGCAGCGCCCCCGGCCGTTCCGGGAATTCGAACCGATAGAGCCGCTCGTCCGTCAGATTTCGCGCGTGGCCGCCGACCATGTAGCGAACGTGCAGTTTTGCCGTCTCGTTGTCGGTCATGTCGTGCACGGTGAAACCCGCCTCGCTCAGCATGCTGATCACGGACGCACGCTCGGTGCGGCCCTGGTTCAAAGCCAGGCCGACGAACAGCTGGGCGGTCTTGGATTCGCGGTAGCGATAGTCGAATTCGGTCACGCTGCGCTTGCCGAGCAGCTCGCAGAATCTCAAGAAGGAGCCTGGAACCTCGGGTATTTCCACCGCCAGCAAGGCCTCGCGCTGAGCGCCGATGTCCGCCCGCTCGGCCACGTACCGCAGCCGGTCGAAGTTCATGTTCGCCCCGCTGTTGATCGCCACCAGGGTGCGCTCGGTGCAGCCCTCGCGCGCCACGTATTTCTTGATGCCGGCGACCGCGAGCGCGCCCGCGGGCTCCGCGATCGAGCGGGTGTCCTGGAAGATGTCCTGGATGGCCGCGCAAATCTGATCCGTGGTCACCAGGAGAATCTCGTCGACGTACTGCCGCGCGAGCTTGAACGGTTCTTCGCCCACCCTGCGCACCGCGACACCGTCGGCGAAGATGCCGACTCGATCGAGCGTGACCCGCTTGCCGGCGCGCAGCGATTCGTACATGCCCGCCGCATCCTCCGGTTCGACCCCGATGATCTTGATCCGCGGGTAGAGCGACTTGGCGTAGGCGGCAATGCCGCCAATCAAGCCGCCGCCGCCTACGGGGACGAAAATGGCATGGATGTCGTCGCCATGCCATTGGCGCAGGATTTCCATGGCGATCGTTCCCTGCCCCGCAATCACGTCGGGATCGTCGAACGGATGCACGAAGACCAATCCCCGTTCGCGGGCGATCTCCGCCGCCCGTTCGTTGGCCTCGTCGTAATCATCGCCGTGCAGGACGATCTCGGCGCCGAGCTCGGCGACCGCCTGCACCTTGATGTCCGGGGTCGTGAGCGGCATCACGATGACCGCGCGGATGCCGCGCGTGCGCGCGCCCAGGGCGACGCCTTGGGCATGATTCCCGGCCGAGGCGCAAATCACCCCGCGCTGCGCCGCCGTGTCCGACAGCTGGGCGATCTTGTTGTACGCGCCGCGAATTTTGAACGAAAACACCGGCTGGAGGTCTTCTCGTTTGAAGAGCACGCGGTTGTTGAGGCGTTTCGACAGACGCGGCGCAGCCTCCAGCGAGGTCTCGATGGCCACGTCGTAGACCTTGGCTTTGAGTATTTTTTCTACGTAACTATCTTGCATGGCCTGCTTCTGCTTGGGGACGGCTACATTAGCTCAAGCCGCATCTGGGTGGTATTCCGGTCCGAAACGGCGTCAAACTGTGAGGCGTTGCACAGTGGCGGGCGATCTCGGTGCGAAAGGCGGGAGCTTAATTGGGTAACATGTCGTCATGCGGACGCTGAAATTGCGGTCTACGACGCTCCTATTCGCTGGCTGCTGGCTGATCGCGTGCCTCGCGCTGTCGCCCGCCGTTCATGCGCTGGCGGGTGATTCCGTCTCGACCGAGAACGTCAAGGCGCGATTGATCAGCGAGAACGACGCCATCGCACCCGGGCAATCCGTCTGGGTGGCCCTCGAGCTGAACATTCGCGACGGCTGGCACACCTATTGGCGAAATCCCGGCGACTCCGGTCAGGCCACCCAGCTGGCGTGGACGCTGCCCGCGCGCTTGACCGCGGGGGACATCGTCTGGCCCATGCCGCATCGCTTCGAGATCGCTCCGTTGGTGAATTATGGCTATGCGAAGCACGCCATGCACCTGGTCAAGCTCACGGCGGCTTCCGATCTCAAGGACGGGGCGTCGCTCGATCTCGCCGCCAAGGCCAGCTGGCTGGTGTGCGCGGATGTCTGTATCCCGGAGAGCGCCAACCTGCATCTTCGTTTGCCGGTTCGGACGGGCGGCGGAGCCGCCGATCCGAGCGTCCTGCCCTTGTTTGCCGCGGCGCGCGCCGAGTTGCCGGGCGTCGCGCCGGCGCAAAGCGCGGCCAGAGTCGATGACGGCCGGCTCGTGCTCACGCTCGGCAAGGACTGGGGCGCCGCGCTGACCCAGGTGAAATCGCTCGCGTTCTACCCTTACGACGATGGCGTCATCGAGTACGCCGCGCCGCAGACGCTCATCCACAAGGGCGCATCGACCGAGCTCTCCATGAAGCTCGGCTACCAGCCTCCCACATCCGGGCAGGTTCGCGGCGTGCTGATCGCCACCGAGCAGAGCGGAAGCGACACCCTCGGTGTGCCGGTCGAAATCGCCGCGGCTCTCGCTCCGGGCGCCGCCGTCGCCGCCTCCGGCGCGGCGGCGTCTCCGCGATTCGTCCCGATGCATGCGGGCGCAGCCGCGGCCACCGCTGTCGCGCACGAGAAGACGACGGCTTTGCCCGTGGCCATGCTGCTCGCGGTGCTCGGGGGCCTCGTCTTGAACCTGATGCCCTGCGTATTTCCCGTGCTCTCCATCAAAGCCATCGGCTTGGTGGAACAGGCGAAAAAACATCCTGCGGCCGTGCGCACCAAGGGACTGGTCTTCGCCGCCGGCGTCATCGCGTCCATGCTGACGCTCGCCGCGGTGCTGTTGGCGCTGCGGGCGGGCGGTGAACAGATCGGCTGGGGGTTTCAGCTGCAATCGCCGTTGTTCGTGACGCTGATGATGTATTTGTTGCTGGCCGTCGGGTTGAATCTGTCCGGCGTGTTCGAGGTGGGCGGCGGCCTGGCGGGGGTCGGCGACGCGCTGACTCGCGGCGACGGTTATCGAGCCTCCTTTTTCACCGGCGTCCTGACGACGCTGGTGGCGACGCCCTGCACGGCGCCGTTCATGGCCGCCGCCGTCGGTTGGGCGCTCACTCAATCGCCGATCGTTGCACTCTCGATCTTCGCCTCCCTGGGGCTCGGACTGGCGCTTCCCTATCTGCTGCTGTCGGTCGCTCCCTGGATGCGCCGTGCGCTTCCCAAACCGGGCGCGTGGATGGACACGCTGAAGCAGGTGTTTGCGTTCCCCATGTACGCCTCGGCTGCGTGGCTCCTCTGGGTGCTGGCGCAGCAAACGTCCTCGCTCGGACTCGGCGCAGCCTTGGCCGGCGCCATTCTGGTCGGGTTGGCGGCCTGGGCGTATCAAAAATCCAAGGGCATCTCGGTGGCCGGCCGGCTGACGGCGCTCGCCACCGCGCTCGCGGCCGTGGCGGTGGCGGTCGTGCTGCCGGTGCGCTTCGCGAATGTCGCCTCGGCGGCGGCGGCCCCGTCCTCGTCGACGGCCGTGGAATCGGCCGAGCAGTGGCAGCCCTACGATGCGGCGCGCGTCGCTCAACTGCGCGCCGAGGGAACACCGGTCCTGGTCAATTTCACCGCCAGTTGGTGCCTCACGTGTCTGGTCAACGAGCGCAATGCGTTTGCGGACCCCAAGGTTCAGCGCGTCTTTCAAGGCAAGGGTGTCACATTGATGAAAGGCGATTGGACCAACCGCGACGCCGCGATCACCAAGGCACTGGCGGATTTCGGCCGCGCCGGCGTGCCTCTTTACGTCGTATACAATTCCAAGCCGGGCGGGGGCGAGCCGCTGGTTTTGCCGCAACTCCTGACCGCTGGAATCGTCGAAAGCACCTTCGCAGGATTGCCAGATCGCGAATCGAAATGACGCGGACAGCGCAGGGTGGAGGCCTGTCTCCCGACAACGCCGGTACGGTCCCGGTGGTCGATTTTCGCCGCCAGAGCATGGTGCTTCAGTGGCACATCCTCGGCGGCACTTGGACCGCTTACGACACGCCTCCGTCGCTGGTTCACGGAGTTGCGCTGATTCGCGCGGCCCAACCCAACATCTGCATGTACGGCCATGGCGGCCGTCTGCGATTGCAGGTGGGGCCCCAACAATTCGCCCTGTCGGAGAACTCACCCCGCATCAAATGCACGCGCGGCGTCGCAAGCTTCGGCTTGAGACGCCGATTCACCGTCGAGTCGACGACCGGGGGGGTCCTTTTCTCTCATTCCTATTGGACCGCGAGCCATGGGGGCGAGGATTTTTTTCGATGGCTCGCGGCGCGGGTGCAGGATCCGGATTGGCGGACTGCGACGGGCCGCCTTTGGACTGAGGGGGTGTCGGCCCCCGTGCTGCGCTCGACGTGATCCCGCCTGCCGTCAGACCGGCGACTTCCGCCTCCGACAGGTAGCGCCACTCGCCCGTCGGCAGGTCGCCCAAATCGATGTTGATGATCCGCACCCGCCGCAGCCGCTCGACGCGGTAACCGAGCGCGGAACACATCCGGCGGATCTGCCGGTTCAATCCTTGGGTCAGAATGATGCGGAAGCCCTCGCGCCCGACGCGCGTCACCTTGCACGGTTTGGTCATCACGCCCATGATCTTCACGCCGCCCGCCAGCATGCTGAGCGACAGATCCGTGATCGGACGGTTCAGCCCAACCACGTATTCCTTCTCGTGCTCGTTTTCGGAGCGCAGGATCTCATTGACGATGTCGCCATTGTTGGTCAGGAGGATCAGGCCTTCCGAGTCCTTGTCCAGGCGTCCGACGGGAAATATCCGCTCGGGATGTCCGATGAAGTCGACGATGTTGTCCTGGACGTGCGATTCGGTCGTGCACGTGATGCCGGCGGGCTTGTTCAGGGCGATGTAGATCGGCTTCTTCTTGGCGCCGATGAGTTCCCCGTCCACGCGAACCTCGTCATCAGCCTGCACCTTGAGGCCCAGTTCAGCCCGAACGCCGTTCAGGGTGACGCGCCCCGCTTCGATCCATTGATCTGCTTCACGGCGTGAGCACGCGCCTGTCTCGCTGATGTACTTGTTCAATCTCACGGGATCGCGATGCCCATCATCCGGCGAGAAAGGGCCCGATCCGTGCGGCGAACGCCTTGGGGTCCGAATCGAACAGGTCGGGAGCGTCGATCTCGACGACGCGCGCATGCGGCAACGCACCGCTGGCCCACCGCGTCTCCTCGGGTTGATCGATTTTCGTCTTCACCACCAGGCAAGCCTGCTTGACCGAGGGAACGCGATCGAGCGCCGGCGAGCCGACCAGCACCAGTCGCCGGACCAGCTCGGGCCGCGCGACGGCGAGCTCGAGTGCGACGGCGGCGCCGAAGCGCACGCCCAACAAGTCGATCTGCCGGAGGCGCAGGTCGTTCGCCAAATCGGATACGGCCTTCGCCGCGTCGGCGTGGCCGAAGCCGGGCGCGGGATCCGATTCGCCGAAGCCCGGCAGATCCGGCGCATAAACCGAACGGTCGCCGGCGATCTCGGGCAGGAAGCGCGCAAAGCTCCGGCTCGAGCCCTCCCGTGAGTGAAGGCAGATCAGTGTCACGCCTTCATCGAAACCGCCGGTGGTGGGAAAGGCGGTGCGCACGTGCAGTTGACCGAATTGGCAGTCAAAATAGGCGCGCCGCGTTCGCACCGCGGTCTGGGGCACGGCTCTAGACTTGGAAAGCTTGGCCACGACAATCTCCCGGCTCCGGTCAAGCGTCAAGGATACTCGATCGACGCTTCGCTCCCCGCGCTCTTACCCACAGAAGTCCTCCGCACCCTCTCATCTGTGGCTTTTAGGGTACATTAATTTTTAAATTTTTCTTTATAGGCACTGGTATCGGCAGCCGCACGACGCTAGAGTGTTGCTCGAACGCAAAGCATCGTCGGGGAAGTAAAACAGACCGATCATTCGCCGGAGCGCGAAACAACAGCGCCGCCGCGATAGGCATGGGGACTTGAAAGCCGGGCAGTGCCCGGCTTTTTTATTGCCGCGGGGGTATCGGCCCGGCGGGGACGCCCCCGGCCGATGCTGCGCCGCCCGACGGCGCCCGATCCCACTCGCGCGACGCAACGAAACCGCTCGAGCGTCCGCCCTTGAATTCCACGACTTCCACCAGGCGGTCGCCATCCTCCGACACGCTGAAGCGCTGCTCGTAGGGAGGCCTGTCGTCGTCGGGCTCCCCGGACTGCACGACCAGGGTGCGCTCGTCCCATCCGCACCGCGGCGGGGGCGCATCGCCTCGCCCGCGCGCGGGCATGTCGTGGCCTTGCGGCTTGCCGTTGCCGCTGGAAGGCGGGTGGTGCCCGTCATTTTTGTGCGCGCTCGGACGGCAATACCTCGAACCTCCGTCGGAGGTGAAGCTGATCCGCTCCGCGGTTTGCTCGAGAGTCAGATCCCGGCCCGGCCAACGCAAGCTCTCATCGAGCACGGCCACGGACGGCATCACCGGCCCGGTGGGACCCCCGGCGCCGGGGCCCATGCCACCGTTGCGCCCCCGCTGACGTCCTCCGCCCCCGCCGCTCGAGCCGCCCCCGCTCCCATTCACGCCGGCGGTCGCAGCCGCAATCTGGCTTTGCATGAGACGCTGCGCGTCGTCGCTGTCCGCCACATTGAGAGTCCAGTGCCCGCTCAGGTCGACCCCGGGAGACGGCGTCGAGGCAAGCTGATTGCTCGCGCACCCCGCCATTGCAGACACGAATACCAACATGCCCCATCGCATGACGCACCTCTGAAAGGAATCGGCAGCCGTTCGGAGACCGGCTCGGGCGCAAGCTTACAATGACTGCGGGGTGGGGGGGCAGGCCAGTCAGGCGATCGCGCGGCGACTACAACCGGCGCAGCCGGCTCGCAAGTCGTCGGGCCCGCAAACCCACACGCGGCCCTCGAACGGCTGGAAACATACTCGCAGGGGTTCGACGCGCCGCACCGTCTGCGTCCCGCAGGAAATCTTGCCGTCGGCGAAATCGGCCTGGATGAGATCAACCAGCGACGCGGTGGGCTCATCGACGCCGGTCGGGGGCAGCGCATGGGCCAGGATGCGTGCCTGGATGTCGTCGCGCTTGGAGGAATTGCCCAGCACCCCGCGCTTGAAGCGGTCCAGGACCACCAGGACCGAGCTCAGCGTGTTGTCGGTCACATCGCTCGGACGGCCCGTGCCGCCCATGAACTTCAGGTGCAACAAGCCGCCCACGCCGCGCCCCTCGTCATGCAGGCAGAGCGCCAGCGCACCGTGCAAATCGGCGATCAGAAGCATGGGTTCGGGCGAGACATGGTAGGTGTCGGCCGAGACCACGACTTCCGTGAGATCCTTTGTCACCGCGAGGACTTTGGCCACTCTTGAACCTTATGTTGACTGTCAAATGCTGCGCGCAAATGGACTTTGGCTCTGCCGAGCCAATCACGTTTTGCCGAGCCCACTTGGGAACTGATCGAGACGTGCGACCGGAAACCCGCCGGGAGGGGCAGCGCAGGGCAAACAACGGCCGGGCATTGCTTCATGCCGGCCGGTTATTAGCCGCGCGGTCGCGGGGCCGCTAAAGTATGCCCATGTACCGTTATGACAGCATCGATCGCGCGCTGGTCCGCGAGCGGGTCGCGCAGTTCAGGGATCAGACGCGCCGTTTCCTCGACGGGGAGATGAGCGATGACGAGTTTCGTCATCTGCGGTTGCGCAACGGTCTGTACATCCAAACCCATGCGCCGATGCTGCGGGTGGCGATCCCGTACGGCTTGCTGTCGTCGCAACAGTTGCGGACGCTGGCCTCGATCGCGCGGCGCTACGACCGCGGCTACGGGCATTTCACCACGCGCCAGAATCTACAATACAACTGGCCGCGCCTCGAGCAGGTGCCGGATATCCTCGCGGAGCTCGCCGAGGTCGAAATGCACGCGATCCAGACCAGCGGCAACTGCATCCGGAATACGACCTCGGACCCTTTGGCCGGTGTCGCCGCCGATGAGCTCGAGGATCCGCGGCCTTGGTGCGAGATCATCCGGCAATGGTCGACGTTTCACCCCGAATTCACCTACCTGCCGCGCAAGTTCAAGATCGCCGTGACCGGATCGCCCGATCAGGATCGAGCGGCCACGTTGGTGCACGACATCGGCGTGCACATCGTGGCGGGCGCGGGCGGCGAGCGCGGTTTTCGGATTCTCGCCGGCGGCGGCCTCGGGCGCACGCCGGTGATCGGCCAGGTGATCCGCGAGTTCTTGCCGCGCAGGCACCTCTTGTCCTACCTGGAGGCGGTGCTGCGCGTCTACAACCGCGAGGGCCGGCGCGACAACATCCACAAGGCCAGGATCAAGATCCTGGTCCGCTCGCTCGGGCTCGAGGAGTTCAAGCGGCGCGTGGAGAGCGAGTGGCAGCTCATCAAGGACGGCCGGCTCGAGATCGAGGAACCCGAGATCGAGCGGATGCGCAGCTTCTTTGCGCCGCCCGCGCACCGCACCCTTCCCGACATCGAGCCGGGCGCCGGCAAGCAGGCGGCTTTTCGGGCCTGGTACCGCTACAACACCGTCGCGCACAAGGTGAGAGGCTATCGCGCGGTATACATATCCTTGAAGAAGCCCGATGTGGCGCCGGGCGATGCCACCGACGCACAGCTCGATTTGATCGCCGATCTGGCGGATCGATACAGTTTCGGCGAGGCGCGCGTCACCCACACGCAGAATTTGGTGCTCGCCGACGTGGAACAGGGCGAAGCGTTCGAGCTGTGGCGCGCGCTCGCCGGGGCGGGCTTGGCCACGCCCAACATCGGCACCTTGACCGACATGATCTGCTGCCCGGGCCTGGATTTCTGCAGTCTCGCCAATGCGGGCTCGATCGATGTCGCGAAGCTGATCAACGAACGCTTCGACGATTTCGACTACGTCTACGATCTGGGCGAGATCGAGATCAAGATGTCGGGCTGCATGAACGCCTGCGGTCACCATCACATCGGCAACATCGGCATTCTGGGCGTCGATAAGAGCGGCGAGGAGTGGTATCAAATCACGATCGGCGGGGCCGCGGGCGCGAAGGCGGCGCTCGGGACCGTCATCGGACCCTCCGTCCCGAAGCACGAGGTTGCGGAGAGCATCGCGCGGCTCTTGGAGGTGTACGTCGATCAGCGGCGCGCGGACGAGCGCTTCGTCGACACCGTTCGCCGTCTCGGCGTCAAGCCGTTCAAGGAGAGGGTGTATGCCGCGACGGCTGCTGCGTGACGGCCGCATCGTCGCGGACGATTGGCACACGTCGAGCGACGGCGCCGTGCGCGACGACGAGGCGTTGATCGTGACCTTCGCCGAGTGGCAAGCCGAACGCGAGCGCTGGCTGGCCCGTCCCGGCCGGCTTGGCGTGGTGCTCGAGCCGGCCGACGAGGTCGAACGGCTGGTTCCGGATCTCGCACGGTTCGATCTGGTCGGTGCGGACTTCCCGGGTCCCAGCGAAGGCCGCGGCTACACCCAGGGACGGCTCCTGCGGGAGCGATTCGGCTTCACCGGAGAGCTGCGGGCCCGCGGAGCGATCCGCAGGGACCAGATATTTTTTCTCGCCCGATGCGGCTTCGATAGCTTCGAGCTGCCGCAGAGCGAGCTCGAAGGCGCGGCTGCGGCACTATCGACCTTTTCGGCGGCCTACCAACCCTCGAACGACCTCGGCCTCGAGACCCAGCTCGCACGCCCGTAGGGCAGACCCGTGGGGTCAGGGGTTATCCCGGACCGGCACCGCGAGCCCGTGCAGGACCCGGTCCACTTCTTCCTGCGTCTCGGACTTTTCCGCCTCGCGTACCAGCTTGCGCGTGAGCTGCGGCGCCAGAAGCTCGATGAATTCGTACATGTAGGCGCGCAACAGCGCGCTGCGGCGGAAGCCGATCCAGGTGGTGTGCCCTTCGAACAGGTGCGCCGCATCGAGAACCACCAGGTCCGAGTCGGCGACCGGGTCTATCGAGAGCCTCGCGACGATGCCGACACCGAGCCCGATGCGCACATAGGTCTTGATGACATCCGAATCGCGGGCGGTCAGCGCCACATCGAGCGACAGGCCGGCGGTCTCGAACAACGCCGGCAGCGACGAGCGTCCCGAGAAGCTGAACACATAGGTGACGATGGGATAATCGGCGAGCTTCTTGAGCGTCAACTTGCCGGCCGAGGCGAGCGGATGTCCTTTCGGCACGATGACGGCGCGATGCCAGCGATACACCGGGAGGCGCACCAGGTGCGGAAACAAGTCCTCGGAGCCCGTCGCAATCGCGAAGTCGACCCGGTCGCGGGCAACCATCTCGGCAATCTGCTCCGAGGTGCCCTGGTGCAGATGCAGCCGCACCTTGGGATACCTCGCGCGGAATTCGCGGATCACGGGCGGCAGCACGTAGCGCGCCTGGGTGTGGGTGGTCGCGATGGACAGCGTTCCCCCGTCGGCTTTTCTGAGCTCGGCGGAGGTGCGGCGGATGTTTTGCATCTCGCGCAAAATGCTCCCCGCGCGCGAGATGATCTCCTCGCCGGCGGCCGTGGTGCGGGTGAGCGCCCTGCCCTCGCGCTCGAACAGCTGAAATCCGAGTTCCTCTTCCAGCAGCTTGAGCTGCCGGCTCACCCCCGGCTGCGAGGTGTGCAATTGCCGCGCGGCGGCCGTGATGTTGAGACCATTCTCATGTACCGCCACGAGGTAGCGTAGTTGCTGAAATTTCATGCGGTGACAGTATAAGAGTTATAGGAGTTCTAGAAGGCGATCAGCTTGGTTCCCACCATCACCAGCATGACCGCCAGCAGGATCCGCAGCGCCGTGTCGGGTATGCGGCCGACGAATTGGCTGCCGATGTAGATCCCGGGCAGCGAGCCCACCAGCAGCGATCCGAGCAGCGCCCAGTCGACCGTGCCGAACAGCCAGTGACCGCAGCCTGCGACCAGGGTGAGCGGCACGGCGTGCGCCAGGTCGGAGGCGACGACACGCGCGGCGCTCAACCGCGGATACAGGAAGAAAAGCGCCGTGACCCCGAGCGCCCCGGCGCCGACCGAGGAAACCGATACCAGAAAGCCCAGAACGACGCCGGTCAGCACGGTGAACACCGGGTGGCGCGTGATCCCGATCGATTGGGTCTTGGACCACCGGCGCAGACACGAACGCAGCACCAGGACGCCGGCCGTGAGCAGGAGCGCGACCCCGAGGGTGGTGGTGACGATCTTGGGGTCGCCGAGTCCACCCGTCAGCGCATGCAGCGTCCACAGCGTGGCGACGGCGGCCGGGACACTCCCGGCCGCCAGGAGGCCGGTGATGCGCCAATCCACGCGACCTTGCTTCGCGTGCACATAGGTGCCGCCCGTCTTGGTGATCGCCGCATGCAGCAGATCCGTGCCGACGGCGGTCGCCGGATGAATGCCGAACAGCAGCACCAGCAACGGGGTCATCAAAGAACCGCCTCCCACGCCCGTGAGACCCACAATAGCGCCGACGGCGAATCCGGACAGCGCTTGGGCTGGATCGATCATGTCGGCCAAGGATGGCGGACGGTGGTCATGTCGGCAACCGCGGTGCTAGCACTAAAAGGCATGTGCTCATAAGCGATAGTTCGGGATCGACCCACGCCCGGCACCGGGATCGCGGCGTAAACTGCGCTCGGGCAGGGTCCTA
Source organism: uncultured Gammaproteobacteria bacterium (assembly GCA_963730565.1). GTDB lineage: Bacteria > Pseudomonadota > Gammaproteobacteria > Steroidobacterales > Steroidobacteraceae > Bog-1198. The sequence goes on from CAVSSU010000026.1 coordinate 134,619, forward strand.
TCGACCCCTTCGGGTAGTGCGCGTGGATTATTTTCCGCTCTTTTTCGATCTCCAAGGCCAGCGGGTGCTCGTCGTCGGGGCCGGTTCCGTGGCGTTGCGGAAGGTGCAGTTGCTCGAGCGCGCACACGCGGCGATCGCCGTGGTGGCACCCGAGGTCGCCCCCGAGCTCTCCCGGCTCGCCGCCGCCGGTGCGATCGAGGTTCGCGTACGCGAATTCGCGGCCGAGGATTTGGACGGTGCGCGGCTGGTCATCGTGGCCACATCGCGGCGCGCCGTGAACCGCTGGATCGCGAGCCTGTGCGAGGCCCGCGGGATTCCGGTCAACGTGGTGGACGACCGCAAGGCCTCCCGGGTGATCGTTCCGGCGATCATCGATCGCGATCCGGTGATCGTGGCGGTGTCGAGCGCCGGCACCTCGCCGGTATTGGCCCGGCGGCTGCGCGAGCGCCTCGAGGCGCTCATTCCGAAGCGGATCGGCCTCTGGGCCACCTGGCTCGCCGGCATGCGCGCCACCGTCCGGCGCAGAATCCCGAGCGCGGATGCGCGGCGGCGCTATTTCGAGATGCTGGTGGATGGCCCGGCGGAGCGCCGGTTCGTCGACGGCGACGAGCGCGGCGCGCGGCGCATCGCCCAGCGCCTCTTGGGATCGGCCTCTGCCGCACCGGCCGGGCAGGTGACGCTGGTGGGCGCCGGGCCCGGGGATCCGGAGCTTCTGACCTTGAAGGCGCTGCGCGCGCTGCAGGACGCCGATGTGATCCTCCACGATCGACTGGTGCCGGCGCCGGTGCTCGATTATGCGCGGCGCGATGCCGAGCAAATCTGCGTGGGCAAGGCCGCCGGCGGCGCCGGCATGTCCCAGGACGCGATCAACGATCTCTTGATCGAGCATGCACGCCGCGGGCGCCGCGTGGTGCGGCTGAAGGGCGGCGATCCGTTCATCTTTGGCCGCGGCGGGGAGGAGCTCCAAGCGCTGGTGCGGGCCCGTATCGCGTTTTCGGTCGTGCCGGGAATCTCGGCGGCGAACGGCTGTGCGGCATACGCCGGCATCCCCCTTACCCATCGCGACCACGCCCACAGCGTGGCCTTCGTCACCGGCCATGGCGGGGAGGCCGGCAATGAGCCCGATTGGGCCTCCCTGGCACGGCCCAAGATGACCGCTGTGTTTTACATGGGTGTCACGCGATTGCAGCACATCGTCGCTCGGCTGCTGGAAAACGGCGCCCCCGCGGAGCGTCCCGCCGCGCTGATCGCGCACGGCACGACGGCGGAGCAGCAGGTCGTCCTCGCGACGGTGGGCACGATTCGCGCTGCGGCCGCGGCCCGGCGGATCGAGTCACCCGCGCTCCTCGTGGTGGGCGAGGTGGCGGCGCTGCACTCGGCGCTCGCCTGGTTCGGCGAGAGCGCGGCGGCGGACTCCGAGTCGCGCAGCGCTTAGTCGATCGATCGCTTAGCCGATCGCCTGCGCAAATCCCCGCTCCTTGATCCATGCGGGATTGAACAGGCGCGACTGATACTTCGCCCCGCCGTCGCAGAGCACGGTGACGATGGTATGTCCCGGCCCGATTTGCTTCGCGATCGCGACCGCCGCCGCCACGTTGATCCCGGCCGTGCTGCCGAGCAACAAGCCCTCTTCGCGCATCAGCCGGTAGACGAAGCGCAGGGTCTCGGCGTCCGGGATGCGGATCGCATCGTCGATCGGCGCGCCTTCGAGGTTCGCGGTGACACGCCCGGTGCCGATCCCCTCGGTGATGGAGGAGCCGCCGTCGGACTTGAGCTCACCGTCCTTGAAGTAGTGATACAGCGCGCTGCCGGGCGGATCGACCAGCACGATTCGGACCGACGGGGATTTCGACTTCAGGAAGGCGGCGACGCCCGCGAGCGTGCCGCCGGTCCCGGTGGCCGCGCAAAATACGTCGACCTTGCCGCCGGTGTCGTGCCAGATCTCCGGCCCCGTCGATTCGGCATGGGCGGTGCGATTGGCGGTGTTGTCGAACTGGTTCGCCCAGATCGCGTTCGGCAGCTCGGCCGCGAGCCGTCCCGCCACTTTCTGATACTGGTTCGGATTGCTGTAGGGCACGGCGGGCACCTTGCGCAGCTCCGCGCCCAACGCCTCGATGATCTGGTATTTTTCGGCGGCCTGGTTGTCGGGCATGACGATCACGCATCGGTATCCCCGCGCGTTGCAGACATGCGCGAGTCCGATGCCCGTATTGCCCGCCGTACCCTCGACCACCGTGCCGCCGGGTTTCAGCACCCCCCGCCGTTCGGCATCGAGGACGATCCACTTGGCGGCCCGGTCTTTCACGGAACCGCCTGGATTCATGAATTCTGCTTTACCCAGGATCTCGCAACCGGTCTCATCGCTCAAAGTCTTCAGGCGAATCAGGGGCGTGTTGCCGATCGATCCGACGAATCCCTCGCACAGCGCCATCTAGAACCCCTTCTCGCGTATGGGCAACTGAGGGTGGACATTTTGAGGGCATCCGCCCCATAAAAGCATCCCCGGCTGAACCGGGGATGTAGTGGAACAGGTGTTGAGTAAGAACTCGACACGTCCGGAGCCGGAAGATGCGCTGCACAAAAGTGCGAAACGCTCAACCTTCTTGGAGTTAGGTCATCTGTTGCAATTAAGTAACTAGTGCAACAGTACCGCGACAGCGTTGGTGTGAAGAGTATCACTAAACTCTGCAAAATCCAAGGTTCCGGCCCAAAACTCGCTGTTGCTGCGCTATGTCAAATATATCGCAATTTTGTGACGATGACGCAACAGTGAGCTGCCTACCGCCCCCCCTCAGGGCCAGTCCGCCGCCCGCTCCCGGAACTTTGTGGAGCTCGCCTGCACCACGCAAAAACGCTGGCCGGTCGGGGCCTCCATGACCCACCAGGTTTGCACGGCCTGAATTCGCTTGGCGCCCAGGCCTCCAATCGCCGTACCTCCGCCTCGATGTCGTCGGTCTCGATGTCGAGATGGACCCGGCTCGGATGCTCGACTTTCTGGACCTCGATGTGCAGGTCATGCTGGCTGTCCTCGAGCCGTTGGTAGAATTCTCCTTCGGCCCCGGGGAGCTCGCGCACCGGCATTCCGAGCGCTGCGCTCCAGAAGCCCGCGGCCGCGCCGAGATCATCCGTCCGGCAATCGATGATGAAGCCGCCCAATTTGCTTTTATGCATCGCTTCCTCCACATTCGAGCGCCATGAAGTACCTGCACACTATGGTCCGCGTGACCGACGTCGAGCAATCCCTGCGCTTTTATCGAGATGCCCTCGGCCTGGTCGAGCTGTCGCGCCAAGATAATCCGCAGGGGCGATACACCCTGGTGTTTCTGGCGGCGCCCGGCGATGAACAGGCTCAGGTCGAGCTCACGCACAACTGGGATCCGGAGAGCTATGGCGTCGGCCGCAACTTCGGCCACCTCGCCTACGCGGTCGAGAACATCTACGCCGCGTGTGAGCGCCTGATGAAGCACGGCGTCACGATCAACCGTCCGCCCCGGGACGGCCGCATGGCGTTCGTGCGCTCCCCGGACAATGTATCCATAGAGCTGTTGCAATCGGGAAGCGCACTCACGCCCGCGGAGCCCTGGAAGAGCATGCCGAACACCGGCGTGTGGTGAGCTAGAACATCTCCGAAGCATCCGGCGTCTTGATCTCGACCTGATTGCGCGAAGCGATGTGCTCGCCGGTGATCATCTCGTCGTAGGCCTGGCCCGGGCCGACCATCGGGTAGACACCGGCGTCCTGATCGATCATGACCTCGAGGAACGCGGCGCCCTCGAAGCGGATGAACTCCTCGATGATGCGCGGCACATCGGCCTTCTTGTCGAGGCGCTTCGCAAACTTGAATCCGTCGGCGAGCGCCGCCTTGACGAAATCCTTGTTGTGCAGGCTCTTGTCGCTCGCGCTCAAGCGGCCCTTGAAAAACAGCTTCTGCCACTGCTTCACCATGCCGTCGCCGAAGTTGTTGAGCACCACGACCTTGATCGGCAGATCGTAGGTGGTGACGGTCTCGAGCTCGCCGAGATTCATGCGGATGCTGGCGTCGCCGTCGATGTCGATCACGAGCCTCTTGCGTTGCGCGAACTGGGCGCCGACCGCGGCCGGTAAACCGAAACCCATGGTGCCCATGCTGCCGGACGTGAGCCACAGCCGGGGGCTCGAAAAATCGAAGTACTGGGCGGCCCACATCTGATGCTGACCGACCCCGGTCGTGATGATGGCCTCGCCGCGCGTCAATCGGTTGATCTCCTCGATCACGTAATACGGCTGGATCAGCGCGCTCTCACGGTCGTAATTCATGGCGTGGCGGCTGCGCAGCTCCGCGCATCGCGCGCGCCACGCGGAGAACTCCTGCTTGAGCCCCAGGCGCCTGCCGTACTCGGTGAGCGTCTTCAGGGCGTCGGGCATCAGACCGACGTGGCTCCAGTCCACCCGCTTGACCTTGTTGATCTCCGAGGCGTCGATGTCGAGGTGGGCGATGAATTTCGCGTTCTTCGCGAACTTGGGCGGATTGCCGGCCACCCGATCGTCGAAACGCGCACCGACCGCCATCAGGAAATCGCAGTCCTCGACCGCGTAATTCGCAAACGCCGCGCCGTGCATTCCGAGCATGCGCATGGACAGCGCGTCCGTCGTGTCGACCGCGCCGATGCCCATCAGCGTCGTCACCACCGGGATATCGAAATTCCCGCGAGAATTCCGCGCAACGCCTGGGCGGCTCCCGCATTGATCACCCCGCCTCCCGCGTAGATGAGCGGCCGCTCGGACTTCGCCAAGCGCGGCGAAGAACGACGCGCAGGCGGCCTCCGGCAATTTCGCCGCCTCGAGGCGGTTCATGCGCTGGCGGTAGCCGGGTATCGGCAGGCGTCCCGAGCCGTGGAACACCCCTTTCCAGTTCTGCACGTCCTTCGGGATGTCGAGCACCACCGGCCCCGGGCGCCCGGTGCGCGCGATCTCGAAGGCCGTCCGGACCGTGGCCTCCAGCTTGGTCGGGTCGGTGACCAGGAACACGTGCTTCGCGACCGCGCCCATGATGCTGGGCACGGGGGCCTCCTGGAACGCGTCCGTGCCGATCGCGGTGGTGGCGACCTGGCCGCAAATGACCACGATGGGCACGGAGTCGGCCTGGCAATCGCGCACCGGCGTGACCGTATTGGTGGCGCCCGGCCCGGAGGTCACCAGCGCGACGCCGACCCGGCCGCTCGCGCGCGCATATCCCGCCGCCATGAATCCGGCGCCCTGCTCATTGGCCGGAACGATGAGCGGCATGGCGGCCCCGTGCTCGAGGTTGTAGCGGAAGACCGCGTCGTAAATCGGCAGAATCGCGCCGCCGCGAGTATCCGAAGATCGTGTCGACGCCCTCGTCCGCCAGCACCTGAACGAGCATTTCGGCCCCCGTCATGCCGGCTCCGGCCATGGGGTGCGCACCTTGACTGACGATGTGGCCGGGATCTTTCACCGGCAAAGACTAGCAGTTCTCGCCCTGGCGCCCAAGTGCCGCGCTCCCGTATCCTTCCCAGGACCATGCGACACCTCATAGCGATACTTCTGCAGAACGAGGCCGGGGCGCTGACCCGCGTCACCGGCCTGATTTCCACCCGCGGCTACAACATCGAGTCGTTGTCGGTGGCGCCCACCAACGATCCCACGGTCTCGCGCATCACCTTGGTGACCGTCGGCTCGGATTCCGTGATCTCGCAGATCAATGCCCAGCTGCAGAAGCTGGTCGACGTGGTAGCCGTCGAGGATATGACCAGCGGAGATCACCTGGCCCGCGAGCTGCTGCTGATCAAACTGCAGCTCTCCCCGGATCACGTCGAGGCGGTCGAGGCACTCCTGCGGCGCATCGGCGGCAAGGTCTTATCCCCGCAGCCCTCGAGCTACATCGTCGAGCTCACCAGCACCGAGGTCGAGATCGGCGAGTTCATCGCCAATGTCGCCGCATTCGGGCAGATCGTCGAAGTGGTCCGATCGGGCGTGCTGGGGATCTCGCGGGCGAACCCGCGATTGCACGCTGTGAAATGAGCCACATCGAAACACGACCCACGTCGAGGATAATTCTCAACTCATGACCGAAATCGAACTCACACCCGAGCACGCGGCCGACCCGAACAGCCGCCGCGTCGGCATTCTGGTCGGCATCGTCGGCATTTTCCTGTCCGTCGTCACCATCGCCTCGCATCGCTCGCATACCAAGGCGGTCATCTACCGTACCGAGGCAAACGATGACTGGGCCTATTATCAGGCGAAGAAGATCCGGGAGAACACCTCGGACGTTGCGGCGACTCTGCTCGACACCCTCGCCGCCGATCCGGCCAAGGCGGCGCCATCGCTGCAGAAGCTCAAGGCCGCGCGCCAGAAATACGCAGACGATGCGCTCGGCCTCGAGTCCGATGCGAAAGCGAAGGAGGCGAAGACCGAAAACGAGGAACAGCGCGCGTTGAGGTTCGACATCGGCGAGGGACTGCTCGAGCTCGGGCTCGTGCTGTGCTCGTTGTTTTTCCTGGCGCGCAACGTTTTATTCCCCCTGTTCGGCACCTTGTCGGCCGCCGCCGGAATCGCGCTCGGCATCTGGGGGTGGCTCCTTTGACGAGGACCGGGGCGCTCCTTCCCTTCCCGGCAATGTTCGCGCTCGTGGCCCTGCTCCTCGGCTCCCTCGCCGGGGCGCAGGTCCCCTCCCCCCCGAGCGCGCGCGTCGAGGCCCGCTCGCCGGATCTGCTCGCGGTTGGCACCGTGCAGGGGGACCGCATGGCGGTGCATCTGAGCCGCATCCTCGATAATGCGCCGGTCGGCAATGCGGGGCTCGCCGTGATGCTGCGCGGAACCACGCATCCCGCGGTCGCGGAAGCCGACGGAAGCTATTCCATCCAGACCCCGGATCTGAAGCTGCCGGGCCCCGCCTCGATCGAGTTCCTGGTGACCTTGGGCGACAAGCGCGAGGAGCTCAAGGGAACCCTGGCGGCCGCCGGAGCGGAACCATCCGGCGACAAGAACAGCTCGCGCCAGCTCGGCTGGTGGGTTCTCAACTTCGTCGTGTGCATCGGCTTTCTGTGGCTTTGGAGCCGGCGCAAGTCCGCCGACTAGAAGCTCTGCATCGTCTGCACGAGCACCTGGAACTTGGCATTGCCGGGAACATCCTTGAGCGGGAACGCGAAGTCGATGTGCAATACGTTCCCGAGGCCTGAGCGAGCGTTGCCCAGCCGCAGGCCGAAGCCGGCGTCGCTGAGCATTCCCAGATCGCTGTTGCCCACCACTCCGGTGCCCCACGTTCTGCCGACGTCCGTAAAGACCGCGGCACCCACGCGCACGAGCCTGAACGGGTACCAATCGGTGAACACGCGCTGCTCGAGCGTGAACAGGCCCCGCGAGGTGCCGGCCTCGTACCGCAACGGATAGCCGCGCAGCCCGTTGTCGCCGCCCAGCAGCAGTTGCACGTCCGGATCGAGCGCATGGGTGACGGTCCCCGACAGCGATGCGTATAGGAGCCAGTCCGGGCGCCAGCGCCAGTAATACTTCGCGGTGGCATCGCTGATCAAATTGCGTGCATGGTCGCTCTCGAACCGCGAGGAGAAGTCCGCGTTCAGGAACAGCTGCTGCTCGTAGGGCAGTTCGACACCGTGATTCACTGCGCTCTTGACCAAGAGCGCGTCGCGATTCGCGCCGAAGGCTGCGTCGGAATACCCGAGCTCGCCGGTGACCTCGGTTCCGAAATACAAATCCTCGGTCTTTCCGATCTGGTTCTCATCGCCCGCCTTGCCGTACTTGTCCTCGAGGATGTCGAAGCCCACGAACGGATAAGACAGCGTTCGCGGCGCGGGCAGCGGTTTGGCCGGCAGCGTCGTCGCCGGCGTGGGCAGGAATTCGTTGCGATCGTAGTACATCCCGAACAAGAGTCGCTTGGTCCAGCCGTCGACGAGCCCGGTGGACACGCCGCCGCCGATCAGATAGGTCTCCTCGTTGTCGTTGAATTGATCCGCGATGTTGCCGAGAAAATAGCGGGAAATCGTCCGATCGTAGCTTTGCCCGACCAGCGTCGCGCTCCACCGCGTATCGAGTGAGTAGAAAGGCTGCGCGAGTGCGGCCAAGCGCTGGTTGCCGTCGCTCGAATCGACGTAGGCGAGCCCCCCGGTCCATCGCGAGCCGAGCACATTCGGGTCCGAGTACTCGGCGATCTTGCTGGTGCGGTCGACATCGCTGGTGCGTCCGACCTCCAGCTGCTTGCCCCACCCCAGAAAGTTCTCCTCCTGGAGGCTGGCGCTGGTCGAGTTGGAGCCGCCGGTGCGGCCGAAGGACACGTTGGGATCGAAGGTCCAAACGTCGCGGGTGATCACCCGCACATCGACCTTGCCGTCGACGAAGCGCACCGGAACCACATGGGCATCGTAGATGAACACCAGCGTGCGCAGATTTCGCTCCGTTTCGGCGAGGTTTCGAGCGCTGTAGCGGTCGCCGCTCTTGAAGAGGAGCTGCGCGCGTATCGTGGCCGGCTTGGTGCGGACATGCAGCCGGTCGGCGAGTTTGTAGAGACCCGAGTTCTCGCGGGGATCGTTCTCGTCGAAAATATTGCGGATGTCGATTTCGACCTTGCCGATCACCGCTCCGGCGGCCTCCAATTCCGCATCGGTCGGTATGCCGGGGGGCCGCGGCTCCGCGATTTGCGTGCGCTGCTTGTCGGTCAGCTTCGCGCCATCTGCGGGCCCCGGGAAGCCCGCGCCGAGCAGCAGCAGGCTCCATGCCACGCAACCCAGCGGCGTGGCGGCAAGGCGGACCCACCGGGCCGGGTCGGTCACGCGGCGGTATTGCCGGTTACGGGATCGTCGGTCAGAGGGCGGCGTTATCGGTCTCGCCGGTCCTGATGCGCAGAACTCGGAGAATGTCGGTCACGAAAATCTTGCCGTCGCCGACCTTGCCCGTCTTGGACGCTCCGACGATGGCCTCCATCACTTGGTCCACGAGCTCGTTTTTCACGGCCACCTCGATCCGGGTCTTCGGCACGAAATCCACGACGTACTCGGCGCCCCGGTAGAGCTCGGTATGTCCGCGCTGCCGTCCGAACCCCTTGACCTCGGTGACGGTCATGCCCGATACCCCGATTTCCGACAGCGCCGCACGAACGTCGTCCAGCTTGAAGGGCTTGATGATGGCAGTGATCAATTTCATTCGAGAACTCCGCGAGCATTGGGCCTTGCCAGGCAATCCTATTACTATTCGCGTCGGGCGGCACGCGGATCTTGGGGGGGCGCCCGGCCGTTGAAACTCGGCGCCGCGCCCCTTACCCGACCGGGCTCGACCGGTTATAAAGGAGTTCATGACGACCACGATCCTCATCATCGGCGGCGGCCAGGCGGCCGCGCAGGCGGTCGATACCCTGCGCCGCGAGGGTTTTGACGGGCGTCTGGTGCTGGTGGGCGACGAGCCCCACCTCCCTTACCAGCGGCCTCCCCTGTCGAAGCAATTCCTGGCGGGCGAACTGGCGCTCGACCGGCTGCCGTTCCGGCACCAGGCGTTCTATGACGGGCACCGGGTGGAGCTCAGGCTGGGGAAGGCCGCCGCACGGATCCACCGGGACACGCGCCGGGTCGTCCTCGAGGACGGGGCGCAGATCGCCTATGACCGGCTGATGCTCTCGACCGGCGCCCACTCGCGCGCATTGACCTGCCCCGGCGCGGAGCTCTCGGGCGTGCACTACCTGCGCGGCATCGGCGACGTCGCCCTGATTCGCGAGGGCCTGAAGCCCGGCGCGCGCGTGGTGATCGTCGGCGGCGGCTATATCGGCCTCGAGACCGCGGCGACAGCTCGCAAGCTCGGCTGTGCGGTGACGGCGCTCGAGATGGCCGATCGGGTGATGAATCGCGTGGTGGCGTCCAGCGTCTCGGAATACTTCGCCCACGAACATCGCACTCAAGGCGTCAAGATCGTCTGCAACACCCGGGTGGTCCGGCTCGAAGGGGGCGGATCGGTGGAGCGGGTCGTGTGCGCGGACGGCTCGAGCTACGAGGCCGACATGCTGATCGTCGGTGTGGGGGCGATTCCCAATACGGAGCTCGCGGCGGAGGCGGGACTTCAATGCGAGAACGGCATCGTCGTCGACGAATATTGCCGCACCGCCGATCCCGCGATCTACGCCGCCGGGGATTGCACCAATCACCCGTCGCTCCGCTATGGCATGCGCGTCCGGCTCGAATCGGTGGACAATGCGTTCGAGCAGGGCAAGGCGGCCGCCCTCAACATGCTGGACCGCGCGACGGTGCACGACCGCGTTCCCTGGTTCTGGTCCGATCAATTCGACAACAAGCTCTTGATCGTCGGCCTGTCCCAGGGCTTCGATCAGCAGGTGCTGCGCGGCGACCCGGCGACGCGCGGATTCAGCGTGTGCTACCTGAAGGGCGGCGAGCTGATCGCGCTCGAAGCCGTCAACCACTCCAAGGACTACATGGCCGCCCGCAAGATGATCGCCGACCGCGCAAGGCCCGATGCCGACAAGCTCGCGGATCCTCGAATCGCGTTGAAAGACACCGTCTGATGCCGAAGGTCGTTTTCATCGAGCCCTCGGGAGAGCGGCGCGAGATCTCTGCGCCCGTCGGGATGAGCCTGATGGAGGCCGCTCGCCAAAACGGTGTGGACGGGATCCTCGCGCAATGCGGCGGCGCCTGCGCCTGTGCCACCTGCCACGTGTACGTGTCGCCTTCCTGGTTGGGGAAGCTCGAGCCCCGCGGCGAGATGGAAGAGGGCATGCTCGAGAACGCCTGGCATCCGCGCGAGAACAGCCGGCTCAGCTGTCAGATACCGCTCACCCCCGCCCTCGACGGATTGGAGGTCACCGTGCCCGAGCAACAAGGCTGACGGCGGCGCATCAGTCGAACACGACGAGGAGATCCTTGGCGTCGACGGCCTGACCCGGCTTCGCCAGGATTTCCTTGATCACACCGTCCTGCTCGGCACGCACGGCGGTCTCCATCTTCATGGCCTCGAGCGTCAGCAGCGATATCGCCGCGCTGCGACCTTCTGGCCCGGCGGCGCACGCGACGGTGGCGATGGTGCCCGGCATGGGGGCGCCGACGTGGCAGGGGTTGCCCGGCTCGGCCTTGCGGCGCGGCGGGCGCTTGGCGATCTGGCTGCGGTCGGTCACGCGCACCGAGCGCGGCTGGCCGTTGAGCTCGAAGAACACCGTTCGGGTGCCGTCCTCGTGCGGCTCGCTGGTCAGCGACGTAGCGCACGATCAGCGTCTTGCCGCGCTCGAGATCGATGTTGATCTCCTGGCCCGGCTGCATGCCGTAGAAGAACACGGAGGTGGGCAGGATGCTCACGTTCGCCGTAGCTTGCCCGGTCGGCTGCGTAGTCCGTGAACACCTTCGGATACATGAGATAGGAGGCCAGATCGAAATCGGTCACCGCGCGCCCGATCTGGCCTGCGCCTCGGCCCGCTCCGCCGTCGAGGTCGGCGGGCGGCATGAGCTCGCCCGCACGACCGTCAGGGCTTGCAGGGCGCCCCAGCACTTTCTTCTGCAGCTCCGGCGGAAAGCCGCCGTGCGGGCTGGCCGAGATCGCCGCGGAACAGCTGCACCACCGACTCGGGGAATGCGACGTCGACGTGCGGGTCGCGCACCGCCTCGGGCGGTCAGGCCGCTGGTGACCATCATGATGCGCCATGTCGCCCACCACCTTGGAGGTCGGCGTCACCTTCACGATGTCGCCGAACATCTCATTGACCTCGGCGTAGGCCGGCGCGACCTCCGGCCAGCGGTGCTCGTCGATGCCGAGCGCGCGCGCCTGCTCGCGCAGATTGGTGTACTGGCCGCCCGGGCATGCCGTGCACGTACACCTCGGAGGCGCCGGCGCGGATGTCGCTCTCGAAGGCGCGTAGCCGCGGCGCACCTGCTCCCAGTAGTGGGAGATCGCGCGCAGCTGGTCCGGATCGAGACCGCGAGTCGCGCGGGCCGAACGCGCAGCGCCTCGACGATCGAGCCCAGATTCGGCTGCGAGGTGAGGCCGCTGAGAGCGCATCGATCGGCGCCGTCGACGGCATCCGCGCCCGCCTCGATGGCGGCGAGCACGCTGGCCGCGGCGATGCCGCTGGTATCGTGCGTGTGGAAGTGGATCGGCAGCCCGGTCTCCTCCTTGAGCGCCTTGACCAGAGCGTGCGGCGGCGCGCGGCTGGCACAAGCCCGCCCATGTCCTTGATGCCGAGCACGTGGGTGCCCAGGCCTTCAGCTCGCGCGCGATGCCGAGGTAGTAGTCGAGCGTGTACTTGCGTCTCGTGCGGGTTCGCACAGGTTGCCGGTGTAGCAGATGGCCGCCTCGCACAGCCGATCCGCTCGCCAGTACCGCATCGATCGCCACGCGCATGTTCTCGACCCAGTTGAGGGAGTCGAAGATGCGGAACACGTCGATCCCGCCCGCGGCCGCCTGCGCGATGAAGTAGCGCACCACGTTGTCCGGGTAATTGGCGTAGCCGACCGCGTTGGCCGAGCGCAGCAGCATCTGCAGCAGCAGGTTCGGCATCGCCTCGCGCAACGCCGCGAGCCGCTCCCACGGATCCTCCTTGAGGAAGCGCATCGCCACATCGAACGTCGCGCCGCCCCAGCACTCGACCGAGAACAGCTGCGGCAGAATGCGGCGTAGTAGGGCGCGATCGCCGCCATGTCGATGCGTGCGCATGCGCGTCGCCAGCAGCGATTGATGCGCATCGCGCATGCTCGTGTCGGTGAGCAGCACGCGCCTCTCGCGCGAGCATCCACTGCGCGAAGCCTCACGGGCCCGAGCTCGTCGAGCTTCTGCTTGGTGCCCGCCGGCGGCGGACGCGGCGGCAGCGCAGCGCGCGGCAGCCGCGGCGAAGCACCTGCGTCCGGCTTGGCGCGCGCCTGATGACCTCGCGGGTTGCCGTTGACGATCACGTCGGCCGATGAACGCTCAGGATGCGGGTCGCGCGGTCGCGCTTGTTCGGGAAGCGCGAACAGCTCCGGCGTCTCGATCGATGAAGCGCGTGGTGTAGTCGCCGCGCGCGAAGCGCGGATGCGTGATGAGCTGGTCGAGAAAGCGCAGGTTGGTCACCACGCCGCGGATGCGGAACTCCCACAGCGCCCGGTGCATGCGCGCGATGGTCTCCTCGGGCGGTCGGCGACCCAGGCGGTCACCTTCACCAGCAGCGAGTCGTAGAAGCGCGTGATGATGGCGCCGGAATAGGCCGTGCCGGCATCGAGCCGGATGCCGAAGCCGGCGGGGCTGCGGTAGGCGGTCATCCGGCCGTAATCGGGAACGAAATTGTTCTCCGGATCCTCGGTCGTCACGCGGCATTGCAGCGCGTGCGCGACTGACCCGGATCTCCTCCTGCGGCGGCACGCCGCTCTCCGGGCGTGCCGATCCGCGCGCCGCCGGCGATGCGGATCTGCGCCTTGACCAGGTCGATGCCGGTGGCGCACTCGGTGACCGTGTGCTCGACCTGGATGCGCGGGTTGACCTCGATGAAGTAGAACTTGCCGGTGTCGGCGTCCTGCAGGAACTCGACCGTGCCGGCGTCGCGGTAATTCGCGGCGCGGCCGATCTTGAGCGCCGCCGCGCAGAGTTCGCTGCGCTGCGCATCGGTCAGAGAACACCGCCGGGGCGCGCTCGACCACCTTCTGGTTGCGCCGCTGCACCGTGCAGTCGCGCTCGATACAGATGCACCAGGTTGCCGTGCGTGTCGCCGAGGATCTGCACCTCGACGTGGCGCGCGCGCCGCACCAGCTTCTCCAGGTAGACCTCGTCGTTGCCGAACGCGGCCTTGGCCTCGCGCCGCGCCGCGGCAGCGGTCTCGGTGAGCTGCGCGTCGTCTCTCGACGACGCGCATGCCGCGTCCGCCGCCGCCCCAGCTCGCCTTGAGCATCACCGGATAGCCGACCTCGCGCGCCAGGCGAGCACCTCGGCCTCGTCCGCAGGCAGCGGCGGCGTCGCCGGCATCACGGCGAACGCCGGCGCTCACGGCAAGGTTGCGCGCTTGCGACCTTGTTGCCGAGCATGCGCATGGTGTCCGGGCATGGGGCCGATGAAGATGAGGCCCGCGGCGGCGCAGGCCTCCGCGAACTCGGGGTTCTCGGACAAGAAAGCCGTAGCCCGGATGGATCGCGTCGACGCGCGCCTCGCGGGCGATGCGCAGGATGTCGGCAATGTCGAGATAGGCCTCGATCGGGCCCTTGCCTTCGCCGACCAGATAGCTCTCGTCGGACTTGGTCCGGTGCAGCGAGAAGCGATCCTCCTGCGAGTAGATCGCGACCGTGCGCAGGCCGAGCTCGGTGGCTGCACGCATGACGCGGATGGCGATCTCGCCGCGGTTCGCGACGAGCAGGCTCTTGATGTGGCCGATCTTGGGGAATGGATTCATTCCTGATTGATGATAGCCTTGCTCCAAGCCAGCGGCCAGGGAAAGTGATTCAACGTATGTTCGGTTTGGCGATTCACGGCGGCGCCGGGACTTTGCCGCGGGCGGAGATGAGCGCGGAGCGCGAAGCGGAATATCGTGCCGCTCTCGCTGCGGCGCTCGCGGCCGGCTTCGCGGTGCTCGACGACTCGGGCTCGAGCCTCGACGCCGTGACGAAGGCCGTTTCGACGCTCGAGGACGACGCGCTGTTCAACGCCGGGCGCGGCGCCGTGTTCACGCTCGACGGGCGCAACGAGCTCGACGCCTCGATCATGGACGGCGCGACCCTCGCGGCGGGGGCGGTGTGCGGCCTGACCCGCATCCGCAATCCCATCGAGCTCGCGCGCGCGGTGATGGAGCACTCCGAATACGTATTCCTCAGCGGGACGGGCGCAGAGCAGTTCGCGGCGGCGCGCGGATTCGAATTCGTCGGCCCCGATTATTTCCACACCGCCGCCCGCTGGCGCCAGCTCGAGCGCATTCGCGGCGGGGACGGCGGCGTCTCGCCCCTCACCATCTCGCACGTGGGCACCGTCGGCGCGGTCGCGCTCGATGCGCGCGGGCGCCTCGCAGCGGCCACGTCGACCGGCGGCATGACCGGCAAGCGCTTCGGGCGGATCGGCGATTCACCGCTGATCGGCGCGGGGACCTACGCCGACGACCGCAGCTGTGCGGTATCGGCGACCGGGCACGGCGAGATGTTCATCCGTGCCGCGGTGGCGCACGATATATGCGCGCGGGTGCGGTTCGGCGGGCGAACGCTCGCCCGAGCCGTGCAGGAGGTGGTGATGGAGGAGCTGCCGGCGATCGGCGGCGAAGGCGGCGTCATCGCCATCGACCGCTCGGGCCGGGTCGAAATGGAGTTCAATTCGGAGGGCATGTTCCGCGCCAGCCGCGTGTCGGGCGGGAGCGCGAGAATCGACATCTATCGCGCGGGCGCGCCTTGAGGCCCGATCACGCCGATTTCTGCCCGCCGCGCCGCTCGAATCGCCCGGTTCGCAGCGTGTGATATTCGGCTTCGAGCACCACCAGCCGGTTGCGTCCCTGCTCCTTCGCGCTGTATAGCGCCTCATCCGCGAGCTGAATCAGGCCGTCATGGGTTCGATTGGCGCCGGGCAGCACGAACGCCGCGCCGATGCTGACCGTCAGGCGGCTCGCGACCCGCGACGCTTCATGAGGAATGTTGAGCTCGGCGATGGAGCGCTGGATGCGGGTGAGAACCTCGGCCACGTACTCCCGCGTCGCTTCATACAGGATGACGGCGAACTCCTCGCCGCCGTAGCGCGCCACGAAATCCATCGGCCGGCGTGCGCACTGGCTCAAGGACACCGCAACCGCGCGCAGGCACTCGTCGCCCGCCTGATGACCGTAGCGGTCGTTGTAATCCTTGAAGCAATCGATGTCGACCAGCAGCACGGCGACCCGCTGGGCGTCCCGCACCGCCTGGCTCCAGACGCGCTGGATGTGATGATCGAACATGCGTCGATTCTGAATGCCGGTCAAGCCGTCGCGGGCGACCAGCTCGCGCAGCAGCGCGGCCTCCAGAAAACGCATCCGGCTGGTTTTTTCGCCGATGTAGGCGACCGAGGCGCAAAACCCGTTCACGGTCACGACGGAGATCATGTCGAAGGCGAATTCCCGCGCCGGCAACTTGAACACGGTGCCGGCTGCCAGATACGCCAGGGCCACCAACAGGTTGAGCGCCAGCGCTTGGTAGAACATGAGGCCGATCATGAAATAGACGGCGATCGCGTACAGCTCCAGGCGCGGCACCACGATCGAGGCACCACCGGACTCCGCGATCACCTGGATGGCCAACACGCAGCCTCCGCCGACCAAAGCGGTGAGGAGCGAAAGCGGCCGGTAAAACCGATGTCTGCGGGCCGAAAAAGTGGCCGCGAAGCACAGCAATGTCAGCGGAACAATCACCAATAGACGCAGAACGACGGGAATGACGCTCATCAACGTCCCCGGCGTGGAGAACCGCATGGCCGACACCATGCCGATGGCGAGTATCACCAGACCGAGATTGACGCGGATGGAAGGGAGATGCTCCTCGAGCACGGTCTGCCGATACGCGGACTCGAGCTCCGATTCGAAGTTGAGCCAGGGAAATCCCGCCTTGAGCTGCCGCGCGTGCGGTGAATCGGGCAGATCGGCCTGTGGAAGAGCGTTGCCTTTGATCATTGCGTTCCACCCTACCCATCAACCGTGGGCGTCTCCATGAAGTGCACCACACGTTGGCGCGAAAATAGCGAGCGCCAGGTCTCCGTTTTATGTCAAAGAATCGGCCGAACGGATGCTCACCCGACGATGCCGCTCAATCCGCGAGGTAGTGCGCCAGATAGGTGTCGAAATCCCATTTGTCCGCCGCTTCGATTCGCGCTTGCTCCTCGTGCGATTCTTGCGCCGCCGCAGCGAATTCCCCCAGGCGGCGCTCGTTCGGCGGATACAGATCGAGAAAATAGTCCTTGTGCATCTTCGACATCCGCTGGGCGAGCTGGAAGAACGATTCGCCGGTCTGGCGCATTTCGGTCAACAACCGCGCGGAGGGCGTGCGATCCACATCGTCGATCTTGGCGCGCTGTTGCTCGAGCGCCGTCTGGTAGGGGCGTGCTGACTCCCCGTGATCCAGCATCTCGGCGATGCCCTGCATGCGCTCGAGCAGCTCGGCCGCCCACTGGGACATCGGCACATCCCGGCCGTCGCGATCGAGCGTGAGGCCGGGTTCGCTTCCGCGCCGCGCCACTTTGAGGTGATTGGCGTCGAGTGCGCCCTGCTCGCCGCGGCTGATGGGCTCGGATTCCGACAGCACGCAGAGCGCCAGGAACGCCTCCAGAAAGCGCAGCTTGTTCTGATTGACGCCGACCGGATCGAAGGCGCTCACATCGAGCGCGCGCACCTCGACGTACTCGACGCCGGCGCGGCGCAGCGCCTTGGTCGGCCGCTCGCCGGAGCTCGCGACGCGCTTCGGCCTGATGAAGCTGTAGTATTCGTTCTCGATCTGCAGGATGTTGGCGTTCAGCTGCCGATACTCGCCGTCGACCTTGCACGCCCGAGCTTCTCGTAGGGCGGATACGGCGTTGCTGATCGGCTTGCGACAGATCGCGCACATAGTCGCTCAAGGCTGTTGACCGAGACGCTCACCGTCGCCTGATTCTTGTTGCGATAGCCGACATCGCTCATGCGCAAGCGAGGTCCCATACGGCTCGTAGACGGTATCGGCGTCGAACGCGGGGAGCTGAAGATCCCGGCCGCGCGAAGAAGCTCTTCGAAACGGCGGGCGAGGTGCCGAACAAGTACAGCACGAGCCAGCCGAAGCGGCGATAGTTGCGCAGCACGCCGAAATATCGCTCGGAAACAAATCCTGGCGCGGCAGGTTCGACTCGTCGCACGTCCTGCAGCGCGTCCCAGAGTTTCGCGGGAAACGAGTAATTGAAATGCACTCCCGATATGGCCTGCATGGTCCGGCCGTAACGCATGCCGAGGCCGTGCCGATACACGGTCTTCATGCGCCCGACATTCGAGGCGCCGAACTGCGCGAGCGGGATGCCGTCATCGCCGGCGAACGACGCAAGGCATGCTGGTCGCCCACAGCATCTCGTCCTGCAGATGCCGGTAGACGAACTGATGAATGTCGCAGAGGTACTGCAGCAGCTCCCAGCTCTCGTAAAACGGCGGAGTGACCAGTTCGATCAGCGCCTCGGAGAAGTCGGTGGTGATGTGCTCATTGGTGAGCGGCGCGCCGAGCGCCGCCGGGTGGCGGGTCGCGGCAATCTCACCCGACGGGGATACCCGCAGCGATTCCTTCTCCACGCCCTTGCGCCCGCCGCGCAGCACGCCCCGCTCCCCGCAATTGATGAGTCCGGCGAGCCTTTTCTCGAATTTCCTGTCGACCACTTTACGCATCACCGCCCCTGCACAGCCCATCCCTCGCTTGAGGCGGCTAGGATACCAGCCCGCTCACGGTAGCTCGGCGACAACCTCGATTTCGACCAGGAACCCGGGGTCCACGAGCCGCTGCACCTGGACCCACGACACCGTCGGCAGGCGCTCCTTGTCGTAATATTCGAATCGGACATCCGACGACTTGAGCAACGCGTCCATGTCCGTCGTATAAATCGTCTCCTTGACGACCTCGTCGAAGTCGGCTCCATGAGCGGCGAGCGTGCGCCGGATATTGGCGTAGGCGGCGCGCATCTGCCCGGCCATGTCCCCGGCAGCCACCAGCCGTCCGTTCGCGTCCACGGCCACGGACCCCGACACGTACAGCGTCTTGTCGACCAAGACCGCCTGCGAGTAGCCGAAATCCTTCTCGTAGCCGTTCAGATGGAACACCTGCTTCACGCGCGGCGGAGCGATCACGGGCTCGGGCTCGCGCTCGCAGGCC
This sequence comes from uncultured Gammaproteobacteria bacterium, assembly GCA_963730565.1. GTDB lineage: Bacteria > Pseudomonadota > Gammaproteobacteria > Steroidobacterales > Steroidobacteraceae > Bog-1198. The sequence continues at coordinate 153,398 of CAVSSU010000026.1, forward strand.
GTGAGACCGAGCAACGCCAGGAGGCCCGCGATCGGAGCTGCCCGGCATAACACGCTGCTTGTCATTGTCCCGTCCCTTGTCCCAAGGCCGCCGCGGCTAGGCCGGCGATTCCGCGAGCGATCGAAGCGCGCGAAGCATCTTGGGCAAATCATGCCGCAGCGCCGCCTTGATCAGCCAACGCGGGACCCAGAACCCGGGGGCCAAAGCCAGCGAGTAATGGGCGATCGTGAAATCGCCGTCCTTCTGCAAATCCCACGAGCCCTCGAGCACTCGCAGGTCGCCCGATACACGCCGGATGGAGACCCGCTCCGGATACGCATAGTCGGCGCGAAACACGAACGTCAGCTTGGGAACGTACCAGGAATAGTCGACCACGTGTCGAATCAGCTGCCAGGAGTGATCGGGCGCGGTCTCGACCACCGTGCACTCGGCGAGCCCCGGGACGAGCTTCAGGGCGCTCGCGCAGTTCGTGAGCAGCGCCCAGACGGTGGGGCGACCGGCGTGGATCCTCACCGCGGCGCGGGCGCTGCCGCTCTGGGCCGAGGAATCGAGGGTCACGGAGAGATCGATGTCCCCGTGCTGCTCCGCGTCGGCGGCCATGTCTGCGTACGCAGTGCCGGTGAGCGTCAGGGCCAAGAGGGGTGCAAGGAGGGATGAACGCACGATGTCCTTCGGTTAGTGCGGGCGTTTCAGCCAACGGTTCAATTTGTCGTCGAGAATGTCGAGGGGCACGGCGCCGTCGTTCAGCAGCTCCGAATGGAAGGCGCGCAGGTCGAAGCTTGCACCCAAACCCTGCTCCGCGCGCTCGCGCAGGCCCCTGATGGCCCGCGCGCCCATGGCGCACGCCAACGCCTCGCCGGGCAGCGCTATTATCCGGTCGACCGCGTTCTTTGCTCCGGCATCATCGATCGGCAGCTGCGTGCGCAAATAGCCGAGCGCCTGATCCCGCGACCAGCCCAGCGCATGAATCCCGGTATCGATCACCATGCCCGCGGCGCACTCCAATTGGTCCGCGAGCGCGGCAAACTTCGATTCGGTGTCGCGGTACAAGCCGAGGGGATCCCCGAGAGACTCGGCATAGATTCCCCAGCCTTCGACGAAACCGGGGTCGCCGCCTTGGCGCCTGAATCTAGGCAAATCGCCGCGCTCCTCCTGGATGGAGATCTGCAGGTGGTACCCCGGAATCGCCCGGCGCAGGAACTCAGGCGTGCTCGGCACGACGGGCGCTGTCTCGATACCTGCCGTATTGATGTACAGAATGGCGGGAGAATTGCGATTGGCGGCGCGCTGGTAGGTCAGGGCGGGCGAGGTCGCCTCTCGAAACGGCTCCAGCCGCCGAATCGCGAAGTCTCCCTGCGGCAAGCCCTCGAACAGGGTCGCGATCGCCGTGGCGGCCTCCACCTTGAGCTGATCATAGAAATTCTGCAGCTCCTCGGCGGTCTTGAAGGCCGTGCGCGGCTCGCGGTGCATCGCCTCATGGAACTCCTGAGCACTGCCGACAAAGCCGGCCTCGGCGAGCAGGGATTGCAGCCGCCCGCGCAGACGCTCGACCTCCGCGACGCCGAGGGCGTGAAGCTCCGCGGGCTTCAAACGCGACGCGGTCTCGCGCCGAACCAGGAAGCCATACCAGGACTCGCCGAGCGGCAGAGCCGACAAGCCGACGCTCTGGCGCGCTCTCGGCAGATACTCGTCGCGCAGAAAATCGCGCAGCAACCGGTAGGCCGGCAGGATCTTGCTCTTGACGCCGGACTGCAGGGCTCCCGAGATGCGCTTGCGCTCGGGCTCGGCAAGCGTGTCGGGTATCGAGCGTAAAGGGTCGTAGAACGGGTTCGAGGGCGTATCCTCGGCCAAGGCGCCGAGGACCGGGAGCATCTCGGCGACCAGCACGCGCGGCTCCGCGTAGCCGCGGCGCAGTCCCTCGCGCAGGTTCGCAATGGCCTCGTCGGTCCAGCGCACGTAGTCCTCGACTCGCAGCTGCCAGTTGTCGAGATCCTTCGCGCTCAGGATCGCGTAGGCGCCCGTGCCGGTGCCGGTCCGGGCGAACTCCAAGGGCACGGACCTGAAGGGATTGACCGGCGAGAGTTCGGCCGGATAGGTGAAGCTCTCCACCGCGAGCTCGCGGTCGCGTATGAACAGATCGTAGGTCAACTGAGCGTCGGCGGCCAGACGTTCGCGCGGCAACGCCGACACGTCCGCGAGGTAGCGGCGCTCCAGCGACAACGAGTCGGCCAGGAACTGCGCCGAGATGTCGAGCCCGCCTCCCGAGTCGAAGCGCACGGCCGCCCCCTGCGGCATCGGGCGCGGGTTGAGTAGCCGATAGTCGTCCCAATATCGATCGACGAGAACTCGCAGCTGTTCCGACGGCGTCCGCGAGAGTGCAGGCGTTGGGGGCGGCGGCGGCGGGGCGGAGCCGCAGGCCGTGAGGTAGAAAGCGGCGGCGGCGAGGCCCCCAAGCAAAAATCGCGTCATCGATCGATTATAGCCGTCCCCTTGGAGTCATAATCCGAGTTGACGCCCGTGCCTCGAGCTCGGACGCTTCAGGGAAGTCAGGAGGTTTCATATGCTGGTGGGAAGTGCAGTCCGGCGAGTTGCCGTGATCGGCGGCGTGCGGATCCCCTTCGCCCGCGGCAACGGCGCGTATGCGGAGGTGGGGAATCAGGAGATGCTCACGGCCGCCTTGCGGGGCGTCGTGGAACGCTATGGCTTGAACGGTCTGCGAATCGACGAGGTCGCGGCGGGCGCCGTCATGAAGCACTCCAGTCAATGGAACCTCACGCGCGAATCCGTGCTCGGCTCGGGCCTCGCGGCCGAAACCCCCGGACTGGACCTGCAGCGGGCTTGTGGCACGAGTCTGGAGGCCGCCATCGCGTTGGGCAACAAAATCGCGCTCGGGCAGATCGACAGCGCCATCGCCGCCGGCGTCGACACGGTGAGCGATCCGCCGGTCGTGTATCCCAAGGCCTTCCAGCAGCTCCTACTCAAGAGCTTCCGGGGAAAGACCGCCGGGGAGCGTGCCGGCCCCTGGCTCGGACTGCGCCTGCGGCATTTTCGACCCGTGCTGCCCGGAACCGCCGAGCCCCGGACCGGCCTGTCCATGGGCGAGAGCACCGAGCTCATGGTCAAGACCTGGGGCATCGGCCGCGTGGCACAGGACGAGCTCGCGCTGGAGAGCCATCAGAAAGCCGCTGCCGCGTACGCGCAAGGATTCTACAAGGATCTGGTGCGCGATTATCTGGGGCTGTCCCAGGACAACAACATCCGCGCAGACACCAGCCTCGACAAGCTGGCGAAGCTTCGGCCGGTATTCGACGCATCGGGCGCCGGCACCTTGACCGCCGGCAATTCCACGCCCATGACGGACGGCGCGTCGGCCGTGCTGCTGGCGTCGGAAGATTGGGCGCGGGAGCGCAATCTTCCCGTGCTCGCCTATCTCGCCTACGCCAAGGTGGCCGCCGTCGACTACGTCGAAAAAAAGGAGGGGTTGCTGATGGCTCCGGCCTACGCCGTACCGCGCATGCTGAAGGATGCCGGCCTGACTTTGCAGGATTTCGACTTCTACGAGATTCACGAAGCTTTCGCGGGTCAGGTGCTTTGCACCCTCAAGGCCTGGAACGATCCGGCGTTCTGCCGGGACAGGTTGGGACTTTCCGCGCCGCTCGGGGTCATCGATCGATCCAAGCTCAACGTGAAGGGCGGCAGTCTCGCCATCGGGCACCCGTTCGCGGCGACCGGCAGCCGCATCGTGGCGACGCTCGCCAAGATTTTGGACGAGCGCAAGGCGAAACGCGGGCTGATTTCGATCTGCACGGCGGGCGGCATGGGCGTGACCGCCATACTCGAGCGCTGAGCCGCCGCCTTAAGTTGAGCGCCACCGCAGGAGGGCGCTATCCTTTTGGGCCCGCTCACGCAATCCCACTCACTCAACATCAACTTTCCAGGACCGATCGCCATGGCACATTCCACCGAGTTGACCGCGGAACGACCTCACTTAAGCCACGATCCCTTGAATCTCAAGGACAAGGCGCTGTTCCGCCAGCAAGCTCTGATCGGCGGCGAATGGGTCTCGGCCGACAGCGGTGGAACCCTGGCGGTGAACAACCCCGCCTCCGGCGACAAGCTCGGCGTCATTCCGAACATGGGAAGCGCGGAGACCAAGCGCGCGATCGCGGCCGCTTCCGCGGCGCTGCCGGCGTGGGCCGCCAGGACCGCGAAGGACCGGGCGGGAATCCTGCGCCGTTGGTTCGACCTCATCGTCCAGAACGAGGCGGACCTCGCGACCCTCATGACCGCCGAACAGGGCAAGCCGCTCGCCGAATCCAAGGGCGAAATCGCCTATGCGGCCTCGTTCATCGAGTGGTTCGCCGAAGAGGGCAAGCGCCTGTATGGCGACGTGATTCCCGGCCACCAGGCCGATAAGCGGATTCTCGTGCTGCGCCAGCCCGTCGGCGTCGTGGCCGCCATCACCCCGTGGAATTTCCCGTCGGCGATGATCACCCGCAAAGCGGGGCCTGCGCTCGCGGCGGGCTGCACCATGGTGTTGAAGCCTGCGACGCAAACGCCGCTGTCCGCGTTGGCGCTCGCGGAGCTCGCGGTGCGCGCGGGCGTCCCGGCCGGCGTGTTCAACGTGGTCACGGGCTCGGCCTCCGCGATCGGCGGGGAAATGACGACCAATCCCGCGGTGCGCAAGGTCACTTTCACGGGGTCGACCGAAGTCGGCAAGAAATTGATGGTGCAATGCGCGGGAACGGTCAAGAAGCTCTCCCTCGAGCTCGGCGGCAACGCACCCTTCATCGTGTTCGACGATGCAGACCTCGATGCGGCCGTACAAGGCGCCATTGCCAGCAAGTACCGGAATACGGGGCAGACTTGCGTGTGCGCGAACCGTCTGCTGGTCCAAGAAGGCGTCTACGACGAATTCGCGCGCAAGCTCTCGGCCGCGGTCGCGAAGCTCCGGGTCGGCGATGGGCTGAAGGGCGCGACCGAGCAGGGCCCGCTGATCGACGAGAAGGCCATCGCCAAGGTGGAGGAGCATGTGGCGGATGCGCTCGCCAAGGGCGCCAAGGTGCTCGCTGGAGGCAAGCGTCACGCGCTCGGAGGCACTTTCTACGAGCCCACGATCCTCACCGGCGTGACACCAAAAATGTTGGTGGCCCGCGAGGAAACCTTCGGGCCGGTGGCGCCGTTGTTCAAGTTCAAGACCGAGGCGGAGGCCATCAAAATGGCCAACGATACGGAGTTCGGCCTCGCGGCCTACCTGTACACCCGCGATCTTGCGCGCAGCTGGCGTGTGTCGGAGGCCATCGAATACGGGATCGTGGGGCTCAATACCGGCATCATATCCACCGAGGTCGCGCCGTTCGGCGGCGTGAAGGAATCGGGCACCGGCCGCGAGGGCTCGAAGTACGGCATTCTCGATTACACGGAGATCAAGTACGTGTGCGTGGGCGGCGTGAGCTGAGCGCCGCCCCGTTGCGACACGGCGCCTGCCGCTGAAATCGATCGCCGTGCTCGGGCGCTTTCTCGAATACTCCATTCCGACCCCGGATATCCGGGCGTCGCTCGACTTCTACGTGAAGCTGGGATTCTCCCAGGCCGAGGTCGGAGAGACCTGGCCTCATCCCTATGCCGTGGTGACGGACGGCAGGATTCATCTGGGGCTGCATCGGCTTGCCGAGGACGAGCCGGTGCTCACCTTCGTGAAGCCGCACCTGCTCCGGCACCTCGCGACGCTCGAGCGGTCCGGCGTGCAATTCGAAGTGCGGCGTCTCGGCAACGATGTCTTCAACGAGCTCGGCTGGCTGGATCCGTCCGGACACCGCGTGCGGATGGTCGAGGCGCGCACCTTCAGCCCGACCAAGCGTGACGCCACCAAGACCTCGCTCTGCGGTTATTTCTCGGAAATAGCGCTGCCCTCCCCGGCCATGGAGGACGCAAAGCAATACTGGGAGAAGCTCGGCTTCGTGGGAATGGACGAGCTCGACTCACCGCTGCCGCACGTCTCGTGCACCAGCGACTCCATCGACGTGGGGCTCTACAAGCCCGCGAATTTGCCGCTTGCCACTCTGGTGTTCGACGCGGGCGACATTGACAGCGCCTTGCAGCGGCTCGCCGACGCGGGAGTATCGCCGTCGACGCCGGTGCCGAGGCCGCTGCGTCAGCTCTGCGCCGCGATGCTGACGGCGCCGGAGGGCACGCCGATCCTGTTGATGCCGGATCGGGAGATGTGACGGCGGCGCGCAGCTCCCCTCATGATCCGCATCGGCCTCATCTCGGACACCCATGGCCTTCTCCGCCCGGAGGCGAAAGCATTCCTGTCGGGCAGCAACGTCATCATTCATGCCGGCGACATCGGCAATCCGCAGATTCTGGCCGAGTTGCAGACCATCGCGCCGGTGACGGCCGTCAGAGGCAACAACGACGGCGGCGCATGGGCCGAGGCGCTCAACGACACCGAGCTCATGCGGGTGGGCGATTGTCAGGTCTACGTCCTCCACGACCTCGCGCAACTTCGCATCGATCCCTCAGCGACGGGCATTCGCGCGGTCGTGGCGGGGCACTCCCACAAGCCGCGGGTCGAACAACGCGGCAGCGTACTGTTCGTGAACCCCGGCAGCGCCGGCCCGCGACGCTTCACGCTGCCCATCTCAGCGGGTGAGATCCTGGTCCGCCACGCGAAGATATCCGCCCGAACCGTTGAGCTTCACGCCCCGCCCCGGACCGCGACCAACTTGAATTTCACCCGCAGCTCGTCCTGAACCTTCAGGGCCCCGAGAAACACGCTGAACGGCGTCAGTCCGATGGACGACTGGCGCAGGGCGAGCTCGCCGTGCGCGACGAGACGGTGAGGCGAGGTCTCGAGCAGGAAGGGTACGACGAGCATCGAGGCATGCCCGGCCACCTCGAGCGCCACGCGAGCCTGCAAGGAGCCGGGACCGGCGGTCACCGAGACGCTTCTGATCGTGAGCGCGGGGAAATCCGCCGCATTCAACACCGCGGGCCCGAGCATGTTGTGCGCCGTGCCCGACCTCGCCTCTTCCGTGACGCTGTCGGCGAAATCCGCGCCTTCCTCCGTCCGACGCTTGGGATCGTCGATCACGAAGTCCGCCACGGGCACGGTCAAGGCAAACGCCGCGGCCGATGCGTTTCCATCGAAAGTCGCCCATCCCTGCAGCCCTTGGGTGGAGATCACGTGGTTGTGCCCCAGAGAAGCCATGGCCCCGGCGCGATAGACGAGCACGCGCAACTCCGATTGGTCGGGGTCGATGCGATAGCGACCCCCGGCAGCCGGGGCGGTTCCGCTCGGCGTGGGCGCGGCCGGCTGGGGCTCGGCTGCCGGGGCGGACGGTCTGGGCGGCGGCGCGCCGCAGGCGGCCAACACCAGACAAAGAATCACCGTGCCCTGTCGTTTCACGACGGTGCGCATTGCGCTCTCTTGATAAACTCGATTGCGTGCAGTGTGCACGCGGAGCCTATCTATGCCAACTCGAACCCAGCCGGCACGCTACGGCGTGCCGGCGCAATTTTTTCACTGGGTGATCGCCGCGTTGATCGTGATCCAATTCGTGCTTGGACGAATGCAGGAGCACCTGCCGGTCGGCGTGCACAAGCTGGGTATCCTCGCGCGTCACAAGAGCGTGGGAATGACCATCCTGATGCTCGCGATACTGCGTCTCGCGTGGCGGCTTTGGCATCCTGCGCCGCCGTTGCCTTCCAAGATGCGCCCGCTCGAGCGCTGGGCGGCTCGAGCCTCGCACGTGTCGTTCTACGTGCTGCTGTTCGCCATGCCGCTGACGGGTTGGATGATGTCCTCCGCGAAGAACTACTCGGTCAGCTGGTTCGGCCTGTTCACCTGGCCGAACCTGATCGGCAAGAATGAAGCCGCTTTCAACCTCCTGCGCTCCACGCACGATGTATTGAGCGGCGTGCTGTTCACCCTTGCGGTGTTGCATATACTGGCGGCGCTCAAGCACCACTTCTGGGACCGCGACGATGTGCTGGTGAGGATGCTCCCCTTCGCCCGGCAGCGCTGAGCCGCGGCGGCCACTTTGATGAGGATCCAGCGATGAGACCAACGATGATTGCGGCGGCTTTCGCCGCCGCCCTGCTCGCCGCCGCAACGCCGCTCGCCGCGGCGCCGTCCGGAAGCTTCACGGCGGACCCGGCAACGAGCCATCTCGAATTCACCGGCCTGCAGGCCGGCGCGGAGTTCAAGGGCGTTTTCCACAAGTTTTCGGCCGCCGTCGATTTCTCGCCGGACGCCCTGGCCAACGCGCACTTCGACGTGCTCATCGACATGGCCTCCGAGGATTCGGGCGACACGGATCGCGACGGCACCATGCACGGCGCCGACCTGTTCGACGTGGCGCATTTTCCGACCGCGCACTATGTGACGAAGAGCGTTGCCAAGACCGACTCCGGCTACACGGCGCAGGGATCGTTGACGCTGCACGGAGTCACCAAGGATGTCGCCATAGCGTTCAAATTCTTGCCGAGCGCGACGGGTGCGAGCCTTTCCGGGACCGCGCAGCTGAAACGCCTGGATTTCGGCGTAGGGCACGGCGACTTGAAGAGCACCGACTCGGTGGGCGATGCGGTGAAGGTGGCCTTCTCGCTGAATCTCAAGCCCAAATCATGAGCGGAGACGGATTGCGCCTCAGCGCACCGGCAGTTCGCGCGATTTCTGCACCGTGCGCAGCGCGAAGCTCGACTGCACCCGCGCCACGTGCGGCAGCCGGGTGAGATGCTGACTGTGCAGGCGCTCGAAATCGGCGGTGTCCGCGAGCACCACGCGCAATAGATAATCGTACTCGCCGGACATGAGATAGCACTCCATGACCTCCGGCACCTTGCGTGCCGCCTCCTCGAAGGCATGCAAGTACGCCTGCTCCTGGCGGTCGAGCGTGATGTTCACGAACACGTTGACGGGGCATCCCGCCTTTTGCTGACTGATGAGCGCCGTGTATCCCTCGATGAAGCCGGCCTCCTCCAACGCCCGCACCCTGCGCAGGCATGCCGACTCGGACAGGCTCACCTTGTCCGCGAGCTGACTGTTGGTCATGCGGCCATCGAGCTGCAAAGCCTGCACGATGGCGCGATCGTAGCGGTCCAGTTTCATCGTCAACGTCTCCGCGCGGTTGATCCACCCGGCCCAGTCGCGCAATATTATTGCGCCATCAGATCATTATAAGAACTTTTCTGTCGCCTTTGCCCTAATTCGGCGGAGTTTTTGCAAAATTCCGGCTTCAGGCGGGAGTACCCTGATACGCCTCAAAACTCATCCCCGCGGAGCGATCCATGAAAATCGGCGTACCCAAGGAAATCAAGGTCCATGAGTATCGGGTGGGACTGGTTCCCGCCGGCGTGCGCGAGCTGGTCGACGCTGGGCACCAAGTCGTGGTGCAGACCGGCGCCGGAGCGGGCATCGGCTTCGAGGATTCGCATTACCAGGCGGCGGGCGCCACCATCGCCACCCGCGCCTCCGATATATTCGCGGCGGCGGATCTGGTCGTGAAGGTGAAGGAGCCGCAGCTGGCCGAGTGCCGCATGCTGCGCTCCGGGCAGACGCTTTTCACGTATCTGCATCTGGCCGCCGACAAGGAACAAGCCGACGCCTTGATGGCTTCCGGATCGACCGCCATCGCGTATGAGACGGTGACCGCATCCGACGGGTCGCTTCCGCTGCTCACGCCGATGAGCGAGGTGGCGGGTCGCATGTCCGTTCAGGTGGGCGCCAACTGCCTGCAGAAGGCCAACGGCGGATTCGGCGTGTTGCTCGGCGGCGTGCCCGGCGTTTCTCCGGCGAAGGTCGTGATCCTGGGCGGCGGAGTGTCCGGCACGCACGCGGCCGAGATGGCCGTCGGCCTGCGCGCCGATGTGACGGTGGTCGACCGCTCGGTGAAGCGGCTGCGCGAGCTGTCATCGATTTTCGGCAGCCAGTTGAAGACGGTGTATTCCACCGCGCATGCCATCGAGGAACTGGTCCGCGATGCGGATCTCGTGATCGGTGCCGTGCTCATCGCAGGCGCTGCGGCGCCGAAGCTCGTCACCCGCGCGATGGTCAAGACCATGAAGCAGGGTGCGGTGCTCGTCGACATCGCGATCGATCAAGGCGGCTGCTTCGAGACCAGCCGCCCCACCACGCACGCCGAGCCCACCTTCGTGCTCGACGGCGTGATTCACTACTGCGTCACCAACATGCCGGGAGCGGTGCCGCGAACGTCCACCTTCGCGCTGACCAATGCCACGCTGCCGTACGTCAAGGCGCTCGCCGATCTCGGCTGGAAGGGCGCCCTCGCCAAAGACTCGGGGCTCGCAAACGGGCTTAACGTGCACGCCGGCCAGCTGACGCACGAAGCCGTCGCGAACGCGCTCGGAATCGGCTTTCGGGAATATCGCGCGGCCTGACCACACGCGGTTGACCGCGGGCGGTCGCCCCCCGGCCGGGGGGCCGGGGGGCAGCCCGGTTGCTACTATACGATCGATCAATTACTCTCGGCGGCCTCCTCACAGCGGATAACGGAGAGCCGCCATGGCGCGCAATCAGCGCTTCGACATCTTGTTCGAGCCGGTACGCATCGGTCCGGTGACCGCTCCCAACCGCTTCTATCAAGTGCCGCATGCCAGCGGCATGACCAATGCGCTGCCCCACGTGCGTGCCGGCTTCCGCGGCACCAAGGCCGAGGGCGGCTGGGGAGTCGTCTGCACGGGCGCCGTGTCGATGCACCCGAGCTCGGATGATTCGCCGCTGCCGTTCGCCATGCTGTGGGACGACAAGGACATACGCTCCCACGCCCTGATGACCGAGGAGGTGCATCGCCACGGGGCCCTCGCGGGCATCGAGCTCTGGCATGGCGGTGCATGCACGCTGAACCGGACCAGCCGCATCGCGCCGCTGTCGCCCTCCGGCATGCCCTGGATGTCCACCCACATCGGCTTCATGGGGAACCTGCGCCCGCGGCGCATGGATGCGAAGGACATCGCGGATCTGCTCAAGTGGCAGGCCGCCGGCGCCAAGCGGGCGATGCAGGCGGGGTTCGACATCGTGTATGTCTACGCAGGCATGGGGTATCTCCCCTACGAGTTCCTGTTGCCTGAATACAATCACCGGACCGACGCCTACGGCGGCAGCATCGAGAACCGGGTGCGTCTGGTGCGGGAGCTGCTCGACGTGACGCGCGACGCCGTCGGCCATCGTTGCGCCGTGGCGCTGCGCATCAGCCTGGAGGAGCTGCGCGCAAGGCCCGGCCGCGACCAGCCATCGGAAGCCCACGAGGTCGTGAGTCTTCTGTCCGACTCGACGGATCTCTGGGACGTGAAAATGGATTCGAGCCCCACGGACTGCGCACCGTCGCGTTTCGCGCCCGAAGGCAGTCACGAGCCGGTGATCGATTTCGTGAAGCGACTCACCGGAAAGCCGGTGGTCGGCGTCGGCCGATTCACCTCGCCCGACGTGATGGTCTCGCAGATCAGGCGCGGCATCCTGGATCTGATCGGAGGCGCGCGGCCTTCCATCGCCGACCCGTTCCTGCCCAGGAAAATCAACGAGGGACGGGAGCACGAGATACGCGAATGCATCGGATGCAACATCTGCATCTCGAGCTGGCACGACGGGGTGCCCGTTCGCTGCACGCAGAATCCCACCGCGGGCGAGGAGTGGCGGCGCAACTGGCATCCGGAGAAGTTCGTGCCCCCGGTGAGCGACTCGTCGATCTTGATCGTCGGCGCCGGTCCCGCCGGGCTCGACTGCGCGGTGACGCTCGCCCGCCGCGGCTACCAGGTGACGCTGGCGGACGCGGCGACGGAGTTCGGCGGCCGGTTGCGATTCGAGCGCCGTCTTCCCGGCCTCTCCGCGTGGGGACGCGTGGTCGATTGGCGGCTCGGGCAGCTTCGAGAGCGCCCCAACGTCAATCTCTATCCGGGCAGCGAGCTCGAGGTCGAGGACATTCTGGGATTGGAGCACCAGCATGTCGTCGTCGCGACCGGTGCGCGCTGGACCCGGATGCTCTTTTCGACGCTGGAGTTTCCGGTCGGAGAGCTGGCCGGGCCGGCCGTATACACGCCGGACGATATCGCGGCGGGCGTCACGCCGGAAGGTCCGGTCGTGGTGTTCGACTTCGACAACTACTATCTGGCGGGTGCCATCGCCGAACAGTTGGCGGGACAAAGCGGCGGCGTCACCTACGTGACCACGGCCGGCAACGCATCGGCTTGGACCTTCATGACCAACGAATTACCGCTGGTACACCGGGCGCTCTCCAAGGCGGGAGTGCCGATCCATACCTTGAAGCGGGTGACCGCTTTCGACGGCGAGTCGGTCTCGATCGCGAACGTCTACACGGGAACCGAAACGCGCATGCCGTGTAGATCGCTGGTGCTGGTCGGCATACGCAAGCCGCACGACGATTTGTATCTCGCACTCACGGCACGTGCGCCGGATGTGAGAAAAGCGGGTATCTCAACCGTGACATGTATCGGCGACTGTCACGCTCCCGGAGCAATCGTGCATGCGGTGCACAGCGGCCATCGCTACGCCCGGGAGTTCGATTCGACGCCGACGGATGTCCCGTACAGCCGCGACTTTCCGGTATGACGTGGAAACTCCGCTCCGGGCCGTCGTGATATAAAAGACGCCGAAGGACCACAGCGGCTCACGACGCTTGGGCGAAAACAAGGATAAACAGGGGGCAGCCATGGCGACCAAGCGTGCGGTACCTAAGTTTCGTCGAGCCACGCCCGCCGTCCGCCGCGAGGCGCTCGTGGAAGCGACACTGCGCTGCCTGAAGGAGTACGGACACGAGGGCGTGTCGGTGCGCCGGATCAGTGCCGCCGCCGGCGTGTCGATTGGATTGATCAATCATCATTTCCCGAGCAAGTCCGGGCTCGTGGCGGTGGCCTACGAGACGCTGGCGCTGTCGTTGCAGGATTCCATCCGTGCACAGGCCGACAACAAGGCCGTGTCGCCGCGCGATCGTTTGAGCGGATTTTTTCGAGCTTCGTTCGCACCCGAGCTGCTCGATCCGCAGCTGTTCAACGTATGGTTGGTGTTCTGGAGCATGGTGGCGCACTCGCCCGAGATCCGCGCCATACACGACAAGACCTACGGCAAGTACCGGTCGATCCTCGAATCCATGCTCGGGCAGCTGGCCGATTCCGGAGCGGCTCCGCCTTTCAAGCTTCGCCACGCTGCCATCGCGCTGTCCGCCCTGCTCGACGGCCTGTGGGTCGAATTGAGCCTGAGCCCGGCGAACTTCAAGCCGCGCGAGGCGATCGCGCTTTGCGAGGACTGGGTCAATGCCCTTTGTAACGGAGCGTTCCCGCGTCTGCTCACCCAGCGCGCGAAGGCGGTCGGCGCGAGGACGAGCGGCGCGAGGTCTCCGACGCGTGGCTGAGCCCTCATCTCGCGATGCGGTAATCATCGGCGGCGGCCACAACGGCCTCACGTGTGCCGCCTACCTCGCGGCGGCGGGCCTCAAGGTGACCGTGCTCGAGCGTCGCGCCGTGGTCGGCGGCGCGGCGGTCACCGAGGAGTTTCATCCGGGATTCCGCAATTCAGTGGCCTCGTACACGGTGTCGCTACTCAATCCCAAGGTGATTCGCGACCTCGAACTCGCGCGCCACGGGCTGCGCGTGGTGGAGCGCAAAATCTCCAACTTTCTGCCGCTGGACGATGCGCAATATTTGAAGGTCGGAGGCGGCAAAACCGAAGACGAGGTGGCGAAGTTCTCGGCGCGCGACGCGTCGCGTCTGGCCGCCTACGGAGAGCGTCTCGATGTGATCGCCGACGTTCTGCGCGACATGGTGCTCGAGACGCCGCCGAACGTCACGGCGGCGGGTTGGATCGAGTCCATCCCCGAGCTCGTGCGCGGTGCGCGTGTCGGCCGGCGCATCTCGAGGCTCGACATGCCCATGCGGCGCGAGCTTCTCGGCCTGTTCGTGCAGTCGGCGGGCGATTATCTCGACGGCTGGTTCGAGAGCGCGCCCATCAAGGCCGCTTACGGCTTCGACGGCATCGTCGGCAATTACGCCAGTCCCTACACGCCCGGCTCGGCGTATGTGCTGCTGCATCACGTGTTCGGCGAGGTCAACGGCAAGAAGGGCGCCTGGGGCCACGCCATCGGCGGCATGGGCGCAATCACCCAGGCGATGGCCAAGGCCGCTCTCGAGCGCGGCGTCGATATCCGCCTGTCGAGCCCGGTCCGGGAAGTGGTGGTGGAGTCGGGCCGTGCGGTCGGTGTCGTGACCGAGAACGGCGAGATGCTGCGCGCGCGCAGCGTCGTTTCCAATTTGAATCCCAAGCTCCTCTACGGCCGCTTGATCGACCCTTCCGTATTGGATGAAGATTTCCGCGAGCGCATCGCCCGGTGGCGATGCGGCTCAGGCACGTTCCGCATGAATGTCGCCCTGTCGGAGCTTCCGGATTTCACGGCGCTGCCGGGCCGCACGCTGGCCGAGCATCATACCGCCGGGATCATCATGGCGCCGAGCCTCGCCTACATGGACCAGGCCTATCTGGACGCCAAGGCCGGCGGCTGGTCGAAGCGGCCCATCGTCGAAATGCTGATTCCTTCGACGCTCGATGACAGCCTCGCGCCGCCGGGCCGTCATGTCGCGAGCCTTTTCTGCCAGCACGTCGCGCCGCTGCTGCCGAACGGCGCGTCCTGGGACGACCATCGGGACGACGTGGCCGACCTCATGATCGACCTCGTCGACAGCCATGCCCCCAATTTCCGGGCCTCGGTCCTCGGACGGCAAATCTTGAGTCCGCTGGACCTCGAGCGCACATTCGGCCTCATCGGCGGCGATATCTTTCACGGCGCGTTGAGTCTCGATCAATTGTTCTCCGCACGACCGATGCTGGGACACGCCGACTACCGCGGACCGCTCGCAGGCCTGTACATGTGCGGCTCGGGCACCCATCCGGGCGGCGGTGTGACCGGGGCGCCCGGCCACAACGCGGCGCGCGAGATCATCGCCGATTTTCGGCGTGGTCGTTTGAAGCAGGCCTGAGCGTTGTCGATCAGCGCGGCGCGGTCACGGGAAGCGCCGGCGCGGCAAGCTTGTGCTCCACGATCTCGAGCGGCCGGTTGTCCATCTCCCGCGCCACCTCCTCGCAATAAGCCGCATCGCGACGCGACGCGGCATCCCGCGGTGTATCGCCGCCGGGCACTGCATCGCAGCGGGCAATCGCGGCGGCCAGATCCTGCTGGGTCATCGCATGGACCGCCGCCCGCTCACGATCCGCATTGCGCTCGGCGCGGCGGGTGTGGAGATAACCGCTACCGACGAAGGCGACCGCGGCGAGGATCCCCGCCGCCGCGGCCGTCATAAGGAGGACTTTCACTGTATTGCCGCCGATGATGAATGGGGATCGCTTTCGCCCCTGACGATGCGGTCAGTATAGCGGCGGCGCGGCAGGCCGGTTCACGGGTCCTCTGCCTTTGGGCTGGATCAGGTCGCCGTGGATCAATCGCTGGATGAGGCGGATCCCGAAGACTACGAGGCGTTGGGTGCTGCCGGGCGGCGTGAGCAACGCGGACGCGCTTCGCTTGCAGCCCAAGGCGGTGAAGTTCGTGAAGGCCTTCTTCGACGCGGACAAGCCGGTCGGCGTCATGCGCCTTGGGCCCCGGGCCTAGCTAGAGGCCGGGCGCGGGGGCAACGAGGGACGGGCCGGCGCCGCAGAGCAGCGCTCCGTAGCGCTCGGCGTCGACGTTGCCTCCACTGAGGATCACGCCCACCCGCTGCCGGGTGAACTCCGCGGCACGGCCCCTGAGCGCGGCAAAACCGAGACAGCCTGTCGGCTCGACCACGATCTTCAGGCGATTGGCGAGCAGGCGCATGCACTCGACGAGCTCGGCGTCGGCGGCGGTGAAAATGTCCGCTGCGTCGCGCCGAATGATCTCGAAGGTGATTTTTCCCAGGCTTTGCGTCTGGGCGCCGTCGGCGATGGTCTTCGGTACCTCGATGCTCACGATCGCTCCCCGGCGGAGGGACCGCTGGCCGTCGTTGCCGGCCTCGGGCTCGACTCCGTATACCTTGCAGGCAGGCGCGAGCGCTTTCGCCGCCAGCAGCGAGCCGGCAAGCAAGCCGCCGCCGCCCAGGCAGACGAACAGGCTGTCGAGCGGACCGACTTCCTCGAGAAGCTCCGCGGCGGCCGTCCCTTGTCCCGCGACGACATCGGCATGGTCGTAAGGCGGAATGATCGGTGCGCCGGTCTTCCGGGCGAGCGCGTCGGCGATTTCCTGGCGGTTTTCCCGATACCGGTCGTAGATGACGACGCGGCCGCCGTACCCGCGCGTCGCCGCGAGTTTGGAGGCCGGCGCGTCCGCAGGCATGACGATGGTGGCCTCGATGCCGAGCATGCGCGCCGCGAGCGCCACGGCTTGCGCGTGATTGCCCGAGGAGAACGCAATCACCCCGCGGGCGCGCGATTCGGCGGGCAGACGGGACAGCGCATTGAACGCGCCCCGAAATTTGAACGCGCCCGTGCGCTGGAAGTTCTCGCATTTGAAAAACACGGATGCGCCCAGCTCCTCGTCCACGCCGTGCGAGGTCAGGACCGGTGTGCGGTGGGCATGCCCCTTCAACCGCCGCGCGGCGGTCTGAACGTCGGCGTAGGTCGGCAGCCCGGCGCTACCCTGACCAGCGCCAGCCTGCGCGCCGCTACCCAAGCGGCGAGACGCCGAACAGCCGCGCGTGCGCCCATGCGATGAACAACACATAGAACCCGAGACCCGCCACGACGGCCAGCACGTCGTTGAACGGCCGCGCCGGCGCGGTGGCAATCCGTGGCGGCGGCCGGCGCTTGAGGGAGATTCGATCGAGCACCGCCCAGGCCAGAAATCCGCCGAACAGGAGCACGTCCGCCAAGCTGCCGTTCGATAGCAGGTGCGCGAGCGCCCAGAACTTCACTGCGGCCAGCATCGGGTGCTTCATCGCCGCCTTGATACGGCCGGGAAAATACGCCGCGAGGATCAGCGGAAAGACCGGCAGCATGAGCAGGAAAGTGACATGGCGCATCCAGGTGGGCGGCGCGTAGAGCACCAGTGAAGATACCCGAGCCTCTGAGAAGCCGCGCACCAGCAGCACGAAGCCTATGATCGATACGACCGCGTACAGCCCCTTCCATCCGCCTTCGCCGAGCTTGGCGACCGCGCGTGCCCGTAAACCCGGCGCAGCGAACGCGATCGAGTGCAGCCCGAGAAAGATCGCAAGACCTAGGATCAGCATTGCCATGTGAGTCCCCTGTTCCTTCGTTCGATGCGGCCGCCGGGCGCCACCGCGGCGTTAGCGCGGTTGGCCGCTGAGGATGCGCCGTGCCTGCTGGCGCAGGATGTTGCCGAATCCGTGGGCATCGAAAAACGCATGCAGAGCCTCACCATCGGGGATCCCTCGCCTCAAATCCTCGGGAGTCGCTTGAAGCGGCATGTCGCAGACGATGCCCGTGAGCCGCCTGGCCAGATAGGCCGCCTCCTTGTGTGCAAGGAGCTTCGCTGCGAGGGTCGCGGCGCCGCGCAACTTGAGGGTCGCGATGCGCTCGAGGTTGGCATATAGCTCGTCGAGGGAGCCGAAATGAGCGAATAACTCCGCGGCGGTTTTCTTGCCGACGCCGGGCACCCCGGGAATGTTGTCCACCGCATCACCCGTAAGCGCCAGAAAGTCGGCGATCGATTCGGGCGCTGCGCCGAAGCGCGCGCCGATGTCCTGGTAGTGATAGCGGGCATTGCCGGTGTAATCCCAATACACGTCGCCGCGGCGGATGAGCTGGGACAGATCCTTGTCGCGCGACACCACCACGTTGGTGAGCCCCGCGGCGCGCGCGCGCACCGCGAGCGTACCGATGATGTCGTCCGCCTCGTATTCGGAACTCGCGAACTCCGCGACGCCCAGATGACGGCAAAATTCCCGGCATAGCGCGAACTGGCGCTTCAGATCGGCCGGCGGCAGCTCACGATTCGCCTTGTACGCCGGAAAAATACCGCATCTGAACGACGCCTCTCCGCGCAAGCTCTCGTCGAAGGCGACGGCGATCCGCTCGGGCCGCACGCTCTCCAGGAAGTCGGACAGGAAACGGGCGAAACCATAGAGCGCATGCGTCGCGTTGCCATCCCCATCCACCATGTCGGGCGGCATGGAGTGGTAGGCCCGAAAGATGAAGTAGCTCGCGTCGATATGGTAAACGATGCCCGCGCGGGGAGCGCATCCGGGTTCGGCGCCGTACCGCCCATGACGACGCCGTCCAATGTCACGCGGCCGAGAGCGGCGCCGGTCACATCGGCCAGCGTTGCATGCGTTCGTGCAGCGGGCTCGAGCGCGGGAAATGAGCAACCAGATATTCCATCTGATCCGCGAGCACGCGGCGCCCCTTCAAGAAGATGTATTCCGCGTAGGTCGGCGTGAATGGCACCGCCAACAGCTGCATGCCCGCCTGCTCCGGCGTGCGCGACGCCTTTGCGTTGTTGCATCGGCGGCAGGCCGACACGACATTCCTCCAGGTGTCCTTGCCGCCGCGGCTGAAGGGCGTGACATGGTCGCGCGACAGGAGGCTGTACGGAAAGCGGGCGCCGCAGTACAGACACAGGTACGCATCGCGCTTGAACAGGGTCTGGTTGTTGAGCGGGGGCGTATAGGCGCCGCCCCGCAAGTTCCCCGGGTTGCCCGTATGCCCCAGCGTGGCGATGATGGAATTGACATCGACGATGGTGCGGGCGCCCGTCTTGGCGCACGTTCCTCCATACAGCCGATACAGCAGAGTCCCGCAGGTGTAGGCCACTTGGTCCGTGTGATAGAGCCGCGCGGCTTCCTTGTAATCGACCCATTCCAGGGGCATCCCGGAAACATCGGTGCGCAGGATCTGCTGCGAAAGTGGATACCCCGTGACAGCCACGGTCAAGTCATCCTTAATTTCGGGCAATCCCATGTTGTCTCGGATCATCCTACTCATGTCATACTAAAGATAGACGACCCTTGTGCCATAATTCAATGTTTTGAGGGGGAGAAATACCGCATGCCTGTCGTCGTGGGCGTCCTGAAGGAGGCTGCTGCCAATGAAACCCGCGTGGCGCTCACTCCCGAGATCGCGGGCAAGCTGAAGGGGCTCGGCGCGCGGGTTTTGGTCGAGCGAGGCGCGGGTACCGCCGCCCAATTCACCGATAACGCCTATGGCGATGCGGAATTGACCGACGCAGCCGCCATTCTGTCGAGCGCCGATATCCTGCTATGCGTTCAGCCTCCCAGCATCGAGACCGTCAATGCCCTCAAACCAGGCGCGGTCGTCGCCGGCTTCATGCAGGCCTATGCGCGACAGGATCTGGTGCGGGCGCTGAAAGAACGGCGCATCAGCAGCTTTGCGATGGAGCTGGTGCCGCGTATCTCGCGCGCGCAATCGATGGACGCTCTGTCCTCCCAGGCCGTCGGTCGCCGGCTACAAGGCGGCGCTGATTGCGGCAAACGCCCTGAAAAAGTTCCTGCCCATGCTGACCACCGCCGCAGGCACCATCCGCCCCGCCTCGGTGCTGGTGATCGGCGCCGGCGTTGCGGGATTGCAGGCCATCGCCACGGCCAAGCGCCTGGGCGCCGTCGTCGAAGCGTATGACGTACGTAGCGCGACCAGGGACCAAGTGAAGTCCCTCGGCGCGAAATTCGTCGAAACCGGCGTCTCTGCCGAGGGGACCGGCGGTTATGCCCGCGAACTCACCCAGGAAGAGAAGGCGAAGCAGCAGGAGGTCCTCGATGCCCGCATCGCCGCGAGCGATGTCGTCATCAGCACGGCGGCGATTCCCGGCCGGGCGGCGCCTCGCATCGTGAGCCGCGCCGCCGTCGAGCGTATGAAGCCCGGCTCGGTGCTGGTCGACATCGCCGCCGAACAGGGCGGCAACTGCGAGCTGACCCGCGCGGGCGAGACCATCGATCACGGCGGCGTCACCATCATCGGTCCCGTCAATCTGCCCGCGACGCTCCCGTATCACGCGAGCGAGATGTACGCGCGCAACTTGTTCAATTTCTTGAAGCCGGCGATGCCCAAGGGCGAGCTCGCCGTCGATTGGAAGGATGAGGTGTTTGCCGGCGCCGTTCTGACTCACGACGGTGAGATCAAGAACGAAGCGGCCCGCAAGTCCGTGGAGGGCGGGGCATGATAGACGGAGTAATTGCGCTTTACATATTCATGCTGGCCGCGTTCACGGGCTACGAGGTGATCTCGCGCGTGCCGGTCATCCTGCACACCCCGCTGATGTCGGGCTCGAATTTCGTGCACGGCATCGTGCTGGTCGGCGCCATGGTGGCGCTGGCAAGCGCCGACTCGACGCTCGTCCGGGTGATCGGCTTCATCGGCGTGGTGCTTGCCGCGGGCAATGCGGTCGGCGGCTACGTGGTGACCGAGCGCATGCTCGAAGATGTTCGTGACCGCCGGCAGGAAAAGGGAACCCGGCAAAAAGAAGGAAGAGTAGTCAATGCCCTCCGTGTCGACTGAAACATTGACGCAACTGTCGTACTTCGTTGCGGCCGCACTGTTCATTCTCGGCCTGAAACGCATGAGCTCTCCGGTCACCGCGGTGAGCGGCGTACGCTGGGCCGGGGCCGGCATGCTGCTCGCCACCCTCGCCACGCTGGCGTTCATGGGGGCATCCCAGTTCAACCTCATCCTCGTGATTGCCGCGATCGGCGTGGGCGGCATCGTTGCCTGGGTGAGCGGCAAGCGCGTCGCCATGACCGACATGCCGCAGATGATTGCGCTGTACAACGGCATGGGCGGCGGCGCGGCCGCCGCGATCGCCGCGGTCGAGCTCTATCGCGGCGGCGAGCAGAACCTGGTGCATCTGACGATCGCCACCATTGGTGGCCTCATCGGTTCGGTCTCCTTCAGCGGCAGCTTGATCGCCTTCGCCAAGCTTCAGGGACTGATCACCAAATCGGTGCGCTTTGGCGGCCAGAAGGTCGTCAACGGCCTGCTTCTCCTTGCCGCGGTGGTGTTCGGCGTGATGATCATCACGGGACAGGATGCGGGTCTGCCCGTCGTTTCGCTGTTTTTCGCCGCTGCCCTGGTCCTGGGCATCGCCATGACGCTGCCCATCGGCGGCGCCGACATGCCGGTGGTGATTTCGCTGTACAACGCATTGACCGGCCTCGCCGTCGGCTTCGAGGGTTTCGTCCTCGACAACGCGGCCATGATCATCGCGGGCACCGTGGTCGGCGCCGCCGGTACGTTGTTGACCCAGCTGATGGCGAAGGCCATGAACCGGTCGCTCGGCAATGTCCTGTTCGCGAACTTCGGCGAGACCTCCTCGGCGGGCGGCGGCGCCACCGCGGGCGGCGCTCAGAAACCGATCGAGGCCTCCGATGCCGGCGTCATGATGGCCTACTCGCAAAAGGTCATCATCGTCCCCGGCTACGGCCTCGCGGTCGCGCAAGCCCAGCACAAGGTGTGGGAACTCAGCCAGCTGCTCATCGACCACGGCGTCACTGTCCGCTTCGCCATCCATCCGGTCGCCGGCCGTATGCCGGGACACATGAACGTGCTGCTGGCCGAAGCCGGAGTGCCTTATGACCTGATTTCGGACATCGACGAAATCAATGCCGAATTCGAGACCGCCGACGTGGCGCTGATCATCGGCGCGAACGACGTGGTCAATCCCGACGCGCGCACCAACAAGGGCAGCCCGATCTACGGCATGCCCATTCTGAACGCGGACAAAGCCAAGAACGTCATCGTGATCAAGCGCGGCCAGGGCCAGGGCTTCTCGGGCATCGACAACGCGCTGTTCGGACTCGATCAGACCCGGATGCTGTACGGCGACGCGCAGGCCGCGGTCGGCCAGCTGATTCAAGCGGTGAAAGCGGCGGGCTGACGGCGCGACGGATTCCGCGTCGATCCTTCGATGCGATGCCTGCTGGATTTACAACACCGCGGCGAAATGGATCGGTGGTCTAGAGATCACCGTAACCGACGAAGCAGATGTCTAAAACCATCGTCGGAGCGGACGCGCGGCTCAATTTGGTCGACCTTCTCGAGAGTGACCGGCTTTGGCTGACGCGACTCAAGCAGGCTGCGGAATGATGACCTCGGCTCCCCGGTCGGCCATCCGTCCGCGCCGGCCCCGTCACGCCGGCAACATGAGCACGAACCCGTCGCTCTCGTACACGTAGAAGCGCCATCCCCGAACGGTCTGAGGAGACCCGAGAATCACGAGCTGCTTCCGCTGCGTGGCGATGTCGTTGAATATGTCCGAATCCTTGATGATCGCCTCGTACTTGCCCAATAGCGCCTCCGCCTCGGCGCCTTCCGCCACGTACGTGATCAACACCTTGAGGGGGGCGTTGAACATCTGCAGCTTGTTGATCTCTTCGTGCGTCCTGCTCGGCCTGTTGGCGTGTTCCAGGGCGACCGAGATCCATTTGGCGTACGTCGTGTACTTGCCGGCATTGTCCCGGCCCCGCTCCTCGTAGAAGATCCCGTCGAGCGCGTAGTAGTCCTTGTTCCAAGCCAACAAGCCCAGCTGTCGGGCAATCTTCGGGAAGATATTGGTGCGCATGAAGTACGTGAACGACTTCGCTTCGAAGCTCACCGCCGCTCGGAAGTTGCTTTCCTCGGCCTTCAATACGGAAATAAAGGCGTTGCGAAATTCCCTGGGTGAGATCATTTTCATGATGGATACGGCCGTAGTATCTCGAGTGGAATGCTCGGGGTGAGTCGGCCCACGTATGCGAGTAACCGCCCCTTCCCCGAATTCTAATCCTTCCGCTGCGGCAAAGATCCAGCCGGAAGATGCAAAGCGCGATCGGAGAGACCGGCCCTACCGGACGGCATCCGCCAGGGCGGAGTGGCCTGTCCTCGGCTCGGCAGCGTCGCCATGCGCTTCTTCCGTGTGCAGCCGGGCTTCCGGCTCGGGCTTCGTCGTCACAGCCGGGGCATTTCTCGCCAACGACCAGGCCGTGAATTCCGAGATCGGCATCGCCTTCGACACGAAATACCCCTGGATCAGATCGCAGCCCAGGCGTCTCAACGTATCCCAGCTCGAGGCCTGCTCGACTCCTTCCGCCACCACCTTGAGCTGCAGTGCGTGCCCCAGGTTGATGGTGGACCTGACGATCACGTCGTCATCGCCTTGCGCCTCGAGTTCCTTGATGAAGGAGCGGTCGATCTTCACCTCATCGACGGGCAGGCGCTTCAAGTGCGCGAGCGAGGAATGACCGGTGCCGAAATCGTCGATCGAGAAACGCAGGCCCAGGACCCGGAGCTGCTCCATCATGCGGAGCGTCGCGGCAATGTCCTTCATGGCGCCGCTCTCGGTGACCTCGAGTATCACGCGGCTCGCGTTGGCGCCGGTCTGCAGAAGGAGCGCCGCGACGTTGTCGGCAAATCCGGGATCGGCGAAATCCACGGGGGACACGTTGATGGAAACATCGACGGACATCCCTTCACGCTCCCAGCGTGCCGCGTCGTTGAGTGCCGTGGCCATCACCCACGAGGTCAGCGAGCGGATTGCTCCGGTGCGCTCGGCGTGGGGAATGAATTCGCCCGGCGGTATGTACCCGTGCTGCGGATGCCGCCACCTGACCAGCGCCTCGCAGCCGGCGACTTCGCCGGTCGCCTTCACTTTCGGCTGATAGTGCAGTTCGAGCTGGCTCGACTCGACCGCCCGGCGCAGTTCACCGAGGATCGACAGTCGATGACGATGGCTGCTGTCATCGCCCTTGATATAGATGCCGACCGGAGTTCCGGTTTCCTTGGCCCGGTAGAGGGCGAGGTCTGCGCGTTGCATCAGTTCCTCCGCGCCCGAGCCGTCGGTCGGGAATACCGCTGCGCCCACCCGCAAATCCAATTGGAAGGAGACCTCCTTATAATCGAAGCTGCCGTGCAGCCGGTCGACGATGGCGGCGGCTTGCTGAGCCACTTTCGCGGCCCCGGTCGATTCGAGGATGAGCAGGAACTGCTTGGTGCCGATGTGCGCGACGTGGTCGATTCGGCGCTCGTGTGCCTTGAGCCTTCGCGCCACTTCGAGCAAAACGCGATCGCCGGCTGTGTGGCCGAACGAGCCGATGATGCTGTGATATTGCTGGACCTCCGCGAGGCACACGGTCACCGTCCGGTTGCCCGTGCGCGCCTTTGTCAGGATCTCCTCCAGGATCGAGCTGACGCGCGCGCGCGTCGGCAGTCCGGTCAATGGATGGTGGTCGGCCTGATGCCGGATCGTCGCCTCGCGATCGGCCACGGCCGCGCGCATGGCATTGAACGCGCCGGCGAGGCCCTTCAGCTCGGTGGTGCCCGAGGACGGCACCTCCACGCCGTAGTCGCCGGCTTCCAGGCTCTTCGCGGCCTTGGTCAATTCTTCGACCGGCTTGGTCGCACTGCGCGCGAGCCATGCGGCGAGAGCGGTGGCGATGGCGAGCAGCAGCCCGCCGACCAGCAGCATGGAGTTGCGGACGGCCTCGTATGGGCGCAATGCGCCCGACAACGAGCGCTGGAACACCATGCTCAGCGATCCATTGGCGGATTGAATCGGAACGATCCAGGTCAAGAGCTTGTCCGATCCGGACACGACGGTGAACGGTTTCGCCTGCGCTGTTCGCATGATGGCCGAATCGAGCGTGCGCTGATCCTCGGGGGCCGAGGTGGCGGTGAACAGAGGATGCAGATCCGATGCCGCGACGAACGACACATCGACCCCCAATTGCCGGGACATGGCCTCGGCCGCGCGCTCGTCGAGCGCGAAGCCCATGGCAACCCATCCGATGGGCTCGGGATCGAGAATCGGCGCGATCACGAGCTGATAGGGTCTTCCATCGATCAGCCGGTAGAGTTGACGCACTTCGCGGCCGGCGCCGCTCACGATCAGCCGCTCGAGGTCGCGCTCCGCCTTCGCCAGCGAACCGTTGAAGGTGCTGGCGAGTGGCCTACCGTTGGGGGAGAGCACGATGACCAGATCCGCGGTGATGCGCCGCTGTTGATTCTCGATCGCGGAGGCCAGTGCCACGGCGTCGGCGGAGCTCACCGCCTCACGGAAGCCGGCGTCCGAGGTCAAGGTCCCGACGCCGGTCGCCAGCTGCAAATCCCGGAACCGCAGCAGTTCCTGCGCGGTACCAGCATTCATCTGTATCTGCGCGCCCACCTGACGCTCTGTTTCCGCGCGTTCCGTCACTTCCATTCCGACGATCGCCGCCATCAACACCAGGGCGACCAGGCCCAGCACCAATGCCAGGATGCGGCTGCGAAGACTGCCAAGCAGGGTCGGAAAGATGCCCATCTGGCTATGGTAAATCCCCACCCGGCACCCGCCTCGTGAAGCGGCGTCAATCTGGAATCCAATTCGCGCTCCGGCGGCCGGCAAGTGCCACCTGCGTCACGTTTGGGGTTGGGCCATCAGTAGCCGCCGGGGCGGCGGGCAATCACGATGCCGTGACGCTTGATTTTGCGGTAGAGGGTGTTGCGGCTGATGCCGAGTTGCGCGGCCACTTGGCTCATGTTCCACCGGTGCTGCGCGATCACTCCCAGGAGAACCTCGCGTTCGGCATTCTCCAATGAGCACTGAGCGGCGCCGCCGGCGCTCCCCGCGGGTGCCGCCTCGGCGCAGTGCCTCGAGATTTTCCCCTGGCGAATGGCCTGCGGCAGGTCGCCGAGACGTATGACCCCTCCGGAACACAGCGCGAGCGCGGTGCGGATCGAATTGCGCAGTTCGCGAAAATTGCCCGGCCACTCATGGGCAAGCAGTCTGTCCAGCGCGATTTTCTCGATGGATGCGGGGCCCATGCCGGCCCATTCGCGCGCGATGCAACCCCGCACGAGCGCTTCCTTGTCACGCCGCGCCGCCAGCGGCGGCAGCTCCAGCGTGATGCCATTCAACCGGTAGTAGAGATCCTCGCGAAATTCCCCGCGCTCGAGAAGAACCGCGAGCTTTCGGTGCGAGGCACACAGCACGCGCAGGTTCACTTTGATCGATGCTTCGGAGCCCAGCGGCGTGACTTCCTGATCCTCGAGCACCCGCAGGAGCCGGGTCTGCAGGAGCAGCGGCATGTCGCCGATCTCGTCCAGGAACAGCGTGCCCCCCGAGGCCTGAACGATTCGGCCGCGCATGCCCTCGCGGCGCGCGCCCGTGAATGCTCCCGGCGCGTAGCCGAACAGTTCGCTTTCGATCAGCGTCTCGGGAATCGCTGCGCAATTGATGGCGACGAACGCATGAGCCGCCCGCTTGCTGGCGAAGTGCAGGGCCCGGGCGAAGGCCTCCTTGCCGCTCCCCGTCGGGCCCGAGATCAACACGGACACGTTGCTGTCGGCGATCCTTCGCGCGTTGCGCAGGTTCCTCAACATCTGCGGATCATCTCCTGCCAGATCCGCCAAGCTCATCGCCGTGGCGCCCTCGTCGGGAGCGACGTGGACGACGGTGCGTGCGGCTTGCGCGGCCGCGCCCCGCGAGCGCGATGTTTGCGTCTCGGCCTCGACCAGACTTGCGTAGTAGCGGCGGCCGAACTGGTTGTCGCGCAATTCCCGCATGGTGCGGCGCCCGGGCATGCCGGCTGAAACCAGCTCCTCGTAGCTCGCATCGAACACATCGGTGATCGGGCGTCCCACCAGCTCGCTCCGGTCGGCGGCACCGAGAAGCTTCAGTCCCGTGGCATCGCTCGCGACGATGGTTCCATCGACCGCGACCGCAATGGCACCGTCGTGCAGCAGCTCGACGAATTCCGGACGGTAATGAAACCGGAGCATGGCGTCGGCGTGATGCCGCCTCAGGAAAAGGCATTTCTCGATCAGCCGTGCGGAAGTCTCCACCAGCGCGACGGTGTGCATCTTCGATTCGCGGCTGCCGTGGGTGTTGACGCTGGAGGCGTCCAGCACCGCCACCACCCGGCCGTTCGAGTCGCGGATCGGAGCCGCCGAACAGGACAAGCCGACATGGCGGGAACGGAAATGATCGGTTTGGTGAATGGTGATGGGACGCGCCTCCTTGGCGCAGGTGCCGATGCCGTTGGTACCTTCGCGCTGCTCGCTCCACTCCGCGCCGATGATCAGGCCCGCGTGGGTGAACATGCCCTTCAGCGCCGGGTCGACTTTCTCGCAAAGGATCACGCCGTCGGTATCGGCCAGCAGCAGCGCATAGCCGGAGCCCGCGATTTGTTCGTACAGCGAATCCATTTCGGCACGGGCGATCTCGATCAGGTCGCGATGCTCCGCCTGCAGGTCCTTGACTCTCGAGCGGTCCAGAACCGTCGGCTGATAATCGCGCGCCGGATCCAGATTGAACTCGTGCAGGCAGCGCCGCCACGATGAATCCACGGTCGCGGTGACATCCGCGGCCGTCTCCGCAAGCGCGCTGCATCCGGCGACCCTGAACACCCGATCGGCGTGCGGACCGTTCCTGACGCCGGTCATGGATGTCCCTGCGCCGGCATGCCCGGCGTGTTTTTCCCAACGGCCATTCTGTCCCCCAGCCTTTGAACCGTTAAACCGCGAAGCCGTAGGTGTGTCAAGTGTGCGCGCAAAACCTGTCACGAATCTGACACGCCGGCTGACGCGGAGCCGCCGCTGCTCGGGGATTGGGGCGCGAGCCTTTCGCACGCGGGTTAATTCGATAAGTGATTGTAGGGGCTACCGTTGTTCCGAGAATAGGCACAACATGGGATGCTGGCACGATGTTTGCTGCACAAGACATTCCGGCGAGTTTGGAATTTCGGGGGAAAATACATGACTAACTCCGTTACGGCCCTGCCCGCCCATCGTCTGTTCCAATCAACCCCCATATAGGAGAAGGATCATGAGTTCCGCCCAGGTCCGCCCCACCGCAGATTCCGGCACCATTGCCGAGAGTGCTTCTTTTGCATCGCACATCAGGACGCTCGAGCGAAAGATTGCGCTTCATGCCAAGTACGAGAATTTCATCGGCGGCCAGTGGGTCGCCCCCGCCAAGGGCGGCTATTTCGACAACATATCGCCGACCACGGGGCAGGTGATCTGCAAGATCGCCCGCTCGCAGGCCGAGGATGTCGAGCGCGCGATCGATGCGGCGCACGCTGCCGCTCCCGCGTGGGGCCGCACCGCCGTGGCCGAGCGGGCCCGCGTACTCAACAAGATCGCGGACCGGATGGAGCAATATCTTCCGTTTCTCGCCGCCGTGGAGACCTACGACAACGGCAAACCGATCCGCGAGACGAATCTTGCGGACATGCCGCTGGCGGTCGATCACTTTCGTTACTTCGCGAGCTGCGTGCGCGCACAGGAAGGCTCGCTCGGCGAACTGGATGACGACACGGTCGCTTATCACTATCACGAGCCGCTCGGTGTGGTGGGACAGATCATTCCCTGGAACTTCCCGATTCTGATGGCGGCCTGGAAATTGGCGCCCGCGATCGCGGCCGGCAACGCCGTGGTGATCAAGCCCGCCGAGCAGACGCCGCTGTCGCTTCTCGTGTTCGCGGAGCTCATCCAGGACATCGTCCCGCCGGGCGTGCTGAACATCGTCAACGGCTTCGGACTGGAGGCGGGCAAACCGCTGGCCTCCAACCCGCGCATCGCCAAGATCGCCTTCACCGGCGAGACCACGACCGGGCGTCTCATCATGCAATATGCCTCGGAGAACATCATCCCCGTGACGCTCGAGCTCGGCGGTAAATCGCCGAACATCTTCTTCGCGGACGTGATGCGCGACGACGATGACTTCGTCGACAAGGCGCTCGAAGGTTTTGCGATGTTCGCGCTCAATCAGGGCGAGGTGTGCACCTGCCCCTCCCGCGCGCTGGTGCAGCGCTCCATTTATGATCGATTCATGGAGAAGGCGATCGCGCGTGTCGAGAAGATCCGCCAGGGCGATCCGTACGACATGAGCACGCAGATCGGCGCGCAGGCCTCGAACGACCAGTACGAGAAGATTCTGTCGTACTTCGACATCGGCAAGAAGGAAGGCGCGAAGGTGCTGACCGGCGGCGTCGCCAACAAGCAGTCGGGCGACTTGGCCGGCGGCTACTACATCAAGCCGACCGTATTCGAGGGTCACAACAAGATGCGCGTGTTCCAGGAGGAGATCTTCGGGCCCGTGGTCTCGGTGACCACCTTCGATACGCCGGAGCAGGCGATGGAGATCGCCAACGACACGCTGTACGGACTGGGCGCCGGCGTCTGGACCCGCGACCTGAATACGGCGTATCGATTCGGGCGCGGCATCAAGGCGGGACGGGTGTGGACCAATTGCTACCATGCCTACCCGGCGCACGCCGCGTTCGGCGGGTACAAGAAATCCGGCATCGGACGGGAGACCCACAAGATGATGCTCGACCACTATCAGCAGACCAAGAACGTGCTGGTCAGCTACTCGACCAAGGCGCTGGGCTTCTTTTGATGGCGCTCGATCACGTCGACGTCACGGAGGAGGCGCGCCGGTTGATCGAGGAGCTGAAGGCGGCGCACGGGCCGATCATGTTTCACCTGTCGGGGGGGTGCTGCGACGGCAGCGCCCCCATGTGCTTTCAGGTGGGCGAGTTCAAGCTCGGCGGCGTGGACGAGAAGGTGGGCGAGATCGCCGGCTGCGAGTTCTGGATGGATCGGGAGCAGTATAAGCGCTGGGCACATACCCGCTGGACGGTGGATGTCGTGCCGGGGCGCGGGGCGAGCTTCTCGCTCGAGGCGCCGCTCAACAGGCGCTTTCTGATCCGCTCCGAGTTGTGTGCGGTGTGACCGGGCAGCGAACGCGCCCGTCAGTGCGGATAGCGCCGCACGCCCGGCCCCGGCCGTCCCATGACGCCGCGCCGTTGTTCGGGGCTCATCTGGCGCCACTGTCGGCGCAGTTCCTGTCGCCGCTCCGCGGGCATCTGCCGAAAGCGCCTGAATTGCTCGCGTACCCGCTGCTGCTGTTCGGGCGGCAACGATTTGAACTGCTGCCAACGCTGACGCAGCACCTGGCGCTGCTCGGGCGGCAGGGCGCGCCATTGTTTGAAGCGTTCCTGGGCGCCCTCGCGCTGCTCCGGCGTCATGTTGATCCACCGCTGACTGCCCCTCGCGAGCGCCTGTTGCTGCGGCGGCGGCAGACTGTCCCACTTGCCCTGGAAATTCTGCAGGAGTTGCTGTTGTTGCGGCGAGAGCGATTGCCACGAGCGGGGCGCGGCGGGCGCGGTCGAACCGGGCGGCTCGGCCGAACCGGGCGGCTCGGCCGGTGGCGGCTGGGCGCTCACGTCGAGCGCCGTCAAGACCAGCGCGCACAGCAGCAGAATCCGCGGCAATGGTCGTGTCATTGCTTCGGGCTCTGCGACTGCGCGGGGTTCTGACTTCCCGGCGGCGTCTTTTTCAAAAATTCCCACCAAGCGGAATCTCCGTGATCGTCCTCTCCCAAAAACTCGATGAACTCGTCATCCGGCGCGTCCGCGGGCCGCTGCGCCGCCGGAGGCGCGCGCCCCGCAGGTTGCGGCGGCTGCGCGGAAGGCGGTCCCGGAGCCGGCGTCTGCGCCATGGCGGCGAGCCCCCAGAGAGCCGCTCCAAGGGCCAACCAATACCTTGGCGCACTCAACGGCCATGCATCCTTGAGGCTTCTACGCAGTCGGCTCGCTGCTCGCGGTCTTGTCCGCCCAGGCATAGAAGTCGATATCGTCTTGAAGCATGTCCATCGCATCCCCGGAACTCTCATCGCTCGCGGCGATAATGTCCAGATCCTCGAACTTCGATTGCGCATCAGCTGCCGAGATCTGGCCGTGCGGGCCCAACGGACCCCCGAACCACAACGCGACGCCGAGCACTGCCGCGCAGGTGACACCCGCGGCGGATGCCCACACGGGCATGCGCAGGAGCCAGGGGCGCCGGCGAGCGGCGGCAGCCAGAGCGGCGTGGCGCGCCTGCGTGAGTCGCGAGCGCGTACCCATGTCGAGGCCAGCGACGCTGTTCTCGAACAGCTGACGGCTGCGCTCCTCGAGCCGGGCCATTACCGGGTCAACAGTGTTTTCGCTCATCACCAAACCTCGCCCAGTTGTTCGCGCAGCGTATGCACCGCGCGCGAATAATGCGTCTTGACGCTGCCCTCGGAGCAGCCCATGGCGCTCGCGGTCTGCGCGACATCCAGTCCTTCGAAATTGCGCAGCGTGAATGCCTCACGTTGCCGCGCCGGCAGCTGGCGCAGCGATGATTCCAATTTCTGCATGGCCTCATCCTGCATCAACCGCTCCGGCACGGGCGTTCCACCATCCGCCACGGTGTCCATGGGGTCCTGCGCCTCGTTGTCCGGATCCTCCTTCGGGCCCGGCAGCCATACCATGAAGCGCTTGCGTACACTGCGACGCCTCTGCAGATCGCGTATGGCGTTTTCCAGAATGCGATAAAACAGCGGCCGCCACTCGGCGCTCGGTCGCGCGGCGTAGTTGCGAGCCAGCTTCAACATCGCGTCTTGCACCGCATCCATGGCGTCGTCGGGATCGCGTAGCGCGACCTGCGCCATGCGAAACGCGCGGCGCTCGATTTCGCCCAAGAATTTATCCAGCTCTCGCGTCTGCTCCAGAACCGCTCCCCTAGGTGCTGGCGCGGGATCATCCCATACCATCCAAGCGCTCGGGAGCGTATCAAAGCCCGACATAAGGCGTCCTCTTTGCATCGACGGGATCTGCTCGTTACGGGTATAACGCCTGCGGCCGGCGGCGGTTGACGGCCGGACCGCAGGATCAGCGACTTACACACATGAACTGTGACTCGCGTGCAATATTTGCAACGCTTTCTTGTATTGGGCATCCAGAGGGCGATGCAATCCATTGATCTTCCTGGATTCTTTTCAATTTCGCATACTTTTTCGCCATTTTGATTATGTCTCGAAACAGAACGGGCACTTAGCGCTCATGACCCCTGGTTCTCAACAGACTTATCCACAGGATATGTGGACAAGAAAATTCACGTGATTCTGCGCATCGCGCTCGACACGCCGCTGCGCCGGGTGTTCGATTATTGGCCTCCCGCAGGCGGCGCCGGGACAGATGCCGCCCCTGCTCCCGGCGTGCGTGTTCGGGTCCCGTTCGGGCGCCGCCAGGTGGTGGGGATCCTGATGGAAGTCGCCGACGAATCCTCGATCGACCCCGCCAAGCTGAAGGCTGCGCTCGAGATATTGGACTCGAGCCCCGTATTCGATGCCGTGACGTTCGATCTCCTGCGGTGGGCCGCCGACTACTATCACCATCCGCTCGGCGAGGTCATGGCGGCCGCGTTGCCGGCGAGCCTGCGGGCGGGTCAAGCCGCCCTGGCTCCCGTCGAGGTGTGGTCGCTCACCCCCGCGGGGCGCACCGAGCTCGAGCGCCCCGCGGGAAAGCGGGCGCCGAAACGACGCGAACTGCTCACCCGGCTCGCGGAGCGCGACGGCGCCACCACCGACGAGCTCGCCGGATTCAAGCCGGCGCTGCTTCGGGCCTTGGCCGAGAACGGCTGGGCCGCCCCGCAAGAGCTCCCCGCCGCGCCGACGGCGGTCGAGTCGCGGCCCAGCGAGGTCGTGCTCACGGCGGCTCAAGCGGGCGTCATCGAGGCCATCCGACCGTCGTTGGGGCGCTTCGCCGCGCATCTCTTGTATGGCGTGACGGGCAGCGGCAAGACCGAGGTGTATTTGCAGATCATCACCGCCGCGCTGGGGGCCGACCGCCAGGTGCTGGTCCTGGTGCCCGAGATCGCGCTCACGCCGCAGCTCGTCGAGCGCTTTCAGCGCCGCTTCAGCGCGGGTGTGGTGGCCTTGCATTCCGGGCTGACGGGGGTCCAGCGCCGCGACGCGTGGCGCGCTGCGCACGCCGGTTCCGCACGCATCGTCATCGGCACGCGCTCGGCGGTGTTCACCCCGCTCGAGCGCTTGAGCCTCATCGTGGTCGATGAGGAGCACGACGCCTCCTACAAGCAGCAGGAGGGGTTTCATTACTCGGCCCGCGATCTCGCGGTGCTGCGTGCGCAGCGCGCGCAAGTTCCCGTGATCCTGGGATCCGCCACGCCCTCGCTCGAGACCCTGGACAATGTCGCGCAGGGACGCTACTGGCGGCACGAGCTGCCGCAAAGACCGGGCGCGGCGCATCCGCCCACCATGCACCTGGTGGATCTGCGCAAACACCCGAGCGATCAGGGGCTGTCGCAGCCGGCCAGGAGCGCGATGGAGCGTCATCTGAACGGCGGCGGCCAGGTGATCGTGTTCTTGAACCGGCGGGGCTATGCGCCGACCCTGTTTTGCAATGCCTGCGGCTGGATCGCCTCCTGCGCTCACTGCGATGCGCGCATGACCCTGCACGCCCAAGCGAGGGAGCTGCGCTGCCACCACTGCGGCGCCCGTACCCGGATACCGGCGCTGTGCCCGACCTGCAGCCAGCCGCTCCATCCCGTGGGTCAGGGCACGGAGCGAGTCGAAGAGACGTTGGAGCGCCTGTTCCCCGATGCGCCGCTGGCGCGGCTCGACCGCGACACGGCGGGCGCGAGCGGCGCCATGCAGGCCGTGCTCGATCGGGTCCATCGGGGCGAGGCGCGCATCCTGGTCGGCACGCAAATGCTCACCAAGGGTCATCACTTTCCGGACGTGAGCCTGGTGGTCATCCTGGATGCCGATCAGGGCCTTTTCGCCAGCGACTTTCGTGCGACCGAGCGGCTGGCCCAGACCATCACGCAAGTGGCGGGACGCGCCGGGCGCGCCGCCCGGCCTGGCGAGGTCATCGTGCAGACTTCGTTCCCCGAGCACCCGCTGCTCACCCGATTGCTCGCGGAAGGCTACGATCGATTCGCGGCGACCGCGCTCGAGGAGCGCCGGGCGGCGAGCTGGCCGCCGTACTCGAGGCTCGCGCTGCTGCGCGCGGAAGCGAAAGATCGCGATGGGCTGGACGCCTATCTGCGGGCCGCCGCCTCGAGCGCCCGGACGCTGCACGACGGCGCCGTGCGGGTGCTGGGGCCGGCCACCGCCCTGATCGCGCGGCGCGCCGACCACTTCCGCGCGCACCTGTTGATCGAAAGCCCTTCGCGCGGGCCGCTGCAGCGCTTTTTGGCCGCATGGCTCTTGAAAGTGGAGGCCTTGCCGGGTCCCAAGGGGCTGCGCTGGTCCATCGACGTGGACCCGCTGGAGGTGGACTAGGGTCCTAAGGCTCGAGGTGTTTGCGGTACACTGCCGGCCCCTCATTCACCTGACCTATCGACGGATTTGCCTTGAAGAACCTGATCGAGACCTTGCTGAGGCAGGCGCTGGCCGCGCTGCCCGAAACCCTGGTTCCCGCCGCGCAGCGCGACATCGACATCGAGGTGGAGCGCACCCGAGACGCGTCGCACGGCGATTTCGCCTGCAACGTTGCAATGCGCCTCGCGAAAGCCGCGCGTCAGAACCCGCGCAAGATCGCCGAGGCGGTGAAATCCGCCCTGCCGACGCACCCCGCGGTCGCGAAAGTCGAGATCGCGGGCGCCGGGTTCATCAACTTCTTCCTCAATGACGATTCCTACCGCGCCGAGATCGGACGGGTTCTCGCACAGGGCGAGTCGTACGGCCGCTCCACGTCGGGCCGGGGCAAGTCGGTGCTCGTGGAATTCGTGTCGGCGAATCCGACCGGTCCGTTGCACGTCGGGCATGGCCGCGGCGCCGCCTACGGCGCCACTATCGCGAATCTGCTCGAGGCCGTGGGCTATCGCGTGGCGCGCGAGTACTACATCAACGACGCCGGGCGGCAGATGGAGATTCTCGCGGCGAGCACGTGGCTGCGATATCTCGAGCAATGCGGCGAACGCTTCGACGTTTCCGGCCAACGGCTATCGCGGCGATTACCTGCTCGCCATCGCCGCAGAGCTGCACGCGCCGAGGGAACGGCGCTGCGTCAGAACGGCCCGCGCAGATCTTCGAGGGCCTGCCGGCCGACGAGGCGCAGGGCGGCGACAAGGACGCCTACATCGATGCGCTCATCGCGCGCGCGCGGGAGCTGCTCGGCGATGCGGCGTTCCGCCGCGTACTCGATCATGCGCTTGCCGCGATCCTCGGCGACATCCGCGAGGATCTCGACGGAGTTCGGCGTGACGTTCGATTCGCTGGTACTCAGCGAGCGCTCGCTGATCGAGAGCGGCGCCGTCGACCGGGCGGTCGCGAAACTCGAAGGATGCGCGGGCACGCCTACCTCAAGGACGGCGCGCTTTGGTTCAAGAGCACCGATTACGGCGACGAAAAGGATCGGGTGATGGTGCGCGACAACGGCATCAAGACCTATTTCGCCTCCGACATCGCCTTCATGTTCAACAAGCGCGAGCGCGGCTTCGAGCACCTGCTCTACGTCTGGGGCGCCGATCATCACGGCTACATCGCGCGGCTGCGCGCGGGCCTGATCGCGCTCGGCGGGCCGCCGGAATGCTTCGAGGTGCGGCTCGTGCAGTTCGTCACCCTGTTCCGGGGCGGCGAGAAGGCCCAGATGTCCACGCGCTCGGGGGAGTTCGTGACCTTGCGCGCGTTGCGCGCCGAAGTCGGCAACGATGCCGCGCGCCTGTTCTACGTGATGCGCAGCAACGACCAGCATCTGGACTTCGATCTCGAGCTCGCCAAGGCGCGCTCCAACGACAATCCGGTGTACTACATCCAGTATGCGCATGCCCGCGTCGCGAGCGTGAAGCGTCAGCTGCAGCGAGCGGGGCTTCGTGCACGATGCCTCGCGGGCCGTGGCCTCGCTCACGAGGCTCACCGAGCCGCAGGAAATCAAGCTCATCAAGCGCCTCGCAGCTATCCCGGAGACCGTGGAGCTACTGCGCTCTGCAGCGCGCGCCGCACGCGCTGGTGCATTACCTGCGGGATCTCGCGAACGATTTCCACACCTATTACAGCGCCCACCAATTCTCGTCGAGGACGAGGCGCTGCGCGATGCGCGATTGAGCCTCGCGCTCGCCACGCAGGTGGTGATTCGCAACGGCCTGCGTCTGGTGGGCGTATCGGCGCCCGAGACGATGTAGCGCCGGCGAGCATGGCGCGCGATTACAAGCCGAAGCGCAAACGGCCCGGCGGCGGATTTTCCGGGTGGCTGCGGCGTCGTTTGCGGCTTGGCCGTCGGGACTCGCCGTCGCAGCGGCGATTTACGTCAAGGACCATCGGCCCGACGCCATCCGGCGTCAAGCTCGTCGCCAAGCCGGACAAGAAGAGATCCCGCGGCGGCGACGCGGGCGAGGCCGACAGCAGCGATCGGGCGCACCCGACGATTCCGCGAAATCCTATGACGTTCTACGACATGCTGCCCAAGTTCGAGGTGGTGGTGCCGGAAAAGGAGAAGGACGTGCGTCCCGACACCCGCGCGGTGCCCGAGACCCGCCGCGGCACCTACGTCCTGCAGGCGGGCTCGTACAAGAACTTCGCCGACGCGGACCGGGTCCGCGCGCAAATTGGCGCTGCAGGGCGTCGAGTCCAAGGTCCAGAAAGTCTCGGTCGACAACGATACCTGGCACCGCATCCGCATCGGTCCCGATCTCGAATCTGGACGAACTCAACCACCTGCGTTCCATCCTGCGCAAAGCCGACGTGGACGTCGCTGGTGATCCGCGTCGGCGATTGATCGCGGGCGCTGAAATCGAGCTCATTCTTCGCCCAATTGACGAAAATCGACGCCCAATGCGCGCAACTTGCGGTAAAGATGCGTGCGCTCCATGCCGACCCGCTTGGCGAGCTGCCCGACCTTGCCGTTGCACAGCAGCAGCTGCTGCTGCAGGTAGGCGCGCTCGAACTGCTCGCGCGCCTCGCGCAGCGGCAGCGCCAGCAGGTCTTGCTTCACCAGCGGCTCGTCGGGCGCCATTTTGACGGCGAGCTCGCGCTCGATCTCCTCCAGGCGGATCTCCTCGCCCGCACCGAGCATCAGCACCCGCTGCACCAGATTCTTGCAGCTCGCGCACATTGCCCGGCCACGGGTAGTTGCGCAGCCGGTTCTGCGCGGCGACGCTGAAGCGGCGCAGCGGCAGGTGCTGATCGTCCACCAGCCGGTCCACGTAATAACGCAGCAGCTCGGGCACGTCCTCGGCGTAATCGCGCAGCGGCGGCACCCGCAGGGTGAGCACGTTGAGATGCGCGAAGAGATCGCGGCGAAATGGCTCCGGCGATGAGCGCGCTGCTCGAACCCTTCCTGCGCCGAAGCGATCCAGCGCACGTTGAGCGGCACCGCTTCGCGCCCGCCGACGCGGGTATAGCCGTTGGCCTCGATCGCCCCGAACAGCGCGCGCTGCGCCTCGCTGGCAGGTCCTCGAGCCCGTTGATGAACAGCGTGCCGCCCGCCGCCTGCTCGAGCGCGCCCGAGCGCCACCTTGCCGTCGCGCTCGCTGCCGAACAGCGCGGCCGCCGGCATCCGCACCGCAGGCTCGCCGCCACCACCATGACGAACGGCTCGGCGGACGCGCCCGGACAAGCGATGCAGGTAGCGCGCATAGGCCTCGCGGCCCGAGCCGGGCTCGCCGATCAGCAGCACCGGCGAGGGGCTGGCGGCGGCCTGCTGCACCTGTTCGCGCAGCGCCTGCGTGAGCCTGCTCTTGCCGATCGGCACCGCGAGCGCGGCCGAGCCTTTGCCCGCTCGGACAGCCGCTTGCGGCGGCCCGCATCGAGCGCCCGCTCCACGGTGCGCAGCAGCTTGGCGAGCGACAGCGGCTTCTCGACGAAATCGAAGGCGCCGAGACGCGTCGCCTCGACCGCGGTCTCGACCGTGCCGTGCCCGGACATCATCACCACCGGACAATCGTAGCCGTCGGTCAGGACCACTCGCGCAGCAGCGTGATGCCGTCGGTGTCCGGCATCCAGATGTCGAGCAGCACGAGGTCGGGCATCTGCGCGCGCGCGCGAGCTGCGCGCCTGGGCGGCGTCGGCGGCAACCTCGACCTCGTAGCCTTCCTCGGCGAGAATCTCCTTCAGAAGCCCGCGGATGTCCGCCTCATCATCCACCACCAGGATGCTTGAGCGTTCATACGCGTTCTCTCCGCTGTTCACTCATGCGCGGCTCACGCGCCGACACTCCGCGCGCACCTGTCGCTCAACGGCAGCAGCACGCGCACCCGTGCGCCGCCCTCCGTGCGGTTGTCCGCCTCGATCCGCCCGCCATGCTCTTCGACGATTTTTTTCACGATCGCGAGCCCGAGGCCCGTGCCTTTGGGCTTGCTGGTGACATACGGATCGAAGACGCGGCCGAGCAGATCCCGCTGGAATCCGGGACCATTGTCCGACACAACGATCGCCGCCATCTGTTTGGGACCATCTTCGGCCGACGTGAGTGGCGATCTCGACGCGCCGCTGCCGGCCTTGCCCTCGAGCGCCTCGAGCGCGTTGGTGACCAGATTGTTGAGAATCTGGCGCACCCGGCCCCGGTCGGCTTCGATATCATCGGCAGCAGCCGGGCTCGAGCCGGAGTTTCAGCTCCGCGGTGTCCTGTGAGAGCGGTACAGATCGGCGACCTCGGTGACCAGCTGATTCAGGTTGAAGCGCGAGAACTGCATCTCCGGCGCGCGCGCGTACTCGCGAGAAGGCGTTCACCATCTGCTTCATGGCATCGACCTGCTGCACGATGGTGTGCGTGGCGCGCTCGAGGATCTGCGCATCCTGCGCGTTCATGCTGCCGAGCAACTTGCGCCGCATGCGCTCTGCCGACAGCTGGATCGGCGTCAGCGGATTCTTGATCTCGTGCGCGAGGCGGCGCGCCACCTCGCCCCAGGCGGCGTCGCGCTGCGCCTGCAGCAGCGCGGTGATGTCGTCGAACACCAGGACGAGCCCGAGCGCCGCCGCCGTCGCCGGGGAGCGGCGTGCAGGCGCACATCAGCACGCGGCTGCCCGGCGTCCGACGGCAGGTCGAGCTGCTCGCGCCACTCGAGCCGCCCGGCAGCCAATCGCGATGTGACGCGCGGCGAGGAACTGACCGAACAGCTCGCCGTCGCTGGTCGATGCGTCGCAGCGGCTTGCCGACGGCGGCCTCCAGCTCGACGCCGAGGATGGCGCCGGCCGCGTGGTTGGCCGTGCGCACGGTCAGATCCGGCGCGAGCGACGACGACGCCGGTCGAGAGGCGCGCCAGGATGATGGCCAGACCGCTCGCGCTCGCGCTCCACCGCCTGTTGGCTGCGTCGGTCTCCTCGCGCGCGCCGCCGAGCCGCTTGGTCATGTCGTTGAAGGAGTGCACCAGGAAGCCCAGCTCGTCGCGCGAGGGCAGCGGCAGGCGCGTGGCGAAGTCGCCCTTGCCGACCGCGCGGGTGCCGGCGATCAGGTCCTGTACCGGCTGCACGAGGCGCTGCGCGGCGAAGATCGCACCGTAGATCGCGGCCAGCAGCGACAGCAGCACGCACCAAGGTGAGCGTCAGGACGAAGCTGGATTTGAGCGGCTCGCGCATCTGCACCAGGTTGCCGTACTGCGAGTAGGAACGCTGCACCGTCTCGGCGAGCGGCGCGAGCTGCGGCGGCACCGGGTAGAGCGCGATCAACACGCGCGAGGCTCGCGCTCGGATCGGCGTCGAGCGGCGCCGCGGCGCGGATCACGTAGCCGCCCACCGAGTCGGTATCCAGGCTCACGTACGGCCGGCTGCGGCTCGACCTGCAGCATCATCTCGTCGGTCGGCGGGCACGGGCAGCATGTCCAGCGGGCGCTCGGGGCTCGTGGCGATGATCTGCGTCTGGGCACCCACCACGGTGAATTCCAGCGCCGCGTTGTCGCGTCGCTCGCGGTCCAAGCGTGCGTGATGAGGCTGAAATCCGGCAGCCCGCGACAGCTCGTGCGCCACGAGCTCGGTGTGCGCCAGGAATTCGCGCACCCGCAGTTCGAGCGCGGCATGCGACAGCTCGCGGCGTATCTTTCAGGCCCTGGCTCACCTCGATCGCGAACCAGCTGTCGATGCCGCGATTCAGGAACTGCAGCGGCGAAGTAATACACGACCAGGATCGGGGCGACCACGAGCGCGCTGAAGATCGCGACCGTGCGCGCCTTCAGGCGCGAGCCCGGCACATTCCGGCGGAAGTCCTTGACCAGCTGGTACAGTTGTGCCGCCAGCAGCACGAGCAGCGTCAAGCAGGCCCGAGATATTGATCAGCAGGATCCACGGCAGCCAGCGGTCGAACTGCGCCGAATTCTGCGCGGCCGAGGCGAGCAAGATAGAGGGCGACCAGCCACAGGGCGACGCCGATGCCTCCGAGCACCGCGCCGCCGTGCTTTTTGATCAGGGCTGCAGCGTCCATGTATACCAATCGCTTTCGCGATGCCACTCGTTGACCCAGAACATCAAAACCCGGAGCGTGAACGGCACCGTGCCGAAGTCGACCTTGGCGCGCACGCTCGCCTCGTAGCGCCTGTCGCTCGATAGGAGTGCCTTGTCGAGCACGGGTACGCTTCGCACCTCCGACAGCGACTCGAGTGCGGCATCGATGGTGCCGAGCGACTCCTGCTGTCCGCTGTTGTCGTTGCGCAGCACGTAGTGCCCGCTCACCGCGTTGTATTGCAGGTGGTAGCGCTGAGTGAGCTCCGCGACGCGCGAGTTCGGCAGCAACTGACGCACCCGTTCGACATCGAGGTCGACCTCGAGCGTGAGCGGAACGCCCTCGGCGAGGCCCCGCCGCACGGCGTCCGAGATCGGCAGCTCGATGCGCGCATTCAGGTGATAGACCCCGTCCTTCAGCTCGAGATCGGCTGAGCGGATCTCGAAGCGTCCCTCCAGGCCGTCGGCGAGGATGCGCGTGGCCGGGATGCAGAGCGCGAAAGCCGCAACCAGCCACAGGAATCGCGCCGAGCGCATTGTCTGAAGGACGCTCATTGTTTGGTCAGGGCAGCATAATAGAAGCCGTCGGCACCCGCCTCCCCGGGCAGGATTTGCACACCGTGCTCATCCGCCTCCCCGAAGCCCGGCCACGCCGGCCACTCGGCGGCCGGCGCCACATGGGCGTCCGGCGTGTCCTTGAGAAACGCCGCGATCACATCACGATTCTCGCTGCGGGTCACCGTGCACGTGGAGTACACCAGACGGCCGCCGCGGGCGAGCAGTCCCCAGGAGGCTCTGAGCAACCGCCCTTGGATCGGCGGCATCTTGTCGATGTCTTTGGGCGATCGGCGCAGGCGGATGTCCGGATGGCGGCGTATCACCCCGAGCGCCGAGCACGGTGCATCGAGCAGGATCCGATCGAAGGCTGTGCCATCCCACCACGCGCCGGGGGAGGCGGCATCGCCGGTCAGGACCGAGGCCTGGAGACCGCCCCGCGCGAGATTCTCGCGCACGCGCGTCAGGCGCCCGGAGTCGATGTCGAGCGCCGTGAGCTGGGCAAGTCCGGGCTCACGCTCGGCCATCAGCGCCGTCTTGCCGCCGGGCGCGGCGCAGGCGTCGAGCACCCTCTGACCCGGTTCGAGGCACAACGGAAAAGCGACGCATTGCGCTCCGAGGTCCTGCACCGAAACCAGGCCCTGCGCGAAGCCAGGGAGATCCCGCGACGTCGCGAGGGGCCTCCAGCACCAGCGCCTGCGGCACGCGCGGCTCGAGCCGGGCGCCGATGTCGGCCGCCCGCAATGTTTGCAGATAATCTTGAGCGCTGACGCGCCGTTGGTTCACCCGCAGCCACATCGGCGCCTGGGTGTCGCCCGCGGCGAGCAGTTGAGTCCAGCGGCCCGGCCAGTCGGCGCGGAATCGTTCCGCGAGCCACTGTGGCGAGGCGTGGCGCAGTGCGGGGTTTCGCGCGATCTCCCGATCGACGGCGCCGCGCTCGCGTAGATACCGCCGCAGCACGGCATTGACGAGTCCTGCGGCGCGCGCCACCCCGATCGACTTCGTGGTCTCCACCGCCGCGTCGACGACCGCATATTGCGGCGTGCGCGCATCTTCCAACTCGAACAGCGCCACCGACAGGAGCGCGCGCACCGGCACATCGAGCGACTTGGTGGGCTGCGACAGCACTCGGCCGAGGATGGCTTCGTGCCGGTAAAAGCCCCTTACCGCGCCGAACGACAGCGAGCGCACCGGCGGCACGAGCTCGCGAGGCGCGTCGGCGAGCGTGGCCTCGAGCGCTGCATCGAGCGTCACCCCGTCATCGAGGA
This sequence comes from uncultured Gammaproteobacteria bacterium, assembly GCA_963730565.1. Taxonomy (GTDB): domain Bacteria; phylum Pseudomonadota; class Gammaproteobacteria; order Steroidobacterales; family Steroidobacteraceae; genus Bog-1198. Next base: position 195,342 of record CAVSSU010000026.1, read on the forward strand.
TCCGCGCGACCACCTGGGTGGCCAGCGAGCGGGCGCCGGCGGTTGCGCCGATCATGCGAAGGTCGCTCCGTCGAGGCGATGGGCGCGGTTGAATTCCGCCGCGGTTACGGGCTTACGGCCCGCGAGCTGGAGCCGCCCGATGCGAAGGACGCCGCGCCCGCACGCCACGTCGATGTCGCCGGGCGAGGCGGGCAGCACCGTGCCCGGCGCGATTGCACCGCCGGCCGGCCCGGACGCCGGTAGCGCGAGTGCCTCCCAAATTCTCAACTGCTCGCCGTTCCACCGTGTCTCGGCGATCGGCGTCGGAAAGAAAGCTCTCACCTTGCGCGCGACCTGCTCCGCCTCCTCGCGCCAATCGATCAGGGCCTCCGCCTTGGTGATCTTCTCCGCGTACGTGACCCCGTCCGCGGGTTGCGCGGTTTCGACCGCCCGGCCGGCCGCCAGTTCATCCATCGTCCGGCAAACGAGCTCTCCCCCCAGCAGGGCCAGCCGATCGTGCAGCGTTTCGGCCGTGTCGAGCGGATCGATCTCGACGGCGCGCGCCGCGAGCACCGGGCCGGTGTCCAGCGTCCTTTCCATGCGCATGATGCTGACGCCCGACACCCGGTCTCCCGCGAGGATCGCGCGTTGAATCGGAGCAGCGCCGCGCCAGCGCGGCAGGAGCGACGCATGGATGTTGAAGCAGCCGAGCCTCGGCGCCTCGAGCGCCCTCTGCGGCAGGATCAGGCCGTAGGCAACCACGACCAGCGCGTCCAGCTGCAGCTCCTCGAGTTCCGCGCACGCCGCGGGGTCCTTGAAGGTGGCGGGCTGATGCACGGAGAGCCCCAGCTCGAGGGCGCGCGCCTTGACCGGACTTGCCTGCAGTTTCCTTCCGCGCCCTGAGGCGCGGTCCTCCTTGGTGAAAACGCCGGCGACGCGGTGCTGCGACCGGGTCAGCGCATCCAGCGCCGCGACAGCGAACCCCGGTGTGCCGGCGAACCCCAGCCGGAGCGAGCGGCGCGGGGCGTCATCTGCCGCGGAGACGGCCACTCTGAATACTCAAGCGAGTTCCTTTAGATCGCCGGGGCCGGAGCGCGAAGTCCGCTCCCCTGCGAAGGACGCTGCCTGCGTTCTTTTTGCAGTCGCCGGCGAATCAGCTGGCGCTTGAGCTCGGATAAATAGTCGACGAACAGCTTGCCCTCGAGGTGATCCATCTCATGTTGAATGCACACGGCGAGCATGCCGTCGGCTTCCAGCTCGAACGGCTCGCCGTTGCGATCCAGTGCACGCACGCGAACGCGCGCGGCGCGCTCGAGCTTGTCGTAGATTCCCGGCAGCGAGAGGCAGCCTTCCTCCCCCGGTGCCGACCCCTCGGACTCGAGGATCTCGGGATTGATGAACGCCATCGGCTGATCGCGGCTGTCGCTGATATCGAGCACCAGCACGCGGCGGTGGATGTCCACCTGGCTCGCCGCCAGGCCGATGCCCTTGGAGGCATACATGGTCTCCAGCAGGTCGTCGATCAGCTGACGCACCGCGTCATCGACCACCGCCACGGGCACGGCTCTGGTCCGAAGACGCGGGTCCGGATACTCCAAAATTGCGAGCTTTGTCATGGGAGTTATGAGATGGATATCGTGTTTTCGGCCGAAGATTGTTGCTAAAGTTCCGCCGCTGCTTAACTTAATGCTCGTTGCGGCGGGGTGCAAAATGCCCTCAATCCGCCAAAAACGGGCGACACGTCCCAGTCCTTGGGGCCAGGCCGGCAAGTATACCAGCGGGCCCGGCAACATAGGCTGCGGACTCAAGGGAGCGAATGAATGCAACGCCAACGATCTATAGCCCTATTACTCGCCATCGCCGCGGTCGCAGGTTGTCGAACGCAGCCTCCGCCGGCACCCCCCGCCACGCCGGTTTCGGCTGACAACGGCATCCAGGGGACGGTCGTCGGCGACGACCGCACCGCCATGGAAGCGGCCGTCGATTCAGGTAGCGGAGCATCCACGATGCCGCTGCCCCCCAACACGTCTTCCGACGCCTCGGGCGGCGGCATGGCGCTGGCCCCGAACGCGCCCGACAGCTACACCGTCAAGCGCGGCGACACCCTCTGGGGTATCGCCAAGGTGTTCCTGAAGGATCCCTGGTACTGGCCCGAGATATGGCAGGTGAACCCCCAGGTCCAAAATCCGCATCTGATCTATCCGGGCGACACGCTGCACCTGGTCTACGTCGATGGGCGGCCGCGCATCGTGCTGCAGCCGGGACTCCAGCGCGGCAACGGGGCGCGCGTGGAGCCGCGGGTGCGAAGCCAGCCGCTCGAGGCGGCGATCACCACGATTCCGTACGAGACCATCGCCGCCTTCATGTCCAAGCCCTCGGTGCTCGACAAGGATCAGATCGCCTCGGCTCCGCACGTGCTCGGCACGCGCGACAATCACATCATCATGTCCGACGACAACACCGTGTACGCCATCGGCTTCAAGGATCCGGCGCAGCTCGGCGCCAACTTCAACTTCGTTCGTGTCGGAGAGGCGTTGCGCGATCCGGAGGATAATCGCATCCTCGGCTATAACGGCGTGTACACCGGCACGGGCCACGTCACCCGGATCGGCGATCCGGCGACTCTCATCATGACGGCATCGAATCGGGAGACGTATCCGGGCGACAAACTGTTCCCGGGCGGCGTCGACGTGCCGCTCGACTTCATACCGAGCACACCGAAAAACCCGATCAAGGGCAGCATCATGGCGGTATCGGACGGCGTCACCGTCATCGGCCAATACGAAGTGGTGGTCATCAACCGCGGCGTGCGCGACGGTCTCATCCCCGGCAACGTGCTGGCCGTGTACTCCGTGCAGCCGGACGTTTACGACAACTCCAAGAAGGGATTCGTGCATCCGACGGCGACCATGTTCGCCAAGAAGGTCGCCGTCCCCGAGGAGCGGACCGGCACCTTCATGGTGTTCAAGACCTTCGAGCGCATGAGCTTCGGGCTCATCATGGAAGCGACCGAACGTCATTCACGTGGACGATCACGTCGAGACACCGTGAGCTGCGGCCGCCCCCGGGCCGCTCCCTTGGCCCCGGAGCTGCGCATATCTCGGTGATGCGGTAGATTTCGCGTCGGTCCAAGGAGCCGCGCCGGCCGGAAAATGGCCGGCATGGGGCTGACTGACGAGCAACTCGCGTGGCTGACGCTCTCCCGCACGGGGCTCGAGGCGACGGCGCTGCGCGCCGCGCTCGATGCGGCCGGCTCCGCCGCCGCCCTGGTCCGCGCCGGTGATGCCTGGTGCGAGCGCGAAGGAATACCCGCAGCGGCCCGAGCGTATCTCAGGCAGCGGGTGCCGCCGACCGGAGCGGAGCTTCGATGGCTCGACGGCTCACATCATTACCTCATCCCGTTCACCGACCCGAGATACCCGAGGCTGCTCGCAGGCCTCGACCATCGCCCCGCCGCGCTCTACGCGTCCGGCAACTTGGGCGCGCTCGACGAGCCGCCGTTCGCCGCCGTCGGCAGCCGCAATCCGACTCAGCCGGGAGCCGACACGGCTTTTGAATTTGCCCGCGCTCTGGCAGAGCGGGGTCTGGCGATCGTCAGCGGGCTGGCCTTTGGGATCGACACCGCCGCCCATCGCGGCGCGCTCGCCGCTCAAGGCGTCACCATCGCCGTACTCGGCAGCGGCGCCGACGTCGTCTACCCGGCGACGAATTGCGGGCTTGCCGAGTCCATCCAGCACGAGGGGCTCCTGCTCAGCGAATTTCCCCTGGGAACGCCCCCGCGGCGCGCCAATTTTCCGAGGCGAAATCGGCTCATCGCAGGACTGGCGAGGGCGATTCTGGTGGTCGAGGCGGCCCACGGCTCGGGCTCCCTGATCACCGCGCGCGCCGCCCGGGATCTGGGGCGGGCGGTGTTCGCGGTGCCCGGATCGATCTACAACCCGCTGAGCCGCGGTTGCCACGAGCTCATCAAACGCGGCGCCAAACTCGCGGAAACGGCGGATGACATATTGAGCGAGTTGAATTTTTCCACGTTTTTCGGCCACGGTTCCGGCAGCGCCTGCAGGGGCGTCCGCGGTGCCGCACGGGACGATGCCGATGCATCGGGAATGGACAAGGATCACAAAATCTTGTTAGATGCGCTCGGCTTTGATCCTGCGGACCTCGATATGCTGATCGTGCGCACCGGATTCAAACCAGAAGCCGTGTCCTCGATGATGCTGATCCTCGAGCTCGAAGGCCACGTTCAGGCCGCCCCCGGGGGCCGCTACTCCCGAGTCGCCAACAGGAGAGCTGGAGGTGAAAGATAACGTTCTCGACCTGCTCATATACCTTTTCGAGAATTACATGAGCGCCGACGACGAGCCCCGGCCGGACCGCGACACGCTGAAGGTCGAGCTCGACAAGGCCGGCTTCGCGGAGCCGGATATCGAGCGCGCCTTGGAGTGGCTCGACGGACTTTCCGGAGACCCTCTTGGCAAAGTCGCCGAGGCCACCGCGCGGGCCGTCCGGATCTTCAGCGGACAGGAGCTCCTGCGCCTCGACACCGACGTGCGCGGGTATCTCCTGTACCTGGAGAACGTGAAAATCCTGTCGGGCACGCAACGCGAGCTGGTGATCGACCGGCTGATGGCGCTCGAGGCCGACGAGATCGACATCGATCAGGTGAAATGGGTGGTGCTGATGGTGCTGTTCAGCCAGCCCGGCCAGGAATCAGCCTATGCGCAGATGGAAGACCTGGTGTTCGAAGAGCGTTCGGACGCCCTCCACTAGCCGACGCGCCAGACGACGACATTGACCTCAAACCTCGTAATCGTGGAATCGCCGGCCAAGGCGAAAACCATCAAGAAATACCTCGGCAAGGACTTTGAAGTTCTCGCCTCGTACGGTCATGTTCGGGATCTGGTGCCCAAGGAAGGCGCCGTCGATCCGAAGCATCACTTCGCGATGAAATACCAGGTGGTCGAGCGCAATCAGAAGCACATCGACGCCATCGTGCGTGCGCTCAAGAAGGCCGATTCTCTGTACCTCGCGACCGACCCCGATCGCGAGGGCGAGGCGATTTCCTGGCACCTGCATGAGCTTCTGAAGGCTGACGGCGCCCTCGACGGCAAACAGGTGCAGCGCGTGGTGTTCTACGAGATCACCAAGAATGCCGTGCGCGAAGCAATGGCCCAGCCGAGAGGCCTGTCGGTCGACCTCGTGAATGCCCAGCAGGCGCGCCGCGCCCTCGACTTTTTGGTCGGGTTCAATCTGTCCCCGCTGCTCTGGAAGAAGGTGCGTCCGGGACTGTCCGCGGGACGGGTGCAAAGTCCCGCGCTTCGGATGATCTGCGAGCGCGAGGACGAGATCGCGGCGTTCGTGCCGCGCGAATACTGGACCATCGATGCCGAGCTCGAGCACACCGAGCAGAAGTTCCCCGCCAAGCTGGTCGAGTACCGCGGCTCCAAGGTCGAGCAGTTCAGCTTCACCACGGAGAGTGCCGCGCACGAGGCGGTGCGGACGCTCGACGAGGCCGCCCGCGGCGAGCTCACCGTGCTCTCCGTCGACCGAAAACAGCGGCGCCGCAACCCCGCTCCGCCCTTCACCACCTCCACCCTGCAACAGGAAGCCGCCCGCAAGCTCGGTTTCAGCGCTCAAAAGACCATGCGCGTGGCGCAGCAGCTGTACGAAGGCGTGGACATCGGGGAAGGCGCGGTCGGCCTCATCTCCTACATGCGCACCGACTCGGTGAATCTCGCCCAGGAAGCGATCGGGCAGATCCGGGAGGTCATCGTCCGGCTCTACGGCCAGGAGGGACTCGCCGAGGAGCCGAGGATCTATCGCACCAAGTCGAAGAGCGCGCAGGAAGCGCACGAGGCGATCAGGCCGACCGACGCCGGCATCGTGCCCGCGGACATCGAGAAGAAGCTGGAATCCGACCAGTTCCGGCTCTACTCGCTCATCTGGAAGCGCACCGTCGCCTGCCAGATGGCGCCCGCCATCTTCGACACCGTGGCGGTGGAGTTCCTGGCCGGCGGTGGCGCGGCAGGCGCCGCCGACGGTGCGCAGCGCACCGTGCTGCGCGCCAACGGTTCGACGCTGATCAAGCCCGGCTACATTTCGGTGTACCAGGAGGGCATGGACGATGTCGTGCAGGACGACTCGGATCACGTGCTCCCGCCGATGACGGAGGGCGACAAGGTCAAGCTCTTGGGCGTGACCCCCGCCCAGCATTTCACGGAGCCGCCACCGCGCTTCTCGGAGGCCTCGCTGGTGAAGGCGCTCGAGGAATACGGCATCGGCCGCCCCTCGACCTACGCATCGATCATCTCGACGCTGCGCGACCGCGAGTACGTCGACATCGAGAGCCGCCGCTTCACCGCGACGGACATCGGCAAGATCGTGAGCCGGTTCCTGACCCAATACTTCACCACGTACGTCGATTACGACTTCACCGCGCGGATGGAGGATTCGCTCGACGCCGTCGCGACGGGCGAGATGGAGTGGGTGCCGCTGCTCGACAAGTTCTGGAAGCCCTTCATCAAGCTGGTCAATCACACCGAAAAATCGGTGAGCCGGGAGGAGGTCGCGCAGGCTCGCGATCTCGGCACGCATCCCGAGAGCGGCAAGCCGATGAGCGTGCGCATGGGCCGCTTCGGGCCCTTCGTGCAGATCGGCACCAAGGATGACGAGGAGAAGCCGCGCTTCGCCGGGCTTCGGCCCGGGCAGAAAATGGACACCATCACCCACGCCGAGGCGCTGGTGCTGTTCCAACTGCCGCGCAAGCTCGGCACGACCGCCGAAGGCGAGGAGATCGTCGCCAACACCGGCCGCTTCGGTCCGTACGTCAAGTACGGCTCGAAGTACGTGTCGCTCAAGCTCGACGATCCCTACACCGTCACGTTGGAGCGCGCGCTCGAGGTGATCCGCGAGAAGCAGATCGCCGACGCGAATCGTCTGATCCTGGATTTTCCCGACGCCGGCATACAGGTGCTGAACGGGCGCTACGGACCGTACATCACCGACAAGACCCGCAATGCCAAGATCCCCAAGGATCGCGATCCGAAGACCCTGACGCTGCCCGAGTGCCAGTCCATGCTGGCCGCCGCGCCGGCACGCACGTTTGGAAAGTGGGGCCGCAAGAACAAGGCGGGGGCGAAGGCGGGCGCGACCAAGACCGCGGCGAAAACGGGGGCCGCGAAAGCCGGCGCGGCGGCGGCCACCGAGTCGAGTCCGGCCAAGTCGTCGCGATCCAGAGGCCTGATCAAAGCGGCTTTGAGGGACAAGACATCGCCGAATCCGAAGGGTGCATCCCAACGCCTGGCGGCCAAGGGCCTGAAGTCGCCCGCCAAGAAGCGGGCGCCTGCCGAGCCTTCGGCGACACCCAAGCCGGCGACCAAAGCCAGCGGCGCCAAGAAGCCCAAAAGCTCGCCGAAGGCCCCCCCGAAGGGCTCGCCGAAGGCCTGAGGCATGCCGGATCCCACGGCATCGGCACCGCCTTCGCCCGCCCCGGAGCCCTCAGCGGTTCATCGTTACCTCGGTGAGCTGCACGATCGGATCACCTCGGCCGTCGAATCCGTTGACGGCGGCCAATTTCGCCGCGACGCCTGGCAACGCCCTGGTGGCGGGGGTGGGGAGAGCCGCATCCTGAGCGACGGCCGGGTTTTCGAGAGAGCCGGCGTCTCGGTTTCCCACGTGTTCGGCGACAAGCTGCCGCACTCCGCGACCGCGGCCCGCCCTCAAGTCGCCGGCGCGGGGTTCGAGGCGATGGGACTGTCGCTGGTATTCCACCCGCGAAATCCCTACGTGCCGACCACGCATTGCAACGTGCGTTTTCTGCTCGCGACTCCCGAACAGGGACCGGCGCTCTGGTGGTTCGGCGGCGGGTTCGACCTGACCCCCTACTACCCCTTCGACGAGGACGTGCTGCATTGGCATCGGACGGCCCGGGAAGCGTGCGCGCCATTCGGGCCCGAGGTGTACGGCCAATACAAGGCGTGGTGCGACCGGTATTTCTTCCTGCCTCACCGCGAAGAGACGCGCGGGGTGGGCGGGCTGTTCTTCGACGATCTCGCCGAGGGCGGATTCGCGCGGTGTTTCGATTTTCTGCGCAGTGTCGGCGACAATTTTCTGCCGGCGTACCTGCCGATCGTCGAGCGGCGGCGCAACCAGCCTTGGGGCGAACGGGAACGCGGCTTTCAGCTTTACCGGCGCGGCCGCTATGTCGAATTCAATTTACTGTATGACCGCGGCACGCTGTTCGGCCTGCAGTCCCGGGGCCGCACCGAATCCATCCTCATGTCCATGCCGCCGCTCGCGCGTTGGGATTACGACTGGCATGCTCCACCCGGCTCTCCCGAAGCTCGCCTGTACGAGGGGTACCTCAAGCCACGGGATTTTCTCGCGGAGCTCGGCACGACGTGACCGGCGCCCGGTCAGCGCGCCCGAAGATCCTCGATGATGCGCCCCATGCCCGCGATCTCCCTCTCGTGGGGCTCGTCGCGGAAGTTCTCCGCGACGCCGTCCGCGTACCACCGGCGCATGGATTCGAGTCCGAGAAGCCGGTTGACGTAAGCCGCGGCATCGGCGCCCAGATGGAGACCGTAGGTTTGAACCCTGAAGGCCATCGGCGCAAAGAACGCGTCCACCGCCGTGAAGCTCGCTCCGGCCAGGAACGGGCCACCGAAGCGGGACAACCCATCACCCCAGAGAGCCTCGAGCCGCGCGATGTCGCGAGTGAGCGCGTCGGGGGTCTCGTGCAGGCGGATGCGCACGCCGCAGCTCATGGAACAACGGTTGCGAAGCTCGGAAAATCCGGCATGCATTTCTGCGGCGGCGCTGCGCGCGTAGGCGCGCGCGGCACGGTCGGCGGGCCAGACGGCGGGATGACGCTCGGCCAAGTATTCTGCGATCGCAAGCGACTCCCACACCGTCGTATTGCCGTCCACGAGGCAAGGCACCTTGCCGCTGGGGGAGATCGCTCTGAACCGGCTCCAGGCGGAGGAATCGTCGAAACGCACCAGGCGTTCGGTGAAGGGAATGGCCAGCTCCCGCATCAACACCCACGAGCGCAGCGACCAGGACGAGTAATTCTTGTTGGCGATATACAAGTCGTACATGCGCGACAGCCTCGAACGGGGAGCCTCCTGGGGCGCGACCCGGCGATTTTCGGCGCCGTTCGACCGTCGGTCAATGCCGATCGACCGGCCCTTTAATGACCCGCGCCGGCAGCGCCGGGCGGGCACAATGTAGAGACATGAACTACAAGCACATTTATCACGCCGGCAACTTCGCCGACATCGCCAAGCACGTGGCGCTCGTCTATTGCCTCGACGCGTTGAAGCGCAAGGAAGCGCCGTTCTTTGCGTTGGACACCCATGCGGGCCGCGGCTCTTATGATTTGCATTCCCCCGAAGCCCGCAAATCCCGGGAAGCCGAACAGGGAATCCTGCGCCTCCTCGAAGCGCTGCCGCAGGAGAAGCTGTTCGCGTCCTACTATGCGGCGATTCGAGCACGCAGGGGAAGGCCTCTCGCGCGCTATCACGGGTCGCCGGCGCAGATTGCGGGCGCTCTACGCAGCCAGGACCGCGCGGTATTCGTGGAACTCATGCCGGCGGAAGCGCGCGCCGGCGAGCGATACCTCAAATCGGCCGGCCGAATCCGCCTCGAGCAGGGCGATGGTTATGCGGCGCTCCGCTCGTTGCTCCCGCCGGCGGAGCGCCGGGGGCTGGTGCTGATCGATCCGCCTTACGAAGGCGCCGAGGAGTTGAAGACGCTGCTCGCGGCCTTCGACGACGCCTACCGACGATGGTCCACGGGCATTTTCCTGATCTGGTATCCGATCCTGAGCGCCTCGCAGCGCCAGAGCGTGCACGCGCGCTTCGAGGCGCTGCGCATTCCCAAGATCTTGTACGCGGATCTCGCGATCCGACCCGACGATGCCGGTGTGGGCTTGGCCGGCAGCGGCTTGATGATCGTCAACCCGCCGCATGGGAGCGATGAGTTCCTCAACGCCGCTTATTCGGCGATCCACCGCGCCCTCGTTGCTCCGGGCGCCACCCCCGGCGCACCTTCGGGTACCCTGTCGGGCGCGGGATATGTCGAGGTGGCCCGCCTCACCCCCGAACGAATGGCACAATGAGACCGAGGCGCACCGATTTCTGCGCCAGGAGTAGACAATGGATCCCGATACCCTGCGCGGCCATCTGGCCACCCTGCACGAGGAATTGCGCGGCACGCGTCAAATCGATCCCCGGTCGAGCGCCCTGCTCACCGAGGTCCTGAAGGACATACAACGCATCCTGGACGCCGAAGGCCAGGAGGCGCGCACCGGCGGCGTTCCGCTGGCGGATCGCCTGGAAAAGGTCGCGGTACAGTTCGAAGCGGATCATCCGGGGCTTGCCGCCAGCTCCCGTCGGTTGATCGATCTGCTCGGCAAGGTGGGACTCTAGAGCTCAGCCGGTCCACTCGATGGCGGCTCGAACCCGCGACGCCACGCTCTCGACTGCCGCCAGATTTCCGGACTGCTCCTTCGCCAGCACGGCGATGCTGCCATGTCCCGCCACGGGAAGGAGCGTGCCGCGGTATCCGTGCTCATCGAACGCCATCGGCTTCGAAACGGACTCGTGCACCAGCACCATCACCGTCACGGGACCCATGTCGGTCTGCACCACCAGATGCGGCACACGGTGCCCCCTGAAAAGACAGCTTTGCGCGTAGCTGACGAGGCCGGCATCGGGAAGCAGCCGCATATGGGTATTGCGCAGCACGAAATCGAGCTCGGGCGCGGGGACGGGCACGTCGGTGCGGGTCCAGGCCTGCGGCTCGCCGGCCATGTGCGCAACCACGTCGGCGGCGAGACTGGTGTGGGGAGCGGCGAGCCAAAGAGCTCCGGCGATGCCCACGCCGACCAGCACGCTCGCGGCAAGCGCCAGCCACTTTCGAGTCACCGGAGTGCGCCGCGGACGCAAGGCGGACACCACGCCGCCCTTCACGGCATCGGGCGGTTGCACGCGCAGCGCACGCTCGATTTTGCCCTCGAAACGCAGCAGCCGCTCGGTGTAGGCGGCGCATTCGCCGCAGCTGTCGCGATGAGCTGCGAGCTCGGCATCCGTATCGTGCGGATTGGCGAGTATCGCCCGCCGATATTGCGAACAATCGATCATTCGGGATCCTGACTCGTATCTTCGCCACACAAAGCCCGCAGCTGCTTGCGGCCTCGGAACAGCCGGGTGAGCACAGCCGCCGGCGATAGATTCAGCTCGGCCGCGATCTCCGCCGTCGAACAGCCCATGAGCACCTGCATCACCAGAGGCTCGCGGTACTCCTCGGGCAGCTTGAAGAGCGCGGCGCGAAGCTCGGCGATTTCCTGATCCTGGGAAGCCGCCAGCATCGGCTCCTCCTTGGCGATCAGCTCATCCACGTCCACAGTGACCAGCCGCTTGCGCTCGAAGCTGCGCGCGTATTCGCGCCGCACGATGGTCAGAAACCAAGGTTTGGCGGCGGTTTCGTCCTTGAGCGAATCGCGGGCCTTCCAAGCCCGCAGCAACGTCTCTTGAACCACATCCTCCGCCAGGGCTCGATCGCGGGACAGCCAGAACGCGAAGCGCACCAGATCGGGGCGCAGCGACTGGCAAAGGGCCTGGAAGCGAGCACGGCCCGTATTTCCGCCGGAGTCATCGTTCATGTATAAATCAGCACCCGTCCTGGGGTATTTTGCCCGCGATATTAGCGCGCCGCGCAAGCCAGCGGGGCCCGGGAGGGTCGATATCGTCAAATTGAGGTTGCTGGGAGGAGTCACAGACAAGATGACCGGAATCAGGCCCGATTCATTTCCGACGACACGCCTCCGGCGTATGCGCCGAGACGAGTTCTCGCGGCGGCTGATGCGCGAGACGCAGCTCACGGTCGATTCCCTCATCTACCCGGTGTTCGTGGTCGAGGGTGTCAGACAGCGGCAGCCGATCGTCTCGATGCCGGGCATCGAGCGGCTGTCGGTGGACGAATTGCTGCGCGAATGCGCCACGCTCACGAAATTGTCCATTCCGGCCATCGCGCTGTTCCCGGTCGTTCCGGCGGAGAAAAAGTCCCTGGATGCGCGCGAATCCTGGAACCCCGGCGGGATCGCCCAGGAAGCGGTCCGTGCCGTCAAGAGGGAGTTTCCGCGGCTCGGCGTGATCACCGACGTGGCGCTCGACCCCTTCACCACCCACGGCCAGGATGGCCTGATCGACGAGACCGGCTACGTGATGAACGATCTCACGGTCGAGACGCTCGTGCGCCAGGCGCGCTCCCACGCCGACGCGGGAGCGGACGTGGTCGCGCCGTCCGACATGATGGACGGTCGAATCGGCGCGGTTCGGGCGGCGTTCGAGACCGCGGGATTGAGCCACACGCGGATCCTCGCCTACGCCGCCAAATACGCATCGAGCTTTTACGGGCCGTTCCGGGAAGCCGTCGGCTCGGCCAAGCAGCTCGGCGGGGGCAACAAGCACACCTACCAGATGGATCCCGCCAATTCCGACGAGGCGCTGCGTGAGGTTGCCCTGGATATTGCCGAGGGCGCCGACATGGTCATGATCAAGCCCGGGCTTGCCGTACCTCGACATCGTCCGGCGCGTCAAAGACCATTTCGCCATGCCGACGTTCGTTTATCAGGTGAGCGGCGAATATTCGATGATCATGGCGGCCGCGGCGAATGGTTGGCTCGACGAGCGAGCCGTGGCGTTGGAATCCCTGGTGTCGATCAAGCGCGCCGGCGCCGACGGGATCCTGACCTATTTCGCCAAGAAGGCTGCGGGGTGGCTCGCGTCGTGAGCCAGCCGCAGGAAGTCGGGCGCGCCCGATCAATACGGCGTCGTCGGACATCCTGTCGCGCACAGCTGGTCGCCGTTCATCCACGGCATGTTCGCCAAGGCGGCGGCGCAAAACCTGGTCTATCGGCTGTTCGACATTCATCCTGACGATTTTCCGACGCGAGACCCTGCGGCTGATGACCGGCGGGGTGCGCGGCCTGAACGTCACGCTGCCGCATAAACAGGCGGCGGCCGAGCTGGTCAACGAGCTGACGCCGCGCGCGGCGCGCGCGCAGGCGGTGAATACCATCGCCTTTTTCGAGAATACGACGCTGCTCGGGGACAACACGGACGGCGTCGGGTCTGATCACCGATCTCAGCGAAATCTGCAGATCGATCTCGCCGACAAGCGGGTGCTGATCCTGGGCGCCGGGGGCGCGGCGCGCGGCGTCGATCGGGCCGTTGCTCGAGCGCGAGCTGCGCTCGCTCACCATCGCCAACCGCACCCCCTACAAGGCGCGCAAACTTGCCGCTGAGTTCTCCGACATGGGACAAATCGACGGCTGCACGTTCGGCGAGATCAAGGGGCCCGCCGTACGATTTGATCGTGAACGCCACGTCCGCCGGCCTGCAAGGCGAGATGCCGCAGTTGCCCGAGGGTTTGGTCGGCGAGAGCACCGTGTGCTACGACATGACGTACGGCCGGGGGGACACCCCGTTCACGCTCTGGGCGGGCGCGCACCATGCCGCCCTGATCAGCAAGGGCTGGGGCATGCTGGTCGAGCAGGCGGCCGAGTCCTTCATGCTATGGCGCGGCATCCGTCCGAACACCCAGCCCGTGCTCGAGGCATTGCAGAGCTAGCTAGCGGCGAGCGGCGCTCAGCGCATCGTCACCAATTCCTCGGCGCTCGTCGGGTGAATCGCGACCGTGTCGTCGAAGTCGCTCTTCGTCGCACCCATCCGGATGGCCACCGCAAATCCCTGCAACATCTCGTCGGCGCCAAGCCCGATGACGTGACAACCGACGATTTTCTCCGAAGGTCCCACGCAGACGAGCTTCATGTCGGTGCGAGTCTTGCGGGCCGTCATCGCGTGGTACAGAGGCGTGAATTCCGCGACGTACACCTTGACCGCGTCTGCATATTTCGTCCGCGCCTCGCTTTCGGACAGGCCCACCGAGCCGATCGGCGGATGCGTGAAGACGACGCTCGGGATCATGTCGTAGTCGAGGTGCCGATCGGGCTTGCCGCCGAACAATCGGTCGCTGAGCCGGCGTCCGGCGGCGATCGCGACGGGGGTCAGGGCGGCGCGGCCCGTGACATCGCCGATCGCGTGGATGCCGGCCACGTTGGTGTTCTGGAAGGCATCGGTGACGATGAAGCCGTCCGCGCTCTGCACGACGCCGGCGCCGTCCAGGGCAAGCGCGCGGACGTTCGCCGAGCGGCCGATGGCCCACAGCACGCAGTCGAACCCCTCGAACTCGCGGCCGTCCGCAGCCGCGAGCGTCTTCGTGCCCGAATGCTCGGCGAGCGTCGCGGGTACGACCCGGGTGTGGATCGTGATTCCCTGAGCCTGCATCTCGCGCATCAGGGACTTGCCCAGCATGACGTCGAAATGAGTGAGCACATGATCCTTGCGGATGAACAGCTCCACCTGGCTGCCGAGCTCGTGGAAGGCGCCCGCCAGCTCGCACGCGACGTAGCCCGAGCCGACGACCGCGACGCGTTGCGGCCGCCGCTCGAGCTCGAAGAAGCCATCGGAGGTGATTCCCAGCTGTGCGCCCGGCAGGGCGGGGACCATAGGCACGCCGCCGGTGGCGATGACGACGTGCCTGGCGGCGAAGCGTTCGCCGTTCACTTCGACGCTATGCGCTTCGACGAACCGCGCCGCGCCCTGACGCGTTGCCACGCCCTTCGCCTCCAGGTTGCGCGCGTAGATGGCGTTCAATCGGACGATGTAAGCGTCGCGCTTCTGTTTCAGGACACCCCAATCGTGATCGCCCGCCGAAACGCCGAAGCCGTAATCGGCCGCGTCGGTGAGGCCCAGGGCGATGCTGGAAGCGTTCCACATCACCTTCTTCGGCACGCACCCGACGTTCACGCAGGTGCCGCCCAGTCGGCCGGATTCGATCACCAGTGCCTTCGCGCCGTATTCCGCGGCACGCTGCGCCGCAGCCAAACCGCCACTGCCGCCGCCGATGCAGATCAGATCGAACGCTTCTGAGGACACCAAGAGCTCCATCCTGACGAGAGACCCAGGGAGCCATGATATACGCAGTCGGCGGTCCGCCGGGTCCGCCCGGAGGGCCTGCCCGCTGAGTGTTCCCCCGCTCTGCTAGTATTCGAGTGTGAGCAACCCCCTTCTGGATTTCGACTCCCTGCCGGCCTTCGATCGCATCGAGGCTGCCCATGCCCGTCCGGCGCTCGAACAGGTCCTGGCCGAGAATCGCGCCCGGCTCGCCGAACTGACCGCCCAGCCCAACCCCACGTTCGCCTCACTGGTGATCCCGGTGGAAGAGCTGAGCTATCGGTTGAGCCGGGTGTGGAGCCCCATCGGCCACCTGAACGCCGTGGCCAATTCGCCCGCCATGCGCGAGGCCTACAACGAGTGCGTGCCGCTGTTGACCGCCTACTCGTCCGAACTCGGCCAAAACACCGCCCTATATGCGGGTTATACGCGAGTGCTCGAGAACGAGGACAGCCGCCTCGAGCCGGCGGAGCGCAAGCTCCTCGAGAATGCCCTGCGCGATTTCCGCCTGGCGGGCGTCGATCTGCCCGCGGAGAAAAAGACCCGCTACTGCGAGGTGGTGCAACGGCTCGCGCACCTGGCGACCAAATTCTCGGAGAACGTGCTCGACGCCGCCCGCGCCTACTCGCGCAGTGTCCGCGAGGAGTCGGAGCTTGCCGGCCTTCCCCCCACCGCGGTCGATCGCGCGGCCGCGGATGCGCGTGAGGCGAACCAGTCGGGCTGGCTGTTCAAGCTCGATCAGCCGACCTACATGACCGTCATGACCAGCGCCGAGAGCCGCGCCCTCAGGCGTGACATTTATGAAGCCTGGGTCACCCGGGCCTCCGAGCTCGGGCCGTCCGCGGGCCGATTCGACAACAATCCCATCATCGCAGAGATACTGCCGCTGCGGCACGAGCTCGCGCAGCTCTTGGGTTATGCCAATTACGCCGACTATGCGCTGGCCACGCGCATGGCGAAGAGCAGCAAGCAGGTGCTCGGCTTCCTCGAGGATCTGGCGCGGCGCTGCCGCCCCGCCGCGCGGCGCGAGTTCTCGGACCTCGAGGAGTTCGCGGGGCGCAACCTCGAGGCATGGGACCTCGCGTACGTCAGCGAACGGCTGCAGGAGAGCCGCTTCAAGGTGTCTCAGGAGGCACTGCGGCCTTATTTTCCGCTGCCGAAAGTGCTGTCCGGACTATTCGCGGTGACCGAACGGCTTTACGGCATCAGCGTGCGCGAGCGGCCCGGGGTGAGCGTCTGGCACGCGAGCGTGCGCTACTACGATCTCATCGACTCGGCGGGACGCATCGTCGCGGGCTTCTATCTGGATCCTTACTCCCGGGTCGAGAAGCGCAGCGGGGCCTGGATGGACGAGTGCGTGGTCGCCAAGTCGCTGCCATCGGGGAAAACCATCCCGGTGGCGCAGCTGGTATGCAATTTCACCGCACCCGTCGGCGGCTCGCCGTCGCTTCTGACACACGACGAAGTGACCACCCTTTTTCACGAGTTCGGTCATGGCCTGCATCACATGCTCACGCAGGTCGCTTATCCCAGCATCGCCGGGATCAACGGTGTCGCCTGGGATGCGGTGGAATTGCCGAGTCAATTCATGGAGAACTTCGTCTGGCGCCCGGAGGTGCTGCCGCTGATCTCCGCCCATGTGAAGACCGGAGCGCCGCTCCCCGCCGACGTGCTGCAGCGTCTGCTCGGCACGCGCACGTTCAATGCGGCCCTCGACACCTTGCGGCAAATCGAGCTCGCGAGCTTCGATTTCGAGCTGCACGCCTACTTCGACGGGGCAGCGGGTGCGCGCGTGGCGAGAGACCCTCGAGCGGGTGCGGCAGCGGGTGGCGGTCGCGCCGGCGGCGCCCTTCAATCGCATGCCGGCGAGCTTCGCCCATATCTTCGCGGGCGGCTACGCGGCGGGCTATTACAGCTACAAGTGGGCGGAGGTGCTGGCGGCGGACGCGTTCGAGGCGTTCGAGGAAGCCGGAATATTCGACCCTGCGACCGCGGCGCCGCTTCGTCGATTCGATTCTGGCGCGTGGCGGAAGCCTGGACGCCATGGACGCCTTCGTGCGCTTTCGAGGGCGGCCGCCGGACGTGCGCCCCCTGCTCAAGCGAACCGGCATCGCCGCGTGAGATGGCGCGGCGAGCAATGGCTGGCCGCAACGGCGATGCTGTTGGCGGGCGTGAGCGGCCGGGCAGCCACCGCCTACGTGACCGACGAGCTCATTCTCAACGTCTATTCCGATCAGAATCAACAAGGTCAGCGCCTGGCGACCCTGCATTCCGGCGCCAGCGTCGAAACGCTGGCAACCAGCGCAGACTACACCCAGGTTCGGCTGGGCGACGGGGTCACCGGGTGGGTCAAGAGCACCTTCCTGACCACGAACGTGCCCGCCACCGTGCGGATCAAACAGCTAGAGGAGGAGCTGGATCGGAGCCGGGCGACGACTCCCGCCCTGGCCGAGGCTGCGGCGCGCAGCGAGCTGGAGCGCCTGCAGCACGAGCTTTCGGACACGCAATCGCAGTTGGCTGAGGCGCTGTCGGCACGTGGGGAGTCTCCTGCCGCGGGCACTGCGGCGGGCGGCGCGACGCCGCCCGCGGCGCGTCGATCGATCGGCGTGGGCAGCGCGGCAATGGCGATGTTGGCGGTCGCGGCCCTGGGGTTCTGGCTCGGATATGCCACTCTGGCACGGCGCATCCGGCGCAAGTTCGGCGGACTCAAGGTTTATTGAAACCCGCCGAAAATTGGGGTGGGGCGGGATCTTCCGGGCCCGGTTTTGACATAACAATGAGAACCACGCACATGGCAGCGATGGGGTCGCCGGTTTACACTCGCTTGGATGTACGATCTTCGCCGTAACGATTACGACGTTACCAACACCGTTCAAGTGAGCTCGACAGCCGCCGTGTCCCAGGCGGTGCGCGAGCTCTTCGCCATCGGCTGGCCCGGCGAGTCTTACGACCGGGTCGCCGTCGCCTTCGAGGAGTTCGAGCGTTTGTTCTCCGGGCGCATGCCCGGGTACTTCGGGGTCGACACGGTCTATCACGACCGGCAGCACTCGCTCGACATGACCTTGGCGATGGCGCGTCTGTTGGTGGGCTACGAATCCACAGTCGAGCCTCATCGACGGGTCGGTGCCGAGCGCGCCGTGATGTCGCTGGTCACCTCGCTGTTCCACGACGCGGGTTACATCCGCGAGTTCGACGATCGGCAGCATCGCAACGGCGCCGAGTTCACGCTCTATCACGTCACGCGCAGCGCGCGCTTCCTGGCGCGATTCCTGCCGAGCGTCGGCATGGATTCCTGGATCCCCATTTCCACGCGGATCGTGCATTTCACCGGTTACGAGATCAAGCTGAGCCAGATCCAGCTCGCGGATGACCGCGACCGCAAACTCGGGCACCTGCTGGGCACCGCCGACCTGATCGCTCAGATGGCGGACCGATGCTATCTCGAGAAGTGCCGGGACAGGCTGTATCCGGAGTTCGTGCTCGGCGGCATCGCCGCCGCTCCCGCAAGCGACGGAACCCTGCAGGTCCGCTACAGCTCCGGTCTCGATCTCCTGCGCCAGACGCCGCGCTTCGTTCGCGAGACCAGGAATGTCCGGCTCGACGGTGAATTCGAGCGCGCCTATCAGTTCTTCGAACCCTTGTTCCAGGGCGAGAATCCCTACCTCGAGGCCATCGATCGCAATCTCGAGTATCTGCAGCGCATCTTGCGCGCGGAGCGCTGGCGCATGCTGCGCCGGAATCCACCCCTGTTCACGTCCGAGGAGAATCAGCTCGGACAGGTGCGCGGGTTGATGGTGAATCGGCTGAAGACGCTCTGGGCCTGAGGGCTGGCCTTCACTCCACGGATTCTGTTGAGCGAAGGCGGGACGGGACAGGCATTTTCCGGACCGCCGTGAATCCGTCCCTGGAGGCTGCGTGGAAAACATCCCTGTTTTCCACGCTCCGGAAAATGCGACATTACCTCCCTTGGAGATACAGAGGCCAGCAGTTACATCGCTTGGTATCGACCTTCTTCGCACTGTTTACGTTCGTGACCGGATACACGCCGTCGAAATATAATTCTCACCCGGTGCCGAGGAGCGCCGGCTTCATATTCCTGTATTGGGCGGTCGTCCCGCTTATCCTCGGAATCGCCACCTACGTTTACGACAGATACAGCAAGCCCGAAAGGAGACGGTGACGAGGACCCGCATAGAGTCGTGACTTGTCGGATAGCGGCGTTTCCTTGAAATTGGAAGGCAAATTAGCGCCTTTCCACCGAAGAGTTTTCAGGCGGCGATTTTTGCCTCTGCGCAGGCAGTACTAAAGCTTTTCGAGGCGCGAAAAGTCCGAGTCGGCATGTTCAAGCTCGACTTGGTGGTGTCGCGCGCATGCAGCGATCAAGATGTCAGTGGCGGGGACCGAGATACCGGCGGAACGCGCGCGTCGTGCGAGATCAAAGGCAGCACTCCAAACTGCGTTGTCGATGGCGAGTTCCGGCAGCAGCCGTTCGAAATCCCTAAGTACCTTCCTTTCACGATCGCCACCTGCGCCATTCCATAACTCCAACTGGATGATGGGGCACCAACAGGCCTCACCGGCATCGAGTGCGCGCGTCACCCGGTCTCTGACAGCCGCGTCTCCGTTCGGTCGAAGCATGTGAATCCAGGAGGATGAGTCGACCAGGATCACGGCAACTTAGCCTTTGCGACGTTGCTGCAGGAGTTCCTCGACGCTCACCAGATCCTTGCAGGTTCCCGCGTGCTTGGTGAGCTCGGCCATGCGTTTACGGCGGTTGAATTCCTGGATGGCAGTGACGATTGCTTCGCGCTTCGTCTTTGCCTTGGTAAATCGAATAGCGTCTGCAAGGTCGCTATCGGGAATATTAACTGTGGTTTTCATGATTCCGTTTTATCGTCAGGAATATTCCCTGTCAATGACGACAGGAATACTGCGGCTCGCGTGCGGATTTACAGGGTCACCCTGTCACAATGTGCCCATGGGATTCTCCCCGCGGCCTTACGGCCAGTCGATGCTTGCCACGTAGCGCGCGTGCAGCTCCTCGATACGCGGAGTACGACTTCCTTGCCGCCCAGTTCGCAGGTCTCCAGAGCTTCACGCAGGACCCAGGCCGTCAGCCGGCGTCGGGCCGGCTCCGCGACAGGCGCGAAGCTGAAATGCCACGGCTCGGCCTGAACCCCGGAAAGGGCTCCGCGAAACGGCCGGAAGAACCCGAAGCGGGTCGCATTTGACTCCAGCCAATCCGCCAGTCGCGCGAACGGCCCTGGAGCGACGTACTCGGCGCTGATCAGCTGGACCCGATACCCCGGCGTGAGCGCGCGGCGGTCGATGAGATCCACGTCCGTCCCCCAGTGATGCCGGCTCGCGCCCGGCAGGGCGGACCAGTGAAGAATGGCGTCCACGCGCTCGTCGGCGGACAAGCGCGCCGGATCGAGAACTGTGCCCTGCGGGTCATTGAGCGGCGTTTCGCCGCTCCATTTGCGGTTCCAAATCGACAGTTGCCGCGGGAAATCGCGGAACCCGCTGACGGGAGCAACATCGAAACCATCGGCCGCCGCGGACCTGCGCAACTGCATGAACGCCGCGACCGTGTGTTCGTGCAGCTCGCATCGCGGCTCCGCGACCTCGACGATATGGGTGCGGACCCGGCCGGTGAGCTCCGCCGGGGTCACGAGGTGATTTCGCGGGTGGCCGCGAACTCGACCACCTGATCGATGACCTGGATGAAGGTGTCGATTTCCTGGGCGCCGGAAACCGAATACTGGCGATCGAAGATGAAGGCGGGAACTCCCGTGATGCCGAGCACGGTCGCATGCCGCTCCGCGGCAACCACGCCGTCCTGTCCTTCGCGCAACACCACTGCGGAGCGAGCCTCCCGTTCGCCGAGCCCCGCTTCGACGCCGAGGCGCACCAGCTCGTCGACATCGCCGATGTTGCAGCCCTCCTCGAAATAGGCCTGCATGATCCGTTCCGTCACTTCACCCGCGAGACCCCGCCGCGCCGCATGCGCGATCAAGATGTGCGATCGCCGTGTATTCGGTATCCGTTCGATCAAATCGAAACGGAACTCGAGACCCACGGCCTGTCCAAGGCGCACCAGCGTGGCCTGGCTTTCCTCGATCTTGGACGTGTCGCCGAATTTGGCTGCCATGTAGGCGGCTCGCTCCGCGCCCTCCCAGGGGAGGTCCGGATTCAATTCGAACGGCCGCCAATCGATACGGGGGTCGTATTGCGGACGCGCCTGAAGCGCCAGCTCGAAACGGCGCTTGCCCAGGTAGCACCAGGGGCAGATCGTGTCGGAATAGATATCCACGCGCATCTTCACGGTCATAACGCGATTGTACTGCCCCTTATGGCCCGGGATACGAACGAGTATCATCCCTCAATGCCGCAGAGCCTCAAATCGAAGTATTTATTGGTCGCTTTGGGGGTCGGCGCGGGACTCTCCCTGCTGCTCGGCGGCGTGGCCTACTACGAGCATCGCATCGACACCGCGGACATCTCCCGGCTGACGTACGCGACCGTCGAGCAAAAGCTTCAAAGCGATCTCGAAGTCCGCGCAAACAGCGTCGGCGAGATGACGGGGTCGCTCCTCGCCCCCGCGCTGGCTGCCCATAACGAGGCCGCCATCGCGCCCACCGCGGGGCGCCTGTTGGAGGAAAGCGACATCGAGCGCGTGGAGGTCCGCGACGCCCGCGGCACGGTGCTGTTCAGCGGCGCGAATCCGCAGGACACCGACGGGGTCGACAGCGCCGCCCAGATCGGCCCCGCCACACTCGAGCCGTTGATATTGACCAAGGCCATCCCGGCGGTCACGACCGCGCAGGGCGCCCACGGCGGGGGAACTCTCAAAGTCTGGGTCAGCCGTTCCAGGATGCAGGCGACGCTGGCGGGTCTGCATGCCCAGCTCGAGCATCAGCAGGGCAGCCAGCTCAAGCGCATGCGGGGGTTTCTCGCGCGCATCACGCTGCCCCTGGTGGCGTTCGGCCTGCTGGGCGCCTGGTTCGTGGCCCGCCAGCTCTCCCGACCGATCTTTGCTCTGATCCGCTCGGCGGACCGCATCGGCGAGGGCGACTACACGAGCCCCCTGCACGTCGCGCGGCGCGACGAGCTCGGCGAGTTGCAGCAAGCCCTCGAGCGCATGCGGCAGAAGCTCTCCGAGACCACCATCACCAAGAACTACCTCGACACGGTGCTCAACAGCTTGAGCGATGCGGTGATCGTCACTTCGCCCGACGGCCTCATCAAGAGCTGCAACCAGGCCACGCAAGCTCTTCTCGGCTATTCGGAGGACGAGTTGATCGGAAAATCTCTGGTCAGCTTCATCGATGAGCCGCATCGCGGCAGCTTCGATCTGGCCACGGCCGCTGCCGCCGGATGCCGCGGAGGCCCGCGAGACCGTGCTGCGCACGCGCCAGCGGGCAGACCATCCCGGTGTCGTTCGCCGGCTCGACGCATCGACAGCGACGACCCGCAGTTCCAGGGCGACATCTACGTGGCGCGCAACATCACCGAGCGCAAGCGCGCCGAGCGGCGCATCCGCTATCTCGCCCGCTACGACGCGCTCACCAAGATGCCGAACCGCATGCAGTTCCAGCACCTGCTGCAGCAGGCGATCGCGCGCGCGCGGCGCAACGAGCAGGTCGCTGGCGCTGCTGTACCTCGACATGGACCGCTTCAAGGAGGTCAACGACACCTTCGGCCACGCGCGCCGGCGACCGCGTGCTCGGAGATGCTGAGCCGAGCGGCTGACGCGGGTGCTCGCAAGGACACGGTGATCGGGCGGCTGGCGGGCGACGAGTTCGCGCTGTTCGTCGATGGGCTGCCGATCGACGCCGACAACCGCCCGGCCTGATCGCGCACTGGCGCGCACTCTCCTCGACGAGATCAGCCGCGCCTTCTACCTCAATCAGCAGGAGGTGTTCCTCACCGCGAGCATCGGCATCGCCATCTGCCCGCGCGATGCCGAGAACGTGATCGACCTGATCCGCAACGCCGATGCCGCGATGTATCACTCGAAGCAGAACGGCGGCAATACCTTCGCCTTCTACTGCCCCGAGATGAACGCGGCGGCGGTCGAGCGGCTGATGCTCAAGAGCAAGCTGCGCCGCGCGATGGAGCGCGACGAGCTGGTCGATTCTGTATCAGCCCAAGGTCGACCTGCGCTGCGGCCGCGTGATCGGCGCCGAGGCGCTGCTGCGCTGGCGCCTGCCGGGCCACGGCGACATCTCGCCCTCGCAATTCATCCCGCTCGCCGAGGAGACGAGCCTCATCCTGGACATCGGCGAGTGGGTGCATGAACCGGGTGTGCGCCGACTACCGCGAGTGGCAGCGCACCGTGACGCAGCCCGGGCCGCATCGCCATCAACCTGTCGCTGCGGCAACTGAAGCAGGCGAGCTTCATCTCGCGCTGCCGCTACGTGTTCGGCAGGTACGGGGTGTCTCCCACCTGCTTCGAGCTCGAGGTGACCGAGACCACGCTGATGGCGGACCCGAAGCGCACCATCGGCCTGCTGAAGGAGCTGTACGCCATGGGCCTGCATCTGGCGATCGATGACTTCGGCACCGGCTACTCGTCGCTGTCCGCCTTGCAGCAGTTTCCCATCGGCACGCTGAAGATCGACCAATCGTTCGTGCGCGACGTCGCCGTGGACACGGACGACGCGGCCATCGTGCGGACCATCATCGAGATGGGCAAGAGCCTGGATCTCGAGGTCATCGCCGAAGGGGTGGAGAACTCGCGAGCAGCTGGAGTTCCTGCGCAAGCACGGCTGCTTCTATGCGCAGGGCCGGCTGTTCGGCGAGCCCATGGAGGCCGCTAGCCTGCTCGCGATCCTGGCCAACCAAGCCCACGGCGCTCCTCACCACGGTGCGCTCTGCGCGCCGCAGTCGGCGCTCAACCAAGCCCACTCGCACCGCTGATGCTGTCGGCGCGGGATCTAACGCTGCGGCGCGGCGCGGATCCACTGTTCGAGAAGGTCAACTTCACCATCTTTCGAGGTGAGCGGGTGGGGCTGACCGGTGCGAACGGCGCGGGCAAGTCGAGTTTGTTCGCGGCCCTCTGCGGCGAGCTGGCCCCCGACTCAGGCGACATCGAGCTTCCGGCTTCGCTCAAGATCGCGCACGTGGAACAGGAGGTCTCCGCCCTCGATCGTCCCGCCATCGAATTCGTGCTGGATGGGGACACGGAGCTGCGCCGGGTCATGGCCGCCATCGAAGACGCCGAGCGCCGCGACGCCGCGATGGAGCTCGCCGAGCTCTATGCATCGCTCGATGCCATCGACGGTTATCGGGCTCCGGCGCGCGCGGCTTCCATCATGCACGGCCTGGGATTCGAAGCTTCCCAGCACCAGCGCACGGTCGCGGAATTCTCCGGCGGCTGGAGAGTGCGGCTCAGCATGGCGCGGGCGCTGAATTCGCGCGCGGACTTGCTGCTGTTGGACGAGCCCACGAATCATCTCGATCTCGACGCCATCGTTTGGCTCGAGGAATGGCTCGCCACCACGCCGAGCACCCTTTTGATCGTCTCCCACGATCGGGAGTTTCTCGACGCGGTGATCGGCCGGGTCCTGCATATCGAGAACCGGGGCATCAAAGCCTACTCGGGCAATTACACCGCCTTTGAGCAGAAGCGCAGCGAGGATCTGGCGCTGCAGCAGTCGCTGAAGCTCCGGCAGGCGCGGCGCATCGCGGAGATCACCTCGTTCGTGAATCGCTTTCGCGCCCAGGCCACCAAGGCGCGCCAGGCGCAGAGCCGCCTGAAGATGCTCGAAAGAATGGAGCGCATCGTGCCCGCGCACGTCGACAGCCCGTTCGAATTCGAGTTCGCGCCGCCGCATAAAACGCCGCGTCCCCTGCTCACCGTCGAAGGCGCCGCTTGCGGTTATGGCGAACGGATCGTGATCGGCGGGATCAACGCATCCATCGGCCCGCAGGACAGGATCGCCCTGCTCGGGCCGAACGGCGCCGGCAAGTCCACCTTGACGAAGATGCTGGCCGGCGAGACGGCTCCGCTCGCCGGCCGGCGCACGCCGGCGGCCGACCTCGCCATCGGCTACTTCGCGCAGCAGCAACTCGAGCAGCTCAATCTCACCGCCGACGCCTTTTGGCACATGCGCGAAATGGGCGGTCCGGATTATGCGAGCGGCGATGAGCAGCGGGTGCGCGACCATCTGGGAAAATTCGGCTTCAAGGGCGACCGGGCATTCGAACCGGTCGCGCGCTTCTCGGGCGGTGAGAAGGCCCGGTTGACGCTCGCGCTGCTGGTGGCGAGGCGGCCCAATCTGTTGCTCCTCGATGAGCCCACGAATCATCTGGACATCGAGATGCGGCACGCTTTGACCATGGCGCTGCAGGGATTCGAGGGGGGCTTGATCGTCGTCTCGCACGACCGACACCTGATCAAGACGGTGGCGGACACGCTCTGGCTCGCGGCCGACGGCAAGCTCAAGGTGTTCGACGGCGATCTCGACGATTATCAGGCGTGGCTCCGGGCGCGCGCCAAAGCGCAGAGCGGCTCACCTGGCTCGCCAGGCGGCTCGCTCTCGGCCGCGGCCGCGCCCAAGTCGTCGAAGGGGATCCCAACGGCGAACCCAAACGGAAGGCGGGTCGAGCAATGGCGGCGCGAAATCGCGCAGATCGAGAAGAAGCTCGCGGCGATTGGCGCCGAGCGGGCGCTGATCGAGGAGGAGCTGGGCAAAGCCGACGCGTCGACGGGAGGCGAGCAGCGCGACAAGCTCTTGGAGAAGTATGCGCGACTCCACCGCGACGCGGACAAATGGGAGGCCCGCTGGCTCGAGATCGGCACCGCGATCGAGGAGACGGAGGCCGCCAGAGCGGCGACCTGACGTGGGTCGTGCGCGCTTCGCGGGCATGCTCGCGGTCCTGATCTGGGCCGCCGTCGCGGCCTGGAACACGATCAAGCCGCTGCCCGCGGGGACACGCGTGGCCTCGCTGACGGCCCGGCTGGACGAATCCCAGCTCGATGTCATCGACGATGCCGGCGGCGGCGGCGCCATTCTGGCGCGAGAGCTGGCCGTGATCGACCGCGCGGATCAAATGATCGTGCTCGATCAAGCGCCCCTGGCACGCGAGACCGGGCAGCATCTCTTGATCCGCAAGCGTCAGCGCCCGCACATCAAGATCGTCGTGCTCGCGGACCCGCTTCCCGAGATCTACGGCGGCACGCCGGCGCATTATCTCGATTCGCTCGAGGGGGCCGGCATCATCGTCGCCCGCACCCGGCTCGGCCGCCTGCGCGATCCCCTGCCCTGGTATTCCGCGCTTTGGCGCACGGGCATTGGATGGTGGAGCGATCCCTACGACGAGATCGTGCCGCGGGCCGGCTTGCGCGCCTCGCTGCGTCGGTCGAACTTCAAGGCGGATCGCCGGCAGATCCTCGTTGCCGACGACGGATCGGGCGGCTGGATCGGCGTCGCTCCTGCGGCCGCGGGCCGGGGCATCGCGGTGGCGATCGCCGGAGGCGTGGCCCGCGACATGGCGGCGAGCGAGCTGAAAATCGCCGGCTGGTCGACGGACGACGATCGGCTGCCGGGAATCCCTCTCCCGGCGAGCTTGGGCGTGGGATCGATCGATGCTCGATTTCTCACCGAAGGCGCCATCCGCACAGCGCTGGTGGATGCGTTCGCGACGGCCGTGGGAGGCGATGAGATCCGTCTGGCGACACCCGCGCTCAGCGACCGCTCCCTCATCACCGCGATGCTGGAGGCCGTTGCGCGCGGTGCGCGTGTCCGCGTGCTGCTCGACGCCGATGTACTGCCCAACCCTACCGTGGCCGACGAGCTCGTGCACGCGTCGACCGGCGGCATCGAGGTGCGCTGGTTTCCCCCTGAGGCGATGAGCTCGTCCCTGGCCATCGTCCGGCATCAGCGGGAGCTGTGGGTGAATCTGGGCGCGGCCGATTTCACGAGGCTCGCTCTCGATGACCTCGATCTCAGCGCCGCGGTCGATTTCAGGCTGCAGGATCGGGCCGCCGCCGCTCACCATTTCGTGGACGCTTTCGAGGCCCGCTGGTCGGCGGGAGTCCAGCATGCCCCGCAGGCGGGAGGCGACACCTGGGGATACTGGCGTTACCGCACGCTGCAGGCGGCCGGGCTCGCGGCGTACTGAGCTGAGCTTTGTCGGGCAACACCCGTCGGGTGTGCTAACGGCGGCTGAGAGCCTGTCCCGTGTCGGCGACGATCTTGACGAGCGCGGTGCTCGCGGCCCGATCGTAGGCATCGACAATGGCGGTCAAACGGTTATCCGCGGCACTCTCGCGGACATCGGCCTCGAACTGCCCGAGCACGTGCCGGTCCCCCGACGCGCCGAGTCTCGCGGCGAGGCGCACGTGGATCGTCGGAGGCCTCGAGTCGGCCGCGGATCCGGAGGCGCCGTACTCCGCCTGAAAGTCCGCCACATCGATCTCGAGCCAGTAGCCGGTGCCGAACGACGAGATGTCCGTGTGAACGTTTTGGACGTGCGCGTCGGCGCGGAATGCCTGCAGCGCGAGATCCTGCACCACCTCGTCGAGCGGCGCGCTCCAACGCGCCCCGGCGAAATGATCCAGGCGGCGATCGGGGTAAAGCGCGGCGATCAAGGTGGTGTCGAGACCCGGCCGCACTCGCGGCCGCAGTATCGTGATGTCGGCCGGTATCTGCGGGTTCGCGGCCGCAGCCGCGGGCGCGATGGTCAACAAATACACCGACTGCGCGGGCTCCTTGCTCTTGAAGAGCGAGCCGGTGCAGCCCGACAGCGCCAACGTCAGGGCGGTTGTTACCGCGGCCGCGAGGCTGCACGCCCGCCGTCGCGGTCGAGGGATGCTCATCGGGGCACCTCGACGCCGCGATCGTTCGGCTGGTACAAAACCTTGGACGGGTCTTCCTTCAGCGAGTGGGCCAGCTCGCGAAAATCCCGCACGGCATCTCGGCTTTCGCGCAGCAGCCGTTCGAGTTCAGGCAAGCCCTGGTTGGTGAAACGGGAGAGCCCCGGCTCGTTCTGCGAGACGAACTCGTTCAGGCGGTCCGACGTGCTCGCCAGATTGTCGGTGATGCGCCGGACGTTGGCGAGCGCGGCTTTGAGATCCGGCGCTGAGGAGTTGGTCACGCTGCGGAAATCGGCCGCGGCGCGGTCCACCTCGTCCGAGGTAGCCTTAAGGTCGGCCACCATTTCGGAGATCTCCTTGAGCAGCGCCGGCGAGCGCTCGCTTGCCAGCCGCGCATTCTGAAGAGTCGCATGGAAGGCCCTCACGTTCTCTTCGCTGAACACCTGATCCATGTGGTTGACCAATTCGATGGCGTGATTCGCAAGGTCGGGAAGTCGCCTGAGCAGCACGGCAATGTCGGACGGCGCCGAGCGGATCACCGGGTAGCGCTCTCCGTGGGGCAGCGGCCCGGCGGCGTTGGACTTCGCATCCTCCTCGAGGTCGATGAAGAGCAGACCGGTGACGCCCTGCAGACTGAGCAGCGCCTGCGTTCGCGCATCGATCGGGGCGTCGGCATCGACGTCCACGATCACCTCCACGCGCTTGCGCTCCTTCGGATCGAGCGTGATGCGCGCGACCTTGCCCACGTCGACGCCGAGGTAGCGCACCGGGCTGCCCGCGCTGAGCCCGCTCACGGTGCCGTCGTAGTAGATCTCATACCGGTGATAGGTGCGCTTGTCCTGCTGATCGGTGTACCAGTAGACGAACGACACCGCCATGCCGATCACCAGCAGCACGAACGCGCCGACCACGACGTAATTCGTGTCCCTATCCATGGCGGCTATCGATAACGGCGGCGGCGCGTTCGGCCGCCCGCGCCCGGGGGCCATGAAAGTACTCGCGGATCCAGGGATCGGCATTGCCCAGGATTCCCGGCAGCGTGTCGGTGACCATGCGGCCGCCGACGATGACGCTTACGCGGTCGCAGGTCCGGAACAGGCTGTCGAGGTCGTGGGTGATCATGACTACCGTGAGCTTGAGCTCACCGTGAAGATACAACAGTAGCGCATCGAAGTCCGAGGCGGAAATGGGATCGAGCCCGGAGGTGGGCTCGTCGAGGAACAGCAATTTCGGCTCGAGGGCGAGCGCGCGCGCCAGCGCGGCCCGTTTGACCATGCCCCCCGAGAGCTGCGCCGGATATTTCCCGGCGACGTCCGGCGCTAGGCCCACCAGGCTCAGGTTGAGCTGCACCAGCTCGTCGAGCGCTTCCTCCTGAATCGAGTAGGACTCGCGCAGCGGCAATTGAATGTTCTGCGCGACGGTGAGCGAACTGATCAGCGCTCCGTTCTGGAACGTCACCCCGTAACTCTTGACCATGGCGAGGCGTTCCGCCGGCGTCAGCTGCTCGATATCCCGCCCGTAGACCTCCACGGTGCCCGCCTGCGGCCGGCGCAATCCGAGGATGGTACGAAGCAACACCGATTTGCCGGAGCCCGAGCCGCCGACGATCCCCATGATCTCATGGCGGCGCACTTCGAGGTTCAGGCCGTCGTGCACGATTTGCTTGCCGAAGCGGCTGACCAGCCCCCGCACTCGGATGATGGGCGCATCGGCGGCGGCGGCGGCGGCGGAAGAGGCGGCCACCTCAAAAGTCCATCTTTTGGAACAGGACGGCGAACAGCGCGTCGGCGAGAATCACCAGAAAGATGGACTGCACCACCGCCATGGTGGTCATGCGGCCGAGCTCGCGGGCCGATTCGCGCACCTGCATGCCGCGGTAACAGCCCACCATGCCGATCAGCAGGGCGAAAACGGGTGCCTTTACCAGGCCCGCCCAGAAGGTCGTCGGGCTGATCGCCTCGCGCAGCCGGGTGACGAACTGCGCGGGCGGGATGTGCAGCTGGACGAGCGACAAGAGGCCGCCGCCGGCGAGACCCATCGCGTCGGCGACGATGGTGAGTAGCGGCAACGCGATCATCAGCGCGACCACCCGCGGCACCACTAGAAGCTCGATGGGGTTCAAGCCCATGGCGCGCAGCGCGTCGGTCTCCTCGTTGAGCTGCATGACGCCGATCTCGGCGGCGAATGCGCTGCCGGAGCGGCCGGCAACGATGATCGCCGTCAACAGCACCCCCATCTCGCGCAGCACCGCGATGGTCACGAGGTCGACCACGAAAATGGTGGCCCCAAAACGGGCAAGCTGCTGGGCGCCGAGATAGGCAACCACCACGCTGATGAGAAAGGCGATCAGCGACGCGATCGGGATGGCGGTGACGCCGGTCTCATGAAGGTGCCGTACGATCGAGGGAAAACGCAGTGCCCGGGGATGCGCGAAAGCGCCCCCGAGCACGCTCGCGATGCGGCCGAAAAATCCGAGGACACCCCGCGCTTCCCGTGCCTGCACCACGGTCCAGCGGCCGAGTCCGGCGACCGCGCCTTCCTGATTGGGCAGCGCGACCGTCCGCTTGCCGTGGGCGGTGCAGAGCTCGAGATTCAATTTCCGCAGCAGCTCGACCGTCTGCGGCGGGTGACCCCGG
Organism: uncultured Gammaproteobacteria bacterium; assembly: GCA_963730565.1. Classification (GTDB taxonomy): domain Bacteria; phylum Pseudomonadota; class Gammaproteobacteria; order Steroidobacterales; family Steroidobacteraceae; genus Bog-1198. The sequence goes on from CAVSSU010000026.1 coordinate 225,800, forward strand.
TGGCGGATCTCGAGCTTCGAGTCGCCGAGGAAGGCTAGGCGCGCGAGCAGCGCCCACACGGTTCCTATGCCGGGATGCTCCACCGCCGACCAGTCGCAGGTCAGAACCCCCGTGATGGGTCCCGGCAGCGCCTTGAGCTCGGTATCGATCTGCTCGAGTCCCTGAAGCGACCAATCGCCGCTGAGGCCGAGCAGCCAATCCGCGCCATCCCGCTGGAGCGCCAACATAGTCATCGATATATGCTATCAGGCAAGGGAAGCTCCCAGGGATGTAGAAGCCTCCGGCCAGCCATGCATCGAGGTCCACTGTTCGAAATCTTGATCCTGCTCACCGCGGCGGTGGGCGTGGTCGCGGGCGTGCGCAAGCTCGCGATGCCCGCGATCCTGGGCTACCTCGTCGTCGGCATGCTGCTGGGGCCGCACGCGCTGGCCGTCGCGGCCGACAACGACACGACCCGGCTGCTCGCCGATTTCGGCGTCGTGTTCCTGGTGTTCACACTCGGGCTGGAGTTCTCGTTGCCGCGCCTCTTCGCCATGCGCTGGGAGGTGCTCGGCGTCGGCGGCGCACAGGTGATCGTGACCACGGCGGTGGTCGCGGCCATCGCGATCTGGGCTTTCGGCACCGGCCCCGCGGCCGCCGTCGTCATCGGAGGGGCGGTGGCCATGTCCTCCACCGCCATCATCATCGCGCAGCTCACGGAACAGTCGGAAAACAACCGCACCCACGGCCGGCTGGCCGTTGCGATCTGTCTGTTCCAGGACCTGAGCTTCCCGTTGTTTCTCGGCCTTCTGTCCCCGCTCGCCGTCGGCGGCTCGAGCGCCGCCGCCTCGCACGTCGCCGCCGCCATCGGCATCGCCCTGGCGGCGCTCCTGCTCGTGCTGGCCGCAGGCCGCTGGGTGCTGCGTCCGCTGTTCGTCGCGATCGCGGGATTTCGCTCGGCGGAGCTGTTCTCACTGGCGGTGCTGCTCGCGGTGCTCGCGTCGGCGTGGGCCACGGAGACCGCCGGGCTGTCGCTCGCGCTCGGCGCCTTCCTCGCCGGCATGATGCTGGCGGAGACGGAATTCCGGCACCAGATCGAAGCCACGATTCGATCCTATCGCGAGATTTTCCTCGGCCTGTTCTTCATCACCGTGGGGATGATGCTGGATGTCCGGCTGCTGCTCCGGACCCTGCCGTTGGTCAGCGTGATACTCCTCGCCATGCTGGTGCTCAAAACCGCCGTGGTGACCGTCGCCGCCGAGCCCTCCACCAAGAGCTGGTTCAAGTCCCTGCGAACGGGAGTCATCGTGAGCCAGGGCGGTGAATTCGGGTTTGCCCTCCTCACGCTCCTGCTTCGCCGCGACCTCGCGGCCCCCGCCGTGGTTCAGCCGCTGCTAGCAGCCACGGTGCTGTCCATGGTGGCCTCGCCGCTGCTGATCCGTCACAACCGGCGCATCACACGGGCCATTCTGCGGGAGGCCGGGCCGCGGTATACCGAGGCGATGCGCGAGGCCGAGGCCACCCGCGCGCTCGCGGGACGCGATCACGTGGTGATCTGCGGGTTCGGCAGGGTGGGGCAGAACATCGCCCGTGTGCTGGAACAGACCGGCTTCGAATACATCGCGCTCGATGTCGATCCGCAGCGCATCCGCGCCGGACGCCAGGCGGGCGATCCGGTGATGTACGGCGATGCGGCGCAGCCCGCGGTGCTCCAGAACGTCGGGTTGTCGCACGTGCGCTGCGTGGTCATCACGTTCGCGAACCCCGCAGTGTCGCTCAAGATCGTGCGATCGGTGCGCGCGCTGCGCGCGGACGTGCCGATCCTGGTGCGCACGCAGGACGACGCCAGGCTGGACGAGCTGCAGGCCGCGGGCGCCACGGAAGTGGTGCCGGAGACCCTCGAGGCCAGCCTGATGCTGCTCTCCCATCTGCTGCTGCTGCTGAAGCTCCCGGTCTCACGGGTGCTCCGCACCGTGAACGACATCCGCAGCCATCGCTACGGGATGCTGCGGCAATACTTTCCCGACCCCGGATCCGCGGTCCCGGATGACAGTCACGCATTTCGTGAAGAGCTTCACAGCGTGATACTGCCCCCGCATGCTTGGGCGGTGGGCAAAAGCATCGCGGAGCTCGCCGGGAGGGGCTCCAAAGCCGCCGTGAGCGCGGTGAGGCGCGACGGCATCGTGGGTCGGGAGCCGGACGCGGACACGGTTTTCAAGGTCGGCGACGTGGTGGTTGTGTGCGGCACGCCCGAAGCGGTCGAGCACGCCGAGACTTTGCTCTTAATGGGATAAAAATTACTTTACATTGTCCCCCCTCTGCTCCCATAGTAATGACGCTGTTCAAGGGCAAACCCACCGAAAGGCGGGGACGCAAAACCACCGGTCTAAGGGGCTTCCATGAAGCCTGATGATAGCGGGGTCGCCAGTTCTCAAGACGCGCCGAGTGTGCGTCCGCGCCCCCCTCCCGGTTGGATGCCCCTGCAGCAACTTTGCTCGTCAGGTGAGTGCGGGGGGCGATATGGTAGTGAAAGTGGATCGTTCGCGAAGCGCGGACACGTCGGCGTCCGGGTTGTATCGGCGGCCAAGGCTGGTGATGAAAGCCAGGCGTGCCGAGGACCTTCCTTCGATCCTGCGCGACCCCAAGCAGTTCCCGACGCCGGTGCGCATCGTCGGCGGCGATTATTCGCAGACGCGCTGCGTTGGCGGCGACGGCGGCACCACCGTCAACTTGAGCTCACTCGACAAGATCGTGGAATTCGGCGAGACGGAAGTCCGAGCGCAGGCGGGAGTGCGGATCGGCGCGCTGGCGCGCGCGCTCGCCGAGCGCGGTCAGGAGCTCCCGCTGACTCCCGAGATGGGCCACATGACGGTGGGCGCGGCGGCCGTGACCACCCTGCCGCAGGCCTCCTACGAAGCCGGCGCCGCCCAGCTCTCCTCGCTCGTGACCGAGCTCAAGCTGATCACGCCGCAGGGCAAGCAGATGACCATCACCGACCGCAACGCGGACTTGAAGCGCGTGATCTGTTCGAGCTTCGGTCTTCTGGGGGTCGTGAACGAGGCGGTGCTCAAGGTGCAGCCGCTCACGCCGGTGAAGATCGATTACGAAGTGCTGACGCTGAAGGAGTTCGGCGCGCGTTTCTCACGCATCGTGAGCACCCCGGGCGCATTGCGCCTGCACATTTCGCCGTTCAATGATCAGATCACCGTGGAGCGGCGCACGCGCGACGAGAGCGCCAGCATGAACCGGGCCGGCATCTGGCAGATCAAGAAATCCGTGATGCGCAACGTCCTGCCGGCGTTCGGCTCGACGGTGGGCAGCGTGCTCGCGGCCCCGGGCGTTGCGGGCGCGGTCGTGTCGGGCGTGCAGCGCGCGCTGCGCGCCACCCTGGATCGCGCCGCGCGCAACGTCGTGCTGTATTCGCACGAGTGGATCCGCGACTTTCCGCAGGAAGCATGGAAGGCGCGGTACACGTATACGCTGTGGGGCTTTCCGCAGGCCGGCTTTCCGAAGCTTCTCGCCGAGTACTTCGCCTTCTGCAAGTCCTACTACAAGCAGCATGGCTACCGATGCAACGTCGTCAACGGCGCGAGCCGCCTGCACCAGGACCGCAGCTCCCTGTTCAGCGTGAGCTTTGCCGGGCCGATGTTCACCCTCGAGCCTTCCTCGACCGGCGACCGGGGGTGGGACGAGTTCCTGATCGACTTCAACGATTTTGCGTCCGCGTTGGGCGGCGTGCCGACCTTCAACCAGTCGCGCGCCTTGAAGCCGGAGCATGTCGCCAAGGCCTTCGGCGAGCGCGCCAAGCTGTTCCGGGCGCTGCGTCAGCGGACCGATCCGCTCAACCGCCTATGCAACAGCTATTTCTCGCATCTTCTCGATTAGATCGGCGGGGCACCGCGCTGGCACGCGGCGCCCCGCCCCGCCTGCCCGGCCGTCTCAGGCCTTGTCCTGCAGATGCGCCTCGAGGAACCACAGGTATTTGTCGACCTCGCGCGAGATGCCGGTGAACAGATCCGCGGTGTCCGCGTCGCCCAGGTCCGCGGTCTCGTCGATGGCGGTTCTCACAGCCTTGCCGAAGACCGACAGCTGGGTCGATAGATAGAACAGATGATCCTTGCCCGCCGTGATGCTCAAGGGATAGTTCTTGAGCTTGCTGCGCTTCGCGGCGACCGCGACGGTTCCCTCGGCCGTCCCGCCGAGGCTCGTGATCCGCTCCGCGATCTCGTCGATATGCTCGAGGACGACATCGGAGATCTTGTCGAACAGCTCGTGCAGCGCGATGAAGTTCGGACCCTTGACGTTCCAGTGCGCCTGCTTGACCTGGGTCTGCAGGTCGATCGCCTCGGCCAACCGGTCGTTGAGGACGACGATCACGTTGCGGCGAATCTTTTCGGTCAGGTCGATCTTGGTCTTGTACATTCAAGCTCCTTGGGGACGTGTGCGGTGGCGGCTTTCTATTTTGCACTCCCGTCCGGCGAATCCCAAGAGCGGCGGCCAATCTGCGCCGCGTAACGGGCTCAATGGTCCGCCTTTCGCATGCGCACTTGAACCGCTGCGGCGATGAGCGCGGCCCCGATCAGCGCCCCGATCCAAGTGGCGGGACTCGACAGGAAGCCCGAGGGATCGATCACCCGCCATGTCGATGGCACCCCGGAGGAGGGTTGATAGGCGGACCATTGATCCGCCCACTGGTAGGCCTGTGGATTGAAGGCCCTGGAAGCGTACCCGACGAGCCGGTCGCCGATTGCGCTCAAGCACTCATGAGTGCCGATGAACAGGCGCTCCGCCAGGATCACGGCAAGGGGTGGAAGGACCGACCACAGCATCACCGCGCGCCTGGCCCAGGCCGAGACCAGCATGAGCCAGCCGGTGACCGGTAGATACCAGATCGCCGTGGTTGCGATGACGTAAAGCCATCCCGCCTGAAGTTGCAGCCAGACATCCGGCCGCCACAGGGAGTTGCCCAGCAGCGCGTGCGCGCGCACGGACAGCACGAAAGCCGCCAGCAGACTCGCGACGTCGGCGGCCGCGAAGTACAGCAGCGGTATGGCGACGAGGGCGACGAAAAGCTTGGACAGGACCGTCGCGGTGTCGGAGATCGGCAGGGATTTCCAGAACAGGACGCTTCGATCCTTCCGATCCGTGTACAGGCAGTCGAGCAGGTAATAGTACGAGTAGATCGACATCGCGGCGAAGAACAGGGCGCCGAACGCCACGAACATCAACCCCGCCATCGAGCGGGTCCTCTCGCCGGAATCGAAGAAGGTGGCCTCTATCGTGCCGAACAGCGAAGCGAGAGTGAGCAGCACGACGAGAGCCGCGGGGATGATCCAGATGGCCCGGTTCTCCCAGAATTCCCGCTTCACCAGCCACACATAGGTGTTCATGCGGACGTTCCCCTGGACAGCTTGGCGACGAACAGATCGGCGACGCTCGGGGTCGACACCTCGCCCAACGCGGCGAGCCGCCCGAAATTCGGGCGCTCGTAGTACAGGATCCTCTTGCCGAGCATGGGACGTTCGTGGAAAGGCTGTTCGGCGCGCGCCGCGGCGAGTGTCTCGTCGGTGACGGCGATCGCGGCATAGCGGGCGGCGATGTCCTCCATCGAGCAATCGAGGACGATGCGCCCCCGGTCGATGAACAGCACGTCGGTCAGCAGATTCTCGATCTCCTCGACCTGATGCGTGGTGATGAGAATGGTGCGCGTATCGTCCATGTAATCGTTGACCAGCGCATCGTAGAAACCGCGCCGTGCCAGGATGTCGAGACCGAGCGTCGGCTCGTCGAGCACCAGCAGCCGCGCGTCGATCGCCATGGTGAGCGCCAGGTGCACCATGGTTTTCATGCCCTTCGACAGCTCGCGCATGCGTCGCCGGCCCGCGATGCCGGCATCGGCGAGCAGCTCCCGCGCCCGGCTGGCTCGAAACCGGGGATGCACGCCGCCGACGAACTCGATCGCGTGATCCACCGAGAGCCACGAGGGCAGCACCGCCACGTCGGCGATGAAGCTCGCCTCGCTCATCAGCGCGGCGCGCTCCCGAAACGGCTCGCGGCCCAGCACCTCGAGTTCGCCCTCATAGGAGGTGAGGCCGAGGACGGCGCGCAGCGCCGTGGTCTTGCCGGCGCCGTTCGGTCCGATCAGGCCCACGATGCGGCCGGGTTGGACGTCGAAATCGACGTGATCGAGCGCGACCTGGGATCCGAATTTCTTGCTCAGGCCGCGCGCCTGAATGAGAGAGGCCATGGTGGAGCTCACGTATCGGTCGTTTCGCCGGTGCGGGGGGCGGGAGCCGGATGGGTCGCGGCGGGTTCCTGGGCGAACAGTTCCTCTGCCGAGAATCCGAGCCGGTGGATGACTGCCAGAATGCGCGGCCATTCGTCGTTGAGGAAGCGATCGCGCTCCCCCGCCAGCAGCAGCTTGCGCGCGCCCTCGCTCACGTACATCCCGCGCCCGCGACGCTTTTCCACCAGGCGTTCGTCCACGAGCTGCTGATAACCCTTGAGCACCGTGAGCGGGTTCAGCCGGTAATCGGCTGCCACGGCGCGCACGGAGGGCAGCGCATCGCCCTCCTTGAGCGCGCCTTCGAGGATCAAAGCGACCATCCGATCGCGAAGTTGACGATAGATCGGTTGATTGTCGTTCCAATTCGGGTCCATTCCCACGCTCGCTGCGGCCGATCCATGTGTATGGGCCATGTAGCACGGTAATTTACCACAACACCTCGTGGAACCCGATCAAGGGAAGGCGTGCATGGCGGGGCCCTCGACAATCCGCCTGGCGGTCGCCGATTGGCCCAGGCATGCGACTCCCACCCTGTTCGGCTACCATTGGCGGCTCGTTCACAGGGGTCTGCATGAAGAAACCAGTTACCGTCACGATCACGGGCGCCGCCGGCCAGATCGGATATGCGCTCGCATTTCGCGTCGCCTCCGGCCACATGCTGGGGATGGACCAGCCCATCAATCTGAATCTGCTCGAGATTCCCGCCGCGCAGGCTGCGGTCCAAGGCGTGGTGATGGAGCTGAACGACTGCGCGTTTCTCACGCTCAACAAGGTCACGGCGACGGACGACGCACGGCTGGCCTTCAAGGATTGCGACATCGCGATGCTGGTGGGCGCGAGGCCGCGCGGCCCCGGCATGGAGCGCAAGGATCTGTTGCTCGAGAATGCCAAGATTTTCTCGGCCCAGGGCAAGGCGCTGGATGCGGTCGCGAGTCGCGAGGTGCGCGTCCTGGTGGTCGGAAATCCCGCGAACACCAATGCATTGATCGCTCAGCGTAACGCACCGTCGATCTCGCCGGATCGATTCACCGCGATGACGCGCCTCGATCACAACCGGGGGCTTTCCCAGCTGAGCGAGAAAACCGGAACACCGGTCGCCAGGATCAACAAGATGATCATCTGGGGCAATCATTCCGCGACTCAGTATCCCGATCTGCATCACGCCACCGTGGACGGCAAGCCGGCGATCCCGCTCGTCGGAGAGCGCTGGTTCGCGGATCATTTCATTCCGACCGTGCAGCAGCGCGGGGCCGCCGTCATCAAGGCGCGGGGCTCCTCCTCGGCGGCCTCCGCCGCCTCGGCGGCGGTGGATCACATGCATACCTGGGTGCTGGGGTCCCGCGATGGCGACTGGGTCAGCATGGCGATTCCCTCCGACGGCAGTTATGGCATTCCCGAGGGCGTCATCTACTCGTATCCCGTGGTTTGCAAGGGCGGCCGGTACAGCATCGTCAAGGGCCTCGACATCAGCGAGTTCTCTCGCGAGAAGATGCAGGCTACGCATCGCGAACTGTGCGAGGAGCGCGACGGAGTGAAAGATCTCATCTAGCTGCACTGGGAGGGGGTTATGAATCGTGTATTGCTCGCCTTCGGCGCGAGTGTCCTCGCCGCCGCGGCATTCGCGCAAGATCGCCAGCCGGCGCCCGCCGGCGCCGAGGTGTACTTCATCGCGCCGGCAAACGGCGCGACGGTGACGAGCCCGGTGACGGTCAAATTCGGCCTGAAGGGCATGGGTGTCGCGCCCGCCGGCGTCAAGGTCGACAACACCGGTCATCATCACCTGCTGATCGACACGGATGTGAGCGATCTGAAGCTCGATGCACCGTTGCCGGCGACGGACAAGGTCGTGCATTTCGGCAAAGGTCAGACGGAGACCACCGTGACGCTTGCGCCGGGCAAGCACACGCTCGAGCTGCTGTTCGCCGACTACCAGCACATCCCGTTCGATCCGACGCTTCACTCGCAGAAGATCACCATCACGGTGAAGTAGGCGCCCCGCGTGCGGGTGATCCTGCACGTCGACATGGATGCGTTCTACGCATCGGTCGAAGAGCGCGATCGTCCCGAGCTCAAGGGCAAGCCGCTGATCGTCGGAGGAACCGGTGGCCGGGGCGTGGTCGCCGCAGCGAGCTATGCCGTGCGGCGCTTCGGCGTCCGGTCGGCGATGCCGATGCGCGAGGCCCTGCGGCTCTGCCCGCACGCCATTTGCGTGCGGCCGCGGATGGCGCGTTACAGCGAAGTCTCGGACCAGGTGTTCGCGATATTCCGCGATTTCACGCCGCTGGTGCAGGGCCTGTCGCTGGACGAGGCGTTTCTCGATGTCACCGCGAGCCGGCGCCTCCTCGGAGATGGCGGGGCGATCGGGGCCGAGATCCGCCGCCGTATTCGAGCGGCCACTGAACTTAGCGCCTCGGTCGGGATCGCACCCAATAAGCTGCTCGCCAAGATCGGCTCTGAACTCGCCAAGCCCGACGGAATGTTCCGCATCGGACCGGAGAATCTTCACGACGTGCTCGACCCCTTGCCCATTGAACGATTGTTCGGAGTCGGACGGAAAAGCCTGCCCGGCGTCCATGCGGCCGGCATCCAAACCGTTGGAGACGCCGCGCGGGCGAGCGAGCAGGTGTTATGGCGCGCATTCGGAAAGCAGGGACGGGCCATGCGGGCGCTGGCGCGCGGGATCGACGAGCGCCCGGTCGAGGCTGATCGCGAGGAGAAATCCATCAGCGCGGAGGAAACCTTCGCCGAGGATATTCGCGACGGCGGTGAGATCGATCGGCATTTGACGGCGCTCGCCGACCGCACCGCCGCCCGATTGCGTGCCCAAGGCCTTGCGGCCGGCCGGGTCTCGGTCAAGATCCGGCGCGCGGACTTCAAGACCTATACCCGCCAGTGCGTGCTCGGCCAGCCCACCCAGGACACTGCCGTCGTCTCGGCCGCGGCTCGACGCTTGCTGGCCGCCTGGCGCACCGACCAACCCGATGCGGCGCTGCGATTGCTCGGCGTCGGGACGGGTGGCCTGCGCACCCTGCGGCAGACCGATCTGTTCTCGACCGAGCCGGCGAAGGATTCGCGCCTCGACGCGGCGGTCGACGGCATCCGGGGCCGCTTCGGCCCGGCGGTGCTCACTCGGGCGAGCCTCTTGCCGCGGGCCGGCTCGGGTCCGCGCCGAGGCTGAGCTTGGTATCATCCCACCCGCCATGTACGTCAGCTTCTTCGGCCTGATCGAAAAGCCTTTCTCGATAACGCCGGACCCGCGCTATCTGTATCTCAGCGAGCGCCACGCCGAGGCGCTCGCGCACCTGTTGTACGGCATCAACGAATCGGGTGGATTCATCCAGCTGACCGGGGAGGTCGGCACCGGCAAGACCACCGTCGTGCGAACGCTGCTCTCGCGTGTGCCGCAGCATGCGGATGTCGCCGTGATCCTGAATCCGCGCGTCACGCCGGTCGAGTTCCTGCTAACCATCTGCGAGGAGCTCGGCCTGGGGTTGGACGAGGCCGATCGACACAGCGTCAAGGAGATGGTCGATGCGCTGAACCGGCGGCTGCTGGCCGCGCACGCCGAAGGCCGACGCGTCATCGTCATCGTCGACGAGGCTCAAAACCTGTCGGCCGAGGTCTTGGAACAGGTCCGCCTGCTCACGAATCTGGAAACCGCGACTCAAAAATTGCTGCAGATCATCCTCATCGGCCAACCGGAACTGCGAGAGCTCCTGGACCGCACGGACCTTCGTCAGCTGGCTCAGCGCATCACCGGCCGCTATCACTTGAATCCGCTCGCCAAGCCGGAGACCGAACAATACGTCAGCCACCGATTACGGGTCGCCGGCGCCTCGGGGGAGATATTCACGCCCTCGGCGCTGGGCGAAGTGCACCGGGTTTCGTCGGGGGTTCCTCGCGTCATCAACGTCGTCTGCGATCGCGCGCTGCTCGGCGCCTATACGGAGGACACCAAGAAGGTGACGCCGGCTCTGGTGCGCCGCGCGGCAGGCGAGGTTTACGGTCGCCGCTTCCTGCCGCCTTGGCTCGGCTGGATGGCGGCGGCCGCGGCACTGGCAGGGGTTTGCCTCACGGCGTTCCTCATATCGAGCCTCTGGCGGCATTCCTCATCGGCGCTGCACGCGGCCGCCAAGCCGACCCCGGCGGCCCGCCTCGCGCCGCCGTCGAGTCCGCGGCCGGCGCCGGCCCGGGTCTCGATCAACGCATTGCTGGCCGAGAACGCCTCGAATACCGGCGACGCGGCCGCGTTTCGACGGCTGCTGTCGCTCTGGGGTACCGCAATGACCGACGACAAGGACCCCTGCGGCCAGGCTCAAAAAGCGGGGCTTGCCTGTCTGGACCAGCGCGGCTCGTGGGCGCAGGTTCGCGCCCTCAACCGTCCCGCCATCCTCACGCTGACCGATGACGAGGGACAGAGGCACCGCGTCGTGCTGTCTGCGCTCGACCAGGACTCCGGCACGCTCGATCTCGGCGATCGCAACGTGCGCGTGCCGCTCGACGAGCTGTCGCGCGACTGGTTCGGAGAATTCACGGTCGTGTGGAAGCCCAAGACGCCGCACACGCGGTTGCTGTCTTTGGGCATGCGCGGGGACGAGGTCAGGTGGCTGCGCCGCAGCTTGAACGCGCTTCACGGCGCGGCCTCCGATCCTGCGCTCGACGACGTGTACGACCAGGAACTCGCGATTGCCGTGCAGAACTTTCAGCGCGAACACCGGCTGAACGTCGATGGCGTCGCGGGGTTGCAGACGCAGGTCGTGCTCGACACCGCGCTGGCCGATCCGGGCTCCCCGCTTCTCACGCCCCTCACGCCGCACGGCTAGGAGTCCTTCGTCGCATGTCCTTCATCCTAGACGCACTCAAGAAGTCCGAGATCGAACGCCAGCGCCAGAGCGTTCCCGGGTTGATGGATAGCGGCCCTGCACCCAGGCGCCCGCGCTTTCCCATCTGGGCCATCGCCTTGACCGCGTTGCTGGCCGTCAATCTCGCGGTGCTCATCGTCGTACTGGCGCGCGGCGGTTTGGCCGGGCTGTCGGGGCGCCCAGCTCAGGAGGCGCGCGTCGCGCCCTCGGCTGCGGCCTCGGCGCCGAGCGCGGCGCCGCTCCCCGCTGCACCGGCTCAGGCTGAAGCCGCTGCACCGCCCGTCGCAACCGCACCGGCCTCTTCAACGGCGCAGACCGCTTCAACCGCCGAGACCACCTCCAGCGCGCAGGCCGCGCCGCCCGCCCCCGACTCCAATGCGCCCGAACATCACTTCAGCCCGATGGATGCGGCAGCTCCCGTCTACGCGCCGGAGATCCCCGCGGACAGCGGGCAGGCGGCGGGAGCGATGAGCGGCGTCCCGGCGCAGTCGGGCCGGACGTCCCCGCCCGCTTCGGCCACAGCCGGCGGGCGGGAGCGCGACCCGCTCCTCACCTCGGAGAACGACAAGTCCGACCAGGAGGTGCTGCCGACGATCAGCGAGCTCGATCTGACGGGCGCCAACGCGCTGCCGGAGATGCACCTCGACGTCCATGTATACGCGACCAAGGCCGCCGAGCGCTTCGTGTACATCAACATGCGCAAGTATCGCGAGGGCGCCACGCTTGCGGAAGGGCCGGTGCTCGAGCGCATCCGTCGCGATGGCGTCGTGCTCGACTATCATGGACTGCGATTCGTATTGCCGCGCCAGTAGTCAGCCGCTTTTGTCTATCATAGGCGCATGAGAACCGTCCTTCGGAAGATATTGGCGCTCACCATGAGCGGCTTGGTCACCGTGCTGCCGCTGGCGCTGACGGTCTACGTGATCTGGTGGCTGGTGCACACCGTGGAGGGGTGGCTGCGCCGCGCGCTCATCGCGCTCGGCATCGTGAGTCCGGAACATTATTGGCCGGGGCTCGGCTTGTTGGCGGGATTCGTCCTGCTGTTGATCGTCGGGAGCCTGGTCAACGCCTACGCGGGCAAGATCTTCGTCAAATACTGGGACGATTTTCTCGGCCGCATTCCGTTCGTCAAGACCCTGTACGGCGGGTTCCGCGACGTCGTGAGCCTGCTGCCCTCGGGCAGCGGGGAGAAGCGCGATCTGCAGCGCGTGGTGCTGGCTCGATTCGCCGGCGTAAATGCCATCGGCTTCGTCACGCGCGAAGACGCCCCCGCGGTGCTGGACCCGCACGGCGGGCGGGATTTGGTCACCGTGTATTTTCCGATGAGCTACGCCTTCGGCGGTTACACCATCTACTTGCCGCGCGAGATCATCCAGCCGCTCGACATTTCCGTGGAAGACGCCATGCGGCTCGCGATCACCGCGGGCCTCACCCGGGCCAAGAACTACTGACTCAAGGCACGAGCATCGTGGGCCCTCCAGGTTTTAGGCGGTGCTGTCAGGCAATCGCGCTCATAGCGGCGCACTCGGCGCTGGCGGCGGGAGCGCCGGCCGCGCGCGACAATCCGGGGGCGGGGTTTGCAGCCGGCACGGCGGCGTCGAGCCGGTATCCCGCCTGGCGTGCCGCCGCCGCGCAGGTGCTGAGCGCCCATGGGGACGCCGGTTCGTTGGCAACCGCGGCCGCGTTGCGATATCTGCTGCCGGCACGATACAAAGGCGACTCCGCGGCGGTGCGCGCGGCGGCCGTCGACTTGGCGGCGAAGGCGAGCGACCTCGATCCGGACAATGCAGCCATTGGCTGGCTGCGGCTACAACTGTGCGCAGGCACGGCGGGATGCGACATTCGAGATCCCGCCACCACCATGCGATGGGTCGACGCCGAGAACAGCGCGGTGTGGATGGCGACGCTTGCGGTCGCGCAACGGGACAAGGATTCGGAGGAGGTCTCCCGCATCCTGCAGGAGATGGCCCAGGGCTCGCGGTTCGACATCTACCGCAATCGCATCGTGGTATTGCTGTTCGATACGTTGAAAAATGCCGGGGCCGAGCTGCCGGCGGGCTACGTGCCGTCCGATTTGAGCAGGCTGAGCGAGGCCATGGCGGTCGCCGGTGCCGAGATCGTGCCGCCGTTCACACCGCTCCTGGCGGCCTGCCGCGAATCTTACGGCGGCGAGCGGCGCGAGAATTGTCTGAAGCTTGCGAAGCTCATGCAGCGCGGGGACACCGTCTCCGCGCAAATGGCGGGCCTCACCATCGAGAAGCGGCTGTCCCCGCCGGACAGCAGGGATGCGCGCGCGGTCGCGGAGCGTCGCCGCGAGCTGGAATGGCGCGTGACGGCGGCGAGCGAGTACGACGCCCCGGCGCTTCCTTGGCTCACCAATGCCCTCGCCCGTGACCGCGTGCGCGAGATGCGAAAGCTGCCGCGCGAGGAAGACGTGGACATCGCGATTTTGCGAAGGCATAAGATAGCCCTCGAGCCACCGGAGAGTTCGCAATGATCGACTTGTACTACTGGCCGACACCCAACGGGCACAAGATCACCCTGTTCCTCGAGGAAGCGCAGCTTCCGTACCGCATCGTGCCGGTCGACATCGGCAAGGGCGAACAATTCACCAGGGAGTTCCTGGCCATCTCGCCCAACAACCGCATGCCGGCCATCGTCGACCATAGTCCGCCCGATCACGGCGCGCCGCTCTCGGTGTTCGAGTCCGGCGCGATCCTTTTGTATCTGGCCCAGAAGAGCGAGCTGTTCATTCCGGCGGACGCGCGCGGCAATGCGGAGGTGCTGGAGTGGCTGTTCTGGCAGGTGGGCGGCCTGGGTCCGATGGCCGGGCAAAATCATCACTTCTCGCGCTACGCGCCCGAGAAGATCCCCTACGCGATCGAGCGCTACGTCAAGGAGACCAATCGCCTGTACGGCGTGCTGAACAAGCGCCTGGCGGATCGCGAGTTCGTCGCCGGCGCCTACTCGATCGCCGATATGGCGGCGTATCCCTGGGTGGTGCCGCACGAGGCGCAGGGGCAAAAGCTCGAGGATTTTCCCCACCTGAAGCGATGGTTCGAGGCCATCAAGCACCGCTCGGCGACGGTGCGGGCTTATGCATTGGCCGCGAATTTCGACACCAATCCCGCCATGACGGAGGAACGGCGCAAGGTCTTGTTCGGCCAGACGGCGGATACCGTCGCCCGGAAGTGATCCGCGCGGGCCGTTTCGGCGCCAGCGGCGACGCCGCGTCTGGCTAGGCGGCGCTGGTGCCTCGGGTGGTCACCCAGCAATCGCGCTGGTGCTCGTCCACGATGCCCACCGCCTGCATGAAGGCATGGCAAATGGTCGAGCCGACGAATCGAAAGCCCTTGCGCTTGAGATCCTTGCTCATGGCATCGCTCTGGCGCGTCGTGGTGGCGATGCCGCTCAGCGTTGCCGGGCGGCGGCGCAGAACCTTGCCATCGGTGAATTGCCAGATGTACTCATCGAACGCGCCGGGCCGCTCGCGCACCTCGAGGTAGGCGCGGGCGTTGCCGATGAACGCCTCGATCTTGAGCCGATTGCGCACGATCCCCGCGTCGTTCATCAGACGTTTGCGTTTCGCGGCTCCGTAGCGCGCCATGGCCTCGGGGTCGAATCCGTCGAATGCGCGGCGGTAGGCTTCGCGCTTGCGCAGGATGGTGAGCCAGGAAAGGCCCGCCTGTGCGCCCTCCAGACAGAGCATCTCGAACAGGCGCCGGTCGTCATGCACGGCGACGCCCCATTCCTCATCGTGGTAGGCGATGTACAGGGGATCGGTCGTGCACCACGCGCAGCGCAGCTTCCCGTCGTCGTGGCGTTTGACGCGACTCATCGCCGCTGCGCTCAGCCGTGCAGCCGCACCGCGGGGCGATCCCGGTAGACCAGTTCGATGCGATCGACGCCGTGAGTACGGCGCGCAGTGCTGCGGATCTCGTGCATCAATTTGAGCAAAACGCGTGTGTTCAAGTCGGCTGCGAGGGTACACGGCTGCTGCACCCCGAGGTGCAGCACGACGAATCGCTCGCGCGCCAGTCGCACGAACACCGCCACCCCCAACGGCCGGCCCGCGTCGGATACCGCGAACAAGGACTGAACGCCTTCGATATCGCCGACGCGGATGGACAGTCCGCCGTCTTGTTCGTGAATCTCGGGTACGCCATAGGTCTCGATGGATTGCTGGATGCCGAGGCGCACGCGGTGCTGATTGACGTTGAAGAACAGCAACTGCTCCAGCGCAGCGCGCTGGTCGACCGGTAGTTTGCATTGGATGCCGATGGATTCGCTCAACAACATCTCCCCGCCGCTGGCATTGCGCGCCCGCCAATGTGTCGCCAGTCACAGAAACAACTTGACGCAGTGCAACAGACGTTGTCTGCCTCACGAGACTCCGTATCGTATAGCGTCACCCGCTGAATGACACTAGCCTAGACAATTCAGGGTTTGGATGAGTTGCCGCACCGGCTTCGGGAGGCGACTTAACCCCATGATCGAGTCATGCCATGCGAGGAACACGCCGGTGCTAGCTCCCGAGGACGACACCCGGACAATGGATGCGCTGAGGTTCAGCCTCGCGGCCGACATCGTCGAGCTGGTCGTCCTCACCGCCGATGAGGCCTTCCTGCAAACGCTTAGGGAGGCCGTCGGATCATCCCGCCGGCTCTGGCACGTGCTTTCACCGGACAAGGTCGGTGATCTGCTGCTCGCCGGAGGGGTCGGCATTCTGGTCCTCGACGCGCACGCGCTGCGCCAGGCATGTGCCCTGTTCATCGCCCAGATGAGGCAACAGTTTCCCGATCTCGTCATCGTGGTCGCGGGCGCCCGCGACGCCGAGACCGAGCTCGCCCGCCTGATCAGCGATGGCACGGTGTACCGGTTCATCCACAAGCCCATGTCGCCCGCCCGGGCGCGGCTGTTCGCGGACGCCGCGGTCAAACGCTACGAGGATCAGCGCCGACGTATGGGCGAGCTGACCGCCGCCGCCAAACCTTCCGGCAACGGCGGCCTGATGATCGCGGGTGGATGTGCGGCGATCTGTGCGATCGCCGGTGGCATCTGGGCGCTGACGCACGGGGACCGCCGCGGCGCCCCTGCGGCGGCGGGCATGCCGCCGGCCGACACGGGGGCTCCTGCTCCGCCTGCCGATCCGCGAACCAGCGTCACATCCACCGACACCGAGTTGCTGGCGCGGGCGGCTCAGGCGCTCGCGGCGAACCGCCTGGTCGCGCCGAGCGGGGACAATGCATTGGAGCTCTATCTGCAGGAGCTCGCGCGCAACCCCGCCAACGCCGAAGCGCGGTCCGGCATCGCAGCGCTGCGCGAGCGGCTGTTGGCGCGCGCGCAAAACGCCTTGCTCGAGGAACGCCTGAATGAGGCGGCGTCCGCCATCGAGACGGCGCGCCGCGCAGGCGCGGACTTGGGACGCGTCGTGCTCCTCACCGCCGAGCTCACCCAGGCGCGAGGTCAGGTCAAGGCATCCGCCGATGCGGCGCACCCCAAGGCGCAGGCAGAGGCCGACGGCGAGAAGCTTGCGTCGGACCAAGCCCAGCGAGACGCCGCGCTCGCCATGCAGCGCCTCCAAGAGGGGCGGCTGGTCGAGCCCGAGAACGACAGTGCGCGCTTCTACGTGCAACAGGCGCTCAAGAGCGATCCCGCGAGCGACGCCGCCGCCCGCGCCAGCGAGGCGCTCGCTCTCGCGCTGTTGAATGCGGCGCGGGGTGCCATGGATCGCAAGGATTTCAAAGCCGCCGCGGGTTGGCTCGATGCCGCCGACGGAATCGCCTCGGCGACGAATGTCGACAACCTTCGTCAACTGCTGGCCGCCGCGGAGCATCAGGCGAAGACGGTCGACCAAGCCCCCCCGACGACGGAGCGGCCCTCGCGCGAGGATCCCGCCGCGGCGGACGACGAGCACGCGAACACGGCCGCGCCGCAGGGGTCATCCCCGAACGCTGTGATCGATGCCGGTCAGCTCGTGCTGGTGAAGTCCGTACAGCCCGATTACCCGCTCAAGGCGCGCCAAGGCTCGATTGAAGGATGGGTGGAGCTCGAATTTACCGTGGCCGAGTCGGGCCGGGTGAAGGACGCGGCGGTGCACGCCGCAAATCCGCGCGGAGTGTTCGATCAAGCAGCCATCAACGCGTTATTGCAATGGCGTTACAAGCCCGTGCTCATCGATGCCAAGCCGGTCGTGCAGCGCGCGCGGATTCGCATTCGATTTGCGCTGACACGCTGAGCTCGTCTCCATCCCACCGGCGTCGCGGGCTTGCTGAAGGCTCGCTAGGCCGCCGCGGGCGGGCGGCCGACGGCGCTTTGCACGGAAGCTGCAACGGCACCCGGAACGGGCGCCGCGGCAGGCGCCAGCGTCGATGCGGACACCGACTCCTGGGTCAGCGCACCGATTTCCGCCCCGATTCTGAGATCGTCCGTGGCCCCGAAGGCGTGCTTGCGGATCAGGCCCTGGCGGTCGATCAGCACCAAGCTCGGCGTGCCCCGCATGTTGTAGCGTTCCATCGTGTGGGGTATCGGTCCGGCCGTGTTGGCGCTGTCGAGGGCGATCGGGAATTTCAACCGATATTCGTGAATGAAGGCTTTGAGCAGCGCCAGGCTGTAAGCCTGATGATGTTCGAACGTGGCATGAAGGCCGACCACCGACACGTCCGTCGGCTCGAACGTTTCATGGATCCGCCGGGCTTGGGGAATGGCGGCGGCGATCGAATTCGGGCAGAGCACTTGAAAGGCGACCAGCACCACCACCCGCCCGCGCAGCGCGGCGAGGCTCACGGGCCTGTCCGAGTTGAACCAGGTTTGCACCGAAAGCTCCGGTGCCTGCGTCGAGGTTGCCGTCATGCGTTACCGTACCTTGGTTGAGTTCCGACCTGCGATTTGGATCGCATTCGTTGCAAGTGTAACGGTACCTGGCGCGCGTGCAAAAACTTGACATCGCGCAATCGAACCCGGTCGGGGGAAAGGTCGATCCCTTCTCAGGCGCTTATGGACGAGCCTTTGGTCCGTTCACGTCCCGCTTGGGAGCGCCGCCGGTGTTGATTCCCTGGCTTCCCGCCGGCCTTTCGGCCTCGCGATCGCGCCGCTTGCGCTCGGCGATCTCCTCGCGGTCCACCGCCATATCGCGCGGCGCGTTGATGCCGATCCGAACCTGGGACCCGTTCACGGCCATGACGGTGACCTCGATGTCGTCACCGATTCGAAGCGCCTCGCCGGCGCGGCGCGTGAGAATCAACATGGGCTGGCCTCGATTGCGTGACGACGCATCCATTCCGCCATCCCGACGCCGCGGGTCCAAGGGCAATTTCTTGCTAAAGCGTGTAAGACTTTGGACGACAGGACGGGTCGAGGCGGCGCCGGCCGGGATCCCCGGGCTCGCGCCTCAGTGGGTGACGATCGACGCCGGCGTCTGCGGGTCGGAAGCGGGGGCGCCGTCAGCCTTCCCAGGTATTGACGGTGGCCTCATAGATCGCCAATTCGTCGCAGCAGCTCGTCGAGCGGCTGGGGCTTGCCCATGGCGAATCCCTGGCCGTAGTCGACGCCGAGATCGGCCATGCGCGCGCGCAGCTGATCGGTCTCGACGTATTCGGCGACGGTCTCGATGCACATGACGTTGGCGAGCTGCGCGATGGCCTGGACCATGGACTCGCTGCGCGTATCCTTGAGCACATCGCGCACGAAGCTGCCGTCGATCTTCAGATAGTTGACCGGCAGGTCCTTCAGATAGGCGAGCGAGCTCACGCCCGGTGCCGAAATCATCCAGCGCGAACTGGCAGCCCGAGCTCGCGCAGGCGCCGCAGTCAGCGCTGCGCCCGCTCAGGTTGCCGATCGTGGCGTTCTCGGTCAGCTCGAAGCACAGCACGTTCGGCGGCAGCCCGCTCGAGCCGATCGCTCGATCGACGAACGCGGGAAGGTCTCGTCCTGCAGCGACTGGCCCGAGAAATTGATGGCGAAGCGCGCGATGCCTCGCCCGCACGCGCCTGCGCGTGGGCGCTGCAGCAGCTCGCAGGCGCGGTTGACGACCCAGCGGTCGACGATCGGCATCAGCTGGTAGCGCTCGCGGCGGACAGGAACTGTCCGGGCGCATGATCTCGCCGTGGTCACCGATCATGCGCAGCAACAGCTCGAAGTGCGGCCGGGCGTAGTCGGCCGCGCGAGCGGCAGGATGGGCTGCGCGTCGAGCCGCAGCCGCCTGGCGTCGATGGCGTCGCGCAGCTTGCCGAGCGACGCAGGATGTCGGCATAGCGGCGCACGATGCTCTGATCGCGAGTCCTGGTAAACCTCGACGCGGTTGCGGCCGCGATCCTTGGCCGCCTTGCAGGCGGTCTCGGCGGCCGCCAGCGCGTGCGCCAGCTCGTTGTCGGCGTGCTCCGACGGGCGCGACGCCGACGCGACCGATACTTCGAACGACCCGCGTGTCCCGCGCGCGGCCGATGGCTGCGCGCCGCCGTCGCGCAGCGCCTCCGCGAAGGCTGCGGCCGTCCATGCACGCTGTGCGGGCATCAGCGCCGCAAAGCGATCGCCGGAGATGCGCGCCGACGAACGCCCCGGGAGGCAGACGCGCTGCGCCAGACTCGCCGACGCTGGCGATCACGTCGTCGCCGACGTGCATGCCGAAGGTCTCGTTGATGACGTGCAGGCGGTCGATGTCCAGATAGAGAATGCAGTGCGTGGCCGACTCGGCCGGCCGACGCGAGCAGCGACTGTGGCCTGGCGCTCGAACGCGTGGCGGGTCATGAGCCCGGTGCTCGGCATCGTACTGCGCCTGGATGATGACGGTCGACTTTCTTCGCCAGCAGCTCGGCGACGCGCGTCTGATGCGAATCGAAATCATGGCGCGCTCGGCGGGATTGAACAGCGCCAGCACGCCCATCACGCGCTCCGAGGGGTGGCGCACCGGGCATGCCAGAATCTTGATAGGGGGCGGCCACGTCGCTCGCCACCTTGGAGATGTGATTGACGATGATGGTGCGCTGCTGCAGCTGGATCCAGGCCATCAGATGCTGTTTCGCGCGGTGCAGCGATTCCTGCGACATCGGGTGTCCGCTGCGGGTCATCGACAGGCCGATGTTCTTGTCGGGCACCCAGAGCGCGGCCAGGGCGCAGCCCATGTGCTCGAGGGCGGTCTTCAGGATCAGGTCGAACTCGTCGGCATCACCGGTCGCGGATCTGGTTCGAGGACATCTCGAGCATGAGCGACAGATCGCGCTCGCGCACACCGAGGTCGCGCTCGCGCGATCCGAGCTTGCGAGCGCAGCGCAGTTCGCGGCGCAGGCACTCCAGGGCCGGCTGCACGATCTGGCGCACGTAAGAGAGCGGCCGCGCTTCGGTGCCCGCGCGCCCGACAGGCGCATCTGAGCGTGACGACGCCGAGCAATCCACTTGCTCCCCGCGCACGGCGAACGAATACAGCGCGCGGTCGGCATCGATGCGCACGACGCCCGGGAACTCTGCGGGATCGGTGATCGCGTTGGCGATCGTGTCCTTCACGAGATCGGTCTCATCGCCGAGATCCCAGTCGTCGGAGGCCCAGAGAAGTTGCCGGAAGCCGTCGTGGAGCACCAGCCCCTTCAGGCTCGGCATGAGCATCCGCAGCAGTCGGCCGTATGGTCGAATGAAGCGACGCCGAATCCGGTTCGGAGACGAATGGTTTGATGTCCAGCACTGATGGCGCCGCTCTTTAGGGTAATGG
>CAVSSU010000027.1:0-25772 GCA_963730565.1 uncultured Gammaproteobacteria bacterium
TGGCGCCCGGCGCGATGCGGAGCTCAGCGCCTTCTTGGGCTACATGTGGTCAGACGGCAACGATTGGCAGGGGAAGATTCTCGCGGCCAATTACAGCTACCCGTGGAATCAGGCCGGCTCGCTGTACAACTACGATGAAATTGATTTGCAGATCTCTTATCAGCAATGGATTCAGCTCGCTCTCGCCTTTTATCCGGACGTGCGGCGCTATACTTACGATGGAGGCGTCGCTCATGTCGTGGCCGAATCGGCCGAGCTGAACCTGCAGCGTCCCCTGATCGGAAAACTATCTGCCACGGCGGGCGTTGGGTATTACGAATTGAATGGGGCGGACGGGGTGGGCTACGCCTATTGGAGCGCCGGAGTTGCCTACGATTGGGCTCCAATATCCCTCGGGCTATCGTACGTCGGGGCAACCGGGCCGGCTAACTCGTTGTTTTATAATGCTGCCGTGGGCGGGCGATGGTCGGGGACGGTGATTTGGCGCTTTTAGGCGCGGCTCGCGTATTGCAACTTTTTTGTCCGCCGCAGGTACATACGGAGCATGATCCACAGAGCTTCAGAAGCGGAGCAAGCCGGATGATGCCCTCGTCGGCTAAGAACCCCAGGGAGAGCGATGTCGATCGCGTGATCGCCATAGCAGCGGGCAACCGCTTGGCCTTCGAGGAACTCTACCTCGCTTATCACCGCCGCCTCGCGCGCTTCCTGTTCAGGTTTACCCCGCGATACGAAAATGTCGAAGAGATCATCAACGATACCTTCATGACTGTATGGCAAAGCGCCCGGGAATTTCGAAACGCCTCACGTGTCTCGACCTGGATCTTCGGCATCGCATATCGCACGGCGCTGAAATCCCTGCGCCGTCAACGACACCACGCGGCCGCCTCGAGCCTCGACGATTATCCCGAGCCGACTACGGATCCGGGAGCGGAAAACGAAGTGCAGGATTGGTTGGCCCATGGCTTGAGCCGGCTGCCTCTCGATCAACGACTGACGTTGGAGCTTGCCTACCACATGGGGCACTCGCTCGAGGAAATCGCGGCAATCACGGATACGCCGGTCGGCACTGTCAAAGCCCGCATGCATCATGCCCGGCGGAAACTCCGCCAACATCTGCCGGCGCTCGACGGCAGCACGCACGAACTCTCGGCGAGAAGCAAATGAATCACCCCGACAGCACCTCCACGGCAGAACACCGAGAGATCTCTGAACTGATCCCTTGGTACGTCAACGGCACGATCGGCGCGCTTGACCGCCAGAAGCTCGATACGCACTTTCTGACCTGTGCCGCTTGTCGCGGCGAGATGCTGGAAGAGCGCCGGATGTACGAGGCGATGTCCGCGGATTCGGGCATCGAATACATGCCGGCCGCCTCCTTCAAGCGCTTGCAGGCGAGGATCGAGCAAGGTGAAAGCGCGCTGGCCTCCGCGCCCGGGGCGCCGCGGCCCCGGTTCCCACGTCGTGCGCCGGAGCCGAGCGTCCATCGACGAATGCCGCGGCGGTACCTGATCGCGGCCTCGATCGCCGTGCTGGTCCTGGCAATCAGCCTGGTGTCGACCGACAAGCGGTATCGGCTTCGCGGCTGGGAGCCGCCGTCCGAATATCACACTGTGACCACGTCCGCGCCGCGCGCGCCGAATGAGGTCATTCGCGCGGTATTTTCACCGACCATCACGCTGGTGCAACTGCAGGCGATCTTGGACGAAGCGCAGTTGCGGATCGTCTCCGGGCCAACAGAGGCCGGGGTATATTCCCTGGCGGCCAACACGGATCGTCCGGTGAATTCTTCGCTGGCACTGCTGCGCCGCCATTCGGCGGTTCGCTTCGCGGAAAGTACGGAGATCGGCGACACGCGCGGGGACAGCAAACCTCCATGAACCCATGGGTGGCGATCGGCCTTGCACTCTCGATGCTGAGTGCGTGCAGCACCGCGCCGCCGCGGATCGAATCCCACGCCCTTGGCGCGGTCGCCGGTCAATCCGGCGACCGGTACATCATTGCCGCGGTCGATAACGATGCGACCGCGTTTCTGGCCAGTGCCGGAAGCACGCCGCACGGTTACGACAGTATCGCGCTATACGGTCCAACGTCGCGCGCGCAGGCACTCATGCATTCCCTGGCAAAGGACTATCGACTGCGTGAGATCAGCGACTGGCCGATCGAACCGCTCCACATGCACTGCGCCGTGCTCCAAATCCCCGACGGCGCCGACCGCGCCGCGCTGCTCGCAACGATCTCGGCCGATCCGCGTATCAAACTCGCGCAGCCCTTGCAAAACTTTGCCACGCGCAGCAGCGGATACAATGACCCATACGTCGAACTACAACGCGGGCTCCGGCAAATGAATGTACTCGAGACGCATCCGTGGTCGACCGGCAACGGAGTGAAGGTGGCCGTCGTGGACACCGGGGCCGACATCGAGCACCCGGACCTGCGCGGCAGAATCGCAGCGGCGGACAACTTCGTCGATGCCGATGCCGATCGCTTCCGTCGCGATCGGCACGGCACGGAAATGGCCGGGACCATAGCGGCGGTCGCCAACAATCACGAGGGCATCGTGGGTATCGCGCCCGGCGTACGCCTTTTCGTGCTCAAAGCATGCTGGCAACTGCGCGACGACGCCGACGCAGCCAGTTGCAATTCGTTCACCCTCGCCCGAGCCTTGGTTGCCGCGTTGGACGCTCACGTGCAAATCATCAATCTGAGTCTTACCGGCCCGGATGACCCGCTGCTGCGCGATCTCATCCACGAGGGGCTCCGGCGCGGCGTGGTATTCGTGGGCGCCGTTTCCTCTGTGGCGGAAGGACGGGGACTGCTGCATCAGCCGGGCGTCATCGAGGTCGCAAGCGCCGAGACCCCGTCCCGGTTGGGCACAGCTCTGTCTGCGCCCGGTCGCGACATCCTGACCCTCATGCCGGGGGGTCGTTATGACTTCGCCACCGGCGATTCGATCGCAACCGCCGAAGTGAGCGGCGTGGTCGCCCTGTTACTGGCTGCCCGCCACAGTTTGACGGCCGACGCTGCCTACAAGCTCCTCCAGAGCACCAGTGCGCGTCCCGGAAGGGGTTCCCCTGACGTTGCCGCCGCTGCGGCCGGCGCGGTCGATGCCTGTGCCGCAATGACAGCGCTGCTGGGCAGAGGGACCTGCCCGCAGCCGACGGGGACCGAGGCTGCTTTGAAGGACAGGTGAACTCACCCAACGTTCCGATGAATGCGCCCACCTTCGAGACGAGATAACCACGGCACCACGTCGCAATGAAGGGACCAGCGGCAGATCCACCTGAGAGAAGACCCGCGCCATTTCAATCGCTGCTTTGCGGCGCAACGTATCTCGTCAATGCAGCGCCAGCGTGTCCCGTCGCCAGGCAACGTCCTGCCATCGGCCGAAATCGCGCAACAGCTCGGGCCTGCTCGCCTGCCGCACCAAGGCGAGATCATCGAGCCGCAACTCCTCGAAGCTACGACGGAATCGCCCGCCGTCCTTCACTTCTCGCGCGATGAGCAGGCGCCTGGTGCCCGGCACGTAGCCCGCAAAATCCACGTAGCCCTCCTCGGGACTGTCGAGCCCCGGCGGGAGCACATCGATGGCCCAGATTCCCGCCTTTTCGTGAAACACCCAGAGCTCGCGCCAGCCCTCGAGCGGCTGCACCGCAAGTACCAGCGCAGGACCCTGAGGGATGACCTGTATCGAGGCCATCCTCACGATCCCGAAAGTGCAGCGACGGATGATTGCGGCAGCGCGCGGATGATGAGCATCTTCCAGGGCAATACACGTTTGGCCCGGATCTCCTGGCGTCGCCGTGAGTAGCAGGGGTCCCGGCTGCGGTGCCATCGACGCCCCGGCCCAGCGGATGGCGCTGACTCGCAGCACGGCGTCCACGTACTCGGACCGCCGGTCCTCACCGAGATCATCCGGCTGCACGGCGAGAAGCTCCGAGAGTGCACGCTCCGCCGCAGGCCCGGCGGGTTCGCCGCGGCGGTCGCTGGCGTAGGCAAGCGACGCCCACACTCCGGCGCGCCGCGCATGCAGGCGGCTCCGGGTCATCGCGTTCAATTCGCCGTCTTTGACCTCATCCAGCAGCCGGGAGCGCTCAGCGTCGACGGCTGCGCGCGGGACGGGGCCCAGATCCGGATCAATGCAATCGGGCCGCGTGAGGCCGAGGACCGCGTGCGCACGTTCCTCCGGACGCGCTCCCGGCAGCCCCAGAACGCGGTGAAACAACTCACCGTCGTAGCAGAGTCGCATTCGACCGTTGCGCTCGAAAT
The DNA here is from genome assembly GCA_963730565.1 of uncultured Gammaproteobacteria bacterium. Lineage (GTDB taxonomy): Bacteria > Pseudomonadota > Gammaproteobacteria > Steroidobacterales > Steroidobacteraceae > Bog-1198. The sequence goes on from CAVSSU010000027.1 coordinate 4,267, forward strand.
TGCGCATGTGAACGCCGAACTGCTCTGCGACCTCCAGAGGTGGCGCGAAATCGGCGAGATGGCTCGTGCTGCCCGAGGCCTGATCGGCGAGCCGCTCGGCCATTTGCGCTATGGCGTCGAAGGGCTCGGCAGTGATGGCTCGCGGCGGCACGGCCTTGAGGTACGCCGCGCCGTAACTGATGCCGAGTGCCTCGGAACCTGGGCTCTCGCGCAGGAAGCGCAGCACGGCGAGAAGCCCAGGGGCGGCGGTCTCGGAAAGTTCGACCGCCCGGGCCGCGTCCTCCCGCAAGTATCCGCCCCGCTCGCGATGATAGTCGTAGACTTTCAGGTATCCGGCATGTTCCCCGCGGACCTCGATCACATCTCCCTCCCATAGCCGCGCAATCTCGGTGGCGCTGAAACGAGGCTCTAAGCGCAGTGCGGCGTGGTCTTGGACCACGATGGCGAGCGTCGCCGTGAGGGCGAGGATCACCGGGAATCTCCCGCGTGGAAGGTCACTGCGGTGGTGTCGTCCGCGGGGCCCGGCGGGGTCTGGTCTCCAAGGAGGCTCGAGCCGATGAATTTACCCGCTGCAGGGAGCGGTGCGATGATGACCTGTACCTTATCGGAGAGCTTGTCCGCCAGGGTCTTTTGGATCAGCAGCGGATATCGCGACACGAGCGCGCCCTCACGCTCCATCTGCCCCGCACTCGCCTTGCCCACGAGGTCGAGACGATAGGCCTCCGCATCCGCAAGCTTTTGCCGCGAATCGGCTTCGCCCTTGGCCTCGATTCGGCGCGCCTCAGCGGCGCCTTCGGCAGTGCGAATGCGCGAGACTTTTTCGGCTTCCGCCTCGAGCTGCCGTTGCTCGATCTGCTTCTGCTTGAAAGGCAGGATATGCTTCATGGTCTCCTCCTGCGCTCGCGCCGCGATAACTTGCTCCTGGCCGGCGGCTTCCGCGGCCGTTTGACGCCGCACCTTGTCGGCCTCGGCCTCGAGCTGCTGCTGTTTTACCTGCGCCTCCTTGAGCTGCAGGGTGTAATGAACCTTTTCTGTCTCGAGTTCCTCGGAAAGGAGTTTCTCCATTCCGGCTCGGTAGTCGGGAGGCAGATCGACCTTTCCCATATCGACCTCGCGCAACACAAGCCCCATAGCCGTGAATCTTGGCTTGAGCTCCGCGAGAAGCTCCCGTTGTATCTCTGTCCGCCGTTGCGAAAATATCTCTCGCACGGAGTATCGTGCGAAGGTCGGATAGGCAATTCCTAGCACGGCGGGCGCGACGAGATCCGCACTGATGTCGTCGGGAAACTCCCTGGACATCTGCGCAAGCCGCGTACGGTCCACGGTCCAGCGAACCGCGAGATCGACGCCGATCGACAGGCCCTCGATCGACTGGAAGGGAGCGGGCCCGGTCGTGCTCTCAGCTTCGGTCGGCCGGTATACCTGATCGCGGATCGAGTAGCGTCGCACCTGGTGAATTCCCGGTAGAACGAGCACCGTCCCTGAGGTATAGACGCTCACCGATCCGTCGAGCGCGTCGGCGCGCGCCAGGACCTCGCCGCGGCGTACGGATTCGAATGGCGGATGGGTCCACAGACCGTGGGCGGCCAGGACCAGAACGGTGGCGATCACGACGCGCCAACGAAAGCGCCAGAGGCGCGTAGCGAGGGACCGCAGGGCTGCGAGCACCAAACGAGCGAGCCCGGCCAGGGGCTCGATGAGCCCCCGTCGCACGAACTCGAGCAAGGCATCCAAGCGACCGGACATTTTCGCCACTCCCGTTACAGAGCCGGACCGGCTCGTACGGAGGAGTCTCGCAATCCTTTGTGGCGAGGCCGTGGGACAATTGTGGCGGAGTGTGGCAGCGGGGAGCGTTGCCGCCCGGGTTGCCTAGGTTGCCGGCTGCCAGTGGAGGTTAGTGGGGCGCGATGGCTGATTTTCGCCAGCGCCCCTCCCGCGCTCTCAGGGTAGGAGCCCCGCAGCGCCGGCGCCGATGAGGCCGAACGTCGCGCAGACGGCGAGCATCCACAGCAGAAGCGGCCATGACAATCTCCTCGCGAAGCGCATGGAACGGCCGCTTGACCGGCCGGCCTGCGTCTGTCAGTCTTTTCTGACGTATGAAAGATCGCCTCCAGCTCGCGATCAGCCGACCCTTGCTCCACATGCATTTGCAGCGGCTTGAAGAAGCGGACCTTGTCTGCAGCAAGCTCGAACTGTCGCAGGATGGCAAAGCACTCAACTATTGCGAAATCCGGAATTTCAGTTTCGAAATCACGCCGGCGGCAATCGCCCACGCGGCACAGTCCCTCACTTCCTCGCGATGAACGTCAGGAAGATCGCAGTTCGCACGGGACTGATTTTCATCGGCCTGCCCGCCTTGGTCGGCGTAGTCCTCCTGGGGTTCTTCTACTCCGTCTTCTATTTCCCGAACTGGTCCAACGCCACCGCTGAGACACTGGTCTCCTCCGGCGGGAAGCGGGAGTACCTCCTCTACGTCCCAAAGAGATACGATCCTGCGAAGCCCACTCCGCTCGTCATCTCCCTTCACACGTCGATGTCATGGGACAGCTCAGCCATGGCCATCAGCCGATGGAACACGGTGGCCGACGAGAACGGATTCATCGTTGCCTATCCCGAAGGAAGCGGACTCGGTCCCAAGTCATGGGAAATGGCGCAAAGCGAAACGCCGGCGCGCATGCCCGATGTGGTTTTCGTCTCCGCCTTGATCGACAAGCTCGAGGCTTCCTACAATATCGATAAGACCCGCATCTACGCCAACGGGATGTCCAACGGCGGAGGCATGGCGTTCGTGCTGGCTTGCACGTTGTCCGATCGAGTCGCGGCGGTCGGCATGGTTTCGGCAGGGCTTTACCCCGAGTGGAGTTGGTGCACGGACCATCGACCGGTGCCGGTTATTGCATTTCATGGAACCGCCGATCCGATATGTCCGTACAACGGAGGACCATCGAAGCTCGCCGGCGGCAGCTTTCCCAGCGTTCCGGAGTTCTTTGCGAACTGGTCTCGTCGAAACCGATGTGGACCGACTCGGATCGCATCCTCGGTCGCGGCAGATGTTACGCAGCTCGAATATACGGATTGCGCCGAAGACGCTGACGTAGTTCTCTACACAATCAAGGGCGAAGGCCACCAATGGCCGGGCGGCAGACCGATCATCGCGAAGTGGCTGGTTGGGCCATATAGCAATAGCATCGACGCGACGACGACAATGTGGGCGTTCTTTCGTGAGCACCCATTGCAGAGCATGAAGGACCCTCGAGAATGACCACGGGCTTGATGACGCACAGGCACACACATGCCTGGCCTCAATTTTACGCCAGGATCGCGGGCGCCTTGTACTTGGTCGTAATCGTCGGTGGCACGTTCGCCGAGATCTTCGTTCGCGCTCGACTCGTTGTGCCCGGCGACCCCGCGGCCACCGCACATAACATCCACGCGCACGAACTGCTTTACCGCCTCGGCTTTGTCGTGGAATTGCTGTATTGCGCATGCAATGTGCCATTGATGGTCATCTTGTACAACCTGTTCAAAGTGGTGAACAAGAATGTGGCTTTGATGATGGTCCTATTCGCCTTCGTGGCGAACGCCGTGGAATGCGTCAGCTTGCTTGCTCATTTCGCGCCCGTGGAGCTCACTGAGAACCCGAGCCACCTGCACGCATTTACCGCAGAGCAATTGGAGGCTGCAACATACTTTTCGGTTCGATTGTTCGAGCAGGGCTTCGCGGTCAGTCTGGTATTTTTCGGATTCGATTGCCTCACGATGGCGTACCTCATCGTGCACTCGACGTTTCTTCCCCGCATCATCGGCGTCCTGCTGGCGGCTGAAGGCTTCGGGTATCTGCTGAACAGTTTCTCGCTATTTATGGCGCCTGCGCTACAGGCGCGGATCTTCCCCTACTTTTCCGCGACCGCCGTGGCCGAGGTTGCGTTTTGCCTATGGCTCCTGGTCATGGGCGTGAATGCCGCACGATGGAAGGAACAAGCCGCTGCAGCGGCGTGACCCGCTTGTTCATTATCCTCGTGGTCGCCGCCGTTGTTGCCGCGTTGCGGCAAGCGCTGTACGGCGTCAATCAGAGGGGCGATGTCGAACGGGCCGACCGTCATTCGTCGTGGCTGTATAAAATCCTCGAGTGGTGCGACCACTGACAGACCGGAGAGATCATGGCTACCTCAATGCTCAAGAGATTCCTCGTTCTTTATCTCGCGCCGGCACACGTATTGGCGAACTGGGCGAAGACCGACCCCGCAACCAAACAGGCCGCCGAACAAAAGATGCAAGGCGACTGGCGGCGTTGGATGGGTGATCACGCGAAGATCGTCACGCTTACGGAAGCTGCCGGAAAGACCAAGGCGGTCACCTCGTCGGGCATCGGAGACATCAAGAACGACATCATGTTGTATTCGATCGTAGAGGCGGAGAGCCACGATATCGCCGCGAAGGCGTTTGCCGATCACCCGCACCTGACCATTCCAGAGTCGTCGATCGAAGTCATGGAGATCAGAGCGCTGGGGCCGAACTAGCATCGAGGTGCGTGAAAAATGATCGGAATTTCAGTGTTCAGTGACCTATGCCTGCCTGATAGCCTCGGCTTCGATCGCCTTCGCGATCCTCACGGCGATTATGGCGATGTCGGCGATCCTGGACTCTTCCATCCCACCGAATTTGCCGTAGCGGCTGGCCGCCATGGCGCTCGCGATGCTGGCCGCCGCCTGGATGAGCTGCGCTGTTTCCATGATGAGTTTCCTCTTGTGTTTCCCAATCCGAGAATTGCCCAGGGTCGACAGACCGCCCCCGTCGAGGACTCCTCCCACACGGAGTATGCGGCGGATGACACAGGACCCTTCGGCCCAACGGTACACTAACCTCACAGTTTCTGTGTCGCCGCACCGCCCATCCCGGGAAACGCCAAGCCAGGCGTCGCGGCGCACGATCCCACGAATCGTTGACCGGCCCCTACTCCCGCTGGTCGTAGCGCTGCGGCCCGCCCTGAAAGATCAGCTCATTCGTTCGACCCACTGAGCACGCCACCTGCTCGCCTCGAAAGGATCAGCAAAGTACTGGGTCTCCCGGGCAACCTTGTCGCCGCTGAACTCCATGATGCTCACCGTATGGGAAGGCTTTCCGTCATACGTCAAAATATATTCGGTGATCCAAAGATCACCGCTTCCAATGATTCGCCGCACCGCGAATCGCTTCTTGCTCGGCTGATTGGTGCGGGTGATCTGAATGTTGCGCCGCCCGCGGATTCGCTCGCCTGATTGCGGGTATTCCAGCACCGCATTCTCGAGATAGATGTCATGCTCGGCTTCAAAATCGTTGCCATCGGACGCGGCCCAATGCCGATCCAGTGCCGCACGTATCTCCTGTGCCCTCATGTGATCCTCCCGCGCTCTTGAGTAAAGCCAGTGTACTCCCGCGCCGTCTCCTAAAAGAGGTCGGCGAGGGTCGTCAAGGTGCGTGGCGGCGAAGGGAGTTCCCCGGGCCACGCTCTCGTGATATGCCCGTCGAAAAGATCCGCAAGCCCACAACGCGCCAGATCGGCGTTGCCGTTACTGATCGCAAATAGCTTATAACGCGTGCGCAGCCTCTCGAGGGCCGCGCGTGCAAGTCCTTTGTCGCCGCGCTGCGTCGATCTTTCGTTACGGCCCGGGTTGAAGTCCTGGGTCTTCTGCCGATCGAGCGCGAATTGTAGGCACGCTAATGGGTTCGAACGGCGTAAGAAACCATCCAGCCGCCCTTCGTAGGCTGGATCTGCACCGTGCCACGATTTTGGGCGTCCTGGCGATTCAGCACGAATTTGGCGGTGGCTATGCCCAAGGCGGCGCCCGCGACCGTATCGGACAGCCAATGCACGTTGTCGTCGACCCGGATGTACGCGGTGGCCCCCGCCACGCCATAGCCGATGATGCGGCGGATCCAGCGATACTCATCGTTGCCGGATTCGGCAAAGACGGTCCCAACCGCAAAGGCGACGGTCGTATGGAGGGACGGGAACGAATCGCTCCCATGCTTGCCCCATTCGTTCGGCGACGTGGTCGCGTCGGGACGCTCGCGCCCGGTCGCATATCCGAGCACCTCGGCGGTGGCGCCGCTGAATGCGCCGGCCTCGATCAACGACCAAGTTTCCCGATAGCCATCTGGATCATCGACGAACGCCGCGGTGAGTCCCGTTCCCGCCACGATCGCAATTGTCGGCGCGGCATCGCGCAGACTGTGCGTATCCTGACCTCCATTCAATACGGCTTTGGAGCCCGTCGCGAAATGGTCACGAACTCGCTCATCGAACGAATGAGCGGCACCGATCGCGACCAGGGCGCCGCCGAAATATAGCCAGTCTTCCTCATCCCATCTCAGGGGTGAGGTGAAATAGAGCTTTGTGTCCTCGAGCGTCGTCCCTACGAAGGAATCAGATGCCCGCGTTTGGGTGGGACAGAGCGTGGCTGCAACCCAGGCAGCGAGCGCCAAAACCATCTGAATCTTCATCGCCGCCCGTCGCGTCGAGGCGATCGTGCTAAATACGGACTTCATTCGCGGGCTACATCCCTTTGATCATTCGTGCGTAAGAGGCGCGATTATATGCTTGGAACCCGACGTTAACGCCAACCGGACTACACCGTCGGCTTCAACGAGGATGACATTGCGCCCGTCTCTGCTTGGTACTATGCTTGATGCAAAGACGCGAGAACAAGATCTAAAAAAATCGGGAGATCGGGATGCTACGAAAAAAAGGCAAGGTCTCACGAGGTCTCGCGATTGCAGCCGCGTTGGTGATGTCATCGTCGATCCACGCGCAACAAGCTCAGCAACTGCCGCGCCTCAAGCCGCTGCCGCCGCAGCACCAAGGTATTGCGCGTCCCCAATTTCAGTCCAATGCGCGGCCTGGTGCCAGTTCAGGATCGCCATGGACACCCGTGATCCAGCAACCGGGCTTCTTGCTCGGCGCGGACGGGGGGGCCGGCAACCCCATTCTCATGACGGATGGTACCGTGTTGGTGCAGGATGCCGGTGCCCAGGATTGGTGGCGATTGACGCCGGACCAGTATGGTAGCTATGCGAACGGATCCTGGACGGAGGTCGCCTCGCTGCCCGCGGACTATAGCCCGCTTTATCACGCATCGGCCGTCCTTCCGGACGGTCGACTCATCATCATGGGCGGGGAATACAATTTCTTTGTCCCGGTATGGTCGGCGCTGGGCGCGATCTACGATCCGATCGCGAATACCTGGACACCCGTTGCGACGCCACCGTTCTTCAACGTCGTGGAGATCGTTCCAGGGGTGTACGGACAGACCATCGGCGATGCATCAAGTGTGGTGCTGCCCAACGGAACCTTGATGCAGGCGGACTGCTGTACGCCCCAGGCCGCTCTGCTCGACGCGAAGACGTTGACGTGGACTCCGACGGGCCGCAATAAATACGACACCAATAACGAGGAAGGTTGGAATCTTCTGCCCAGCGGGGAGGTGTTGACCGTCGACGCCTACGTGCCCCTTGCGCCTTACTTTCCATCTTACATCCCCACAGGCACGAACTCGGAGCTTTACGACCCTCGATCGGGTTCCTGGAGCAGCGCCGGCAGTACCATCGTTCAACTGTGGGATTCGGCTGCGGCACCCGGTTGCGGAGGAGAGGCCGACGCCACTTTCGAGGTGGGGCCAGCGGTCCTGCGCGCCGACGGCACTGTCTTTTACATGGGTTCGAATACCTGCGCGACCGGCACGGGCAACACGGCGATCTATAACTCGCACACCCGACAATGGCGACCGGGACCGGTATTTCCCGCGGTGGATGGAGTCGGCGATCTCAACATCGCCGACGGGCCGGCATCGTGGGAGCCAAACGACAAGGTGCTGATGATGGCCAGTCCGGGGTACGGCAATCCGCCCTCCTTCTTCTTCGAGTGGGATGGCAACAACCTGACGCAGGTCCCCGGTCCTCCGAACGCCTCGATCGACGGTTCCTACTATGGAAACATGCTGGTGCTGCCCACCGGCCAGATCCTTTTCACGGACTTCTCTTACGACATCGAGCTTTATAATCCCAGCATCACCCAACGCGACCGGCAATTTCAGCGGAGCATCGCGCCGATCGTTTTCTTCGCACCGCTCGAGGTCAACAAGGGCGGCTCGTACCAAGTCTACGGCGCCCGCTTCAACGGCGTCACTCAGGGAGCGGCTTACGGTGATGATGTGCAAGCCGCCACGAACTTTCCGCTGGTCCGTATCACCAACCTGGCGACCTCTCATGTCTTCTACAGCCGCACGCATGATCACAGCAGCATGGCGGTTGCGTCCGACGAGCTGGTCTCGACCCATTTCGATGTGCCGCCCACCCAGGAAGCGGGCCTCAGCCTCCTCGAGGTGGTCGCCAATGGAATCGCCTCGGAGCCCGTGTATATTTTGGTCCGCTGATCGCGCCGCACCGCTCAACCGCCGCCCTCGAGCTCTTTGCGCACCATGTCGGCACCGCCGACCATGGCCTGCATTTTCCCGAAGGCGACATCGCGCGGCAGATATTTCATCCCGCAGTCAGTGCAAACGATGATGTCCCGAGCGCTCATGTGTGGAAGAGCGCGCCGGATACGGCTTGCCACCTGCTCGGGCGTTTCGACCCGCATATCGGATAGATCGATGACACCAAGCATGATGGTCTTCCCGGCGAGCGCGGCCAGTACCGAACAATCGAGGTTCGACTGCGCCGTCTCTATGGAGATCTGACGACACGAGCATTGTTGCAGCTCGGGCAGGAATGAATAGCCGCTCGGGCGCGAATGAATGATTGCGGCATATCCGAAGCAAATATGGACCGCAGTGACTCCGCTGATGCCTTCGAGCGCCCGGTTCAGCGCCCGCCGCCCCCAGGCGCGGGCCTCCTCAGGCCGGGCTTGCATGTACGGCTCATCGATTTGCACGACATCGGCGCCCGCGGCGAACAGATCACGGATTTCTTCGTTTAGAGCTTTTGCGTAATCCATGGCCGCCGCTTCCCGGCTGCCGCCGTAGAAATCGATTTGCGCCTGTTGTGCCATCGTGAACGGACCCGGTATCGAAATCTTGATCGGCCGGTTTGTGTGACGACGTAGGAAGCGTACGTCCTCGACTTCGACCGGATGCCTGCGCCGGATGGTCCCCACCACTCGCGGGACAGGATTGGGATGGCCGCTTCGATCGAGGGCCGTGCCGGGGTTGTCGATGTCCACCCCCTCCAGGGCGGTGGCGAATCTATTCGAATAGCTTTCTCGACGCATCTCTCCATCGGTGATGATGTCGATTCCTGCGTCTTCCTGAGCTTTGATCGCGATGATCGTCGCGTCGTCTTGCGCCTCCTGCAGAAACTCAGGTGCAATGCGCCAGAGTTCTCGCGCGCGCACGCGCGGCGGGAATCGCCCGGCCAGCTTGGAACGGTCGATGAGCCACTCGGGCTGGGGGTAACTACCAACGATCGTCGTGGGCAACAGTTTCATGCGGAGATGGACCTCACCGGCTGATTTGCGGGCAATGCGTGGCGTTCGAGAAACCGCCGGAGTACCTGGTTGTAGGCTCGCGGGTTGTCCAGATTGCACAGATGGCCCGCGTCGGGTATCTCCACATATTCGGCGTGGCGAAGCTGCAAAGCGAGCTGATTGCCGCTGTACTTGCGGCTGTCGAGATCGAACTCGCCATTGATCACCAAGAAGGGCTGATTCATGGGCTCTATGTCTGGCTCAGCCGGCGCGACCGCGGCGGAAGCGGGGTCCGTGAGATCTGCGCCGGGATAGCGAGCGATCATTCGCTCGAGCAAAGCGTGTGCTTTGAGGTCCTGAGTCCTCAGCCGCGCCAGCGCGTGTCGACTCCATTCTTCCCGAAACGCCGGCAGCCCTCGGGTCTGAGCGAGCTCGCGATAGTGCTCGTAGGGAATCTCGATCGAGCGGCCCGTTCCCTTCCGAGCCCCGATCGGCGGCGCACCGTCGAGGATCACGCAGGAGGTTGTCTCGGGAAAGGACGCGGCGAACTGCAACACAGATCGGGCCCCTTGCGACATTCCAATGAGGGCCGCGGAATGGAGCTGCAGATGCTCGCATAGAGCCCGCAGATCGGCGCCATCCGTCGCGGTCGACGGACAGCCCGACGACAAGCCATATCCACGACGGTCGAGCCGAACCATGCGAAAAGCGTCCGAGAGTGCCGCCGCTTGTGCGTCCCACATGTTCAGATCCAGCGTCCACCCGTGGACCAGCAATACTGCGGGTCCATGCCCCTCATCGCGATAGCGTAATTTCGCCCCTGCGGTCTCAAAAAATCGGTCCAAGGAATTTGCCTGCATCCGGCCAGCCCTCGCGCAGAAGCGTGCTTCTTAGCGTGTATATTTCGAATAGCGAAATATATTTCGCTTTCAGGCTACGTGGCGGAAGGCATCGACGTCAAGCGGCGCCCCGCGCCGGATGGCAGCTCCCGCTCAAGGGTTCGCGCTCAACGACAACCCCGGGACATTGGCAAGGTCCGCCGAGATCTTGCGGCTCAACTGCTGGAGCATCGTGAAGCGCTCCCGAACCAACTTCTGCTTGGTGATTCGCCGTGAATGGCTGGACGTATTGAGTGCGGCCACCGCCCGGCCGGATTGATCGAACACGGGCACCGCGAGCGCGACCACGCCGTACGCCAGCTCATCCTCGACGGCCGAATACCCTGCCCGCCGGCACTCATCGATGAGCTGTCTCAATTTGGAGGCATCCGTCACGGTTCGATCGGTCAAGGCTTCCAAGGTCACCGTGTCGAAATACGTCCGCAGATGATCCGCGCTCAGACCCGCGAGCAGCACGCGGCCCGTGGATGTGGCATGGGCGGGGAAGCGGCTTCCGACATGAGCCTCCAGGCGCATGAGCGTACGCACCGAAGCTCTTGCCACGTAGACGATCTCGTTCGCATCGAGCACGCACAGCGCAGCCGAATCCCCGGTATTGCGCGCGAGCTCCTCCAAATGCGTCTTGGTGAGCAGCTCGATATTCATGGATTCCAGATACGCCGCACCCAACTCGAGCACCTTCGGGCGCAGGACGAACTGGCGGCCGCTGCGGATGACGTAGCCAAGTTCCTCGAGGGTCAGCAAGCAGCGCCGGGCGGTTGCCGCGGGCATCTGCGTGGCCGCCGCTACATCGCTCAGGCTCAACGTGGGCCGCTCGCGCGAAAATACCCGGATGACGCTGAGGCCCTTCGCGAGTCCGCCCATCGCCTCGCGCCGCCGCCCTGCCGGTTTACTTCGGATCATCCGCAGAGTGTATTTCGATATGCGAAAACGCGGAACAATTTTATCGCCGGACTTGACGAGGGCCGGCTTCGCGCCCAGCATATTCGTTATACGAACTTGTTTTCGCTATTCGAAAAATTATCGGCGACCGGGGGATCACGAGTGAAAATTGGCTCTCAGGCTCATCGCACCACGGCGATTTCGGCTTCGAACGAATCGACCATCCTGGTTCGCGGCCGCAGTCTCACCGACGAATTGATCGGCCGCATCAGCTTCACCGAGCATTTCTGGCTGCTGCTCACGGGCACGATCCCCACGGCGGCGCAGCGCCGGATCCTGGACGCGACATTGGTCGCCATTGCGGAACACGGACTCGTCCCCAGCGTGCAGGTCAGCCGCATGACGCTCGCGGCCGCGCCGGAAGCGCTTCAAGGCGCGGTGGCTGCAGGCATTTTGGGGTGCGGTTCCGTGGTGCTGGGCTCATCGGAGGCAGCGGGTCAGTTCCTCGCCGCGATTGCGGCCAAGGCTGCTGCCGGCTCGTCCGCGGCCGACGCGGCCAGATCGGTGATTCTCGAATACCGCGGCGCTCGACGCCCTATTCCTGGCTATGGGCATCCTCTGCACAAGGACTTCGATCCGCGTGCACACCGCTTGCTCAGCGTGGCGGAGGAAGTCGGATCGGCCGGAACTCATATCGGGATTGCCCGATTGGTCGAGAGCTTGCTGCCGGATCTCATCGGCAAGCCGCTCAAGCTGAATGTCTCCGGCGCCATTCCCGCGGTCCTTCTGGACGCGGGCTATCCGTTGGGCGCGCTCAAAGGGGTGCCGATCCTCGCGCGGACCGCGGGTCTCATTGCGCATCTGCTGGAGGAGCAGCTTCGACCGATCGGCTTCGTGCTTTCGCATGCGGGCGCCGCGGCCATCGACTACGACGGCGAGGCCCCTGCGGATTTCAAGCCGACCCATGAGTGAAAAGGGGCTGTTTCAAATGAGCGGAGTGTTGAGCGGCATCCGCGTGGTCGAGCAGGGCACGTTCATCACGGGACCGTGTGCGGGGATGATGCTGGCGGACCTCGGCGCCGATGTCGTCAAGGTCGAAAGCCCTGAGGGCGATCCTTACCGCAGTTATCAAGGCGATCGCTACTCACCGCACTTTCAGGCGTACAACCGCAATAAGCGCAGCATCGCGCTGGATTTGAAGTCGCAAAACGACCGGGAGTTGTTCGAGGGCCTCACGCGGGAGGCCGATGTCTTCATCCAGAACTTTCGACCTGGAACCGCCGCACGCCTCGGGGCTGGAAACGACCGGCTGCATGCGCTCAATCCGCGCCTCATCTACGCATCCATCAGCGGCTTCGGCGCGGATGGCCCCTACGCCGAACGTCCGAGCTACGATTCCGTCGCTCAGGCGCTCAGCGGATTCTTGAGCGTCGTCGTCGACTCCAGCCGACCTCGCTTTCTCGGACCGGCACTCGCCGACGCCATTACCGGGATCTACGCCGCGTATGGCGTGTTGGGGGCTCTCGTCCAGCGCGGCCGGACCGGCCAAGGCGCGATGGTCGAGGTCTCCATGCTCGAAGCCATGGCGCATTTCGCAGTCGAGCCCTTTGCCGCCTTCTTCTCACTCGGCACGACGCCGACCTCGAGCGATCGCCCGCGCCTCGCGCAAGCGTACATCCTGCGCACGGCCGACCACCGCCTGATCGCCATTCACCTCTCCTCTCTGGAGAAATTCTGGGACGGCCTGGTGACTGCGCTCGACGCACCGGAGCTCGGATCGGATCCGCGGTTTCTCACCCGGCAGGCACGCATCGATAATTATGAGTCCCTGAACGTCGAGCTCGACAGGCGATTCGGCGCCCGCGACCTGACCCATTGGACCGGCCAGCTCGGCCGCCATGATGTCCCGTTCGCGCCGATCAATACCATCGATGAGGTCGTCCACGATCCGCAAGTCGAGCACTTGGGCCTCATCGTGCCCGTCACAGGCGCGCACGGCGGCGCCCACTCGGTACGGCCTCCCGTCCAATTCGGGGGCGTTCGAAGCCGCTCCGTGCGCGCGCCGCCGCTGCTCGACGAACACGGGCCGTCGATCCGCGAAGCGCTTGCTCGAGGTGAACGGTGGCCGGCCCCAAGCGATGAGGAAGCGACCGACAACTGACACAGCCGATTCTTGCAGAGGGACTACTGGACCGGAACCGAACGAAGCCCTCGTCGGGATCAAGCCGCCTCTGCGCTATTGACCAATAACTAAGACCGATGACAGACGACCATGGGAGTGAACGAATCATGAGGATTTTACCGGAGAGATGGATTGCCGCATTGTCAGCAACGATGACCGCGTTCGTCGCAATGCCGAGCCCCGCACAGACAGCGCCGCCTGCTCCAACCAGCGACCTCGAGGAGGTCGTCGTCACGGCGCGCAAGCGCGATGAGTCCTATCAGAACGTGCCGATCACGGTGAACGTCTTCACGGCGCAGCAGATTCAATCCGCGGGGATCGAGAGCCCCCGCGACTTCGTCGCGATGGTGCCGAACATGACATTGGTCGAGACGCAGAACGTCGGCAACTCCTTCATCACCATCCGCGGCATTTCGCAGGCGCGAAACAGCGAGCCGTCGGTTGCCGTGCTGGTCGATGGAGTTCTCGAGACCAATCCCTACGAATTCAACCAGGAACTCTTCGACATTCGGCAGATCGAGGTGCTGAAAGGCCCGCAGGGCGCCTTGTATGGCCGCGATGCAATCGGAGGCGCCATCATCATCACGACAGCCGACCCGTCCGACCATTTCGAGGGCACGAGCCGCGTGGGCGTGGGAAATGGGCCGGCCGAAAAGGCCCAGCTTGCCTTGAGCGGCCCGCTCGATTCCGCAGGCACCCTGCGGTACCGTGCGTCGTTGAATTTCTACAATACCGACGGCTACCTGCAGAACGTTTATCTGGACCGCAAGGCGGACCCGTATCGCGATTACTCGGGACGCATTCGCCTCGTCTGGAAGCCCGCGGACGAGTTCAGTGCGGATCTGCGTTTCGCATACGATAAGACCGATACCACCGCTTACTACTTCGTCATTCCTCGCAGCAACGAGGCAAACCCGTTCAGCGATTTCACCACTCCGGGGAATGCCAACGACACGACCTCGCCGATCCAAAACAACAACCTCGGCACGGACAAGCGTGACGTGCTCGACACCGCGCTCAAGCTCGACTTCAGCCCGGGGTATGGCACGTTCACGTCGATCACCGACTTCAATCACACCCAGGAGATCGACACCGGGGACGCGTACGACTTCCGGCCCGTGACGACCTCGGTCGAGTACGCTCTCACGGGGGGAATTCCGGCCGGCGACGGGGGGCCGTTCGACGAGAGCCAAAGCCAGTTCATCGACGTGAGAACCTGGAGTCAGGAACTGCGCTTCACATCGCCCGCGGTGGGAGGATTTTCCTGGATCGGAGGCGCGTACTACGTGCACACCGATCGCTTCATCTCGACCGGCAATCTGGTCGATCGGGGACTGGGCGTTCCGGCCGTGTATTACACGCCAATCGTCGATCCGACCAACCCATACGCGACCAACACCAACGCGACATTCCTCGCCGATAGTCAAAACAACAACGCCTGGGCGGTGTTCGGCGATGCCATCTACGACATCACTTCGCAGTGGGAGGTCGATGCGGCCATCCGTTACGATGAAGATCATCGCGAGAACACAACGGACACGCCGACCGAGTTCCTGCCGACCACGACCGCCTATACGGGCGAGGTCCGGAGGGCCACTTTCAGCGCACCGCAGCCCAAAGCCACGTTGCGATACAAGCCCGACGACGACTGGACGCTCTATGGCAGCTGGAGCCGCGGGTTCCGGAGCGGCGGCTTCAACCAAACCGGTGTCGGGGCGGTGGCGCGCGCGAACGGCGTCCTGGGCGTCAACGATCTATTTCAGGCGGAGATAGCCGATACCACTGAAGTAGGCTTCAAGAGCCAGTTTCCCGATCAGCACGTAAGCCTGGATGCGGATGTCTTCTACACCAAATCGAAGAACGGGTACTTCTTCGTTTACATCGCGGCCGACTCCACCCAGAATCTTGGCAATCTCAACGCAACCTACAAGGGCGCCGAATTCTCGGTCACTGCTCGCCCGACCGACCAACTCGATTTGTATGCCGGGTTCGGCTACACCGACAGCCGCATCACTGCCATGGCCGACCCCACAGTGGTCGGTAATCAAGCGCCGCTCGTGTCGAAGAACACGGTCAATGCCGGAGCTCAGTATCGACAGCCACTCTCGGACGGCCTCAACGGCACGGTTCGCCTGGACTATCAGGAAATCGGCCGTACCTGGTGGGAGCCCTACAACATCACCTCGCGCGATCCGGTTTCGCTGGTCGATCTGCGGCTCGGATTGCAGGCCGAGAAGTGGACGCTGACGGCGTGGTCAAAAAACCTCACCAACAAGATCTATAACGCCGAATTCTCGCCCGGCAACGTCGGCGGCGCGGGATTCATATGGCGAGCCCTGCCGCGCCGTTACGGCGTCGACCTGGATTATCGATTCTGACTCGGAGGTACATATCGTGACGACTTCATCAACCTTGCCGATCCGGCTGCACCACACGGCCTACGTGACGCGTGATCTGGAGGCGACGCGGAAATTTTACGAGGATGTCATCGGCATGCCGCTCATCGCGACGTGGTGCGAGTCGGATGAGCTGTTCGGCAGGACGCGCACCTACTGCCACACGTTCTTCGGCATGGCCGACGGCGGCGCCCTCGCCTTCTTTCAGTTCGAAAACCCGCGAGACCAGGAGGAATTCGGGCCGAAGATACCCGCCTCGCCCTTTCATCACATCGCGCTTGCGGTAAACGCGGACACACAGGCCGCCATCGAGAAGCGCATCGCCGCTGCGGGCATCCAACCTCCGGACACTTATATCCTCGAACACGGCTATTGCCGCTCTGTCTACGTGAAAGATCCGAACGGGATGATTCTGGAGTTCACGCTGGACAATCCAAATGCGGACCAGATTTCACGCGACCGGCGGGCGGATGCGCACCGGGAATTGAAGCGCTGGCTGGCGGGAGATCACACATCGAACAACAACTACCGCTGAGGGGATGTTCGGCTGGACCCTTTGACACCACGGTGAGCAGCATGCGCGAGTTCGATGAAAAGAGCATTACCCGGGCCGTGATCGAGCGCCTGTCGGAGTGCGACGACCCGCGATTCAAACGCATCATGACGGCGCTCATTACGCACCTTCACGACTTTGTCCGCGAAGTGAAGTTGACCGAAGCCGAGTGGGTCACGGCCATCGAGTTTCTAACCGACGTGGGCAAGACCTGCACCGATAAGCGGCAGGAAGCAATCCTCCTGTCGGACACGCTCGGCGTATCGGTGCTGGTCATCACGCTCAATCATCCTGCGGATCAGGGGTGCGTCGAATCGACCGTGCTTGGCCCTTTTTACTGGGAGAACGCTCCCGACCTGCCGCTCGGCAGCAATCTCGCCGAGGGCGTGAAGGGCGAGCCTGCCTTCTACTCCGGCCGCGTGCTGAGCGCGGATGGACGCCCGTTGCAGAATGCGTTGCTCGACATCTGGTCGGGAGACGGCGAAGGCAACTACGATATGCAAATCCCCGGCGAAACCGCCATGAAGGCGCGTGGCAGGATCCGCACCGACGCAGAGGGAGGCTATCGGTTTCGCTCGATCAGGCCGGCGTTTTATCCGGTTCCGACCGACGGTCCCGTCGGTCGGATGCTGCGAAAAATGGGGCGCCATCCCTATCGGCCCGGCCACATCCACATGATCGTCTCCGCGCCCGGGTACTCGCCGGTGACCACACACCTGTTCGTGGCGGGGAGCGAATATCTCGATTCCGACGCCGTATTCGGAATGAAGGAGTCGCTGGTGGCACAATTCGATCGGCATCCGCCGGGAATCGGCCCCTACGGAGAGCGGATGGAGACGCCCTACTACACGGTGAACTACGACTTTCGTTTGAGACCGGCCTGACCGGGGATTGATCTGCTCGATGTCGGCGCCCCCGCGGCGCCCTGCACGGGCCGCCGGAGCGACCAGCACTCGCAGCTCATCGACCACCTGGGCGGCAAGGAAAGCGCCGTTCGTCTTGGCTGATTCCGGAAATGAGTGCACTTTCACACACCGTTTAGTGCTTGATCTCGCACGCTGCATTGCTTTGCTGCTAATATTTCCTTCCGCCAGGAATAAGCACGGGAGATGCGTTTGAGCCTTGGCAAGTGGAACAGACGAACGCTCATCGCCAGCATCATGCTGGTGGCGTTCGTGTCGCGTGGGCTCATCCCGCCGGGTTTCATGCCGGCCAGCGGCCAACCGTTCTCGCTCGAGATCTGCTGGGAGGGGCTGCCCGCCGACATGCTCGCGCATAGCGAGCATTCCCGCCCAGAACCGATGGATATGGACATGGAGTCCATGGACATGGAATCCATGCCCGCGGACTCGATGGCCTCGGATTCTATCCATGCCTCCACCGGAGATAATTCCTTTTCCCGCAACGGCCCCTCGCGAGCAGCGCACCACTCCGGAGGTACGTCACAGGGCGAACATTGCGTGTTCGGAACTGCCTGCAGTGCCGGGCCGACCCCCCACCTTCCTCTGCCGGGCGATTTCTCATCTGCCATTACGCTTCACGCGGTCGCGCTTGCGTCGATGGCGGCCAACTTCCGCGTCGTTCACCTCCCACAGCCCCGAGCACCCCCGGGTCGCCTGAGCTGATCTGCGGCCCGACTGAGAGGGCCAGCCGCAACTTTGAGCGTGTGCCGTGAATGGCGCGCGCTCACCCCAATGTCTGCAGGGCTTCGCCGAGAAGGCGGGGCCGGGAGTTCTTCACGTGACCAATCGCATCGACAGAGTGGCGGCGCGCTCGCGCCGCCCGACCCCAACTTATCTGATTTTCTCCGGAGTGGCAGGCCTCGCGCTTCTCATGCTCTTCTGTCCTGCCCATGGCTGGGCAGCGGCCTATGGCAGCGTAACTGGCATCGTCCATGACGACATCAACCGGCCGGTAAGGGGAGCGAAGGTGGCTCTCGAGTCGGCCACGCACGCGATCGTGGAGCGGCAGACGGACTCGACGGGCCGCTTCGATTTTCCGAACGTCGCGATCGGCCAATACATGCTCAACATCTCGCATCGCGATTTCGCCCCGGTCAGCCAGCCGGTCACGGTGCAGGCAGGATATTTTCCGTTTGCGACCATCGTGCTTACACCTCCCTCGGAACTTTCCGAGGTGACGGTGACGGCGAGGCGGCTGCCGGTGGTCGCCTCGATCACGCCGATCACGATGCTGAGCCAGGAGGACATCGAGAGCACGCCGGGAGCGACCAACGTCAACAGTCTGGCGATGATCACCGATTACGTGCCTGGGGCCTACCAAGCCCATGACATGCTGCACGTGCGCGGCGGTCATCAAACCAATTGGCTGCTCGGCGGGGTCGAGATCCCGAACACCAACATCGCGGAGAATCTCGGCCCTGTGATCAATCCTCAGGACGTAGAGACGTTAGGGATCGAGCGCGGCGGTTACCTCGCGGATGAGGGGGACCGCACCTATGGCATCTTCAATGTGATTCCAAAGAGCGGCTTCAGCAGGGATAACCAGGCCGAGCTCGACGTCACGGCCGGAAATTTCGGCCAGACCAACGACTACGTGAGTGTCGCAAGCCATACGAGCGATTTCGCGTACTACGCGAGCGTCGAGGGTAATCGCAGCGATCTCGGCCTGCAGACCCCCGTCTCCCAGGTAATCCATGACGGGACGCACGGATACGGTGCGTTCACCAACCTACAGTACAAGCCGAGCGAGCAGGATGAGGTGACCCTCATCGCCCAGCTGCGGCAGGACGTTTACCAAATACCGGACTGCACCGCGGCCGTGCTCGCCGACGACCCGGGCTGCGTCGGGCAGTCCGGCGATGTGCAGGGTGAGGCGGACAATTTCGCGGTGCTGTCCTGGGCGCACACCTTCACGAGCAACGCGGTACTCACGAGCTCGCTTCTCTATCACTTCGACCGGGCGGATTATGACGGGGGCTCGGGCGACTATCCGACCATCACCACCTATCACCATAGCTCGCAATACGAGGGTGCCGAAGAGCAGCTGAAGTGGGACATCCGCCGCAATCATCTGGATGTCGGCCTCTTCGGCTTCGCCCAGCAGGATCAAGCCGACTTCAATCTGGCATTCACCGACTTGAGCTCGCCGACGCTCAGGGAGTTGGAGAGCCCCACCGGCGAGCTCATCACCGCGTGGCTGCAGGATACCTTCGAAGTAACGCACTGGCTCAACCTGTCGGCAGGCGTCCGCCAGTCGCACTTCGAGGGCAGTTTCACCGAGAACGCCACCGACCCGCGGCTCGGCGCGAGCGTCCTGGTGCCGCGGTTGGATTGGGTGCTGAGCGCCTTCTGGGGCAAGTACTACCAGGCCCCGCCGCTCGAGACGCTCACGGGACCCTTGGTCGCCTACGCCACCTCGAATGACACGGCCTTCCTACCGCTGCATGGGGAGCGTGACACGGAGCGCCTGTTGGGCATCACCATCCCCGTAAAGGGCTGGACCATCGAGGCGGACTATTTCGTCACCGAGTCGACCAACTTTTTCGACCACAACCCGCTTGGCGAATCCGACATCTATTTGCCGATCACGGACCAGGGCGCCCTCATCGAGGGGCGCGAGCTCACCGTGCGCTCACCTGCCTTCTGGTCGTACGGACAAGTGCACCTCGCCTACTCCAACCAGACGGCGGAGTGCTTCGGTTCGATCACCGGAGGTCTTGTGGTCCCCGGCACGGCCTGCGGCAGTCCCCCCATCGGACTCGACCACGATCAGCGCAACACGCTGAATCTCGGCTACAACGCCAACCTACCGCACCAGTTCTTCGTTGGATCAAACCTGTCGGTCAATTCGGGACTCTCCAACGGCTTCCCGCCGCCGACCCACCTGCCAGGCTACGAGGTGCTCGATCTGACCATCGGACGCAACATTAGCCGGAATCTATCGGTATCGATCACGACTCTGAACGTCACCAACCGGCACTTGCTCACCGACAACAGCCTGACCTTCGGCGGCCTTCACTGGGACAATCCGTTCCAGATTTACGCCGAGCTGCGCTACAAGTTTCACTATTAGGATCTTCGTGGGAGGATTCGCAGCCCTCACAGGTACGGCGCTGTTTCAGCGCCCCAGAGCTGGCGTTCGCGAATCCAGGGCAACGGGTGCGCCGGATGAGGGCCGTTGAACTCCCGGGCGAGCCGGTGGCCTTCCCACATCGCCTGACCCACCTGCATGGGAGCCTTGCAGTCACCGATGCGAAATACAGCCTGAATCTCGTTCGCCTTCCACTCGCCGCGGCGTGCTTTCAGTTCCCGGTACAAACCGTCGTCGGAGGCGCGGGAGGTCACAAGAATGACTGCGTCAACGTCCAGATCGAAGTCCCCGCCATTGTCCCGCCGGGGAATCTGTCCCGTCCCGGGTCCCGTGAGTTCGTGGCTGAATTTGTAGAGATAGCTCAACCTTGCTTTTCCCGGGTGAATGGCCGACACCCAGTGGTTGCGATACGTTCGAATCTTTTTCTGGAACATCATTCGCTTGTTGTTCGGCGCCTCGAGGGTAAAGACACCGTACTCGGCAACCTCGGATGCGTCGCACACATAAGTGACTTCTTTGCCCTGATCGGCCAGCATTTCGGCGAGCGAGATGCCGACGAAGTGCCCTTCTGCATCGAGCACCAGCACGCGCTCGCCCGGCACCGGCTTTCCCGCCATGATTTGTTCGGGCGTCAGACAGTGGGGCAGTGAGGCGTCCGCTCCTGGGATGGGGCCACAGCCCGGGCCGGCCCCGTCGCCCCGCCAACGGGATCCGGTGGCGAGAACGACACGATCCGCGCCGTAGTTCAGAACATCGTCAGCGCTCATTCGACCGACGCCGAGGTGCACCTCGACGTTCTTGAGCTTGCCGAGCTGGATCTGGCGGTAGCTGATGACTCGGCCCCATTCGCTCAGGCGAGGCAGGCGCGACACCCATTTCCAGTGCCCCCCTAGATCCTTCTCGGCATCCCGCAGGTGCACCGTGTACCCCCGTTCCCCGAGAACGCGAGCACACTCCATGCCCGACGGTCCTCCGCCAACGACGAGCACGGACGACGCGCTCTGGGTCTTGTCGAACCTCTCCGGGTGCCACCCTCGCCGGTATTCCTCCCCGATGGTCTGGTTTTGGGTGCACATGATCTGACCCACCTGATTGAATT
>CAVSSU010000028.1:0-120877 GCA_963730565.1 uncultured Gammaproteobacteria bacterium
CAAAATTTACAGGGTCTGGACCGGGCACATCCTTTACAGGTCAGTCCGGGGACATCGTTAACACTTTTGCCTCGAAGGGATTGGGGCCTGGTTCGACCCGTCCCTCCTCTTCATCGAAGTAACCTAAGTCAAAGTCCAGGAAGCTGACAAGCCAAATTTTCTCCTCGACCTCGCGGATTCCGACGAGTTGACCGGAGAATACCTGGCTGAGGTTGATTTTGCGTTTCCCGATGCAGATGCGACCACAGCGCGTGACGCACACGGTGCGATCATGGAACGGGTATTGCGGCGGCGCAGGGTCGCGGTAAGGGCGAGCTGAGGGTGTATAGAGTTCGCCTGGGTAGCGCATGCCAATGGCAGCATGGGGCCGTTGGTGATTGTAAATCTCGATGAACTGATCGAAGCGATTCTGCTGCTGCAGGAAGTTGAACGAGGCCGGCTTGGTGGCTTCTTTCTTCAGCGTCAAGTGCATCCGTTCGTGTCGGCCGTTCTGCTGAGGGTGGCCGGGCTTGATGCGCTCAATGCCGATCCCTAAACGCAGCCACCACACGGCGAGCCTGCTCAGACCGAACAGTGCGTTGGGTGAGGCGAAGGGCAGACCATTATCGGTGCGGATGGCTGAACCGCCCCGGTATTCCCGGAGGCTCCATAACCCGATATCGCAATACACCGCCACGGGTCTCAGCGTTGCGGCGTAGCTCACGCGAAATCGTCGATGGTGATCGCTTCATCCGCCGGGCAATCTCGCGAACTCCCAAACCTTGCGCGTTCAATAGCGCGATCTCCTCGCGCTCACCGAACGACAAGAATCGTCCCGAGAGCGCATC
The DNA here is from genome assembly GCA_963730565.1 of uncultured Gammaproteobacteria bacterium. Lineage (GTDB taxonomy): Bacteria > Pseudomonadota > Gammaproteobacteria > Steroidobacterales > Steroidobacteraceae > Bog-1198. Next base: position 828 of record CAVSSU010000028.1, read on the forward strand.
CAAACTGATCGGCGCCATCCCACCTGCCTCACGAAACCAGCGCGTGCCAACCGGCTGCGACACGCCGCGACATCGCCTACGGATTCAGCTTGGCAACCAACGTCAGAAAACGGGCGCTCCTTTCAGCGCGGTGATCGGCAGCTCATGGCGGGTAGCATTCGCCAGCCGGCAGGCGGCAATCGGGACAATGTGGCCGGAGTCGGGTCATTAGGCGACTTCAGGAGTGAGTTTCATTCCGAGTGCCCTTACTACCTTAAGTACCGTACCGAGACTGGGGTTGCCATCAGCCGAAAGAGCCTTGTATAGGCCTTCGCGGGTCAATCCGGTGTCTTTGGCCAGACGGACCATTCCGTACGCTCGGGCGATGTTGCCAAGGGCGACCGCAATGAAGGCCGGGTCGTCACCCGCCTGGTCCATGCATGCCTCAAGGTACGCCACCATGTCCGCCTCGCTCCTTAGGTAATCTGCGGTGTCGTAGCGCGAAAATTTCTCTTTGACTCGCTTCTTCATCGCCATAACTCACTCCTTCCAGTCCGCAGCGATTTTGATGGCCCGTTTGATGTCGGCGGCTTGAGTCCGCGTGTCGCCGCCACACAGGATCACAACGACCGCCGATCCACGTTGCACGAAATACACGCGATAGCCAGGACCGTAGTCGATCCTCATCTCGCTGATGCCCGAGCCGATCGGCTTCACATCGCCCGGATTGCCGAGCGCCAGTCGATCAATCCGTGCCGCAATTCGTGCCATCGCCTGGCGATCCTTCAAACGTGAAAACCAGGCGTCAAAGGTCGCGGACTTGAGGACTTCGCGCACATCCTTAGTGTAATCTATGGATTACATGCTGTAAACGGCGGTTAACATGCCAAAGCTTGTTGACCCGAAAATCTCGGGCCACAAAGCCGCCGTCGTGATCGTCAACAATGGTTCGACTGTTCCCGTCGGCGTCGCCGCTGGGTGCGATAGGCGCATTGGCCCGGAGTGTCTCTCGATCCCGGAACCGAAGCGGTGGCCCGTAACAATACGTATATGGCCGGTCGTCACCGTCTGGCAACATCTCACGTCGGCGTCGGAATTGCATAACTCACAACATCGGCGGGTGAATTATGGGCGGCATCACCACACATCTCGCTTCCAGTCTGGCGCGCAGCTGGTGGCTCATGCTGCTGGTGCGCCATGGGTGCCATCGCATCTGGCGGCTTCGTGGCCAAGATCATTAGCGTTTCCGGGCTCCTGCCGCGCACGCGCTGGACCACGACATGGCCGCCGTAATTCCACTGCGTGATGCATCCCGCCGACCGACCCGGTTCCCATGGGTCACGGCGGCCATCATCGCGCTCAACGTGTTGGTCTTCATGCTCGAGCTCTCGGGGGGCGATGAGTTCATCATGCGCTGGGCACTCATCCCGGCGAACGTGGCGGCCGGACATCATCTGGTTACGATTGCAACGGCCCTGTTCATGCACGGAAGCTGGCTGCACGTCATCAGCAACATGGTATTCCTGTGGGCCTTCGGCCCGGAGGTCGAAGACCTCATGAGCCCGAGGCGCTACCTAACTTTCTATCTGGCAGGCGGGCTGGCCGCAACGCTCGCGCAGGTCGCGACCGTGCCCTCCTCGACTGTTCCGATGCTGGGGGCCAGCGGCGCGATTGCCGCGGTCATGGGTGCATTCATCGTGACCTACCCCCGTGACAGGATTCGATCCCTCCTGGTCATCTTCGTGTTCGTGAGCGTCACCTATATCCCCGCGGTGATCCTGATCGGCATCTGGTTTCTGATGCAGTTCCTTAGCCTCGGCGCAGTCACCTCTGAAGCGGGCGGAGTGGCCTACGCAGCACATGTCGGGGGATTTATTTTCGGGGCGGTGAGCGCGCGGCTGTTCGAGAAGTCGCCGTGATTTATCCCACTGCCGCCATCTGGTCCGTCGTTGGATTCATGACGGCTGATCGGCTAGCACACGAAGATTGTTGAGGATTGCCGCCACGGCGCGCTTGCCTTCCTCGATGGCCTCCTTTGCGCGGTGAAAATCGAGCATCTGAAGATGAGCCAGCCGGGGTGAGACGATGAAATCGGGTGGCTCTCCCGCCATTCGACTGCGCGTGATCCGATCCTGCATGATATCGATGCTGGAGAACAGCACATCCTGCATTGATGGCGGCCTGTATTGGTCGGATGGGTGCGGGGGCATGAGACCTCCCAGATTCTCTTGCAGCTTGCGTATCCATTCGCCGATCGCACTGTCCGGTGCCTCGTCCTTGACATTCGCACTCAGGCGGCGGCCCAGCCTGTCCGAGCTGAGATCGACCGCGATCACCTTATCCGCGCCCATCGCGCGCGCCAGCGATACCGGCACCGGATTGACGAGCCCGCCGTCCACCAGGACGATGCCGTCACGCAGCACCGGTGTAAGAAAGCCGGGCAACGCGATAGACGCCCTCACCGCTTCGACAGTGGAGCCGTCGCGCAGCCACACCTCAGCGCCAGTCTGTAGCGCCGTGGCAACTGCCGCGAAGGACATGTTCAACTGGTCGATGGGACGATCCACGAAGTTGCGCCGAAAGAACTCCATCACTCGCTCACCCTTGAGCAATCCACCCGCCAGGCTTACATCCATGAACCCGATCACATCCTTTATTCGCATCCCGAGCACCCATTGTTCGAATCGATCCAGCTCGCCAGCCGCGTAGGCTGCGCCTACGAGCGATCCGACCGAGGTTCCGCACACCACATCTGGGTGTATCCCAGCCTCCTCGAGCGCGCGGATCACTCCCACGTGCGCCCAGCCACGCGCCGCGCCGCCACCTAACGCGAGTCCGATTCGCATTTTGCGCTGCGCGCTCATAAACGCGCACCCGGACCCGCGCCCTCGCACGCTGTCTGAGCCGTCAACGCAATAGGTATGTCGAGCACTCTCAACTCCCTCATCTCATTTGACGCGGATTCTATCTCGGTCCAGGCGCGCTTTGGCCAATCTGAACCACTCGCCATTCGGGTACTCGCCCAGCAGACCTTCCAAGGCCTTCCAAGAACGTACATGGACGACTGACAAACGAGCACAAAAGCCGAGTTTTACGGGGCTTTTTTCGATCCTTTATGTTCAGCAACGTCCGAATCAACGACTTGACAGCCGAAGCCTAAACGGGGTAACTCGCTTCGCCAAGCCTTCAGTAGTTCAGCGAGGACTATCATGGATTTTTCCCTGACCGATGACCAGGTCTCCATTCGCAGTGCTGTCGAGAAAATATGTGTCGATTTTGACGATGACTATTGGTTGATGAAGGATCGAGAGGGCGGCTTCCCGGAAGATTTCTATTTTGCCATGGCGGCAGCCGGGTGGCTGGGCATCGCCATGCCCCTCGAGTACGGCGGTGCGGGACTGGGGATTAGTGAGGCGTGCGTGATGTTGGAAACCATAGCCGGGTCCGGCGCCTGCCTGGCGGGTGCGTCCGCAATACACATGAATGTCTTCGGTCTTCATCCAGTCGTGGTGCATGGGAGCGCGGAGCAGAAAGAGCGCTGGCTGCCGCCGATCATCCAGGGCCGCAACAAGGCCTGTTTCGGTGTCACCGAGCCCAACACCGGCCTGAATACTCTAAAGTTGAAGACCATGGCAGTCCGCAAAGGCGACCGCTACGTCGTCAATGGCCAGAAGGTGTGGATATCGACAGCTCAAGTCGCCCACAAGATCATGCTGCTGGCGCGCACCACGCCGCTCGAAGAGGTGACGTCGCCAACCCAGGGATTGAGTCTGTTTTACACGGATTTTGACCGAACTAAAATTGGGGTACTGGAGATCGAGAAGCTGGGCCGCAAGGCGGTGGATTCGAATCAGTTGTTCATCGACGGCCTTGAAATTCCCATCGAGGACCGAATTGGGGAAGAAGGTCGGGGATTTGAATACATTTTACACGGACTCAATCCTGAGAGAGCGTTACTGGCGGCCGAAGCAACCGGCATAGGGCGCGCAGCTCTGCGCCGTGCGGCGAAGTATGCGGGTGAGCGCATTGTGTTCGATCGACCTATCGGAAAGAACCAGGGGATACAACACCCGCTTGCGGAACGTTGGATCGATTTAGAGGCGGGCACCCTCCTGTATCAGCGTGCTGCTTGGTTGTACGATCGAAACATGCCCTGCGGAGCGGAAGCGAATGCCGCTAAATTCTTTTGCGCCGAAGCCGGTTATCGTGCCGCTGAGACTGCGGTGCTCACTCACGGCGGTTTCGGCTACGCCAAGGAGTACCACGTCGAGCGCTATCTGCGCGAGGCGATGCTGCCGAGAATTGCCCCCGTCTCACCCCAGCTGATCCTGTGCTTCATAGCCGAGAAGGTTCTTGGGCTACCAAAGTCGTATTGAGCATTTTGTTCTCGGCGACGCTATTCAGCGACGGCGCTTCACGCCCGCCGCGCAACTGTGCGGCGGCCACCTCCGCGGTAATGTCGCGCTGCGGCCCCGCCAGCATTTCGTAGCCAACCATGAATTTTCGTACGGCGGCCGAGCGTAGGAGCGGCGGGTAGAAATGCGCGTGCAAGTGCCACTCGCTGTGGTCGCGTCCATCGGTCGGACGCTGATGCAGACCCATCGTATATGGAAAAGGAACGCCAAAGAGCGCGTCGTAGCGAGTGGTGAGACATTTGATCACCTGCGCAAACGCATCGCGGCGGGCGTCGTCGAGTTCATTGAGCGCTGCCACATGCACCCGCGGCAGCACCAGGGTCTCGAACGGCCAGGTGGCCCAGAACGGCACGAGGGCGAGGAAGTGCTCATTCTCGCACACCACCCGTTCGCGTTGCTCCGCCTCGAGCACTGCGTAGTCACACAGGAGGCACGAGCCGCGCACACGCTGGTACTGCGATTGACTGTTCGATTCCTTCGAGAGTTCATTGGGTATCGTCTGGTTTCCCCAGATCTGGCCGTGCGGGTGCGGATTGCTTGTCCCCATCATAGAACCGCGATTCTCGAAGATTGTCACCGCGCGGATGTGCGGGTCCGCGCCGAGCGCCTGGTATTCGGCTACCCAGGTGTCGATGACCTGGCGGATCTGCGCGACCCCCATTTGGCCGAGCGTCAAATTATGGTGCGGTGAGTAACAAATCACCCGACAGCGTCCCGATTCTCTTTGTGCGTGAAGGAGTCCTCCGATCTCGAACTCGCCTGCAGGTGCGCCAGGTAGCAATGCGGGGAAGTCGTTGTCGAACACGAAAGTCGAATCGTAATCAGGGTTCAGGATGCCGCCCGCGCGGACATTTCCGGGACAAAGATAACAGTCGGGAGCGTAGGGCAGCGCAGGCGCCGGGACCGGAGTCTCGGTCTGTCCTTGCCACGGCCGAGCGCTCCGGTGGGGAGATACCAGCACCCACTCCCCGGTAAGCGGGTTCAAACGCCGATGAACATCGCTGTTGAGATTTAATGGCCGTGTCATGCCTTAAGCGTCCCTGATTTCATTCTGTTTTCACCGGCCCGGCCCCATCCGCGGGCTCACAAACATAGATTTCTGGGGCGTGCCCGGTTGCGATGACGTAGCGCGCCGCGATCAAGGACCGGAACCTGACCACCGCATCGGAGCGCACGAGATTCACGGTGCAGCCGCCAAAGCCGCCGCCGGTCATGCGCGCCCCAAACACCCCCTCGATCGAGTCGGCCAAGCGCACCATGAGATCGAGCTCCTCGCAGCTCACTTCATAATCGTCTCGGAGACTCCGGTGCGACTCGCGCATCAGCGTCCCGAATCGCTGCAAGTCTGCAGCTTCGAGAGCCCTCGCGGCGGCGCCCACGCGGACATTTTCCGTCACGATATGCCGACAGCGCCGATAGATCTCGGGCCCGAGTACGGACTCGTGCATTTCCAATAGCACCGGCGTCACGTCCCGTAGCGTTTCGATCCCAGGTACTACGCGCGCTAGCGCCTGCACACCTTCTTCACACTCCTCGCGCCGACGGTTGTACATACTTCCGGCGAGACTATGCCGCACCATGGTATTGCAGATGACGATCTGCGCGTGCTGATGGACGTCGGCAGCGCGCGGGCCCAAGGGCACGAGCGTGTAGTCGAGTGAGCGGCAGTCGATCATAAGTGCGTGACCCGCCCGGCCCAAGACGGATGCGAATTGATCCATGATGCCGCAGCGCATCCCGACATACTCGTTCTCGGCCCGCTGACAGATCTTGGCGAGCGTGATGTTGTCCACTTTCGCGTCGACCTGAGAGGAGAATGCCAGTGCCACGACGACTTCGAGCGCCGCCGAGGAACTTAAGCCCGCGCCCATCGGAACCTCGCTCTGAATCAGCATCTCCGCGCCACGGAGCGGCACGCCATGCTCTTGAAGCGCCCAAGCAACACCGAGCACATAGTCGATCCACTGGGGCCCGGTTCTCCGGACGCGAAGACGCGCGCCCGGTTCGGGTAGCATCACCTCATGCGTACTGCCAAGATTTGAGGACCTCACGCGAAGCCTACGATCGGTGCGGGGCGCGATCGCGACCGTCGTGTAGAGCTGAATGGCGGCCGGCATCACAAAGCCTGCGTTGTAATCGGTGTGCTCCCCGATCAGGTTCACGCGTCCTGGCGCCTGGAAAAACGTCGGGTGTGAGTCGAATAGCTCAATGAACTCCCTACGCATTGCCTCGAGGTCGGCCATCGGTTCTTTACCGTTTCAAGCCCGCTCGGTCCCGCAGTCGCGCGGCGTAGCGATACGCCAAGACAAGCATCCAAAGTCCAAAGAGGAGTAGCACGGCGCCCCAGGCGGCGTTTAGGTTTAGGGTGCCGAAGAGGCGAGCGGATCCCCCGCTCGAGGTTCCATAGACAATAAGGAGCGATCCGATCACGCAGAACAGGAGCCCCAAGGGAATGCGGATATCAATGGTCATGTCGCTTGCCTTCGGTGCTTACCAAAAGACGATATTGAGGACTGTTACCGCCGCGAGCGCGAGAACCCCTAGCATCATCGGTCGCCGGTACCAGCGATCGTTGCCCGACAGCACTCGTGGGGTTTCGGAGTAGACGAGACCTTTCAAGTCCTGGCGCGGCGCACGGGTGGCAAGGCTCACGAGAAGGGTGACCAGAAAGCACACCGTCCAGGCCATGATCGCCGTCCAGAAGTTTTGTGCCATCTCACTGGGGTACTGATGGAGAACCGCGATCCATCCGCCTTTGATTCCCGCCTCGGCATGGGAAGGCACGGTTAAGCCCTGATGAAGCGCTGCGGCGAGAGTCCCCGCAATCAGCCCCGCGAATGCCCCGTGGCCATTGCTGCGTTTCCAGAACATCCCGAGCAGAAAGGTGGCAAAGAGCGGCGCGTTAATGAACGCGAACACCAGTTGCAAGACATCCATGATGTTGTTGAACTTCGCGACCGCATAAGCGGCAATGAGCGAGAGCAGGACGCCGGCGACTGTCGCGAAGCGCCCCATCCACAGGTAATGCGCATCGCTCGCGCCTCGGCGGATGTAGGGTTGATAAATGTCATTGGTCCAGACCGTATTGAATGCCGTCACGTTACCGGCCATGCCGGACATGAAACTCGCGATGAGGGCGGTCAATCCCAGACCTAGGAGCCCGTTCGGAAAATAGTGCGCGAGCATCATCGGGACCACGAGATCGTAGTTAAGCGATCCATCGGGCTTTGCGGGAATGGCGAAGCCGGATCCTGATTTTTGGGTGAGCGCAATGGCGATCATACCGGGCACGATCACCAGAAAGGGAAAGAACATCTTCGGCAAGGTCGCGATCAACGGGGCGCGCCGTGCCGCGGACATTGATTCCGCGGCCATCGCCCGTTGCACAATCAGAAAATCCGTGCACCAATAGCCAAACGAGAGTACGAACCCCAACCCCATCGCCATCCCGAACCATTCGACTCCCATCGGGTTTTCACTCGTGGAACCCAAATATCGCCAAGACTCGCTGAAGGCGCCGGGCGCGAAGCCCTGGGAGGTCGCGACCCGCGCGAGCCCCGCCTCGAGGCCGGACCAGCCGCCGATGTCATTGAGTCCCAGCATTACGAGCGGCAAGAATCCGAAGACGATCAAAAAGAACTGCAGCACCTCGTTGTAGATCGCCGAGGTCAGTCCTCCTAAGAAGATATAGGCGAGTACGACGCCAGCGCACACCCACATGCTCGCGCTGAAATTCCAGCCCAGTAAGAGGTTCAGAAGGAGGCCCATGGCGTACATCGAAATGCCCGATGAGATGACCGTCATGAAAGTGAAGGACAGTGCATTGAAGCCCCGAGTTTTTTCGTCGAAGCGGAGCCTCAAGTACTCGGGCACCGATCGAGCCCGCGAGCCGTAATAGAAAGGCATCATAAAGACACCCAAAAACACCATCGCCGGAATGGCGCCCACCCAGTAGAAGTGGCTCGTCGCCATACCGTACTTCGCGCCGGAGGCCGCCATGCCGATGACTTCCTGGGCACCCAAGTTCGCCGACATGAAGGCCAGTCCTGCTACCCAGGCGGGAATGGCGCGGCCCGAGAGAAAGAAATCTGTACTGGTGCGGATGCTGCGCTTCAGCAGCACGCCGATGCCGAGCACGAAGGCGAAATAGATACCCAGGATCGACCAATCGATCGCTTCTAGGCGCAACATATGGCGCAACGTCCCACCCTCTGGGCTTCATTAGCCCAAGCCAGCCAGTCATTTCGGGTCTGGCATGACCTCTCACCTCCCCTACCCCAGTTCCCGCGCTCTAGCGCGCGCTGAATCGGTAGACGATGGTGTTTTTGTAAGTCTGTCCCGGCTTTAGCGCCGTGGACGGAAAATTGGGGTGATTCGGCGAATCCGGATAGTGCTGCGGCTCCATCACGAAGGCATCGCGGCGCGCATACACCCAATCCTTCTTGCCGGTGATCGAGCCGTCTAGGAAATTGCCAGTGTAGAACTGCAGGCCCGGTTCCGTGGAGGACACTTCCAGAACCCGGCCAGTTTCTGGCTCATACGCCGTCGCCATCACCCCAAGGACGCCCTCGGGCTTATCGATGACCCAATTGTGGTCATAGCCCCCCGCAAATTTAAGCTGCTCCTCGGACACATCGATGCGGGCACCGATGGTTACGGGTTCGCGAAAGTCAAATGGAGTCGTCGCGACCGAGCGAAGCTCGCCCGTCGGAATCAGCGTCGAATCCACTGGCGTGTACTCTTTGGCGTTGATCTGGACCACTGTGTCTAACACGTCGCCCCGTCCACGCAGGTTGAAATAGGAGTGGTGAGTGAGATTCACTACAGTGTCCTTATCCGTGATGGCGGTGAAATCCACTTTGAGAGCGTTGTCATTCGTCAGCGTGTAAACAGCGGTGACGGTGAGCGTCCCGGGGTAACCCTCTTCCCCATCGCGGCTTAGGTACGTCAATGTGAGCGTGGGACCATGCAGGGTCACTCGCGCCTCGGTCGCCTTCCACACGACCTTGTCGAACCCTTTGAGTCCGCCGTGCAGCGAATTGGGACCATCATTGGTGGCCAGCGCGTATTTGACGCCGTTCAATGTAAATTGGCCGCGCGCGATCCGGTTGCCGTAACGGCCGATCAAGGCGCCGAAGTATGGGCTATTCTTCAAATACCCCTCAAGGGTATCGTATCCCAAGACCACGTCCGCATAATGCCCGTGGCGGTCGGGCGCCGACAGGTACGTCACAATACCGCCATAGGTAGCGATGCTCGCCTCCATGCCGTGCTTATTGTGCAGAGTGTACCGATCAACCGCCATCCCGGTCGGTGTGAGACCAAAGGGACCACGGGTAATGCTGCCGTTATAAGAGCTCTCTGACATGGCACCTGCATGCGCCGCTGGAGAAAAGATCAGCGGCATCATCATCCCAACGCAAAGTATTGGAAATTGAGCTTTAAAAAGCACGTCCACAATTCTCCGGGTCATCGCGTTGATCCCCAGTGTAAGGGTAATCGGTGGTGCTAGAATGAGAGATCTGGTCATTTCTTGTAGATATCCGGGCGCCGCACTTCGGTAGCGGTGTTATAAATTGAAACGAACTAGACAAGCAGCCTCCTCGCGCCATCTACCCCATGTGGCCTTGCTGGTTGAGACCTCACTCGCATCCGGGCGGGAGATTCTACGTGGGATCGCTCGTTATATTCGCGAGCACGAGGCCTGGGCCCTTTATCACGAGCCGCACAGTTTGGAGGAATCCGGCCCTCGATGGTTGAGGCGGTGGAAAGGCGACGGCATTATCGCGCGCATCCAGACTCGTCTGATGGCCAAGGAGCTCGCCGCGAGTCGCATTCCGGTAGTCGACGTCCTGGGTGTTGTCCCTAATTTGCCTTTTCCGCTCGTGCATGTCGATAACGGCGCCATCGCGCGCCTGGCAGCCGAGCACTTGCTCGAGCGTGGCTTTGACCGATTCGGCTATTTTGGCATCGAGGGAGAGAACTGGTCCGAGCAGCGGTATGCGAGTCTGTGCGCCGCCGTGGCGGGAGTTCAACGCGAAGTGCCTGTTTATCGATTGCCACGGGATGCGAGAGGCAGGCACTCATGGGAGCGTGCCGAAGACAAACTCGCGCGCTGGGTGGCGGCCTTACCAAAACCGACCGGCATACTGGTTTGTAGTGACCAACGTGGGCCCCAATTCCTCGAGGCCTGCAGACGAGCGGACGTATCGGTGCCAGATGAGATCGCGGTCATCGGGGTGGATAACGATGAGCCGCTATGCGAGGTCTGCTTGCCGCCGCTCTCGAGCATTGAGCCGGGCCATCAAAGTGTTGGCTATGAAGCCGCGGCGTTGCTCGACGGCCTTCTCCGAGGCCTCGCCCCGCCCAAGAGGCCTTTTCTGGTGGAACCACAACAGATCGTCACCCGGATGTCTACGGACGTGCTGGCAGTCGCCGACCCACGGATCGGTGCCGCGTTGCGCCTGATCCGCGAGCAGGCCCATACGGGGTTACGAGTTGAGGCAATCGCACGTGAGGTCGGCTTGTCCCGCAGCGTCCTGCAACGGCGCTTTCGCGAGCTGCTCAAACGTTCGGTACACCAGGAACTTCTTGCGGCTCGGGTCAAGCGCGCCAGGGAATTGCTGGTCAGAACGGATCTAACGCTCGCGGCCGTTGCAGCACGTGCCGGGTTTAAACATCAGGAATACATGGGCGCCGTCTTCAGGGCGCGGTTAAGCAAGACACCGGCGCAGGTGAGAAGAGAATCCGGCTGATCGAAAGCGTTGGAGATCGCCCGGATCTCTACAAGATTCGACCGGTTCTCTAATGAGAACGCGAAGAGCGATCAATACACTTGCGCTTAAAGCTCGAGGCAACGTGCATATGTCGACAGAAGAGAGTTTCCTCAGTCGTCGAGATTTCCTGGAATTGCTGGCGGCACTCGGGTTGAGCCCGGTGGCCGCGATCTCAGGTGAAATCGCCGATCTCGCGCCGGGTCGCTACCGTCCAGGGCGTATTGAGAATGAATACGCTCTCTTTTTGCCGGGAGAGCAGGCGGCGCTGAAGACCCCACCGACGATCACGTCCGTGACTAATGATTCGGTGACGGCATATCTGACGGGGCAATCTCGATTAATGCGCACCGGCGATCATCTTGAGGGGTGGTGTCTCTTGGGGATCGTCCGTTTGAATGGGGCACCTACAGCGATCTTTGAGAAGCATGTCAGCCACCGTGGCGCGATTGCGTATGTGACCGTAAAGGAAGGGCTGACGGCTTATATTCCCAAGGGAATCGGCCTGCTCGCCAATATTCGGCCCCGCGCCATTCAAACACCGCATGGAGTGAAATTGGTGCGTGCGACGAGTTTCGCGCCGGGACGAACGGATATCACCGGCCAATATATTCTCAACTCGGTCGAAGATCCGTGCTACGAAAACGTCGCAGCCTTGGGCGCCGAATATATCGGGTGGACGTTGGTCGCAAACGAAGAAGTCGGACCTCAGGGCTCTCTCTATCTGGATGCTTCCGGGGTGTCACGCCAATTTTCGCAACAAGCTGCGGTGATCGAGGAATTGAGCCCGGCTTCCGCCGAGACACCCAGGACCACAGGGCTATGGGCACCTGATGCGTCGGGGCCGGTGTTTGATCCCCTCATTTTGTCGCCGGCCGCTGGGGTCGCACCAGAGCGGTACGAGTATGTGCCGGGCTATAGCAAGCGAACGCTGCTGGGCGGATATTTGCCCGTCGCGAATATCGGTTTATGGAATCCTTCCCATAACTCAGGCTACGAAGTCATGGTCCTACTGCCACCGGGGAAAGAGGCAAAGCCAGTTGGCCGATTGCGTTTCGTAGTGTCCAAGGAGACGCTGGAACAATTGCAAGCCGACGAGGAGGAGGCAAAAAAGGACCCCGACCTGACGCTCTTGGCGCCCTTATACGACAATCCAGCCGTGAACTCTCCCCCGACTGTCGTCGCGGAAAACGGCCAGACATATTACGAAACCTACTGGAACGGTACGGCCGAGAGCTTCTATCGGGGGCTCGCCGCCACCTGGAATCGATGGCACGATTTTCACGAGCAAGCCATGCAGGTCGATATCCCGGATAGCTGGCTGCGGGAGGCCGCACAGGCGGGCTTGACGCTGGCGCGCTGCAGCTACCGAGGAGTTGAGCCCACTTATCAAATTGGCGAGGGCGGTTATACCGCCTTTCACAAGGCGTGCAATGCTGCGAAGGGGGCAGATTGCCCGGACGTGGCCTTTTCCGACGCTCTCTTCCCAGTCGCGCACTACGAGTTTGTTTGGGCTCACCAGCTGTGGAACCACGTTGAGGAAGCCGACCGCTATTTTCAAAGCTATTTGGATCACTATGTCCTTCCGAACGGAGACTTTCTTTACAACACGCAGGATCAAGTCGAGGCGCCGCTCAACATTGGTGTGTTTCTCGCCAACTCAGCGCGTTCCTACTTTTATAGCCGCGATCGCGCCGCCTTTGAAAGGCGCCTGCCAGTCCTTGAGCGCATGATCCGGCTGGCCTTGGATCGATACGAATATTCCAAGGCGAAGTTTCCCGAAGGAGACCGGCGACGGGGACTGATCTGGGGATCGCCCGAGGCGGACTTGGGGAGTCCTCGTAAAGACACGCCCGAGGATCACCCTTATTACTATCAGAACGCCGCCTGGATCTGGCGCGGGCTTGTTCAGCACGCCAGAGCACTGGAAGAGGCCGCTAAAGACAGCGGGCGCGAGAATTTGGCAGTCTCAGCGGCCCATTACCTCGAGGTGGCGGTTGAAATGCGCGGACTTATTGAGGCCTCCATAACCTCCACGCGGTCGTCAAGCAATGCGGAAATGCAAGCAGCCGGAATCACGCCATTCACGACCAACGATACGGACCGACAGGTCACGCACCTAACTTCCTATGAGAATCATCGATTCATGGAGGACTGGTTCTTGGCCGATTGGGGCGATCCGGCTCTCGACCTCGGACACCTGAGACATCGCGACCTGTCGGGACGTAAGACCATCGGCTTGCCGCTCAGCGCCTCACCGTCCATTACGTCGAACTTCATGGCGCACGGTACTCTGAGCGTCCTGATCCGCCAGGACGACTATCGTCCCTTTCTCCTCGTTCTGTACGCGCTGGCGTGCTACACGGCCGACTGCGGCAATCGCTATTCGCCGGAGGATGCTCTTATCCCTGGCGGCCATCCTCTCGAAGGTGTCTCTGGCGGTTGGTCTGCGGTGGTGAATAGCACGCTACAGCCGACTTTAGGTTTGCGATGGTTGCTGTGCTACGAGGAATCGGATAACGATATCTGCCACCTGCAAAAGGCGGCACCGAAGCACTGGTTCGCCAAAGGTCAAACGATCGCCGTCAAGAACTGTCCGACGCGGTTTGGGACCATCGGTTGGTCGACGCATGCAGTGGAGGATCGGCAGTGGAAGATCAAGGTGGAGATACCCAAGGGATTTGCTGCCGATCTTGTCATTCATGTTCACTCCCGTGATGGCCAGCCATTGCACTCAACATCCCTTGGCGTGCTACAAGGCGACAAGATCATTATTCCCAAGTCCTTGACGGCCAAGGCGACGGCATTGCATCTCCTTGTCTCCTGATGGTGATGAGGAAACCTGCTGCCTGCAGGTCGAACGGCGTTCTCAGTGATGCTCGCCGATCTCTCGGCCTCAGTGACCCACCATAACCGTGTCCTGCATGCGCTCAAGGCTCACGCCGCGCGTTTCGGGGAACCAGAACCACACGGCGAAGAACTGCAGCACCACCATTCCGAGGAAGAACACGAACGGTCCCGCCTGAGAGCGAGCTGCAATCATCGGGAATACACCGGAAACCACGGCATTCATGATCCAGTGAGTTGAGCTGCCCAGACCTTGCCCCTGTGCTCGTACCCGGTTAGGAAAGATCTCGCTGAGGTAAACCCAGATCACGGCGCCCTGCGAGAACGCAAAGAACCCGACGTAGCCAACGACGAGCCACAACAACCAGCCTTGGTGACTCTGCCTGGCAAAGACCGTCGCGATACCCGCGAGGCAGATCGCAAGGCCTACGGACCCCACGAGAAGCAGCGTGCGCCGACCTATCCGGTCGATCAACGTCAACGCGATCAAGGTTCCGACCAGGTTGATTCCACCGACTGCTACGGCCTGCAGATTTTGTGCAGATCGATCGAATCCGGCCATAGCAAAGATATCATTGAGATAATAAAGCACGGCGTTGATGCCAACGGTCTGGTTGAACACCGCGAGTGCCACCGCCAGAAAGATCGGGCGCCGATACCGCCATTGAAACAGTCGCTCGGATCCCGCATCGGCGAGTTTCTCAAGGGATGCGATGGTCTCCTTAAGCTCTTCTTCTGGATTGGGCGATTTCAGCCGCTCCAGCACCCTTCGCGCCTCGTCTAGACGACCCCGCCCCACCAACCATCGTGGACTCGGCGGATTGCCGATCAGCAATATCAGAAATAATGCCGCGGGCGCCGCCGCAATCCCGAGTTGGCATCGCCATTCGAGCTCGCCGAGGGCCGCAAGCCCCACCAGGTAGTTCGAGAAATACGCCGTGAGGATGCCGATCACTATATTGATCTGGAATGCACCGACCAACCGGCCGCGCCACGCTGCCGGTGCGACCTCGGCGATGTACACCGGACCGATGACGGAAGATCCGCCGATGCCGAGCCCGGTGACGAACCGAAAGAACAGTAATTCGGTCCAGTGGGTCGAGGCCGCACAGCCGAGAGAGGAAAGAAGGTAGCAGCCGCCAAGGAACAGGAGACTGTTGCGCCCACCGAACCGGCCGCCGAGCGGACCGGCTGCCATTGCACCAATCACCGTGCCCCAGAGCGCACTCGAAACAGTGATTCCGAGTTCACCTACATCGAGACTAAAGACTCGCGTGAGCGACTGAGTCGTCCCAGATATGACCGCTGTATCAAACCCAAAGAGGAGCCCGCCAAGTGCTGCGACGAAAATACTGCGCAGCAGAAGACCACTGGGCACTGTGCTCATTGTTCGCCCCGAATCGGCCTGGGAGGTAACAGGCAAGATGCCAGGTGAGGTAATGAAGGCCTCACGTCTCCAGCCCCGTAACATCCCGGACAGTCACGCTCTTCTGGCTGTCGGTCTCGACCAGGAGCGTGCGGATCTCCCACGGCTGCAGAGCAAATGAGTGGCGCAGGGCGATCGCGTCGCTTGCGATGCTGGCCTGAGTCTTGACTCCCGCTCTTTCCTGAAGCCGAATGATTGTCCCGGCGCCTGATTCGGCGCGCTTTATCGCCAGGACCTCAACAGCAGCGGGCTGAACTTCGAGGAACGACCGCTGCCACGGTGCATCGCCGGCATGAGCCGAATCGGCGATGTATTCGGCGGGAGTCTGAAACTCGGACGCCAGCCGATCGAGATTCGCCTGCCGCGCGCCGCCGTTGCGGCCGACCAACCAGAACCGTCGCTCCTGACGGCCCTGGTCCTGCCACGCATTGATGTCATTGTGCGGAACCTGCGACGGGATATGCCGGGCGAAAGGCGCGGAGCGGATGAGGATGGTTCGCAGCCTCCCATCGAGACAATCGTAGCTATAGGTCGAGTTGTTGAGGAGCGCGACGGTGTAGTCCGCCTTGCCCTTCCGGCCGGTCACGGCCACCCAGTCCTGGTAGGGCTCTTCCTCGCCGTTGGGCGCGCGCTCCTGAATTGCCCCAGGCACCTTCGCGTGCACTTTCGGCGCATGAAATGCGGTCGGAACATCGAGCTTCAGAATCTGCTCGTGCTCTCGCCAATCAATCACGAAACGCAGCTCGATGACGTCGATGCCTGCAAATTCCGCGATGTCGACGACGATCTCGGAGCTCTGCCAGCGCGCACGCTGGCGGGTGACCCGTGTGACCGGACCGTTCTCGACCACCGTGGAGGAAACAAGCTGCGGTCGCCCGAGCTCTGATCGGAATTCGCTGATCCCGTGTGCCCAGGTATCGCTGGTGTCCCCGATCACGACGAGTCCGACGGACCCTGCGAGCAGCTCCGTACCGTCCTCGGCGCGCAACGATGAGATTCCGAACCCCTCCGTTGAGATCGTTGCGAGCTGCCCGTACGAGCGTGGCTTGGCGCCTTCGCCGTGAACCAGTTCGAGTACCTGATAGCCGCACGGGGGCAACTCGACCCAGGCAGATAAGCGCCTCAGTAACCTCGACATGTTGTCGGGCGGTCGCCACTGCAGCGGAATTTTCTCGCCCGATTGGGTCATGAGGTGAGTGATCGGATTCTTACCCGCGGGACCATTGGAGGGGTCTTCGTCGGTGTGGTACTCGACAAGCGCCATCCTGCGCCACGGCAGCGGATTGAACAGGAAGACGGCGCCTTCCTTCACGCCGCGCGTATCGACGCGGCGTGCCATCGCCTCGAGCGTCTCGACCGTGTGGGTCGAGGCCACTTCCGCCGCATATCCGAGGCTGTCGCGGACCTCCATGTAGTCGGAATACTGCGAGGTGCCTGCCAGCATGTCGTGGAACTGGCAGAAGAGCGCCTTCCACCAGGATTCCGCAAAAGCCTCCCGCGGATACTCACTGCCAAACGCCATGCCAGCGGCCACCGCGGTCGTCTCGGCCTGCACCAGTTTGCGCTCGACTCGGCGGTTCTGGTACTTGCCCTCCCCGTAAGCCGAGTAGCAGCCGCGTGCATGGTGTTGCAGCTCATTGTGAACGACCGGAAGCGCTGGCATCGCTGGCGATGCCTCAACGGCAGTAAAGAACTCCTTCAAAGTGCTGAAGCGAAGCTCCGGCATCCCGGGATCCGAGCGCAGTTCGAGGAGCTTCGCAATCTGCTTTTTGGTGACCCCTCCGCCGTGATCTCCGACCCCGAGAAAGAACGTCGCGTGATCGAAGCCTTCGACGAACGCACCGCCGACCATGTCGGGAATATCTTCCGCATCACCTTGATAGTCCTCCCAGATCCGGTTCGCGAGCACCCGTGAGCCATCCGGACCCTCCCACCAGAACAGATGCGGCAACGTGTTCTCTTTGTCCCCAGGACGCTGGAATACATAGTAGCGATAGCCCGCGTGCTTCAGGATCGTGGGCAACCCCGCCGCATGGCCAAAGGAGTCCGGATTGAAGCCGATCTCGACTCGGACGCCAAGCGTCCGCTCGACGTAGCTCTTTCCGTACAGGCAATGTCGTGCAAAACTCTCCGTGCTCGGGATATTGCAGTCCGGCTCCACGGGCCATGCTCCAACGACCTCCCACCGGCCTTCCTGAACCCGGTGACGAATTTCCTCCAGCATCCGCGGGTCCGCGCGCTCGACCCATCGGTAGTGGACCGAGGAGGAGTGGCTATAGCGGAAATCCGGGGTTTCGGTCATGCGATCGAGCGCACTGCGGAACGTATTGAGAACTTCATTCTCCGAATCGCGCCAGGGCCATAGCCACGCCGCATCGATGTGGGAATGTCCGATGATGTGGAGCACCTTATGCGCTGTCAGCGCCCCCTGCGGATCGGCGCTTGAGGTGGCTTTACCCGAGGGGGCGAACGCCATCGAGGGAATAGCCGCGATGCCGGCAGCCGCGGCGCTCGATGCGAGGAATCGCCGGCGGGATACGGATGCAATCTTACTGTTCATGCGCTCAGTCCTAGTTTCTTCGTCAGTCGGTCCGTCGGCCCAGGGCCTGATCGATTGCGGCACACCAGATGTGCACGACCATCAAATGGATCTCCTGGATGTGGGACGTTGCTTTGCTCGGGACCGCAAGCTGGATGTCGGCCGTACCGTCGGCAAGCCCCGCCACTCCCGTGAGCGCGATTGTCGTTGCACCACGGCCATGCGCGGTACGGAGCCCCCGCAGAACATTCTCCGACTTTCCGCTCGTCGTGAAAGCGACCGCCACGTCACCCGCTTGCGCGAGCGCATCGAGTTGGCGCGAGAACAGCTCGGGGTACCCGAAGTCATTGGAAATGCAAGTGACAACCCCGGGATCACCGGCGAGTGCAAGTGCCGGGAAGGGCTGGCGGTCGAAGCAGTAACGGCCGAGCAGCTCGCCGGCAAGGTGTGAGGCCTCCACCGCGCTGCCACCGTTGCCGAAGGCTATGATCTTGTGTCCCGCGGAGAGTCCGGCGATGAGCGCAGCGGACGCGAGCCCAATCGGCTCTTCCAGGAGTTCGAAGCTACGCGCGACGACGGCCCGATGTTCCCGGAAGTGATGTTGGACCAGTTCGGCTGCGCCGGGTGCATTCGGCTCTTGCATCGGTTAGAACTCCTCTGAATGACGAGCGGGATTGGACGGACGAACTGACAGCGCGCTCGAACCCCTCATTGACCCGCCATCCCCACACGTGCGGCCGTCGCGCGATCCGAAAGCGCCGCCATCAGCGATGCCATATCGCCGATGCCGGCGCCGAGCACCGAGGGCACGATCTCGCAAGCGGCGGCGGCTTGGGGCAGTGCCTCCTCCGCAACCACCGAGCGGGCCGGCGCGAGGATTCGATCGCCGAGTGCGACCGCGAGCGATCCAAGCACGATCACCTGCGGGTTCAGCGCGTCGATGAGCAATGCAAGCCCCTGACCGAGTCGTCGCCCGCCCTCCGTCGCGACCGCAAGAGCCTCGGGATCGTCGGCGAGCATGGCGTTGATGAGCGCTCGAACCGGTGTGCCCAGAGGCCACCGCAGCGGAGACTGCCGGTGCGCCAACTGCATCATTCCCGCCCCAGACGAGAAGGCCTCCCAGGAGCCCTGCTTGCCGTACGCCACAGGGCCGTCTCTGGATAAACGCCAGTGCCCCACTTCCCCGCAGGTGTCGGAGGCGCCGTGCACGATTCGCCCGTTGATGATGAATCCGCCACCGAAGCCGGTTCCAAATGTGAGGAAGATGAGATGGTTGAGGTCGTTACGACGTCGACCGATGCCAAAATGGTACTCTGCGAGCGCGCCAGCATTGCCGTCGTGTTCGACAAAAACGGGAAGGTCCCGAAACTCAGCGGCCAGCCGCTCCTTCAACCGCACGTTGTGCCATCCGGGAAGATGCGGCGGATTGAGCAGCACTCCCTCCCGAATCTTGAGCGGCCCGCCGACGGCAACGCTCAGCGCTACTACCTCTCGACCACTCGCACGGGCTCGGAACCGGATCGATTCGATTGTCCGGACCAACGCTGGAAATCGCGCATCGAATGGGTCAATCGTCTCGTTCGCCAGCACTTCCCGCTGCAAAATGCGGCCGTCGGCGGAACCTTCGACGCAGGCAATCTTGCTGCCGCCGATATCGAGGCCGATCACCGTTCGCGGGGTCTGTTCCGCTTCCACGTCGCTAGTTCGGGCTTTCACGTGCCACAGACTTCCTCCGAAAATCCGCGACAGGACACTGATCGAGCGAACTGCCCGCTTGCTAAAATTTGTAATTTCCCGATATGCCCACGGTCCGCGGTGTGAGCGTGTCGTACTCGATCAAGGTCGTTGCGGGGTTGGCCTGGTAGGGATTCAGCAGGGGATGCGCGTTGAATACGTTGTTCGCGAACAGCCCGACCGTGAGGCGATCGTGCGAGTATTCGGCCCGCAGGTTCGTCAGATGCGTCACGGGATCGGCGACGTTGAACGGCAGATAAGCAGGCGAGTTCGGGACTTGAGACATCTGCGGCCGCCCATTGTGGCTGTGATAAATGAATTGTCCACGCAGCGTAAGCTTGTCGGTATTGGGGAGGGGAATCACATAATTCGCAGCGGCCACGGCGTCCCACGGCGGAACGGCTGAACCAAGTGCTTGAATTCCATAACCGGCGATCGCTACCGGCTGCCCATATGCGTTATACGAGTTGTCGGCGTAGTGAGCGTCCGCGTAACCCACATTAAGTTGCAGTTTCAGCTGATCGGTTACCAACGCCGCAATCGCCATGTCAAAGCCATCACTTTCGGCAGTGCCGAGGTTCTGGGTGTAGGCCTGACCGCATGCAAGCTCAATCGATGTTTGAATTTTGGACCAGCGCACGTGAAATACGCTCGTGTCAACCTGCAGCTTGCCATCCAAGAATCTGTCCTTCGCTCCGATTTCATAGCTCCAGATGTAATCGGGTTGGTAGGTTTGCGGTGAAATCTCACCGCAAAATGTCGGGAGGCCCGCGTTGTCGCCGCCAACGCGCAGTCCTTTGCTCACCGAGGTATAGAGCATGTTGTCCGGGTTCAGTTGGTAAGCGACCGCAGCCTTGGGAAGAAATGGGGTATCCTTTCCTGGCGGTGAACTGGAGTACGCGGGAAGCCCCGCGCTGAAGGCCCCGCTGCCATTTTGGTTGTGCTGGTGATATTTGTCGATCTCCCAGCGGCCGCCCAGCGTCACGGTCACCTTATCGGTCGGATGCAGGTCGCCCTGCGCGTATATTGCAGCGTTTTGATCCCAAACCGTCTGATTGGTGTAATAAATGGGATTGCCGAGGGAACCTGCGAACGCCGGCGACGCATAACCGGACTGGTAATCCTGCTGCCGGCGATTGCTGTTGTAAATGCCCCCCACCCACGTAAAGAATGCGTTCGGGTTATTCGAGGTCAGGCGCAGCTCTTCGGTGAATCCTCTCATGACCAGTCCGGTGTTGGAAGGAGCGGCCTGCGACGGGGAAGTCGGATACGCTCCTCCGTAACCACCGCCGCAGTTGAAGATCGCACAGGTTAAGAGTATTTCGTCGGTGACTTCGTTAAACGATCGATTCACATAGGAACCATTGAAGGTCAAATCAGCGAAGGATAGAGGCGTTTGCACCTTTACCGCCGGCACCGCCAAATGCTCGCTTCCGGTGTCTGGCACAAAATCTCCGTCTGAGTAGTGGCCGGTGGACGGGTTAGAGAGGGGATACCAAAATCCATTGTTGCCGTTTTCTGTAGCCCATTGAAAATACATCGACGGTGTAATCATCGTGTTGTCAGCGACATCGAACGCGAGGATTGCCCTCACGGCCCCTTTATCAGCGGAATTTACATTCGGAATGACGATCTGGCCGGTGATGGGATCGACTTGGTTCACATACCCACCGTCCTTGTGGTACCAGGCACTCACACGATATCCGCTTTCATTCTCGACGATCGGTCCGCCGGCGGCGACGCCCGCTTCGTAATTCGGTGCGCCGTACTCCGTGTAGGAGAACTCCGAATGAGCGTATCCGCTGAACTGGGTCAAACTGGGCTGATTGCTCACGAAACGCAGCGCCCCGGACTCGGAACTTGCGCCGAATAATGAACCCTGGGGACCACGCAACACCTCGACGCGATCCAAATCAAAAGCGTACGGAAATATGGCGCCCACGTTTCCAATCGGAGACATGCGGCTCTGCAAGGGCGTATCGTCCAGGTAGATCCCGACCGTTGATGCTCCCACGGACGTGTTGAACCCGCGAATCGCTATGGTTGTGTAATTCAAGGTTACTTGCGTTCCATTGGGCATGTAATTCAAGCCAGGAACCTCGGCCGCCAACTCGCTGACACTTTTGATCCCGCTTTCCATAAGTTCCTTTTGGTCCAGGGCCTCGATACTGATCGGAACCTTCTCGACAGACTCCGCACGCCTCGTCGCGGTAACCGTGATCTCCTCTAGACTTTCCGATGAGGATGAAGAAGCCGACCCTGAGGCCGTGGGCGTCTGACCGGATGGCGGAGCGATTTCTGCGGTCTCGACTGGACTCGCGCCGGCGACTGCGCAAAGCATCGCCAAGATCAGGACGCACGACAGGGTCTTGAACTCTTGCATCAGCATATGCAGCACTCTCCCTTCTTGATTATTCGTAGAACGTCAGGTCCAAAGAGCGTGTTGTCGGCGCCTGCCGCGAGCGCGATGTATGGCGCACCCGGAAGCCTGTTGAAGCGGTGACATCCCATGAAAGTCTCCCCTTGGTCGCCCGCTGGGCTCGGCGGGCCCTTGCTCGTTGGCGCCCAAGGCGCGGCACCAGGTATTAATCGATATATATTCGTTATCTACGTCGTCTTTGTACCAAAGTTACCGTGCCTTGCCAAGCCATTCGACGGAAATAATTGGATAAATATCTAATTGGAGCTCGAGCTGTTGTGCGTTAGAGCTACCGACGCGTTGAAATGGGTCGGCCGCGAGAACCGGGCCGTTCTGCCAGGCCAGCAAGCCCTGCGAGCTGCGGTACAGGTCCGAGCGCCGCGCGCCGTTGCTTGACGCTTGCAAAAGCCATGTCCGTCACTTCAAGAGTTCGCGCCAGTTCCAGGTGGCCATGCGCGGCCGTTAG
Organism: uncultured Gammaproteobacteria bacterium; assembly: GCA_963730565.1. Lineage (GTDB taxonomy): Bacteria > Pseudomonadota > Gammaproteobacteria > Steroidobacterales > Steroidobacteraceae > Bog-1198. The sequence continues at coordinate 23,426 of CAVSSU010000028.1, forward strand.
GAACATGTTGTGATACGGGTGCAGATATACGCCGCGCTTCACGCATTCTCCTGTCCATGCATATCCCACACGCCAGTCCGGATCGTCGCCGAACAGAATTTGAGGCATCTGGACGGGTCCCGTTTGACGAAGGCTGAACCCGTATTCGGCCGCTTGGCGGTGAAGACCGTCCCTCAGCTGCTGGCCGGCCGCGATGATGTGTTCCAAGTAGGCGCTCTCACGCACCTGGCGAAGCGTCTCCAGCGCTGCGGCCATGGCCGCAGCGGAAAACCAGAAAGAGCCGGTTACATAGATTCCGCTTGCCGCTTGGCGGGCCCTTTCGGCGCCCAGCAGAGCCGAGAGCGCATAGCCGTTCGCGATGCATTTTCCCCAAGTACTTAGGTCGGGTTGGACTCCCACCCGCGCCCAACTGCAATCGCGCTCCAACCGAAAGCCGGCCCGCACGTCATCCACCACCAATAGCGCCCCGGATTCATCGCAAAGTGCTCGCGCGGCGCGCGCAAATTCGGCATTCGGCTCCGCTTGATCGTGAAAAACCTCATGCCTGAAGGGTGAAGCGAAAATCGCGGCCACATCGCCGGCGTGCGCTCGGACGGCGTCCGTGAGATTGTCGGCATCGTTGTAGTTGAAATAGACGATGTGCGCCCGGTCCTCAGGGAGTATTCCTGCGGGACGCGGCGTGCACCATGGCGCGGAACCGTGATAGGCATGCCGAGCTACAAGAACAGTTTTGCGTCCGGTATGTGCGCGCGCCACTACCAGCGCCATCGTGGTCGCGTCGCTTCCATTCTTACAAAACATGGCCCAGTCGGCGTGACTGACCATGCCAACGAAAGCCTCCGCAAGCTCGACCATGACCTCGGACGGCCCCGTCAGAGTATCGCCACGTTCCTGCTGGGCCGCAGCGGCTCGATCAACCGGCTCAAAACCGTAGCCAAAGAGGTTCGGTCCATAAGCACTCACGTAGTCCACATACTCGTTGCCATCGACATCCCAGAGGCGCGCGCCCTTCGCCTTGCTGAAGAATTGAGGGAATTCCTCCGGCATGAAACGCACCGACTGATGCCCGTACATGCCGTCCGGGATGACTTTGAGCGCGCGATCTCGCAACTCACGGTCGCGTGTTCTGGTCATTGTTGTTCCATTAATCAATGTTTATCGACTTTAAGAGCTGAACCGAATGATTGTCAAGTTGACCAATCTGGGGTTTGATCATATAAATATCGAGTTCTCTTACCGATCGAGCAATCTAGCGCGAGGAACTTCGTGACGGAAATTCTCTGATGGCGGCCGAGGCGGCTCGAAACCCGGCTACGCTCGCTGGCGATGTCCCGGGCCTCGGTCAGCCGGCGGTCTCGGTGGCGGGCGCGATGCTGATCGGAACGAATGCACTCATGATTCTCGGTGTACAGCCGCTGCTACTCGGCGCGCTGACCGAGGAGGGCCGGTTGTCCGTCGCCGCGCTCGGCAGGCTCGCAATGGTGGAGGTGCTGGCCCTGGCTTTAGGGAGTGCCATCGGTTCCCGAATCATGGTGGGCGATGGGATCCGACTGAAGGCATCGATGGCCTGCGGGTTTCTGGCGCTGACCGATTTTGGGACGTACTTCGCCGACACGCCCATCGCCCTCTTCGTGCTGCGCGCCTCGGCTGGCGCGGTGGAGGGACTTGCACTGGGTGCGACGATAAGCATCCTCACCCACACGCGCCACCCCGGGAGGGTTAACGGCCTTTTCTTAGGTCTGCAAACCATTCCCCAGATGATCGCCGCGTACTTTCTGCCGGTGATCATCCTCCCGAAGTGGGGCGCCAATGCGGGATTTGGGCTGCTCGGGGCTTTCGCTGTGGCTTCGATCCCCGGCGCTTGCTGGCTCGCAAGCCCGCTGCGAAACGTAAGTACGTCCACCAGGGATCCCTGGCACCGTTCGGCGGCTGTCGTCATCGCTCTTGTCGCGATCATCGTGCAGAACGCCGGGATCGGCGGAGCCTGGAACTACATTGAACAGGTCGCCGCTGAGCATCAGTTTGGATCGCACGCCATCGGCATCGCAATGTCAGCCAGCTTGGCGTGCCAAGTCGCCGGCGCCCTGTTCGTGGCATGGATCGGCTGGCGGGCGCCGTACCGCATCGTGCTTTGGATCGCGATTAGTCTGCAGGTGCTCATTGCGGTTGCGCTCGCGGGGCCGTCGAGTGCTGCGCTCTACATCACGGAAGCCTGTGCCTTCGGACTTCTGTGGCTTGCCCTACAACCCTTCCAGATTCGGCAACTGATCACTCTGGACACAGCCCGTCACGCGGCACTGTTGGTTACGCCTCTGACACTCGCAGGTCTCAGCCTCGGCCCGTTTTGCGTCTCCTTCGCGGTGAGGCCCGGTGATGTGCACGGCGCGTTCTGGGTGTCTGCGGCTCTATTCGCTTTGAGTGCGGTATTGTTCGAGCTTGCCAAGCCACGCACGCAGCGACGATCCACATAAGCGATAAATATCGACTTATTCAGTGAGTGTGGTTAAAGTAAGCCCGGTCGGGCAAAAAGACAGTTCACGGGTTTAGATCGGGGCGAAGGCGCGATAAATGAAATCAGGATCAACGTCGATTCGCCCAGCGGACTTACCGCCTGAGCGAGCCGCGAAGCCCGCCTCCGCGGAGCCGCGCATGCCGGTAAATAATCCAGTGTCCGATTTGCCTTTACCGAGCTCGTTGAAACGCGCTCGCCGGCCGTCGCGCGAGCGTGGCCGGACCCGCTTCCAAGCGTTGCTTGAGGCAACTGAATCACTTTTGAAAGAACGGAGCCCCGACGATATCGGCTTGTATCAGATTGCCGAGCGAGCCGGTATTGCGCCTGCTTCCGTCTATCACTTCCTTCCAACAAAGAATGCTGCATTGCTTGCGCTCGCCGAGAAATACCACGCGGATTTCCGGAGGATGGTGAATGAGCCGATTGCGGCCTCGCGGTTGATCAGCTGGCAAGACTTGCTGGTCGTTCGCCACGAGCGAGCGGTCGAGTACTACAACTCCAACCTGCCTGCGGCGAAAATCTTTTTAGGAATTCATCCGAGTTGGGAGATTCATCAGGCCGACAAGAATTACAACCGTGGGGCATCGCAAGCGCTCTTCGAATTTTTCGACCGTGTGTTTGTGATGCCTTATGTGAAAGACCCGTCCTCAAAGTTCGAGATCATGTACTCGATTGCTGATGCAATCTGGGCCATCTCTTTCGAACGCCACACGACGATTACCCTCAAATACGCCGAAGAAGCGACGACCGCATGCATCGCTTATTGCCGAACGTTCCTCCCGGAGCGCGTCGAGCGTCGGCCGGAACTGCCGGGAGCGGTCGTCCGCGACGCAACCGCAGCGGGGAGTTGAGGGCGCGCAATGGAATGGAAGTCAGCGTGCAAGAGCGGAGCCTCCCTTGGCGTCGAAAATCGTATGGCCCGGAATGCCTGCTCGATCAAGGAGCTGGATGAGTGCGCCCGAAAGCTCAGGGCTCAAGTTGTACGCATGGTGGCGCGAGTGGGAACTGGCTATTTGCAGCAGGGGTTGGGCGCGGCCGACATTTTCACAGCGCTTTATCTGGGAGAGCTTCACCTCCATGACAAAAATCCCAGCTGGCCGGACCGCGATCGCCTGATTTTGTCGACCGCGCACAATACCGCGGTCTTCTACGCCGCCATGGCAGCCCGCGGGCTCATTCCTCAAATTGCACTGGAGGAATATGCGACGGATGGATCGGCATTCGAAGTGAATGCCTCGGAACGAGTCGGTCCAATGGTCGAAGCGACGTGCGGCTCGCTGGGGCAGGGCTTGTCGGTGGCCGCCGGTATGGCTTTGAGCCTACGCCGACAAGGGCGTCCCGCTCGGGTCTACGTGATTCTGGGCGACGGTGAGCTGCAAGAGGGGCAGGTGTGGGAAGCGGCTATGAGCGCCTCCGGGCACCGTCTCGGCAATCTGTGTTTGATCATCGACCGCAACTTCATGCAAGTGGAGGGTCATACGGACAAAGTGATGCCCATGGAGCCAATAGCCGAAAAATGGACCGCCTTCGGCTGGTCCGTATTGGACATCGACGGCAATTCCATGGCCGAACTCGTCGAGAGTTTGCATCACGCCCGCCAGATTGACGACCGGCCGACGTGTATCATCGCCAAGACAGTACCCGGCAAAGGAGTGCCCTTTCTCGAGCATCGAATGAGGCATGTCGCTGCGATCTCGCCGGCTGACGCGCAACACGCCCTTCAGATACTCGGAGAGCCGGCGTGACGCAAGCGGTGGGCGGGTTTATCGATCCCGGTCTGTACGGTTCCGCAACTCTTGGCGCCCGCTCCTATGGTAAGGCGTTGTTCGCCGCTGCGTGCGAGGACGAGCGAATCGTCTGCCTAGGCGCTGATCTGACCCAGCCCACTGAAACGACTCTGTTTCGTGACCATTTGCCGCAACGATTCTTTTCTCTTGGAATTCAGGAAGCAAATATGATCGGCGTCGCGGCGGGTATGGCGCGGTGCGGCGATATGCCTTTCGTTCATAGTTTCTGCGTCTTCGTTACCCGCCGAGTCTACGATCAGGTATCCATGCAAGTCGCGTACCCGTGCGCCAACGTCAAGATTGTTGGCTTCATCCCGGGCCTGATGACATCACTCGGTGTCTCTCACCAAGCCATAGACGATGTCGCCCTGATGCGTGCGCTTCCCAACATGACGATCATCGAACCCGCAGGTCCCGCGCAGATTCAGGCCGCGGTTCGTGCCGCCGCCTCACACCAAGGGCCCGTTTATCTCCGTATGCCGATGGCGTCAGCAGCGCTGGACGAAAGCACACCTTTGATGCCACTCGACATCGGGCGAGGCCAGCTTCTGGCCGCTGGGACCGACATTGCGATTCTGGCCAGCGGAACCATGGTGGATCAAGCGCTCCGTGCCAGAAATATCCTTGCGGACAAAGGAGTTTCGGCAACCGTCGCCAACATTCATACCATCAAGCCATTGGATCAGGACCTCGTTGAGCATCTCGCCCGAACGCACCGCGCCATGATCACCGCTGAGAATCATTCGACCGTTGGGGGACTTGGTGCCGCGGTCGCCGAGCGCCTTGCACTCGGCTCATCTTCGATCCGGTTTGGCATGATCGGTGTGCAAGACGTTTACGCCGAAGGTGGCAGCAAAGAGTATTTAATGCGCAAGTACGAGTTGGATGCTGTGGCGATCGTCGCCAAGGCGCTCTCTCTGAGGTGCAACCAGCCATGAGACTGTCAACGCTGCCTGGGGTGCGTTGATTTCCAATAGTGCCGCATCCACCGCACACTTGAACCTATCTCAAAATCGCGAAAGCTGAATTGTTCAATGACCGAGTACGCTAGCGGCCCATTGGCTGGAATCAAAGTGTTGGACCTGTCACGCGTGTTGGCAGGTCCGCTGGCAGGAACCGTGCTGGCGGACCTCGGCGCGGAGGTCATCAAGGTCGAACATCCTGAACACGGGGATGACACGCGCGATTGGGGCTCACGGATCGGCCACACTGAAACCACTTATTACAATAGCGTGAATCGCAACAAGAAGTCGGTGACGCTGGACTTGCAGTCAAAGGAAGGCGCCGACATTGCACGCGAGCTAGCGGCCGTGTGCGATGTGGTCATTCAGAACTTCAAGCCGGGAGGCGCGGACCAGCTCGAATTGGGATTTGCCCGGCTTCACGCAATCAATCCGTCCCTCGTATATTGCTCGATCAGTGGCTACGATCAGGAAGGCAAGGAAGCAATGCGGCTTGGCTACGATCTCGTCGTGCAGGGTGAAGCGGGCTTGATGGCCATGAATGGCGAGGCAAGCCAGCCTCCGCTTAAATTCGGCGTGGCCATTGTTGACCTTTTTACCGGCATGTATGCAGCCCAGGCGGTGATGGCAGCCTTGATCGAGCGCGGTCGAACGGGAAGAGGGCGTCATGTTCAACTGGCATTGTTCGATTGTGGCCTTACGCTCACATCTTATTACGGTCTGGAGGCACTTCTCCATGGCAAGGATCCGCCCCGCTACGGTAACGCACATCCTTCTATCGTGCCCTACGGCGTCTTTGACGCAGCCGATGGTCCGCTCGTCATTACTGTCGGAACAAATCGCCAGTTCGTGAATTTTTGTAGGCATATCATCAATCGCCCCGATCTCGCGGACGATGCTCGATATGCATCGAACCTGCTGCGATCTCGAAATCGCCTTGATTTGTTGCCCGAAATTGAGGCGGAATTGGGCAAGCGAACCCGCGGCGATCTCTTGCAGGCTCTCTCGGCGCATGCAATTCCGTGCGGAGAGATCCTTAGCCTGCTTGAAGCACTCGAGTCGGAGCGAGCACAGAAGATGGTCGCGGCACAGGCACATCCCGTTGCCGGCAGCGTCCATGTACTCACTGCGCCCTATTGCTTTGATGGCGAACGGTGTGGAGTTCGGCGCAGACCGCCGCTACTCGGCGAGCATAATCAGGAGATTCTTGTCGGCATCTTGGGTAAGACCTCTGATCAGATAAGCAGATTGATTACAGCCGGTGTCATTCGCGCGGTTCAATAATACCTCGCCGCCGCGCGGTATCTACGACGGCGGCAACGGCGGCCAGCGCTCGTTACCCGCCCTCATCGACTCCACCGGCAGACGGATGTCGTAACGCGCGCGAAGCGCCCGATCCCGCTCCGCGTCTATGTAGCAGGGATAGTGGTTCGACATGATCTCGCGGACACGCGCCTGCGCAACATCCATCAGCGCCGGCGCGCCGCGGTATTCCCAATCGGCGAGCGTCGACCGATCGCCGAGCTTCGGGTACAGATACTCCGTCTCCATCAAGGACAGGGTTTGTTCGGCGCCGAGATAGTGATTGGGTCCCCCTATGACGGTGCGTTCGATGACTTCATACGACAAGGTCTCGTCGTTGACTTCGATCCCCCGCAGCGACCGCTTGACGCTTCCGATCAGGTCGTTGTCCAAGACCATCGACTCGAGCGAGCACCCCATCAGGCTTCCCAGCATGCCCGCGCACTCGGCGATCATGTTGCTGCCGGACAGCGCGGCGAGCGCGATCGTCACGCCCTTTTCGTAGCCGGCCTGAAAGTCCGGCCGCTTGGCGTCCGTCATGCCCGCGGCCACGATGCCGGGGAGCCGGAAGTACTGCGCAATCTGGCCCGCCGCTGCCTGCAGGACCGCCTCCTCGCCGCCTCCACCCGTGAACGCGCCCGTGCGCAGATCCGCGACGAAGGTCCACGGGCCGAAATCGATCGGGCCGCCGGGATTGATCAGATTGACCACCGTGACGATCGAGAGCGCTTCCGCCGTGCACTGCGCGAGCGCACCGGCGAGGGCGGCCGGCGCCGTGGCGCCCGACTGCGGAGCGGTGCAGGCGCTGACCGGCAGTCCGCGCCGCGCCGCTTCGCACAGCACGGCCGCGGTGTCCGGCCCGAAGCGCAGCGGCGAGACGATCGGGCAGACACCGATCGCCGCGAAAGGCGCGCGGCGGAACGCGCCCGAGGCTCCGAGCAGCGCATCCCAGAGTTCCTCGACCTCGCCGACCGTCACAGGGTCTGCAAGCGATATGCCGAAGGGCTTGGTGGTCGCTGCGGCCGCGGCATAGGCAATGTTGATCGCGTGCAACCGAGCGTCCTCGCATATGTCGTTCGCGATGACCTGCTGGAAGCAAAAGTCGACGTGCTCCAGGTGATCACCCATCCGAAAGAAATCGTAAAGGTCGAGGAGCGTCGAGGGCCGATAGGCTCCCGAGCCCGCCTCGACGAAGCGCACGGCCTCGCCGGCCGTGGCAAAGTGGACGCGGTTCCCACCGGACCGGACGGTGCGCTTCGGATCACGGCCGTGATAAACGATCTCGCGCGCGGCGTTGGCGATGACGTCCTCGACGAGCGAGCGCGGGAAGCAAAGCCGGCCGTGGGCATTCAAATGCGCCCCCTTGGCGATCGAGAGTTCCCGCAGGTCATCCGGCGCATGACTGACGCCGATGTTCGCGAGCAATGAGAAAGCCGTATCAGCAATGCGCGCCATGTCGCGCTCCGTGAGCGGCCGATACGCGCCGCCCGACAGCCCGGGTCGAACGGCCGGGGAGGATCGCCCGCTGCGTCTCTCGGCACGCCGCGCAGCCCGCGTGACACGGCTCACCGGAGGACCTGACGTCATCATGAAAGTGGCTCCTGTTTTGCGCAATGGGCGCCCCAGGCGCCGGAGCATGGCGCGATGTGCGAGCCCCTGTCAACGAGTTAATGAAAATATATTCATTCAACAACGTTGATCAAGCCTTTGCTTTTAAATACTATTGAATGCAAATCAGATGCATGCGAGCTGGTACGAAAACAAAGCAGCATTCGGCGGGGTTGGGAGGGCAGGCCCCGCATCTGCGGCGCACGCTCGGGCGCCTCGACGTTGTGCTCATGATCGTCGCTGGCCTCGTCAGCCTGAATACCCTGGCGCCGTTGGTTCAGAACGGGCCGATGGTGCTCTGGCTCTGGCCGCTCGCGATCGCCCTTTTCTTCATCCCCGAGGCCATCACGGTCATCGAGCTATCCCACCACTATCCGGGGGAGGGCGCCGTCTATGTGTGGCCGAGCAGGCTCTTGGGCGAGATGCACGGTTTCCTGTCGGGCTGGTGCTACTGGATGGCGAACATCGTCTACGTCCCGACTCTGGTCGTCTCCTCGGCGGGCCTCGCCGCCTATTTGTTCGGCGCCTCCGGCAATGCTCTCGCGAGCCACGGCGCAGCCATCGAGATCGGCTCCTTTGGCCTCCTGGCGCTGCTCATCTGGCTGAACATCCGGGGGCTCGCGGCGGAAAAGCTGTTCGTGAACGCAGCCGCCCTCGGCACGCTGTCGGTCGGCATCATTCTCATCGGGCTCGCTTCCTGGTTGGCCGTGCGCCAGGGGCTGTCTGTCACGAGGCTCGACTGGCGCCCCTCCGGGTTTGACTGGCATCTGATCTCGATCTTCAGCCTCCTGTGCTTTTCACTCCTCGGCCTCGAGATCGCCTCGAACGTCGGGGACGAGATCCACGACCCGCGCCGAACGCTCCCGCGTGCCCTGTTGACGGGCGCCTGTGTGGTCGCCAGTCTCGACGTGCTGCTCACGGCCTCGATGCTGCTCGCGGTCCCCCCGGAGGGCATGAATGCCGTACAGGGGGTGCTGGAAGCGGTGGATGGACTCGCCCGGCGCATCGGCGCGAATTCGTTCACCCCGGCGATCGCGGGGCTCTTGGCCCTGTCGGTCGCAGGCGCGGCGGCTGCGTGGCTGGCCGCACCGGCGCGCATACCGTACGTCGCGGCCCTCGAGGGTCATCTGCCCCGCGTGTTCGCCCGCCTTCACCCGCGCCATGCCTCCCCGCATATCGCCCTGCTGCTCTGCGGCGGCCTGTGCGCGCTCGCGCTTGCGGTGAGCTTCGCGGGCGCCGGCCTCAACGAGGCGTTCATGACCATTCTCGATCTGTCGGTGATCCTGAGCCTCCTGCAGTATCTGTATATGTATGCCTCGCTCCTCGCGCTGGCCTTCCGCCGGCGCGACATCGATTTGTTCTTCAGCCGTACGACGCTCGCCGTATCGGGCATCACCGGAATGTGCGTCACGCTGGTCGCCACCGCCAGTGCGTTCGTGCCGACGCGCCAGGTCGAGCACCTCGGTCTGTTCGAACTCAAGCTCTTCGGCTTCTGCGGCATCGTGCTCGGCGCCGGAGCGCTCTGCTTCCGCTTCAATTCTCGATCGGCGGCGTCCCGATCCTGAGCGATGGGGATGGGATCCCCTGTCATCCAATACGGGCGTGTGGCCCACGAAGACCTCGTCCGCTTCCCCGTAAGCTGCCCGCTCTGCCGCAAGGAAAGATGCTGGATGACTAGCGCCGCGTGCCGGACTCCTGCCGGCTCCGCGCCTCGAATTCGCACCGCCACCCCCGCCATTGTCTGCGCACGCTCGTCATGGCGGAATTCTTACCCGCGCGCCGGCCGGCATGCTTCGATGCACGACGAAAGGTGAGTTCAAGAGCGGCGCTTGAGGCGCGGGACGCGTTCTGGCATGGTCCCCGCCATGAATCACCTGTTGCGGCAACGCGCATTGCACATCGCGCGGGCAATCGCCCTCATCGCCTTTATCCTCGGCACATCCGCACTACCGGACCGCACATTCGCCGATCCGCCCGCCGGCGCGAAGCCGACGATTCAAGTGCTCGCGGCTTGGATCCGCCGGCTGCCGGCCGACCTGCCGAGGGCGGGATATCTCACGCTGGTCAACACCGGTGACAAGGCGCTTCACGTGGTTGCGGTTTCGAGCCCGTCCTACCGGGACGTTCTCCCTGCACCGCACCGTCACTCATGGAGACGTGGAGGACATGGTGCCGGTCAAGGACCTCACGCTCGAGCCTCACAAGACGCTCGAATTCGAGGCTACCGGCTATCACCTCATGCTGATGCAGCCGACGGCTTCGGCCAACACCGGCACCCGAGTCTCGATCGTCCTGCAGTTCTCCGACGGGTCAGTGTTGACAGTGCCCTTCGAGGTCCGCAAGAACCCGGCCGAGGGATCGGCCGCTCCGCGAGCGCCAGCACCGTCCGAACGGTTCGCGCGCCCAGGAGGCCCCTGACGTCCGACGACGGCGCTGGTACAGTGCCAGGATCGACATCCACCCCAATGCGCGAGCGGATGATCAACACCACGAGGAAATCGTATCATGCATGACTCCAAACTCCGGTCGACCCGATTTGCGGCCGCCATCCTGGCGTTGGGTGCTTGTGCCGCGGCCGCGGCGGCGCCCGATCCGGCATTGAAGGCCGCCGTCGCCGATCCGGGACGATCCGCCAATTTCGTCGCGCGCGACCCGATTCGCCATCCGGTGGAGGAGCTCGGCTTCTTCGGCATCAAGCCCGACATGACCGTCGTCGAGCTCTGGCCCGGTGGAGGCTATTGGACCGAGATCTTGGGGCCCTACCTCGCCAAGCGCGGGACGTACTACGTGGCGCTCGAATCCACGGACAATGAGGAGGGCAACAAGTCGGTCAGCCATTGGCGATCACGCATGGCCGCACAGAAGAATCGTCTCGGCACGATTCACGAAACCACGCTTGCCGCCGGACATGACGACATCGCCCCTCCCGCCTCGGCGGATCTCGTGCTGACCTTCCGCAATCTGCACAATTGGATGGACGGCGGGTACGCCGACCAAGCCTTGGCTGCGTGCTTCAAGGCGCTCAAGCCGGGTGGGATCCTCGGGATCGAGGAGCACCGCGGCCGGACCGACAAGCCGCAGGATCCGAAGGCGGCCGACGGCTACGTGCGCGAGGATTACACCATTGCGCTCGCCAAGAAGGCGGGATTCGTGCTCGTCGCCAAATCGGAGATCAACGCGAATCCCAAAGACACGAAAAATTGGCCGGACGGCGTATGGACCTTGCCGCCCACGCTGTCGCAGGGCGACAAGGATCGCGCCAAGTACGTGGCCATCGGCGAAGCGGACAACTTCGTGCTGAAATTCCGCAAGCCGGAGTAGCGGCTCGAAGTCGCCTAGATTTCAGGTCCGAGGACGATCGGCGATCCGTCGCTGAATCGGGAGAGCCGAAACGGCGAGGGGTCGACCGAAGGCGCCTGCCCCGTGGCGAGATCCGCGGCGAGGCGCCCCGCCCCGGGCCCGATGCCGAAACCGTGTCCGGAGAATCCCGCGGCAACGGTCAAACCGGGGACCGTGCCGGCAGGGCTGATGTAGGGGATCACGTCCGGCGTGGCATCGATGTACCCGGCCCATTCCTGGACCACGGGCACGTCGCGAAATCGGGGGTAGATGCGCACCATGGCGTCCCACGCCGCTCGATTCATCGCTTTATCGGGTTCCGGATCCAGCACGCGTGTCGTCTCGAACGGGCTGGGCCGGTCGAGCGCCCAGTGCCGCGGCGCGCGAAACTCGCGCCAGCTTTGCGCATTCAGGCGAAGCTTGATGGCAGAGCCCTCTTTGCGTACGGATGGCCAGAAGTCCCGCAGATAGCGCACGGAATCCGGCACCACGGGGACCACCAGGCCCGAGCCCCGGGCAATGGTGTAGCCGCCATCCAGCCGCCTGCGGTAGCCGACATCGTTCAAGTAAGTGCAGGCATCGGGACCGCCGCTGACGGGACCCGTACGCAACACGGAGGACAGCACCTTCAGCTGGGGAAGTCGTACGCCGAGGCTCGCGCAGAACAGACTCGTCCACGCGCCCGCCGCAAGTATGACGGTATCGCAGGCGATGGATCCCCGTTCCGTCACGACCCCGCTGATTCTGCCCGTCGCCCGCTCGATCCCGCGCACCGCACAGTGAGTGAGCACGACCGCCCCCATGCGCTGCGCCGCGCGTGCGATCGCGGGCGCAGCCTTCTGCGGCTCCGCGCACCCATCGGAGGGCACGTGCAGTCCGCAGTGAAAGGCGCCTGTCGCGTCCGGCATCAGCGCTTCGAGTTGCTGTCCGCGCACCATCCGGGCGCCGATGGCGTAATGGCGCGCCATGTCGAGCCAGGTGGTGAACGAGCGCTCGTCCTCCTGCGATTCGCCCACGTATACGACGCCGCATTCCCGAAAGCCGGTCGCGCTCTCCGTCAAGCGATCCATGTCGCGCCACAGCTTGAGGCTTTCGACGATCAATGGCATTTCGCGCTCGTCACGGCCGGTCTGCCGGCACCAGCCCCAGTTGCGGCTGGACTGCTCGCAAGCGATGTGTGCTTTTTCGCAAAGCACCACCGGGATACCGCGGGCTGCGAGCGAAAGTGCCGCGGAAGTGCCGATGATGCCACCGCCGATCACCACGACGCTGGTCGAGGCAGGCATCGCTTCATCGGGAGTTATCGAGTCGACGTAGGGGCCCATGGGGTTCGCCAGCTGCAAAACGTGCGATTATACGGCCACTCGGGCCCAATGATTCGCGCCGCGGAGCCGACATGTCGAGCAGCTTGCCAACCTCGATCCCCTCGATCGACGTCGCACCTTTGTTCTATGAGGCATCGCCGGCACGCGATCTCGCCGACCGCGCCATCGTGGAAGCCGCCGCGGGCGTCGGCTTTTTCGTGGCGAGCCGCTTTCCGGCGGGCCTTCCCGTGGATCGGACGGCGCGCTCGGAGCTGCTTCGCTTGTTCGACCTGCACGAGGACGAGATCCGGCCTCTGTGGCGGCAAAAATTCGATTCCTCGCACCCGAATGTCTACCGCGGTTGGTTTCCCAGGCAGAGAGGCTTTCTCACCAGCAAGGAAGGCATCGATCTCGGTCCTGACCTGGCCTACGGCCCCTGCGTGATGTGCGACGGCGATCCCCTGCGCGAAGCGACACCGATGCCTGCGGAGACGGCATTGCCGGGCTGGAGAGCGGCGGCGGCTCATTACTATCTCGGCATGGTGAGAATCAGCCAGGCCCTCATGCGTTCGATCGCTCGGAGCCTCGGCTTGCAGGAGCGGTTCTTCGACGACGCCTTCGAGCGCGGCCTCTCGACGTTGCGGCTGCTTCGCTACCCGTTGCGCACCGATGCGGATGACGCGGCGGCGATCGATCCGAGCGTGTGGGTGACGCACCAGGAGCGTCGACACTACGTGACGGGTGCTCCGCACGTCGATTCGGGTTTTCTCACCTTGCTCGCGCAGGACGGGGTTCCCGGCCTGCAGGCGCGGCACCGCAACGGGGAGTGGGTGGACGTGCCGCCCCTGGAGGGTACGCTTGCCGTCAACTTCGGCAAGGTGCTGGAACGCTGGAGCGCGGGCCGCATCAAGGCGACCGAGCATCGTGTCATCGGCACGGGGCGGGAAAGGCTGTCGATCCCGTTTTTCTACGAGGCGCGAGCTGATGCCGAAATCCGTCCCCTCCCGATGGACCCTGCCGGTTCGTTCGAGCCCTTTCTGTATGGCGACTATCTTTGGGCAACGACCACCCAGTTCGTGGAATTCAGGGGGATGGAAGCTCTGCGCAAGCCTCGGGGAGGCCGGATCGCCGGTGGGCTCTTGAATAGCTGACGCCCACCCCCCACCACAGAGGGCAATGCCCTCGCGCCGCCGTCTGTTTTCTCGCCCCCTGTGGATCATCCTCGCCTTACTGACCTATGTGGGTTGCCGGCTGTTGCCGCCGCTTGCCCTCGGCACGGCGGGCACGGCAGTGGGGGCGGCGCTCCTCCTCGCCGCCGGCATTCTCGTGCCGCAATCGATTCGGCGAAGCGATGCATTCGGGTGGATCGGACTCATCGCAATGGGGTTCTTCTCCACGCTGTTCGTGACCACCCTCGTGCGGGACGCGTTGCTCCTCGCCGCGCGCTTCGTGCTGAGTGACTCGGGATATCAAACACTGCTCGGACCGTCCGCGGTCGGCGCGCTCCTGACCACGCTTGCGGTCACGGCGGTCGGCTTCGCGATCGCCCGCCGGCCGCGCATCGTGAACGTCGACATTCCGATCCGGCGGCTGCCGCCTCCGCTGCATGGGTTTTCCATCACCCAGATCAGCGACGTGCACGTCGGCCCCACGATTCGTCGCGATTTCGTCGAGCGGTTGGTGGGGCGCGTGAACGATCTGCGCGCCGACCTCATCGCAGTGACCGGAGATCTGGTGGATGGATCCGTGCACCAGCTTGCCGCTCACACCGCACCCCTGTCGAAACTGTCGGCCCGGCATGGCGTGTACTTCGTGACGGGAAACCACGAGTACTACTCCGGCGAGGCCGCCTGGACCCGTGAGATTCGCAGGCTGGGCTTGACCGTCCTCAAGAATCAGCACGTCGTGCTGAATCATGATGGCGCCTCGCTCGTGTTGGCGGGCGTCAATGATTTCGCCGCCCATCACTACGACCCCGCGCAGCGAAGCGATCCCGCCGCCGCCCTCGAAGGCTCTCCCCCCGATGCCGGCGCGAGAATATTGCTCGCTCATCAGCCCGGTTCCGCACAGGCCGCCGCGAATGCCGGATACGACGTGCAGATTTCCGGTCATACGCACGGCGGCCAGTTCTGGCCCTGGAATTTGTTCGTGCGGTTCTTTCAGCCGTTCACCGCCGGACTGCATCGCGTGAAGAACCTATGGGTCTACGTGAGCCGCGGTACCGGCTACTGGGGCCCGCCGAACCGCTTCGGCGTGCCCGCGGAAATCACCCGCATCCGATTGGTGCCCGCCGCCCTCCCAGGGTGAGCTTGGCGCGTGGAACCGGGTTGCGCTGCCCCGGCGTGCACCCGTGCGCGGCGCATTTCAACCGCCTTTCATCTGCAGATTCCCGGTAGAATTCAAGCCGCTTCAAAGAGCGCATGCACGGAATCCACGGGACCGATGACAAGGACGGGCAACATGAACGCGGATCGATCGACCACACGAGCCACGCAGATCAAGTGGGCCGCCGCGGCGAGGCGCATCGAAGTCGAGATCAAGAAAGCCGAAACTTGGAACGGCGTTTTGCCGGTCAACGTCTACGCGGGCGCGCCGGTCCCTTTCTTCAACGCCACCAAATGATCGGCGATTTTATTCTCCCCCGGCAGGCCTCCGCGTGACCGAGCGCGCAACTGCCCCCCTCGCGGGCATTCGCGTGGTCGAGCTCGCACGTATTTTGGCGGGACCTTGGATGGGCCAGACGCTCGCGGACCTCGGCGCCGACGTCGTCAAGGTCGAGGCCCCGGAGGGCGACGAAACCCGCCGATGGGGCCCGCCCTTCGTGCAGGGAGCCGACGGCGCCCAGGCGGATGCCGCTTACTTTCATTGCTGCAATCGGGGCAAGCGCTCGGTGGTCGCCGATTTCCGGTCGGCGCGGGATCTCGATCTGGTCCGACGGCTCATCGATCGGTCGGATATCGTGATCGAGAACTTCAAGACTGGAACGCTGCAGAAATTCGGACTCGACTACGCTTCCGTGAGGCCCCGAAATCCGCGTCTGATCTATTGCTCCGTGACCGGATTCGGCCAGGACGGCCCCTACTCCGCGCGCGCCGGCTACGACGCGATGATTCAAGCGATGAGCGGCATCATGGACATCACGGGTGATCCGGATGGGGAGCCGCAAAAAATCGGCGTGGCGCTCGCGGACATCCTGACCGGCGTGTATGGCGTGGTCGCCATCCAAGCGGCTCTAGCGGACCGGGAGCGGACCGGGGAGGGGCAACAGGTCGACATGGCGCTCTTCGATGTGATGGTCGGCGTGCTGGCTAACCAGGCACTGAACTACTTCGTGTCCGGGACCGCGCCGCACCGCATCGGCAATGCCCACCCGAACATCGTTCCGTACCAGACCTTCCCGACGAGCGACGGGCACGTGATGGTGGCGGTCGGAAGCGACTCGCAATTCGCCAAGCTGTGCTCCATCCTCGGGCGTCCCGACATTGCGACCAACGAGGGCTATGCCACCAATGCTTTGCGGGTTCAAAATCGTGGGGCGCTGATTCCGGTTCTGCGCCAAGAGCTCAAGTCCTGGAAGCGGGACGAGCTTCTGGCAAGGCTCGCCGACAGCGGTGTGCCGGCAGGTCCGATCAACACGATCGCGGACGTGTTCTCGGATCCGCAGGTCCGGGCACGCGGAATGCGCATCGACTTCGACCGGCCCGATATCGCGGGCGGCAAACTTTCCGGGCTCAGGACTCCGCTACGCTTCTCCGCCTCGCAGCTTTGTCTCGACAGGGCCGCTCCGCGTCTCGGCGAGCACACGGACGCCATCGCGCGCGAGCTCGGCATCGAGCCTTCGCTTGAATACCATTTCAGGTGAGGACCGTCGTTTCGCTGGCCCGCGGATGTGCGGCCTTCAGCACTCCAGGTTTGAATGTATGACCGATCGACGATAGCATTCACGTGACTTCACCGCGTCCCCCCTGGATTCTCACCATGCATATCGCAATCCTCACCTTCGATGGCTTCAACGAGCTCGATTCACTGATTGCTCTCGGCATCCTGAATCGGGTCAAGAAACCTGACTGGCGTGTGTCGATCGCGTGCCCCAGTGCTCGAGTGCGCTCAATGAATGGCGTCGTCGTGGATGCTCAAGCCTCGCTGAGTGAGGCCGGATCGGCCGATGCGGTGATCGTGGGCAGCGGCCTGCTGACGCGGGACATCGTCAAAAGCCCGGCGATCATGGGCGAGCTTCGGCTCGATCCCTCAAAACAGCTTCTGGGTGCCCAGTGCTCCGGCACGCTCATCCTCGCGAAGCTGGGTCTTCTCGATGGAGTCTCGGCATGCACCGACCTGACCACCAAGCCGTGGGTCGAAGAAGCCGGAGTTTCCGTCATCAACCAACCGTTCTTTGCCCGGGGCAATATCGCGACCGCGGGAGGTTGCCTCGCTTCGCAGTATCTTGCCGTCTGGGTCATTGCCCGGCTTGCGGGAGTGGATGCGGCCGAGGCCGCCCTTCATTACGTCGCGCCCGTGGGGGAAAAAGAGGAATACATCGAGCGGGCGATGCGCAATGTCCGACCCTATCTGGTGACGGAGACGCAGGCCGCCTGAAGCAAGCGAGCGGAATAGGCCATCGAATAGAGGTTCTGTCCGTCAGCGAGCTGCAAACGGCGGCTAAGTGGCCGGCAATTTCGGTCCATTACCGACGGCTCTTGGTCCGACTCCGGTCCGCCATCGCGTCTCGCCCTGCGCTCGGCTTAGGATCAAACGCGGCCGTTAGCGCGAATCGACCAACACTGGATCACATGCTATCGGTAAGCCCGCGTTGCTTGTGCATCCATCGTGGTGGCTTCAATCGCATCGGGCGTCGCTCGGTGTCCTGTCATCTGCAGGATGTGAATGCGGTAGAAAATCGGCGACCGCTGGTCACGGTGCTCAGTGGCAACGCAAGCAGTCTGCCACCACATCTCGCGCTTCTGCAGAACTTCGAGAGCGTGTGTGCGCGCGCCTTCGTATTCGGGCGCTTCCGGTAATTCCTCGTAGCGACCAAAAACTATAACGCTCATCCACTGATAGTGACTCGTCCGTTCATCAACCTCCAGACATACGAGCGGATTAGAGCGCATCCACTCGATCTTTTGCCCTAGCGTGGTGACACCGTAAAGGTGTTCTCCATCGTATGAGAAATAGATTGGAACGATATAGGGTTGACGACCGCGTGCGCACGCCAATCTGCCAAAATCCGTCTGCTCAAGGGCGGTACCGCATTGGTCTTTGGTCATCTCTTGAATTAGCATCCCAAGTTCTCCCGGTAGGAATTTCCTGGAGCCTTAGCCTAGTCCACCGACAATTCTGGTAGCAACTGTGGCTTGGTCGCGCGGGCTGCAGTTTCTACTTCGTAGCGCCCTAGGCTACCCCTAAACGCGAAGGGCCGCTTCGGTGTTGTCGAATCTTCGCAACATCAGGCACGTTAATCACACGACCGTACTCGCCACGGCAGTAGGTTTCATTCAGCGCGGTTGCGCAGATTGCGTTTCGCAGCGCCCCAGTCGATCGGCTGCTCCTGGCCCTCGGTTAGGCGACTTGTAGGACCGCGCGCCGGGTCGAGACCGGCAGTTCTGCCGCGACGAAGCGTTGGCTGGTAGTCCTCCCCGGACTCGTCGATAATCCTTTCAACACCTCGGTGGTACCATCAAGTGCGTGATGCTGCAAAGAGGGACAACGATCGTCACCCAATATATTCGCGCCAGAGGAGCGGCGCTCAATCCGACGCCGCGGCGAAGGTCTCTATCAGATCTCGGAAGACAATGTCCTTGAGGGTCTCGGCGAGGAATACGACGATCGTCCCGTCGCCGGTCTACTTGGAACGCTGGCCGAAGCCCAAACAGAATTCTTGAGATCGAATTAGGGCTTCGAAGCCATTCAATCCGATGTGACGGATATCCGCTTTTAGCCGACTACCGTCGGGACGGTGGCACCCGACCCTAAGCCCCCGATCATCCGGCTGCCGTCTCAGCCTCGCGCCAGGCTCTCTCGAACTCCTGTCGCAGCTCGTCTTCTCGCCCGAGGTAACGCGGTGAGAAATGAAACGGCACCGCAACCCTCACGGCGGCCGCTCGCGCGATCTCGCCAGCAGCGCGCGCGGTGAGATGCGCCTTGCGCTCGGCGTGTTGGCGGTCTTCGTAGAGAAACACCGACTCGATGAACAGCAGATCAGCGCCGCGCAGGAAACGTGCAAGAGCCTCCCGGTTGCGTGAGTTGTCGGCCACATCCGTGACATAGCAGACCTTCTGTCCGGGTACGAATTCGAGGACCTTGGCCTTCAGCTCACCGAGTGCAATCATTTTGTCGTGCGCGCCGTTTCGCGTGCGCCAATGGACTCTAATCGGCGTATCGTCGGCCGCGCCGGCGCGCACCTGTTCCTTGAGGTTAGTGAGCCACGGGCCCGTCGGTAATCCCAGCTCATCGAGCCGATTCTTCCAGACGTTGATGTGCGTGCTTTCCTCGAAGGCGAATGCCAGCGAGGGGAGTCCATGGTGCTCCAGAGGTATCGTGCGCACCCGGAACGACGAGGAATCCAGAAGAACCCCGTCCGGGCCCTCCCTTTGCGGCAGGTTTTCGCGCTCGAAACGCCCTCGGCTGCGAAACTGCGCGCGCCGCGTGCGCCCGTCGGCTTCGAGCTCGTGTGCGGTGATCACGAAATCGGTCTCGTAGTTCTCCACGAGGTTCCAGGTGTAGGCGGCGAGCTTGTGTTCGAGCTGGGCGATGAACTTCCCGGGGCCGTACAGACGGACCCCGGTGTCGCGCCCGAGGCAGACCCGCAGTAGGTGATCAAAGCCGGCGAAATGGTCCATGTGAGTATGCGAGACGAAGACGTCGCTCACCCGCAGAAGCTTGCGCGTTGGCAGACCCGAGACGTCGCCGATGTCAAACAGGATCGCCCGCCGCTCGAACTTCAGGTCGATGAGTACCCCCGGGTCGCCGAACGTCCGGTTGACCAGCGCCGCGTCGAAAATGGGCCGCATCTGGCAGAGAATACCATCCGGGGCCCGAGCGAGTTCGCGCGGCAGCCTCGTCCACCAAAAGGGGCACGCGTGGAAGCCCGAATCCGTCTGGGCGCGGCGGAGACGAACCGACATTTCAACCAGGGCGGCGTCCGCTCGAGAAGTTCTCCTCCGTGACCGAATGACGACTAGTGGCCGATAGAGGCGATGCCGGGAATGCGTAGTATTGACCCATGAGCTGCCCGCCGCCTCAGTGGGGAGAACGGATCTCCGCCGGCAATTCGACTGCCGCCGCTGAATCGGTGAATACGAACGCCGAGTCGCGCACGACGCGCCCGGCAGGCGCCGATGTGTCGCCGGCCCACAATTTCCGCAGCGCCGCCGCCTTGTCGGCGCCGGTGACGAGCCACAAGCGGTGTCGCGCCGCATCGAGCACTCTAAAGGTCAGGGTCATCCTGGGCACCCCCTGGTAGGGAACACTGATTCCGACATCGCGGTCGTGCTCCTCGAGGAGCCGGTCGCCCGGCACTAGCGAGGCGGTATGGCCGTCGGCGCCCATCCCAAGTTGGACCACGTCGAGTACCGGCGGCGTTCCGCCGTGTTCGCTGAGCAGCCGGGAGTACTCCTCGGCGCCCGCTCCGAGATTGCTCCGCTCGACCGGCATCGCATGGAACTGCGCGGCGTGCAGCATCGCGGGTGCGACGAGCAGGTCGGCGATCTGGCGCGCGTTGCGTCGTTCATCGTTCTCCGGCACGACCCGCTCATCGACCTGGAACACCTGCAGGTCGTGCCAATGGACGCGCAGTCGGCGCAGGTCCCGGAGCATCCGCCACGGCGTGCGCCCGCCGCTCAGGGCAACGAGGCAGCGGCCGCGCTGCGCGCTCGCACGGCCAATTTCGGTGCGCAGCCACTCGGCGGCACGCTTGGCTGCGATTTCGGGGGTCGGAAGCACATGGATGCGCATACTGCAGAGAGTAACGAAAGTTGCGGGTGCTTGAGCGTCAATTGTGACGACCCGCTTGGCCTCGTCAAACTGTGGTCCAGCATCGGCGACAGAGTGCAACACGGCGAACAGGGCCGGTACGGCGATAGACCACAACCTAAGCCGCACTGCATTCATGACTGGAATTTAGCCTCGAATGTCAGCTTTAGGCCTGTGAATTCGAGCGTACCAGAGACCGCAGTTGGCCGGTCAGCGACTTTCGAATTCAGTCACAGCTTAAGCCGGCTTGCGCATCGCATCCAGTGCAGCGCGGGCGAGAAACCCGGATCGGGTCTCACCTTGTTTCCTGGCGTGAGCGTCAACCGCTCGAAGAATACGCTGCGGCAGTGGGCCGAAAATCCGTACAGGGTGGCGTGAGTCCCCTCGGAAGCAAACGCATCCAATTCGATTTCGAGTTCGACGGCGTTCGCTACCGTCCAACGCTGAAGCGCAGCCCCACCGAAGCGAACCTCAAGCGCGCGCGCAATCAGCTCCAGGAGATCAAACAACGGATCGCCGCTGGCACCTTCGTCTTCACAGATGAATTTCCCGAGTACCGGTTTATCAAGAATGTGGCGGCGCCGCAGAAGCGGCGAACCTGCAGCCAGGTCTTCGACGAGTTCCTCCTGGGCTGCGATTCTCGCGTCGCCAAAAAGGATCTGGCCTTCGTGACGGCCCAGGGCCACCGAGGGTCGGAGGCCCGTGAAGAATCGGAATTCGAAGACCCGCCACACGCACCACAATTCCCGATGCGCGTGCTGCAATTTCCGCGGTCAATCTTACAAAGGCTGGCTCACCACAGATCGTCATCCGTCCCCTGGAATCCCCGGAATATGGCAGTAGATTGGCAGTAGGAAATGGCGAGCGGAGCAAGCCATTGAATCGAGCTGAGATCAAGTGGCGGAGAGGGTGGGATTCGAACCCACGTGCCGGAATTACCCGACCATCCGATTTCGAGTCGGCGCCGTTATGACCACTTCGGTACCTCTCCGTTGACTTAAAACCGCGCGTTAACTCATGTCTTTTTGTCGTTTTAGCTCAAGCGTCTTATGCCCGTTAACTTAAGCGAGATACTGATGTGACCCACTAAGCGACTCAGGTATAAACGCGTTTGTCAAGAGTCCTTGCAGACCGATAAGCGGTTATTCTATCGCATCGGCAAAGGGCATGTCTCCCGAACGGAACCGCCCCGCCTCACGGGAATCCAAAGCAGCTACGACCGTGCGTATCATCAGCACTCCAAAAACTCGGCATCGCTGGTTCAGACTGGGTCTCGCGGCTTCGGCCGTGGTTCTCCTCAGCACGTGCTCCCCGCTCCCGAGCTTGATCGATCAGGTCAAGACGCTCGGGGAATTGCGCGTGGTCACGCGCTCTGGCCCGCTGTCGTATTACCTGGGATCCGATGATGCGCCGCAGGGGCCGGAATACGCGCTCGCCCAGCGTTTCGCGGATGAGCTGGGCGTGAAGCTCAAGATCACGCCGGTGAAGAGCTACGAGGATATGTACGCGGCTTTGAACTCGGGACGCGCGCATCTCGCTGCGGCCGGACTCAAGATCCCGGTGAGGCCCATCGAGGGCATCGAGTTCGGACCGACCTATCAACGGGTGCGCGAGCATCTGATCTACCGGCGCGGCTCGGTCCGCCCGGGCTCGCTGTCCGAGATCGGCAATGGAGATCTGGAAATCGCCGCCGACAGCTCGCATGCGAAGGCCCTGACCGCGGCTCGCGACTCCCTGCCGGATCTGGTGTGGGTGGAGGACTCCACCACCAACTCGCAGGCGCTGCTCGAGGGCGTCGCGAACGGCACCATCGATTACACCATTGCGGACTCCACCGAATTTGCGTTCGCGCACGACGCGCACCCGGAGCTGCGCATTGCTTTCGATTTCCCGGGCAGCCAATCGTTGGCCTGGGCGGCCAGCGACCGCTATCCCGAGTTCGTGCGGCATATGACCACTTACTTCGCGAGCCTGCACAGAAGCGGCGACTTGGCCGCGATATTGAGCCGCTACTACGATCGTTCCGAGGACGCCGAGTTCGCGGAGGCACCGACATTCATGCGGCATTTTCAGGACCGCCTGCCGCTCTACAAGCGCTGGTTCGAAGAGGCCGCGCAACAAAGCAGCCAGGATTGGCGGCTGCTCGCGGCTATCGGCTATCAGGAGTCCAAATGGAATCCGAGCGCCGCGTCGTCGTCGGGAGCGCTGGGGCTCATGCAACTGACGTTGGAATCGGCGAATGCGGTCAAGGTGGCCAACCCCGCGGACGCGCGTCAGAGCATCTTCGGCGGCGCGCGCTACTTCAGACAGGTTTACGAGAAGATCCCCTCTCACGTGCCCGACCCCGACCGCACGTGGTTCGCTCTGGCCGCTTACAACATCGGCTATGGACATCTCGAGGACGCGAGGGTCCTCACGCAGCGCGCGGGCAAGGATCCTGATTCCTGGGAAGACGTGCGCGAGTTCTTGCCGCTGCTCGCGCAGGAATATTGGTACACGCAGACCTCGAACGGTTATGCGCGCGGGTCGGAGCCGGTGCGGTACGTGGACAACATCCGCAATTACGTCGACTTGCTCGAATGGGTAGGCAGCGGCGCCGCCTCCACCCGCTTGGGAGCACCGACGCTCGACTGAGCGGCGGGCACCTCGCCGAGCGGCGGCATCAGGCGTCGGCGCCCTTCCCGCGCGAAGCCGCCCGGCGCGCCTCGAAGAATCGCCGCAAGATCTCGCGGCATTCCTCGGCGCAGACGCCTCCGAAAACATCCAGCCGATGATTGAGCCGCGGCTCGCGCGTGAGGTCGAATACGCTTCCGCACGCGCCGGCCTTCAGGTCCCAGGCCCCGAACACCAGCCGTGCCACCCGGGCTTGAATGGCCGCGCCCACGCACATGGCGCACGGCTCCAAGGTCACGTACAGCGTGGCCGACTCCAGTCGATAATTGCCGGCCTGAGACGCCGCGGCGCGCAGGGCGACGATCTCCGCGTGCGCCGTCGGATCATGCGTGCCGACCGGCTGATTCCAGCCCTCTCCGACCACTTTTCCTCGCATGACCACGAGCGCGCCCACCGGCACCTCGTTCGATTCCTGCGCCCGTTGCGCGAGCATGAGCGCCCGGCGCACATAATCCTCATCCGTTGGGCCCTTTCCCGCGGTCATATCTCAACCGGGCCGCAGAAAGCGGGTAACGAACAGAATGGAGTAAAGAATGAACAACGCGCCGGCGCTCATCGCCAGGGAATTATGGATGCCGAGGCGTGCCCCCATCAGCCCGACCGACAGGCCGCTGAACATTCGTAATCCGGAGGCCGACATGGAGAAAACGCCGATCACCCGGCCGCGTATCTCGCCGGGCGCATGAAGCTGCACCAGCGCCTGCGCCATGGAATTGAACGCCAACTCGACGAAACCCGCCACGAACAGCAAGCTCAGGGCGAGCACGTATCCGTCCGCGCGCGCAAAGCCGATGAGTGCGACACACCAGATGAGCGCCAGGACGAACGCGGTCCGCGCACGCGGCGCGAGCCATCCCCGGGTTTCCAAGATGAGGCCGCCGAGCAGCCCCCCGGCCGCGTCGGCCGCCAGCAGCATGCTGTAGGTGAAATCCGCACGCTCGTGACCCAGGTCGGCGGCGAATCCGGGCATCTGCGCCTGGTAGGCATTGCCGACGAAAAACGACGCGGCGCCGACCAGCACGGTCATGGAAAGGAGTACCGGATTGCGCGCCACCACCCGCATGGTCGACCACACGTCGGCATAACTGCCCACCGCCGCCGCGGGCGGCTTGCGTCCTGGCACCGCGCGTCCGTAGGGCGCCTTGATGAGCCACACTAGCAAAGGCGTATAAATCAGGGCATTGGCGAAAATGCCGTAGGCCGGCCCGAGTGACATCAGCAACCCGGCCCCCAGCACGGGCCCGACCAAGAAGCCCAGATACCGGCCCGTCGCGTTCAGCCGAACCGCGCTCGCCAATTGGTCCTGCGCGACCAGCTGATGAATGAGCACCTGACCCGCCGGGACCCAGATCACTCCCGCGAGCCCATGAATCACGAGAAGCGCCATGGCCCTCCCGAGGGTCACCGTGTTCGTCCAGAACATGATGCCCCAGCTCACGGACACGGCGATGTACATCAGCATTCCCAGCTGGATGAGTCTCCTGATGTCGAAGCGGTCGGCCAAGCCGCCGCTGACGCCCGCCAGCAGCAGAAACGGGACCCAGTGCGAGATGACTGCAAATCCCCCAAGCGCGGGGGAATGGAATCGGTCGAACATCACCTTGTAAGAGATGACATGCTCGATATTGTCCGCCATCATCGCTCCCGTCGCCGCTATGAGGTAGATGCGGAAGTCGGCCTTGGCGAACGCGGCGAAGGCGCGATGCTGGGGTGCCGGGACCGGCCCGGCACGGGTATCTGGGTTCAAGTGACTCGAGGGGCCTTGGGTGGCGTCGCAACGCATAATTGTAAACGGAATCCGACACGGGCCCCGCACTAGTTATAAAATCCTGCTTCGGCTACGGGGATTCGGGTAACTCAGAAAAACCAGTCATGCGCTCATTTTGGTTACTGATGATTATCGCCGCGCTCGCGCCGGCGTGGGCACGGGCGGACGAAGGCATGTGGACCTTCGATAATTTTCCGTCCGAGGCCGTAAAGAAGGCGTACGGGGCCGAGGTAACCCCCGCGTGGCTGGATCAGGTGCGGCTCTCCACGATCCGGCTGTCCAACTGCACGGCCTCGTTCGTATCGCCGCAAGGATTGATTCTCACCAACCATCACTGCGTGGAATCCTGCTTGGGCGAGCTGTCCTCGAAGCAGGACAGCCTGCTGGAGAATGGCTTCTCCGCGGCAACGCCCAAGGACGAACGGCGGTGCCAGACGCAGGTGGCGGACGTTCTGGTGGCGACGGAGAACGTCACCGCGGCCGTAACCAAGGCCGTCGCGGGATTTTCCGACGAGGCCGCCAACGATGCGCGCAAGCGCACATTGACTGCACTCGAACAGGCCTGCGAGCAATCGGGGGCGCGCTCGAACAGAGGTGAGCTCAAGTGCCAGGCCGTGACCCTCTATCAGGGAGGCCAGTATTTTCTTTATAAGTACAAGCGCTACGACGACGTGCGGCTGGTGTTCACACCGGAAACCGATATCGCGGCGTTCGGCGGCGATCCCGATAACTTCCAGTTTCCGCGCTGGTCGCTCGACTTCGCCATCCTGCGCGCGTACGAGCACGGCAAGCCGGCAAGGACAGCGAACCATTTGAAAATAGATTTCTCGGGGCCGCGCCCGGGCGAACTCGTGTTCGTGTCCGGGCATCCCGGAAGCACCTTCAGACTCGAGACGCATGCACAGCTCGAATTCGAGCGCGATGTCTCCCTGCCGACCACCCTGCTGCGCACGTCCGAGCTGCGCGGCGGCTACATCCAGTACGGCCGTTCCAATCAATCGGACATGCACCTGGTCGAGGCGCCGTTGAACAGTCTGGAAAACGGCATCAAGGTTCGCCGCAAGCTTCTCGATGCGCTGCACGACGATGCGCTCATCAATCGAAAGAAGGCCGAGGAATCGACCTTGCGCACGCTCGCGAACTTGCCCGGTCCCGACCCCTGGCAACAGATCGAGGAGGCGTCGACGCGCGAACGCGCACTATATCTCCCCTATACCTTCATCGAGGGCGGCGCCGGCTTCAACAGCATCCTGTTCCGTTACGCGCGCCTTCTGCTGCGCGGAGCGGACGAGCGCACGAAGCCGAACACCGAGCGCCTGCGGGAATTCACCGACTCCATGCTGCCCCGGATCGAGCAGCAGCTTTCCGCCCGCGTACCCATCTATGCGGAAGTCGAGACGCTGACCCTCTCCTTTTCGTTGCGAAGAATGCGCGAATGGCTGGGCCCGGATTACCCCCTGGTGCGCAACCTGCTCGCCAAAGAATCGCCCGAGACGCTCGCGACCCGCGTGGTGGCGGAATCGAAGCTCGACGATTCGGCGGTCCGCATGCAGCTGTGGCAGGGCGGAAAGGCCGCGGTGGACCAATCGCGCGATCCGATGATCGAGCTCGCGCGGTCGCTCGACCCTGATTCTCGGGCGCTGCGCCGCCAGTTCGACGACGCAGTCGAGGCGCCGATCGCCGCGTCGTCGGCACGCATCGCCGGCGCGCGCTTCAAGGCCTTCGGCACGAAAATATATCCGGACGCCACGTTCACGCTGCGCTTGAATTACGGCACGGTGACGGGCTGGACGCAAAACGGCGTGGAGGTGGAACCTTTCACCTACCTCGACCGTGCCTTCGCGCGCGCCACCGGCTCCTCGCCCTTCAAGATTCCGGACAGCTGGATGAAGGCCAAGGAGCGCCTGGACATGCGGACCCCTTTTTGCATCTCGACCAGCAACGACATCGTCGGGGGCAATTCGGGAAGTCCGCTGATCGACGCCCGCGGCAACATCGTCGGCCTCATGTTCGACGGCAATATCGACTCGATTGCCGGGTCCTACTGGTTCGATCCCGCCAACAATCGCGCGATCGCCGTTCATCCGGCGATCATTCACGAGGCGCTCGACCAGGTCTATGGCGCCAAGTCTTTGTTGACCGAACTGGAAGGATCATGAGCATCGCCGACACGGCGAAAATAGGCCAGTTGAGCGAACCCGGCGAATACGACCCGGAGATGCTCGAGTTGCTCCAGCTCTTATGGGGCGACGGATTTCTGTCGCCCGGGGGTTGCGATGAGCTGGAACGCCTCTTCGAGGGCAGCGATATCCGCGGCTGCGAAGTCCTGGATATCGGCTGCGGCCTTGGGGCCATCGATGAGCTGCTCGTCACCCGGTTCGGCGCGGGCACGGTGGTCGGCGTGGACATCGATCCCGCCCTGGTCGCGGGAATGCAGCAGCGCGTGAAGCGAGCGGGCCTGTCGGACAGGATTCGCGGGTTGAAAGTGGACGGCGGCACGCTGCCGTTCGACGCGGCGAACTTCGACGTGGTGTTTTCCAAGGACTCCATGGTTCAGATTCCGGACAAACCAAAGATCTATGCCGACGTGCTGCGCGTATTGCGTCCGGGCGGCCGGTTCATCGCGAGCGACTGGCTGCGGGGCGGCACCGGCAGCTACTCCCCGGAAATGATGGAATTCTTTCGATTGGAGGGCATCGCCTACAACATGGCCACCCTCGAGGAGAGCGCGGCCGCCCTCGCTGCCGCCGGGTTCGTCGATGTCGAGATACGCGACCGCCACGGGTGGTATCTCGATCTGGCCCAGAAAGAGCTCGCCGCCCTGGAGGGACCCCTGAACCCGGTGCTGGTGAGCCGCATCGGCGGGCAGCGGGCGCGCCACTTCGTGGATGACTGGCGTCAGCTGGTGGTGGTGGTGAAACGCGGCGAGCTTCGTCCCGGCCATCTCAAGGCCGTCAAGCCGGGGGGAATCTGAGCGCACGCGCCGCGCGCGCCCGCTCATTGCCGAACGATTGCCGAGGCTCTGCCGCGCAATACGTACTTCTGGATCTTTCCGGTCGCGGTTTTCGGCAATTCCGTCACGAAATGAAAAGCCGTCGGCACTTTGAAATGAGCGAGGGCAGCCCGCGCAAAATCGCGTAGCTCGGACTCCGTCGCGCTCCCGCCGGGGCGCAGGACCACGAACGCATGCGGTGTTTCGCCCCACTTCTCGTGAGGCATGCCGACCACCGCTGCCTCGAGTATGGCGCGGTGCCGCAGCAGCACGCCTTCCACTTCGATGGAGGAAATGTTTTCGCCGCCGCTGATGATCACGTCCTTGAATCTATCGCGGATCTCGACATAGCCGTCCGGATGCACCACCGCCGCATCGCCGCTGTGAAACCACCCGCCGCGAAAGGCCGTCGCCGTCGATTCGGCGTCATTGTAATAGCCGCGCATCACCACATTGCCGCGCGCGACGATTTCGCCCAGCGTCGACCCATCGGGCGGCACGTCCTGCATGTTTTCGTCCACCACTCGGAGCTCGCCCGAGGTGATCAGCTCGACCCCCTGTCGGGCCTTCAGCGTCGCACGATCGGCGCTGCAGAGTTGCGCATGCTCTGGCAAGGGCTCGCAGATCGATATGAACGGCGCGGTCTCCGTGAGCCCGTACACATGCGTGACCTCCCATCCCAAATCCGTCTCCAGCCGTTCGATGGTCGCGGCCGCCGGCGGGGCGCCCGCCGTGAACACCTTGACGCCGCGCCGCAATTGCGAGCGCAACTCTTCGGGTCCGTTCGCAATGGCGATGAGCACCGTGGGCGCCGCGCACAGATGGGTTACCCGTTCCCGGTTGACGTGCTCGTAAATGCTCGCCGCCTCGGGCCGGCGCAGACAGATGTGCGCTGCCCCGGCCGCCGTCACGGTCCAGATGAAAGTCCAGCCATTTGCGTGGAACATCGGCAAAGTCCAAAGATAGCGATCCGCCGGCGTCATCGGCCAGTGGGTCAGTGTGCCGATGGAATTCATCCACGCGTTTCGATGAGTGATCATGACGCCCTTGGGGCGCGAGGTCGTCCCGCTGGTGTAATTGATGGCGAGCAGATCCGTCTCCAAGATCTCGTTCGGCTCGATGGCGGGTGCGCGCTCCTTCAGGAGCGCCTCGTACGCCAGCCAGCCGCTCCTGCCGCCCTCGAGCGCGACGAAATGCTCGACGGTCGGCAAGCGCGCACGCACGCCGTCGATCAAGTCGAGATAATCCGGGTGCACACACATCACCTTTGCGCCGCTGTGGTTCGTCATGTAGACGAAGTCGTCCGCCGTCAGCCGGTAATTCATCGGCACGATGACGGCGCCGCGCTGGGGGATGGCGTAGAACTGTTCCAGATGTTGATGCGTGTTCGGACATATGGTCGCGACCCGATCGCCCTTGCCGACACCGAGTTTCGCCAGCCCCGCCATCCATCGA
Source organism: uncultured Gammaproteobacteria bacterium (assembly GCA_963730565.1). Lineage (GTDB taxonomy): Bacteria > Pseudomonadota > Gammaproteobacteria > Steroidobacterales > Steroidobacteraceae > Bog-1198. The sequence continues at coordinate 53,099 of CAVSSU010000028.1, forward strand.
TCGCACCGCTCGCGAAATTGCGCGTACGTGAATCGCAGATCGCCGTCGACGACAGCGAGGCGGGCGCCGTGAAGCTTGCCGGCGCGGCGCGCGAAGTCCAGCGGAGTGACCGGAATTTCCATGGGCGAGCCTTTGGCGAGCCTTACTTCTCTTTCAGCCGGTGACTGTCGCCGGCGCGCAATGTCATGCCGTAGATTTTGTTGAGTTCCGCGATCTGCGCGAGCGTCTCGGCCGAGAAGGGCGCGCGGCCTTCGAACGCGTGCAGCACGATGCCTTCCAAAAGGTCGCCGAGCGACAGATCCTTCAATTCCGCGAGGCCCTTCAGCACCTTCAGCAGGCGCCTCTCCATGCGCACACCCGTCTGGATCCGTTCGATCTCGATCATCGCGGCCCGATCACAGCGGCTGCGCCGCATGCGAACCCGGCTGCGGAGGGAGCGGGATGAATTCGAACGTCATCCCGCTGCGGCAGCTTCATCCGGCCCGCCCGCCAATCGTTCTTGGCTTGCTCGATGCGTTCTTGCGACGAGGACACGAAATTCCACTCGATGAACCGCTTACCGATCGGCTCTCCGCCGAGCAGCATGACCACGGCGGGCTCGAGCGCGGTGAAGACGACGGACTTGCCCGGGACGAACACGAGCATGTGCCCCTCGGTGAATCGCAGCCCGTCGACCTCGATGGATCCCGCGGCAACATACGCCGCCCGCTCCGGATACTCGGCGGGCAATTGCGCCTTGGCGCCGGATGCCAGGCGCCAGTGCACATAGAACAGCGGGGAGAAGGTGTTGACCGGGGCGCGAACGCCGAAAGCCGCGCCGGCGACCAGCCGCGCCCACAGACCCTCACCCTCATAGGTGGGCAGATCGGCGGCGCCATGATGCGAGAAACGCGGCGCGGTCTCCTCCTCTTCCTTCGGCAACGCGACCCACGCTTGGATACCGTGCAGCGTGTCCCCCTGGGCACGCGCGCGCTCGAACCTTTCCGAATGCGTGATGCCGCTGCCGGCGGTCATCCAGTTGACCTCGCCCGGGCGAATCGGCTGCTCTGAGCGCAAGCTGTCGCGATGGATGATTTCGCCTGCGAAAAGATAGGTCGCCGTCGACAGACCGATATGGGGGTGAGGACGCACGTCGACCGAGCGCGGGATGCCCGGCGGGAATTCCACGGGTCCCAAGTGATCGAAGAAAATGAACGGTCCGATCATCTGTCTTTGGGATGCGGGCAGCACCCTTCCGACCTGAAAGCCACCCAGATCGCGGCGCCTCTGCTCAATCACTGAATCGATCGATGACACGACTACGGCACTCCCTTGACCAGGCTCCGGGCGGCGGCGACTATCGCCTCCTCGTTCGACCGCGGCTGCCAGCCGAGCAGCCGCCTCGCTTTCGCGTTGGATGCGCTTTTCCTCTTGCCCAGCTCCGGTAGTATTTCACGGGCCAGCGGGTTGAACCAGGCGCCCACGCGAAGCACCCAATTGGGCAACTGGCGCGTCCTGATCCTGGCGCCGGCGCCTCCCATGCGATTCTTCAACACTTTGGCGATATCCTGCAAGGACATGAAGTCGCCCGCCACCGCCAGGAAGCGCTCGCCTCGGGCGGCCTCATGGGTCATCGCGAGCAAATGCAGGTCGGCAACGTCCCGGACGTCGACGACGCCGAAATAGAGTTGCGGGTTGCCCGGCATCCGGCCATCCAGCATGCGCTTCACCAGGTGAATCGAGGTGGAATAGTCGGGCCCGAGGACGGGCCCGAAGACGGCGACCGGGTTGACCACGGAAAGCTCGAGATGGCCGCTCTCGCCGGCGATGAAGTCCCACGCCGCCCGCTCGGCCAGAGTTTTGGATTTGGCGTAGGCGGAGACACCGGCGGCCGGCACCGTCCAATCCTTCTCGTCGAACGGGGCCGTCCTCGGCGGTTGTCCGTAACCTATCGCCGCGAACGAAGACGTGAGCACGACGCGCTTTACGCCCGCGCCCGAGGCGGCACGCAGCACGCGCAGCGTGCCCTCGCGAGCGGGGACGATCAGCTCATCCTCATGAGACGGCCGGGCCGCGGGAAATGGCGAGGCGACGTGCAGCACAAACTCGCAGCCAGCCGCGGCCGCCGCCCAGCCAGCGTCACCCTCGAGATCCGCCGGGGCGAATGACAGTCTGTCGATGGGATCAACCCCGGCCGTACGGAGCATCGCCCGCACATCGGCCTCGCGTGCGGGGTCTCGCAGCGTGGCACGCACCTCGTATCCGGCGGCGAGCAGCTTCACGATGCAATGAATGCCGATGAATCCGGAGCCGCCGGTCACCAGTACTCTGCTTCGGCTCACCGTCCGCGGCTCACGGCTGCGCGTCCAGAAACTCACCGACGATGCGGGCCGTCTCGTCCGGGAACTGGTCCACGAAGAAATGTCCCGCGGAGATCGAGGCCTCCGTGACGTGGGTGCAACGCTTGCGCCACTCCGCGGGGATGTCATAGAGCGCCGCCATCGCGCCTGCGGCGCCGTACAGCACCAGCGTGGGACAGGACACCTTGCGATCGATGTCGGCGCTGTCGTGCTCCAGATCGATGGTAGCCGCGGCGCGGTAGTCAGAGCAGGACCCGTGGATCATCTCCGGCTGCCGCCAGCATCGGCGATACTCCGCGAGCATGTCCGCCGCGAAGTCGCCGATATTCGCTCCGCCCCAGCCCGCCAAACTCGTCTCGTAGAAGTAGTCGGGATCGGCGCCGATCAAGCGCTCGGGAAAAGGTTCGGGTTGCGCCAGGAAATACCAGTGCCAGTAGGCGTGCGCCACCTTGCGATCGGTATTCATGAGCAGGGTGAAGGTCGGCACGATGTCCATGACCGTCAGCGACTGCACCGCCTCGGGATGGTCCAAGGCCATCCGATGCCCGGTGCGGCCTCCCCGGTCATGCCCGACCATGTGAAAGCGCTCGAACCCGAGTAGCCGCATGGCGCCGAACTGATCATCGGCGAATGCACGAAACGAATAGTTCGACCGATCGGCTGCGCATGTGGGCTTCGCGGAATCCCCATAACCGCGCAGATCCGCGCATACCACCGTGTAGCGCCCCGCCAGTTGGGGCGCCACGCGTGCCCACATCGCGAGGCTCTGAGGATAGCCATGCAGCAGGAGCACCGGCGGTCCCGAGCCGCCGATGGTGCACGCGATGCGCACACCTCGCACGTCCAGCGTCTTGCGATCGAATCCTTCGAACATGCGCCTTTATACACCGGCGCGGCAAGCCGCGGCAGCCCAGGCTAGGCGGCCGTCGTCTCCATCCACGCCGCTTCGATGGCGAACGAAAGATTCGTCCCCACCTCGAGATAGCGGCGCGCTTCATCGCTCAAGTCGGCGAACACGGCCTCGAGCGCCGCGATCCGGGCAGCCGATGTCCCGATGCGCGCCACCCAACTGCGAAACTCCAGCGGCAATTTCCAGCAGTCGACGGATGGCGTTTGGAAGCCGGCGGCATGCAGCATGCCGCTCCATTCCGAGACGCGATAATTGCGCACGTGGGAAGAATCGCGCAGGAACTCGATCACCTGCAGCGGCGTGTCGAGCACGGGATCCTCCGGCGCGACCACGTCGATCACGACCATCCGGCCACCCGGCTTCAGCACGCGCGCACACTCCGCCAGGGCACGGGGCACTTCCGCCCAATGGTGGGCCGAGTATCGAGTGGCGATGATCTCGAAGCTTGCATCGGCGAAGGGCAAAGACTCCGCCGACCCGGTTCGCGTATCGACCGTCGCGTGTCCCCGCGCGGTTGCTTCGCGCGCCACGACCGCCAGCATCTGCCCGGATGGGTCGAAGGCCGTGACTCGATGCGCGCCGCCCCGCGCCATCGCAAAGCTCGCATGCCCCGCACCGCAACCCAGATCCAAGGCGTGCGAAGGCCCGATGGTCTCGGTCAGCAATCGCAACCGGTCGAGGTCCGCGCCTCGCGCGTGCACCGAACTCGCGAGGTAGGCGGCCGCCCGTGAGCCGAATTGCGCCGAGCTCAGCTCTCGTTGATCCATCATTTATCCTCGTGCCTTGGTTTGCGGCATTTTATATTCAGGCTCATACCCTTATACTGAGAAATTCTCATGTAATGCTGCACGAATTGGCAACTGCCGGGGGAACATGCCAAGTCCGCTTTCCGCCTCCTCTCTTCGATCCCTGCAGGCTTTTGCCGCGGTGGCCCGAGCGGGTTCCGTCGTTGCGGCTGCCGAACAATTGGCAGTGACGCCGTCCGCGATATCGCATCTGCTGCGCCGGCTCGAGCAACGTCTCGGCGTCCCTTTGGTCAAGAGACAGGGGCGAGGGCTCGCCGTGACGACTGATGGTGAGCGACTGGCAGCGTCGGTGGGACCGGCTTTCGCGGGCATCAGCGATGCGCTCGGCGAGTTCATGCGACGCGGCTCGGAGCTGCGCATCAGCTTGCTCTCGAGTTTCGCGATTCACTGGCTGATCCCCCGTCTCAATCGGTTCCAGTCGCGCCATCCGGAGGTGGAGTTGCTTCTATCCACAACGACACGCCTGGTGGATTTTTCCCGCGAAGCGTTCGACTGTGCCATTAGGCTCGGGGCGGGTCGATGGCCCGGCACCATGGCCGAGCAGCTCTACCAGGAGGAATTGGTCGCGGCCTGCAGTCCAGAGTGGTTGGCAGCGAATCGGCTGCAATCTCCCCTCGATCTCAAAGGCGCTACGCTGCTGCATTCAAAGGCGCGGCGACAGGACTGGGCTCGCTACTTCAAGGCCGCGGGTGCTCCGGGTGCGGGTGCTCGGGGTGCGGGCGCCGCCGATTTCACGACGCCAAAGCGCGGGCCGCTATTCGAGACGCGGGCACTTGCGATTCAAGCGGCCGTGGCTCGCATGGGGGTCGCGGTGATCGATCCACGTTTCATCGAGCCCGAACTGGCCGCCGGACAGCTCGTCATGCCGTTCGCCCTGCGCGTCAGCCTCGACAACGCGTATTGGCTGGTCTGGCGCCCCGGGCGCGAGACGACGCGCTCGGTGGCTGCATTCCGCCGCTGGCTGACTGCCGAAGTGCTGCGTTAGCCGCGGCTGGCGTTTGCGACTCGCGCGGCCTTGGCTTGGGACGTGGCAGCCTGGAATGCAGCGTCCGCTTGCTGCTTGCAGGGCTGCGGCGCCGCGAGATCCAAGGTCATGCTATAGCATCCTTTGGAGCCTCGAGCGGAGAATGGAAACGCGGCGCTCTGCCTGCAAAAAAGCGGCGCCGATACCGCGCGTCAGCGAACCGCCAACGTCGCTCGATTCAGCCATTCGGCCCGCAAGCGCCGCGCGCTCTAGATCACGACGATGGGACTACCGCCGGCCGGCACGGTCAAACCGGCCTGACGATTACGAGGTGGGTCGCTTGCCTTCTGCAAGCACCGATGGCAAATAAGCGGCCAGACGCGTACCGCCCCGGGATTCCCGAGTCACGGCCAGTCCTCCGCCAAGCGCCTCGAATCGTTCGCGCAGGCCGAGAAGCCCAAGCGAAGTCGGCTTCGCGAGCGCCCGTTCTTCGATACCCCGACCGTCATCGACGACCACCATCTTGATCGAGCCGCCGTCGGTGCCCAGCGATATCTGCACGGTTGACGCGAACGCGTGGCGAACGACATTCGTGAGGGCCTCCTGTGCCGCCCTGAAGAACACCAGCCTCGACGCCTCATCGAGGCTGGGGAGCGGCGTCGCTTCCACGACCTCGATCTCAAGGCCCGATCGCATTCGAACGTTATTCGCGTGCTCCGCGATGGCTTCCGCAAGCTCGAGATGTACCAGGGCCGCAGGTCGGACCTCATCGGCGAGCTCGCGCGCCGATCGCATGCACGAATCGATCGCATCCCCAAGGTCGGCCCATCCTTGTACGGCGCCGTCGGCCGCTTGAGCCTTCAGATGCTCGAGCGTCAGTTTGGCGGCGAATAGATCTTGCGCGATGCCCTCGTGAAGGGACCGGGCGATCGATCTGCGCTCATCCTCTCGAACGACCTCGAGCCGCTGAGCCAGGGCGCGAACCTGGGCATAGGAGTCACGCAGTTCCGTGATGTCGGTCGCCAGCACGTAAAAACCCCGCACCGCCCCGGACTCGTCGACGTCCGGTATGTAGCGTGCATCGGTGCATGACGGCGAGCCGTCGGTCTTGGGCAGCCGGCGCTCGAAGCGTTGACCGTGACCTTGCAGCGCCAGCCGGGCGTGCGGTTCATTCAGTTTGAACAGCTTCTCGCCCAAAAGCTCCGCCATGTGCAGACCGACGGCGCGTTCCGGCGGCAAATCAAACCAGTCGAGGTACGCGCGGTTGGCGAATTCGCAGCGAAGCTCGCGGTTCCAGTAGCCGATCATCCCCGGCATGTGATCGACGATGGCCCGCAAGTCCGCCCGGGCCTTGCGCAGGCTCTGGTTCGACTGCCGCTCCGCGGTGATGTCCGCGAAGGTGGCGATAACGGCACTCGGCGTGGAAGCGTCGGGATCATAGAGCGGTCGTGAATTGACGCTGATCCAGCGCGGCTCGACACCCGACCGCTGAACGCCCATCACTTGGTTGCGCAACGGCATTCCGGTCCGCAACGTGATCGTCGCCGGGTGCTCCTCGCCGGGAAACGGCGTACCGTCCTCGCGGGTGCAACGCCACTGAGGATCGAGCGGCGTCTTTCCGAGAATCTGATCCCGGCTCAGTCCGAGAATGCTCTCCGCCGCAGGGTTCGCCGCGATGATTTTTCCATCCGGCGCGTGGACCACCACGCCTTCGGCCATCGCGGCGAAAAGACTCCGGTAGCGCTCTTCGGCGCCCAGCAAAGCTATCCAGGATTCGTGTCGGCCCGAGGTATCGATGTACGCCCCGACTTGCTCGGCGCTGTCCGGCGACAGCAGATTGACGCTCACGTCGTACCAACCCAGAGTTCCGTCCTTGCGCCGCTGCTGAATTTCGGTTCTGTAGATCTCGCCCCGCGCGATCACCGGAAACGCCTCCCGACCGAACGCCGTATAAGCTTGGTCGCTGGGATGCAGCAGGCGGGTGGGGGTCCCCACGAGCTCATCCTGTGCGTAGCCGAACATGTCGGCGAAGGTCGCGTCGCACCAGACGATGACTCGCTCGCGAACGTGAACCCGGCCGATGGGTTGGCCGTCGGCCGTCCCGGTTCGCTGGCGAATCAACTCATCGACACATTGCGGCGATCGCTGCGTTTTCATCGCGGCGCCGAGGTGCTGAATGCGAGTCGAGATTGCACGGAAACCATCTCCACGGGGCTTGTCCCCAATTGAGCGGTTCCCTGTGCCCGGCTTTATTTTTCAAAGCCTACGGGATGCCTGACGCAGGGTCAAATGCGCTTTGAATGCGCCGATAGTTCACTTGACGCCCCCGCGCGGAGGGGTGATAACTCAACCTCGGGCGGGCTCAGTACACCCCCAATTTTCGAAACTTTATGCCGCCCGAGGCGAAAAAATCTGTTCGTTACCGAACGGACGCCGGGCGACGCTCCAGTTAGCATATAACCCATGGAAACTTTGGAACGTATGGAAGACAGTCAGGTTCGTGAGCGATTCGATACCGGGGTGAAGAAGATCAGGTACGAAATCAGGAGCCTGTTGGCGCAGCATGGCCTGTTTGGAACCATAACCGATGTTGCCACCGGCCCCACGAATTCCGTTCCCGAGAACTCGAAGGTGGAGATCGAGGTCAAGGGCCTGACCACGGGCAGACAATTTGACCGCCAGCAGATCGAAGGGTGCTATCTCAGGGTGGGAGGCGCCGTTCTCGCGAGCATCGTCGCCATGGTGAAGGAGGTATCGCCTGCCGTCCCGGCCGATTCCTCACACGACCAGGATTAGGCTGGGAGCCCATGGATAAGGCATCGGCGTCCGCGGCATCGAAGGATAATGTCGCGAGATTTCAGACCTCCTCTCTGCGTCGGGCGGCATGGCAGCTGATCAACTCGTTCGTACCCTATGTGCTCCTTTGGGTGGCGATGGTGTTCGCACTCGAAGTCTCCTACTGGTTGATGCTGCCGTTGGCGATTCTCGCCGCGGGTTTCCTCATCCGGATCTTCATCATCTTTCACGATTGCGGGCATGTTTCCTTCTTCAAATCGAAGCGGGCCAACAATGCCGTCGGTATCGTCGCAGGTTTGCTGAACCTCACCCCGTACCGGCATTGGCGCTGGCAGCATGCCCTGCACCATGGGACAGCAGGAGACCTCGATCGACGCGGTTCGGGAGACATCTGGACATTGACGGTGCAGGAATATCTTAACGGCACGCGCTGGAACCGCTTCGCGTATCGGCTGGCACGCAATCCGCTGATATTGTTCGTGGTTGCGCCGTTGTACATCTTTCTCGTCCATAATCGCCTCGCGGCGTCAAATGCCCCGAAGCGGGAACGTCGATCGGTCCGCCACACGAACTGGGCATTGCTCGCGATCACGCTGGTGATGAGCGCCGCGATCGGCCTCAAAGCGCTGTTGATGATTCAACTCACGGTGTCGGCCTTTGCAGGCGCCGCCGGCCTCTGGCTGTTCTACGTCCAGCATCAATTCGAGGGCGCGTACTGGACGCGTACCGAGGATTGGAATTACACGGACGCGGCGCTTCAGGGCAGTTCCTTCTACCAGTTGCCGCGAATTCTGCAGTGGTTCACCGGCAATATCGGGTTCCACCACATCCATCATCTGAGCCCGCGCATTCCGAACTATCATCTGCAGCGATGCCATGAAGCCGATCCTTTTTTCAGCACGATCAGGCCGGTGACCCTCTTCGGAAGCCTGAAATCGTTGACCTTCCGGCTTTGGGATGAGCAGCACAAGGTATTCGTGGGCTTTGGGCGGCTCGAGCAGACGTCGAGGTAGATAAACGCCTTGGTTGAATCACCGCTGGCACGTATCGCTGTACGTGACCGCGCGCGGCCTGACCACCTCGCCCATCCCCTACGATGCCCGTTCGTTCGAGATCGAATTCGATTTCATCGAACATGCGCTCGATTTGGCGGTCAGCGATGGCGCTCATCGGAAGCACGAGATCCTAGCGTCCGCGGCGGCCGCGGGACGGGGGCTTGTAGTCCTCCGGCTGGAGGCGATAGCGCGCGAGCAACTTGTAGAAGTCGGTTCGGGTCCGCTTGGCGATACGCGCCGCTTGCGTGACGTTTCCTCCCGTGCGCTGCAGATTGTCCACGAGGTATGCGCGCGCGAACGCCTCGCGCGCTTGGTCGTACGTGGGAATTTTTCCCCGATCCTCGGGCATCGATTGCTCGACGAACTCCCTGGTCATCACCTTTCCATGGGAGAGCGCCAGATTCTGCTTTACGAGATCGAACAATTGGCTGACGTTGCCCGGCCAGTCCGTGGTCGCCAGCAATTCTATCGCCTCGGGCGTGTAGATTTTTTCCTCGCCGCCCGGCTCCTTCGCTTGCTCCAAAAAATGCGATACCAGGAGGGGGATGTCCTCCCGCCGTCGACCGAGCGGGGGCATCTCGATCGACAAAATGCTGATCAGATCGAAGAGGCGGCGCAAGAACTGACCCGATTCCGCAGCGGCCTTCAGATCGATCGAGCTCGTGCATATCAGGCGAACGTCCGCCTCGGCGGCCTCTCGTAGGGGCTGCGGTACCGTCGGGCTCAACTCCTTGCGCAGAACTCGCATCAGCGACAGCTGAATACCCGCCGGCAATTCATCCACTTCGTCGATCAGCAGCGTGCCGCGGTGCGCGCGCTGAAAAGCGCCCGCGCGCATTTCGGCCGCCGAGTCGCCGTCTTGGCTCCCTTTCCCGAAGAATTCGGCTTCCAGCCGCTCATCGGTCGCGCCTTTGCAGGAGACGCTGACGAACGGCATGCCTCGCCGCGAACTGGCTGCGTGAACGGCGCGCGCGAAGAGCTCCTTCCCGGTTCCGCTGGCGCCCGTCAACAGCAGAGGCACCATGCTGACGGCCGCACGATTCGCGAGGGCCAGCCGGTCCTCCATGAGGCGGCTGCGCGAGACAGTCTGCTGTCCCCAGTCTCCAGCCGTCAGCGAGAAAGTCGACGCAGCGGTCGCCCTCTCGACGTGTCCCAGCAATTCTTGCTTGCCGACGGGCTTGATGAGGAAGCTGAATGCCCCTCCCTGGGTCGCCTGCACGGCCTCCGGAATGGTCGCGTGGCTGGTCAGTATGATCACCGTGATCTGCGGCCAGCGGCTCTTGAGCTCCTTCAGGAGCACCAGCCCATCCATGTCCTCCAGGCGCAGCTCGGAGATCACAAGGTTGGGCCGGGAACGCACGCAGGCATCCAAGGCCTCCTGCCCGCGGTCCGCGGTGCTCACCGTGTAGTCCGCGGCGCTCAGATGAGCCGTCATGATGCGCCGCAGCGAAGGATCTTGGTCCACGATCAAGACCTTGACCTTGCGCTGGGGCAGGAACTCTTGCGCGGAGGAATCGGGGCCGGTCAGATTCTTCCTTGGAGTGATTCCAAAGCCCAGCGATACAGGGCGTGACGAAGGAGGCTTCATACGATTGCTCCCTCGCATTCTCTTCCGGCGGAGCCCCGTGCACAACCCCACCGCAAGCCAAGCTTCTTCATCAAGCTCTTCGCGTCGACGGGCGCCCGCGCAGCGCCGGCATTCTTGTGAATTGCCGGCCGATGGGTCTGCGTCTGGGTCGAGCGGCGCTCGCATGGTGGCTCACGTTGCGTGAGATCCAATCCCGTCGTCTAGCGCCAAGCGCCCCGATCGAGCGTGGGAAAATGCCGCGTCCGGGTCTTTCGCGACACGGATCTCCCTGCCCTTGCCCGGGTGGCAGCAGCTCAGCCACGACTTCTCCCCGATCGGTGACCAGGACGCTCTCCCCCAGGCGCACGCGGCGAAAGTATTCGCTCAGCTTGTTTTTCAGCTCACGGACGCCTACGCTGGTTGCCACTATCCTACCTTGGTAGTATAAGGGTAGGATGAAATTGAAGACATCCCTTACCCTTTCCGGGGACCTAATCGCCACGATCGACAAGTTGGCCGGTTCGAAGGTTTCCCGCTCTTCGTACATCGAACAGATCTTGAGGGACTATGTGGACGGACGGGCTCAAGCCCGGAAGGACGCCCGAGAGACCGCTGCAATCAACCGTCACGCAGCTCAGCTCAACGCAGAGATGAGCGATGCACTTTCATTTCAGGCCACTTCGGCGGACGAATGAGGCGGGGCGAGTTATACCGGGTCCGCCGACCTCCCGGTGATCCAAAACCGGCGCGTGTCTTCGTCGTCGTGAGCCGTCAGCCACTGATCGACTCGAATTACACCACGGTTATCTGCGCCCCGGTGTTCACGCAACGGTACGACCTGCCAACGCAAGTCGCCGTGAGCACGGCCGAGGGCCTCAAGCACGAAAGTGCAATCCAATGCGATGGGCTGATGAGCCTTGAGAAATCGAGACTGACGGATTTTGTGGGCGAATTGGCGCCCAGCAAGCTACGCGAGCTCGACAACGCCCTGATCGCCGCACTTGGTCTGACGACCGATCTAGGGGGGCTGAAAAACGTATGACACGCGTAATCTTGCTTTTTTAGCGGTATGCCTCTTTGCCTCCTCCGCACGAGATCGACGACTTCATGACCGTCCCACGCTCGTGCCCATGCTGACGAGAATCTCGTCCAGTTGCTCAAACGTCTCGCTGAACCCACTTGTACTCCCCGAGGCAATGGTACGGTCGAGAGCTTCCTTCGAGGGATAGAGGTCGTGCATGACGACCAGGGTCTCGGCACCTCGTTCCTCGAAGGTCACCGTGGTGACAGCCCCGCCGTCGCCACCTTCGTCATTCGTCCAGACTAGGCGGGAGTGCGGCGTCACTTCGATGTACCTACCGAAGAACTCCATGGGCTGCTCTGAGGCAGGGTGGCCGAAAACAAAGCGGTAGGCGCCCCCCGCACGAACATCGGCCTCGCAGGAGATGAAGGATACCCCAAACGACTTCGGTGCCCACCATCGCGTGAGCAGATCGGGCTTGGTCCAGGCCTCGAACACGATGCGCGCCGGGCCGTTGAAGATTCGCGTAACGACTAGCTCACGCTCGGACTTCCGCTCCACCGTCGTGCGGTTCTTCATGGGGGTAGGCTCACTTTCTTTTCTTGCGTCCATCGATCTTCTCCTTCCGTTTCAGTTCCTCGACAACCTTGTCCAGCTCGTCGAAGCGTGCGTCCCAGAGCTGGCGGTACCTCTCGATCCATGCCGCCTCTTCCTCCAGTCGGCGCAGACCGAGCTTGCAGGTCCGCACGCGCCCGATCTTCTCCGTGGTGACGAGCCCAGCCTGCTCCAAGACGCCGACATGCTTCTTCATGCCCGTGAGGGTCATGTGGAACTTCTCGGCAAGGTCCGTGATCGAAGCGTCCGCACGCCCGAGCTGCTCCAGAACGCCGCGTCGGGTGGCGTCCGAGAGCGCGGCGAACGAGGCATCGAAATCGGTTCGGGTATACTGAACCATGTGGTTCAGTATGTAACACACGGATTGGCGGCATGCAAGGGGAGCGCGCGCTGCGCTGCCGGCCGCCTTCACTCCCAAATCGACCTCATTTCGATGCGGATTCGATCGACTCGGCGGTGCCCAGACCCTCGGTAGCTCTCGGGGTGGAAGCGCTCGACGCGACGCGTCGTATTTCTGCAGGAAACCGCGGCGTCTAACGGCAGCTCTTGGGCTGTTACTCAGCGTAGCTACCGGCCGGATTTGGGCCGCTCGGCTGCGTTCTCGATCATTTCCGGCCAGTCGCCCGCGCGAATACCCTCAATATAACCCTCTGTTCGTTACCGAACGGACAAGGTCCGCCTGTTGCCGTAAATAAGCTGTGAGCGTGCATGGGCGAGGCTTTGCCGAGGCCGCGTGCGAATTCAAAATTACGGCGGATCCACGAGGCAACGGGGTTACTGTGGCCGAGATGAGAACAAAAGCCGTGCGACCTCTGCCGAAGCTCGCGACTGGCATCGAGGGATTCGATAATGTGAGTCACGGCGGACTGCCACAGTGCAGCACGACATTGATCTTAGGCGGGCCCGGTGCGGGCAAGACTGTGTTTGCCCTCCAGACAATGGTGAACGGCGCTCGCCACCGGAATCAGCGCGGCCTATTCGTTGCGTTCGAGGAAGCTCCGTCCAAGGTGATAAGCAACGGCGATACCTTCAGCTGGGGCCTCGCTGCCTTGGTGAAGAGCAAGATTTTTTTTCTCGACGCCCACCTCTCGCCGACGGTCATCAAGACTGGCGACTTCGACCTCATTGGCATGCTGGCGCTGCTTGCGGCCAAGAAGCAGGAGCTCGGCGCCGAATGGATCGTGTTTGACGGGCTCGACGTACTTTTGACGCTGTTGCGGGACCCAATCGCGGAGATGCGGGAGGTCTACCGCATTCGGGACTGGCTGGCAGACAACGCGTTGACCGCACTGATCACGGCCAAGACTGACGATGGCTACGCCGGCGCGCTGAACTATGGGTTCATGCAATTCATGGTCGATTGCGTGATTCGACTTGAACGACGGATGGAGGACGGTGTCGCGGCACACCGACTGCGCATCACGAAGTACCGCGGTTCGGACTTCGCGGCAGGTGAGTATCCGGTCAGCTTCGGCGCGGCGGGGCTTGAAGTCGGCGCGAGCGGATCCGTCGAGATCCGACACGTAGCCTCGACGGAAAGGATCTCCGCCGGTTTTGAACGCCTGGACGCAATGCTTGGTGGCGGCCTGTTCCGCGGTAGCAGCACCCTGATCACCGGGCAACCCGGGACCGCGAAGACCACCCTGGCGGGTCAATTCGCGGCAGCTGCGTGCCGGCGGGGCGATCGTACGCTGTTCGTGAGTTTCGACGAGGGTGCCGAACCAATAGCGCGCAACCTGTCGTCCGTCGGAATCCAACTCGCCCCGCACATCAAGTCCGGTGTGTTGAGAATGTACTCCGCACGCACCGAAGCAATCAGCGCGGAGGATCACTTTATACATCTCCGTGCTCTGATCCGCGAGCATAAGCCCCGTTGCATGATCATTGATCCACTTTCCGCAATCGCGCGGGCGGGCCTGCTGGGTGCTACCCGGGCCGTAGCCAACCGTCTCATCTACATGATCAAGGATGAGCAGATCACAGTGATGATTACCGCCCTCACTGAGGGGGATGATCCGGAGGCGGAGTCGACGGTGCTGCAGATATCGACGATCGCCGATACCTGGATCAACCTCTCGTACGTGGTGCGCAGCGGCGAACGCAACCGTGCGCTAACAATCGTCAAATCCCGGGGAACCTGGCACTCCAATCAGGTACGCGAGCTGATCCTGAGCGACAGTGGCCCGGATCTGACGGACGTTTATAGCGTCGGGGGCGAGGTTCTGATGGGAACGTTACGTTGGGAAAAAGAGAGTGAGGAGAACGCCAGCAAGAGCCGGCGGGAAGCCGAATTCGATCAGAAGCGCCGCGAGCTCGAATTATCGGAAGCCGATACCGTCGCCCGGATCAACGCCATGCAGCTGGATCTGCAGCGCCAGCAGGGTGCGCTAGCGGTGTATGCCCGGGATAGTGAGGTACGCGCCGTGTCCTCGAGCGACAGGGAAAGGAAGCTGCGAGAAAGACGCAGTGCTGACCCGACGACACGCCAGGCGCGTCCAATGGAGCGAGCGCCTGCGAAGACGAACGGAGGCGGAGTCCGCAAATGAGCCGCCCCAAGAGCAAAGCCAAGAAGTCCGCACGTAAGTCGACATCCATTGTGTCCATGCGCCTGTATATCGCGGGTAGCGCGCCCAATTCGCGGCAGGCTATTGCCAACCTCGAGGCGATCTGCCGGGAACACCTGCAGGGTTTTTACAAGCTGGAAATTGTTGACATTCTGGAACAGCCGCTACGCGCGCTGGCCGATGGTGTCCTCGTGACTCCCAGCCTGAACAAGCTGTCGCCAGGTCCAAGGGCGAACCTCGTCGGCAACTTGAGCGACAAAAGCAAGGTACTATCCGCCCTCGGTATAGCGGAGCAGGTCAGTTGAATCCCGCCTCGATCGGGCCGCCTGAGCCGGCGACCGGCGACGCTCCCAGGGCCGGCTTCGAGAAGGTGATTTTGCGGCTGGTCAAGGGCGGGCCGGAGCGTGTCGCGATCGCCGCTGGGCAAATCGACGCGGTCATGGACTCGCGGACCGGCAAGGTAATCCTGCTTCCCGAAGCACGGCAGGCTATCCAGGCGCGCGAAACACAGTTCCGAGACCTGCTTGAGCTGTGCTCGGACTGGACCTGGGAGCAGGACGAACATCACCGATTTGCGGCGCGCTCGGGCGATGGAATTGGGCGTTCGGGGCTCGATGACGCTCAGATCCTCGGCAAGACGCTTTGGGACCTGCCGTTCGACAACATGAGCGACGCCGATTGGCAGCGGCATCGCACGCTGCTGGAATGGCGGTACGCGTTTCGTGAACTCGAGCTGCGGCACGTCGACAGCATCGGCAATGTGCACCATGTCCGTATCGACGGTGCTCCGATATTCGACGAACAGGACGTGTTCAGGGGTTACCGAGGAACCGCGCGGGACATTACCGCACGCAAGCACACCGAAGCGCTGGATCAGAGAGCGGATCGTGAAGCGCGGTCAGCGCTCAACGCGCTTGCGGCCGAGATCAGCGTTCTCGATGCCGCCGGGACCGTCGTCATGACGAACAACGTGGGCGACGCACCCGCAATCGCAGGCGGCCGTCTCGGGACCCGTGTTCGTGAGGGTGCCAACTACCTCACCTTATGCGACAACGCGACCGGCGAGGAACGCGTTGACGCCACTGCGATCGCCGATGGGGTCCGCAAAATGCTCGCGCGCGAGTGTGGACAGTTTAGCCATGAGTACGCGAGCCCATCACCGGATGGCCCGATGTGGTTTGTGCTGACCGTCAGGGGATATCGCGAAGGCGGCGCCGTGCGCGCGGTGATGTCTCGGGAAAACATCACTGAGCGTAAGCGTGCGGAGCAATTGCTGGGGCTTGACTACACGGCCAGCAACGCCGTGCCTGGAGAGGGACGGGAGCCCGAAAACCGTGTTTTGGTGGCCAATCGCCTGCTGGCTGCGCTGCCACACGCGGAATACACGCGCCTGCTCGCCGGGATGGAGCCGGTCGCCCTGTCCCGCGGCGAGGTCCTACATGACGCAGGGAAGCCGATTCGCCAAATCTACTTTCCTATCGACGCGCTTGTCGCTGTGCTTACGATAGCCGCGCCGAATCGCACAGTGGAGGTCGGCCTTGTTGGCCAGGAGGGTATGATCGGCATCTCGTTGGCGCTGGGGACTAACTTGTCGCCCGTGCGCACCGTCGTGCAAAGCGCCGGAACTGCCATGCGGATGGGGGTGGCCGCTTTTCGCAAGCAACTCCCGCATAACGTGCCGTTGCAGCGGATTTTGAATCGTTACGCCCACGCGACAATGGTTCAATTCGGTCAGACGGCCGCCTGTAACCGGTTTCACGACCTGGAAGCGCGCCTCGCGCGCTGGCTTCTGATGGCCTTCGATCGCCGGCGGTCCCGAGAACTGCACATCACGCAGGCCGGTATGGCCCGGATGCTTGGCATGCAACGAGTCGGCGTCACCACCGCGGCGGGTGCTCTAAGACGCCAAAAATTGATCAATTATCAGCGCGGCCGTGTTCAACTAATCGACCGAAAGGGACTCGAGAAAGCGGCTTGCAAGTGCTATCGAGTCATCAAAGACGTTCCCCTTTGACCCAATCGGCGCACCGGTCGATCTTCGGTTGGAATGGTCCATGATAGCGCCTGCGGAGGCTCCATCGGCTGCGCGGCAATCGCCGCGACAGAATCGAATTCTCGCCGCGCTGCCGACGGCGGACTATGCCCGACTTCGCCCCGATCTGGAACTCATGCCGATGCCGCTGGGATGGGCGGCATACGAATCTGGCGGGCAACTGGGCTATATTTATTTTCCGACCACGAGCATCGTCTCGCTACTCTATGTCACAGTCAGTGGCGCATCGACGGAACTCGCGGTCTGCGGTAACGAAAGCCTTGTTGGCATCGCCTTGTTCATGGGCGGGGAAAACACGCCAAGCCGGGCCGTGGTGCAAAGTGCAGGATTCTGCTACCGGCTGAAATCGAGTGTGCTGAAGCGTGAATTCTCGATGGGCGGCAGCCTTCAGCAGCTGGCGCTGCGATACACGCAGGCGCTCATTACGCAGATGACACAAACGGCGGTCTGCAACCGCTATCACACCGTGGATCAGCAGCTATGCCGCTGGCTGCTCATGAGCATCGATCGGCTCCGCTCAAATGAGCTGACCATGACGCAGGAGTTGATCGCTAACATGTTGGGGGTACGCCGCGAAGGCGTGACGGAGGCGGCCGGCAACCTGCAGAAGGCGGGATTGATTCGATACAGTCGTGGTCGCATCACCGTGCTCGAACGCACGAACCTGGAGGCACGGGTGTGCGAGTGCTATGCAGTGGTGAAGAAGGAATACGAACGATTGCTCCCGGCGCCGCTGGCCGTGTGATAAAGACCGGTGAGCACAAGAGCCGCGAGGGGTGGCATGCCGTTGGGTTCTTCAGCAACTCCCCCGCCGCCATTAATGGTCTTGGATAAAGCCCTGGACGAGATCTGTCACGATCGTTCCACCGCGACTGTTCAGGTGAACACCGTCCGTATGAAAGCGCCAGCCATTCAGAAGTGCGATCTCATCGGGTGTTTTTCGCAGTACGAGAACACGAAAGGCGTCGCGATAGAGCGAGAGGAAACTGAAGCTCGTGAATTCGCGGCCGGGCGATGCGGCGATTTGCGCGCGCAACGCCTCATGCACAGCGATGTAAGCGACATTCTCCTTCTGCGCAATGTCCTGAATGATCGCGTTAAAGTCCTCAATGAGCCGGTTGAGTTCCGCCTGAAAGTAATTCCCAGACGACGGAGCCTCTCCGATCGGTTGCAATGAACAGACCGGGCTGCCGTTGAACTCCGCCAGATTAAGATCCGCGTGCTCCAGAGTTTTCTGGCTTTTGGATTTCTCCGACAGCATCAGACCTGTGGACGCCATCCCAATCCAACGCGCCGCAACTCGCCCCTCTTAGCGACGGATCCACACCCGCCGCGAGCCATTGTCGGGCAGCCATGTGGCGCGACCGCGCCCGGGCGATCGGCACGTCCGGAAAGGCTCCAAGAGAGAGTGTCTTGCGCTTTCCACAGTACTCCCACACTCCCCGCGTGAGCCAAGCGCTTCGCGATGGGACTCGTGCTATACGATCACGACACGGTAGTGCCGTTTGGACAGCGGATGTTCGCGAGTACGATGCGACCGAAGGCGGAAGGATGTAAACCGGCGTCCACTTTGGACGCCGGCCGGCGCGACAGTGTGTCGATTCGGCCCAAATGACAAGTGATATTCCTTGTCAACCTTCAGCGCCGGCTCAAAGGGTCGCTGCCAAATTTGCCCAGAAACTCGGCGTTAACTAACGCGGCCGACCGTGGCAGACCAGGAAAGCGCCCTGGTCACTCCCACTCAATAATCTCCTGGCGTCGCAACTACTTGATGCAATTTAGCTTTCTGAAGAGCAGCGCTCATAATACCATCATGGGATTCTGCTTCATGGCGATAGTGGGCGATACGTGGCGATAGAGGCCGGTCACCCGACCCATCGAATCTCGGGCGTGTCGCGCGGCACTGTCCCGTATCGATCGCGTTAACTAACGCCTGATGCGCACTGCGGTGGCACTCTATGCAAGGAGCTTATCCGAAGGTTTGAATTCTCTATGGGTTGTTCCTTAATCGAATCGCCCCGCCTGCATCATCTGCGTATGGTCGAGCACGCGCGACGCGATGACAATTGCACGCGAGGCTAACTGCCCGTGGCCGTCGATGACATACGGAGCGCGAATCCTGGGAAACAAAGATACTGACTTGAAATTCGACGCCATTGTCATTGGCTCTGGCATCGGTGGACTCGCCTGCGCGTGCGCATTGACCCGCATGGGCCACAAGGTACTCGTCCTCGAGCGCCACTTTGTCGCGGGCGGGCTGACGCAGACCTTTTCCCGAGATGGGTTCACCTGGGATGTCGGAGTCCACTACCTCGGTGAGATGGGCCCACATGATGCGGGACGCCGCGTGCTCGATTGGCTCTCCGGCGGCGCGATGGAGTTCGCATCGATCGGACCGGTCTATGACATCATGCACTTCCCTGAGGGCATTGAGTTCCAATGCGCGCGCCCGCAGGAGGCATTGGAGCGCGAGCTGCAGGAACGCTTTACCTCGTCGGTTCACGAAATCGATGCATACTTTCATGCCATCGCGGAAGCCACCGCCGTGGGTCGCATCGTGTTCTCGGCGCGCGCTATGCCCCCGATATTGGCCAAACTCGTGCACCTGTGGAGTGCCCGCGCGATCGATCGGTGGTGGGGCCGGACGACGGAGGCTGTCCTGCAGGAATTGATCAGTGACCCCAAGCTTCGCGCGGTTCTCGGTGGCCAGCGCGGGGACTATGGACCGGACCCGAGCGTGTCGAGCTTTGGCATTCATGCCACCGTGACACGACACTATTTCGATGGCGCCTACTATCCCCTCCGCGGTGCCAAGTCGTTCGCCGATACCTTGGTCCCTGTGATTGAAGGCGGCGGCGGTCGGGTGCGAACCCGGACTGAAGTCACTGCGCTCCTGATCGACGAAGGTGCGATCGCGGGGGTGCGGCTCAAGGACGGGACTGGGTTGGCCTGTCCGTTGGTGTTCTCCGATGCCGGCGCCTACAACACGGTGATGCATCTGCTCCCGCCGGATTTGCGCGACGCCGCTTGGGTGCGTGAGATTGCCTCGTTCCGGCCTTCGGCCTGTCACGTACAGCTGTATCTTGGACTCGAGGGCGATATCCGTGCCTGTGGCGCGACGCCGTCTAACCACTGGTTCCACTCAGGCTGGGAATTGGGGGATGCGCTATGGCGTGACCCTGAGCACAATTCGGTGCCACCGGCACTGTTCATATCCTTCCCGTCGCTGAAAGACACTGCCCCGCAGGCGGCCCCGCCAACCAAACACACCGCCGAAATCGTCGCGTGGACGGACTGGGCGGTTTTTGCACCATGGGCGGAGTCTCGCTTCGGCCACCGGCCGCCTGACTACGCCCAGCTCAAACGCTTGATCGAGGAGCGGCTGCTCGCGCAGTTCGCACGCCACTTTCCGGCGCTCGCGCCAATGATCGTGGCCCGCGAAGTATCGACACCCCTGACGTCGGTGGCCTTTACCGGCGCGGTCCACGGTGGAGTCTATGGCTTGGAGGCGAGTCCCCGGCGGTTCTTCTCGGATTCGCTGCGCGCTCGAACCCCGGTCCCAGGCCTTTACCTCACCGGCCAAGACGTGTCGAGTGCTGGGATCACCGGCGCGATGATGGGTGGCGTCATCGCGGCCGCGGCCCTCGAACCCCGGATTATGAGTCATGTGCCGCTGCGTTGAACGCTCGCCAGGAATCGCACGCGCATGAACAGGGTCTGGCATCAACATCACAAGCTCCGCGCGGCCGCAACACTCGACGAGAGAGTCCATTGGCACATGGAGCACGCCCAGTGCGGATGTCGCCCAATGCCGCGTTCCATTCTCGATGAGCTGAGACGCAGACAGATCCAGTCGCCCGAACCGGTGGCGGATCGAACTAATCCCTCTCGTGGTGCGCGGGCAGGGTCCCGGTAGTGGATGGCGCCAGCGAGCGGTCCTGGTGGCGGCCTCGCTCGACGGGCCTCTCTGTACCACCTGACCCAACGCTTCCGTTTGTCGAGCTTCGCAACTACCGATTTCATGTGCGAACGTACGGCGATCCCGGTCTACCGCCGCTGATCATCGTCCACGGAGGCCCCGGCGGAGATTCGCACCATCTCAATGCCCTCAGGGAGTCGGCGAATCGCTGTTACGTCGTCCTCTACGATCAACGCGGCACCGGGCTGTCGCCGAGAGTCGACAAAGAGGCTCTTACACTCGATAGCAGTCTCGATGACTTGCACGACATCGTGAGTCGTTACGCGGATCACGGCCCGGTGAGGCTGCTCGGTCATTCTTGGGGCGCCATGCTGGTGGTCGCATATCTGGGTCGGCACCCAGATCAAGTGAGTCACGCGCGCTACGCTCGGACTTCCTTTTTTGGCTTGCGTCCCATGTGAGCCGTTCGACCGTCATCCGTTCAATCCTGGCAACGCCCCCCGCCGTGATCGAGAACGCGAGCGCGGTCGAACAACAGCGCGCCACGGAGGTAATTGATCACATCTTGCCGGTTGCCCCGCGCCGGCTAGGATTGTTGAACGATGCCGCTGTAACGTCCTCTCGCCAACGTTATGAGCTTGAGCGAATTGTGACGCCGACACTCACAATCAGCATGGCCGACGACTTGTACGGAACCTATGACGCCGCCCGGTACACCGCCGATCATATCCCCAGGGCACGCTTCATCGGATACCCAACGGGCGGTCATTTGTGGATCGGACATCAACAAGAAGTCATGTCGGCGATCGCGGACTTCTTAAAGTAGGTTCCCGTGCGAATCACGCGAAGTTCCAATGGTACTCTCGCGGGCGTGATCTACGCCGCGAATGTCTTTGTCGTCGGCTTTGGTCTGGGCACCTTGAGAGTCTTGGTCGTAGTTCCGCGTCTGGGCGATACCCTGGCGGTCACTTTGGAAGCGCCGGTGATGCTGCTGGCGAGCTGGGAATTTTCACGGCGGCTCATCAAGCGATTCGATGTTCCTGCGCAGGCTCGGGCACGCCTTTTGATGGGTACGATCGGTTTCTCTGTTCTAATGGTCGCCGAGATCGGTGTCTCCGTCTTCATATTCCGCCGGCCCGTTGGAGATTATTGGGCCAGCTACGAATCCATCCCCGGAATCATCGGACTTGCCGCGCAAATTGCATTTGCGGCCATTCCGCTTTTGCAACTCCGCTGCCATCGCAGACAGGCGCCTGTGGCGTGATCCTGTGCAATTGTCCGAGTCCAGCAGGCGTGCTGATAGTTGACCCCGCAAGACTGCGTTTCTACGTGGACGTACGTATTGTTGGGCATCTGGGGTCGATAGAATATTTCACATGAATCAGTCACGCGCTGAGGGGTTAGGGCTATGAAAGCTTTACGTGAAGATCCGGCCGAACGAAGCGGTTACCTACGCTACTTCTACCGAAATTGGCGCCCGACACGATTTGGAAGAATTCACAATCGCATCTATGCCTGGGTTTCCGGGCTTGGCCTTACACCGCCAATCTTGATTACCTTGAAGGTGAAGAACCGGAGCAATGGCCACCTCTGCTCAACAATCCTCGCCGCCGTCGACTACGATGGAGGCCGTTACGTCGTTTCAATGCTCGGCGACAATTCGGAATGGGTGAAGAACGTTCGCGCGGCCGGCGGAGACGCGTTCATCAAGCGAGGCCGGTTGAAGCCAGTGAAGCTCATAGAGCTTCCGCCGGAGAATAGAGCGCTGGTTCTAAAGGCATGGAGCCAAATTGCCACGAGCGGCCGCCAACACCTCCCGGTCTCCCACGATGCACCGGTATCCGCTTTTGAAGAAATTGCAGCGGACTACCCAGTCTTTCGCATCGATTCCGCGTGATCAGAATCACTTGCCCGGATGGTTTTCTGTATGAGCCGGCCGGCGCGCCGCGGTGCGGAATCATCATTGAGGATCCGTTAAGGAGCCGGCGCACGGTAACCCGCGTTGCGGTCATCGATCGACTCGACTCCAGTGATCAATACGACTTTGTGCTGGTCATCGTACGGAAGAACCATGTAGCGCCTCTCTTGCCCCTCTTGGCGGCGAACAGTTCCCCGAACATCGTTTTCATGGGCAACAATCTGTCGGGCCCCGAAGAATTTTGATGGAACGATGACTACCCGGCTGAAAGGACTGGTTTCTATACTGCGGGACGGCGGTTTCAAAGCGCGGATGACGTTCCGACATCGTGGATTTCCTGATGACGCACGCCGCGAGTGTTGCTCTGGTTGCAGCACTCGTTATCAATCACGGCTGTGATACCCGGGCCCTCGCGCGATCGGGCAAGGAACTGCAGCTCTTCGTCGATGCAAGACGCGAGGCGCATCAGGTCCTGCGCACTCTTGGGCACCGGATCGTACCCTGGTCCGAGGCGATTGCAGAGTTCACGCCGCGTCGTCTGCAGGTGGCGGCGCTTCGGGCGCTGCTCAATTCAAAGTACGGCGAGGTCGGTGCCGGTTGGCACTGCTCCCAGGCGCCTGATGAAATGCATCAGCTTGCTTTCGAGCTGCTTGCCCTGGTGCAACGCTCGGGCCTTGTGGTGCCTGCCATTCGGCGCATTCTGGCGTAAGACCACATCAACAGGACTCGACGCCGCCCGCGCTCCAGGAATGGGGCCCTGCGGCCCACGGAGTGCGCGCACGCCCCCGCTTGACAAGGCTCTCCCAGTGTTCCGACGTCGGCAGATGCAGCTCATCTTCGTCGATGGCGCCGCAGCCGACATCGAGAAAGAACTCGAAGACAGATTGCCACCGAACGAGATCTTCCGCGGATAGCGGACCACGGCAATCCTGAAAATCCGTAGATTTGCTGCACGGTGTCGATTCGCTGGTGAGTTCTGGTGCATTGGCAGATGGTCCTGCTCAACCACATTATTGAGGTAGCGGCGCGCTCGTATTTCCACCGCCCGCCACCGGCAGTCTTCCTTGCCGAGTAACCGCAAGCCTCGGTGGGTTGCCTTATTCCCATCTGGGAATGCTACGGGAATTTAACACTTCCTGGAGACGTTATAATAAAATCAATCAGTTATAAAAGTCTTAAGGCTGGGCGATCACTCCCACTCGATCGTCGCCGGCGGCTTCCCCGAAATGTCGTACACCACCCGCGAGATCCCGCGCACCTCGTTCACGATGCGGTGGGTCACACGATCGAGAAAATCATAGGGCAGCCGCGCCCAGCGCGCCGTCATGAAGTCGACGGTCTCCACGGCCCGGAGCGCGATCACATGATCGTAGCGGCGGCCGTCGCCCATGACCCCCACGGAACGCACGGGCAGGAACACGGCAAAGGCCTGGCTCACCTTGTCGTAGAGCTCCTCGCGGCGCAGCTCCTCGATGAAGATCGCATCGGCGCGGCGAAGGACATCGGCGTATACCTTGTGAATCTCGCCCAGAATTCGAACGCCGAGTCCCGGGCCCGGAAACGGATGCCGGCGCACCATCTCCGCGGGAAGGTCGAGCGCCAAGCCCAGCTGCCTCACTTCATCCTTGAACAGCTCGCGCAGCGGCTCGAGCAGCTTCAGCTTCATGTCCTTCGGCAGTCCGCCCACGTTGTGATGCGATTTGATGACGTGCGCCTTGCCGGTCTTGGAGCCGGCGGATTCGATCACGTCGGGATAAATCGTTCCCTGCGCCAGCCATTTGACCTCGGTGAGCTTGCCCGCCTCCTCATCGAATACCTCGATGAACACGCGCCCGATGATCTTGCGCTTGGCCTCGGGATCAGCCTCTCCGCGCAGGGCATCGAGGAAGCGTTGCTCCGCATTCACACGGATGACGTTCACGCCCATGTGCTCGGCGAAGGTCGCCATGACCTGGTCCCCCTCGCCCAGCCGCAGCAATCCGTGATCCACGAACACGCAGGTGAGCTGAGAGCCGACCGCCCGGTGCAGAAGCGCCGCCAACACCGACGAATCGACCCCTCCGGACAGACCCAGCAGCACCCTGTCGCCGCCGACCTGTGCGCGGATGCGCGCGACGCTGTCTTCGATGATGTTGCCGGTGGCCCAGCTCGCGCCGCACCCGGCGATCTCGCGGACGAAGCGCCGCAGGATTTCCCCGCCTTGCAGGGTGTGAGTGACCTCGGGGTGAAACTGCAGTGCGTAGAGTCCGCGAGACTCGTCCGCCATCGCCGCCAGCGGCGCGTTGTCGCTTTCCGCAATCGCGCTGAACCCGGGCGGAAGCGCGACCACACGGTCGCCGTGGCTCGCCCAGACATCGAGAACGCGGCGGTTCGCGAGATCGCGATTGTCCGCGAGGCCATCGAGCAGACGCGACGCGCCCAAAGGGCGGACGCGCGCGGCGCCGAACTCGCGGTGGGAGGACGATTCCACCTTGCCGCCGAGCTGGGCGGCCATGGTCTGCATTCCGTAGCAAATGCCGAGCACGGGCACGCCCATTGCAAAGACGTTTCGCGGTGCCTCCGGCCCCTGGCTTCGTACACCGACTCGGGGCTGCCGGAAAGTACGATGGCGCGCGGCTTGAAGCTCTCGATGTCGGCCGGATCGGCATCCCAGGCGTAGATCTCCGAGTACACGCCCAATTCACGCACGCGACGGGCGATCAGCTGGGTGTATTGCGATCCGAAATCGAGAATCAGTACCCGGTCGGCATGAATATCGGACATCAACCGACCCGGTAGTTGGGAGCTTCTTTGGTGATCGTCACATCGTGCACATGACTTTCCCGCACGCCGGCACTCGTCACCCGGACGAAGTAAGGACGCGTTCGCATCTCCTCGATGCTGCCGCTGCCCGTGTACCCCATGGCCGCGCGCAGACCGCCCGCGAGCTGCTGCAGAATCGACACCAGGCTCCCCTTGTAGGGCACCCGGCCCTCGATCCCTTCGGGAACGAGCTTATCGAGATCCGTGGTCGTGTCCTGGAAATACCGGTCGCTGGAACCGTGTGCCTGGGCCATGGCGCCGAGCGACCCCATGCCCCGATAGGATTTGTACGAAGCGCCTTGGTACAGCTCGACCTCGCCGGGAGACTCCTCGGTGCCGGCGAACATGCCGCCGATCATCACGCAATGCGCCCCGGCCGCGAGCGCCTTGGCGATATCGCCCGAATATCGGATGCCGCCGTCGCCGATCACCGGAACGCCCGAGCCGGCGAGCGCCTTGGCCACGCGCGAGATCGCACTGATCTGCGGAACGCCCACGCCTGCGATGATGCGCGTGGTGCAGATCGACCCCGGTCCGATGCCGACCTTCACCGCGTCCGCTCCGTGCTTGACCAGATCGAGCGCCGCCTCGGCGGTGACGATGTTCCCGCCGATGACCTGCAGATCCGAATAGGCCTTCTTGATCTTGGAGACCATCTCGAGCACGCCGCGCGAATGGCCGTGCGAGGTGTCCACCACCACGACATCGACGCCCGCTTCACGCAGGGCATGAACCCGATCGAGGGTGTCCGGCGTCGTGCCCACGGCGGCGCCCACGCGCAGGCTCCCTACCGGGTCCTTGCATGCGTTTGGGAATTCGGTCGCCTTCTGGAAATCCTTGACGGTGATCATCCCCTTGAGCTCGTGATCGCCCGCCACCACCAGCACCTTCTCGATGCGGTGCTTGTGCAGAAGCGCCAGGACCTGTTCCTTGGGCGCGTTCTCGCGCACGGTGATCAGGCGCTCTTTGGGGGTCATCACCGAGGAAACCGGTGCATCGAGCTTGGTCTCGAAGCGCAGATCCCGGTGCGTGACGATACCCACCACCTGGGTGCCGAGCACCACGGGCACGCCCGAGATGTTCTTCGAGCGCGTGAGGTCGATCACCTGACGGATGGTCATGTCGGGCTTGACCGTGATGGGGTCACTGATCACGCCGCTCTCGAACTTCTTGACGCGATCGACCTGCCGCGCCTGGTTCTCGATCGACATGTTCTTGTGGATGATGCCGATGCCGCCCTCCTGCGCGATCGTGATCGCGAGCCGGGCCTCGGTGACGGTATCCATGGCGGCCGAGACCACGGGCAGATTCACCCGGATTTCCCGCGTCAATTGGCTCGACAAGGAGACTTCGCGCGGCAAGACCTCGGAATACGCCGGTACCAGCAGCACGTCATCGAAGGTGAGTGCCTCTTCCAGAATACGCATGGGGCGTTCACTTGGTTCGTCTAAGAGGCGGCGCATTGTACCTTGGGCGGGGGGTGCGGTAAACCGCTATCATTTCGGTCATGGAGGCCTTGCCAGGTTCTTTCGCGCGTCCCGAGCGCGACGTATACAGCGTTTCGCGGCTGAACCGAGAGGCGCGCGTGCTGCTGGAACGCGGCTTTGGAACGCTGTGGCTCGAGGCGGAGATATCCAATTTTTCGAGGCCGAGCTCGGGCCACTGGTATTTTTGCCTGAAAGACGCCTCCGCCCAGGTCCGCTGCGCGATGTTCCGGCAGCGAAATATGTTGTGTGCGTTCACCGCCCGCGATGGCCAGAAGGTGCTGGTGCGGGCCCGCATCGGTCTATACGAGCCGCGCGGCGAATTCCAGCTCATCGTCGATCACCTGGAGGACGCCGGTCTCGGCGCCCTGCAGCGCCAATTCGAGGAGCTGCGCACACGGCTGGCCGCCGAAGGTTTGTTTTCGGCCGGACGCAAGCGCCCGCTGCCGACCCTCCCCAAGCGCATCGGCGTCATCACCTCGCCCACGGGAGCAGCCGTACGTGACATCCTGCACGTGCTCGCGAGGCGTTTTCCCGCGGTCGGCGTGCTGATCTATCCGGTTGCCGTGCAGGGCGCGCAGGCCGCCGCGGAGATCGTGGCGGCACTCGAGACGGCCGCTGCCCGGCTCGAATGCGACGTTCCTGATCCTGGCGCGCGGCGGCGGCTCGCTCGAGGATCTCTGGGCCTTCAACGACGAGAATTTGGCCCGCGCGATCGTTGCCTCGCCGATTCCCGTGATCTCGGGCGTCGGCCACGAAGTGGACTTTACCATCGCCGACTTTGCCGCCGATGTCCGGGCGCCGACGCCGTCGGCCGCCGCGGAACTGGTCGTTCCCGACGCCGAGGAGTGGCTCGCGGCCAGCTCGAGGCTCGGCACCCGGCTGCAGCGAGGCATGCGGCGGCACCTGGCCGATCACCGCGAGCGATTGCGTTGGCTCACCGGCCGCGCGGCGCAGGTCAGCCCGGTCGCGCGCCTCGCGCAGCAGACCCAGCGCCTGGACGAGTTGGATCAGCGTATGTCACGGGCGATGCAAAGGCGCCTGCGAGGCCATCGCGAGCGCCTGCTGTGGCTTCAGGGCCGGGCGGCGCTCGTGAGCCCCTCCGCCCGCCTGGCCCAGCATCTGCGCCGTCTCGAGGATCTCGAGCAACGCCTGGGCCGGGCAATGCGCCAGCTTCACAGCGGCCGTTCCGCTCAATTTCGCGAATGCCGCGGCCGCCTCTGGCGCGCCAATCCGCTGGCGCGCGTGCGCACGCTCACCGACCGCCAAGAGGCGCTCGCCGCCCGGCTGCAGGCCGCGGGACTCGAGGCCGTACGTGGCGCGCGCGAGCGTCTTTTGCCGCTGGTGCGCACCTTGAATGCCGTCAGCCCGCTCGCAACGCTCGGCCGCGGCTACGCCATCGTCATCGACGAGCACGGCAAGATCTTGCGCGATGCAGCGGATGTCGCCGAGGGCGGGCTCATCGAGGCGCGACTCGCCGTCGGCAGCATTCGAGCCAAGGTTCAGCGTCCGTGAGGTGCGCCTCGATGGCGAGTTTTGCCGGCTGCCTGATCGCGCTCGTGATCGCCGGCGCGGCTGCGCGCGCCGCAGCGGGCATGCAACTGCCCGAGGAGAACGCCGTCCCCGGCGGCGTGAAGATCATCCGGCTGGAGACCGTCGGCGAGGTGCCGCCGTACGTCGAGGTCGACGGTCATCGCGCGTTGGTGCTTCAGGATGCAGGCGTCTGGATAGCGGTCATCGGCATCCCCTTGTCGGCGCCGGTCGGGCCCTTTCACGTAAGGCTGCGCGATTCTCAGGGCGCGCGCGACCTGGACTTCGCCGTGAGCGACAAGCACTACACCACGCAATCGCTGAAAGTCGCGCCCGGCAAGGTCGATCTATCCGCTGCCGACCTGAAACGCTACCAGCGCGAACACGAAACCCTGGAGCATGCGCTGAATCATTGGAGCGATTCGCCGCCCGCGACGCTGCGCTGGGCGCCGCCGGTGCCCGGCGTTCGCTCCAGCTCTTTCGGTCTGCGCCGCGTGTTCAATGGCGAATCGCGCAACCCGCATACCGGCATGGACATCGCCGCGGCCGCCGGAACGCCGGTGGTCCTGCCGGCCGATGGCACCGTGCTCGATACCGGAAATTATTTCTTCACCGGCAACACCATCCTGGTGGACCACGGGCGCGGCCTCATCAGCATGTATGGCCATCTGAGCGCCATCGACGTGACGCCCGGCCAGCACGTCGCCGCGGGAACGCGCATCGGCGCGGTCGGCATGACCGGTCGCGCCACCGGCCCGCATCTTCACTGGGCGCTCAACCTCAATCGCGCCTGGGTCGATCCGGCGCTTTTCCTGAACTAGCCGCGGGCCGTCCGGCCGATTTTCGCGGCTAGCCCGCCGTCAACATCTTGTCCACCGCCGGCGGGTCGATCGAAGGCATGGTCTGGGCGGCCTGCCGCAAGCGGGCGCTGTGTTCCTGAACGGCGGCGCCCGACGGCTGCATCTCGATCTGGCCCTGAAAGAACGCACCGTCGGTGATGCCGACGCGCGGGGCGAACACGTTGCCCTTCACCTTGGCGGTTGCGCGGATGCTCACCGATTCCGTCGCGTACAGATCGCCCTCGACCTTGCCGTCGATGACGATGACGCGGGCGCGGATATCGCCCTTCATTGTGCCATCCGTGCCCACCGTCAGGCTCTGCGTGTGGGTGATCGAGCCTTCAACGCTGCCCTGAATGATCAGGTCTTCCTGCGCCGAGAGCTCGCCGCGAAACTTCAAGGTGGGGCCGAGCACCGATGCGCGCGGCACCGTTTCGGAGACTTGTGTGCGCGCTTCCGCGAAGCGCGGCTCGGCCGCCCGAGGCTCGGGGGCACGCGGCTCGTGGGCTCGGGGCTCCGCCGGACGCGCAGTCGGCGTGCGCGGTTCGACGCGCGGCTCGCGCGGCTCGGGGCGGGCCATTCCCGGCTCTTGCGGGGTCGGACGGCCGCCGGAATTGGAATTCATCATGTCGCTCTCTCCATCCTCGGATTTTTTGAACCAAGCCATTGTTACGCCGCGCTCCCGGATATTCGAGCCGTGCGGGGCGGCGCACTGTCGGATTTGCTGCCGTGAGCCTGGCCGCTCTTGCCGCCGCTCATGTCGATGCTGCCGCTGAAATTTGCGCCTTCGCTGATGCTGACGGACGGCGCATAGATGTTGCCGCATACCTTGGCGGTGTCCTTGACGAATACCGACTTCTCGGCCTGCAAATCCCCATCGACCGTACCCTCGACGATGATGAGTTGCGCTCGAATGTTCGCCTTCACGGTGCCCTGGGCGCCGACGGTCAGGCGCTGCGTATGCGTGATCGAGCCCTCCACCCGGCCCTGGATCAGCAGATCCTCTTCGGCGCTCAAATCGCCCTTGAAATACAGCGTCGGTCCCAGGATCGACGCGCGCTCGGCCGCGCTGTTGTACGGATTGCTCATTCGGTATCTCCGGGTGACGAGAGGATCTGACCAGTGCGCGAAAGCGTACCTGGCATAATGGAAATCGAAACGGGAATTCCGTCACGAAAAGCGGGTGTGCAACAAAGGCCGCTATCCGCCGTGTCGCCGTTTGGGGACATGGGCGGTCGCCCGGAACCGGGTCAACGGCCGCCGGCGCCGGCTTATTGCCCGGCGGCCGGGGCGCAAGTCACTTCTTTTGGTGCGACAGATACTCGCTCAAATTGTGTAGAGGCCCGGGCCTCTCAATCCTCTGTATCGCCCCAGGCGAAACACGACTCCGCGCTCGTACTCCTGCGCGATCCGAAGCCCGGTGAGCGCGATGACGTTCAGCGCCACGATCACGACTTGAGCCAGCGGCAGCATGGTTATCGCGTCGCGACCGCGACGGCCGCGGCAGCCATCATGGTGCCGCTCCCGCGGTTCATCAGCCGGATCGCACGCGGATTGCGCAGCCACCTCCTGGCCCGCGTCGCAATCAGCACGTAGCCGCCGAGCGTCAGCGGCAGGATGACGGCGATCGCGCCCGCGATCTCCAGATGTCCGAAGGTGCTCAAAGACTCGAGCGGCACCACCGTGGGCAGCAACGCGAGGAAGAAGAGCATCGGCTTGGGATTGCTCAAAGTGAGCGTCAAGCCGCCGAGAAACAGCGCGTGTGGCGGCTTCCCGAGCGTCGCCGCATCGGCTTCCGCCAGGGGCTTTGCCGGTGCGGTCCAAAACTTATAGGCGAGATACAAGAGGTACAGCGCGCCCGCATATCTGACCATCACGAAGGCCCCATGGGCGGTCTGCGCCAGGGCCGCGAGCCCCAGAGCCGCAGCGCAAAACCACAGCAGATCTCCGACCACGAATCCGGCGATGAAGGCCGGCGCTCCGGCGCTGCCTCGCGCCAATCCCTGCGCAATGACTGCGGCCACGCCCGGACCGGGCGTTGCCACGGCCAGAAAATACGCTACGCAAAAGGTCGCGAGCCCGTACCACGACATAAGTCACCCCTCCCCCCGCGGATGGCGGAGAGGCCAGTTTACGCTACTCGAGACTTTCACCATGCAGCGATATATCGAGGCCTTCCCGCTCCTGGTCCTCGGTCACCCGCAGGCCGACGAGCTTGTCGATGACCACGAGGATTGCATAGCTGACCACGAAGCCGTAAATGACCGTGGTGAGCACGCCTTTGGACTGGGTGAGGAGCGAGCCGTCCACACCGCTGATTTCCTTGCTCGCGAACACGCCCGTCAGCAGGGCGCCCAAGATCCCGCCGATGCCGTGCACGCCGAAAGCGTCCAGGGAATCGTCGTAGCCGAACAGGTGTTTCATCGAAGTCGCCGCAAAGTAGCAAACGACGCCGGCGGTCACACCGATGATGACCGCGGCCGAAGGGCCCACGTAGCCGGAGGCCGGCGTGATGGCGACCAGCCCCGCCACCGCGCCCGACGCGATGCCGAGGACGCTCGGCTTGCCCTTGCTGAACCATTCCGCAAACATCCATCCGAGTGCGGCCGCGCCTGTCGCCATTTGAGTGGCCAGCATGGCCATGCCCGCGCGGCCGTCGGCCGCGGTCGCGGAGCCGGCGTTGAACCCGAACCATCCCACCCAGAGGAGGGATGCGCCGATCAAGGTCAGCGTCAAATTGTGCGGCGGCATCGCCTCGCGTCCGTAGCCTAGCCGCTTGCCGAGTACGAGGCAGCTTGCCAGCCCCGCGATTCCGGCGTTGATGTGCACCACGGTCCCGCCGGCGTAGTCGAGCACGCCCGCCGCATTCAGCCAGCCCGTCGGCTCCCACACCATGTGCGCGATGGGCGCGTACACGAAGAGCGACCACGCCGACATGAACAGCAGCATCGCCGAGAACTTCATCCGGTCGGCGAAGGCGCCCGCGATCAGGGCGGGCGTGATGATCGCGAACGTCATCTGGAACATCGCATAGACGGTTTCAGGAATCGTCGGCGCGAGATGCGAAACGGTCAATTTGCTGCCGGCATCGTCGTGGATGTACGTCATGCCGCTGAACAGCGCCCGTGTTGCGCCGCCGATGAAGTGATTGCCGGGGGTGAATGCCCACGAATAGCCGATGACCCACCACAGAATCGTCACCACGCAGGTGCAGGCGAAGCTCTGCATCAGGGTGGCGAGCACGTTTTTCTTGCGCACCATGCCGCCGTAGAACAGCGCCAGGCCCGGCACGCACATCATGAGCACCAGCGCGGTGGAGGTGAGCATCCAGGCGGTATCGCCCGCACTCAACTTGTCGGCCGCGACGAGCGCCGGTGCGGTCAGCGCGGGAGCGGCCGACGGCGCAGCGGGCGCTTCGGCGGTGGCGGAAGGCGCGGCTGCGGAAGCGCCGGCGACGGAGGCGCCGGCGGCGGGCTCGTCCCCGTGGACGAGCGGCGCGCAAAGCGCCGACATCAATACGAACACACCCATCGACCGCTTGATCATCAGTTCGCTCCCCTAAATGGCACTCGCATCCCGCTCGCCGGTCCGGATCCGCACGACCTGGGTCAATGCGAACACAAAAATCTTGCCGTCGCCCACTTTTCCGGTGTGCGCCGACTTCTGGATCGCCTCGATCAAGGGCTCCAGCATGGCATCGGTCACCGCGACCTCGATTTTGGTCTTCGGCACGAACTCCACCACGTATTCGGCGCCCCGGTAGATCTCCGTGTGCCCCCGCTGCCGTCCGAATCCGCGGACCTCTGTCACGGTCACCCCTTGCACGCCGATGTCGCTGATTGCCTTGCGCACTTCGTCCAACTTGAAGGGTTTGATGATGGCGGTCACGAGCTTCATGGAATGCCCCTCGGGTATGCCCTTCGGGTACCCCCTTCGGTGTGCCGTTTGGGTCTGCCGTTCGCTGTTATGGTTCCGATCGAAGGCGCGGGCCCGATGATCGGGTGCTACCTGAGCACCAGCCATGCCAGTCAGCGAGTTTCCAGGCCAATCAGCGGGTTAGTAACTTGCCCCCGCCATCTTACGGTTGTCGCGCACCAGATCGGGGCAGCATCGGCCCCGTCGGCGCCTCAGTTTGATGCGCACCGCATCATGGGCCCCCACCGCGCTGCCGCACATCGACCCCAATGGCATGGCTCCGTTAGCGCAGCGACAGCTCGAAGCGCACCGCACCGTCCTTGGCGACCGCCTTGTCGTTCGCCACCAGAAAAACGCGCGCCGGGTCGATCTGCGTATCCATGAGGAGCGCCTGCTGCAGGGCTTGGGCACGCTGCTCTCCAAGGGCCTTGAAGCGGTCATCGGGGATGGCCACATGCTCGCGCAATGCACCGGTCAGGAAATCGATCTTCGCCGCGATCTGCTCGGGCTTCTGTTTGACGGAGGTCACCGTGTCCGGGTACTTGGGCTCTCCACCCACGTCGTGTTGATAGAGGCGTGTGAGCACCTCGAGCTTGGCGGCGGCATCGAGCTGATCGAAACTCGGCGCGCTCGCCGCGGGCGCGGCCTGTTTCTTGTGAGCGGGCGCTTGCGTCATCGCCTGGCCGAGCTCAGAGGCAAACTCGGCATCGATGAGTGCCGGCCGGTCCAGCTCGGGCACTGCGGCGATGGGCACCTCGATCTTGAGCTGCGGACGCCCCTGTAACGCCTTCACGATGGCCTTCACCTTGTCCTCTTGGGACGCCTCGAGGGTGACCGCGCCGGGACGGAAGTCGATGAACTGCAGATCAGGGCCCCCGCCGAACAGCGATCCCAGCAATGCAAAGGGTGCGGTCACCGCCTTCTCGAGGATATTGACGAAGACCTTCCAGATGATCGGCCCGAGACGAAATTTCGGATCATCGAGCGATCCCGTGACGGGCAGGCTGAGATCGATGACGCCGTTGCGATCCTTGAGCAGCGCGACTGCGAGCTTGATGGGCAGCGATACCGCATCCTTGCTGTCCGTCTTGTCGCCG
This sequence comes from uncultured Gammaproteobacteria bacterium, assembly GCA_963730565.1. Lineage (GTDB taxonomy): Bacteria > Pseudomonadota > Gammaproteobacteria > Steroidobacterales > Steroidobacteraceae > Bog-1198. The sequence continues at coordinate 87,293 of CAVSSU010000028.1, forward strand.
AACTCCAGCTGGTCGATCACGACATGGTGTTGTGCATCGAGCTTGCGACCGTCGATCTTGTAATGCAGCTCCGTGGTCAGCTTGCCCTTGGTGATGTTGTAGCCCGCGAATTTCCCGGAATACGGATTGAAGATGCTGAGCTCCATGTTGCGAAAATCCAGTGCAAGATCCGCATACAGCGGCGTACCCAGCGGATTCACCTGGCCCTTGATGGATACCGGCGAGAACGCATCCACGGCGCCGTTCAGGTCCACGGTCGCCCGCGATCCCGGCTTCGACGACAATCCGAGGACGCTGCCCTCCAGCTTCTGGATCGCGGCGGAAAAATGCGGCGAGACGGACAGGTCCGTGAAGTTGGCGAGGCCGTCCTTGATGAGCACTTTCTTGATCGCCATGGGCATGGCGGCGGAGGCGCTCTGCGCTTGTGAGGGGCTCGTCGCGGCTGTTTCGGGGCTTTGCACCCGGCTCTTCCCGCGCGCGCCCTCAGGCTTGGCGGCAGCATCGGCCTTGTCCGCGCCCGGGCTCCTCAATGCATTGGCGACGTTCAGCGTCGTGTCCGATTCGATGATCACCCGTGCATAGGGCTTGCGCACCACCACTTCGGCGATATCGAGCCGGCTCGGGTTCTGTTGAAAATCCAAGCCGCGAACGTCGAGACGTTCCCACTTGATCAGATCGTCATGGCGCAAGTCGTCGACGGTGTGAAGATCCTCGACGTCGATATCGCCCGCCAGACCGAACGCGGGGCCATTCTTCGCTGCACCGCCCGGCCCGCCATTGGCGCGAAAGCTCACCTGCGCCTCACCGCCCAATTTCCCGCTGCGCAGGGTCAGGGACGAGCGCTGCGCGATATACGGTTGAGCCGTGGAGAGATCGATCCCGGAGAACTTCACCTGCAGCGACCCCGCCGCCGGTTGCGGTGTCACCTGGCCGCTCGCCGCCAGCGACCCGGTATCGTTGATGCGAGTCTCGAACTTCAACTCCACCGGCTTGCTCAGATCGAGGCTCGCCGGGCCGATCTGCACGGAGAGCGGCGCCAGCACCAGCTTGGTCGCGGGCTGAACGCTGCGGTCCTCGGCGAAGATGCTGGCGTCGCGCAGATCGAACTCTTTGAGCTCGACCCGCCAGGGAGCGCCGGCATCGCCGGCGCCACCCGCCCCGGCCGCGCTCGCGTTCGTCGCACTCAGCGTGGGCGCTGCCGAAGGAGGCGCGCTCGCGGGGACGGTGGGTTGCGCAGCGAGCTGCATGAGGTTGAAGGAGCCATTCGGCTCGAGCCACGTCGAGAGCTTGACCCCCGACACGGCCACGGAGTCCACTTGCGCCAGCCGCTGCGCCAGATCCACGTTCGTGCCACTGACGGTGAGTTGCGGAACGCTCACCCAGGCGAGGTCCGAATTTCTCGGCTTGACCGTAAGATCGCTGAGTGATGCCTTCGCGACGTTCAGCTGCAGCTCGATCGCGTCCTTCAAGGCGAACTTGTACGTCGACTGCACGTCGATGGTGCCCGAATCGATCACGAAATTGAGCCGATCCTCCAGGTATTCCCACAGCGTATGCGCGCGCAATCCCGCGATGCTCAGTTCACCATCGGACTCGATCGGCTGCACCGACAAATGTCCGTGCCATTCCACGCGCTCGCCGACCTTCGAAACCCCGGTGAAGGTGAACAGGCCCCCCGCCACGCCGGTGACGAAATCCCTGAGCTCGAAGTTGATCGGCGTGAGCATCGCCGCGAACTGCGAGGGATGGCTCTGATCCTGATAGCTCACCGAGCCGTCGGACAGCTTGAACGTGCCCACCCGGATCGCCGGCAGCGGCTTGGCGGCTCCGCCGGGGGCCGGCGGCGGAACGGCCGGCGACGGCTTCGGACTCAACGCCTTGAGGTTGACGGTCCCGTCGCGGGCCACGATGGCGTTGAGGTAAGGCGATGCGATTTCGATCTGTTTGAAGGTGTAGGCGCGATGCCAGATCGAGGACAGCTCGAAATCGATGAACAGCCGTCCGAACCCCAGCAATTTATTGCCGCCTTTGTCGGCCAGCGCAAAGTCGCGAACGTCGACCTGCAACAAGAAGGGGTTGATGCGGATGTCGCCGACGGTGGGCGTCGCATCCATCGCTTGCGGGATATCTTTGAGGAGCGCGCTGCGCACGATCTTGGGTGCGATCACGAACCCCGCCAACGCGTACAGGGCGACGAGCGCCGCGGCGCTGGCAACCCAGCGTGCAAGTCTCGTCCTGAACAGTTGCAGCACAGAGCACCCGCTCGTGACACCGGTGCGGCCGGTGGATTTCTTTTTACACCCTGGATCTAGTGTAGCAAAGAACCATTCAGCGCTTGTTGCGCTGAATGAGGCGCTTTCGCTTGCGGCGCTGGCGTGGCGTCAGCGGGTTGCGTTTGCCCGCGAATGGATTCTCCTCGCCCCGGAACACCACGCGTACGGGCGTCCCGCTGAGATCGAACGCCTCGCGGTAGACATTCACCAGGTAGCGCCGATACGCGTCGGGTACGTGATCGGTCTGATTGCCGTGGATCACGATCACGGGCGGATTGCGGCCGCCCTGGTGGGCATAGCGCAGCTTGATGCGTCGCCCGCTCACGAGCGGCGGCTGGTGACTGACGATGGCGGCCTCGAGCACACGGGTCAACTCGGGCGTGCTCATGTCGCGCATCGCCGCGGCGTAGACCTGCCGGACCGTGCGCAGCAGCTCGCCGACCCCGCTGCCGTGCCGTGCGGATATGAAGTGAATGGGAGCGAAGTCGGCGAATTTCAGGCGCTGCTCGACTTGCGCACGGATCTCGTCGCGCTGCTCGGTGGGGATGTTGTCCCATTTGTTGACGGCCAGCACCAGCGCCTTGCCCTGCTCGATGGCCATGCCCAGAAGACTCGCATCTTGCTCCGCGACATTCTCGTGGGCGTCCATGACGGCCACCACCACGTTGGCCGTCTCGATGGCCTGCAAAGTCTTGATGACGCTGAATTTCTCGACCGCCTCCTCGACGCGGGAGCGTCGCCTGAGGCCCGCCGTATCGATCAGCGTATAGCGCTCGCCATCCCGCTCGAAGGGCACCATGACGGCGTCGCGAGTGGTACCGGGCTGATCGAACGCCACCAGACGGTTTTCGCCCAGGAGCCGGTTGATCAGAGTGCTCTTTCCCACGTTGGGACGCCCGATGACCGCCACCCGGATGCCGTCGAGCTCCGGCCCGTCGGAAGGGTCGGGCTCGAGGCCCGCAAGCGCCGCCTCGAGGAGCGACACCACGCCCTGATCGTGAGCGGCCGCGATCGGATGCGGCTCGCCGAGGCCGAGACGATGGAAATCCGCCACGGCCACATCGAGGTCGAATCCCTCCGTTTTGTTGACCGCCAGGATCACCGGTTTGCCGCTCCGGCGCGCCAACTGCGCGACGAACTCGTCCTGAGGCGTGAGACCGGCCCGTCCATCGACCAGCACGATCAGACGGTCCGCCTCGGCGATCGCTCGTTCCGTCTGCGCCACCATGAGGCTCTCGATCTGGTCGGCGTCGGAGTGCTCCACCAGCCCACCGGTGTCGACCACGATGCAGGGGACCTCCGTTCGGCGCGCGAAACCGTATTGGCGGTCACGCGTGAGGCCTGGGAAGTCCGCGACCAGCGCGTCCCGCGTCCCCGTCATCGCGTTGAACAACGTCGACTTGCCTACGTTGGGTCGACCGATCAATGCGACTACGGGCAGCATTTCGGGACGGCTACTGCGGCGGAGCGGCGCCCTGAGTCGTCGGGGCTTCGGACTGCGACGGCGTCGCGGGCATTGTCGCCGGCTCTGCGGGAGTTCCCGACCGCGCGGTGTGAGCGGCGGGCGTCGCGCGATACGCGGCCAGCTTGCCCGAGTCCGTGATCACGACCACGGTGTCCTGCACGGCCACCGGCGGACTGCTCACGCGGAACTTTGCCACCCGTTCGCGCGCGACCAGCGCACCCGTCGACTTGTCGAGCCAATGCAGGTAGCCCTGGTAATCCGCGACGGCGATCGCCGTGCTCGTGACCGCCGGCGCGCTCAAACCGCGCCGCTTCAACTTGTCGTTGCGCCATATTTCGGATCCGTCCCGTTGGCGCAGCGCCACCACGATGCCGTCCGACTGAGTCACGAATAAATTCTCCTGGTCGACCGCCAAGCCGCGGTAGCTCGACATGTCGTGCGCCCACCAGATCTGACCGGAGTCGAGGGCGAGCATGGCGGTGCGCCCCTGAAACCCGGTGGCGAACACGTTGTCGCCGACGATGCTGACCGAGGAGTCCACGTCGACCAGGCGGTCCAATTCCGTGCGGCCGTGCGGGGTCGCGAGGGCCGTGTCCCACACCGTGTCACCCGTGCCGAGCGACACGGCCATCACCTTGCCGTTGTCGAATCCGCTCACGACGATGTCCTTCGCGATCACCGGGACGGCCGTGCCGCGCAGGCTCAGGCGCGGCACCTGCTGCTCCACCGACCACAGCTCCTTGCCGGTGTCCGCGTCGAAGCCATGCAATCGCCCGTCGACCGAGCGCATCACCACCACCTTCTCGCCGATCGCCGGCGCGGACAGCAGCTCGGAATTCACTCGCGTGCGCCACAGCTCCTTGCCGCTAGCGCCCTCGAGCGCGATCACCCACCCTTTGCTCGAGCCGACCACCACCTTCCCGAGGGCCGCGCCGGGGCCGGCGGAGAACTGCATCCGCTTGAACTTCTTGACCCAAACCTGGTGGCCGTTGTCCAGATTGACGGCGACCAGCTCGCCCTTGTCGGATGCCGCGAACACCAGATTGTTGTCGACCGCCGGGCCCAATCCCAGACGGAGCTTGACCTGTTTCTTGCCGCCGCCGACCTTGTCGCCCCACAGCTCCTTCACCGGAAGCTTGGCGGGAAAATCGACGAGCTTCGCGGGCGGCTCGACATCCTTGTCCTTGCTGCATCCGGCGAAGATCAGCAATGCGGCGAAGGCCAACGGAAGGTATGAGCGCATCAGGGGTTCGCCTTCGGTGCCGTGCCGGCGGGGGCAGGCACGATTACGCCGGGCATCGCGGCGGTCGCCGGCGTGGGCGACAGGCCGAGATCGGCAATCTTCAAGGTCAACAGCGCCGCATCCATGCCGCTGCCGTTCCCGCCCGCGAGCGCGGCCTGGTACTCCTCCGCCGCTTTCTGCGGGTCCTTCTTGGCAAAGTAGGCATCGCCACGCACGTCGTGATAGCGCGCCGCGAACGCCCCCGGATCGCCCGACAGCAGATTGAGCGCATCGTCCGGCTTGCCTTGATCGATCATCACCCGCGCCAGGCGCAGCCGCGCGACCCGCTTGAGCTCGCCATCCTTCGAATGATCCATAACCGCCGTCAGCGGTGCGACCGCATTCGCATCCTCGCCCTGTTCGACGTACAGCCCGGCGAGCGCCAATTGCGCCTGATCGGCATACGGCGATCCCGGGAAATCCTTGATCAACCCGTCGGCGATCTGCCGCGCTTTGGCCTGATCGTTGCGTTGAACCGCGGACGCCATGCCCTCGAACTGCGCGGCCGCTGCGAGCGCCCGCTGGTCCTGGTGCCCCTGGTAATAGCGATAGCCGAACACGAACGCCAATCCCAAAATCACGGCACCGACGGTCCACGGGCCATATTCCGCCACCACGCGCTTGACGTGTTCGAGCTGTTCATCGTCTGTCAAATATTCTTCTGCCATGACTGCTCCGCTGCCCCTCCGCGCTACCCTCGCCCACTACCTGAGCCCCGTGTCAGACCCAACAAAGACCCCAAGCGTTCACTGATTTGGGCGATGGGGCATTCTTCCTGCGCCATCTCCCGACGCAGCGCCTTCAGGGCAACGACCCCCCGAGCCAGTTCGTCCTCTCCCAAAACGAGCGCGAACTCGGCGCCGCTCTTGTCGGCGCGTTTGAACTGCGCCTTGAAACTTCCCCCGCCCAGATTCACCTGCAGCCGCAGCGACGGCCACGCGTCGCGCACTTGCTCGGCCAGCTTGAAGCCCTGGGTCTCGGTGCGCTCCCCGGCCAACACCAGATAGATGTGCGGACGGTGGGGCGAGAAGTCGGCCGCCAGCTTGTCGAGCAGCATGACGATTCGCTCCTGGCCCATCGCCCAACCGATGCCCGGCGTGCTCGCCCCTCCCAACTGCGCGATGAGGCCGTCGTACCGGCCGCCGCCGCACACCGTGCTCTGCGAGCCGAGCGCATCGGTGGTCCATTCGAACACCGTGCGCGTGTAGTAATCCAGACCCCGCACCAGGCGCGGCTCGACATCATACGCGATACCGGCGCTGCGCAAATGTCCGCAGAGCTCCTCGAAGTGAGCTTTCGACTCTGCATCCAGCGCATCGAGTATCGAGGGCGCGCCGGCGACCAGGCTCTGCATGTCGGGGTTCTTGCTGTCGAGAATCCGCTGCGGATTGCCCCTGAGCCGCCGCTTGCTGTCCTCGTCGAGCGCGGCCTCGTGGCTGCCGAAATAGGCGGTCAAGAGATCGCGGTACACGGCCCGCACCTCGGGCGTTCCCAGCGAATTGACCAATAGCTTGAGCCCCGTGAGACCCAGCCGCCGCAGCAATCGCGCGGACAAGAGGATCATCTCGGCATCGATGTCCGGCCCCGGGAAGCCGAATGCCTCGGCGTCGATTTGATGGAACTGGCGGTACCGGCCCGCCTGCGGCCGCTCGCGCCGGAACATCGGCCCCATGCACCAGACCTTGAGGCGGCCTTCGCGCACCAGCCCGTTCGAGATCATCGCGCGCGCGATCCCCGCGGTCGCCTCGGGCCGCAGGGTGATGTGATCCTCGCCCTGGTCCACGAAGCTGAACATCTCCTTCTCGACGATGTCCGTGAAGTCTCCGATCGAGCGCTTGAAGAGCTGCGTCTGCTCGATGATCGGAACGCGGAATTCCTCGTATCCGTAGCTCTCGAACACCTCGCGCGTGATTCTCTCCAGAAACTGCCAGGCCGCAACCTGCGAGGGCAACACATCATGCACGCCGCGCAACGGCTCGATAAGCTTGCTCAAGGGAAACTCCGTTCAGCCGTGGGGGGACACAGCGGCCGTTTGTGGGCCATTGCCCGGCGCCGTCGGCGGCTCCCGCCGCAGCAGGCCGTCGGCGCCCGCCTCGAAGCGGGCTTCGTCGCCCGAGATGAATTGCCGGCCGATCGCGACGGCTCGGTCGTTCAGCTGCAATTGAACCCCGCTGGCCGACCTCAAATACACCCGGAACGGGGCCGCGCCGAAGACGGTCTTGACCGTGTTCGCCCGGCCGTTTCCCTCGAACAGGCGCTTGCCGGAATAATCACGGATGTCGACCCAGGAATCCGCCGAAAAGCTCAGCCGCAAGCGCGCCTTGCCGACACCGGGAGTGAGCTCCGCGACCGCGGGCGGCGCGGGCGGCGCCGCTGCAGCCGGCGCTGCGGGTGCGGGGGCGGGTTTGGTCATCATCGCCGGCATCGCTGCCGCCTCGGGCGTCGGCTCGGTCTCGGGCGGCGGCGCGGCGGTCTCATACGCCGAATCCGCCGGCTCATCGGCCGCAGGCGCCGCATTGTCGGTCGAGGTATCGGCCGAGGCGAGGACCGGCGGCGGGGGCTGCCCTGCGGGCGTGGGCGCGGAGATTCCCTGGCGCGATTCGCGCCACCAGAACACTCCGCCCGCCAATATCACCACCGCGGCGACCGCTCCGATGCGTGGCCACGCCGCGTGACCGTCCTTCGGCGTATCGAGTCTCACGATGGGCGGCGGATAGCGGATGGCCGCCGAAGGCGCCGGGGGCGGCGCGTCGGCCGCCGGCGGCGCTGCGGCTATGCCGAGCAGACTGGAATACTTCTTCAGATGCCCCTTGGCGTACACCTCGGGACCGATGCGCCGATAGTCGCCGGCCTCGAGCGCCTCGATGACCCACTCGTCGAGATGCATGCCATTGGCGATTTTTTGCGTGCTGAACCCGCGCCGCTCGCGTTCGGCCTTCAATCGCTGCCCGAGCGCTTGCGGATCCTCGCTCATCGCTCGATGCCGCTGCGCAGGACCTGGGCTTGCTCCGAATTCGGGAACTCCGACTCGATCCGGTGCGCGAAAACGGCCGCGCCGGTGCTGTCGCCGAGCTTGCGCTCCGCGCGCACGCCGAGCAGCAGCACCTCCGGACTCGCCGGATTGAGCGCCAGATAGCGCTGCACGTAATCGAGCGCCTCCTTGGAATCGCCGCGGCTCAGGGCGAGGTTCCCGAGCTGCGACAGCGCCTCGGGCATGTTCGGCTTGATGGTGAGCGCACGGTTGAAATATCGCTCGGCATCGAGCACATCGCCCGCTCCGCCCACGCAGACGCCCGCATTGAGCAGCGCGACCTCCGGCGTCTGATACAGAGGGCTGCGCGCGACCTCCAGAAACAGCTTCTCGCCGGCGGCCGTCTTGCCGATGCGGCAGAGAAATCCGGCATAGCTGTTCTGGATGGACGGGTCGTCCTTGCCGAGACGCGCGGCCGCCGAGAAGGCGCGCTGCGCCTTCACCTTCTCCTCGAGCCGCTCGTAGACCAAGCCCGCGGTTTCCTGCACGTTCGCGTTGTTGGGCGCCTCGGTGAGCGCGCGCTCGATGCGATCGCGCGCATGGCCCAGGTCGTTCATCCTCATGTACTCGAGGGCCATCTGCATGTTCGCGACCGCGGCCTGCGCGGGCTCGGGCTTCTTGTGCCGATCGGGCTGTTGATACACGGGGGGCGCGGGGTGGCATGCGGTCAGCATCGACGCCGCCGTGATGACCGCGGTCAATGCCGACGCGGCGAATCTTGCCGTCGAGCGCGGCGCCCCGCGCGAACGCAACCGGTGCTTCATTGAACCTCCGCCGCCGCGCGCGGCGCACCGAGCTTCGCACCGAGCCGCGTCTGGGTGCGGTCGGTCACCTTGCCCGCGAGCTGGCCGCAGGCGGCATCGATATCGTCTCCGCGGGTGCGGCGCGTGGTCGCAATCACGCCGTGCTCGTTCAGGATGTCGCGAAACTCGAGAATGGTGCGCGCCGGGCTCGAGCGGTAACGCGTACCCGGAAACACGTTGAACGGGATCAGGTTGAGCTTCGCCGGACGGCCCCGGAGCAGCCGGGCCAGCGCTCTTGCGTGCTCCGGCTTGTCATTGACGCCGTCGAGCATGACGTATTCGAACGTGATGCTGCGTCCGTTCTGCCGGTCGATGTAGTGCCAGCAGGCGGCGAGGAGCTCCTCGATCGGATGCTTGCGGTTGATCGGCACGAGCTGGTTTCGCAATTCGTCGTTCGGCGCGTGCAGCGAAACGGCCAGCGCGACGTTGCATTCCTCCGCCAGTTTGTAGATCTGGGGCACGAGGCCCGAGGTGCTCAGGGTCACCCGTCGGCGCGACAGGTCGTAGCCGAGATCGTCCATGAAAATCCGCATTGCCGGAACCACGTTGCGATAGTTCGCCAGCGGCTCCCCCATGCCCATGAACACGATATTGGTGATCGCCCGCCCGTCGGGCCGCGTGTCCTTGAGTTCCCGGTGCGCGAGCCACACCTGCCCGACGATCTCGGCGACGCTCAGGTTGCGGTTGAACCCCTGCTGCGCCGTGGAGCAGAAGGTGCAGTCCATGGCGCATCCGACCTGGCTCGAGATGCACAGCGTGCCGCGATCCGGTTCCGGGATGTAGACCGTCTCGATGCCTTGAACCTCGTCCATGCGCAACATCCATTTGCGCGTGCCGTCGGCGGAGCGTTGCTCGGTCACGATCTCGGGCACTTCGATGGCGGCGACGCCCTGAAGCTCCACGCGGAACTCCTGCTTCAAATCGCTCATGGCGGAAAAATCCGCGGCGCCCTTTCGATAGATCCATTTCATCAGCTGCCGGGCGCGGAACGGCTTCGCGCCGAGGCGCTCGGCGACGAACGCCTCGAGCTCCTGCCGCGGCAAGCCGAGAAGATTTACGCGCTCAGCGACCACTGAAGATGCCTCGAGCCTCAAAGGGGTACTCGCGCATACGCTATCGCGTACGCGGACAGACCTCAATTTCACGGAAAAAATATGCAATCTCGCGCGCCGCGGTGTCGGCGGCGTCCGAGCCGTGCACCACGTTCTCGTCGATGGAACTCGCGAGGTCCGCGCGGATCGTGCCTTTGGCCGCCTTCTTGGGGTCGGTCGCCCCCATGACCTCGCGGTTCTTCGCGATGGCCCCTTCGCCTTCGAGCACTTGCACCAGAACCGGGCCGGAGGTCATGAACTTGACCAGGTCCTTGAAGAACGGGCGCTCGCGATGCACCGCATAAAAGCCCTCCGCCTCCTTCTGGGAGAGGTGCATCATGCGCGCGGCGATCACTTTCAATCCCGCCTTCTCGAACCGATTCAGTACCTCGCCGATCAGATTTCGGCCGACGCCGTCCGGCTTGATGATGGAGAGAGTGCGCTCGCTGGGCATGATGATCCTCGGGTCAGTTGCGGGAGAGGCCCTCGGAAGGGCCCGACAAAGACCGCGAAGTGTACTGGAGGCGGCCCTGCCAGGCAATTGGCTCGATCCGCCGAAGTGCCTGTATTACCTGGAAAAACCGCTCGCCGGCGCCTTGCGGCGAGCAACCAGCCCGACTATACGCTGAAGCTCTCTCCGCAACCGCATTCGCCCTTGGCTTTCGGATTCTGGAACTTGAACGCCTCGTTCAAGCCCTGTTTGACGAAATCGACCAGGGTGCCGTCGATCAACGGCAGACTTGCCGAGTCGACCACGACTCTGACCCCGCGCTCCTCGAAGACCACATCGCCGGGATGAACCTCGTCGGCGTAATTGACCACATAGGCGAACCCCGAGCAACCGGTCTTCTTGATGCCGATCCGAAGCCCCAGCCCGGCGCCACGCCTCGCCAGATGCGATCGCACCCGCTCGGCCGCCGATTCCGTCAATGATATCGCCATATCCGGTAATCCTCTGATCGCCTCTCAAGCACTGATAGTACACTCCGATGGCCGCTCCTCACGGGAACTCGAGCGCATTTTTAAGCATATCGTCATGCATTGCGCCGCAAAACGGCGCCCCGCATGGCGCCCTCCCAGGCGTCCTCCACGATCAGCAGCCGGCCCAGCTTCTCGACCGGGACCTCGAACCGCGTGCGCAGCGCCTGGACGCTCTCCGGCAGCCGCTGCTCCACAGCCAGCCCGATCGCCTGCTCCGCCAGCCACTGGCAGACCGCAATCACGTGCGGACAGCCGAACGCCAGGAAACGCACGGCCCCGACGCAGCCGCCGGCATCCGCTGACTGCACCTGCACATCGAATTGCACCCAGGTTCCCCGCTCGCGGCTCCCGGCCTCCCCGCGGAACCAATCCGCGCCGGTCGCCTCACCCGCGCAGGCGGCGTGCTCGAAGTAGCGCCGCGTGAGCTCGCTGTAGATCATCGGCCGCTGATGCTGCGCAGCCGTTTCACGGCGCTCGTCACGGCGTCGATCGCCGTGTCGATGTCGGCCGCGCTCGAGTAGCGGCCCATGCTGAAGCGCAGACTGCTCTCGGCCAAACGATCGTCGCGCCCGAGCGCCCGCAGGACGTACGAGGGCTCGCGCTGGGCGGAGGTGCAGGCCGAGCCGGTCGACACCGCGATTCGGGCGCCGACGGCGGCGACCAGGCTTTCGCCTTCCACGCCCTCGACCGACACATTCAGGATGTGCGGCACGGACCGCGACGGATCGCCGTTGCGCCAGATGCCGCCCAGGGCGCTGATGCCCTGCCAGAGACGCTCTCGCAACGCGCCGATGCGCTCGTACTCGCGCACCGTTTCGGCGCCCGCCAGGGCGAACGCAGCTCCCATCCCGACCACCTGGTGCGTTGCGATCGTTCCCGACCGGAGCGACCGCTCCTGGCCGCCGCCGTGCAGCAGCGGGGCGAGTTGCACGGCCCGCCGCCGGGACACGATCAAGGCGCCCGCGCCCTTGGGCCCGTAGACCTTGTGGGCCGAGAGCGACAGGAGGTCTACGCCGAGCGCCGCGAAGTCCAATCGAATCCTCCCCACACTCTGCGCAGCATCGACGTGCAGCCGCGCCTGGCTGGAGCGTGCGCAGACGGCGGCGATCGCCGCGAGGTCCTGAACCGTGCCGATTTCATTGTTGACGTGCATCACGGACACCAGCACCGTCTCGGGTTCCAGCGCCTCGGCGATTCGCCCCGGCTCCAGCACCCCATCGGAGCCGGGCGACAGGTACGTGACCCGCCATCCGCGTCGTTCGAGCTCGCGGCAGGAATCGAGCACCGACTTGTGCTCCGTGCGCGCGGTGATGATGTGCCTGCCGGAGCCCCGGTAATAGTGCGCGGCGCCGAAAATGGCGAGGTTGTTGGCCTCGGTCGCTCCCGACGTCCACACAACGTCGGCAGGCTCCGCGCCGACGCATGCGGCCACCTGAACGCGGGCCGACTCCACCCGCTCGGCCGCGCGCGCGCCGTATTCGTGGTTCACCGAACTCGGATTGCCGAACGCGCCGTCGGCGGTGAGGCACTCCCCCATGCGCAGCGCCACCTCCGGCGCGACCGGCGTCGTCGCGGCGTAATCCAGGTAAGCGACCGGGGAGCTCATTGGCGCGGGCTCGCCCCCGCGCGGCGGCGCCGGCCCTGAACCGCGCTCAATATGCCGCGCAGGATGTTGAGCTCGTTGCCGTCGAGCTGGGCGCGATTGAACAGCCGGCGCAGCCGCTCCATGAGGTAGCCGGTGCGATCCTCGAACTCGATCTCCCCGAGCACCGACTGCAAATGCGCATAGAAGCGCTCCATGTCGCCCGAGGAAGCGAGGGGCATTTCCAGTTGCACGCGCGACTGCGGCTGCTCGCGCGCCATGAAGATCTCGTAGGCGAGGAGCTGCACCGACATCGCAAGGTTGAGCGAGCAATAATCGGGATTGGCCGGAATTCGGATGAGGACATTGCAGTGATCCAGATCCTCGTTGCCGAGGCCATAGCGTTCCGAGCCGAATAAGAGCGCCGCCCGATTCTCCCCGGGAAGCGCCACCACCCGCGCCGCCGCGTCGCGCGGCGTGGTGAATTCCCAGTGATACGAGCGCGGGCGCGAGGTCGAGCCGGCGACGAACCCGCAGTCCTCTACCGCCTCCGCCACGGTCCTGGCCACGCGCGCCCGCGCCAGGATGTCGTCGGCGCCCGCCGCGAGCGCGATGGAATCGGCGTGCGGGAACGAGCGGGGTCTCACCAGGACCAGGTCATCGAGCGCCATGTTCTTCATGGCGCGAGCCACCGATCCGATATTGCCGGGATGGCTGGGATCGACGAGTACGACGCGAACGAGAGCGGTCATGCTCTGTTATTCTAGCGCGTCATTATGCAGCCACTTCTCAATATCGGCGTGCGCGCCGCGCGCCGGGCCGGCGACCTGATCGTCCGCAGCATGTCCCGTCTCGATTCACTGAAGATCCAGACCAAGGGCCGCAACGACTTCGTCACCGACATCGACCGGCAGGCGGAGGCGGACATCATCGCGACGGTGCGACGGGCTCATCCCGATCATGCATTCCACGGCGAGGAGAGCGGCCGCACCGGCGAGAGCGAGTACGTGTGGATCATCGATCCGCTCGACGGCACCACGAATTTCCTGCACGGATTCCCGACCTTCGCCGTATCGATCGCGGTCGAGCACCGCGGCAGGCTCCAGCACGCGGTCATCTACGATCCGTTGCGCCAGGAGCTGTTCACCGCCTCACGCGGCGACGGCGCCCAGCTCGACGGCAAGAAGATCCGCGTCAGCACGCAGCGCACGCTGGAAGGCGCTCTCATCGGCACCGGCTTCCCCTACCGGATGGCAGCCGCACACATCGACGACTATCTCGCGATCTTGAAAGCCGTGATGAATGTCGCGGCCGGAGTGCGCCGTCCGGGCGCCGCCTCGCTCGACCTCGCGTACGTCGCGGCGGGCCGCGTCGACGGCTTCTGGGAATTCGGGCTGGCGCCCTGGGACACGGCGGCCGGAACGTTGTTGATCCAGGAGGCGGGAGGCCGCGTAGGCACCCCCACGGGCTCCGAATACGCGCTCGGGCCCAACATCGTCGCCGGCACCCCGAAGGTCTACCAGGAGCTGCTCGATGCGCTCGGACCTCTCACGCCCGCAGCGCTTCGCGCTTGAGATCCGGCTCCGCGGCTAGCGTCGCCCCGCCGTGAGCTCCGCCGCCTCGCGGCCTTCGGCCTCGGCGCCGTTGCGCAGCTTGCTGTGCCGGTAGCCGTAGACCAGGTACATGAAGATCCCGAGCGCGCTCCAGACCAGCAGCCGCCACCACGTTTCGTTCGGCAGCGAATAGGCCATCCCCGAGCAGAACAGCACGCCGAGCAGCGATACCGCCCAAACCCCCTTGATGCGAAATGGCCGCGGGAGATCCGGGCGCGTATAGCGCAGCACCAGGACGCCGACGCATACCACGATGAAGGCGATCAGCGTGCCGATGGACACGAGTTCGCCGAGCACGCCCAGAGGCACCAGGCCCGCCGCGAGCGAGGCGGCCACGCCGGTGATGAGTGTCGAGATATGCGGCGTGCGGTACTTCGGGTGCACCGATCCGAACACCTTCGGCAGCAGCCCGTCGTGCGACATGGTGAGCCAGATACGGGCTTGGGGGATGATCATGGTGATGATCACCGACGTGAGGCCGAACAAGGCACCGAGGATCACCCAGAACGACAGCCAGGAGAGCTGGGGGTGCGCCTCGAGCGCGATCGCCACCGGCGCCGCACCGTTGAGCGACTGGAAAGGCACGAGCCCCGTGAGAACGCTGGACATCAGGATGTAGAGCACCGTGCAGATCGCCAGGCTCCCGAGCATGCCGATGGGCATGCCGCGTTGCGGATCCTTCGCTTCCTGGGCGACGGTGGAGACCCCGTCGAAGCCGATATAGGCGAAAAAGATGATGGCCGATGCCTGGAATATGCCGCTCCAGCCGAAATGCCCGAATTCCCCGGTATTGGCCGGGATGTACGGGAACCAGTGCGCCGTGTTGACGTAGAACGCACCGAACACGATGACGGCGAGCACGATGCTCACCTTCACGGCCACGATGATCGTGTTGACGACCGCCGATTCCTTGATGCCGCGGTAGCACAGCCAGGTCGCGGCCGCGATGATCACGATGGCCGGCAGATTCACATAGGCACCGGTGGTATGGAATTGAATTCCCGGCCCGGACGTTTCGAACGGCGCCGAGCTCAATGCGGCGGGAATGAAGTTGACGTGGAAGTGATCGAGCAGCTTGATGAAGTAGCCGCTCCATCCCGCCGCCACGGTCGAGCAGGCCATCATGTATTCCAGTATCAGGTTCCAGCCGACGAACCAGGCGACCAGTTCGCCGAGGGTCGCGTAACTGTAGGCATAGGCGCTGCCGGCGACGGGCACCATGGCGGCAAACTCCGAGTAGCAGAGCCCCGCGAACATGCAGCCTATGCCGGCGATGATGAAAGAAATCACGATGGCCGGGCCGGCGTGAGTCGCCGCCGCGACCCCCGTGAGCACGAAGATTCCCGTGCCGATGATCCCGCCGATGCCGAAGGCGATGAGCGAGGGGATGCCCAGCGCCCGCTTCAAGCCTTCGTCGGAGGCCTCCCGCTGATATGCGGCAATCGGCTTGGTCGCTAACATCCCTTTTAGATTCATATTCTGGACCCGGCGCAGCCTTGAGGATTACGGCACTCTACACGTTACCCCTGGCGTCGCAAGCGGATGTTGACCCACTCCACCGCCCCTGAGAAAGCCATCGCAAAATACAGGTAACCCTGGGGAATCTCGATGTGGGCCGACTCCGCGAGCAGCGCGATGCCGACCAGCACGAGAAACGCGAGCGCCAGGGTCTTGATGGTCGGATGGCGATTGATGAAGGCGCCCACGCCTGCGGAGACCGCCATCATCACGGCCACCGAGACCAGAATGGCGGCCACCATCACTTCCACGTGGTTGGACAGGCCCACGGCCGTGAACACCGTGTCGAACGAGAACACGATGTCGATGACTCCGACCTGAGCGATGATCAGCCAATAGCCCCGCATCGAGCCCGTTTCCCGCCGCGCCGTCCGATGCCGGAGCATGTCTCGGATTTCCTTCACGCTCTGCACCACCAGAAGAATGCCGCCCCCGAACAGCGCCAGATCGCGGACCGAGACATCCTCGTCGAACCAGTGGAAGAGCGGCGCCCGCAGCCGCGTGAGCCACACCACCGACAGCAACAGGGCGATCCGGGTGATCGCGGCGAAGCTCAGGCCGAGGTACCGCGCGCTGCGCCGCCGGGCCTCCGGCAGCCGGTCGACCAGGATGGCCAGGAAGATGATGTTGTCGATGCCGAGAACCACCTCGAGCAGCGACAGCGCCAGGAACGAGAGCCACGCCTGCGGATCGAGAAACAGCTCCATGCCGCGACTCTAGGGATCGCCGCCGATCAACGCAAACCGGCCGGCCCTCGGCAAGCCTCTACGGAAGTCCGTCGATTTCCTCGGGCTTGGTGAGCTTGTGCTCGAGAAGATCATCGGTGCGCAGGCCGAAATCCAGGGCGAGCGCGGCGGAGATGTAGATCGACGAATACGTTCCCGCGATGATGCCGATCACCAGGGCCGCGGAGAATCCGTGCAGGGTCTCGCCGCCGAACACGAGGAGGAACACCACCACGAGCAATGTGACGAGCTTGGTCATCAGGGTTCGCGACAGGGTCTGGTTGATGGACTCGTCGATCACCTGCGAGACCTGGAGCTTGCGTGCATGTCGCGCCCGCTCGCGCACCCGGTCGAAAACGATGACCGTGTCGTTGAGCGAATATCCGATGACCGCGAGGATGGCGGAGATCGCGGTGAGATCGAAGGTGATTTGAGAGACCGCGAAGAACCCCACGACGCAGATCGGATCGTGCAGCACCGCGAGGATTGCGCCCAGCGCGAGCTTGAAGGTGAAGCGCAACAGCACGTAGACCGCGATCAGCACCAGCGTCGCCACCAGCGCCAGGGCGCCCTTCACGAACAGTTCCTGTCCGACCTGCGGCCCGACGACCTCGGTGCGCTGCAGTTTCACGCCCGCATCCGCGCTCTTGAACACGTCCAGGATGCGTGCGCCGATCTCCGCGCCCTTCGCGCTCGGATCCGGCGGCAGACGCACGAGAATATCGCGGGAGCTGCCGAAGGCCTGAACCTGCGCCTCGGAAATCCCCGCCTTCGCGAGGGCAGTGCGCAATTGCTCGATGTTGGGGGGCTGCGGGAAATTGGTCTCGACCACCACGCCGCCGGTGAAGTCGATGCCGAGATTCAGTCCGCGCACCGCGACCAGGGCGAAGGAGGCGACGATCAGCACGGCGGACAACCCGTACCACACCTTGCGGGTGCTCATGAACGGGAAGCGCGTTACCTTGTGAAAAAACTCCATGAATGACCTCGGATCGAACTCTTATGTCTTCAGATCGACAGACGTTCGACCTTGCGCTTGCCGCCGTAAATGATCTGCACCAGGGCACGGCTTCCCATCAGGGAAGTGAACATCGACGTGGCGATGCCGAGCACCAGCACCACCGCGAAGCCGCGCACCGCGCCGGCGCCGAACAACCACAGCACCAATCCCGCAATCGCCGCCGTGATGTTGGAATCGAAGATGGCCGAGAACGCACGTTCGAATCCGGCCGAAATAGCCGCCCGCGGCGACACGCCGTTGCGCAGCTCCTCGCGGATGCGCTCGTAGATCAGGATGTTCGCATCGACCGCCATGCCGACCGTCAGCACCACCGCCGCGATGCCGGGCAAGGTCAGGGCGGCCCCCACCATCGACAGCAAGGCGATCAGCAGGATCACGTTGGCGAGCAGCACCACGTCGGCGATCACGCCGAAGAGCTTGTAATAAACCGCCATGAAGATGAAGGCGGCGAGCATGCCGTACACCATGGCGTTGCGGCCCTTGTCGATGTTGTCCTGGCCGAGGCTCGGACCGATGGCGCGCTCCTCGACCGGTGTCAACGGCGCTGCAAGGCCGCCGGCGCGCAGCAAGAGCGCGAGCTCGCGCCCTTCGATCGGATTCACGCCGGTGATCTGGAAGTTGTTGCTGAACACGCCGCGGATGGTGGCCCGGTTGATGACCTCCTCGGTGGTGCGGTCCACCTCGACGCCCTGTGCGTTCTTTTCCCTCGAACGGTCGATGAACACCACGGCCATCAGATGGCCGATGTTCTCCTCGGTGTTCTTCAGCATCTTCGAGGCGCCGCGCGAATCGAGGCTCACCGACACCGCAGGGCCGTCCTGCGTGTTCGGCTGAAAGGAGGCGTCGGTGAGCTGATCGCCCGTGACCACCACATCGCGCTTCAACAGCACCGGCTGCTTGTCGCGCGTGTAGTAGAGCTTCGATCCCAGGGGCACATGGCCGGTGGCCGCCGCCTCGAGCGGATTGTCCGACTCGTCGACCATGCGGAATTCCAGCGTCGCGGTCTTGCCCAGGATCTTCTTGACCTCGGCGGAGTTCTGCAGTCCCGGCAGTTGAATGGCGATCCGGTCGACGCCCTCGCGCGCGACCTGCGGCTCGGACACCGCGAGCTCGGGGCTGTTCAGGCGGTTGCGCAGGATGACGATGTTCTGCTGCACGGCGTAGTCCTGCCGATCCTTGATCTCCTGCGGCGTCAGCACGAGCTCGAGCGCCGGCGCGCCATCGACCGTCACGTCGGTCAAATTGAGGTTCCGGTTGTCGGCGAGGATGGCCGCCTTGCCCTTGGTGCGGCTGTCGTCGTCGCGGAACAGGACGCGCACGCGGTTCGCCGGATAGTCCACCTGGACATCCTGATACGGAATGCGCGCGCCTCTCAGGGACGCGCGGAAATCCTGTTCCCGGTGGTCGAGCTGCTGCTTCACGGCGCCGGCAACGTCCACCTGGTACACGAGGTAGACCCCCCCCCGCAGATCGAGGCCGAGCTTCAGCGGGCTCAAGCCGAGGCTGCGCATCCAATCCGGTACGCGCGAGGCCTGCGAGAGGGCGATGGTGAAGTCGTTCTGCCGGGCTTCCGCGATGATGTCGCGCGCCTTCAGCTGGTCCTGCTTGGAGGCGAAGCGCAGTGTCAGACGGCCTTGATCCAGGAAGGATCCCGTCGGTTTGACGCCCTTCGACTCGAGCAGCGTCTCGATGTCGGTGCGGTCGCCCGGCAGCACGGCAGCGCGGTCGCGCGCCAATTGCAGCGCGCTCTCCTCGCCGAACAAGTTGGGAAGCGCCAGGAAAATTCCGATCGCGAGCACGATCGCAACCAGCGCAATCTTCCAGCGCGGATAAGAAATCATGCGCCCTTGACCGTCCCCTTGGGGAGAAGCTGCGAGACCTGGAATTTCTGCAGCTTGACGTTCACGCCGTTCGCGATTTCCAACGTCAGATATTGATCACCCACCTCGACCACCTTGCCGAGCAGCCCCCCGGCGGTGGCCACCTCGTCGCCGGCCGCGATCTTGGTCAGCATCTCCCGCTGTTCCTTGGCGCGCTTGTTTTGCGGGCGTACCAGGAAGAGGTAGAACACCACGATGATCATGACCAGGGGCAGGAATGCGATGATGCCGCCCTGACCCGACCCGCCCGCCGCCTGGGCATGCGCTGCACTGATGAAGAAATCCATAGCGTTTACATCCACTTTTCGCGGCGCACGCCGCTACACAAAGCCGGGCAGTATACAGGACGCCGAACCGGGAGCCACGGGCTAGCAGCCGCCCGGCTCCGGGGGTTGCGATCGCAACGCGTAGAACTCGGCGGCATAGGCGCTCAAGCGGCCGGCCTCGATCGCGGCCCTGATCTCGGCCATCAGTCGCTGGTAGAAATACAGGTTGTGCACGGTATTCAAGTGCGATCCGAGAATCTCGCCGCACTTGTCCAGGTGTCTCAAATAGCTTCGGCTGTAATTGCGGCAGGTGTAGCACCCGCACCCTGCCTCGATCGGGCCGGTGTCCTTCTGATGCGCCGCATTACGGATGTTGATCACGCCCGTTCGGGTGAAGAGGTGGGCGTTGCGCGCATGGCGGGTCGGCATGACGCAGTCGAACATGTCAACGCCGCGAAGCACGGCCTGAAGGATGTCCTCCGGACGCCCCACCCCCATGAGATAGCGGGGTTTGTGCATGGGCATCGAGGGAACCAGCGCCTCGAGGACGCGAAGCCGCTCCTCCTCGCTTTCGCCCACCGCGAGGCCGCCGATCGCGAGCCCCGCGAATCCGATGTCCTCGAGCGCCGTCAACGAGGCCGCCCGCAGGCTTTCGTACACCCCGCCCTGGACGATGCCGAACAGCGTTCCCGGCGGCGTGGCCTCGGTATAAGCGCGATGCCCGCGCTCCGCCCAGCGCATCGACCTCTCCATGGAAGCGCGAGCTTCGGCTTCGGTCGCCGGATACGGCGTGCACTCGTCGAAGCACATCGCGATATCGGACCTGAGCACCCTCTGGATGCGCATCGATTCCTCGGGCGATAGGAACACCGGCGAGCCGTCGATCGGCGACCGGAAACTCGCGCCCTCCTCGGTGATCTTGCGCATCTCTTTCAGGCTCCACACCTGGAAGCCGCCGGAGTCGGTGAGTATCGGCCGCTGCCAATGCATGAAGCCGTGCAGCCCCGCGTGCGCCTCGATCACCTCGAGGCCGGGCCGCAGGTACAGATGAAACGTATTGCCGAGCACGATCTGCGCACCGACGGACTCGAGTTGTTCCGGCGTCATGGCCTTGACGGTGCCATAGGTGCCCACCGGCATGAACGCCGGAGTGTCGACCCTGCCCCGGGCGAATTCGAGCCGGCCGCGCCGCGCCGCGCCGTCGCGGTTCAGGAGCTCGAACCGCACGTTTCGTCCAATGCGTCAGCGGCCGGAGTCAGGAACATCGCGTCACCGTAGCTGAAAAATCGATATCTCGCCTGCACCGCATGGGCATAGGCGGCCAGCAGCCGTTCCCTGCCGACGAAGGCGGCGCAGAGCATGACGAGCGTCGATTCGGGCAGATGGAAGTTGGTCAGCATGGCGTCGATCACGCGGAACCTGAAGCCGGGCTTGATGAAGATCCGCGTCGTCCCCCGGTAGGGTTGCACGCAGCGCGCGGGCTCCGCGCCGGCGAGAGCGGCGGTCTCGAGACTGCGCACCACCGTCGTACCCACGGCGACCACGCGGCCGCCCGCGGCGCGCGCGGCCTTGATCGCCGCGCACGCGGTGGCGCTCACCTCCAGGTGCTCCGCGTGCATTTCGTGCCGCTCGATATCGTCCTCCCGCACCGGCTGGAAGGTGCCCGCGCCCACGTGCAGCGTCACGAACGCCTGGCGCACGCCGCGCGCTTCGAGCTCGGCGAGCATGACGGCATCGAAGTGCAGGCCCGCCGTGGGCGCGGCGACGGCGCCCGGCTCGCGCGCATAGACGGTCTGATAGCGTTCCCGATCCGCCTCCTCGGGCGCGCGGTCGATGTAGGGCGGAAGCGGCACCTCGCCGAACGCCTCGAAGAATTCGAGCACATCGGCCGAGAACTCCAGACGGAACAAGTCGCCGTCGCGGTCGATCAGGCGCGCGGTGCGTCCTCCGGGCAGGCACACCGCGGCCCCCACCTTCAGGGTCTTGCTCGAGCGGGCGTGAACCAGCGCCGTGCGCGGCGTGAGCACACGCTCGAGCAGCAACTCGATCCTGCCGCCGCTTTCCTTCGTGCCGCGAACCCGGGCGGGCACGACGCGGGTGTCGTTGAACACCAAGAGATCGTCCGGGCGCAACAGCCCCGGAAGATCGCGGAAATCAAGGTCGCGCCGCAGCCCGCCGGCGCCGTCGAGCGCCAGCATCCGGCTGCCGCCGCGCGTCTCGGCGGGCCGCTGCGCAATGAGCTCGGTGGGAAGCTCGAAGTGAAAATCCTGGCGCTGCATCCGATCCATACTACCAAGCGCGGCAATCGTCCCCAGAAAATGGAACGATAATCGAATATACTGCGCTCCTGGCATGCCCGGATGGCGGAACTGGTAGACGCGCCGGACTCAAAATCCGGTGGTGGTGACACCGTGTGGGTTCGATTCCCTCTCCGGGCACCAGACTTAACTTGTGGGATCCCCTTGAATTTCTGCAGTCACTGCGGTTCGCCCGTCACCTCCAAAATTCCCGATGGGGATCATCTGCCGCGCTTCGTCTGCGCGAACTGCGGCGCGATCCACTATAAGAATCCGCTCCTGGTGCTCGGCTGCGTTCCGGAATGGCGGAACAAGATCCTGCTGTGCCGGCGGGCGATCGAGCCGCGTCTCGGATTCTGGACCGTGCCGGCCGGATTCATGGAGAACGGCGAAACCATGCAGGCCGCGGCCGCGCGGGAGTGTTACGAGGAAGCCCTCGCGAAAGTCGAGATCGGATCGCTCCTGGCCGTGGTCAACGTCACTCACGCGGGCCAGGTGCACGTGATGTTCCGGGCGCGCCTTTTGGCGCCGGAGTTCGCGCCGGGCCGGGAAAGCCTCGAGGTCGGCCTGTACGAGGAATCCGAGATTCCCTGGAACGATCTGGCGTTTCCGAGCGGCGAGTTCACTCTGCGGCGTTATTTCGCGGACCGGGCCAAGGGGCGGGAGGACTACCATTTCGCGGAGCTCACGCGACCGTTGAAATCCTCCGGTGTGGCAGAATAGCCGCCGCAACGAAATCTACTCAACTCACTAATTATCTCGAGAAGGGCAAGTCATGGCGTTCGTGGTCACTGAAAACTGCATCAAGTGCAAATACATGGACTGCGTGGAAGTGTGTCCGGTGGATTGCTTCCATGAGGGGCCGAATTTTCTGGTGATCGATCCCGATGAGTGCATCGACTGCACTCTGTGCGAACCCGAATGCCCGGTGGAGGCGATTTTCTCCGAAGAGGAGATACCGGCCGGCCAGGAGAATTTCCGTCAGCTGAATGCGGAGCTCGCCAAGAAATGGCCGGTGATCAGCGAGATGAAGGAGCCGCCCGCCGACGCCAAGCAATGGGAAGGCGTCAAGGACAAGTTGAAGCTCCTGGAGCGCTAGGGCGCCTGACGCGCCGTGCGCTCGGCGCCCTCGCCGCTCGCGCGCGCCGCCGCCTGCAGCTGCTTGAGCGTCTGCAGGAGTTCCCGGGGCGGCATGTAGCCGTTGATGAAATCACCGCCCGTCGGTGACGATTGCGGGCGTGCCGCGCACGCCGATGCTCTGACCGAGCGCGTACTCCCGCGCCACCGGCGTCGGGCCGCAGGTCTTGTTCATGTCGAGCTCGGCCCCCGCCTTGGCGCGGGTGAGCGCCTCGTTGCGATCGGCCGAGCACCACACCACTTCCGCCTTGCGCCAGCTTTCGGTATTCGGCCCCGTGCGCGGGAAAAACAGATAGCGCACACGGATACCGAGCTTGTTGATCTCCGCGATCTCGCTATGCAGCTTCCTGCAGTACTGGCAGTCGACGTCGGTGAACACCGTGATGGTATGGAGCGGATTCTTGGGCGAGAAAATCACCATCTGCGATTCGGGCACGGCGTTGATCATCGCGACCCGCGCGCGCGCGCGGATGGCCTCGGTCAGATTGGCCCGTGTCGCCATGTCGTACACGTTGCCATCGAGGAAGTACTTGCCGTCGGCGGTGAGGTAGCTCACGTCGGCGCCTTGCGTGAACTGGTAGATGCCGGCGATCGGCGACGGCTTCAGATCCTCGAGCTTCGAGCCGGCCGGCAGCAGCTTGAGCAGCGCCAGCCGTGGATCGGCGTGCGGATCCGCCGCCGCCGCTTGCGAATCCGTCGCCGGCGCGTCGGGCACTCCACGGGAAAGTGCGGCGCACGGCTGCGCGCCGGCGGCGAGCACCATGAGCGCGAACAATTACCCAGCTTGTGCGCATCGAATACTCCGGCGGGTGAGAGCGGTTTGGACTGTTTCCCGGCCAGGTGGTTCAGGAAATCGGAACATCGGCCGCGCGCCGCTCCGCGCGAAGCTAGCCGCGCGGATGGTGCTGAGCGTGAAGCTCTTTCAGTCGCTCGCGGGCGACATGCGTGTAGATCTGGGTCGTCGAGAGGTCGCTGTGGCCGAGAAGCATCTGCACGACGCGCAAGTCCGCACCATGATTCAACAGATGCGTCGCAAAGGCGTGCCGCAAGGTGTGCGGCGACAGATCCTTCTCGACGCCGGCCTTCTTCGAGTAGCGCTTGATGATGTGCCAGAACGCCTGGCGCGTCATGCGATCGCCCCGTCGCGTGGGGAACAGGTAATCGGTCTGCCGCTCCAGCAGGATCTCCACTCGCGGCCCCTGCATGAACTGCTGCAGCCAGCTGACGGCCTCGTCGCCGAGCGGAATCAGCCGCTCGCGATTGCCCTTGCCGATCACGCGCATGACGCCCTGATTCAAGTTGACCTGATTGTGCTTGAGGCTCACGAGCTCCGAGACCCGCAGGCCCGTCGCATAGAGAACCTCGAGCATGGTGCGGTCGCGGTGGCCGAGCGGATCGGTCACCAGCGGCGCCTCGAGCAGCGCGTCGACCTCGGCCTCCGTGAGCGACTTCGGCAGCGAGCGGCCGATCTTGGGCATCGCGATCTGCGCGGTGGGGTCGACGCGAGATCAAACCTTCGCGCACCATGAAGCGGAAGAATCGCCTGAAGCTCGACAACTGGCGCGCCGTGGACCGCGGACGCGATCCGCCCTCGACCCGCGCGGCGATGAATCCCAGCAGCTCGATGCGCGTGGCCTTCAGCAGCGCGCTGTCGCGCTCCTCGAGCCAGCGCGCCAACGCGGTCAAATCGGCGCGGTAGGCCGCGAGCGTGTTGGCCGAGAGGCCGCGCTCCATCCACACCGCGTCGAGAAATCGCTGCAAGGCGGGATCGGCCGCATCGCGTGATGGCGGTACTCCCGCGCCCGAGCTGCTTGTATAAACCGACCGTTTCAGAGCCGTCGCCATATTTTCCCGCGTTCGAGTCGCACGAAATGGTGCTGTACGCGCTGTCGAGTGTCAGTATGCGAGCGGTGGTTGCGGGTGGGCGTGACCAGTCTCACAGTACAGGTTAAGTATTAACATAAGGAGAACCAGATCACAGAAGCCGAGCGCGCGACCCCCCTTGCAGCGCCTGTATTCAGCTTATTGCATCGTGCTGTTCATGGCATTGAGCCTGATCACGCTCAGCGATCAACCTGTTCCTGCCGAGCCTCAAGGCGCGCGCCGGGTGGCGGGCGCGTTCTCGCGCTGGTTTCTTCGGCGTCGCGGGCATTCCGTTGCGAGTCGAGGGATTGGATCGGCTGCCGGACGCGCCGTGCGTGGTCGTCGCCAATCATGCGAGCTACATCGACGGCATCGTCGCCGCGGCGGCGCTGCCGCCGCGAATTCGCGTTCGTCATCAAGAAGGAGATGGTGCGCGTGCCGCTCGCGAGCCTGCTGCTGCGGCGCCTCGGCTCCGCATTCGTCGAGCGGTTCGACCGCCACAAGGGCGGCTCCGACACCCGTCGCGTCTGGAAGCTGGCGGCGGCGGGCCAGTCGCTGGTGTTCTTTCCGGAAGGCACATTCGATGAGCGCCGCAGGTGCGTCAAGTTCCTGGGCGGCGCCTTCACGACGGCCGAGCGCTCGAGCATGCCGATCGTGGCCGTGGCGATCCACGGCACGCGCGAAGTTCTGCCGCCGGGCAGCATCATGATTCATCGCGGCCCATCCGGGTCGAGATACTGGACGTGCTGACGCCCGACGGCGCGCGCCAGCGGAGCCGGGAAATGATCGCCGCCGCGGTCGGCGAGCCGCTCGCGCCCTGACCGGGCGCTGCGCCGCCGCCCTGGCGCAGTCACGTCGGGCGCGTTTGGCGCGTCCGGGGTTATAATTGCCCCGCCCATCTTTACGGAAGCTTGCCATGAGCCGAGATCCCATCGTCATCCTGTCCGCCCGCCGCACGCCCGTTGGCGCTTTTCAGGGTGTTTTCGCCGGCCTGACCGCACCGCAGCTCGGCTCGGCGGCCATCAAGGCCGGCGCTCGCGGATTCCGGATTCGCGGCCGCCGACATCGACGAAGTGATCATGGGCTGCGTGCTTCGGCCGGCCTCGGCCAGGCGCCGGCCCGCCAAGCGTCCTCGGGCGCCGGAATTCCGGCGAGGTCCCCGGCACCACGGTCAACAAGATGTGCGGCTCGGCCATGCGCGCCGTGATGCTGGCAGCCGACCAGATTCTGGCCGGATCGGCGCCGGGTCATGGTGGCCGGCGGACTCGAGTCCATGACGAACGCGCCCTACCTGCTTCCCAAGGCGCGGTGCCGGCTATCGCATGGGCCATCAGGAGGTACTCGACCACATGTTCTTCGACGGACTACAGAGTCCCTGGGACGGCCAGCTCATGGGCTGCTTCGCCGAGGCCACCTCGGGTAAGTACGAATTCACGCGCCAGCGCGCAGGACGATTTCGCGCGCGAATCGGTGCGCCGCGCCCAGGCCGCCGGCGCGGGCGGCGGGTTCAGCGCACGAAATCGCGCCGGTGACCGCGAAGACTCGCAAGGGCGAACTCGTGATCGATAAGGACGAGACGCCCGGCACGCTCGACGTATCGAAGATTCCTGCGCTGAAGCCCGCGTTCAAGAAGGACGGGACGGTAACGGCGGCGAGTTCGGCGAGCATTTCCGATGGCGCCGCCGCCGTGGTACTGGCGCGCGAATCGATGGCACGTGAGCCGGGCTTGAAGCCGCTGGCGCGCATCCTCGGATACACGAGCTTCGCGAGGGAACCGGAATGGTTCACGGTGGCGCCGGTGGGCGCGATGCAGAAGCTTCTCAAGCAGATCGAGTGGCGCGCGCAGGACGCTGATCTCTACGAGATCAACGAGGCGTTCGCGGTGGTGACGATGGCGGCCATGAAGGACCTCGACCTGGACACGGCAAGGTGAACGTGAACGGCGGCGCCTGCGCGCTGGGCCATCCGATCGGCGCCACCGGCGCAAGCCTCGTGACCACGCTGCTCCACGCGTTGAAGAGCCGCGGCAAGAAGCGCGGTATCGCGAGCCTTTGCATCGGCGGCGGCGAAGCGACGGCGATCGCCGTCGAGCTGGTCTGAAGCGCGCGGGCGCCGGCCAGGGATAGCCGTTGATGGGGGTGGGCATCCTTGCCCGACCATGCCCAGATCCATTGGCCATCCCTAGTAAGCAGCTTCCGTGGCTTAGAACCATGGTGTCCCCACTGAACAAAGCGACGTTCGCTCGTCAATCCCCTCAATGCCTGTCCACCTGGTGGACGCGGCTCGTCCGATGAGGCATTGAGGGGATTGACGAGCGAACGTCGCTTTGTTCAGTGGGGACACCATGGTTCTAAGCCACGGAAGCTGCTTACTAGGGATGGCCAATGGATCTGGGCATGGTCGGGCAAGGATGCCCACCCCCATCAACGGCTATCCCTGGCCGGCGCCCGCGCGCTTCAGACCAGCTCGACGGCGATCGCCGTCGCTTCGCCGCCGCCGATGCAAAGGCTCGCGATACCGCGCTTCTTGCCGCGGCTCTTCAACGCGTGCAGCAGGGTGGTCACGAGGCGTGCCCCGGTGGCGCCGATCGGATGCCCCAGCGAGCAGGCACCGCCGTTCACGTTCACCTTGCCGTGCTCCAGGTTGAGGTCCTTCATCGCCGCCATCGTCACCACCGCGAAGGCCTCATTGATCTCGTAGAGATCAGCATCCTGCGCGCGCCACTCGATCTGCTTGAGAAGCTTCTGCATCGCGCCCACCGGGGCGAGCGTGAACCATTCCGGTTCCCTCGCGAAGCTCGCGTAGCCGAGAATGCGGGCGAGCGGCGTAAGACCGCGCTCACGGGCCACCGATTCACGCGTCAACACCACGGCCGCGGCGCCGTCGGAAATGCTCGCCGAACTCGCGGCCGTGACCGACCCGTCCTTTCGGAACGCGGGCTTCAGCGTGGGAATCTTCGCCACGTCGATGGTGCCCGGCGTCTCATCCTTGTCGATCACCACTTCGCCCTTGCGTGTCTTGGCGGTCACCGGCGCGATCTCGTTCGTGAACGCGCCGCTCGAGATCGCCGCCTGGGCGCGACGTGCCGATTCGCGCGCGAAGTCATCCTGCGCCTGGCGTGAAAAATCGTACTTGCTCGAAGTCGCCTCCGCGAAGCAGCCCATGAGCTGGCCGTCCCAGGGACTCTGGAGTCCGTCCGTGAACATGTGGTCGAGCACCTCTTGATGCCCCATGCGGTAGCCCGCACGCGCCTTCGGCAGGAGATAGGGGGCGTTGGTCATGGACTCGAGTCCGCCGGCCACCATGACCCGCGCCGACCCGGCCAGGATCTGATCCCCGGCCAGCATGATGGCGCGCATGGCCGATCCGCACATCTTGTTGACCGTGGTGCTGGGGACGCTCGCCGGAATGCCGGCGCCGAGCGCCGCCTGCCGCGCGGGGGCCTGACCGAGGCCTGCGGACAGCACGCAACCCATGATCACTTCATCCACATCGCCGGGCGCGACCCCGGAGTCGGCGAGCGCCGCCTTGATGGCCACCGAGCCCAGCTGAGGTGCGGTAACGCCGGCAAATACGCCTTGAAAGGCGCCAACCGGGGTGCGGCGGGCGGACAGGATGACGAGTGGATCTCTGCTCATGGCATGAACTTCCATAAAGAGGGGCAGAGCGGATTATACCCCGGACGCGCCAAACTCCCCGACGTGACCGCGCCAGGGCGGTCGGCGCCACGCCCGGTCAGGGCGCGAGCGGCTCGCCCACCGCGGCAGCGATCATCTCCCGGCTTTTCTGACGCGCGCCGTCGGGCGTCATCACGCCCAGCACCTGGAACCGGATGGGGCTGCGGTGAATCATGAGTCTGCCGGTTGGCAGAACTTCGCGAGTGCCGTGGATCGCCACGGCCACGATGGGCATGCCGGCCCGCTCGGCCGTCGCAAAGGCGCCCCCCAGGAACCGACCCACCTGGCGCGTCGCATCGAAGGTGCCTTCCGGAAAGAACACCAGCGACTGGCCGGCTGCCGCCAGCTTCCAGACGCGACGGGTGTCGGAGCCGCCCTTGTGGCGATCGAACCGCTCGACGAAGGCGGAGCCGAGCCGTCGCAGCAGGAGGCTCGCGAGCGGCACGCGCACCATTTCCCTCTTGATGACGAACGCGAATTGCGGTGGAAGCGCCGCCGCCGCGACGATGCCGTCGATGTAGCTCGCATGATTGGCGACCACCACGCACGGCGCGTCCGGAAGCCGATCCAATCCCTCGATTCGCAACGGAATGCCCGCGATGCCGAAGAACCAGCGCGAGAACGCGCCCGCCACCCGGCGACGCGCCTTGAGGCTCGGCAGGAACAGGTTGACGCTGAGCGTGATCAGGCTCAATGCCATGAACAGCATGATGCAATAAACTGAATACAGGCGTTGCAAGGGGGGTCGCGCGCTCGGCTTCTGTGATCTGGTTCTCCTTATGTTAATACTTAACCCTGATTGTGAGACTGGTCACGCCCCCCCACCACCACCGCTCGCATACTGACACTCGACAGCGCGTACAGCACGATTTCGTGCGGCTCGAACGCGGGAAAATATGGCGACGGCTCTGAAACGGTCGGTTTATACGCGAAGCTCGGGCGCGGGAGTGCCTCCATCACGGGATGCGGCAGACCCCGCCTTGCAGCGATTTCTCGACGCGGTGTGGATGGAGCGGGGCCTCTCGGCCAACACGCTCGCGGCCTACCGCGCCGATTTGACCGCATTGGCGCGCTGGCTCGAGGAGCGCGACAGCGCGCTGTTGAAGGCCACGCGCATCGAGCTTCTGGGATTCATCGCCGCCCGGGTCGAGGGCGGCTCGCGTCCGCGGTCCACGGCGCGCCAATTGTCGAGCTTCAGGCGATTTTTCCGCTTCATGGTGCGCGAAGGTTTGATCTCCGTGGACCCCACTGCGCAGATCGCGATGCCCAAGATCGGGCGCTCGCTTCCGAAGTCGCTCACGGAGGCCGAGGTCGACTCGCTGCTCGAGGCGCCGCTGGTGACCGATCCGCTCGGCCACCGCGACCGCACCATGCTGGAGGTTCTCTATGCGACGGGCCTGCGGGTCTCGGAACTGGTGAGCCTAAGCACAATCAGGTCAACGTGAATCAGGGCGTGATGCGCGTGATCGGCAAGGGCAATCGCGAGCGGCTGATTCCGCTCGGCGAGGAGGCCGTCAGCTGGCTGCAGCAGTTCATGCAGGGGCCGCGAGTGGAGATTCTGCTGGAGCGGCAGACCGATTACCTGTTCCCCACACGACGGGGCGATCGCATGACGCGCCAGGCGTTCTGGCACATCATCAAGCGCTACTCGAAGAAGGCCGGCGTGGAAAAGGAACTGTCACCGCACACATTGCGGCACGCCTTTGCGACGCATCTGTTGAATCATGGTGCGGACTTGCGCGTCGTGCAGATGCTTCTCGGCCACATCGGACCTCTCGACGACCCAGATCTACACGCATGTCGCCCGCGAGCGACTGAAAGAGATTCACCCTCAGCACCATCCGCGCGGCTAGCTTCGCGCGGAGCGGCGCGCGGCCGATGTTCCGATTTCCTGAACCACCTGGCCGGGAAACAGTCCAAACCGCTCTCACCCGCCGGAGTATTCGATGCGCACAAGCTGGGTAATTTTCGCGCTCATGGTGCTCGCCGCCGGCGCGCAGCCGTGCGCCGCACTTTCCCGTGGAGTGCCCGACGCGCCGGCGACGGATTCGCAAGCGGCGGCGGCGGATCCGCACACCGATCCACGGCTGGCGCTGCTCAAGCTGCTGCCGGCCGGCTCGAAGCTCGAGGATCTGAAGCCGTCGCCGATCGCCGGCATCTACCAGTTCACGCAAGGCGCCGACGTGAGCTACCTCACCGCCGACGGCAAGTATTTCCTCGATGGCAACGTGTACGACATGGCGACACGGGCCAATCTGACCGAGGCCATCCGCGCGCGCGCGCGGGCCGCGATGATCGACGCCGTGCCCGAATCGCAGATGGTGATTTTCTCGCCCAAGAATCCGCTCCATACCATCACGGTGTTCACCAACGTCGACTGCCAGTACTGCAGGAAGCTGCATAGCGAGATCGCGGAGATCAACAAGCTCGGTATCCGTGTGCGCTATCTGTTTTTCCCACGCACGGGGCCGAATACCGAAAGCTGGCGCAAGGCGGAAGTGGTGTGGTGTTCGGCCGATCGGAACGAGGCGCTCACCCGCGCCAAGGCGGGGGCCGAGCTCGACATGAACAGGACCTGCGGCGCGACGCCGGTGGCGCGGGAGTACGCGCTCGGTCAGAGCATCGGCGTGCGCGGCACGCCCGCAATCGTCACCGACGGGGGTGATTTCATCAACGGGTACATGCCGCCCCGGGAACTCCTGCAGACGCTCAAGCAGCTGCAGGCGGCGGCGCGCGCGAGCGGCGAGGGCGCCGAGCCACGGCGCGTCAGGCGCCCTAGCGCTCCAGGAGCTTCAACTTGTCCTTGACGCCTTCCCATTGCTTGGCGTCGGCGGGCGGCTCCTTCATCTCGCTGATCACCGGCCATTTCTTGGCGAGCTCCGCATTCAGCTGACGGAAATTCTCCTGGCCGGCCGGTATCTCCTCTTCGGAGAAAATCGCCTCCACCGGGCATTCGGGTTCGCACAGAGTGCAGTCGATGCACTCATCGGGATCGATCACCAGAAAATTCGGCCCCTCATGGAAGCAATCCACCGGACACACTTCCACGCAGTCCATGTATTTGCACTTGATGCAGTTTTCAGTGACCACGAACGCCATGACTTGCCCTTCTCGAGATAATTAGTGAGTTGAGTAGATTTCGTTGCGGCGGCTATTCTGCCACACCGGAGGATTTCAACGGTCGCGTGAGCTCCGCGAAATGGTAGTCCTCCCGCCCCTTGGCCCGGTCCGCGAAATAACGCCGCAGAGTGAACTCGCCGCTCGGAAACGCCAGATCGTTCCAGGGAATCTCGGATTCCTCGTACAGGCCGACCTCGAGGCTTTCCCGGCCCGGCGCGAACTCCGGCGCCAAAAGGCGCGCCCGGAACATCACGTGCACCTGGCCCGCGTGAGTGACGTTGACCACGGCCAGGAGCGATCCGATCTCGACTTTCGCGAGGGCTTCCTCGTAACACTCCCGCGCGGCCGCGGCCTGCATGGTTTCGCCGTTCTCCATGAATCCGGCCGGCACGGTCCAGAATCCGAGACGCGGCTCGATCGCCCGCCGGCACAGCAGGATCTTGTTCCGCCATTCCGGAACGCAGCCGAGCACCAGGAGCGGATTCTTATAGTGGATCGCGCCGCAGTTCGCGCAGACGAAGCGCGGCAGATGATCCCCATCGGGAATTTTGGAGGTGACGGGCGAACCGCAGTGACTGCAGAAATTCAAGGGGATCCCACAAGTTAAGTCTGGTGCCCGGAGAGGGAATCGAACCCACACGGTGTCACCACCACCGGATTTTGAGTCCGGCGCGTCTACCAGTTCCGCCATCCGGGCATGCCAGGAGCGCAGTATATTCGATTATCGTTCCATTTTCTGGGGACGATTGCCGCGCTTGGTAGTATGGATCGGATGCAGCGCCAGGATTTTCACTTCGAGCTTCCCACCGAGCTCATTGCGCAGCGGCCCGCCGAGACGCGCGGCGGCAGCCGGATGCTGGCGCTCGACGGCGCCGGCGGGCTGCGGCGCGACCTTGATTTCCGCGATCTTCCGGGGCTGTTGCGCCCGGACGATCTCTTGGTGTTCAACGACACCCGCGTCGTGCCCGCCCGGGTTCGCGGCACGAAGGAAAGCGGCGGCAGGATCGAGTTGCTGCTCGAGCGTGTGCTCACGCCGCGCACGGCGCTGGTTCACGCCCGCTCGAGCAAGACCCTGAAGGTGGGGGCCGCGGTGTGCCTGCCCGGAGGACGCACCGCGCGCCTGATCGACCGCGACGGCGACTTGTTCCGTCTGGAGTTCTCGGCCGATGTGCTCGAATTCTTCGAGGCGTTCGGCGAGGTGCCGCTTCCGCCCTACATCGACCGCGCGCCCGAGGAGGCGGATCGGGAACGCTATCAGACCGTCTATGCGCGCGAGCCGGGCGCCGTCGCCGCGCCCACGGCGGGCCTGCACTTCGATGCCGTCATGCTCGCCGAGCTCGAAGCGCGCGGCGTGCGCCAGGCGTTCGTGACGCTGCACGTGGGCGCGGGCACCTTCCAGCCGGTGCGGGAGGACGATATCGAGCGGCACGAAATGCACGCGGAGCACCTGGAGGTGAGCGCCACCGCGTGCGCGGCGATCAAGGCCGCGCGCGCCGCGGGCGGCCGCGTGGTCGCCGTGGGTACGACGGTGGTGCGCAGTCTCGAGACGCCGCTCTCGCCGGCGCGGAGCCCGCGCGCTGCGTGCAACCCTACCGGGGGACGACGCGGATCTTCATCAAGCCCGGCTTCAGGTTCCGCGTGATCGACGCCATGCTGACCAACTTCCATCTGCCCGAATCGACGCTCGTCATGCTCTGCGCCGCCTTCGTCGGCAGGGAACGGCTGCTGGCCGCCTATGCCCATGCGGTGCAGGCGAGATATCGATTTTTCAGCTACGGTGACGCGATGTTCCTGACTCCGGCCGCTGACGCATTGGACGAAACGTGCGGTTCGAGCTCCTGAACCGCGACGGCGCGGCGCGGCGCGGCCGGCTCGAATTCGCCCGGGGCAGGGTCGACACTCCGGCGTTCATGCCGGTGGGCACCTATGGCACCGTCAAGGCCATGACGCCGGAACAACT